>NZ_CP162511.1:0-1398216 GCF_040939305.1 Herbiconiux sp. A18JL235
CTCGATGAACGAATCCACATCCCGGCCCGAATGATCAACATCTCGAGCCGGTTTATCCACATTCTTTTCACAATCTGTGGACAACCGTGTCAGGAGTCGCTCAGGCGCCTTTGTAGCGCTGGTTGTGCTTGATGCGGTTCGAGATCTCGGTGACCTGGTTGTAGATCGACCGCTTCTCGGTCATCAGCTTGCCGATCTTGTTGTTGGCGTACATCACCGTGGTGTGGTCGCGGCCGCCGAACAGCTGCCCGATCTTCGGCAGCGACAGGCTCGTCATCTCACGGCACAGGTACATGGCGATCTGGCGCGCCGTCGCGATCGCCTGCGAGCGCGACGAGCCATAGAGGTCGTCGACCGAGAGCCTGAAGTACTCGGCGGTGTGGTTGATGATGTCGACGGGTGCGATGACGTTGTCGTCGTCGAGCGTGATGAGATCTTTCAGCACCGTCTGCACGAGCTGCATGTCGACCGGGGTGCGGTTGAGGCTCGCGAACGCGGTGACCCTGATGAGGGTGCCCTCGAGCTCCCGCACGTTCGACGAGACCTTCGAGGCCATGAACTCGAGGATGTCGTCGGGCACCCTGAGCCGCTCACTCTGTGCCTTCTTGCGCAGGATGGCGATGCGGGTCTCGAGGTCGGGGGTCTGCACGTCGGTGATCAGTCCCCACTCGAAGCGGGTGCGCATCCGGTCTTCGAAGCCGGTGAGGTGCTTCGGCGGCAGGTCGGAGGTGATGACGACCTGCTTGTTGTGATCGTGCAGGGTGTTGAAGGTGTGGAAGAACGCTTCTTGCGTCTCGGCCTTGCCCTGCAGGAACTGGATGTCGTCGATGAGGAGCAGGTCGATGTCGCGGTAGCGGCTGTGGAACGCGGCGCCCCGGTTGTTGGCGATCGAGTTGATGAAGTCGTTGGTGAACTCCTCCGAGCTCACATAGCGCACTCGGACGCCGGGATAGAGCGAGATCGCGTAGTGACCGATGGCATGGAGGAGGTGGGTCTTGCCGAGGCCGGAATCGCCGTAGATGAAGAGGGGGTTGTAGGCCTTGGCGGGAGCTTCGGCGACAGCGACGGCCGCGGCGTGGGCGAAGCGATTCGACCCGCCGATGACGAAGTTGTCGAAGCTGTACTTGGGGTTCAGCCGGGTGTCGTTGTTGCGGAGCGGCCCGACGGTCTCCTGCACGGCGGGTGTGCTCTGCACGATGGAGTCGGTGAAGCTCGCCTCGGGTGCCGGGTCGGTGACCGTGACGGTCTCGAAGCCGTCGACGTCGGGGTTCACGACCACCGAGAAGTTGGAGACGGCCAGGCGGCTGTCGAGGGTTCCGAGCGCGGTGAGAAGAGAGGGGCGCACGCGCTGCTCGAGCATGTCGCGCGTGAAGTCGTTGGGGACTTCGAGGTAGAACGACCCGCCGAGGATGCCTTTCGGAACCACGAGGCCGAGAAAACCCTTCAGCTGAGGGGTGATGCGCTCGTCGTGCGCCAGCACGTCGAGCACCGAGCGCCAGTTGTCTTCTGTCGAACCGGCACCGTCAGCCAAGGAAACTCCTGTCGAACCTTCAATTGCGTGCCGAACCGTTCGTTCGACTGCTGCCGATGTCGCGCCCCCGCCGGCTGTGAATAACTGTAGGAAGCTACGCTAGTGACTGCCATGCCGCAGGGCAAGTTCGTTGTATTGACAGGCCGCGTGTCCTACACAGCTTCTATCCACAGGGTGTGGATAATTGATTCTTTGCGGCGTCCCGTTTGACCCACGGCGATTCAGGCCGTAGGTTTAATCAGTTGACTCGTGGACCTCTGTCCACACACCCCCACGTCGTCACGACGCGACCACTTCACGGCGGCGAACCATTCGAACGCCGGCCGATCACGGAGATCAAGATGAGCAAGCGAACCTTCCAGCCGAACAACCGCCGCCGCGCCAAGGTGCACGGCTTCCGTCTGCGCATGCGCACCCGTGCGGGCCGTGCGATCCTGTCGGCTCGCCGCCGCAAGGGCCGCACCGAGCTCTCCGCCTGAGTTCTCCGTCGCCCGGCGGTGTTGGCCTCAGCCAATCGCATCACTCACGGCAGCGACTACCGCTCCACCGTTCGACGTGGTTCGAAGCACGTGGGGCCCAACACCGTGACCTACATTCGCGCATCCGATTCGTCGTCGGATGCGCGTTTCGGGTTCATCGTGGCCAAGACGGTCGGCGTGGCCGTGGTGCGCAACCGGGTTCGGCGCCGCATGAAAGCGGCCTGCTACGAACTCCTCCCCCACGTGCGACCAGGTGTCGACGTGGTCGTGCGGGCGCTTCCCGGAGCCGCGTCACAGCCTTACCGGGTACTGTTCGAAGAACTGTCGCGTTCTCTCACCAAAGGATCCGTGCTCGCATGACGTCGGTGTTGACCGCGCTGCTGCTGCTCCCCCGCAATCTCGCCGTTCTGGTGTTGCGTGGGTATCGCGCCGTGATCTCCCCACTGTACGGCGACGTGTGCCGCTACTACCCGTCGTGCTCCTCTTATACCTTGCAGGCGATCCAGCAGCGCGGACTCGTGGTGGGGTCAGCACTCGGCGTCTATCGCATCGCGCGCTGTCACCCCTGGGCGAAGGGTGGCGTCGACGACGTGCCGCCGCTTCGCCGCCTGAGATATCGGCTCACGCCGTTCGGTTTCGTCGTACCAGCTAGCCACGGAAAGGGCTGACCCGACCCATGGAAATCCCGTTCATCGATACCATCCTCTGGCCCATCAAGTGGGTGGTGGAGCTGATCCTCGTGGCGTGGCACTGGGTGTGGACGGCGATCGGGCTCGACCCGGCAGCCGGTCTCACCTGGGTGCTCTCGATCGTCGGTCTGGTGATCGTCGTCCGTGCGGCCCTCATCCCCATCTTCGTGCGCCAGATCAAGAGCCAGCGCAAGATGCTCGAGGTCGCGCCCCAGCTGAAGAAGATCCAGGACAAGTACAAGGGCAAGAAGGACCAGTTCTCGCGTGAGGCGATGTCGCGCGAGACGATGGAGCTCTACCGCAAGACGGGCACCAACCCGCTCGCTTCGTGTCTGCCGCTGTTGCTGCAGATGCCGATCTTCTTCAGTCTCTTCTCGGTGCTCAACAACGCGCAGAAGGGCCAGGCCGGTGTCGGCCCGCTCGACGCCGGGCTCGGCAAGCAGTTCGGTGACGCGACGCTGTTCGGGGTCGCTCCGCTCCACGACACCTTCATCGGCGCCTGGAACGCCGGCGGACCGTGGCAGGTCATGCTCATCGCGGGTCTCATGGTGGTGCTGATGACGGCGTCGCAGTTCTACACGCAGCTGCAGATCATGGCCAAGAACCAGTCTCCTGAGGCCAAGGAGAGCCCGATGTACCGGCAGCAGCGCATCCTGCTGTACATCCTTCCGCTCGTGTTCGTGTTCTCGGGTGTGGCCTTCCCGCTCGGTGTCATGTTCTACTGGCTGACCTCGAACTTCTGGACCATGGGCCAGCAGTTCCTGGTGATCCGCAACATGCCCACCCCCGGCAGCGAGGCGGCAAAGGCTCGTGAAGAGCGACTGGCTCGACGCGGGAAGCTGGAGCCGAAGAAGGGCGCTGCCGGCGAGATCGAGACGGCACCCGAACCCCCGAAGCCCACCCAACGACAGCAGCCGGTGAGTAAGAACCGTGCAAAGAAGCAAGGCGGCAAGAAATGAGCGACGTGACCGAGACCACCATCGACCCCGAGGCCACTCCGGCTGCCGCGGGTGAGACGACCGAGACCGTCGACGAGGGCGATGTCGCAGCCGACTACATCGAGGAGCTGCTCGACATCTGCGACCTCGACGGCGACATCGACATCTCGGTGGCCGACGGCCGTGCCTACATCTCGGTGAACGCCTCGGGCGACAGCAACCTGCGACTCCTGTCGCGACCCGACACCGTCTCGGCGCTGCAGGAGCTCACCCGCCTCGCCGTGCAGACGAAGACCGGCGACTTCTCCCGCCTCATCCTCGACGTGGGCGGAAGTCGCGAGCAGCGACAGCGTGAACTCGAAAAGCTCGTGACCTCGGCCATTGCCGAGATCGAGGCGGGTGCGTCGGCCGCGGCTCTCGAGCCGATGTCGTCGTACGAGCGCAAGCTCGTTCACGACATCGTCGCCGACCGCGGGTTCACCTCCGAGTCGGAGGGCGAGGGTCGCGACCGCCACACGGTGATCCGGCGCGCCTGACCCGCACTCCCCCGCACCACCCCCAGGGGCCGGTGAGCGCCTCCGGCGCCCCGGCCCCTTTCCTTTGCGTCCGAATTACACCGAAGTAGTTCTGGTGAGAGATCGTCACTGTCGTGCAATGTGCTTGCCCTCGACCTGTCACATTGTTGCCGCGTCACCCTCGCCCCTTTCACTCCTTCGAGAGGGCGGGTTCGCGGCCACTAAGAAAGCCCAGCGGCTGGGCATGGCAGCCTCGAGCAATGCCAGTGCTGTTCCCGTCCCCCGGAACTGCACGACCTCTGGCTGCGATCGCTCGTCGCACGCCGGTGCTCGCGCTTCTCGACCATGGAACCCGTCGAGACTTTCGGTCGCGGCCCGCTCAGGGCTTTAGACGCTCGGGGTGATGTTTCCTCCCGAGTGCCACTGTTACTCTTCGACCGGTCGCAATGTGTCTACTCAAGGCGCCGGATGCGGCCCTTTGTGACAACTCGATGCGCCGCCGCCGGTGCATGGTCTGAGAGCAGACCAGATTCTTCGCTGTGCGCGGTGGTGAACGACCGTCACGGACGCAATCTGGTGGGCGCCCATGCGTCCGCTCGGTTCGCTCTGCGTCAGCCGGTCCCACGCCGGCGGTCGTGCTTCGTAGCACCGCAGTCAGTACGCCGTCCGACTACCCCGACTCTCGACACATATCCCTCGGCGCCTATGAGCCCGCAGTCTCCGTCGACGCTTAGTGTCAGCGGCCTCCTCCCTGCGGGCAGAGCGGGTGGAATGCCCGGTTATGGCCCGATCGGGGCCACGCGGAGGCAGTTTCTCTTCAGTGCGAATTAGGGCTACTGATGTGGTCACCGTCGCGCGAGCTCACTTTCACCGGCGCTCTATCCGCCCCTAGCGTCAGCGTCTTCGCTACTACCTCGCGACTAGTACCGTGGAGTAGATCTCTACGTCCGCGCTCTCCGGCCCTCGTACCGTCATCGACCTGTCACGATCCGCCCCCTCAACCCATGGGATACGGGATATGGCCATCTGGGTCTTGGTCCATGGGAGTGCCGTCTTACCCCTCGCGGCGGAGGCGCCCGGCGTCCAATCGCGGTATCCCGCGCGTTCGAAGCCACCCGAGCACACCTTGGCGTCGCCGATCGTCACGGCTCCGGCTCACTGGTCCGCAAGGATGGACCCACCCGCCCCGCGCGCAGAAGCCTCCGGAGACGCGGCCTCATCAGAACCGGCGGGCTCGATCTCGAAGTAAAGAGCATGCAAGATGGTCTCGGAACTGCAGTTCGCTCAGCCAAAATCGGGGCGTCGTGACTTGATGTTCGTCGAACTTCACGTCACGCCCTGCAACGAAGCCTGCCTAGATCGATCGCCGTGGGTATGGGCATGCGACACTTCCTGCTCGAAGACGGCGGAGCCAGCCAGCTTGTCGCAATGGGTTGGGGACGATTGCATTCTGCGTGCGCCACACTGTGGCGCCAACCGCCGCGCGCCGTCTCCACGTCGAGACCGCTCACGGTCTTCCGGCTCTCGGCCCTCGACGCGTCGCGTCGGCTGTACGGGCGCATCACACATGCGTGACCCCCGTGGTCAATCAGAAGCCCGCTTGGTACGGCCCCCACATTCGGTGGAGTCCGTCGCATTGGATCACGAAGAGCACGGACTATGTGCTCAATGGACGTGGTTCGTTCAGTTCGTTCGGCTCTGGCCACCGTTGGGAGATTCAGGGGCATCGTGGGACGGGACTATGTTCCACGTGAAGCTCTGAGCGATGGCAGCGCGTGCGTGCCGACGGCCCCTCAATGTTTCACGTGAAACATAGCCATTAGTCGACCACGGCTTGCCAGGACGATGTTTCACGTGAAACATGAGCGCCTCGGGCCCGACGAACGAACGTGTCCGCGAAGATAGAATGGCAGTTCTGGAAGAGCCCCGTCGCTGGGCGAACGCAATCGCAATGTTTCACGTGAAACATCGCTGGCATGAGAGTGAGTGTGACCAGGGATGGGCACCGAGTCTGACGGCATCACGAGCGCAGAGCAGGAGCCCACGCTCGCACGGGAACTCTTCGGTGATCGGCTCGACCTTGCGCGTCGGTACACCGACGACCTGATCACGCGCGGTGAGGAGCTCGGGCTCATCGGACCACTCGAACTCCCCCGCATCTGGACACGTCACATCGTGAATTGCGCTCTCGTCGCTCCCCTCTTGCGCCCGGGTGTCGTTGGAGACATCGGGAGCGGTGCCGGCCTGCCTGGAATAGTGCTGGCCGTTGCTCGGCCGGATGTCGACTTCGTTCTCATTGAGCCGATGGAACGGCGAGTCGCATGGTTGGAAAAACAGCGCGAGAATCTTGGCCTCGAGAATGTGAGGGTCGTGCGCGCTCGGGCCGAGGAGTACCGCGGCGAGGCTCAGCTCGACCAGGTGACAGCGCGCGCTGTGAGCGCATTCGCCAAACTCGTCCCGCTCTGTGCCCCTTTGCTGAAGCCAGGGGGCGAGATGGTGCTCATGAAGGGTGCCGGCGCCGCGCGCGAGATCGACTCCGCGGAGAAGGCGATCCGTCGGTTCAAACTCACGGGTGTCGAGGTTCTCGAGCTCGGTGCCGAGCATGGCGTGGAGATCACGAGGGTGATTCGGGCATCGCTGCCGGCCTGATCAACCGAAAGTCTGCGGGCAGGTTCGAGATCTCCCGCGACACGCGGAACCGCACCGTGTTGTTGGGTAGCATCGAAGTCTGCCCTTCTCGCCGCGAGGTACGGTGAAGCCACGATGTTTCACGTGAAACATATCGACAGGATGAAGTGAATGACCACCAGTGATTCCACCGCTTTCGATGCGACGACTCCACTGGCTCGGGAACTGGCAGATCTCTCGCAGCGCCGGCGACGCCTGGCGACTCGCGAGTTTCCCCTCCCCCACTCTTCGCGTGTGCTGACAGTCGCGAATCAGAAGGGCGGAGTCGGCAAGACCACGACCACGGTGAATCTCGCGGCCGCACTCGCGCGAGAGGGCGCACGCGTGTTGGTGATCGATCTCGATCCACAAGGCAATGCCTCGACCGCTCTCGGAGTCGACCATCGAGGTGAGCTCCCGAGCGTGTACGACGTTCTCATCCGAGACGAGGATATCGCCGATGTCGTGCAGGCCAGCCCCGAGAACGAGCGCTTGTTCTGTCTTCCTGCCACCATCCACCTGGCGGGCGCCGAAATCGAGCTCGTTCCTATGGTCGCCCGCGAGCAGCGGCTCAGAGGTGCCCTCGATCGCTTCCTTGCAGCCAAAGAGCGCGAGGGCGAACCATTCCACTATGTCTTCATCGACTGCCCGCCGTCACTCGGCCTGCTCACCATCAATGCATTCGTGGCGGCGCGTGAGGTGCTCATCCCGATCCAGTGCGAGTACTACGCTCTTGAGGGCCTCAGCCAATTGCTCAACAACATCAGTCTCATCGAACGGCATCTGAACCCCGCCCTTGCGGTCTCGACGATCCTGCTCACCATGTACGACGGCCGCACCCGCCTTGCCTTCCAGGTCGCCGAGGATGTTCGCGAGCACTTCCCCGAGCAGACGCTCCAGGCGGTGATCCCGCGTTCGGTGCGCATCTCCGAAGCTCCGAGCTACGGGCAGACCGTGATCAGCTTCGACCCCAGTTCCCCCGGCTCGATCTCGTACCTCGAGGCGGCCGCCGAAATCGCAGAAAGAGGAGCGTCGCAGCGTGGCCACTAAGAAGAGAGCCGGCCTCGGCCGCGGTATCGGAGCCCTCATCCCCACCGACGAGCCGCGGCTCGAGGGGTCGCGCCCCGTCGACGTGTTCTTCGATGCTCCACGGTCCACCCCCTCCGAGCCGCAGCTCGTGTCGGTTCCCGGCGCGCGCCTTGCCCAGCTCGATCCCGCCTCCATCGTGCCGAACGCCAAGCAGCCGCGCAGTGTCTTCGACCCGGCAGACCTGGCTGAGCTCGTTCACTCCATCCGCGAGATCGGCGTACTTCAGCCCATCGTCGTGCGCGAGCTCCCCCGCGAAGACGGTGCCGAGCAGCAGTACGAGCTGGTCATGGGCGAGCGGCGACTTCGGGCGACCAAGGAGGTCGGTCTCGACACCATCCCCGCCGTCATCAAAGACACCGCCGATGAAGACATGCTCAGGGATGCTCTACTCGAGAACCTGCACCGGTCTCAGCTCAATCCCCTCGAGGAAGCATCCGCATATCAGCAGCTGCTCGACGACTTCGGCATCACGCAGGATCAGCTCGCGGAGCGCATCGGTCGGTCGCGCCCCCAGATCACCAACACCCTGCGACTCCTCCGGCTCCCACCGGCGGTGCAGAACCGCGTGGCGGCCGGAGTGCTCAGTGCAGGTCACGCGCGGGCCGTGCTGGCCGTCGGTGACGTCGAGGCGATGACGAAGCTCGCCGACAAGATCGTGAATGAAGACCTCTCGGTGCGTGCCGCTGAGGCGCTGGCCTCGGAGGCTCCCAAGCAGTCGCGCGCGAAGACGACGGCGGGAACCAAGCGGGGCCACTTGGACGAGATCGGCGAGCGACTCGGCGACCGTCTGAACACCAGGGTGCGTGTCAGTCTGGGGCGTACCAAGGGTCAGATCGTCATCGACTTCGCGACCATCGGCGACCTCAACCGCATCCTCTCCGAGCTGGGAGAGACGGGGTTCGGCGGAGACGACTCGACCGAACCGAGTTAGCCGCGCTCGTCGGCGAGGGCGACCTCGCCGATCTGTTCGTACACCGCACCGAGCGTGAACCCGGCCGCCAGGATGCCCTGCGGCACCGTCGAGGTCTCCGTGAGACCGGGGAGCACGTTGGCCTCGAGGAACCACGGAACGCCGGAGGCGTCGACGATGAGGTCGACTCGGGAGATGTGGCGGAGGCCGAGCGCGCGATGGATCTCGAGCGCGGCGCGCTGCGCGTTCGAAGCCGTCTCCGCGTCGAGGCGGGCGGGAGCATAGAAGCTGGTCTCACCGGCGTTGTAACGAGCCTCGAAACTATAAATGCCTGATCGGGGCTCGATTTCAACAGCAGGAAGGGCGAACGGACCGTCACCGAGGTCGACGATCCCGACCGAGATCTCGACACCCCGCACCCGCTGTTCGATGAGCGCCACGTCGCCGTAGGTGTAGGCGTCGACCACGGCGCGCGGAAGATCGTCGGAGGTCTCGAGAACACCGACGCCGAGTGCCGAACCACCCATGGCCGGCTTGACCACGAGGTCGGCTCCGAGCGAGTCGAGCACCAGGGCGAGCACCTGCGTGGCCCCGAGCTCCCGGAAGCTGTCGCGCGGGAGCGTGATCGACTGCGGGGTGGCGAGGCCCGCCCGAGAGACGATCTCTTTGGCTGTCGGCTTGTGCCAGGCCAGCCGTGCGGTGTTCGACCGCGATCCGACGTACGGAACACCGAGCATGCCGAGCAGGGCCCGCAACGCTCCGTCTTCACCACTGGCGCCGTGGAGGGCGGGCCACACGAGGTCGGGTCGGTTCTCGGCGAGGAAAGGAAGAAGCGTCGCATCCGGATCGCGAAGCGTGACCGAGTGGCCGCGTTCGAGGAGGGCGTCGGCGACGCGCCGGCCGGAACGGAGCGACACGTCGCGCTCGTGAGAGATACCGCCGGCGAGCACCACGACGGTGCGGGGAGTCGTTTCGTCGGACATGGAGTCGATCCTCAATCCAGGTTGGGCGGCGGGGCGGAATAGTTGCGGTCGCGAACCGTCTCGAGTGGGCCGGTCGCGGCGAAGGTCTCGAGGAGGTCGAGCTCGCCGTTGATGACCGACTGCAGGCGACGGATGCCCACCTTGATCGCGTCGGGCGTCGGATAGCAGAACGACAGACGGATGTTGTTGCGCCCGCCGCCGTCGGAGAAGAACGCGGTTCCCGGCGTGTAGGCGACGAGCTCCTTCACCGCACGGGGCAGCATCTGCTTCGAGTCGAGGTCGGGCGGGAGGGTGAGCCAGACGTAGAAGCCGCCTTCGGGATTCGTCCAGCTGAGGTTCGGCAGGTACTCGGTGAGCGCCGAGATCATCGCCTCCTTGCGCTCCCGGTAGACCCCGCGGAAGCGGTCGACCTGCGCGCGCCAGTCGATCGAGTCGAGGTACTCCGAGACGACCAGCTGGCTGAACGAGCTGGGCGAGAGCACCGCGGCCTCGTTGGCCAGGATGAGCTTCTCGCGGACCGCGTGGGGCGCGAGTGCCCAGCCGACTCGGAAGCCGGGGGCGAGGGTCTTCGAGAAGGTTCCGAGGTAGATGACGCCGTCCTGCTCGACCGAGCGCATGGCGGGCGGCGGCGGGGAGTCGAAGTGCAGCAGACCGTAGGGGTTGTCTTCGAGCACCAGGATGTCGTTGTCGCGGGCGATCTCGAGGATCTCGAGCCGTCGCTCCCAGCTCAGCGTCACACCGGCAGGGTTCTGGAACGACGGGATCGTGTAGAGCAACTTGATCTTCTTGCCCGCAGCCTTGAGCCGGGCGATGTTCTCGCGCAACGACTCGGGGATCATGCCGTGCTCGTCCATCAGCACATGGTGCGTCTCCGCTTGGAAAGACTTGAAGATGACCATCGCGGTGACGTAGCTCGGCCCCTCGGCCAGCACGACGTCTCCCGGGTCGATGAAAAGCTTGGTCACCAGTTCGAGCGCGTGCTGCGAACCCGTCGTCACCACCACGTCGTCGGCGCTGGCCCGGATGCCCTCCATCGCCATCACGTCGAGGATCTGCTCACGGAGCTTCGGAACACCCTGCCCCGAGCCGTACTGCAGGGCGACGGGGCCCTGCTGCCGCATGACGCGGTTAATCGAGTCGATGACGAGCTCCTGCGGCAGTGCGGAGACGGCGGGCATACCGCCGGCCAGCGACACCACCTCGGGGCGCGAGGCCACGGCGAACAGGGCGCGTACCTCGGAGGCGGCGAGGCCGGCCGTGCGCTCGGCGTAGTTGTAGTACCAGGGATCGAGGTTGTTGCCCGACTGCTGTGGAGGGTTGTGGCTGCTCACTGACGTACATCCCGACGTAGACCGAAATTCCATCGTAGAACACGAAAAAGTGGCCCGGCGCAAGGATGCGGCGGGCCACTCGACAGGAACTGGCCGTCAGGCGCGTTCTCGGGGGTTCGACGGGGTCGAGGCGATCAGATGAACGCCGCGAGGTCGGCCTCGAGGGCAGCCTTGGGCTTCGCGCCGATGATCGTCTTCACGACCTCGCCGCCCTGGTAGACCTTGAGCGCCGGGATCGAGGTGATCTGGTACTTCATCGCGGTCTGCGGGTTGTCGTCGACGTTCAGCTTCACGATCTCGAGCTTGTCGCCGTGCTCGGCCGCGATCTGGTCGAGGATGGGGGCGACGGCGCGACACGGGCCGCACCACTCGGCCCAGAAGTCGACGAGGATGGTCTTCTCGGACTTCAGGACATCGGCGTCGAAGGTGGAGTCGGAGACTGCCTTGGCGTTGGACATGGCTTCCTTCTTTCGTGGGGAGGTGGGAGTTCGGATGCTCTACTCGGCGGGAACCAGGTCGCGCGCCTCGGCGGCGGCCTGGTCGAGCGACGCGAGGAACTCCTCGGCGTCGAGCGCGGCGACCGTGCCGGAGGCGGCCGCGGTGACGGCCTGCCGGTAGTGCGGGTCGATCACGTCACCGGCCGCGAACACTCCGGTGAGGTTGGTCTTCGAAGAGCGGCCCTCGACGGCGATGGTGCCCTCGGGCGTGAGGTCGAGCTGACCGTGAACGAGATGCACGCGCGGGTCGTTGCCGATCGCGACGAACAGACCCTGCACCTCGAGGGTGCTCTCCTCACCGGTGACGGTGTCGCGCAGCTGGAGCCCTTCCACCGCGTTCTCACCGTTGATGCCGACGACCTCCGCGTTCCACACGAACTCGATCTTGTCGTTGCCGAAGGCGCGCTCCTGCATGATCTTCGAGGCGCGCAGCGAGTCCTTGCGGTGCACGACGTAGACCTTCTCGGCGAAGCGCGTGAGGAAGGTGGCCTCCTCCATGGCGGAGTCGCCGCCGCCGACGACCGCGATGGTCTTGGTCTTGAAGAAGAAGCCGTCGCAGGTGGCGCACCAGGAGACGCCGCGGCCGGAGAGGCGCTCCTCGTCGTGGAGGCCGAGCTTGCGGTAGGCAGAACCCGTGGCGAAGATCACCGAGCGAGCCTCGAAGGTGCCCGAGTAACCGGTTTCGACGACCTTGACCTCGCCCGAGAGCTCGAGGCGGGTGACGTCGTCGAGCACGACCTCGGTGCCGAAGCGCTCGGCCTGCTCCTGCAGCTTCATCATGAGCTCAGGGCCCTGCACACCCTGCGGGAAGCCGGGGAAGTTCTCGACCTCGGTGGTGTTCATCAGGTCGCCGCCCGCCTCGACGCTCGAAGCGAGGAGGAGGGGCTTGAGTCCGGCCCGGGCGGCGTAGATCGCCGCCGTGAAACCGGCGGGGCCCGACCCGATGATGATGATCTCGCGCATGTCTACTGTCTCCTGGAATGAGGGCGGGCACGGTGCTGCCGGGTCCGTCGAGCGGTACAACACATCCTAACCGCGCACTATTCCGCGCGGTCAGCGGCCGAGGCGTGCCCGCAGCGGCCCCAGCGCATCCTTCAATTCGGGCGAGCGGATGAGGAACAGGGCCCCCAGATAGACGAGCAGCATCACGACACCGATGACCGCCATGGAGACGATCGGGCCGACGAACCCCGAGGTGGTGAACCCCTGCCCGAGAAGGGCCTGCAGCCCGAGGAACACCCCCACCCCGGCCGCGGCCGCGGGGAGGGCGGCGACGGCGAAACGGAGGAAGCTGACCACGATGGTGCGACCCCCCACTCCCCCGAGCTTGCTGCGGATCATGACCCCGGCGACCAGCGTCTGGATGGCCGTGGCGAGCGAGAGCGCGAGACCCACGCCGACCGTGATCATCTCGACCGGCAGGAACGAGCAGGCCACGGCCAGAGCGGTGAAGATGACGGCCTGGAGGACCTGGAGGAAGAAGGGGGTCTTCGTGTTGCTGAGGGAGTAGAAGACCCGCTGCAAGACGAAGAGGGCGCTGAACGGTACGAGTCCGACCACGAAGGCGATGAGCACGTTGCCCATCGCAGCAGTCTGCTCGAAGGTGCGGGAGAACAGACTCGAGAACGGGTAGGCGACGACGATGAGCACGGCGGTGCCGAGCACCATGAACAGGCCCGTCACCCTGATGGCCGCCGACACGTCGCCCCGCAGCTCGGTGACCTCTCCACGGTTCGCATGCCCCGACATCTTGGTGAAGTACGCGGTGACGATCGACACGGTGATGATGGAGTGCGGCAGCATGAAGATGAGCCATGCCGCTTGCACCGTGGCGACGGAGGCCCCGTCTCCCGACGCGATGGAGACCACCATCGTCTCGACCAGACCGGCGGCCTGGGTGACCAGGAGCATGCCGAAGGTCCAGCCGGCGAGCTTTCCGGCGGCGCCGAGGCCCACGCCGCGCCAGCGGAAATCAGGACGGTAGTGGATGCCGGCCCTCCGCCAGAAGATGAAGAGCACGAGGGCCTGGCACGCCACCGCGAGAGTGGTGCTCCCGGCGAGAAGGATGATCTTGTCGGGTGACCAGTCGGTGACCAGGCGCTCACCGCTCGGGTCGGCGCCGAACAGCACGATGAAGACGACGAGGCCCGCGATCGAGACCACGTTGTTCACCAGCGGAGCCCAGGTGAACGGACCGAACACGCTCTTGGCGTTGAGCACTTCGCCGAGCACGGTGTAGAGCCCGTAGAAGAAGACCTGCGGAAGGCACCAGTACGCGAAAGCGATGCCGAGAGCCCGTTGATCCGGCGACCAGCTCGGTGCCGACACGGTCACCAGGATCGGCGCGGCCAGGGTGGCCACGACCGTCGTCGCCGCGAGAATGACCATCGCGATGGTGAGCAGCTTGTTGATGTAGCCCTTGCCGCCGTCGCTGTGCAGGGTGGCGCGCACGATCTGGGGCACCAGCACCGCCGAGAGCGTGCCGCCCGCGATGATGGCGTAGATGTTGTTCGGCAGCTGATTGGCCACGGCGAAGGCGTCGGCACTCGCACTCGTCACGACGCCGATCGTCTGCGCCAGGATGATGGTGCGCACGAAGCCCAGCACCCGCGACACCATCGTGCCGGAGGCGAGGAAGAGGCTGGCGCGACCGATGCTGCTAGCCATGGGACGCATCCGTTTCGTCGGTCGCATCCGTGTCGTCCGTGGCCTCGCGAATGCGCTTACGCCGTCTCAGGATGTTGCGCACCAGCCCGAAGCCGAACAACAGCACGAGCAGGATGGCGACGATCACCGTGCCCCAGGTCTCCCAGTCGGCGCTCACGTTCACCAGCACCGGTGACGGCACCGAGACGAGCACGCCGGTGGGGCTCAGCACCTGGAAGCGCAGGGTGACGGGCCCGTTCGCCACGCCGGCCTCGAGCGGGATCTGGGCGCCCTTGCGCGAGTTCGCCTCGATGGTGACCTCGATGTCGCTCTTCTCCACCACGAGGCGACCGTTCGAGGGGGTGACGTGCACCACGACGTTCACCGGGTAGGGCAGCTCGTTGCTGAGGGTGACCGGGAGGTTGGCCTGGTTCGCCACCATGTTGATGTTCGACCCGTCGACGATCTGCACGGCGCCGAGGGTCGTCGCTGTGGTCTCACGGGCG
Source organism: Herbiconiux sp. A18JL235 (assembly GCF_040939305.1). Classification (NCBI taxonomy): domain Bacteria; kingdom Bacillati; phylum Actinomycetota; class Actinomycetes; order Micrococcales; family Microbacteriaceae; genus Herbiconiux; species Herbiconiux sp. A18JL235. The sequence goes on from NZ_CP162511.1 coordinate 14,782, forward strand.
GCGTCGACGGCGACGCTCCAACCCCCGGTGTTGGTCGTCCAGGCGTTCGAGAGCAGGGCGAGCAGGTTCGCCTGCTGCGAACCCGAGAGCAGCGACGGGTCGAGCAGAACCGACGAGAACGCGTCGATGCCCCTGGCGTCGGAGAGCAGCGCCGAGATGCGCTCGATGCGCTCCGCCGGCTGCGGGGCGTCGGTGAGGGTGAGGGGCTGCTCGAAGGCGCCGGTGAGCAGAGTGTCGAGCGGAGACGGCTGCGACCAGGGGGAGTCGCTCACCACGGCCATCGCCGCGCCCAGGTCGCCGAGGTTCATGGTTTCACGGTCGAGCACCGCGAGCACCTTGACACCCGGGGAGCCGGAGGGCACGATGCCGTGCTCGGCAGCCACCGCGAGCGAGGCGGAGAGCGCGGCGTAGGCGGCGTCGCGACCGGGGCCGGTGGTCGCGGAGAGGGCGTCGTGCAGGGCGGAGGAGACGACGTGGTCGGAGACGAGAACCTGCTGGTCGCCGACGCGGGCCGTGGCAGCCATGGGCGCAGGCGCGGGATCGCCCTCCTCAGGCGTCGCGCTGAGCTGCTCCGAGTCGACGATGGTGCGCTCGTAGCCCGACGACGCGAACACCGGGAGGTCGTCGCCGACGACGGTGCCCCCTCGGGGCCAGGCGATCGTGCTCGAGGTGTAGTCCCAGGCGAGCAGCTGCTCGAGCGTGGGTACGGTGCTCGCCGACGGCGTGGGCGACGGGCTCGCCGCGGCGACCCCCGCATCCGGAGTCGCTGTCGGCTCGATGAGCTCGTCGACGTCGGTGAAGTCGGCCCCGCGCAACGCATAGGAGAACGAGGTGGGCTGCAGCACCTGGGTGGCGCCGGCCTGACGTTCCCCCGAGATGTCGGAGTCGCCGAAGGTGAGCGGGATGATCGGGTTGCTCGCCTGGTCGAGGCGCTGCAGCCAGGCCACAGCCGAGTCGGGGGCCGCCGACCCCAGTGCCCGGATGGAGACGATGATGCGCGGGTCGACGGCGATGGTGACGGGCTGGTCGATCACCGCCTCGAGCTCACGGGTGAGAACGCCGGAGTCGCTTGTGAACGCCTCAAGAGCGGCGGGCTGGATGAGACCGGTCGAGCTCGCCACGCTCGTGATGGGGGCGATGACGGTGAGGTCGGCGGGGGCGGGGGCGGATGCGGCGGGGTCGTTCCACACGATCGTCGAGCGGGCGACGGTGGTGACTCCGTCGATGGTCGCCGACACCGAGACCGGATAGACGCCCCAGCTGTCGAGGGCCGCATCGAGCTGTGCGGCCGGGAGGGTGACCTGCACGGTGTGGGTGACGCCGGGCGAGACCACCGTGGAGGCGACCGATGTCACGGGTGCGAGCTCGGGCGCGGCGCCGGCCTCCCCCGACGCGTCGCTGCCGTCGAGCCAGGAGCCGAGGGCCGACACCGAGTCGAAGGCGGTGTCGCCGAGCGAGACGGTGACGGGGGTGTCGACGGTGCGCCCGTCGCTCGGGTTCGCGATCTCGACGGCGAGCTGCAGCTCCGAGCCGGGGGTGGCCACGCCGTCGTTCGCGGGTGCGAGAGTGAGTGCGGGTGCGGGTGCGGGTGCGGGTGCGGAGGCGGGATCGACTTCGGCGGAGACCTCGACCGCCTGTGCGGGGCTCGGCGCGGGGGTCGCGAACAGAGCACCGGCGATGAGCGCGCAGGCTGCGATCGCGGGCGCAACTCGGGACATCCGACGCGCTGGTGAATTCATAGGCCGACGGAGTGCGCGCCCCACGACGCTCTCACTCCTCTGGCGATTCTAGGAGACGGGGGCTGGGAGAACCGGGAGGCGGTCGGCGCGGGGCCGCGGCTAAAATGGCTCGGTGCAATCGGTTCAGCAGTCGCTCGCGTTCCTCGCCTCCCTGGCGGAGAGCGGCCCCGTCGCCACGCTCGCCGCAGCCTTCCAGGCAGCGGGCAAGGAACTGGCGCTCGTGGGTGGCCCCGTGCGCGACGCCTTCCTGGGCCGGCCGATCACCGACCTCGACTTCACCACCGACGCGCGGCCCGACGAGATCCTCGAACTCGTGACCCCCATCTCGCAGGCGCAGTGGGACGTGGGCCGCGCCTTCGGCACGATCGCCGCGCGCATCGACGGCGAGAACGTCGAGATCACCACCTACCGTTCCGACTCCTACGACGGCGAGAGCCGCAAGCCCGCTGTGGAGTTCGGCGACACCCTCGAGGGCGATCTGCTGCGCCGCGACTTCACGGTGAACGCAATGGCCCTGCGGCTGCCCCAGCTCGTGCTGGTCGACCCGTCGCACGGCATGGACGACCTCATCGCGGGTGTGCTGCGCACGCCGGGAGCGCCCGAGATCTCGTTCGGCGACGACCCGCTGCGCATGCTGCGCGCCATCCGGTTCACCGCCCAGCTCGGCTTCACCGTCGACGTCGACACCGCGATCGCGATCTCCGAGATGAAGGAGTCGATCGGCATCGTCTCGATCGAGCGGGTGAACGACGAGCTGTCGAAGCTGTTGAAAACGGATGCGCCGCGTCGCGGGGTCGAACTGCTCGTCGAGAGCGGCCTCGCCGACATCGTGCTGCCCGAGGTGCCCGCCCTGCAGCTCGAGCGCGACGAGCATCACCACCACAAGGACGTCTACGAGCACAGCCTCACGGTGCTCGACCAGGCGATCGATCTCGAGAAGTCGCGCGCGGCCGCCGGCATCGCCTCCCCCGACCTCGTGCTGCGGCTCGCGGCGCTGCTGCACGACATCGGCAAGCCGTCGACCAAGCGCAACGAACCGGGCGGGCAGGTCACCTTCCACCACCACGACGTCGTCGGGGCGAAGCTCGCCAAGAAGCGGCTGCGCGCCCTGCGCTTCGACAACGACACCATCGCGGCCGTGTCGCGGCTCATCGAGCTGCACCTGCGCTTCTTCGGCTACACCGACGGCGCGTGGACCGACTCCGCGGTGCGACGCTACGTGCGCGACGCGGGCGACCAGCTCGAGCGTCTGCACATCCTCACCCGTGCCGACGTCACCACGCGCAACCGGCGCAAGGCCGATCAGCTCTCCTTCGCCTACGACGACCTCGAGGAGCGCATCGCCGTGCTCGAGAAGGAGGAGGAGCTGGCAGCGGTGCGGCCCGACCTCGACGGCGAGCAGATCATGGCGATCCTCGGCATCAAGCCCTCACGCGAGGTGGGGCAGGCGTACGCCTACCTCCTCGAGGTGCGGCTCGATGAGGGCCCCCTCTCGGAGGAGGAGGCCACGGCGAGGCTGCTCAGCTGGTGGCGCTCCCGTACCGACTGATGAACTCCTCGAGCTGCGTGCGCGCCACGTCGTCGGGCAGCTGCTTCGCGGGCGACTTCATGAAGTAGGCGCTCGCCGACTCGACCGGCCCGGCGAGACCGGCGTCGAGGGCGATCTTCGCCGCCCGCAGCGCGTCGATGATCACTCCGGCGGAGTTCGGCGAGTCCCACACCTCGAGCTTGTACTCGAGGCTCAGGGGTGCTCCGCCGAAGCCATGACCCTCGAGGCGCACGAAGGCGAACTTGCGGTCGTCGAGCCACGGCACGTGGTCGCTCGGGCCGATGTGCACGTCGTCGGCGTCGAGCTCGATGTCGATGTTCGAGGTCACCGAGCGGGTCTTCGACACCTTCTTCGAGCTGAGCCGCCGGCGCTCGAGCATGTTCTTGAAGTCCATGTTGCCGCCCACGTTGAGCTGGTAGGTGTGGTCGAGACGGATGCCGCGGCTCTCCAGCAGGCGCGCCAGCACGCGGTGGGTGATGGTGGCACCGACCTGGCTCTTGATGTCGTCTCCGACGATGGGGAGGCCGGCGTCGACGAACTTCTGCGCCCACTCCGGGTCGGAGGCGACGAACACCGGAACCGCGTTGACGTAGGCCACACCGGCGTCGAGCGCCGCCTGGGCGTAGTGCTTCACGGCCTCCTCCGAGCCCACGGGGAGGTAGCCGACGAGCACGTCGGCGCCCGAGGCGCGGAGGGCTTCGGCCACGTCGACCGGTTCGGCGGGCGACTCGTCGATCATCTCGACGTAGTACTCGCCGAGACCGTCGAGGGTCGGCCCGCGCTGCACGGTCACGCCGGTGGGCGCGACGTCGGCGAACTTCAGCGTGTTGTTCTCACTGGCCCAGATGGCATCGGCGAGGTCGGCACCGACCTTGGCGGCATCGACGTCGAAGGCCGCGACGAACTTGATGTCGCCCACGTGGTAGCTGCCGAAGCGCGTGTGCATGAGTCCCGGAATCGCCTCCGTGTCATCCGCGTCGGCGTAGTACGTCACGCCCTGGATCAACGAGTTGGCGCAGTTGCCCACGCCCGCGATGGCGACCTTGATGCTCATTCGGAACGGCTCTCATTCAGTAGTTGTCAGAACTGAACGATCGTATCGGTCTCCTCGCGCCGAAACCGCTCCACGACGCCGAGGGGATGCCGCTGGCCCCCGCTCAGCACGAAGTGCGGCGGCTCGGTGGAGGCGTCGAGAGTCAACTGCGAGGCGTGCGCGCCCATCGCCCGCGCCTTCACGGCGGCGAGGGCACCGAGCTCGAGCTCCAGGGCGACGGGTGCCTCGGCATCCGGATCGACACCGGCCGTCCGTGGTTCGATGACCGCGAAGAACGGCACCCCGAGCCGTGCGGCAGTCGCGACCGCGGCGTCGTGCATGCGCACGTGATCGGGGTGACCGTAGCCGCCTCTGGCGTCGTAGCTCACGATCGACGACGGCTGCACACCGAGCTCGGTGATCGCCCTCATCGCGTCGTCGACGACCTCCTGAAGTGGCGCGAGGCTGAGGGAATCGGGCGAGGCGTCGGCGGCGGCGACGGCGAAACCGTCGTCGCCCCACCGCATTCCGGAATCGGAATACACGCGACGCGATCCACCGAGGTACGCGTGGGCGATGTCGCCGTGGCCCGCGCGGGCCAATTCGGACAGTGCCGACCGCAGCTCCGCTTCACGGTGCGGAGCGAGCTGCGCGGTACCTTCGAGGGCCTCGAAGGGCCCCGGCACCACCTCTCCGCGCTCGCCCCGCGTGCCGGTGAGCACGGTCGCCCTCGCACCCGACCGCACGATCGCCGCGATGGCGCCACCGGTCGAGATCGACTCGTCGTCGGGGTGGGCGTGGAAGAAGACGGGGCTGCCGCCGAGGCCGGCCCGTGCCGCGCGCGCCGTGACCGCGCCGGAGTACTGCGATTCCAGCAGTGCCGCGCTGCGACGCCATGAATGGCGGGCGGCGAAGCCCCCCGCCGAGGCGGAGAGCGCGGCGAGACGGTCCGGGTCGTCGAGCAGACCGGCGATGGTGGCGGCCCACCCCTCGGGATCGCGCCCGTCGAGCAGTACGCCGCTCTCGCCGTCGGCGACGGCGTCGAGCAGCCCCGTCGTGCGCGACGCGATCACCGGTGTTCCGCTCGCCGCCGCCTCCAGGGCGACGAGCCCGAAGGTCTCGGAGAAGGAGGGCACCAGCACGAGCGACGCCTCGCGCAGGAGGTCGGCGGCTGCATCCCTCGCCTGAGCAGGCAGGAAGGAGACGTCGTCGTCGACCCCGAGCTCACCGGTTCGCCGGCGAAGCTGCGCCGCATAGCCGTCGTGGCCCGGGCTCACCCCACCGGCGATCACGAGTCGCGGCCGCATCGCCGACGGGATGCGCGCGAGGGCCTCGATCGCGAGATCGATCCCCTTCAGGGGCTGGATGCGCGCGAGCACCAGCAGCACCGGCCGCCCCGGTGCCTTCGCACCCGGCCGGAACAGCTCCTCGTCGACCCCGGGGGGCACCGTGACCACGCGCGTCGGCTCCGCGCCGAGCAGTTCGAGCACCGCCTCGCTCTCGGCGGCGGTGTGGGTCACGGTGAGATCGGAGGCCCGCGCGAGCATCCGCTCGCCCTCGAGCCGCGAAGCGGGTTCGGGGGTGTCTCCGGGTGCCAGGCGCGCGTTCTTCAGCGCGGCGACGGTGTGCAGGCTCAGCACATGGGGCGCACCCCACTCCTCGGCCACCGGACGTGCGGCGAGGCCTGAGAGCCAGTAGTTCGAGTGCACGACGTCGAAGCGGGGCAGGGCACGCAGCGCGTCGCCGAAGGCGGGTGCGAGCGTCGCGAGCTCCGACTTGGGAACGGATGCGCGCGGTCCCGCCTCCAGGAACCGCACCACGGCGCCGCCCGGGGTGCGCCGTTCGTCTGCCGTGCCGAAGCGTGCCTCCGTCGCCCGCGTGAGCAGCTCGACCTCATGACCGCCCGCCACCAGCGCGTCGGCGACTCCGAGGAGGAAGGTGTTCATGCCCCCCGCGTCGCCCGAGCCCGGGAGCGCCAGCGGGGAGGTGTGCAGCGATACCAGGGCGATGCGCATTCTGGTAGGCTACCCAGGTTGTCCTGTGCCCGATGGAACTCTCCGTTCGGGTGCCGGGCCGATGCAGAACCCTCCTGTCACAGACCGTCTGTGGCCGTTCTAGTCCGAAGGAGGTGGGTTTGTGACGCATCAGTACGAACTCATGGTCATCCTCGATCCCGAGATCGACGAGCGCACCGTGGCTCCGAGCCTCGACAAGTTCCTCAATGTCATCCGCAACGACGGTGGCACCGTCGACAACGTCGACATCTGGGGCCGCCGTCGCCTGGCCTACGAGATCAACAAGAAGAGCGAAGGCATCTACGCCGTGGTGAACCTCACCGCGACCGCCGACTCCACCAAGGAGCTCGACCGCCAGCTGAAGCTCTCCGAGGCCGTCATGCGCACCAAGGTGCTCCGCGCCGAAGAGGGAATGGCCCAGGTCGCCGCCGCCAAGAAGCTCGCCGACGAGAAGGCCGCCCGCAAGGCCGCCAACCCGAAGGCCGCTGCTGCCCCGGCTGCCGCTCCCGCCGCCTCCGCCTCGCCCGCTGCCGCCGTCAAGGCCGCTGCGTCGAAGGCGTCGACCAAGGCTGCCGAGTAGTCGATCATGGCCGGCGAGACCGTCATCACCGTGGTGGGAAACCTCACCGCCGACCCTGAGCTGCGCTACACGCAGAACGGGCTCGCGGTAGCGAACTTCACGATCGCCTCCACCCCCCGCACCTTCGACCGGGCGTCGAACGACTGGAAGGACGGCGAAGCGCTGTTCCTCCGGGCGTCGGTGTGGCGTGAGTTCGCCGAGCACGTCGCCGGATCGCTGACGAAGGGAAGCCGCGTCGTCGCGACCGGCCGCCTGCGCCAGCGCTCCTACGAGACGAAAGAGGGCGAGAAGCGCACCTCGATCGAGCTCGAGGTCGACGAGATCGGCCCCTCGCTCCGCTACGCGACCGCGCAGGTCACCCGTGCCACCTCCGGCGGCGGCGGTGGCGGCGGCTCCTTCGGGGGCGGCAACCGCGGTGGTCAGCCCGCCGTCGACGAGCCGTGGGCGGCATCCGCTCCCTCCTCGTCGGGTGGCTCGGGCGGCGACGTCTGGAACACTCCGGGCTCGTACGCCGACGACACCCCCTTCTAAACTCTCTTCTCTTTCAGAACAGGAATCACCATGGCTGGAAAGTCAAGCGGCGACCGCCGCAAGCCGCTCCGCGGCGCCAAGGGTGCGAAGAACGCCGCACCCGCGAAGTCGATCCGCGTCGGAGTCATCGACTACAAAGACGTCGCGACCCTGCGCAAGTTCATCTCGGAGCGTGGAAAGATCCGCGCCCGCCGTATCACGGGAGTCTCCGTCCAGGAGCAGCGCCTCATCGCCCGTGCCGTCAAGAACGCCCGCGAGATGGCACTCCTGCCCTACGCCGGCTCAGGCCGTTAAGGAGCAGCAGAATGTCGAAACTCATCCTCACCCACGAGGTGACCGGTCTCGGAACCCCCGGCGACGTCGTCGAGGTCAAGAACGGCTTCGCCCGTAACTACCTCATCCCGAAGGGCTTCGCCGTGGCGTGGAGCCGCGGTGGCGAGAAGCAGGTCGAGCAGATCAAGGCGGCGCGTGCCGCTCGCGAGCTGGCCACCATCGAAGAGGCCCAGCACATCAAGCAGTCGCTCGAGAACGCGACCGTCAAGCTCACCGTCAAGGCGGGCAAAGAGGGTCGTCTGTTCGGCTCGGTGAAGACCTCCGACATCGCCGACGCGGTGGCGGCGGCCGGCATCGGCTCGCTCGACAAGCGCAAGATCGAGATCCCCAACGCCATCAAGGCGACGGGCAACCACGAGGCCACCGTGCGCCTCCGTGACGACATCTCGGCGACGATCAGCCTTCAGGTGGTCGCAGCAAAGTAGTCCACCCGATCAAGGGGTGTCAAGGGTTCTTCCGGCCCTTGACGCCCCTTTTTCGCGCCCGGAATCCCCAGGCCTATGCACAGGGTGGATGCTCCATGACAACGTTCAAGTGTTGATCGAAGGATGTCTCTACTCACACCCTGTGTGCTGATGAAATGCCTGGTAGGGGCGTTTTTCACATTCTGATGTCGGTGGTTGTCCACAGACTAGTGCACACCTTGTGCACACGGGCCGCGGCGTTTCGCGCAGATCGTCCACAACGTTATCCACAAGCCAATTTGATCCGTTCGCCCGCTACCGCTTTGCTGGTGCGAGCAACGGGAACGACCAGGAGGAGACCACGTGTCGATCGCCCACCTCGGCCTTGCGGGAGACCAGCAGCGACCCGGCGACCGGGAGCCGCGTTCGGCCGGAGACCGCACTCCGCCGCACGATCTGCTGGCCGAGCAGAGCGCCCTGGGCGGCATGCTGCTCAGCAAGGATGCAGTGGCCGACGTCGTCGAGGTCATGCGTTCGGTCGACTTCTACGTGCCGAAGCACGAAGTGATCTTCGAGGCGTTGCTGAACCTCTACTCGCACGGCGAGCCCACCGACGTGATCGCCGTGACTGACGAGCTCACCAAGACGGGCGAGCTCGTGCGCGCGGGCGGTGCGGAGTACCTGCACACCCTCACCGGTCTCGTGCCGACGGCTGCGAACGCGGGCTACTACGCGTCGATCGTGGCCGAGAAGGCCGTGCTGCGGCGGCTCGTCGAGGCCGGCACCCGCATCGTGCAGATGGGTTACGCCAGCGAGGGTGAGGTCACCGATCTCGTCAACAACGCCCAGGCCGAGATCTACGCCGTCAACGGCGGCGTGGAGACCGAGGACTACGTGCCGCTCACCGTGGCCGTCACCGCCGCCATCGACGAGATCGAGGCGGCAGCGGGCAAAGACGGGCAGATGACCGGCGTGCCGACGGGCTTCGCCGACCTCGACAACCTCACCAACGGGTTCCACCCGGGGCAGATGATCATCGTCGCCGCGCGTCCGGCACTGGGTAAGTCGACCCTTGCGCTCGACTTCTGCCGCGCCGCATCGATCAAGAACGACATGCCGTCGATCTTCTTCTCGCTCGAGATGGGGCGGTCGGAGATCGCGATGAGGTTGCTCTCGGCAGAAGCATCCGTTCCCCTGCAGAGCATGCGCAAGGGGCGTATCGAGGGGCGCGACTGGACCACGCTCGCCTCGACCCGTGGCCGCATCAACGACGCGCCGTTCTACATCGACGACAGCCCGAACATGACCCTTGTGGAGATCAGGGCGAAGTGCCGGCGGTTGAAGCAGAAGGTCGGCCTCAAGCTCGTCGTCATCGACTATCTGCAGCTCATGACGAGCGGCAAGAAGGTCGAGAGCCGCCAGCAGGAGGTGTCGGAGTTCTCTCGCGCGCTGAAGCTCATGGCCAAGGAGCTGCAGGTTCCCGTGATCGCCCTGTCGCAGCTCAACCGTGGCCCCGAGCAGCGCGCCGACAAGAAGCCCGCCATCAGCGACCTCCGTGAGTCGGGTTCGCTCGAGCAGGACGCCGACATGGTCATCCTGCTTCACCGTGAGGGCGCCTACGAGAAAGACAACCCCCGCGCCGGCGAGGCCGACTTCATCGTCGCCAAGCACCGCAACGGCCCCACTGCCACCATCACCGTCGGTTTCCACGGCCACTTCTCCCGCTTCGCGGACATGCCTCCGGCCTAGCCGCGGGTAGCCACGAGAGCCGCGACTAACCGTGAATGTATCCAGTCCAGGATCTTAATTCACGGTAACCTTGCCCGTGGGAGGGGCTGGCGATGATCAACCGGACGACCCTCGATCGCATCGATGAGCTGTGGGATCGCTACCGCGATCTCTCCGAACGGCATGCCTCCGGGCTGACGGAGATAGCACTCGCGGAGCTGCCCGAGTCGGTGCATCAGTCGAACGCGATCGAGAACTCGACTCTGACGCTCGAGGACACGGAGCGCATCCTCGCGGGTCGCGTGCCCACGTCGGCTCGCGAGTTGCGGGAGATCTACGAGGCGAGCAACCTCGCCCGGGTGACCGATGACCTTCTCACGTCGACGGAGCAGCTGTCGGTCGAGCTGATCCTCCGCTGGCATCGCGAGTTGCTCACTGGAATCCGCGACGACGCGGCAGGGCGGTTCCGGCGCGGTGACGAGTGGGTACGGGTGGGCTCGCATTTGGGAGCGAATCCGGCCTTCGTGGCGGATCTCGTCGATCAGGCGCTCGCACGATATCGGACGGGCCCGCCGGACGGAGCGATCGAGCGCGTCGCGTGGTTCCACTGCGAGTTCGAGGTGATCCATCCGTTCGTCGACGGTAACGGCCGCATCGGGCGCGTGCTGATGAACCAGCAGCTGCTGGCCGAGGGTCTTCCGCCGGTGATCGTCAGGGCGCGCACGCGGCGGTCGGACTACTACCCGGCCCTCGACGAGTACGCGCGGACGGATCGGTACGACTCCCTGATCAGACTGCTCGCGCTGCTGGTGCTGGAGGCCTTGCACAAGCGTCTCGTGCTGCTCACGAGCAGAGAGGTGATTCCGCTGGCCGCGTGGGCACGCAAGGTGGGGATGCGGGGGACTGTTGCCGCGAACAGGGCGAAGCGGCAGACGCTGCCGGCGTTCAGGATGCGCGACCGCTGGATGATCTCGGCCGATCATCGGGAGTGAGGCTCACACCGCCGGCGGGCGCTGCGGGTCAGGGGTCGGGGGTGGCGGCGGTGCGGTAGACGGCGTCGACGCCGCGGAGGAAGCGCTCGACGACGGCGTGCTCCTCGGGGGTGAGTTCGGCGACGAGGTCGCCGAGGCCGTCGATGACGGGGCGCAGCTCGTCGATGGCGCGGAGCACCGAGCTGCGGGCGGGAACCACCACGATCTTGCGGCGGTCGTGCTCGTGCGGGTGCCGCTCGGCGTGGCCGAGCGCCACGAGGCGGTCGACGACGAGGGTCGACGCCGCCGTGGTGACGCCGAGGCGTGCAGCGAGGTCGCTCGGGGTGAGGGGGCCGCTCGAGATGAGGTGCTGCATCGCCGTGAGGTCGGTCTGGTTCACGGTGAGGGTCGAGGCGAGGCGCCGCTCGAAGGCGCGCGAGTGCGTGTCGATGTCGCGGAGGGTCGTGATGATGGGGTCGCGTTCCGAGATGCCGGCCTCGGCCAGCTCGTCGCGAGACCAGGGCGAATCGTCGTCACCGGGGTCGGTGCCGGCGCCCGCCGGCTCGGCGGTGGGGCGCTCGGCTTCCGGTTTGCGGTCGACATCCACGAGTGCCATGCTAATCCACTAGATAGCTAAGTTACTTGGTTATCTGGCAACTCGATCGAAAAGCCATGATGAGGGAGAGAGCGGATGCGGGCAGTCGCACGTTTCGTGAGCGGCAGGGGCACGGCCTGGCTGGTGCTCGGCCTGGCGGTCGTCGCCGTGGGGCTGTTGTTCGGCCTGCTGCCGAAGGGGTCGAGCGAGAGCTTCCCCGCCTCCGGACTTCCCGACTCGAGCGACGCCGCGAAGGTCTCCGCCCTTCTCGAGGAGTTCCCGAGCGCAGACAGCACAGCGGCGATCCTCGTCTACAGTCGCGACGACGACGCGGCGCTCGACGACACCGACCGTGAGGCCATCGCCGCCTCCGCTGCGGCGCTCGCCGAGGACTCGATCGCCCCCCAGGCCGTCGTGCCGCAGTTCAGCGACGACCAAGACGCCGCGATCGTCGTGGTGCCCCTCGACTCCGCGACGGCCGAGGACGACCTCGAGGGAACCGCGGAAGGCCTCCGCAGCACGGCGGCCGCGGGTCTGCCCGACGGCGTGACGGTGCTGCTCACCGGTCCCGTCGGCTTCCAGGCCGATATCAGCAACGCCTTCGCCGGCGCCGATTTCCGGCTGCTGCTCGTGACCGTCATCGTGGTGGCGGTGCTGCTCATCGTCACCTACCGCAGCCCGGTGCTGTGGATCGTGCCGCTCGCCGTCGTCGGCATCGCCGACGGCCTCGCGCGCGTCGTGGTGACCACGCTCGCCGACCCCCTCGGTGTGACCATCGACGCCTCCATCGGGGGCATCCTCTCGGTGCTCGTCTTCGGCGCGGGCACGAACTACGCCCTCCTGCTCGTCGCCCGCTACCGCGAGGAGCTCACCCGCGAGAACGATCGCCACCGCGCCATGCTCACGGCCGTGACGAGCGCAGGCCCCGCCATCGCGGCGAGCGGTGGCACCGTGGCGCTCAGCCTCCTCACCCTCGTGTTCGCCGAGCTCGCCGGCAACCGGGCCCTCGGCATCGCCTGTGCCATCGGCATCGCGATCGCCGTGCTGTTCGCCCTGATCGTGCTGCCCGCAGCCCTCGTCGTCTGCGGCCGCGGCCTGTTCTGGCCGTTCGTGCCGCGCGTGCACGCCTCGGGCGACCACCACCACGCTGCCCGGAAGCCTTCGCTCTGGACCAGACTCGGCCGCGGCGTCAGCCGCCGTCCCGCAGTGGTGGCGATCGTCGCGACCCTCGGCATCGGCGCTCTCGCCCTCGGCCTCTTCGGGGTGCGCATCGGCCTCTCGCAGGTCGACCAGCTCGTGGGCGAGCCGGAGTCGGTGGTCGCCCAGCGCGTCATCGACGACTCCTTCTCGGCGGGCCTCACCGGACAGACCATCGTGCTGACCCCAGACGCCGCGGTCTCCGACGCGACCAGCATCGTCGAGGGCGTCGACGGCGTCGAGGCGGTGCGACCGGGTGAGAGCGCCGAGGGCTACACCCGGCTCGACGTCACGCTCTCCGCCGAGCCGCAGAGCGACGAGGCCTTCGCCACGATCGAAGCGCTGCGCGCCGCGTTCCAGGATGCCCAGGGTGATGCCTCGGAGAGCCTGGTCGGCGGCAGCGACGCCACGGCCCTCGACGAGAACACCGCCGCGGCAGCCGACCAGGCGCTCATCATCCCGCTCATCCTGGCGATCGTGTTCGTCATCCTGGCACTGCTGCTGCGCTCGCTGGTGGCGCCGGTGCTGCTCATCGTGAGCGTGCTCGCCACCTTCTTCGCCAGCCTCGGGGCCTCGAACCTCATCTTCCAGAACCTGATGGGCTTCCCGGCGTTCGACGCGAACGTCGTGCTGTTCGCGTTCCTCTTCCTCGTCGCGCTCGGTGTCGACTACAACATCTTCCTCACCACGAGGGCGCGCGAGGAAGCGGCTCGGCACGGTACCCGAGAGGGGATGGTGCGCGCGCTGAGCTCTACCGGCGGGGTGATCACGAGTGCCGGCATCCTGCTGGCAGCGGTGTTCGCGGTGCTCGGCGTGCTGCCGGTCGTGGCGCTCACGCAGATCGGCGTGATCGTGTGCATCGGCGTGCTGCTGGACACCCTGGTGGTGCGCACGGTGCTGGTGCCGGCTCTGGTGCTCCTCACCGGCGACCGCTTCTGGTGGCCGTCGCACCCCGCCCGGGGGGCCTCGGGAGACACGACCGGGAGAGGCTCCCAGGCTGAGCACAATAAACTGGGGGCACGAGCTAGCTGAATCGAGGCTTTCCGCGTGACCGACGCAACCCGAACTCTCCCGCGGTCGCCCTATTGGGGCGTTCCCGTGGCCCGGGCGATCCCGTTCGTCGTCACCGCCCTCGTCATCACCTTCGTCTCCAACCACTCCGCCCAGGTGGGCCTCCTCTCCTACGGCGTGTTCGCGATCGTGTCGGGTCTCATCATCGCCGTGCTGTCGTGGCGCACCGTCACCGAGCGGAGCATCCGTGTCGTCTTCCTCGTGCACGGTGTCTCGGGAGTCGTGTTCGGGGCGCTGGCGCTCGCGTTCAGCACCGGTGGGCTCGGCTTCTTCCTGTTCTGCGCGACGATGAACTCCGCCATCGGCGGGTTCCTCGAGCTCTACGTCGGTCTCCGCAGCACCAAGAACCCCGCGGGCCGCGACTGGGCGATCGTCGGCGTGCTCACCGTCGTGTTCGCCCTCGTCCTGATCTTCTTCCCCACCGATCCCGTCTTCGCGGTCGGGATGCTGGGCGCCTACGCCGCGATCGTCGGGCTGTTCCTCGTCATCGCCGGCCTCTCGCTGCGCTGGGGAGTCCAAGCGGTGCCCGCCGCGACCACCGGGCAGTCCCCTCGGGGCGGAAAGGCATCGTGAACCAACCCTCGAGGCGCGACCGGCTGAAGCCCGTCGAACTGCTCGTGCTCTCCGGCATCCTTGCCCTGTTCGTGGGGCTGACGGTGTTGCTGTCGACACGCGAGATCGTGCTGTCGCTCATCTTCTTCGGCATCGCCTTCATCGTCGTGCTCGTGGTGATGGCGATGTTCTCGCTGTCGATCAAGCCCAACGAGTTCGAGCAGCACGAGATCGACGGCGACGGCGACGGCGACGCCACCGGGTCGGTGCCAGGAGGGGACGACAAGCGGCCCTCCGGCCACTGATGCCCGGCCGCTGAGGTCGTGCGCTGAGGTCGTGCGCTGAGGCGCGCGGCCGGCACTCGCCGGCCGCGGCCTCCCCGCCCCCTACTCCCCCTGCAGGATGTGGTCGACGAGCTCCGACGCCAGCCCGGTGTACCCCGCCGGGGTGAGCGCCACCAGCCGCTCCTTCGCCTCGTCGCCGATGTCGAGCCCGCGCACGAACTCGACCAGTTCCGCCTGACCGATGCGGCGGCCGCGGGTGAGCTCCTTGAGGAGCGCGTACGGGTCGGCGATCGACGAGCGCCCCGCCGTCACCTCGGCCCGCACCACGGTCTGGATGGCCTCGCCGAGCACCTCCCAGTTCGCATCGAGGTCGCGGGCGAGCACGTCGGCGGCGAGCGAGATCTGCCCGAGGCCGCCCTTGATGTTGTCGAGGGCGAGCAGCGAGTGGCCGAGGGCCACGCCGACGTTGCGCTGCGTGGTGGAGTCGGTGAGGTCGCGCTGGAGCCTCGAGGTGACGAGGGTCGCGGCGAGCGAGTCGAGCAGCGCGCTCGAGAGCTCGAGGTTCGCCTCGGCGTTCTCGAAGCGGATGGGGTTGACCTTGTGCGGCATCGTCGACGAGCCGGTCGCCCCGGCGACGGGGATCTGAGCGAAATAGCCCATCGAGATGTAGGTCCACACGTCGGTGCACAGGTTGTGCAGGATGCGGTTGGCGTGGCTGATGCGCGAGTAGAGCTCGGCCTGCCAGTCGTGCGACTCGATCTGCGTGGTGAGCGGGTTCCATTCGAGGCCGAGCGAGGTGACGAAACCGCGCGAGACGGCCTGCCAGTCGGCTGTGGGGTCGGCGACGAGATCGGCGGCGAAGGTTCCTGTCGCACCCGAGAACTTGCCAAGGTACTCGGTGCCCTCGATCTGCTTCTTCACCCGCTCCAGGCGGTGCACGGTGACGGCGAGCTCCTTGCCCATGGTGGTGGGGGTGGCGGGCTGGCCGTGGGTGTGGGCGAGCATGGGCACGTCGCGGTACTCCACCGCCTGGCGTCGAAGCTCCTCGATCACCGCGGTGAAGGCGGGGAGCCAGACATCCGTCACCGCCGAGCGGATGGTGAGGGCGTAGGAGAGGTTGTTGATGTCCTCACTGGTGCAGCCGAAGTGGGTGAGCTCGGCGATGTGGTTGAGCCCGAGGTCGGCCAGCTTGCGGCGCACGTAGTACTCGACGGCCTTGACGTCGTGCCGCGTGGTGGCCTCGAGCGAGGCGATCTGGTCGATGTCGGCCTGACCGAACTCCTGCACCACGGAGCGCAGCCGGCGGGCGAGCTCGGGGTCGAGGGGTTCTGAACCGAACATCGAGTTGTCGGTGAGGTGGAGCAGCCAGTCGATCTCGACGTGTACCCGCGCACGGTTGAGACCGGCCTCGGAGAGGAACTCGCCGAGCTCGGAGACGGCGGGGCGGTAGCGGCCGTCGAGGGGGCTGATGGGCTGGGGAGGCAGAGGGGGCATGACGTCTTTCGTGCTGGGGGCTGGGCGGGACGGTGCGGTCGGCCGGGTGGCCGGGCGAAGGCGGTTCGGGCGGTCAGAGGACGGGGTGCGGCCGGCGGAACGCGGGCTCGAGCTGCCGGAACAGCGCCTTGCAGGAGTGCTCGACCATAGCGAGCACCGAGTCGAACATCGCGGAGTCGGAGTAGTACGGGTCTGGCACGTCCGACCGGCCGGCGTACTCGGGGTCGAAGCTCAGGAGCAGACGGACCTTCTGCCGGTCTTCCTCTGAGCGCGCCCACGAGCGCAGCACCCGCTCATGGCTGCGGTCGAGAGCGACCACCAGGTCGAGCCGGTCGAACCACGACGGGTCGAACTGGCGCGCGCGGTGGAGGCTGCCGTCGTAGCCGCGTGCCCGCAGGGCTGCGACCGTGCGGGGGTCGGCGTGCTCGCCGACGTGCCACTCCCCCGTGCCTGCCGAACTGACCACGACGCGGTCGCCGAGACCGGCTTGGTCGACGAGGTCGCGCATCACCACCTCGGCCATCGGCGATCGGCAGATGTTCCCGGTGCAGACCATGCTGATGCGGAACGCCTCGTCTGCGGGCTCATCGGGGTCACGGGGCATGGCCCTCATTCTCGCACTCAGGCCGTGCGACCCCCAAGGGCGGGAGTGCGCGGGGGCTCGGTGCGCCGCGGCGCGAGCGCCTCGAACGCGGCGGCGAGGCGCAGCAGGGCGGTGTCGGAGTATGCAGCGCCGGCGAAGGTGAGCCCGACCGGCATGCCGATGTCGTCGAGGGTTCCCATCGGAACCGTGACGGTGGGGATGCCGAGGTGGCGGGGCACGAGGTTGCCGTTCGCGACCCACACCCCGTTCTGCCAGGCGCGCTCGGCCGAGCGCTCGTCGACGTCGGCGTCGGCGGCGCCCACGTCGGCGACGGCAGGGAAGACGACCGCGTCGAAGCCGTTCCGGGCCATCCACTCCTCGAGATCGACTCTCCGGGTCTGTTCGAGGCCGTGGAGGCCCCGGTCGACGCCGGGAATGCCCTCGAGCGGCACCACTCCCTCGTTCCGGGCGCGCTCGGCGTAGAGCGCGAGGTCGAAGTCGAAGTCGCCGTAGCGATCGGGCAGGGCGCCCGGCGGATGCGGGAAGATGCGCGGCCCGTCGACGTCGGCGAGCCGGTTCAGCGCCGGGTCGCCGTTCTGGGCGAGGAAGTCGTTCCACGCCCACATCGACAGCTCCCACAGCTCGCGCTCGAAGAACTCGGGCGGCACGAGGCCCCGGGTGTACACGGTGGGAGCCCCAGGCCGGTCGCCCTCGTAGTTCGACACGACGGGGAAGTCGCACGGCACGACCGCGGCGCCCGCCGCCACGAGGTCGCGTCGCGCCGCCTCCCAGAGCTCGATGACGGATGCGCGGGTGACGATGCGCTGCCCCGTCGGCCCCCCGATCCCCGGCTTGTCGCCCGTGCCGGCCTCGGGGTCGGCGTTCACGTACATCCGTGGCACGCCGAGCCGCACCCCGGCGAGCGGCAGCGGGTCGTCGAGGAGTGCGGGGTACGACGCCGGCCGAACCTCCGAGGCGCGCGGCAGCCGCACCCAGGGCTGCACTCGCCAGAAGTCGCCCCGGGTCTCCTCGTCGTCGGCGACGACGACGTCGAGCACCTCGAGCAGGTCGGCAATGGTGCGGGTGTGCGGCACCACCACGTCCATGGTGGGCACGAGCGGCCAGTTGCCGCGCACCGAGATGACGCCGCGCGAAGGCGTGTAGGCGCAGAGCGCGTTGTTCGAGGCGGGGGCGCGGCCGGACGACCAGGTCTCCTCGCCGAGCCCGAAGGCGGCGAAGCTGGCCGCGGTGGCGGTGCCCGAGCCGTTCGAGGAGCCCGAGGCGAAGGCAGCCGTGAGGTAGGCGCCGTTGTAGGGGCTCTCGGCGCGGCCGTAGAGCCCGCGCTGCATGCCGCCGTTGGCCATGGGGGGCATGTTGGTGAGGCCGAGCAGCACGGCACCCGCGGCCCGCAGCCGCTCGATGGTGAAGGCGTCGCGCTGGGCGACGAGATGCTCGAACGCCGGCGACCCGGCTGCGGCGGTGAGGCCCTTGGCGAGGTAGCTGTCCTTCGCGGTGTACGGGATGCCGTCGAGCGGCCCCAGCACCGTGCCCGCCGCCCGTCGGGCATCGGAGGCCCGGGCGTCGGCGAGGGCGTCGGGGTTGTCGACGATCACCGCATTGAGACGGATGCCCGATCTGTCGTAGGCCTCGATGCGCCGCCGATAGGCCTCCACCAGGCCCACGCTCGTCACCGTGCCGCTCTCGAGGGCGGCACGCAGCTCGGCGATCGAGGCCTCCACCACGTCGACGTTCACGCGGCACCCCGCGCGGGAGCGGCCCCACGCGACACCGGCTGCTGCTGCGTGATGCAGTGCACCCCGCCACCGCGCTCCAGGATGGGCCGGGCATCGACGGTCACCACGTCGCGCCCGTAGGCCTCGGCGAGGATCGACGCCGCCCGCGCATCCGCCTCGGCTTCGCCGTAGCCGCAGGCGATCACCCCGCCGTTCACGACGAGATGGTTGGCGTAGTTCCAGTCGACGAACCCCTCGGCGTCGCGAAGCGTGGCGGGCGCAGGCAGCTCGACGATCTCGAACGAACGGCCCCGCGCATCCGTGGCCCGCTCGAGCACCGCGCGCACCTGCCGCACCACCCCGTAGTCGGGATGCGCCGGGTCGTCCTGCCAGTGCAGCAGCACCCGCCCGGGACCGGCGAACGCCGCCACCATGTCGACGTGGCCGCGGGTGCCGGGTGCCTGATAGTCGCGGGTGAGGCCGCGGGGCAGCCAGACCACCGTGGTGACACCGAGGGTGCGGCGGAGCTCGGCCTCGACCCGCCCCTTGGTGAGGTAGGGGTTGCGGAAGGGGTCGAGCTGCACGGTCTCGGTGACGAGCACGGTGCCCTCGCCGTCGACGTGGATGCCGCCGCCTTCGTTCACGAGCATCGAGGTGACGATCTCGGCCCCGGCGAGGGTGCCGACGCGCTCGCCGATGAGGGAGTCCCTGTCCCAGGTGGTCCACGAGGTGGCGCCCCAGCCGTTGAAGGTCCAGTCGACGGCGCCGAGCCGGCCGTCGTCGCCGAGCACGAAGCTCGGGCCGATGTCGCGCATCCAGAAGTCGTCGAGCGGAGCCTCGACCAGCTCGATCTCGGCCGAGAGCAGCCGGCGGGCGTCGGCGAGCGCGCTCGGGTCGACGACCATGGTCACCGGCTCGAAGCCTGCGACGGCGTTCGCGACGGCGGCCCAGGCCCTGCGGCCCTCCTCGGCCGACTCCGGGTCGTCGCCGAGGGTGTATCCGGGGCGCGGGAAGGCCATCCAGATGCGCTCCTGCGGGGCCCATTCGGCCGGCATCGTCCAGGTCATCACCGCTCCTCTCGCTTATTGATCATGCGACCAATAGGATTGGGATCGAGGCTACGGAGGGAGTGCCGACGATGTCAAGAGCCACCCGCACCCGCCTCAGTGCACCCGAGCGCGCGGCTCAGCTGGCGACGACTGCCTGCGAGCTCGCGCTCGAGGAGGGGCTCGGCGCCCTCACTCTGCGAGGCCTCGCAGCCCGGGCGGGCGTCGCCCCCGGGCTCGTCGCCCACTACGAGCCCAGCATGGAGGCACTCGTCGCGCGCACCTATTCGGCGATCGTCGCGGCCGAGCTCGACGAGGTCGAGGAGCTGCTGGCGGGCGTGCGCTCGCGGAACTCCGACGGGGGTGAGGTCGCCGCACTCGCCGTCCTCATCCGCACCCTGCTCGACCCCGCCCGCGACGCCACGACGGTGGTGTGGGTCGAGGCGTGGGGGCTCGGCCGCCGCAACGAGGCGCTCGCCTCGGCGGTGCGCGACCACATGGCGGCCTGGAACGCCCTGGTGACCGAGCTCGTCGAGGCGGGGGTCGCCTCCGGCCGCTTCAGCACCGACGACCCGCCCGCGGTGGCGAGGCAGCTCATCGGGCTGATCGACGGCGCGAACGCTCAGGCCATGGTGCTGCACGGCGACACGGCCGGGCAGCAGCTCCTCATCGCGCAGGTGCTGGAGCGGATGCTCGGGCTCGCGCCCGGGTCGCTCAGCGGTCGCGACGACCCGCCAGGGGGCGGAGGATCGCGCCGATGATCGCCGAGAGGATCGCGAGGACCAGAGCGCCGAAGACCGTGCTCCAGAAGCCGTCGACGACGAGGCCGAAGCCGAACCAGCCGGTCACCACCGACACCAGCCAGAGCAGCAGCGCGTTCACGAACAGCGCGATGATGCCGAGGGTGAGGATGTACAGCGGGAACGCGACGATGCGGATGGCGCTGCCGATGATGCCGTTCACGATGCCGAAGATGAGGGCGACGAAGAGGTAGGTGAGGATGGTGTCGAGCGCGCCGTCGTCTCCGAAGGAGTCGATCTTGACCCCGGCGACGATCAGCGTGGTGAGCCACAGGGCGATGGCGTTCGCGATGAGGGAGACCAGGAATCTGCGCATGACCCCACTATCCCAGACGGGGGTGTTCCGCGGAACGGCCAGGGATGACAGAGTCGAGGCATGGTGAGCACGCTCTGGGCACCCGACTATCCGGTCGCGACGCCGCGGCTCGATCTGCGGCCGCACCGTGCGGGCGACCTCGACGACCTGATGCGCTACCACTCCGACCCCGAGGTGGTGCGCTACATCCCGTGGCCGGTGCGCACACCCGACCAGATACGAGAGGCCATCGCCTCCCGTGCGAAGCAGGGCGTCGTCTCCGCCCCCGGGCAATGGCTGGTGCTCGCGATGGAGCTGCGTGCCGAACACCGCGTCATCGGCGAGGTGCTGCTGAAGTTCGACAGCGAGACGGATGCACGGGGCGAGCTCGGCTACGCGATGGCAGCCGATGTGGCCGGCCACGGCTACGCCACCGAAGCCGCGCACGAGATGCTGCGGCTCGCCTTCGACGAGTTCGGGCTGCACCGCGTGATCGCCCGGCTCGACGCGCGGAACGACGCATCCGCTCGGCTGCTCGAGCGGCTCGGCATGCGTCGGGAGGCCCACTTCGTGAAAGACGAGTTCTTCAAGGGCGAGTGGACCGACACCCTCGTCTACGCGATGCTCGCCGAGGAGTGGCCTATATTCCGGAGTCGCTTTCACAGCGAGAACTAAGATGAACGGATGAGTTCCGGCATCGCGAGCAGCCCGGTGAAGCTGCGCCCCGAGATCCTCGCCCTCCCCGCCTACCGACAGGGTCAGGCGGCCCCCACCGGTTTCAAGCTGTCGTCGAACGAGAACCCGTTCGACCCGCTGCCCGGAGTGCTCGACGCGGTCGACGCCGCCACCCGCACGCTGCACCGCTACCCGAACGCGGCGGCCCCCGAGGTCACCACGCGCATCGCCGCGGACTGGGGGGTGGAGCCCGACGAGGTCATCCTCGCCGCAGGCTCGGTGGCCCTGCTCGTGCAGCTCACCCTCACGGCGGCCGGGCCGGGCGACGAGGTCGTCTACTCGTGGCGCTCGTTCGAGGTGTACCCGTGGATGACGGTGCTGCCTTCGGCCGTGAAGGTCGCCGTGCCGAACACCCCCGACCATCGCCACGACCTCGACGCAATGGCCGCCGCCATCACCGACCGCACCCGGCTCGTGCTCGTCTGCTCCCCCAACAACCCCACCTCCTCCATCGTCACCGCTGAGGAGTTCGAGCGGTTCATGCAGAAGGTACCCACCGACGTGCTGGTCATCCTCGACGAGGCCTACGCCGAGTTCGTCACCGACCCCACAGCGGTGAACGGGCGCACGCTGGTGCGTCGGTACCCGAACCTCGTCATCCTGCGCACCTTCTCGAAGGCCTACGGGCTCGCCGGGCTCCGCATCGGCTACGGCATCGGGCCGGCCGAGGTGTTCACCGCCGCCCGCATCGCGGCGATGCCGCTCAGCCTCACCGACCACGCCCAGGTCGCGGCCATCGCCTCGCTCGATCGCGGCGACGAGCTGCGGGCTCGGGTGGCCGACATCGCCGCCCGCCGCGACGCCATCTACGACTCGCTCGTCGAGCAGGGGTGGACGAGCATCCCCCGTCCGCACGGCAACTTCGTCTGGTACCCCACGGGCGAGCACACCGAACGGGCGCTCGAGATCTTCCGCGACCACGGCATCATCGCCCGGGCGTACCTGCCCGATGGCATCAGGCTCACCATCGGCGAGGCCGAGTCGGTCGAGAACGTGCTCGCCGCATCCGCTCAGATCATGAGGGAGTTCGCATGACCGACCAGACACCCGTGAGGTTCCTCACCACAGAGGGCGAGTTCGCGCCCACCGAGGCGGCCGAAGAGTACGCCGGCTACCTCGACCGCCTGAGCGAGGGCGATCTGCGCGAGTTCTACCGGCAGATGGCCGTCGTGCGCCGCTTCGACCTCGAGGGCACGAACCTGCAGCGGCAGGGGCAGATGGCCCTGTGGGTGCCGAGCCACGGCCAGGAGGGCGCCCAGGTGGGCTCGGCCTTCGCCGCCCGCCCGCAAGACCACATCTTCCCCTCCTACCGCGAGCACTCCGTCGCCAAGGTGCGCGGTGTCGACATGCTCGGCGTCGTCGAGCTGCTGCGCGGCAACACCCACGGCGGGTGGGACCCGACCGACCCCACGAACGGCAATGTGCACGGCTACTGCCTCGTCATCGGCTCGCACGCGCTGCACGCCACGGGCTATGCCATGGGGATGCAGCGCGACGGCGTGGTGGGCACGGGCGACGACTCCGTCGACGCCGCGGTGCTCTGCTACTTCGGCGACGGCTCCACCTCGCAGGGCGACGTGAGCGAGGCCTTCGTGTTCTCGGCGTCGAACCAGTCGCCGAACGTGTTCTTCCTGCAGAACAACCAGTGGGCCATCTCGGTGCCCGTCTCGGTGCAGTCGCGCACACCGCTCTACCTCCGCTCGCGCGGCTTCGGCATCCCGAGCGTGCAGATCGACGGCAACGACGTGCTGGCGAGCTTCGCGGTCACGACGAAGCACCTCGACGAGGCCCGCGGCGGCAACGGCCCGCAGTTCATCGAGGCGCTCACCTACCGCATCGGCGCGCACACCTCCTCCGACGACCCCACGAAGTACGCCGACCCCGCCGAGCACGAGCGCTGGGTGTCGCGCGACCCCATCGCGCGCTTCGAGACGTACCTCAGGTCGCTCGGCGAAGGCGACGCCTTCTTCGCCGAGGTGAAGACCGAGGCCGAAGACTTCGCCGCCGACATCCGTCACCGCACACTCGCCCTCGAGCCTCCGGCGGCCGACATCCTGTTCGACCACGTCTACTCCGAGCCGCACCCCGTGATGGCCGAGCAGAAGCTGTGGCTCGAACGCTACGAAGCCTCGTTCGAGGAGGAGACGGCATGAGCATCGAGACGACGACGACGGATGCTTCTGCCGCGGCCTCCCGGGTCGAGGAACTGCCCATGGCGCGGGCCCTCAACGCCGGGCTCCGGCAGGCGCTCGCCGACGACCCCAAGGTGCTGCTCATGGGTGAGGACATCGGTGCGCTGGGTGGCGTGTTCCGTGTCACCGAGGGGCTGCAGGCGGAGTTCGGGAAGACCCGCGTCGTCGACACCCCGCTCGCCGAGTCGGGGATCGTCGGCACGGCCATCGGTCTCGCGATGCGCGGCTACCGGCCCGTGTGCGAGATCCAGTTCGACGGGTTCATCTACCCCGGCTTCGACCAGATCACCTCGCAGCTGGCGAAGCTCACCAATCGCGGCCAGGGGGCCTTCACGATGCCCGTCGTCATCCGGGTGCCCTACGGCGGGCACATCGGTGCGGTCGAGCACCACCAGGAGAGCCCCGAGGCGTACTTCGCCCACACAGCGGGCCTGCGCGTCGTGAGCCCGTCGACGCCGAACGACGCGTACTGGATGATCCAGGAGTCGATCGCCTCGAACGACCCGGTCATGTTCTTCGAGCCGAAGAGCCGCTACTGGCCGAAGGGGCCGGTCGACTTCGCCGGCACGGCGGCGCCGCTGCACGCCAGCCGCGTGGTTCGCACGGGAACCGACGTCACCCTGCTCGCCCACGGCGCCATGGTCAGCGTGCTCATGGCCGCCGCCGAGATCGCCGCCGGTGAGGGCGTGAGCTGCGAGGTCGTCGACCTGCGGTCGCTCAGCCCGGTCGACTACGGGCCCATCCTCGACTCGGTCACGAAGACCGGCCGCCTCGTGGTGGCGCAGGAGGCGCCCGGTTTCGTGAGCGTGGGCTCCGAGATCGCCGCGACCGTCGCCGAGCGCGCCTTCTACTCGCTGCAGGCGCCGGTGCTCCGCGTCTCCGGCTTCGACACCCCCTTCCCGCCGGCCAAGCTCGAGACGCTGTACCTCCCCGATGCCGATCGCATCATGGAGGCCGTCGACCGGGTGATGGCGTACTGAACCGACACCGGGAGAATCCGATGACCAGCGCACAGTTCCACCTGCCCGACGTGGGTGAGGGCCTCACCGAGGCCGAGATCGTCTCCTGGAAGGTCGCCCCGGGCGACTCCATCGAGATCAACCAGGTGATCGTCGAGATCGAGACGGCCAAGTCGCTCGTCGAGCTGCCGTCGCCGTTCGCCGGCACCGTCGAGAACCTGCTGGTGCCCGAGGGCACGACCGTCGACGTCGGAACCGCGATCATCGCGGTGAACGCGAGCGACGGCCAGGAGGCGCCGCCGGCGGTCGCCGCCACCGAGATCCTCGGCACGGTGACGCTGCCGGATGCGGCACCGGCGGGTTCGACCCCGGCGGCAGCCGCGGCGGGTACGCGCGCCGAGGCACCCGCGCCCACGGTCGCGCCCGCTTCCCCGCCCGCCGCCGAGAGCTCGGGCGCCGTGCTGGTCGGCTACGGCATCAAGGGTCACGTGGCCAGCCGCCGCACGGCACGCACGCGTGCCGCCGCCACCATCCCCGCGATCGGCGAGAGCCCCGACGCCAAGCGGCCCACCACGCGCCTCGCCCGCGCCCATCAGCCCATCCCGGGCGTTCCCGTCATCGCCAAGCCCCCCATCCGCAAGCTCGCCAAAGACCTCGGCGTCGACCTCAACGAGGTCACCCCCACCGGGCTCATCGGCGACATCACGCGCGAAGACGTCATCCGTCACGCCGACCAGGCGAAGGTGTTCCACAACATCGAGACCCCGCAGTGGGCTCCGGTGCGCGAGGAGTACATCCCCGTCAAGGGCATGCGCAAGCAGATCGCGAAGGCGATGGTGGCGAGCGCGTTCACCGCCCCGCACGTGAGCCTGTTCGTCGACGTCGACGCGACCCGCACCATGGAGTACGTGAAGCGCCTGAAGACCTCCCCCGACTTCACCGGGGTGAAGATCTCGCCGCTGCTCATCATGGCCAAGGCGCTCATCTGGGCCGTGCAGCGCAACCCGATGGTGAACTCGGCGTGGACCGAGAAGGAGATCGTGGTGCGCAACTACGTGAACCTCGGCATCGCGGCCGCCACACCGCGCGGGCTCATCGTGCCGAACATCAAAGACGCGCACGACCTCTCGATGCGCGGCCTCGCCGAAGCGCTCGAGCAGCTCACCCTCACCGCGCGCGAGGGCCGCACCTCCCCCGCCGACATGGCGGGCGGCACCATCACCATCACCAACATCGGCGTGTTCGGCATGGACACCGGAACCCCCATCCTCAACCCGGGCGAGGTGGGGATCGTCGCTCTCGGAACCATCAAGCAGAAGCCTTGGGTGGTCGACGGCGAGGTGCGCCCGCGCTTCGTCACCACGATCGGCGCGAGCTTCGACCACCGGGTCGTCGACGGCGACGTGGCGAGCCGCTTCGTCGCCGACGTCGCCTCCATCATCGAGGAACCTGCGCTTCTGCTCGATTAAGTTGGTGTTGATAATCATTATCATCTAGGCTCGAGCGCGTGAAGAAGAACGCGCTCATCGTCCCCGTGCTCCTGTCGGCCTCCGCTCTCGCCCTCGCGGGCTGCGCATCCGGCGCCTCGTCGACGGATGCGGGCTCCACGAGCGCTGCCGCCGGCGGTCTCAAGGTGGTCGCCACCACCACCCAGGTCGCCGACTTCACCCGCGAGATCGCGGGCGACGCGGCGAGCGTCACCCAGCTCATCCAGCCGAACCAGAGCGCGCACAGCTACGACCCGTCGGCGGCCGACCTGTCGGCCCTGGCGTCGGCCGACGTGCTCGTCATCAACGGCGCGGGGCTCGAGGAATGGCTCGACGACGCCATCTCGGCCTCCGGCTTCGACGGGGTGACCATCGACGCGTCGACCGGCATCCAGCTCTCGGAGGAGACCGCCGGCGACGACCACGCCCACGAGGAGGGGTCGACCGAAGACGACCACGCCCACGAGGAGGGCGAGGCGCACGAGGAGGGCGACGACCACGCCCACGAGGGCGGCAACCCGCACATCTGGACCGACCCCTCCCGCGCGGAGCAGATGGTGGCCACCATCGAAGCGGGACTTGCCGTCGCCGACCCGGCCGCCGCATCCGACTTCACGACGAACGCCGACGCTTACGAGAAGAAGCTCGCCGAGCTCGACGGCTGGATCCGCGAGAACGTCGACCAGGTGCCGGCCGACAAGCGTCTGCTGGTGTCGAACCACGACGCCTTCACCTACTTCGTCGACGCCTACGGCATCACCTACGTGGGCTCGGTCATCCCGAGCTTCGACGACAACGCCGAGCCGAGCGCCGCTCAGATCGACGAGCTGGTCGCGGCCATCAAGGCCACCGGGGTGAAGGCCGTGTTCTCCGAGGCCTCCATCTCGCCGAAGGCCGCCGACACCATCGCCAGCGAGGCGGGCGTGAAGGTGTACTCCGGCGACGAGGCGCTCTACGGCGACTCGCTCGGCCCGGCCGGCAGCGACGGCGCCACCTACCTCGACTCGCAGATCCACAACGCCACGGTCATCCTGGAGTCGTGGGGGGCCACGCCGAGCGCGCTCCCCGCAGACCTGGAAGACTAGCGCGGTGACCGAGAGCGCCCCCGTCCTGCAGGTGAACGACGCGTCGTTCGCCTACGGGCCGACGGTGGCGCTCTCCGGCATCTCGATGGAGGTGCACGCCGGAGAGGCGGTCGCCCTCATCGGCCCGAACGGCGCAGGCAAGTCCACCCTGCTGAAGGGCATCCTCGGCCTCGTGCCCCAAGTGGCCGGCCGCCTCACGGTAGACGGCAGCGATTCGCGCCGCCGCTACGCCTCGGCCATCGGCTACATGCCGCAGCACGACGAGCTCGACCCGCAGTTCCCCGTCACCCTCGAGCAGGTCGTCATGATGGGCCGCTACCGCTCCATCGGCTGGTTCAGGATGCCGCGGGCCGTCGATCGCGCGGCTGTCGCCTCCGCGCTGGCCGCGGTCGGGCTCACCGAGCGGGCGCGCATCCGTTTCGGCGACCTCTCGGGCGGTCAGCAGCAGCGCGGCGTGCTCGCACGCTCGATCGTGTCGACACCGAAGCTGCTGCTGCTCGACGAGCCGTTCAACGGCCTGGACCACGACAACCGCGCAGCCCTCATCGACACGCTGCTCGCGCTCAAGGCCGACGGTGTGGCGATCGTGGTCTCGACGCACGACTTCGACCTCGCCCGCCAGGTGTGCGACCGGGTGATGCTGCTGAACGGCCGCCAGGTGGCCTTCGGCGAGCGGGAGAGCGTGCTCACCATGCCGAACGTGCACAACACCTTCAGCGAGGTCGAGCTCGGGCCCGACGGGGAGCCGTTGCAGCCGCCGACCCACGACGAGGTGCGCTGAGGTGGACCTCGGCGCCTTCTTCATCGACCCCTTCGCCCTGCCCTTCATGGCGAAGGCACTCGGCGTGCTGCTCGTCTTGAGCGTGGTGGCGGGGTTCATCGGGGTGCTGGTCAACCTTCGCGCCCTCGAGTTCGTGAGCGACGGGCTGGTGCACGCCGTCTTCCCGGGCCTCGTCATCGGCTTCGTGGTCTCCGGTCGGGACGGGCTGTACGCCGGCGCGGTCATCGCCGCCGTCGTGGCGGCCGTGGTGCTCACTCTGCTCACCCGGCGGGCCATCACCTCCGACGCCTCCACCGCGATCGTGCTCACCGGCATGTTCTCCATCGGCATCATCGTGGTCTCCACCCAGAGCGACTACGTGGGCCAGCTCGACCAGCTGCTGTTCGGGCGGCTGCTCACCGTCACCGACTCCGACCTGGTGCAGACCGCCGTGGTCTGCGGCATCGCCCTGCTGCTCGTGCTGGTCACACTGAAGGGCCAGCTGTTCCGGGCCTTCGACGGCCCGGGAGCGGCGGCGGCGGGCTACCGGGTGCTCGCGCTCGACCTCGTGCTCAACGTGGCGATCGCCCTGGTGGTGGTGGCGGCGTCGAACGCCGTGGGCAACCTGCTCGTGCTCGCGGTGCTCATCGTGCCCGGTGCGGTCGGGCGGCTCATCGCCGGCCGCATCGGGCTCATCTTCGCCCTCGCCGCCGCGTTCGCCGCGTTCACCGGGTGGCTCGGGCTCAGCATCGCCTTCGCGCTCTCCGTCGGCGCGGGAGTGCCCGCACCGAGCGGTGCCACCGTGGTGCTCGTCGTGGTGGCGGTGTACCTCGTGGTGCTCCTCGTGCGCGTGGTCGTCGACGCGGCGCGACGCGGCCGGATGCGGGTGGCTGCCTGATGGGGTACTTCGAACGCGCCCTCGTGCTCGCCGTGGTCATCGGGGTGCTGAGCGGACTCGTCGGCACGGTGGTCGTGCTGCGCCGGCGCGCCTTCTTCACGCAGGCGCTCACGCACGCCACCTTCCCGGGTGCGGTGCTGGCGGCGGCGCTCGGCGTGAGCGTCATGCTCGGTGCCGTGGTGTCGAGCGTGCTGCTCATCGTCGCGATGACCCTGCTCGGCAGGGTGACGCGGCAGGGGTCGCAGGTGGCGTCGGGCGTCGTGCTCACGGCCGGCTTCGCGCTCGGGGTCTTCCTGCAGGCGTTCTTCCCCGAACTGCCGATCCACGTCGACAGCTACCTCATCGGCTCCATCTTGAACGCCACCGACCTCGACCTCGCCGCGTCGACGGCGGTGCTGCTCGTGGCCGTCGTGGTGCTCCTGGCCGCGGGCAAGGAGATCCTGTTCTCCACCCTCGACCCGATGGGGTTCCGGGCGGCGGGGTACCGCGCCTGGGTGGTCGAGGCGGTCTCGCTCGCGCTCATCGTGCTGACCGTGGTGACCGCCATGCCGGCGGTCGGGGCGATCCTCGCCCTCGCCCTCATCGCGGCCCCGGCCGCGGCGGCACGGGTGATCGCACGCACCACTACCCAGATGTTCGTGCTGGCCCCCGTCATCGGAGCCCTCTCCGGGGTCGTCGGGGTGCTCTCCTCGCGGTGGCTCGGCATCGCCGCCGGTGCGGCGATCGCCCTCACCGCAGCCCTGTTCTTCGTGCTGGCGCTAGGCGTCTCCCAGCTGGCACGGATACGGTGGAGACGGTCGGAAGAGGTGGTCGGTTCGTGAAGCGCAACACGTGGCAGCGGGAGGCGGTGCGCTCGGCGCTCGGCACCCAGATGGGCTTCGTGAGCGCCCAGGCGCTGCACTCCTCGCTCAAGAACACCGGCTCGCAGATCGGCCTGGCGACGGTGTACCGGGCGCTCGCCGATCTCGCCCAAGAGGGTGAGGCCGACTCGCTCCAGTCACCCGAGGGCGAGTCGCTCTACCGCGCCTGCTCGCTGGCGCACCACCACCACCTCATCTGCCGCAGCTGCGGCCTCACCGTCGAGATCGAGGCCGACGAGGTGGAGTCATGGGCCCAGAAGACCGCGGCCCAGCACGGCTTCACCCGCCCCGAGCACGTCGTCGACATCTTCGGCTACTGCTCCGCCTGCGTGCCGACCACGGCTTGAGACGTCTCTGGCCTCCGGGTGCCCCCGCGTCCCATACTGACTGCATGACCCGACGTCCGCTTCTGCTGATCCCGATCGCCGCAGCGGCACTGCTCCTCGCCGCCTGCACCCCGTCCTCCGCGCCCGAGCCCGCCGCCGATCCGGTCGCCGAAGGAAGCACCCCGCCTCCCGACGCCGCCTCCGGTGACGGTGAGGGCTCCGGCGACGCCACCAGCGCATCCGACGACCCCTTCACCCCGGTGATCGCGCGCGTGCTGAGCACCCCGCGGCCCGTGCCGACCACCGACGGTCTGGTGCACATCGCCTACGAGCTCTACCTCAGCAACGTCACCACCCAGACGGCGACGATCGAGACCATCGACGTGCTCGACGGGAAGGGCAGATCGCTCGAGCGCCTCGACGGCGACGAGGTCGTGCCCTGGGTGCATGTGTCGGGCACGACCGAGCCGGGGCGGGTCATCGGGGCCGGCCAGGGCGCCCTGGTGTGGCTCGACGTCACCGTCGAGTCGATGGACGACGTGCCCGCGAAGCTCGCGCACGACGTGACCTTCGGGTTCGACCCCGGCGCCCCGCCCATCATCACCCCGGAGATGACGGAGCGGCTCGCGAGCACCCCGGTCGACCACCAGGCGCCCGTCGTGATCGCGCCGCCCCTGCGGGGCGACGGCTGGCTGAACGGCAACAGCTGCTGCGCCGTCACGCCGCACCGCGGGGCGGTGAACCCCATCGGCGGCTCGTACCACGCCCCCGAGCGCTACGCGATCGACTACGTGCAGCTCGACTCGAACGGCTCGTTCGTGACCGGGCCCGTCGACGAGCTCTCGAGCTACCCCTACTTCGGCGCCGACATCCTCGCCGTGGGAGACGGACCGATCGTCTCGATGCGGTTCGACCTCCCCGAGCAGAGGCCGGGCGCCAACCCGACCGGCCTCACGGTCGACGAGTACGGCGGCAACCACATCGTGCAACAGCTCGGCGACGGCGTGTACGCGTTCTACGCGCACCTGCAGCCCGGCAACCCCGCAGGCGTCGAGGTGGGCCAGCGACTGTCGACCGGTGACGTCATCGGGCTGCTCGGTAATACCGGCAACACCGACTCACCGCACCTGCACTTCCACCTCATGGACTCCCCGAGCCCGCTCGGCTCGAACGGCGTGCCCTTCGTCTACGACGATTTCAGGCTGGCCGGCGAGATCACCGCCGACGACCTGTTCGCCAACCTGACGGCCGGAGGCCCGTTCGAGATCGCCACGGGCGACCGCGGCGAACGCGAAGACCTGTACCCGCTCTGGCTCACCGTCACCGACTACGCCGGGCCGTGACCGGCGGGCCCGACTTGCCGCCCGGGCGCCGCTCGTCTAAGCTTACACGGTTGGGTGGAATCCTCCGCCCATTGCGGGCCCGTCACGAGTCGGGCCTGTCGACAAGTCATCTTGGGTGAGGCGCTCGTCTCACGGTAACCAAATGGAGGAAACAATGGCAGCAGTGTGCCAGGTGACAGGAGCCGTTCCCGGCTTCGGTCACAACATCTCGCACTCGCACCGTCGCACCAAGCGGCGCTTCGACCCGAACGTGCAGAAGAAGACGTACTACGTGCCGTCGCTTCGCCGTAACGTCACCCTGACGCTGTCCGCCAAGGGCATCAAGGTCATCGACGCCCGTGGCATCGAGGCCGTCGTCAAGGACATCCAGGCTCGGGGGATCAAGCTCTAATGGCAAAGCAGCAGGACGTCCGTCCCATCATCAAGCTCCGCTCGACGGCGGGCACCGGTTACACCTACGTGACCAAGAAGAACCGTCGCAACGACCCCGACCGCCTCGTGCTGAAGAAGTACGACCCGGTCATCCGCAAGCACGTCGACTTCCGAGAGGAGCGGTAAACACATGGCCAAGAAGAGCAAGATCGCCCGCAACGAGCAGCGCAAGGTCGTCGTGGAGCGGTACGCCGCGAAGCGTCTCGAGCTGAAGAAGGCTCTCGTCAGCCCCACGTCCACCGACGAGGAGCGCGAGGCCGCACGCCTCGGCCTGCAGAAGCTCCCCCGCAACGCCTCGCCCATCCGCGTGCGCAGCCGCGACTCGGTCGACGGCCGCCCCCGTGGTGTGCTCACCAAGTTCGGAATCTCGCGTGTGCGGTTCCGCGACATGGCGCACCGAGGCGAGTTGCCGGGCATTACGAAGTCCAGCTGGTAAGTTACCCTCGGTCGAACAGACCAACCGAACTGGCCCCGGTGGCCGGGGTTGTTCCACTGTCAACAGCTGCATCCGCAGCGAAATGGTCCGAGGAGGACACCTTAAATGGCTGACAAGTCACTCAACAAGACCGAGCTCGTCGCAGCCGTCGCCGCCGCTTCCGGCCAGACCCAGGCTTCGGTGAACGAGGTTCTCGACGCTCTGTTCTCGACCCTGGCCGACTCGGTCGCCAGCGGCACCAAGGTCACCATCCCGGGCTGGCTCGCTGTCGAGCGCACCTCGCGCGCCGCTCGCACCGGCCGCAACCCGCAGACCGGCGCCACCATCGAGATCCCCGCGGGCCACTCCGTGAAGATCTCGGCCGGCTCGAAGCTCAAGGCTGCCGCCAAGTAGCCTTCGGCTCACCAGCTCGAGAGGGCGACGACTTCGGTCGTCGCCCTCTCTGCTGTTAACGGCGGATGCTGTTGACGGTGGACGCTGTCGACCGCGGCTGCGCCTGCGCATCCGCACCGGGCGGAGGCACAGGCAGCGGCGCGTAAAGTGGTCGGGTGCTGAGAGTCGTGCGGGTCGCCGGTCCTGCCGCCCTGGTGGCGGTCTCGGTGGCGGCGCTCCTCGCGGCCCTCGCCATCGGTGGCGGCGCTGCGCCGCAGCTGCTCGAAGACCCCGGCGCGGTGGTGCGCTACGGGCTCCCTGCGGCCTCGATGCTCGTCAACATCGCCGCCGCAGGCATGATCGGCTCGATCGGCCTCGTCCTCTTCGTCTTCCCGGGCGACAGCCCCGTGGCCGCCCGTACCCTCGACGTCGCCGCCGGCTCCGCAGCTCTGTTCACCGTCGCCGCCGGGCTGACCGGCTTCTTCAGCTACCTCAGCGTCACCGCGCGGGCGCTGAGTTTCGACGACACCTTCTCGCAGGGTCTCGGCCAGTTCCTCACCGCCATCCCGCTCGGTCAGGCGTGGCTGCAGACAACCCTCACGGGCGCCGTGGTCACCGTGCTCTGCTTCGCCGTGCGCAACCAGACCGCCCTGTTCTTCGTCGGACTCCTCGCCGTGGCGTCGCTGTGGCCGATGGCCCAGCAGGGCCACGCCGCCGGAACCGATGGCCACGACGCGGCCATCACCGCTCTGATGCTCCACCTCGTCTTCGCGGCTGCCTGGCTGGGGGGTCTCGTCGTCATCGCCATCCTGAGTCGTCAGCTCGACACCCCGCGGCTCGTCGACGTGGTGGCGCGCTACTCCAGCGTCGCCCTGGTGTGCTTCATCGTGGTGGCGGCGTCGGGCTACGTGAGCGCGGAGCTCCGGGTGGGCTCGCTCGACCGCCTGCTCACCCCCTACGGCGTGCTGGTGCTCGTGAAGGTCGGCGCGCTCGTCGCGCTCGGGGTGTTCGGCGCGTTCCACCGCCGATTCGTGATCGGCCGGCTCGCCGACACCGGCCGGCGCCGGCACTTCTGGTGGCTGGTCGTCGCCGAGCTCGCGTTCATGGGCATCGCCACCGGCTTCGCCGCCGCACTCGCCCGTACGGCCACCCCGGTTCCCGAGACCGTGCCGCCCGAGCAGACGGCGGCGCAGATCCTCACCGGAACGCAGCTGCCCCCTGAGCCGACGGTGGAGCGCTTCCTCACCCTGTGGAACTTCGACCTCATCTGGGTGCTGGTGTGCGCCTTCGGCATCGTGTTCTACCTCGCGGGCGTCTGGCGCCTGCACCGGCGCGGCGACCGCTGGCCCTGGTACCGCACGGTGCTGTGGGTCGCGGGCATGCTGATGCTGTTCTACGTCACCAACGGCGGCCTCAACGTCTACGAGAAGTTCCTCTTCTCGGCTCACATGTTCGGGCACATGACCCTCAGCATGGCCATCCCGCTGCTGCTCGTGCCGGCCGGCCCCGTGACGCTCGCACTCCGCGCCATCCGCAAGCGCGACGACGGCAGCCGCGGCATGCGCGAGTGGATCCTGCTCGCCGTGCACTCCCGTGTCGCCGCGGTCATCGCGAACCCCATCGTCGCGGGCGTGCTCTTCGCCACCAGCCTCGTCGCCTTCTACTACACGCCGTTGTTCCGCTGGGCGACCGAAGACCACCTCGGGCACGAGTGGATGATCGTGCACTTCCTCATCGTCGGCTACCTCTTCGTGCAGGCTCTCATCGGCATCGACCCGGTGCCCTACAAGCTGCCCTACCCGTTCCGCCTGGTGCTGCTACTGGCCACGATGGCGTTCCACGCCTTCTTCGGTCTCGCGCTCATGGAGGGCACGGGGCTGCTGCTCGCCGACTGGTTCGGCGCCACCGGCCGCACCTGGGCCGCCGACGCCCTCGAAGACCAGCAGACCGGCGGCGGCATCGCCTGGAGCATCGGTGAGATCCCCACCGTCATCCTCGCCTTCGTCGTCGCGGTTCAATGGAGCCGCAACGACAAGAAGGAGACCACGCGTCGCGACCGCAACGCCGATCGCACGGGCGAGGCCGAGCTCGAGGAGTACAACCGGATGCTCGCTCAGCTCGCCGGAGGCAGCGGGCGCTCCGAGGGCGGTCGACAGGGCGAGGGCTCAGCTCCGCGGTGAGAACGCGATCGAGCCGTCGGGCTCGACGGACACCGCGAAGCTCACGTCGAAGGGCACGAGTTCGTCGCGCGTGGTGACGGTGCCGTCGAACAGTGACCGGATGTCGACGACGACCCGCGCGGTGCCCCGGGCGTTCGGCACCACCCAGCTGTCCTGCCCGGCGAGCAGGGTGAGCTGGGGGTAGCTCTCGATCGACCAGACAGGCTCCGAGACGATGCGGTCGTTGACATCGAGGCCGAACGGGCATCCGGGCGGGTACAGCAGCCGTTGGGTGACGCAGTCGGCGAGGAAGCCGTCGACCGCCGTCTGCACCTCGGCGAGGAAGCCCGTGGTGGGCTGCACGTCGACAATCGCGCTGACCGGGGTGCGGGGCTTTGTCGCCGCCAGCGGCACGGCCCGTGAACCGAGCTGCTCGGAATGGTGGGAGAGCATCACGAGGCTCGGCACGAGCATCTCGTAGGAGCTGCTGGCGTGGAACGCTGTCGGGTCGCCGGCCGAGACCTGCACGGCGCCCGCGGTGAAGTCGGAGGCGTGCGACACGGTGATGGTGGCGGTCGCGCTGGGCGAGCGCACGAACGACCACTCGGGGAAGACCAGCCAGCTGGTTCCGGTGCGCTCCACGTCGAACTCGCTCTGCGCCGTCACGGTGTACGGGTTGGAGTCGCCCCGCACGGGGGTGCCGGTGAGGGTGTAGGAGAACACCATGCGGTGCCGGCCCGGGGTGATCTCGGTGTCGCTCACCAACTCGATGTCGGAGAGCCCGCCGAGTGCGTCGGGGGTGATGAGCGATGCCTCGCCGGTGCCGGGAGCGTCGTCGGTGACGAGCTTCACACCCGGGGTGGCGAGGGCCGCCGCCACGTCGTGGTCGGCGACGGCGTCGAGGTAGATGCGCACGAACGCGGGCGCGCTGTACAACTCGCGGTTCAGGATGCCGATCGCTGAGAACGCCGCGGCCACCGTGAGCAGGAGCAGCCCGGTGTAGATGACCACCGATCTCTGGAGTGCGTCGCGGGAGTTCTCCCCAGCATCCGCCTCGTCGGTCATCTCCACAGTTTACGGTGACCCCTCTCGACGGCCTCGGGGGCCGGTAGATTGGAGTGATGGACAGGCCAGCGCTCTCGGCCGAGCAGCAGAGGGTGTTCGACCTCATCGAAGGCACCCGCGAGCACGTGTTCGTCACCGGTCGCGCAGGCACCGGCAAGTCGACGCTGCTCAACCACCTCTCGTGGAACACCGAGAAGCAGCTCGTCATCTCGGCACCTACGGGGGTCGCCGCCCTCAATGTCGGCGGGCAGACCATCCACTCCTTGTTCAAGCTGCCGATCGGGGTCATCGCCGACCACGAGATCGAGCAGGGCGGTGAGGTGCGGAAGCTGCTCAACACCATCGACACCCTCGTCATCGACGAGGTCTCGATGGTGAACGCCGACCTCATGGATGCGATCGACCGCAGCCTCCGTCAGGCCAGGCAGCGCCCCGCCGAGGCCTTCGGTGGCGTTCAGGTGGTGCTGTTCGGCGACCCGTACCAGCTCGCCCCGGTGCCGGGCGACGCCGACGAGCGCGCCTACTTCGCCGACCGCTACCGGTCGATGTGGTTCTTCGACGCGCGGGTGTGGGAGGAGGCGCCGCTCCGTATCGTCGAGCTCACCGAGGTGCACCGTCAGCACGACGACGACTTCAAGTTCATGCTCAACGCCGTTCGGTTCGGCATGGTCACCAAGGAGATCGCCGACGCGCTGAACGGTGCGGGCGCGCGCACTCCCCCCGCAGACGGCGCGATCACCCTCGCCACACGCAACGATTCGGTGAACCGCATCAATCAGAGTGCGCTGGCGCGCCTGCCCGGCCGCGTGCTGAGCGCGAAGGCCGAGATCTCGGGCGACTTCGCGGGGCGGGCCTACCCGGCCGATGTGAACCTCGAGCTCAAGGTGGAGGCCCAGGTGATGTTCCTCCGCAACGACGGCGACCAGCGCTGGGTGAACGGCACGGTCGGCACCGTCACCAAGATCGACTCGACCGTGTGGGTCGACGTCGACGGCGAGGTGCACGAGGTCGACCCGGTGGCCTGGGAGAAGCACCGCTACTCCTACTCCCCCGAGTCGAAGCAGCTCACCAAGGAGGTGATCGGCGAGTTCACCCAGTTCCCGCTGCGGCTGGCCTGGGCGGTCACCATCCACAAGTCGCAGGGGCAGACCTACGACGAGGCGATCGTCGACCTCGGCTCCCGGGTGTTCAGCCCCGGCCAGACCTATGTGGCGCTCAGCCGCCTCACCACTCTCGACGGCCTCTACCTCACCAGGCCGTTGAAGCCCAGCGACATCATCGTCGACAAAGCCGTCCTCGCCTTCATGCAGCGCGCCACCCGCCCCCGCTGACGTCTGGCGCCCCCCACTAAGGGGGGGACTCCCGGGCCCCGACGGGGTGCTGCGTGACCGATACCCTCAGAGGGGAGGGGCACATGGCTACGCTGCTGTACAGGATCGGGCGCTTCGCCGCGCATCGGAGCATCGCGGTGATAGTGGGATGGGTGGTGCTGCTCGGGTTGTTCGTCGGCGGCGCCGGCGCGCTCGGCGGCACCATGAGCTCCTCCTTCGCCATCCCAGGCACCGAGTCGCAGCAGGCCATCGACATGCTCGACCAGCGCTTCCCGCAGGCCTCGGGGGGCAGCGCCAAGGTCATCTACGTGCCGCCGTCGGGGCAGAAGATCGATGCCTTCGAGAGCCAGATCGCCGCATCCGTCACCGCGCTCGGCTCGGTCGACCACGTGTCGATGGTGACGGGGCCGTTCGACGCCAACGCGTCGGCGCAGGTCAACGACGACAGCAGCATGGCGTACACGACCGTGCAGCTCGACGTCGCGAGCTCCCAGCTGAGCGAGGCCGAGAACGAGGCGATCGTCGCCGCGGGCGAGAAGGCGGCGACCGACGGGGTCACGGTCTACTTCTCCGGGGTCACCGACCCGCCGGAGGCCGGGGTCGACTACACCGAGGCCATCGGCCTGCTGGTGGCCTTCGTCGTGCTCCTCATCACCTTCGGCTCACTGCTCGCAGCCGGCATGCCGCTCGTCACCTCGGTGATCGGCGTCGCCATCACGACCACCACCATCACCATCGCGTCGGGCTTCGTGAGCATCTCCTCCACGGCGCCGCTGCTCGCCACGATGCTCGGACTCGCCGTCGGCATCGACTACGCCCTGTTCATCGTGGCGCGGCACCGTACCCAGCTCATCCACGGCATGGACCCGAAGGAATCGGCCGCCACCGCCGTGGCCACCGCGGGCAGCGCGGTCGTCTTCGCAGGTCTCACGGTCATCATCGCCCTGCTCGGCCTCTCGGTGGTGCAGATCCCCTTCCTCACCGTGATGGGCATCGGCGCCGCCATCTCGGTCGTGATCGCCGTCGTCGTGGCACTCACCCTGCTTCCCGCCATCCTCGGCCTGTTCGGTCGGCGCCTCATCCCGAAGCCCACCTCGCGCGCCGCTCGGCGCGAGCTCGCGTCCGCCGACCCGCACGCGAAGAAGACCACGCTCGGGGCGCGCTGGGTGGCGCTCGCCACCGCCAAGCCCGTCATCACCGTCGCCGTGGTGGTGATCGGGCTGGTCGTCGTCGCGCTCCCCGCCGCATCGCTCCGGCTCACGCTGCCCGACGCCGGGTACGACCCGAGCGGCTCGATGTCGCGCGAGGGGTACGACCAGCTGAGCGAGGGCTTCGGCCCCGGCTTCAACGGGCCACTGCTCATCACCGCCGACATCGCCGCGGTGACAGACCTCGACTCGGCCCGCACCGCGCTGCACGACCAGTTCACCGGCCTCCCCGACGTCGCGAGCGTGAGCCAGGCGTTGCCGAATGCCACTCTCGACATGCTCATCGTGTCGATCATCCCCGACAGTTCGCCCGACAGCGTCGCCACCGAGCAGCTGGTGCACGGCATCCGTGACAGCGAAGCCGCCTTCGAGAAGGCGAACGGCTTCGGCTACCAGGTGACCGGGCAGACCGCGCTCGGCATCGACGTGTCGGCGCGGCTCGCCGACGCCCTGTTGCCGTTCGCGGTGGTCGTGGTGGGCCTGTGCATCATCCTGCTCACCATCGTCTTCCGCTCCCTCGCAGTGCCCATCTCGGCGACCATCGGCTACCTGCTCTCGGTGGCTGCGTCGTTCGGCATCGTCACCGCGGTGTTCGAGTGGGGCTGGCTCGCCGATGTGCTCGGCGTGGCCAAGGTGGGCCCGGTCATCAGCTTCTTCCCCATCCTCCTCATGGCGGTGCTGTTCGGCCTCGCCATGGACTACCAGGTCTTCCTGGTGTCGCGGATGCGCGAGGTGTACAGCGAGACCGGCGACGCCCACTTCTCGGTGCGCCACGGTTTCGTGGGAGCCGCCCGGGTGGTGACGGCTGCCGCCTGCATCATGTTCGCCGTGTTCGCGAGCTTCGTGCCGGGCGGCAACGCCGTGCTGCAGCCGATCGCCCTCGGCCTCGCGGCGGGCGTGTTCATCGACGCCTTCCTCGTGCGCATGACCTTCATCCCGGCACTCATGATGCTGCTCGGT
The DNA here is from genome assembly GCF_040939305.1 of Herbiconiux sp. A18JL235. Taxonomy (NCBI): domain Bacteria; kingdom Bacillati; phylum Actinomycetota; class Actinomycetes; order Micrococcales; family Microbacteriaceae; genus Herbiconiux; species Herbiconiux sp. A18JL235. The sequence goes on from NZ_CP162511.1 coordinate 53,923, forward strand.
AAGCTCGGCTGGGCCATCCCGAAGCGGCTGGCGCGCATCCTGCCGAACGTCGACCTCGAGGGCGAGGGCGTGCGCGAGATGCTCGACGCGGTGCGGTGGCGTCCGTTGCCCGCGCCCGACGCGCCGCCCTTCGCCGTGGCCGCGGAGCGCGCGGTCGTCGAGTCCGCCGCCGAAGGCGAGCTCGTCGCCCCCTTCGACGTGCGCGCCGAGGCGGGCGACCTGGTGATCGTGACCGGAGCGGTCGGCACCCACCCCGAGGCCGTCGTCGCCGCGATGGCCGGGAGGCAGCGGCTGCTCGAGGGCCACCTGCGCGTGCTCGACCGCCCCCTCCCCGTGCACGCGGCCGAGCTGCGCCGCCACAGCGTGCTCGTGGCGCGGCCGGTCGACGACGACCTGCTGGCCGACCGCATCCCGCTCGGCTCGTTGCCCGCCGTCGCACGGAGGGTGCAGGAGCGGCTGCAGCGCGAGCTCGGCGAGGAACTCGCTGAGCTCTGGGGCGGAGCTCTCGCGGAGGAGTGGATGCGCCAGCTCGCGGAGGCCACGGCCGCCGCGGCGACGGTGACCGACCGGCGCGGGCGCGCCACCGCCAAGGTGGGGCTCGTCGCCGTCGACGGCACCGGCATCCCCACCGCCCACCTGCAGCACGCGCTCTCGATCGTCGACGCAGCACTGCCGCTCACCGCCACGCTCGTCGTCGCCCACCACGGGGCGCGGCTCGAGGCGGGCACCCGTCCTGTGCAGGTGGTGGAGCTCGCCGCGGTGCGTCCGGAGCCGCGGGCGCTGCCGGGCCTGCCGGGTCTGCCGGCGGCACCGGATGGCGCTCCGGGAGACCAGGCGGCCCTCGACGCACCATCGGGACGCGGTGGCGGCCCGGCCCCCGACGACCCGGGGCCGCAGCGAGGAGGCGACTCCCCCGACGACCCCGACCAGAACCCGCCCACCGAGCCCCGACAGGAGGTGACAGCATGACGAAGCTCCGCTCCCTCGTCAGACGCGGCGACAGCGGCGGCCTCTCACCGCTCGCGCGCCGTATCGCGATCGTGCTCGCCGTGCTGACGCCCCTGCTCATCGCCGGGGTGGCCGTGACGGCGCTGCGGGCCGAGGCCGGCACGAGCGCTTCGGGCTCGGGCGGCTCGAGCTCCGACGCGGCCGGCGCGACCTCACCGAGCCTGCCCGCGGCCGTGGTCAACCTCGACCAGATCGTCTACGTCGACGGCACCACGGTCACCCCCGCGGCCTCCGACGGCAGCGGAACCGGCTCCCCCGTCGCCGCCGGCAAGCTCCTCGTCAGCCAGCTCACCGCCGGAACGGCCGGCCAGGGCTTCTCCTGGACGGTGACCGACCCCGACACCGCGGCTGTGGGCCTGTCGTCGGGCGAGTTCGCCACCGTGGTCACGATCCCTCAGCAGTTCTCGGCCGACTACGTCTCCATCGCCACGAGCGATCCCGTGCAGGCACAGGTGCAGGTGCAGACGAACGGCGCGAGCAGCTACGTCACCGAGCTCCTCGCCAGTGCCCTGTCGGCCAATCTCCAGGCCACGATCTCGCAGACGGCGACCAAACAGTACGTCACCGGTCTTCTCGGCGGCTTCACCGAGCTGAACGGACAGCTCACCGAGGCGGCGAACGGGGCCGGGCAGCTCGCCTCGGGGGCGAACACGCTCGCCGGATATCAGGACCAGCTCGCCACCGGAATGGCCGGCGCGGCGCAGGGTGGGGCGGGGCTGGACACGGCCGTGCAGGCGCTCAACACCGGCATGCGCCAGATCGCTACGGGCACGGCCGACCTGCCGGTCTACGCCGACGCCATCGCCGTCGGGTCGACCGGGGTCACCGACGGCATCGGGCTGCTCAAGCAGCGCCTTGCCGACGAGACCGCGAAGAGCTACGGCATCGACGCCCAGCAGCAACAGCTCGAGAGCGACATCGCGGCCCTGAGCGACGCCGTGCCCGGTCTCACGGATGAGGAGATCCAGTCCCGTCTCGGCGAGCTGCAGTCCACGGCGGCAGGAATACGGGTGCAGAGCTTCGGCGTGACCCTCGGGCTCGGACTCGACGCGCTCGGGGTGACGGCGCTCGAAGACTTCTCGAACCAGGTGAGCGGAGGTGCCGCCGAGTTCGCCCAAGACCTACCCCTGCTCACCTCGACGCTCACCGAGGTGGCGAACGGCACGGAGAAGCTCGCCTCCGGCACGGCCGAGTTGGCGAAGGGCCTCGGCGATCTCTCCACGGCCGCCTCGGGCATCGCCGGTGGCGGAACGGAGCTCGCCACCAACACGGGCAAGCTGGCCTCCGGTCTCTCCGAGGCCGCCGCCGCCGTTCCGAGCTACACGAAGGAGCAGCAGGACTCGATCTCCACGGTCGCGGCCACCCCCGTGGTGACGCAGCAGAGCGACATCGACGCGCTGCCCACCCCCGCGGCCGCGATCGCCGCGGTCGCCGTCCCGCTCGCCCTGTGGATCGGCGCGTTCGCGATCTACCTGCTGCTCACGCCGTTCAGCCGCCGCGAGCTGGCCTCGACGGCGTCGACCTTCCGCGTCGTCGTCGCCGCCCTCGTCCCCGCCGCCGCGCTCGCCCTGGTGCAGGCTGCCGTGGTGGCGGTCGTGCTGTTCGCGGTGGGGGCGCATCCGCTTCACGTGATGGGCGCCATCCTGTTCTCGGCGGTGATGTCGGTGAGCTTCGTGATGCTGCACCAGGGGCTCGTCGCTTTGTTCGGGCAGGCGGGACGCCTGGTGTCGCTCGCGCTGGTGGTGGTGCAGGTGGCGGCTGCCGCCGTCATCATCCCGAACGGGCTCAGTTCGCCGTTCTACACCGGGCTCGCGCAGCTGCTGCCGCTGTCGCATGCCATCACGGGAATGCACGCGCTCATCGGTGGAGGGTCGGCGGCGGTGGCCGCTCAGGAGGCGCTGGTGCTCGTCGTCTTCGCCGCCATCGGGCTCGTGCTCACACTGGTCGCGGTGACGCGCGCGCGGGGGCGGAGCGCCGTGGTGCTCGCGGCGGGAGCGACGCGCGGGCCGGGTGCCGCGGGCGGATCGGGCGCGCCGGCGCTGCCCGCTTCACCGACGGCCGCGCCCGCCGCCTAGGCCCCGGGCCCTAAGCGACCTGGGCGGCCTTGGCGTCGGCGAGGTCGAGGAAGAGCTCGGTGTTGAAGCGGTAGGCGACGAGCACCTCGTCGATCACGCGATCGCGCTCGGCGTCGTCCCAGTCGACGGCGTCGAGCTGGGTACGGTAGATCTCCTTGAACTCCTTCGGCTTCGCGATGTCGCCGAACAGGTAGAAGCCCACGCCGTTGGTCTCGAAGCCGAACTGCCGCTGCATCAGCGTGCGGATGATCTGCCCACCGGAGAGGTCGCCGAGGTAGCGCGTGTAGTGGTGCGCGATGAACCCGCCGTTCCATGTGGCGGCCACCTCTTCGATGCGCTTCACATAGCGCTGCGTGGTGGGCAGCGGCTCGATCTGCTCGCGCCACTCGGCGCCGAGGAGGAACTCGAGGTCGGCCTCGATGGCGGGCAGCCGGGTGAGCTTCGGCGAGATGAACGCGGCGGCGACGGGGTCGTTCTTCATGCGGTCGGCGGCTGCCTCGAGGGCTTCGTAGATGAAGTAGTGCTGGGCGACCAGGGCGATGTAGTCGTCTTTCGAACCCTTGCCGCTCATCAGGTCGGTCATGAAGCCGGCGCCCTCGCTGTCGCCGTGGCCCGACCAGGTGCGCTCGCGAAGAGCCTGAGAGAAGGGGATCACTGCGGCCATGTGTTCATTCCCAGCTAGTCGAGTGGAAGTTAGTATCACCTAACCTAGCGGTCGTGAGAGCGCGGTTCCACCCCGAGTACGGCGCAGGCCTCGTCGTAGAGGGCGACGATCTCGCGGCGCACCTCGGCCCGCTCGCTGATCGGGCCGGCCGGCCAGGCGACGGATGCGGTGCGTGCCGTGCCCCCGGTCGTCACCTCCCACACTCCCCCGTCGCCGTCGAACCCGGTCATCGTCGAGGCGTCGGCCGAGGGGTCGACGAAGGCGCGGGCGATGAGCAGGTTGTCGTCGGTGTGGTCGTCGTTCATGTGCCGGAGCACGGCGTCGACGACCTCGGGTGCGAATGCGGTCACGGGCACACGCTACACGCCGCGGTCGTCAGTCGAGCAGCTGGGCCTGCATGAAGTAGACCGAGCGGGCGAAGGCGAGTGCGGCGGCCTGGGGGTCGACGAGCTCTGCGACCGTCGCGTTCGCGAAGCCGGACGACGCGGCGTAACTGTGCTGGGTCACCGGGGTGCCGTGCTCCTTCACGCGGCTCACGAAGGCGTCGAACTCGTCGCCTGCTGCCCGGTGCAGCATCACCGGGCAGGGGATGATGCCGCCCTCGTCGTCGCCGAGCGTGGCGTAGTAGGTGACCACGGCATCCGCTGCCCCGCTCTGCGCCGCCCGCAGCGCGAGCCTGCCGCCGAGACCGAGCCCGATCACGCCGACGCGGGTGGCCCCGGCGGCGCGTGGGAACCCGATGGCGTCGTCGAGGGTCGCCTGGGCGAAGCCCTCGTCGACGCGGGCGACCAGCTCGGCCGCGCCCGCCTCGTGCACGGCGGCCTTGCCGTCGAAGAGGTCGGGCACGACGACGTGGAAGCCCTGCGCGGCGAGGGCCGTGCCGTACGACTCGAGGTAGGGAAGCCGGCCGTACTCGTCGTGGACGATGACCACACCGGCGCGGCCGGGAACACCGAACTCGAGCGGCCAGCCGGGTGAGGGGATGTCGACGAGCTCGCTCATGCCGCTGCCTCCGCCCGCTGCAGATGGGTGAGGTGCAGGGCGGTCTGGCTGAGGGCCGAGACGCGGTAGAAGCCATGCAGGTTCGCCCAGCCGGCTGTCCAGCTGACGTGCGCGGCGAGCTGCCACACGGAGGACTCCGGATGCTCGGCGTGAAGGGCCGCGATCTCGCGGGAGCGCTTCAGGTGGTGCTCGCGGATGTCGGCGCAGCGCTCGGCGATGCCGGTGAAGCGGTAGCCGTGGCCGGGGAGCACCTCGTGCCGGTCGTAGCCCGAGACACGATCGAGCGAGCGCAGGTAATCGCCCAGCGGGTCGTCGGCCGGTCCGCCGAGGCCGAGGCCCGGGTAGACGGTCGGCAGCACGAGGTCGCCGGTGAACAGCAGCTCGTCGTCGTGGTCGACGAGGGCGAGGTGGCCCGGGGTGTGACCGGGGGTGTGCAGCACCTCGATGCGCCGGCCCGCCACGTCGAGCAGGTCTCCGTCGCGGAGCAGCAGGTCGGCGGTGAAGCCGGCCGGGCCGACACCGGTGCTGACCTCGGTCGTGCGGGGGCCTGCGGTGGCAGCCACCCGTGCCACCGCCATCAGCTCGTCGCGCTCTGCCGATGGCACGCCCCATCCGTCGAGTCGCGCGGTCGCGGTCTCCACCGCGGTGAGCGACGAGGCGGCGAGGCGTCGCGCGGCCTCCTGCTCGTGGGCGTGCAGCTGCACGCGGGCGCCCGTCTCCCGGCGGAGGCGCTCGGCGAGGCCGAGGTGGTCGGGATGCAGGTGGGTGGCGGTGACGGAGGCGACATCGTCGAGTCTCGCGCCCCGGTCGGCGAGGAACGCGGCGAGCCGCCCGGCGTTCTCGTCGGTGTCCCAGCCCGGATCGACGAGATGGACGCCTCCGGCGGCGTCGAAGATGGCGTAGCTCAGGGTGTATTGGGGGATGCCGTTGCCCGGCGTGGGTTGGGGCAGCACCCAGACCCCGCTCCGCACCTCGGCTGCCGGCGGGAGGCCGTCGGCGAGCGGCACCCCGTGCTCGGCGGCCCGGTCGGCTGCGAACTCGACGGGATCGACGGGTTCGGGAAGACGCAGGCCGTTCGAGCTCATGGCAGACGGGCGATCGTGTCGAGGAAGAGGCGGGCGAAGCGGTCGACATCCACGTCGAGGGCGATGTCGATGGCGGGCACGGAGGAGTGTATGCCGTGAACGGCATCTTCGCCCGACCGCCGTCGTCGGTCGACGATCGTCTGGCCGCGCGCGAACCCCGCCAGCTCGACCCGCACCGGGTGCCTCTCGATCGTCAGTGCACCGGGGTCGACGAGGGCGCAGAGGGCACCGGCGTCGCCGATGTGGCCACCCCAGGGGCTCTCGGCCGCACCGTCGGCCGCATCCGCGGCAGCCGCGTCGGCATCCGACTCCGGAGCGGTCTCGGGGTCGGCCATCTGGAACGACAGAAGAGCGCCGGCGAGCCGACCCGAGACGCTCGAGCCCTGCGTGAGCCGCGCGGCGTCGCTCTCGTCGATGGTGACCTGGTTGAACACGTCGAGCCCGTACATGAAGGCGGGAACCCCCGAGTCGAGCACGATCGCCGCGGCCTCGGGATCGTGCCAGACATTGAACTCGGCGACCGCGGTCGCGTTGCCCCCGCTGGCGGAGCCGCCCATGAACACGATGCGCTCCAGGTTCTGCGCGACCTCGGGGTATTGCCGCAGCAGCAGCGCGAGGTTCGTCTGGGGGGCCAGGGCGACCAGGGTGACCGGGCCGTCGGAGGCGAGGATGAGGTCGCGGGCGAGGTCGACGGCGTGCCGGGGGTCGACGGGGCGGGTCGAGGGGGCGAGGCCGAGGTCGCCGAGTCCGTCCTCCCCGTGCACGTGCGAGGAGCGCAGGGGTTCGATGAGGGGGCGTACGGCTCCGCCCGCCACCGGAATGGGCGGCGCTCCGGCCGCATCGAGCACCTTGAGGGTGTTCGCCACCACGTTGGGCAGCGAGGTGTTGCCGGCGACGCAGGTGATGCCGAGGAGCTCGATGTCGGGGTGGGCGACGGCGAACAGGATGGCGAGGGCATCGTCGACCCCCGTGTCGACGTCGAGCAGAACGCGATGGGTCACGGCCTCAATCTATCGTGGACCTCTGTCGATCAGCGCTTGTCGCGGGTCGACCACACCGCCCACGCGATGAGCACGGGCTGGAAGAACAGGCGCGCGAAGCGCTTGCGGTCGGTGTCGAGCCCGAAGGCGTCGCGTTCGTTCAGCCACTGCGACAGGTTGCCGGGGAAGATCGCGGTGAAGAAGACCGCGGCCGTGTTGCCGACCGCCTGCTTGTGCTTCGGCAGGAAGATCAGCGAGGCTCCGAGCGCGATCTCGGCGACACCCGAGCCGAGCACCACCGTGTCGTCGTCGACCGGCACCCAGTCGGGCACCTGCGCCTGGAAGTCCTTGCGCGCGAAGGTGAGGTGCGACACCCCCGCGAACACCAGGGCGGACCCGAGCGCGATGCGCCCGATCGTGCGGGCCACCGAGGGCCGTGCGACTGTCTTGCTCATCCCTCCATTGTGGCCCTCCCCGGGCCGAGGCGGGTGGGGGCGAACTCGAGCCGCTCCAGGTCGTGCTGCGATGATGAGTCGATGCAGAACCCCGTGCCGATCGATCTCGCCGACTGGCCCCGGCGTCAGCACTTCGAGCACTACCGCCACGTCGTTCCGTGCACCTACGCGATCACCGTCGAGATCGACGTGAGCGAGTTCGTCGGCGCAGTCCGCACGGCGGACCGTCGCGCGTACGTCGCTCAGATCTGGGCCATCGCCTCCGTCGTGAACCGCCACGACGAGTTCCGCATGACCCTCGGCGAGACCGGAGACCCTGCGGTGTGGCGCGTCGTGCATCCGGCGTTCACGGTCTTCCACCCGGAGCGGGAGACGTTCTCGTGCCTGTGGGTGCCGTTCGACCCCGACTTCGCGGCCTTCCACGATGCCGCCACGGCGACGATCGCCGAGTACGCCGGGTCGACCGAGTTCTTCCCTCAGGGCGCGCCGCCCGGGAACACCTTCGACGTGTCGAGCGTGCCGTGGACGTCGTTCACGGGATTCACCCTGAACGTCGAAGGTGGAGCGGACCACGTCGCTCCGATCTTCACCCTCGGCCGGTACACGGTGCGCGAGGGCCGCACCCTCCTCCCGCTGGCGGTGCAGGTTCACCACGCGGTCGCCGACGGGTTCCACACCGCGCGCCTGATCGAGGAGTTACGCGAACTCCTCGCCGATGGAGCGTGGATTCACGGTTGATGCGGGCCGCGGCCCGCCTTCGGATGCGGGCGTCGCAACGCCCTGTCGGAGCGGATGACGGGAATCGAACCCGCGCTATCAGCTTGGGAAGCTGAAGTTCTGCCATTGAACTACATCCGCGTGTGGTGCTCCCCCGAGGATAGCAGGGGTCTGGCGTCGCCGGTCTGCTCTACCGTGTCGGGCATGACCAAGCGCCCTGAGACGATCAAGCTGCTTCCTCGTTCGAGTGGGGAGGTGTTGCGCGAGATGGCGGCCTATTCCGTCTTTCTTCTCGTGACCGTGCTGGCGGCGTGCTGGATCGTCTCGGAGGGCGACGGCTCACGGGTCGCGGCGTGGATCGTCGACAGCGGCGGGGTGCTCGTCGGGCAGCTCGGGGCGTCGTACGGGCTCTACGCCACCGTGCTGCTGGGGTTCGTCATAGCCGCCTACGCCGGCGAAGCGCTCCTGGACGGACTCCCGCAGCGGTATCGCCGATGGTTCGCGGGGATCGCGGTGATGATCGGCGTCGGCACGATCTGCTCGACCGTGTGGGTCGTGCCCGCGCTGTTCAGGCATCCGTCCCAGCTGGGGGTGCTGTTCGCGTTCCTTCCCCAGGCGACACTCGTCGTCGTGCTGGCCGGCTTGGTCGGGCGCTTGCTGGTGTTCGACAACGACCGCCGACGGGCCGCCGCGGAGAAGACGCGAGATCGAGCGCGGGCCGGCGCCACCCGGGTGGGATGGACGGCGCGGCTCGCCTTCCTGCCCGGCGGCGTCGTCGTGATCGCCGTGCTCATCGCGGTGCTCACGCTCGTGGTCAGCGTCGGTGAACTCCCGGTCACGGGCGTCGGAGGTGCGGCCGCTTTGTTCGTGATCGCTGCGTCCGTTGCCTACTTCGACGGACTGGCGGTGTACGTCGGGCTCACGTCGTTCAGTCGGAGCAGTTCGATCGCCGCGCTGCTCAGCGCAATCGCCATCAACGTCTCCATGCTGTGTCTCGCCGCGAGCGCGTGGCTGGTACAGCTGCCCCCGACGGCCGCGGCCATGGCCGCAGCAGTGGTTCTCGCCGGGGCGAGCGCGGCACCGTGGGCTGAGCGGGCTCCGAGGCCGCTCCGGGAGGTCACGATTCGCGCCATGGTGAACACCAGCGCGCTGAACTCGTTCCGCCGCTCCGAGCGGTTCGCTCTGCGGGAGCTCGATCTGCTCGATCGTGAGGCACCTCGGCCAGCTGACGAGGGCTCGCTGCGCCGGGCGGCGGCAGCGTTCTTCGCGACGCTGCGCGCTGACGGGAGGCGCGACCTCTAGCGAACCTCTCGGACCTCGCGGACCTCAGCGCTCGGAGACGTAGCGGAGCCGGCGGAGGGTCTCGGTGTTGCGGATGTGGAGGGGGATGTCGAGCAGGGGTGCCGGCACGAGGGTGCCGGGGCCCCGGGAGGCGTGCTCCTCGAGCCGCACGACGCATCCCGGGCCGCGCGGCTTCACCGTGATGGTCACGCGCGCCTCGCCGATGGGCCAGCCGGCGGGCTGCATCACCATGCGGTGAGGTGGGTTCCACTCGAGCACCGTCGTCTCGTCGTCGATGACCGCGGGCCACACCCCGAAGGAGTGGTGGAGCTTGCTGCCCTCGGCGGGCCAGGCCTCCTCGACGTCGCGCATGCGCGAGGCGCCCACCACCCAGACGGGGAAGAGCCAGCCGTCGGCGAGCACCTCGAAGACGCGCTCGGGCGGGCAGGAGAACACGTTCACATTGGTCGACACGGTGACTCCGATCTGTTCGGGTGGGGTGCCAGCGACGGCGGGGTACGGATGCCGAACACCGCCGCCAGTGCCCGTCGCGCCGCGTACCAGCCCGACAGGCCGTGCACACCCGGCCCGGGGGGCGTCGACGACGAGCACAGGTACACCCCGCGGGCGGGCGTCGACCAGGGGTCGAGCGACAGGGTCGGCCGGGCGATGAGCTGGCCGAAGGTGGCGGCTCCGGCGGCGATGTCGCCGCCGATGTAGTTGGGGTCGTACGACTCGTACTCGGTCGCCGTGCGGGAGGCCGAGCCGAGCACGAGGTCGCGGAAACCCGGCGCGAAGCGTTCGATCTGCCGCGTGATCGCCTCGGTCTGGTCGTGGGTCGACCCGCTCGGCACATGGGTGTACGCCCACAGCACGTGGCCGCCCGCAGGGGCTCGCTCTTCGTCGACGATCGAGGGTTGCGAGACCAGCACGTACGGCGACGCTGCATGCCGCCCGGCGGCGACCTCGCGCTCCGCTGCCGCGATCTCGGCGCGTGTGCCGCCCACGTGCACCGTCGGCGCTCGCCGCAGCTCCTCGTTCGCCCACGGCACGGGCCCGCTGAGTGCGAAGTCGGTCTTCGCCACGGCGTTGCCGTAGCGGAACCGTCGCAGTGCCGCGAGGTAGCGCCGCGGCAGCTCCTGGGCGGCGATGCGGGCGAGGTTCACGGGTGCGACGTCGAGCAGCACCGCCTTCGCGGGCCGCACGTCGTCGAGGCGCCGCACCTCCGCATCCGTCACGATCTCGCCGCCGTGCTCGAGCAGGTCGGCCACCATCGTGTCGACGATCGCCTGACTCCCCCCGATCGGCACCGGCCACCCGCGAGCGTGCGCCTGCACGCCGAGCGAGAGTGCGGCCCCGGCGGTTCCGAGGCTCGGCATCGGCAGGATGCTGTGCGCGGCGACCCCGCTCAGCATCGCCGGCGCGACCTCGTCGCCGAACCGGAGGTTCCACAGCGGCGACCCCTGTTCGAGCGCCCGCAGCCCGAACAGGGCGGCGGTGAGCGGATGCGCGGGAAGCCTCACGAGACTCGATCCGGTGAACTGAGCCACCTCGTCGGCGCGGCGCACGAGCGGTTCCATGAGCCGTCGGTAGGCACGCCCGTCGGCGCCGAGGGCGTCGGCGGTTCGGCCGAGGTCGCGGAACGCGATTCCTGCCCGCCCGCCGTCGAGCGGATGGCCGAAGGAGATCTCGGGAACGGCGAGGCGCATCCGCTCCTCCAGCCGGAACGACCTGAAGAAGCCCGAGGAGAGCGCGAGCGGGTGCACGGCGGAGCAGATGTCGTGCCGGAAGCCCGGCAGGGTCACCTCGGCGGTGCGGGCGCCCCCGCCGATGGTCGAGGCACGCTCGTACACCCGCACCGAGAGACCGGCGCGGGCCATGGTCACGGCTGCCGCCAGGCCGTTCGGGCCGGAGCCCACCACGGCGACGTCGGCGTCGGCCCGGGTGCTCACGCCGCTCAGTCGGAGCCGCCGTCCTGCGTGCCCGAGTCGTCGACGGTGGTGGGAACGGGCGATGGGGTGCTGCTCGGCGAGGCGGTGTCGTCGGGCAGCGGGGTGACCTCGTCGTTCGGGGCGACCGGTGTGCCCGAACTCGTGCGCTCCGGGTACTCGGTCTGGGCGCCGCCGTTGCAGGCGGAGAGCCCGGCGGCGGTTCCGACGACGAGCAGCAGGCCCGCCGCGACGGTCAGCGGGCGGTGGCGGAGGTGTCGGGTTCGGATCGTCATGCTCCCAGTCCACGGCGGCACGACGCCACCCGCACCGGGGTTGACAGCCGCCGCCCGGCACGATCACACCGCACGCCGGAGCGCACACCCCATACACTGACTGCGTGCTGCTCTCCGACCGCGACATCCGAACCCAGATCCGCGAGAACCGCGTGAGTCTGGAGCCCTACGAGCCCGCCATGCTGCAGCCGTCGTCGATCGACGTGCGGCTCGACCGGTACTTCCGGCTGTTCGACAACCACAAGTACCCGTTCATCGATCCGGCCGACGACCAGCCCGAACTCACCCGGCTCATCGAGACCAAGGCAGACGAGCCGTTCATCCTGCACCCCGGCGAGTTCGTGCTGGGCTCGACGTTCGAGCGGGTCGGGCTGCCCGACGACATCGCGGCGCGGCTCGAGGGCAAGAGCTCGCTCGGGCGGCTGGGCCTGCTCACCCACTCGACCGCGGGCTTCATCGACCCAGGGTTCACCGGGCACGTCACCCTCGAGCTCAGCAACGTGGCGACGCTGCCGATCAAGCTCTGGCCGGGCATGAAGATCGGTCAGCTGTGCTTCTTCCAGCTCTCGAGCCCCACCGAGCGCCCGTACGGGTCGAGCCAGTACAGCTCCCGCTACCAGGGCCAGCGTGGGCCGACCGCCTCGCGCTCGCACCTCAACTTCCACCGCACCGACGTCTCCCGCACGGGTGACGACGCCGGCGACGACGCGGGCGAGGAGTCGTTCGGCGAGTAGCCGCCGCTCGGGCTGGGGGGCTGGGGCGGACTCAGGCGGAGGGGGCCGCCGCCGCGCCGCCGGGCAGGCCCGCGGCCCCGAGTCGGGTCGCGCCGCGGGAGCGGGCACGCTGCTCCTCGAGCGCCTCGGCGAAGCCGGCCTCCCAGTCGTCGGCGACCGCGATGCCGAGCCGCCTCGCCTCTTCGACCGAGAGCTCCTTCGGGAAGCCGTGGGTGTCGGAGAGCCGGAACACGTCGGCCCCGCCGAGCACCTGTCCCTCGTACTCCCCGAGCGCCAGCAAACCGCCCTCGAGCGTGCGGCGGAACGAGTTCTCCTCCTTCACCAGCACCGCGATCACCTCGTCGCGTGACGCGGCGACCTCGGGGTAGTCGTCGGCGTACAGGTCGGCGATGACGGGAACGACGGTGGCGAAGAAGTTCTCCGAGAGCCCGAGCGAGAGGGCCAGCCGGATGGCGCGGCGCAGCAGCCGGCGCATCACGTAGCCCTGCTCCTTGTTCGAGGGCCGCACGCCGTCGACGGCGAGGAACGTGGCGCCGCGCAGGTGGTCGGCGATGATGCGCATGGCGGCGGTCTCGTCGTCGTACGACTTCCCGGTGAGGGTCTGCAGCGTCTCGATGATGGGCCAGAGCAGCGAGATGCGGAACACGTCGTCGGAACCCAGCGACGCCGCGGCGATGCGCTCGAGCCCGCCGCCGAAGTCGACGTTGCGCCGGGCGAGCTCCTCGAACGAGCCGTCATCGAGGCGGCGGTACTGCATGAAGACCTGGTTGCCGATCTCCATGAACTGTCCACCGTCGCTGGCCGGGTGGGCCAGGCCGTACGACGGGTCTTGATGCGCCGGCCCGAAGTCGTAGAACACCTCGCTGTCGGGACCGCACGGGTCGCCGATGGGGGTCGCGGCGAGCGAGCCGCCCCGCGACCACCAGTTCTCGCCGCCGTCGTAGAAGAATATGCGTTCTCCGGCATGCACTCCGCGAGCGTCACCGTCGGCCTGCGAGCCGATCTCGACGATGCCGTTCGAGATGCCCCGCTCGGCGAACACCTGTGCCCAGATGCCGGCCGCCTCGTCGTCGCGCGGGATGCCGTTCTCGGCGTCGCCGATGAAGCAGGTGACGTAGATGTTCTCGGGGTCGAGGCCGACGATGTCGACCAGGAAGGTGAAGAACTGCCTGATCTGCGTCTCTTTGAAGTAGTCGCCGAGCGACCAGTTGCCGAGCATCTCGAAGAAGGTGGTGTGCCGGTTGTCGCCGACGTCATCGATGTCCTGCGCGCGCACGCAGGGCTGCGAGTCGACGAGCCGCTCGCCCTCGGGGTGCTCCTCGCCGAGCAGGTACGGCAGCAACGACTGCATGCCGCTGCCGTTGAACAGCGTCGAGGTGTCACCGCGAGGCACCAGGGGTGCCCGGTCGATGACCGTGTGGCCGTTCTCGGCGAGGAAGGCGAGGTAGCGGTTACGGATGTCGTGGGCGTCCATGCGACCAGCATCCCACACGCCCCGCCCGCGCCTCTGTGCCGCCGACGGGGGTGGTGCGGCATCCGCCTCGGGGAGCGGCTCAGCCGAGTGGATGCCCGTCCTCATCGAGATGGTCGCGCCACGAACGGGTCGCCCGCCAGCCGAACAGCCGCTCGGCCTTGGCCGAGCTGATGCCCGAGGCGTCGACCCTGGTGAGCTCTCGCAGCGGCACCTCGGGGTGCAGCCGCGCCATCTCGGACGCGAGATCGCGCCCGCCGATGTTGTCGGCGGCCGCCGCGTACACCACCTCGTGGCCGGGGGTGGCCCGGCCCACAGCGGCGACGATGAGCTCGGCGAGGTCGGCGACGTCGATGTAGGCCCAGAACACCGCGCTCGACAGGTCGCGGTCGGCGAAGAACGGCGCGAGGTTCGCGGCGTAGCTCTCGGGCGTGAGCACCCAGGTGGGCCTGATCGAGACCGCCGTCGCGTCGGAGCGGCCGACCAGCCCGTCGCAGAGCACCTCGGAGACGCGCTTCGACTGCCCGTAGGCGTCGTGGGCGAGGTCGGGGTGCGTCTCGTCGATGGGGCAGAAGCGTGCGGCGACGGGCCGGTGTGCCCAGGTCATCCCCGACACCGAGTCGCTCGAGAGGTTGACGAACCGGCGCACCTCCGAGTGTGCTGCGGCTTCGACGACGTTGAACGCCGCCGTGACGTTGGTGAGGAACACGGTGTGGGGTGTGTTCTTCGTCGGTTCGGGGATTCCCGCGGCGTGCACCACGGCATCCATCCCCCGCACCACCGAGAACGCGTCGGCGCCGTTCGTGAGGTCGGCCTGCACGTAGCGCACCGCGTTCGAGGCATCGGCGTCGTAGACGGGGCGGGCGATGTCGGTGGCGGTGACGTCGAAGCCGGCGGCGACGAGCGCGTCGACCGCGGCACGGCCCACCTTGCCCCGTGCGCCCGTGACGAGCACGCGGCTTCCCGGCCCGAGCATCCGCTGGCCGTTCGCCGTGTCGCTCACGCCACCTGCTCCTTCCAGGCGCGGTGCGCCTCGTCGATGACCGACTCGTCGATCTCGATTCCGAGGCCGGGACCCGATGGTACCGCGACGCGTCCGTCGACGATGGCGTCGACACCGAACCCCGCTCCGGGGGCCACCCGGTTCAGCATCGGTGAGAGATGGAACGGGTACTCGATCACCTCCACCCCCTCCACCGATGCCGCCACGTGGGCGTTGGCAGCGACGGTCACCGGTCCGCCGTGGAGGTGCATCACGACGCGTGCCCCGCGCCCGAGGGCCGCGACCGCCATGCTGCGCGCCTCGTCGACGCCTCCGCAGATCGACGCGTCGGGCTGCACCACGGAGATCCCGGTGAGCTCGAGCGCGTCGAGAGCGTACTCCGTGCCGAAGAAGTGCTCGCCGTAGGCGACGGGCACCGGAGACGACGCCACGACCCGCTTGATGGCGCTGAGGCGGCTCGCGGGAACAGGCTCCTCGAACCAGCCCACCCCGAGCCCGCCCAGCCGCCTGGCGATCTCGATCGACTCCGCCACGGAGAAGAACTCGCTGCCGTCGACGGTGATCTCGACGGTCTCGGGCAGCGCGGCCCGGAGGTCGGCCAGCACCCGGAGGGCGTTCCGCCAATCGAGCCCGATGCGCATCTTGACGATCGACACGCCCCGCTCGAGCAGGGGCCCGAGCAGCTCGAGGTGCGCGCCCGCCTCCCTGGTCTCGAGGAAGTGGCTGTTGCCGGCGTAGACCCGCACGCTGTCCTTCACCCGGCCGAGCATGGCCGAGACCGAGCGCTGCGCGACCTTGCCCTCCAGATCGCGCAGCGCGATGGCGACGGCGCTGCGCGACTGGGCGGCGCCGAACTGGTCGCCGAGTGTGCGGCGGGTGACGGTGCGCACCCGCTCCAGCGCCACCCTCGCCTCGTCGAGCCCGACACCGACGAGCGCGGGCCCGTAGACGTCGTCGACGATGGCGGCGAGCACGGCGGGGTGCGAGATGCCGAAGCAGTCGCAGCTCTCCCCCCAGCCGACGAGCCCCTCGTCGGTCTCCACCCGCACCACGAAGCAGGTCATCGTGGAGTAGTCGGTGGTGAGCCGGAGCGGCAGCGGGGTGATGGAACGGATGCGCACTGTCGTCACTTGCCTTCGGTGTAGCTGATCGAGGTGTCGAGGAACTCGTTGGTGTAGATGTCGTCGGCAACGAGGCCGTCGGCGACCTCCACGTCGGTGCCGGAGTAGATGTCGGTGAGCACACCGGTCATCCGCTCCATCCGCTCGGGGTCGAACGAGCCGAACACCCCGTCGGTGCCGTCGGTCACGAGAGCCTCGTCGCGCAGCACGTCGTGGACGTTCTGGGCGAGCTCGGGCGAGATCTGGAAGAACTGGTCGATGTCGACGAGGTAGTCGGTGAGGGCCGCGTTCACCGCGTCGGGCGACTCCATGTAGTCGATCTGCGCCTGCTGCATGGCGGGCACCAGCTGCGCGAGGCAGTCGCTCTGAGCCTCGATGACCTCGGGCTTGCCCGACCAGGCGGCGGGGTAGATGTCGTAGCCAGAGTCGGCGATCAGAAGCGTGTCGACGTCGCGGCCGTAGTCGGGGAAGTCGTACTTCAGCCGGTGCGGCTCCTGGGTGATGTACCCCTGCATCACGACGGGCTCGCCGGCCACCAGGCGGGTGACCGAGCCGTCGAAGGATCCGTCGACCTGGTCGGCGCGCACGTCGCCCTGGGCGATCAGGTAGTCCATGTAGGTGGCGCCCTGGAAGTACAGCACGGTCGAGTCGCTCGCCGCGATGTCGGAGAGCCCGGCGAAGTCGTACTTCTCGGGATCCCAGAAGAGGATCTGCGGATTCTTCTGCAGCGGCGTGTAGACCGCCTTGGTGGGCTGGTCCTTCGAGAGCTTGACCGACTCGTCGGTGTCGATCATGGCGAGCATGATCGAGTCGTCGGAGTAGAGCAGGGCCGTCGATTGCTGGAAGCCGATGAACGGTCCGCCCGCGCGCACCTCGACGGTGATGTCGGGGTCGGCGATCGCCGGCCCGGAGTATATTCCCGCGTCGGCATCGATGGTGGCCGTGGCGGGGTCGATGAGGGCGTACGCGGCGGAGTGCTCGGGCTCGGGGAACCAGTTGGTCTGCAGCACGACCGTCGACGGGCAGGCGCCGAGGGCGCCGTCGCCGCCGGCGGCCTCGGCGTCTTGGGCGGCGGGGGCCGACGATGAACAGGCGGTCAGCAGGAGTGCTGCAGAGGCGACGGCGGCGCCGGTCGCGAGGCGGATGCGGGTGCGGTGGGGCATGGGACTCCTCAGGTGTGGGCGGTGCGCGGATGGTGCGGGGTGGGTCGAAGCGGAGGCGAAGGGGAAAGCGCCAGGTCAGCGCGCGTTCGGGCGGTACCACGGCCCGACGACGAGCCGTGAGAGCAGCCCGAACAACCAGAACGCGGCGAGCCCGAGCAGCGAGGCGAGGATGATGGCGCCGTAGAGCATCTCGCCGTTCAGCTGGTTGCGGTAGGTGTCGATGACCAGGCCGATGCCGGAGTCGCCTTTGCGGAAGAAGAAGTCGGCGACGATCGAGCCCACCACCGCCATGCCGGCCGAGATGCGGAGGCCGGTGAACAGAGCGGGCAGTGCGGCCGGGAACTGGAGCTTGGTGAGCACCGTCCACCGGCCGGCCCGCTTGAGGGTGAACAGTTCCCGCATCTGCGGGCTGGTCGACTGCAGGCCGAACAGGGTGTTCGTGATGATCGGGAACAGGCTGATGAGCACCACCACGAGGATGCGGCTCTCGAACCCGTAACCGATGGCGAAGGCGATGAGCGGCACGATCGCGAGGATGGGCACGCTCTGGAGCGCGACCGCGTAGGGGAAGAGGGTGATCTCCACCCACTTCGCCTGGCTCATCAGCACGGCGGTGACGATGCCGATCACTGCGGCGATGAGAAGACCCACCATCGCGATGACCGTCGAGGTCCACAGGGGTCCGAGCAGGGCGACAAGGTTCTTCGGGGTCAGGAAGGCCTCGACCAGCACCTCGTGCGGCGTGGGCAGGATGAATCGGCGCGACGGCGAGAGGAGGAAGGCGCTGGTGAGGTACCAGAGGCCGATGAAGAGCACGCCGAAAGCGACGGGGAGCCCCACGGTGAGAGCCCGCGCGCGGGGCCTGCGGCGGCGCGCATCCGTGACGGCGCTCATGCCATCGCCCCCTTCAGGCAGTCGGAGATGTCGGTGGCGAGCGCTGCGAACTCGGGTGAGTAGCGGGTGTGCTCGTCGCGGGTGTCGGCGAAGGGCACCGCGAACTCTCCGATCACCCGACCGGGACGGGCGCCCATCACCACCACCCGGGTCGACATGTAGACGGCTTCGGGGATGGAGTGGGTGACGAACATGCCGGTGAAGCGCTCGCGCACGAACAGGCTCCGCACGTCGTCGTTGAGCCGCTCGCGGGTGAACTCGTCGAGCGCGCCGAAGGGTTCGTCGAAGAGGAACAGCTCGGGGCGGTTGACCAGCGAGCGGGCGAGCGACACGCGCATCTTCATGCCGCCGGAGAGCTGGTGCGGGCGGTGCTTGGCGAAGCCCGCGAGGCCCACCCGGTCGAGCGCGTCGTCGACCAGGGCCGCGGTCTCGGCGGCGCTCAGGTGGTCGAGCTCGGCGAACAGGGCGACGTTCTGACGCACCGTGCGCCAGGGCAGCAGTGTCGCGTCTTGGAAGACGTAGCCGATCTGTCGGGTGGCCACCCGCGTCGCTCCCCCGGTCGCCGTCTCGAGCCCGGAGGCGAGGCGCAGCAGCGTCGACTTGCCGCACCCCGACGGGCCGAGCAGGGCGACGAACTCACCCGACTCGATGCGGATGTCGACGTCGCGCAGCGCCGTCGTTCCGTCGGGGAAGGTCATCGACAGGCTGTCGAACTCCACCATCGCGTCGCCCATCGGGCCTCCTCAGCAGTATTGATGAAGTCAATACTGGGGACGATGTATTACTGGCCTGTTTCGCGCTGGGGTCGACTTTATTACTTCTGTCAAACTTCTTGCATAGATTATTGATGCGAACGGCCGGCCTGAACCATGAGCAGTCGCACCGGCCAGAGTCCGCGTACGCGCCAGCGGTGGCGCACTCCCCCGGCGAAATAGAGGGTGTCGGAGGCCTGCAGGAC
The DNA here is from genome assembly GCF_040939305.1 of Herbiconiux sp. A18JL235. Lineage (NCBI taxonomy): Bacteria > Bacillati > Actinomycetota > Actinomycetes > Micrococcales > Microbacteriaceae > Herbiconiux > Herbiconiux sp. A18JL235. The sequence continues at coordinate 72,758 of NZ_CP162511.1, forward strand.
GTGGATTCCCTGGTCGGCGAGATCGACCTCGAGCACGCCCGAGATCACGTAGATGAACTCGGCATGCGGATGCTCGTAATATTCCTCGAAGTCGGTGAGCCGGGTGACGAACTCCATCGGGTGCATCGCGCGCTCGCCGGCCACGAGGGCCTTGGCCTGACCGGTGTCCTGCTCCGCCATCGAGCCCTCGTCGGCGCGCACGAGGCTCACCAGCTCGGTGTCGATCTCGGCCTGCGCGCTCGCCGAGGCCGACTCGGAGGCCGACGAGAGGAGCATCGGCGTCGAGGTGCCGAGCGCCTGGGCGATGCGGTGCAGCGAGGCCATACTCGGGCGGGCCTTGCCGCGCTCGATCTGCGAGAGGAAGGGCTGGGAGAGCTCGGTGAGAGCTGCGAGCTTCACCAGAGTGAGACCCTCGAGCTTGCGCAGTGCCGAGATGCGCCGCCCCAGGTCGGAGGCCATCGTGGCGTCGGCCGCCTGCGGGTCGATCTCTGCCATGCCCTCAGGCTAGCGTCGGCCGAGCTGCGGGAGCTGCAGCGCCAGCCAGGGGCTGAACGCCCAGGGGGTGAGCGACACGGCGAGACCGAGCTCGGCGGCGTCGGCCCAGCGCCACTCGGCGACCTCGTCGGGGCTCGCCGAGACGGGGCCCGCGGCCCGCGCGGTGAAGACCGGGCAGATCTCGTTCTCGACGATTCCGGATGCGTCGATCGCCAGATAGCGGAAGTCGGGGAGAGCGAGTTCCAGGCCCTCGATCTCGAGCCCGAGCTCGCGCTCGGCTCGACGCACCACGGCGTCGTCGAACGACTCCCCCGGCGCCGGATGACCGCAGAACGAGTTGGTCCACACCCCGGGCCAGGTCACCTTGGTGAGCGCGCGGCGGGTGACGAGCACGCGGCCCTCGTCGTCGAAGACGTGGCAGGAGAAGGCGAGGTGCAGGGGGGTGTCGTCGGTGTGTACGGTGTGCTTGTCGGCCACGCCGATGGGGGATCCGTCGTCGGAGAGGAGGATCACTTGCTCAGGAGTCGTGGTCATTTCACTATTCTCCTTTATTACCAGTTTGCCGTGTAACGTGAGAGCCGTGGATACTCCCGATCTGGCCGCCGTCTCGGAGCGCCGTCAGCATCAGGTCGATCGTGTGCTCCGCGCCTTCTTCGATGACTCCCACTATCGGGCGAAAGCTCTGGGAAAACCATATGCCGCGCTCTGGCAGACACTCGAGCGCAATTCCTCCGGGGGCAAGCGCTTTCGTCCGCGCATGGTCATGGCCGCCTACGAATCCCTCGGCGGCACCGACCTCGATGCCGCCGCCCACATCGGCGCGGCCTTCGAACTGCTGCACACCGCGCTCATCGTCCACGACGACGTCATCGACCGCGACTTCGTGCGCCGGGGCGGGCCGAACGTCTCGGGAAGCTACCGCGACCTCGCGACCACGGCGGGCATCCCGCTGCCCATAGCCGAGCACCGTGGCATGTCGGTCGCGGTGATCGCGGGCGACCTCGCCCTCTTCAACGCCTTCCGCATGATCGACCGGTCGGGGGTCGACGGGCTGCTGCGCAGCCGCCTGCACGACATCCTCGACGAGGCGATGTTCGTCTCGGCGGCGGGGGAGCTGCTCGACGTCGACTTCTCGCTGCGTTCCGATCCCCCGGCCGTCGACGAGATCGTCGAGATGGAGCGGCTGAAGACGGCCGAGTACTCCTTCGAAGCTCCGCTGAGGGCGGGGGCGGTGCTTGCCGGGGCCGACGACCGGGCGGTCCGGGCTCTCGGGCTCTTCGGCCGCCGCATCGGCATCGCCTACCAGATCGTCGACGACCTCCTCGGGGTGTTCGGCGACGAGAGCGAGACCGGCAAGACCGCGCTCGGCGACCTGCGCGAGGGCAAGAGCACGGTACTGCTCGCCCACGCGGTGACCCGCCCGGAGTGGGCCTCGGTCGCCTCGCTCTTCGGTTCGCCCGACCTCACGGCCGACGACGCCGAGCGCATCCGCGGTGTTCTCGAGCAGACCGGGTCGAGACGGTTCGCCGAGGCGCTCGCGCGGGATCACGCCAACCGCGCCTGGGAGTCGCTGGCCGACGAGTCGTTGACCCCCGCCGTGCGCGACGAGTTCCGTCCGGTGGTCGCCTCGGTGCTCGGTCGCGTACGGTGAGCCTTGTGAGCAGCGCACGCGGCAACGACGGCCCCGGCAGCGGGGGCAGCGCGGCCGTCGATCGGCAGCCCGACCTCTACGATCGGGTGGCGATGGAGACGGCGGCCATCGTCATCCGCCGCTATTCCACCTCGTTCGGGCTCGCCTCGCGCCTGCTCGCACCCACCGTGCGTCAGCACGTCGAGAACATCTACGCCCTGGTCAGGCTCGCCGACGAGGTGGTCGACGGGGTCGCCGCCGCCGCCGACCTCGACGCGGCGGAGATCACCGCGCGCCTCGACGCGCTCGAACGCGAGACGCACGAGGCGCTCGCCTGCGGTTACAGCACCAATCTCGTCGTGCACGCGTTCGGCTACACCGCCAGGCGGGTCGGCATCGGCCAAGACCTCACCGTCCCCTTCTTCAGGTCGATGCGCGCCGACGTGTCGCAGCGCGAGCACACGCCCGAGTCGTTCGACGACTACGTCTACGGTTCGGCCGAGGTGGTGGGCCTGATGTGCCTCGCCGCCTTCCTCGACGGCGTGCCCACGGCCCCGGCCGAACGGGCGCGGCTCGAAGACGGCGCCCGTCATCTCGGCGCCGCCTTCCAGAAGATCAACTTCCTGCGCGACCTCGCCGCCGACTTCGAGGCGCTCGGTCGCAGCTACTTCCCGGGTATCGACGTGAAGACGTTCAGCGAGGCCGAGAAGCGCCGGATCGTCGCCGGCATCGACGACGACCTGCGCATCGCCAGGTCGTGCCTGAGCGCCCTGCCCCCGTCGAGCCGTCGAGCCGTCGTGCTGGCCCAACGGCTGTTCGAGGAGTTGACCGAGCGGCTGCGCCGCACCCCCGCATCCGTACTCGCCGCGACGCGCATCCGGGTTCCGAACCCGGTCAAGGTGAGAATAGCCGTGGGAGCGGCGCTCGGCCGGGTGCCGCAGGAGCGCCCTTCAGGAGCCGCCCGACAACAGGCTAGGGAGATCTGATCGAGTGACGGATGCGCAGAAGACCGCGATCGTGATCGGCGGCGGCATCAGCGGGCTCGCGAGCGCCGCACTGCTGGCCCGCGAGGGGTACACGGTGACCCTGCTCGAGAAGAACGACACCCTCGGCGGCCGTGCCGGCCTGTGGGAGCGTGACGGGTTCCGCTTCGACACCGGCCCGTCGTGGTACCTCATGCCCGAGGTCTTCGACCACTTCTTCAAGCTGCTCGGCACGAGCGCCGCTGCCGAACTCGACCTGGTGAAGCTCGAGCCCGGGTACCGCGTGTACTTCGAGGGCGAGGAGAACCACATCGACCTCGCCGGCAGCCGGGAGGCCAACCTCGAGCTGTTCGAATCGCTCGAACCGGGCTCCGGGGTGCGGATGGCGGGGTACCTCGACTCGGCCCGCGAGACCTACGAGCTCGCCAAAGACCACTTCCTCTACACGACGTTCGAGAAGTACACGCCGCTGCTGGTGGCGCCCGTGGTGAAGCGCCTGCCGCGGCTGGTGCGCCTGCTCTCGGAGCCGCTCGCCGCCTTCGCGGGCCGCACGGTGAAAGACCCGCGCCTCGTGCAGGTGCTCGGCTACCCCGCCGTGTTCCTCGGCAGCTCGCCATATGCCGCTCCGAGCATGTACCACCTCATGAGTCATCTCGACCTGGACGACGGTGTGCTCTACCCCCAGGGCGGCCTGTCCACGGTGATCGACGCGGTGGCGCGGGTGGCCCGCCGCGAGGGCGTGTCGATCATCACCGGGGCGGAGGTGACGCGCATCGTGATGGCCGCCGACGCGAAGGTGGTGGCGGCGCCGGAGCCCGAAGACCCTTACGACTACGAGACCACCGCCTTCGACACGAACGTCATCGATCGCGACGAGCTCAGGCGGGTGCTCGCCGGGGAGGCGTCGACCGCAGTCGCGCCCGAACCCGAGGGCGATCCTTCGACGAGGCCCCATGTGGGCGGCGTGCACTACACCGACGAATCCGGCCGGGCGCACTCGCTCGAGGCCGACATCGTGGTGTCGACTGCCGACCTCTGGCACACCGAGACGCGGATGCTCCTGCCGGAACTGCAGAGCTACCCCGAGTCGTACTGGGAGAAGCGCACGGCCGGCCCGAGCGCACTGCTGGTGCTGCTCGGGGTGGAGGGCGAACTGCCCGAGCTCGAGCACCACACCCTGTTCTTCACGAAGGACTGGAAGGGCGATTTCGGCAAGATCTTCAGCGATCAGCCGACCGTTCCCGACCCCGCGTCGCTCTATGTCTGCCGGCCGAGTGCCACCGACGACACGGTGGCGCCCGACGGCATGGAGAACCTTTTCGTGCTCGTGCCCATCCCGGCCGATCCGTCGATCGGGCACGGCGGCGTCGACGGTGAGGGTGATGCGACGGTGGAGCACCTCGCCGACACCGCCATCGCCCAGATCGCCGACTGGGCCGGAATCCCCGACCTCGCCGAGCGGGTGAGGGTGCGCCGCACGATCGGCCCGGCCGACTTCGCCGACGACCTGAACTCCTGGAAGGGCACGGCCCTCGGGCCCGCCCACACCCTCCGGCAGAGTGCGATGTTCCGTGCCAAGAACGTCAGCTCCAAGGTCGAGGGGCTCTACTACGCCGGCGGGTCGACGACGCCGGGGATCGGTCTGCCGATGTGCCTGATCAGCGCCGAGCTCGTGCTCAAGCGGCTCCGGGGCGACACCAGCACGACGGCGTTGCCCGAACCACTCGCCGCGGGCAGCTGAGCAGACCGCATGGGCATCCTGTATCTGGCGGCGCTCCTGGTCTCGCTCACCGGCATGGTGGTGCTCGACCGTCGCTTCCGGCTGTTCTTCTTCCACCGGCCCCGGCGCGCAGCCGTGGTGCTCGTGGTGGGGGTCGCCTTCTTCGTGCTGTGGGACCTCGCGGGCATCGGCCTCGGCATCTTCTTCCGCGGCGAGACGGAGTTCATGACGGGGCTCCAGGTGGCCCCTGAGCTCCCGGTGGAGGAACTGTTCTTCCTCACGTTGCTCTGCTACCTCACCATGAACGTGTTCGCCGGCGCCCGACGCCTGATCGGGCGGTCGACCGCGTGACCTACTGGAGTCTCAACGCCCTCTTCCTCGCACCAGTACTGGTCGTGCTGATCGTCGCCGCGGTGGTCGTGCGCCGGCGGCCGAGTGCTGCCCGCCGCGGCACCCTCGCCGCCTTCGGGGCGACGCTCGGCCTCCTGCTCGTGCTCACCGCACTGTTCGACAACGTGATGATCGCCGTGGGTCTCGTCGGCTACGACGAGGGTCTGATCTCGGGGGCGTTCATCGGCATCGCTCCGCTCGAGGACTTCGCCTACGCGATCGCGGCGGTTCTGCTGCTGCCCTCGCTCTGGCTGCTGCTCGGCGCCCGCGACGAGAGGGGGCGAGACCGGTGATCCGCACCCTCCTGCTCTCGTCGCGACCGCTGTCGTGGGTCAACACCGCCTTCCCGTTCGCCGCCGGCTACCTCCTCACCACCCGCGAGATCGACCTCGTCTTCGTGCTCGGCACGCTGTACTTCCTGGTGCCCTACAACCTCGCCATGTACGGCATCAACGACGTGTTCGACTACGAGTCCGACCTCCGCAACCCGCGCAAGGGCGGCGTGGAGGGCGCCGTGCTCGACCGGTCGCTCCACCGCACGACGCTCTGGGCCGTCGTCGTCACGAACGTGCCGTTCCTGGTCTTCCTCGTCGTCGTCGGGTCGCCGCTGTCGTGGGCGGTGCTCGCGGTGAGCGTCTTCGCCGTCATCGCGTACAGCGCACCCGGCCTCAGGTTCAAGGAGCGACCCTTCCTCGACTCGCTCACGTCGAGCACCCACTTCGTGAGCCCGGCGGTCTACGGGCTCGCCCTCGCGGGAGCCGTGTTCACGCCGGGCCTGTATGCGCTGCTCGGCGCCTACTTCCTCTGGGGCATCGCCAGTCACGCCTTCGGCGCCGTGCAGGACATCGTCGCCGACCGCGAGGGCGGCATCGGCTCCGTCGCCACCGTGGTGGGCGGCAAGGCGACCGTACGCATGGCCTTCGCGGCATACATCCTCTCGGGGCTGCTGTTGCTGCTGACCCCGTGGCCCGGGCCCCTCGCGGCGGTGCTCGCCCTGCCCTATGCGGTGAGCATCCTGCCCTACTGGTCGATCTCCGACGCCGACGCCGAGCGCGCCAATGCCGGCTGGCACCGCTTCCTGTGGCTCAACTACGTGGCGGGGTTCCTCGTCACGCTCTTGCTCATCTGGCAGTGGTTGCTCACCATGGAGGGATGAGCAGACCCCGACGTGATCGCACGCGCCTGCTGCTCATCGTCACCTCGGTGGCCGCGGTCGTCTCGCTGGTCGTTGCCGCCTTCGCCCTCGGCTCGCTGAATGCCGCCGCACCCACGATCGCGCCCGCTCGGGTGCAGGAGGCCGGCGCAGCCCGAGCCGACGCTGCCGGTCGTGTCGAGGCCAAGCAGGTGGGCGCCCCGGCCCGAGTCGCCGATTACAGCTTCGGGCACACCCTGAACCGCGTCGAGACCGGTGGGGGAGCGGAGTTCGAGGCGTCGATGCGGCTGCCGTTCGAGCTCGCCGTCGACGCGACGGCGTTCCGGGTGCACGTGCGCAACTGGCAGTTCAACACCGAGCAGAGCATCGACTCACCCGTCACCCTCACCGGCGTCTACGTGGGGGAGCACCGCATCGACGGGCCCGACGGGCAGACCGGCGAGTTCGGCACCGCCCCCGTCGAGGTGGGCGGTACGGCCAACCTGGCCCGGGAGGGCTTCGTCTCGGGATGGATCGACCCCGGCACCCAGCTCGTCGCCGCGCACACGCCCTACCTGCTCTCGATCGGATTCACCGCGCCCGCGGGCGCGACGCTCGCCACCAACCCCGGCCTGTCCTGGCTCGCCACCGGAGTCGGGGCGTCGACCGACGCGGCCGCCATCGGCACCCCGCGCGCCGAGCGCAGCGCCGACCTCAGCTACTTCGACGTGTGGATCGAGTACGAGTTCGCTGGCGACGCCCCCGTGCTTCTCAGCATCGGCCACTCGCTGAACGCACCGGGGACGCTCTCGCCCGCCGAGCATCCGACCCGCGGCGAGCAGACGGCGTGGCCGCAGCAGTGGGCGATCTCGAACGACGCCGTGGCCGTGTCGCTCGCGGCGCCCGGGTCGCTGAGCTCGCTGTTCGCAGGCGGCTCGGAGCTGTGGCAGCAGTACGGCGACGACCTCGAGCCCGACATCGTGACGGTGTGGGCCGCCTCGAACGACATCGCACGGGGGCGGCAGCTCGCCGACATCCAGAACGACTGGGGAGCGGTCGTGACGCGGGTGCGCACGCTGTGGCCCGACGCCACGGTCTACGCCATGACGGAGCCGCCGCGCGCGCTGAGCGGGGCCGAGGAGAGCACGCGTCTGGCCTGGAACGCCTGGCTCTCCACGCTGCCGTACGGCATCGACCGTGTCGTCGACGCCGACTTCCTGCTGCGCGACCCGCAGCAGCCCGACCGGCTGCGCAGCGACGTCGACGCCGACGGCATCCACTTCACCGCCCGCGGCCACTCCCTGATCGCGGCGCAGATCCCGGCGCCCCGCCACGCACGGTGAGGCGGGGCGCCGCCTCCCGTTCACCCGGCCCGGTTAGTCTGCGCGCGTGACCGCTGTTCCCCCGCCTACGCCGTCGCCGTCCCTCGAGCGTCGGCTCGGGCTCGCCGACGCCGTGTTCATCGGCCTGGGCGCCATGATCGGCGCGGGCGTGTTCTCCGTCTTCGCCCCCGCGGCGGCTTCGGCGGGGAGCGCGGCAGCCCTGCTCGGGGCGCTCGCCCTCGCCGCCGTAGTGGCCTACTGCAACGCGACCTCCACGGCGCAGCTCGCAGCGCGCTACCCGACGGCGGGCGGCAGCTACGTCTACGGCCGCGAACGGCTGGGGGAGTGGTGGGGCTTCGCCGCGGGGTGGAGCTTCGTCATCGGCAAGACGGCGAGCTGCGCCGCCATGGCGCTCACCTTCGCCGTCTACGCGCTGCCGGCGGGCGCCGAGGCGTTCGAGCGACCGCTTGCCGCGCTCGCGGTCGCCGCCCTGGTGTGCGTGAACCTGTTCGGAATCACCCGCACCGCGCTGGCTGCCCGGGTGATCGTGGTGGCGGTGCTGGCCGTGCTCGCCGTCGTCGTGGCATCGGGGGTGACGGATGCGCTGGCCGGCTCGGCCGGAGGGGCCGGCGGCGCGGGCGGCTCGGCGGCGATCCCTGCGGCGGCCCTCTCAGACGTGACGCCCTACGGCATCGTCCAGGCCGCGGGGCTGATCTTCTTCGCCTTCGCCGGGTACGCCCGCATCGCCACCCTCGGCGAGGAGGTCAAGAGTCCAGAACGCACCATTCCCCGGGCCGTGACGGTGGCCTTCGTCATCGCGCTGGCCGTCTACCTTGCCATCGCCACCGCAACTGTGACCGCCCTGGGCGCCGACGGGCTCGCCTCGGCGGCCGATCCCCTCGTGCAGGTGGTGCAGGCGAACGGGTGGGAGTGGGCCGTGCCGGTGGTCGGGGTGGGCGCCGCGCTCGCCTCGCTCGGCGCGCTCCTGGCGCTCGTCACGGGCGTCGGCCGCACCGCCCTCGCGATGGGGCGGCGGGGCGACCTGCCGAGGGCACTCGGCGTGGTGGATGCGCGGCGGAGCGTTCCGCGCCGCGCCGAGCTGGCGGTCGGTGTGGTCATCGTGGCGCTGGTGCTCGCGGTCGACCTGCGCGGGGTGATCGCGTTCTCGTCGTTCGGCGTGCTGCTGTACTACTTCGTCGCCAATGTGTCGGCGTTCGGGCAGCCGCGCACCGAGAGGCGCTCGCCGCGCGTCGTGCAGCTGGTCGGTGCGGCCGGGTGCGTGGTGCTGGTCGCCGCGCTGCCGCCCTCGGCGGTGGTGGCGGGGGTGATCGTGCTGGCCGTGGGGTTCGGGTACCGCGGCCTCCGGCTGTCGCGCGAGCGGCGTCGGGGCCGCAGCGCCGCGCGGTGACGACCGCCGACCCGCGCACATGAGGAGGGGCCCCGGCGTGATTGCCGGGGCCCCTCCTCATCCTTGTGACCGGTCAGGCGATCAGGTAGTCGTGCAGTGCCTCGTTGCGGAGCATGCTCAGCGCCCGGCGCTGGATCTGGCGGGCCCGCTCGCGCGAGACCCCCAGCACGTCGCCGATCTGGTCGAACGACATGGGGTCTTCGCCGTCGAGACCGAAGCGCATGCACACCACACGGGCCTCGCGGGGGGGCAGGGTGGCGAGCGCAGCCGAGAGGTCGTGATGCTGCAGCGAGGCAGCGGCAGCGTCGAAGGGCTGGGCCTGCGAGGTGTCTTCGATGAGGTCGCCCAGCTCGGCGTCGTCGTCGCCGACGGGCGTGTGGATGGAGACCGTGTCGCGACCGTGACGGATGAGCTCCTGCACCTTGCGGGGCGGCAGGTCGACCGCGGCGGCGACCTCGTCGATCGTCGCCTCGCGGCCGAGCTCGATCATGAGACGGCGCTGCATGCGGGTGATGGATGAGATCTTCTCCGAGGTGTGCACCGGGATGCGGATGATGCGACCGCTATCGGCGAGAGCGCGGTTGATGGACTGCTTGATCCACCACGAGCCGTAGGTCGAGAACTTGAAGCCGGCCTGGTAGTCGAACTTCTCGACCGCGCGCACGAGGCCGATGTTCCCTTCCTGGATCAGGTCGAGGAAGGGCAGCCCGCGCTCGAGGTAGCGCTTCGCGATCGAGACGACCAGGCGGAGATTGGCCTGGATGAGCTGTCGTTTCGCGGCCTGACCGTCGCGGGCCAGCCACTGCAGCTCGCGCTTCAGCGTCGCGTCCATGACGGGGGTCTCGCTCAGCTTCGCGTCGGCGAGCACGCCGACCTCGATGCGGCGACCGAGATCGACCTCGTCCTCGGCGGTCAGCAGGGCGGTGCGACCGATCTGGCGGAGGTAGTCCTTCACCGGGTCTTCGGAAGCCCCGCGGATGTCGGCGAGACGGGCCTGGGGCTCTGCGTCGTCGGTCTCGAGAGGGGCCGTGGCGAGTGTACGTGACATGTTCATCTCCGTTGCTACTTCGACTACCTGCTTCACCGCACCGCCTTGCCTCTCAGCCCTGCGGTGCTTCGACATATCCCGGTCGTATCGGAAGGCTATGCCTGCGTCACCCGTCCCCCCAAATGGGTCACAGGGGGGTTGACAATCCTGAACTAGAAGCACTAGTGGCTAGTTTATCTAACTTCTTGCTCGTGTAGGGGGTTATCCGCAAAGCGCTGAGAACGAGTCCGGATGCCCGCCTCTAGACTGGAATCGGGCCTCACGGAGGGGCCCGGGATGCGGGGAGGATGAACGCCAGGTCGATCCGCGTCGTCCGTGGGCTGAGCGCCGCATCCGTCGCCGTCTTCATGGCGGCGTTGTCTCACGTGGCCGCCGGGGGAGGCGCGCCTGCCGTTCTCGGTCTCGTCATCGCCGGCGCCTTCTCGGCGGTCGTCTGTGTGCTCTTCACGCTGCGGAGGCCCTCACTGCCCCTGCTCGCCGTGTCGGTCGCGCTCAGCCAATTCGCCTTCCACCTGCTCTTCGGTGTCGGAGACCGTGGTGGCTCCGGCCTCAGCGTCGCATCACACGAGCACGGCGGCCACGTCTCGGCCACTCTGGTTCCCGACGCCTCGGCCTCGGCCGTGCACCAGCACGACGGGGGGTCGATGTGGCTGGCGCACGCCGTGGCCGCGGTGCTGACCGTGGTGGCGCTCCGGCGCGGGGAGACCGTGCTGCGGCGTCTGCTCGCGCTCGGTCGCTCGGGCCTCGGCGCGGCCGCCACCGTCGTGCGCGCGGTGCGGGTCGGCCTCGCCGCCCTCCCCGTCGTGCTCGCCCACCTCGTCGAGCGGGCCAGCATCGTCGCACGCCGGCGCAGCGGCGCTCGAGTGCAGGTCTGGCTGCTCGGGGTGGTCGACCCGCTCGACGACCTGGGTGTCGCCTTCGACCGCCTGAGGCACCGCGGACCGCCAGCGGCGCTCATCGCGCGCGCCGCCAGCTGACCGCATCCGGGCCTGACCCGGCGGATAAACCGGCCCACCGTCTCGGGGGCCGGAGATCGGCGGCGTGCGCAGACGCGCATTCGACCTTTTCATCCCTCTCGTCAGAAAGACATCAGTCATGACCAAGACCTCCATCGCGCGCGCCTCCGGCGTCGCTGCTGCACTCCTCGCGGGGGGCGCCCTCGCCCTCGCCGCACCCCTCGCCGCCTCCGCCCACGTGCGCGTGAATCCCGCCCAGGCGGTGGCCGGCTCGTACACCACCCTCACCTTCAAGGTTCCCAACGAGTCGGCGACCGCGTCGACCACTTCGGTCACCGTCGACCTGCCGACCGGCACGCCGTTCACGAGCGTGAGCTATCAGCCGGTGCCCGGGTGGACCACCGAGGTCGTCACCGGCGACCTCCCCGAACCGGTCACCTCGGGGTCGGCGACCCTCACCGAGGCGCCCGTCTCGGTGACCTGGACGGCTGTCGACGGTGTCGGCATCGCCGACGGCCAGTTCCAGGAGTTCCCGATCTCGGTCGGGCCCGTGCCCGACGTGGGGAGCATCGCGCTACCCGCCCACCAGAGCTACTCCGACGGCAGCGTCGTCGATTGGGACGAGCCGGCCCCGGCCTCGGGGGAGGAACCCGAGAGCCCGGCACCTGTGCTCTACGTGAACGACGCTCCGCCGTCGGACGGACACGGGCATGACCAGGCGGCGGTGAGTGCCACCGCGGGCGCCGGGGCGGAGACCGGCGGCTCGGGGTCGGCCCCGGCCGCCGGGGGTGGAGAGGATGCCGCGGCCGGCGATGCGGCGGCGGTCGCGTCGGTCTCCCTCGGGCTCGGCATCGGCGCGATCGTGCTGGCGGCGGCGGCGCTCGTGGTGGTCGCCATCGGCGCAGCACGGGGCTCGCGTGCCGCGCGGGGCTCGAGTGCAGCGCGGGTCGACGACGCCGAGGCGGCGCAGCGATGAGCGTCACGACGACGTCGACCGCACGGGGTGGTCGTCCCGATGCCGTGCGGCGGGCCCGCGGCGCGCGCCGCGACCTGGCGCGCAGGAGGGTACTGCTCGTCGCGGCCCTCTCGGCGGCAGCGGCAGTGGTGACCTCGGTGCTGGGGCTCGGCTGGGGAGCGGGGTTCGTCGGGGGAGTGGCGCCGGCGTCGGCTCACGACTTCCTGGTGTCGACCTCGCCCGCCGCCGACACGACGGTGACCGATCCTCTCGCCGAGGTGTCCCTCACCTTCAATGAACCGCCGCTCACCGACCTCCAGGCGGGCATCGCCGTCGAGGTGCGCGACGCCACGGGCGCCACCGCATCCGGAGCTCTGACGATCGTGAACGCCACCCTGAGCGTGCCGTTCACGCCGACGGCGACCGGTGGGTACACGGTGGTGTGGCAGACGGTCTCGTCAGACGGGCATCCGGTGTCGGGGGAGTACGGCTTCGACTACCAGGGGCCCGTGTCGGCGGGCGGGGAGTCGACGGGCGGGCAGCCGGCGGGGCCGTCGACCGCGGCTTCCGAGTCGCCTGCCGCGGGCGAGGGCGCGACCTCGCCCGCATCGCCTGCCGCCTCCGCGCCCGCATCCGAGACGCCCGCCGCTGGCGCCGCGTCGAACGGCGCGGGCGATCGAGGCGGGGTGCAGCTGCCCCTCGTGCTCGCTGCCGCGGTGGGCTCGCTCCTCGTGGTCGGAGCCGTCGTCGTGGGGATCGTGCTGACGATGCGACGTCGCCGCGCCTGACCCGGGCCCTCTCGCCCGCGGGTGACACCACGTCAGCTGCTGCACCGCGGGCGAGAGCGACGACCCGCCGCCGTATCCTTGAGGCGATGGATGACCGTGTCGACGACCCCCGCGCGTCGCTGCCGATCGACAGCGACGCCGACGACGCCACTCCCGGGTTGCCCGCGACGCCGGTGGTGCGTGCGTCACGCCCCGCCTACCTCCACCCGGGGCACCTCGCGCTCGTGCTGGTGGGCGGTGCCCTCGGTACCGCCCTCCGGGAGGCGGTCACCCTCGTGGTGCAGCCCATCGGGTCGTTCCCCGTCGCCATCTTCGGCATCAACATCGTCGGGGCGTTCGTGCTCGCGGCCCTCGCGCTGCGCGGCCCCGACGAGGGGATCCGACGTCACCTGCGGCTGTTCGTGGGCACGGGAGTGCTCGGGGGGTTCACCACGTACTCCGCGCTGTCTGCCGACAGCGCCTCGATGCTCAGCCAGGGCGGGTTCGCCATCGCGCTGGTGTACGGGCTCGCGACCGTGATCGTGGGCGGGCTGGCGAGCGGGGGCGGCATCCTCCTCGGATCCGTGCTGGGGCGACGCAGAGCGCCGGGCGACCGGGCGGGGAGGTCGCGATGACGGTGACGCCGCTGCTCATGCTCGCCCTCTCAGCGGCCGGCGGCCTCGGCGCCGTGGTGCGCTTCGTGCTCGACGGCGTGATCAAGCGCCTTGTGCCGTCGACCTTTCCGGTGGGAGTCATGGTCATCAACGTGACCGGGTCGTTCCTCCTCGGCCTGCTCACCGGATTCGTGCTCTCCGGCACGGTGTCGCACGAGCTGCTCCTCGTCCTCGGCACCGGGTTCCTCGGCGGCTACACGACCTTCAGCACCGCGAGCTTCGAGACGGTGCGCCTTCTCCAGACCCGCCGCTACGGCGCCGCCCTCGTCAACGGCCTCGGCATGCTCGTGCTCGCCGTCGCCGTCGCCTACCTCGGCCTCTACCTCGGCACCCTCGCGCGCTGACCCGCGGGCTCCACACTGCTCACCTTGGTAGCGCAAAGTGCTCTTTTGCGCGCATCAGCGAGCACGTTGTGCGACCGACTCGAAGGAGGGGCTAAGGCCCCCATCCTCCCCAGCTCTGGGGAGCTCTTTTGGCGACCAGGGCCCGTGAACCCGCGCCCTCAGCGGGGGCGGGAGCGCACAGGGATGAGGAGGAGCAGGCCGACGAGGAGCACCAGGGCGATGCCGAGGATGCCCCAGTACTGCACGTTCACCCCGGGGCCGACGACGGCGGCGCCGAGACCGATGAAGAGGGTGAACAGGGCGGGGGAGAGGAAGGTCGCCGCCTTGCCCGTGGTGGCGTAGAGCCCGAAGATCTCGCCGTCGCGGCCCTCGGGGATGCGCCGGGCCAGGAACGATCGGCTCGCCGATTGCGCGGGGCCGACGAAGGCGCAGAGGGCGAGCCCGAAGGTCCAGAACACGATCTGGCCGCCGTCGTGCAGTGCGAACACGAACGCCGCGCAGACCAGGAGGCCGATGAGCGACGCGACCATGACGGGCTTGGCCCCGAAGCGGTCGTCGAGGAGCCCGACCAGGATCGTCGACGCTCCTGCGACGATGTTCGCCGCGATCGCGAACACGATGACCTCGCCCGAGCTGAACCCGAACGAGCCGGCGGCCAGCACGCCGCCGAAGGTGAACACCCCGGTGAGCCCGTCACGGAACACGGCGCTCGCGAGCAGGAAGTACACCGTCTCCCGGCTCTCGCGGAACAGCGCCTTCACGTCGCGGAAGAGGATGCCGTAGCTCGCGAAGAACCCCGTCCGCTTCTTTCCGTGCCCCTCTGCTGTCGCCTTAGGGGCGTGGTACTCCGGTACCGCGAGCAGCACCGGCAGCGCGAACAACGCGAACCAGATCGCAGACACCAGCACCGTCACCCTGATGGGCAGCGCGTCGCTGTCGGGTACGCCGAACAACGCGGTGCCGCCGATCGGGTTGATGAACCCGAAGTAGACGAACAGCAGCAGCACGATGCCGCCCACGTAGCCCATCCCCCAGCCGAAGCCCGAGACCTTCCCGACGGTCTTCGGTGTCGAGACCTGCGCGATCATGGCGTTGTAGTTCACGCTCGCGAACTCGAAGAACACGGTGCCCGCCGCCAGCAGGAACAGCCCCAACCACAGGTAGCCCTGCTCGGGCGCCACGAAGAACATGAGGGCGCTGAGGGCCACCACGATGTAGGTGTTGACGGCGAGCCAGAGCTTGCGCCGCCCGCCCCGGTCGGAGCGCTGACCCGTGACCGGTGCCAGCACCGCGACGACGATCCCGGCGATGGTCATCGCGACTCCGAGCTGCGCCGAGGTGGTGGTCTCGCCCCCGAACGAGTCGCTGGTGAGATACACCGTGAACACGAACGTCGTGATGACGGCGTTGAAGGATGCGGACCCCCAGTCCCACAGACCCCACGCCAGAACGTGCGACCGCTTCGGTCGTCGCCCGCCCGCCGCAGCCGCTGCCGATTCGAGACTGGTGGGGACGGTCATGGGGCCACAGTAGTGCGGACGGGTGAACAACGGGTGGCGCGCCTGCTGAGTGTGGAGAACTCCGCACTCAGCACAGATGTGGAGAAGTCATAGGTGCGCCATACCCGCGTCTTGGTCGGCGCCGAGGAGGGACCGGTGGGATGGCGAGCACGATCCACCCCGACCCTCCCACCACCCGAGGACACTCCCATGAACGACCACCCCGCCCCCGCCCCCTCCGCCGACCGCCCGGCCGTCGTGATCGCCCACACCATCGACGGCCCGGTCGTCGTCCCCCAGATCGAGAGTGCAGCATCCGGGCGCCCACCGCGCCGCGACCGTCGGGCATCCGCCCGCGCACGTCGTCGCCGCGCCGGCATCGTCGCCGGAGTAGCCGCAGCCGTCCTCATCGTGAGCGCGGGCTCAGGGGGCGCCGCGTTCGCCGTCGGCCAGGTGACCTCGGCGGTTGTCGCGGGGTCGTCGCAGGCATCGGTCGTCGACGACTGGGGCGCAGCCGTCGACGGGTCGGTCTCCGGCGTCGTTCCCGGCAGCGGGTTCGATCCCAGCGCTTCCGGCCCGGCATCCGGTGGTTCGTCCCTCCCGCTCGGCGGCTCGGGCACCTACGGCTACGGCTCCGGCACGCAGGCCGGCTCCGGCACCACGACGGATGCGGTCGCCGCCAGCACCGCCCAGACCGCGGGCGTCGTCACCATCGTCTCCGACCTGAGCTACCAGGGCGCCGCCTCGGCGGGCACGGGCGTCATCCTGACCTCTGACGGACTCATCCTCACCAACAACCACGTCGTCGAAGGCTCGACCGCCATCGAGGTCACCGACGAGCTCACGGGCGCGAGCTACGCCGCGACCGTCGTCGGCACCGACGCCACCCACGACATCGCGCTGCTGCAGCTCGACGGAGCCTCGGGGCTGACCACCGCGCAGCTCGGCGACAGCGACTCGGTCGCCGTGGGCGACACGGTGACCGCGATCGGCAACGCGGAGGGCACGGGCGACCTGGTCGCCGCCTCCGGCACCGTCAGTGCCCTCGACCAGACCATCACCACCCAGAGCGAGTCGGGCATCGAGGGGGAGACCCTCGAGGGGCTCATCCAGGTCGACGCCGACATCGTGTCGGGCGACTCGGGCGGGCCGCTCGTGAACGCGAGCGGTGAGGTCGTCGGCATCGACACCGCGGCATCGTCGGGCAGCGTCGAGATCACCGGCTTCGCCATCCCCCTCTCCGACGCGCTCGACATCGTGAGCCAGATCGGGGCCGGCGTCGACACCGAGTACATCGAGATCGGCTACCCCGGTTTCCTCGGCATCTCGGTGGCCCAGGATGCGCCGTCGAGCACCGCCCCGTCGTCACGGATGCGCGGCACCACCGGCAGCACCGGCTCCGGCACCAGCGGCGCCAGCGGCTCCACCTCCACCTCCGGCGCGACCGTCGCGGGCGTCATCGAGGGCACCCCCGCCGTCTCGGCCGGCCTCGCCGCGGGCGACGTCATCACCGCCGTCAACGGCCAGTCCGTCGCCTCCGCCGCCGCCCTGACCGCACTCCTCGGCTCCATGGAACCCGGCGAGCAGGTCGCCCTCACCTGGACCACCGCCTCCGGCACCACCTCCACCGCCACCGTCACCCTTACCCAGGGCCCCGCCGCCTGACGCGAAGATCAGACGATCGTCCAGGTTAGTCCGTGCGATCGTGCTCGGCCCGTCGGGACCGGGACGATTAGCGTGAGCGTGCGGCTCCTGTCGCGCTCCACCCAGAAGTCCCGGCTCCCACCGGCTGATCAACGCAGATGAGAACTCGGATGACGATCGAATCGACCAGCCCCTCGCCCCGTGCCGACGAAGGCGCAGGCCGGATCGAGCTCCCCGCCGCGCCCGACGAATTGCGCTCCGCACTTGCCGAGGGCCGCCCTGTCGCCTGGAGCGAACCGCTCGAGATCCTCACCTACCCGGCCGCCGAGCCGAGCGTCTACCCGATGTACCTCGACCACCGCGTCTATCAGGGCTCGAGCGGCAAGGTGTATCCGCTGCCGTTCACCGAAGCGGTCTCCGATTCGGCCGAGATGCGCACCTGGCAGGCGGTTCATCTCGAGAACCGCTATCTGCGACTCGTGGTGCTCCCCGAGCTCGGCGGCCGCATCCACATCGGCTACGACAAGACCACCGATTACGACTTCTTCTACCGCAACAACGTCATCAAGCCCGCTCTGGTGGGGCTCGCTGGGCCGTGGGTGAGCGGCGGAGTCGAGTTCAACTGGCCGCAGCATCACCGCCCCGCCACGGTGCTGCCCGTCGAGAGCACGATCGAGCACGGCTCCGACGGATCGGTGACCGTCTGGTGCGCCGACCACGACCCGTTCGCGCGCATGGCGGGTCAGCACGGAGTGCGTGTGCGACCCGACAGCTCGGTCGTCGAGGTGGTGGTGCGTCTCCACAACCGCACCAGCGAGCGTCAGTCCTTCCTGTGGTGGGCGAATGTCGCTGCGCGCGTGCACGACGACTACCAGTCGTTCTTTCCCGAAGACGTGCGGTACGTGGCCGACCACGCCCGGCGCGCGATCACCGCATTCCCGCGCGCCGACCGCCCTTACTACGGGGTCGACTACCCGGCGCTCGCCGCCGAGCATCCCGGGGCCGACCGCATCGACTTCTACCGCAACATCCCCGTGCCGACCTCGTACATGATCGTCGACTCCAAAGAGGACTTCTTCGGCGGCTACGACCACTCCCGTAACGCCGGGTTCGTGCACTGGGCCGAACGGCGACTCTCGCCGGGCAAGAAGCAGTGGACCTGGGGCGACGCCGACTTCGGCCGGGCCTGGGATGCGCAACTCACCGACGACGACGGCCCGTACGTCGAGCTGATGGCAGGCGTCTACACCGACAATCAGCCCGATTTCTCGTGGCTGCTGCCGGGGGAGACGAAGGTCTTCAGCCAGTACTGGTTCCCCATCCCGGGCATCGGGGCCGCTCACCAGGCGACTCCGGATGCCGCGGTGCACGTGGAGCGAGGTGCGAGCTGCGAAGCGCGCTTCGCGACGACGACGCCTCGACCGGCGGCCGTCCTCCGGGTACGGGACGGCGAGACCGTCGTCGCCTCGCGAACGGTCGATCTCGTTCCCGGCCAGGTCGAGTCGATCGCCTTCGGGACGGTCGGGCCGTGTACCGTGGTCGAGCTCCTCTCCGACCGAGGCTCCGTGCTCGTGCGGTGGTCGCCGCCTCGAATCGCCGACGGTGAGCCCTCGACCGCCGAGGAGCCGAGCGCGCCCGAGCAGATCGAGACGGTGGAGGAGCTGTACCTCACCGGCCTCCACCTCAGCCAGTTCCGGCATCCCACTCGCTCCCCCCATCGGTACTGGGAAGCCGCGCTCAGCCGTGACCCGGGCGACATCCGCACCAATCTCGCCGTCGGCGACGCGGAGTACCGCTCGGGGCTGTACGGCTCGGCGCTCGTCCGAGTCGAGCTGGCCCTCGAACGCCTCACCCGTCGCAACGGCAACCCGCTCGACGCCGAGGCGTTCTATCTCGCCGGACTCGCGCTGAGGCGACTCGGCCGCGACGTCGAGGCGGAGGAGCACTTCGCCAAGGCGGGGTGGGACGGAGCCTGGGCGGCACCCGCCGGCTTCGAGCTCGCCGCCTCCTTGCTGCGGCGGGGCCGGCACCGGGCGGCAGAGCGTGTGCTCGACACTCTCGACGGCGTCGTCGGTCATGACAGCCGGCGCGCGGTGCTCCGAGCCGTCCTGCTCAAGGAGGCGGGTCGACACGACGAAGCGCATGAGGTGCTGCGGGCCGAACTCGCGCTCGAACCGCTCAACCCGACGGTGCGCGCGTTGTCAGGGCACGCCTATCCCTCCGACCCCGGCCTGCTCCTCGACGTCGCTCTCGAGCTCCGAACCGCAGGAGCCCCCACGGAAGCCCTGGCGGTGCTCGACCATCTGGCGGAGGCACCCCTGCCCGTCATCGCGGCGGGGAACGTCCTCCCCGTGTCCCACTACGTCGCTGCCGAGCTACTCGAGAGTCTCGGACGAGCGGATGACGCCGTACTTCGCCGGCACAGGGCCCGGCAGTGCGACACGACCTGGGCTTTCCCCTCTGGCCTCGACGCCCACGACGCGCTGACCGGCGCGCTCGCCGTCGACCCCCGCGACGAGACAGCCCTGTCGCTCCTCGGCATGCTGCTCTACGCTCATGGCCGGCGCCGCGACGCCCTCGACTGCTGGGAACGGGCGATCGAGCTCGGGGCCAGCGACCCCGTGCTGCTAAGAAACGCCGGCCTCGCCGCGTACTCGGTCGCACACGACGACGATCTCGCCTGGCAGCGGTACGGTGCAGCCGTCGAGCGCGCCCCGCAGGATGCTCGACTCCGCTTCGAGGAGGACCAACTCTCCGCCCGACTCGGGCATCCGGCATCCGCTCGTCTCACCCGGCTCGACGGCATCCGCGACGTCGTGCTCACCCGCGACGACTTCACCGTCGTCTACGTGGAACTGCTTGCGGCCGAGGGCCGGGCTGCCGAGGCCCACGACATCCTCACGTCTCGCACCTTCCACCCCTGGGAGGGCGGTGAAGGGCGAACGCTTCGGGCGTGGGACGGTGTGCGCGAGGCGCTCGGGCTCGCCCCTGCAGACCCTCCGGCGAACCTCGGTGAGGCGAGGCCCCGTTTCACGGCCCCCCGGGCCGTGCGCGACGACGGGGTGACCGACTACTTCGCCACCAGCCTGCCCGAGATGCTGCTGTTCTCGCGCGAGTACGAGGGATGAGCACACTGCCGTCGATACGGCGCGGTTAGACTGCGACCGTGCTGATCCGCGACGGCTTCCCCGGCCAGCGGCTCCGGGTTCTGCCGCGGCCCAGAGTGGCGGAAGCTCTGGGATCACCTCTCACCGAGAGGCTCCTGGTGACGGATGCGGGGCACTTCCCTCACGCCGCGGCCCATGGTCGCGCTCGCCCGCACGGGGCCCGGGAGGTCGTGGTGATGCTGTGCACCGACGGGGCCGGCGTGGTCGAGCTGCGTGGCCGTGAGCACCGTGTGCTGCCAGGGCAGATCGTCGTGCTCCCCGCCGACGAGCCCCATCGCTACCGCGCCGAGCCCCGCAACCCCTGGACGATCTGGTGGATGCACGTGACCGGCGCCGACGCCGTCGTGCTGGCCGGCGCGATCACCGCCGAGGGTGCCGACTTCGATCCGGTGCTCGCCGTGCACGACCCCTACGCCGCTCGGGCCGCCCTCGAACACGTGGTCTCTTCGCTCGAGCGCGATGAGACCGACTCCAGTCTGCTCTCGGCGTCGGGTGCGGCGTGGGGTCTGCTGGCGCAGCTCGCCGCGGATCGCGCTCGGGGCGTGAAGCTGTCGGGCGATCCGATCCTCGCCGCTCAAGACTTCCTGCGCGAGAACCTCACGACGACCGTGAGCGTTCTCGAGCTCGCCGCGGTCGCGGGCTTCAGCGTCTCGCACTTCTCCGCACGTTTCCGCAAGGTGTCGGGCATGGGTGTCGTCGAGTACCAGAAGCGCCTCCGCAGCGCCCGTGCCCGCGAGCTCCTCATCACGACAGACGCCTCGATCTCCGACATCGCCCACACCGTCGGCTACGACGACCCCTTCTACTTCTCGAGGCACTTCCGCACCATCAACGGGGTGAGCCCCACGGCGTACCGCGCGACGTTCCGCGAGCGCTGACGCACGCGCAAAACGAGAACGCCGGCGGGAGCTCAGTACGTGAGGATCCTCGTGTTCAGGCGCCGCTGCCACTCCCGATCCCGCCACATCGGGTGGTGCGGTGCCGCGTTCGAACAGAGCACCAGCCCCCATGCCCCGTGCGACAGAGCGGTCTCGATCCCGTGCTCGGCCAGAGCGCGTCCGACCGGACCCTCCTCGAAGCTGCCGTGCAGGGGCGTGTAGCCGATCCAGCCTTCTCCTACGACAGCGGGCACCTGCTTCCACCTCGCCCACTCGGCGATGGCGACGACCCGCGACTCGATCTCCCGCAGCATCACCTCGCGGTAGGCGCCGTAGTTGTCGTAGAGCCAGGTGTCCCAGGCGTCGGGGTCGAGCCAGTCGTAGCCGTAGATCATCTGGTCGGTCACGACCGTCGCCCGGTACTTCCATTCCGCCGCGCGTCCGTACTCCGCTGGTGTCGGGGCATCAGGCCGCAGAAAGCCCTGCAGTGCCGCGTTCGGGAAATCGCTGCTGCCCTCCGAGCGGATGTCGACGAGGCGCTGCAGCGCATCCAGAACCCCGTAGCTGTAGACGTGGAACTGTGCGGCTCCGAGACCCTCCGGCAGCTGGTGCATCGCGAGATGCGGGGGTTTGCCGTAGCTCGCCGTGATGAGGAGATCGGGATGCTCCCGCCGGAGACCGCAGAGCGCCTCGGCCCCTCCTTCACCGAGCGGCGGCAGCAGCGAGAAGTCGACCTCATTGTGCAACTCGACCAGGGCGATGCGCGAGCGGTGGCCCGCGGCCGTCAGCTGGTCGATCATCCTGCTCCAGGCGCCAGCGAGGAGGGCGTAGCGCTGGTGCATCGGCACCGCGTGGATCGCTTCGAACCAGGCCGCCGAGCGTGCGAAGGCGGGGGACTGCTGGTACTCCCAGCTGGCCAGCACGACGACGAGTCCGTGCCGCTCCGCTGCCTCGAAGAGTTCGAGCAGCCGGGCCCCGACATCGACGGTGTAGCCGCCCGGCGCGTCGTACCAGCGGGTGCGCTGGCCGTAGCGACCCCAGCCCTCCGACCCGCCCAGCCCCTCGATCTCGAGCTCGCGGGCCGCGTCGGCAAGTGGCCGGCCGTCGTGCTCGAGCCCGCCGTGAAGCAGCAACGGGGCCGCGCAGATGCGGATGGCGTTGTAGCCGAGGGCCGCGGCCTCCGCACACACCGCATCCAGGTCGTCGAAGGGACCACCCGGCTCCGCGCGGGTGTACCAGGAGAAGTCCCAGAGCGTGATGGTCAGGCGGGCCGGGAGGTGGGCGGGCACGGGCCCGGTGAGAGCGGTCACGGTCATCCCTTCGTCGAGCCGGCGGTGAGGTCGGCCTTCCAGAACCGCTGCAGCGAGATCATCAGCACCACGAGGAGGATCGCCGAGATCGCGGAGCCGGTCACCACGAGCTGGTAGAACATCGGGTCGCGCTGGGTCTGGGAGTTCCACAGCGTGAGACCCAGGGTCACCGGGAACGTCTTGGGGTCGTTCAGCATGACCAGGGGCAGCAGATAGTTGTTCCAGATCGTGACGAATTGGAACAGGAAGATCGTCACGAGTGCCGGCGCCATCATCCGGGTGGCGATCGAGGCGAAGATGCGCAGGTCGCCCGCGCCATCGATCCGCGCGGCCTCGATGACCTCGTCGGGAACCGCTGCGTTGGCGTGGATGCGCGCGAGATAGACGCCGAACGGGCTCACCATGCTGGGCAGCAGCACCGCCCAGTAGGTGCCGGTGAGCTGTACCGCGTTCAGCAGGAAGTACAGCGGCAGCGCGATCACCGTCGCAGGAACCAGCACGCCGCCGAGGATGATCGAGAACAGCGTCTCGCGCCCTCGGAAGACGTATTTCGCGAAGGCGTAGCCGCAGGCCGCCGAAATCACCATCGCGACGAAGGCCCCGAACGCCGCATAGACGACACTGTTCAGCACCCAGGTGGTGAAGATTCCACCGTCTTGGGTGAACACGCTGACGAGATTGCCGACCGCCTGGGGCGAGTCGGAGAACCAGAGCCCGAAGCTGCTGAACAGCTGGCCGGGCGACTTCGTGGCGGCGACCAGCACCCACACGATGGGCAGGAGGAAGTAGATGCCGGCGATCACCAGCACCCCGTTCACGACGATCGAGCTGCCGACGGGCTGCTTGATGCGCTGCGAGCGCGAGACGCGAGAGGTCGGCGTCACCATGCGCGGTTGTCCTTCCGGTTGACCAGCCTCAGGAAGCCGAAGGAGAAGACGAAGCCGAGAACGGCGACGATCACCGCCATCGCGGCGGCGAGGCTCGGGTTCCCCTGGGCGAACGACTGGTTGTAGGCGGCGAGGTTGGGGGTGAAGTCGGAGCTGATCGCCGTGGTCAAGGGCCGCAGCACCAGCGGCTCCACGAACAACTGGAGTGTGCCGATGATGGTGAAGACGGTCACCAGGATGATCGAGGGGCGCACCAGGGGCAGCTTGATCTGCCAGGTGATCTTCCACTCGGAGGCTCCGTCGATGCGTGCCGCTTCATAGAGCTCGCTCGGAATGGCATGCAGGGCCGAGATGAGGATCAGCATGTTGTAGCCCGCGAAGCCCCAGAGGGCGATGTTCGCGATGGCGAAGAGCACTCCGCTCGAGGAGAGCGGGTTGATGTCCACCCCGACCGCACCCAGCACCTGGAGCACGGGGCTCGTGGCGGGGATGTAGAGAAAGCCCCAGAGCAGGGCGGCGATGACACCGGGTACGCCGTACGGAACGAAGTACAGCACCCGGAAGAAGCGGGGAAGCCTCGCCCGTGCCGACTCCAGGAGGAGCGCGAGCCCGAGCGCCGTGACCACCATGAGCGGCACCTCGATCAGCGAGAACAGCAGCAGACGGCCCAGGCTCTCGACGAAGGAGGGGTTCGACAGGGCGGCGAGATAGTTGTCGAAGAAGACGAAGACCTTCTGCGGCGCACCGAATCCGAGGCCTGAGGCCTTCGTGGAGTAGAGGCTGTCGACGACGGCGTAGACGATCGGTGCCACGAAGAACAGCGCGAACATCACGAGGAAGGGGAGAGTGAGTACCACCAGGGCGGCGCGCGGGCGCCGACGGGGGGCGGGGGCGGTGGCGGTCACGGCGATGGCCGGGCTCCTTCGGGTCGGAACGGGTCGGGGGTGGGGCGCCTCAAGGCGCCCCACCCCCGATGGTGTCAGTTGACGGAGATGCCCTTGGCCTTCAGGGCATCGACCATGTCGGTCTGTGTCTTCGTGAACGCTTCCGTCAGAGGCGTACCGGAGTCGACGGCGCTCTTGACGTTGTCGGTCAGCGAGGCGAACAGCGTCGACGACAGCGGCGGCCACTTCCACGAGTTGTCGACCGCGGCGTCCGACTCCGCGAACACGTCCCAGATGTCCTGGCCGCCGTAGAAGCCGAAGACCTCCGGGTCATTCTGCAGGGCGGTGATCTCGCTGGTGTCGGCGAGAGCAGGCCAGCCCGCGCCCACGTTGGTGAGGATGTTCACGCTCTCGGGATCGGAGCTCAGCCAGACCGCGAACTCCGCGGCCTGCTCGGGGTGCTTCGAGCCCTTCAGCACGGCCACTCCCGAGCCACCGGCCCAGGTCGCCGAGACGTTCTCGCCGGCCTCCCACTGGGGCATCGGGCCGACCGCCCATTTCCCTGCGGTGTCAGGTGCGGTGCCGCGCAGAATCGCGTCTGCCCACGAGCCCGAGATCCAGGTCGCGATGTTGCCGTTCTGGATGTCGGCGTTCCACTCGCTCGAGAAGTCGGCCTCGATCTTCACGAGGCCCTCGTCGATGAGCTTCTGCCAGAAGGCGGCGGCCTTCAGGGTCGCGTCGTCGTCGATCGTCACGTCCCAAGCGTCACCGGAGGTGCCGAACCAGCTGCCGCCCGCCTGCTGCGAGAGGCCGATGAGCCAGGGCGCCTGGTTGTAGGCGAAGGCGGTGATGTACTTGTTCGGGTCGGAGGCGTGGATGGTCTTCGCCGCCTCGTAGTACTCGTCCCAGGTGGTGGGGTACGCGATGCCGAGCGAGTCGAACAGATCGGCGCGGTAGAACTGGCCGAGCGGCCCGGAGGCCTGCGGCACCGAATAGACGCCATCGCCGAAGACGCCGGTGGCCCACTGCCACGGCACGAAGAGGTCTTCGGAGTCGTTCACATACTCGCTGATGTCTTCGACGGCGTCGTTCAAGAGGAAGTCGGGGACGGCGTCGTAGCCGAGGTGGGCGACGTCGGCGGGGTTCCCCGCCTGTACTGCGGAAAGCATCTTGGCGTAGCCGCCGTCGGGGCCCGCCGTGATGGTCTCGAGCGTGACGTGGATGTCGTCGTGGGCGGCATTGAACGCGTCGACGGCCTGGTCGATGTTCGGCACCCAGGACTGGAAGGTGATCTCGACGGGCGAACCGTCGGCGGAGGCGGCGCCCTCGCTCGAGGAGCACCCGGCGACGGCCGCCGTGAGGCCGATCGCGAGGAGGCCGGCCGTTGCCGCTCGGGCGGCTCGGCGGTGGATGAAGGCGGACATTGTGCTCCCTTGCAACTGTGATGCGGACAGGCGTCGCTGCGTGCCAGAGCCACCCTAGATTCTGCCCGACCGGCGAGTACATGGCGGATGCGGCGCTGCACCTGGACGATTCTGCGATTTCCCGGGTGGGTGCTCAGATGGGGTGAGAGGGCGGCGATGATGAAGGCACCGGCAAGCCGACGAGCGCGTGGAGAAGAGAGCCGAGATGTCGGGAGTGACCCGCCCGCCGTGCGACCTGGAGCTCCATGCGCAAATAGAAGAGATGGTGCGGAGATCGTGGTCTCGACGCTGCGGCGCGCGCGCCGACCGGCAGCCATGGGCACTGCGGTGTTCTTCATCTCGGCGGGGGGATGGTCTCAGGTGACCGCTTCAACGCGGCCGAGATGCTTGCCGCACGGATCCCGCTCGGCTGCTGCGCCCGCTCGGGCAACCGACTTGAGCGGCCTACCTCCGAGCTACCTTGTAGCCGGGAGTGCCGAGCTGTTCCGCGATGAGATCGTGGCTCTACCCCTCCGCGTAGGGGCGAGATCGTCGAGGTGCGCCGACGAACCGGCGACGCCGTAGAGTGCGTCGCCGGTGGCGACGAACACGGCGGGTCGCCCGTCGGGCGCGACGTAGAACACGCGGTCGCCCGACCCCGCCGCCGTGAACCCGAGCGCCTCGAGGATGCCGGTGACCTGCTCGAGCTGCCCCGCCGTCATGGGTGAGGCCGAGTACGTCGCGCCCTCGTCACCCTCGCCCCACCGGCAGCTCACCCCACCGGCCTGCCCGAACGCGGAGTACACCTCCGCCCACTCGTCATCCGCCCGCGGCCACCCCGCATCGAACCCGAGCCCCGCCTCCTCCAGCGCCTCGAGCCCCTGGGCCGTCACCACCTCGTGACACGCCCCCTCCGACCCGCCCCCACCACTGCATCCGGCCAGTCCGAGAAGGCTCGCGAGAGCGGCCACCCCGCCCAGGCTGCGGAGCGTGGATCCGGTACGTTCGGTCGGACTCATCTGTCCTCCCGGCGCTGCTGGGTGGTGGAGGTCAGCTGGTCGGAGCATCGCGGATCGGGGGTCGCGGCGGTGGTGACCTCGGAGCTGCACCCGGTCAAGCAGCCGACCGCGATCAGCCCGCACCCCACTAACACCGCGGAGAGTCGAGAAATGTTCATCAAGCCACGATAGCAGGGGTGGGAATGCTGGGGGAGGGCTGAGAGTTGAGCCGATATGACTCAAGTTTTACGAAGCGGACTTGACGCGGCATCCGCTCAGTGGTGAACTTGATCTCACAAGGCTCAAGTCTTGGAAGACTTCAGACATTCAGCAGCACCAACAGAAGGAGAACAGCCACCATGGCTCGTGCAGTAGGCATCGACCTCGGAACCACCAACTCGGTGGTCTCCGTGCTCGAAGGTGGGGAGCCCACCGTCATCGCGAACGCCGAGGGTTTCCGCACCACCCCCTCGGTCGTCGCCTTCACCAAAGACGGCGAGGTGCTCGTCGGCGAGACCGCGAAGCGCCAGGCCGTCACCAACGTCGACCGCACCATCTCGAGCGTGAAGCGCCACATCGGCACGCCCTGGACGACGGAGATCGACGGCAAGAAGTACACCCCGCAGGAGATCTCGGCCCGCATTCTCGGCAAGCTCAAGCGCGACGCGGAGAGCTACCTGGGCGACACCGTCACCGACGCGGTCATCACCGTTCCGGCGTACTTCAACGACTCCGAGCGTCAGGCCACGAAAGACGCCGGTGAGATCGCCGGCCTGAACGTGCTGCGCATCATCAACGAGCCCACCGCGGCGGCGCTCGCCTACGGCCTCGACAAGGGCAAGGAAGACGAGCTCATCCTGGTCTTCGACCTCGGCGGCGGTACCTTCGACGTCTCCCTGCTCGAGGTGGGCAAAGACGACGACTTCTCCACCATCCAGGTGCGCGCCACCTCGGGCGACAACCGCCTCGGCGGCGACGACTGGGACCAGCGGATCGTCGACTACCTGATCAAGCAGTTCAAAGACACCACCGGTGTCGACGTCACGAACGACAAGATCGCCAAGCAGCGCCTCAAGGAGGCCGCCGAGCAGGCCAAGAAGGAGCTCAGCTCCGGCCTCTCCGCCAGCATCACCCTGCCCTACCTCTCGCTCACCGAGAACGGCCCCGCGAACCTCGACGTCACGCTCACCCGTGCCAAGTTCGAGGAGCTGACGAGCGACCTGCTCGCCCGCACGGAGAAGCCGTTCAAAGACGTCATCGCCGAGGCCGGCGTCTCGGTGAACGACATCTCGCACGTCGTGCTCGTGGGTGGTTCCACCCGCATGCCCGCCGTCGTCGACCTGGTGAAGAAGCTCACGGGCGGCAAGGAGCCCAACAAGGGTGTGAACCCGGATGAGGTCGTCGCCGTGGGCGCTGCCCTCCAGGCCGGCGTGCTGAAGGGTGAGCGCAAGGACGTCCTGCTCATCGACGTCACCCCGCTCTCCCTCGGCATCGAGACCAAGGGCGGCATCATGACCAAGCTCATCGAGCGCAACACGGCCATCCCGACCAAGCGCTCCGAGACCTTCACCACCGCCGACGACAACCAGCCGTCGGTTGCCATCCAGGTGTTCCAGGGCGAGCGCGAGTTCACCCGCGACAACAAGAACCTGGGCACCTTCGAGCTCACCGGCATCGCGCCGGCGCCCCGCGGCATCCCGCAGGTCGAGGTGACCTTCGACATCGACGCGAACGGCATCGTGCACGTCTCGGCGAAAGACAAGGGCACCGGCAAGGAGCAGTCGATGACCATCACGGGCGGCTCCTCGCTGCCCAAGGAGGACATCGAGCGCATGGTGCGCGAGGCCGAGGAGCACGCCGCCGAAGACAAGAAGCGCCGTGAGGCCGCCGAGGTGCGCAACCAGGCCGAGTCGCTCGCGTACTCGACCGACAAGCTCATCAAGGAGAACTCCGACAAGCTGCCCGACGACGTCAAGACCGAGGTGCAGGCCGACGTCGATGCCCTGAAGTCCGCTCTCGCGGGTGAGGACGACGACGCCGTGAAGAGCGCCTTCGACAAGCTCAACGAGAGCCAGCAGAAGCTCGGCCAGGCCATCTATGCTTCTGCCCAGGCAGACGCTGCCGCCCCCGCGGGCGACGAGGGCCAGCCCACCGAGTCGTCGAACGACGACGACGTGGTCGACGCCGAGGTCGTCGAAGACGAAGACGAGCCGAAGGACAAGTAACCCATGACTGACGACAACACCGACGGTCGTCAGCCTGCTGACGAGTCGGGGGCCTCTGCCGAGGAGACCCCCGACTCGTCCTTCATCCAGGCTGAGGGACCGGATGTGGAGACCTCGCTCTCCGACGCCGACCTGTCGTTCCTCTCGGGCCAGAGCTCGGCCGAGGAACTGGCGGCCGAGCGGCTCGCCGATCTGCAGCGCGTGACGGCGGAGTACGCCAACTACCGCAAGCGCACCGAGGCGAACCGCGAGATCGAGCGCGAGCGCGCGGTCGGCGAGGTCGTGAAGGTGCTGCTGCCCGTGCTCGACGACCTCGACCGGGCCGCCAAGCACGGCGACCTCGAGGAGGGCGGGCCGTTCACGGCCATCGCCACGAAGCTACGTTCCGGCACCGAGCGCGTAGGACTCAAGCCCTTCGCCGCGGCCGGCGAGGAGTTCGACCCTCAGATCCACGAGGCGATCTTCCAGCAGCCGAGCGACGAGGTGACCACGGCGACCATCGCCGACGTGGTCGAGTCGGGCTACTACCTGGGTTCCACGCTGCTGCGCGCCGCCAAGGTCGTGGTGGCGGTGCCGAATGGCTAGCCAGGACTGGTTCGACAAAGACTTCTACAAGGTGCTCGGGGTGTCGAAAGACATCTCCGACGCCGAGCTCAAGAAGGCCTATCGCAAGCTGGCGCGCAAGTACCACCCCGACTCGAACCAGGGCGACGCCAAGGCCGAGGCGACCTTCAAGGAGATCAGCGAGGCCTACTCGGTGCTCTCCGACGCCGAGCAGCGCAAGGAGTACGACCAGATCCGCGCCATGGGCTCCGGCGCCCGCTTCACCGCGGGCGGCGGCGGCCAGGGCGGCGGCTTCGAAGACGTCTTCGGCGGCATGTTCGGCGGCGGCGGGGGTGGTGCTCGGGGAACGAGCTACAGCTACCAGCAGGCACCGGGCGGCTTCGACGACATCCTCGGCGGCATGTTCGGTCGCGGCGGCGGCCGTGGGGGCTTCGGCGCCTACGGCCCCACCCGCGGCCGCGACGTGACGGCGCGCACCACGATCGACTTCGTGACCGCGGTGAAGGGCGACACCATCAAGCTGCAGACGGCGGATGGCAAGCCGATCACGGTGAAGATCCCCGCCGGTGTCGCCGACCAGCAGAAGATCAAGCTGCGCGGCAAGGGCGAGCCCTCGCCCGACGGCGGTGAGGCGGGCGACATCGTGCTCACCGTCACCGTGCGGAAGCACCCGGTGTTCGAACGCGACGGCCTCAACCTGCGCGTGAACGTGCCGGTCACCTTCGTCGAGGCCACACTCGGTGCCACCATCGAGGTGCCCACCCTCGGCGGCAACCCGGTGAAGCTCAAGGTCGCCCCCGGCACTCCGTCGGGTCGCGTGCTGCGGGTCAAGGGCCGCGGCGTCGAGACCTCGAAGGGCAAGGGCGACCTCCTCGCCGTCGTGCAGGTGGCGGTTCCGTCGCACCTCACGGCCGAGCAGCGCGAGGCGCTCGAGGCCTTCCACTCGGTCGAACCGGCCGAGAACCCCCGAACCGAACTCCTCGCCAAGGCGCGGGAGTGAGGTGAGGTGACGGATGCTGGGGCCGGCCCGCAGCATCCGTCACCATCCCTTCACGACGAGTAGGACGAGCCGGCACGACACCCCGCTGGGAGGCGGACCCGATGGACGAGGTCGACGAGAACTCGCCGCTGTTCGCGATCGCCGTGGCGGCCGAGCTCGCGGGCATGCACCCGCAGACCCTCCGCCAGTACGACCGCATCGGGCTGGTGAGCCCCACCCGCACCGCAGGCAAGTCGCGGCGCTACTCGATGCGCGACGTCGTGCAGCTGCGTGAGGTGGCGCGCCTGTCGTCGGAGGGGGTGTCGCTCGAGGGCATCGCGCGCATCCTTCAGCTCGAGAACCAGGTCGCCGGGCTCACCGCCCGCGTGCGCGAGCTGGAGTCGGCGCTCGCCGAAGAGGTGCTCAACCGGCCCGGCCGGCGCGTCTTCGCCGCCGGTGTCGAAGGCGAGGTCATCTCGTTGAAGCACGGCACCCGCACCCAGCGGCGCACCGAGCTCGTGGTGTGGCGGCCTCGCGACCGCGACGGGCGTTGACGCCGGCGCTCCCAGCCGCCATCCTGAGGGGATGACGAATCCTCGACTCGCGGGTGTCGTCGTCTTGCCGACGACATCGAAGTGGCGTGCGCGCGCGGCGGGTCTCGTGGTGGGCGTCGCCTTGTCGGTGCCGGCGCTCGTCATCGAGGCCGTACTCCTCGACGCCTTCGTGGGCGGCCACGAGGCCGTGCTCGAATGGTCGTTGCTCATCGCGATCGCCTGCGCCACGGGGGCAGGCCTACTCGGCCCGTGGCTCCTGCTGCGTCGGGCTCCCGGAGTGGCGCGGCCCTGGGCGACCACGGTCGTCTCATTCGCCGTGCTGGTGCCGTGCGTCGCGGTGGTGCACGGCGTCATCGGTGCCGCGGGTGCGGTCGCGTACCTGCTGAGCATCGCCGTCATCTGGTCGGGCCAGCTCTTCGTCACCATCGCGCCCGTGTGCGCCGCGGTGGGGCTGCTCCTGTCGGTAGCCGTCTCCGTTCCCGTCGTGCCGGCGGTCACCCGGTCGTTCGTGCGGCGAGCCGAACGCGATCAGGTGGCACCGCTACGGTTGAGGGGTGGCTGAGTTCTCCTTCGACGCCCTGCGACGCTGGCCAGATGTCGAGGCCGACAACCTGTTCGCGGCCGACGCCGCCGACCGGCTGCTGCTCGACGAGGCGGCGGAGGCACTCGAGGCCACCGCCGGCACCCCGGGCCTCGTGACCGTGATCGGCGACGACTACGGTGCCATCACGCTCGCCGCGGCCGCGGTGCTCGGGCTCGACGGCATCCGCGTGCATCAAGACGCGCTCGCCGGTGAGCGCGCGCTCGCCGCCAACGCCGGCCGTTTCGGCGATCCCGGTCTCGCCGCGCGCTTCACCTCGCTGCCACTCGGTGAGGAACTCCTCGAGCAGGCGACGGTCGTGCTCCTCCGCCTTCCGCGCCAGCTCGCCCAGCTCGACGAGATCGCTCGCGCCATCGCCGCCTGGGCGGCACCCGATGTGGTGGTCTACGCCACCGGTCGGCAGAAGCACATGACCCCCGCGATGAACGAGGTGCTGGGCGCGAGCTTCGGCGAGGTGCGGGCGACGCTCGCGCGGCAGAAGTCGCGCGTGCTCGTGGCCTCGAACCCGCGAACGGATGCTGCTCCCGCCGCTCTCCGGCGCGAGCGCCACGACGATCTCGGGCTGTGGGTGTGCGCGAGCGGGGGCGTGTTCGCCGGCACGAGCATCGACATCGGCACCCGGCTGCTGCTGGAGCACCTCGACGAGGTGGGTCACCCCGGTCGGTCGGGCGCCGCAGCGCCGGTCGCGATCGACCTCGGCTGCGGCAGCGGTGTGCTCGCGACGGCGCTCGCCCGGTCACGACCCGATCTCCGGGTGATCGCGACCGACCAGTCGGCTGCCGCCGTCATCTCCGCCACGGCCACCCTCGAGGCCAACGGCGTCGCGGCCGAGGTCGTGCGCGACGACGCCCTCAGCGGCTTCGACGACGCGAGCGCTGACATCGTGCTGCTGAACCCGCCCTTCCACGTCGGGTCGACCGTGCACGCCGGCATCGCGCTCAAGCTGTTCGAGGCCGCCGGCCGTGTGCTCGCGCCGGGTGGCGAGCTCTGGACCGTGTACAACTCGCACCTCGCCTACCGCCCCGCGCTGCAGCGCACCGTGGGCCCCACCCGTCAGGTCGCCCGCAACCCGAAGTTCACCCTCACGGCCTCCACCCGCCGCTGACGCGGGCACCGTGGGACGCCGACCGTTCGTGCCGCGCATGCGCATCCTGCAGCTGCGGGAGGGGCTCGCCGAGGACGCCGAACCGGCGCCATGCCGCCCACTCGTGCCACGCCAGCGCCGCCACGAGGCCGCCCACCGCGAGGGCCGTCACGGGAACGGAGGTCGCCGGACACCGAGGAAGACGCTCGATCGGCGGGTCAGCAGTCGCACGCGTCCGTCATATCACGGCGCAGGCGGCACCCGCGCGGAGTAGTCCGTACCCGGCGCATCGAGGCACGCGCGGAGTGCGCGGGTCGCCCGGCACGTCGGCGCAGTCGCCCGGCCCGCCGGGGCTGTGCCGTCGGTACCGGGTGCTACGCCCGCAGCGACAGGGTGCGGAGGGCGAGGCCCGCCGAACGACGCCGCACCAGCAGCTCCGTCGAGACGAGGATGGCGGCGACACCCAGCAGGGCCGCGCCGATGACGACGACCTCGATGCGCGCATCCGCGTCGATCCTCGGGATCATGTCGAGCGGTTCGGCGAGACCGATGAGCACGAAGAAGGTCGTCGCATAGACGACGGTGCGGATGCTCCACAGCCGCTGACGCCCCGCGATGGCGAGGAGGGTGAGGAGCCAGAGGGCGTACCAGGGGTGGATGACCGGCGACAGCAGAACGATCGCGGCGAACGAGCCGAGCAGCAGCCACAACGGATCGGCGTCTCGCTTGCGGAGCATGAGGTAGATGGCGGCGGTGCACCCCACGGCCAGGAGCGCGAGCTTGACGATCTCCTGCACCAGGGCGCCGTCGAGTCCGACCCCGTTGGCGAGACCCCCGAGGCTCATGCCGATGATGTTGGCCGGGGCGTACCACGACGACACCGCTGTGGGCGTCGCGAGCGCCCCGATCCAGCCCACGCCGACGCCGATGCCCCAGCCGAGCACCACGACGAAGCCGATGGCGATCGCCGCCACGCCCACCCAGCGACGGATGACCACACCCCAGCCGGCGCGCCGGCCCGCCCAGATGAGACCGATGATGGGCAGCGCGATGAGGGCGATCGGCTTGACGCCGATGGCGATGCCGATGAAGACGGCGCCGAGCACCGGGCGGTCGCGGAGCGCGTAGTAGACGCCGCCGACGATGAAGCCGAGCATGAGGGAGTCGTTGTGGCCCGCGACGACGAAGTTCATCAGCACCAGAGGGCTGGCCGCGACGATCCAGAGCACCGCCGCCTCGTCGAGCCCACGCAGGCGGGCGATGCGCCAGGCGTAGTAGGCCAGCATGGCGAGGCCGAACACGGCGAGCAGCCGGAACGCGAACACGGCGACCTCGGTGGGCAGCGCATCCGTCGCCATGACGACGACCCGCTCGAGCCAGACGAACACCGGGCCGTAGGGGGTCTGCGCATCGGCCCACAGCGGGTCGACGCCGATGCCGTACCACCCGGGGAGCGACGCCATGCCGTCGGAGTAGGGGTTCAGCCCCGCGGCCATGAGACGCCCTTGGCCGACATAGGCGAACATGTCGCGGCTGAACAGCGGGAGTGTGAAGACGAGCGGTGCGGCCCAGACCGCCGCCGAGGTGACGACCTGCACGAGTCGTACGCGCTCGTGCTCGCGGCGCTCGGCCGTGCTGAGCCGGTCGCGACCGCCCGCGCGACGCAGCAGCGACACGCCGAGGGTGAGCCACGCGAACAGCAGCGCAAGGGTGCCGGCGACCATGAGCACGCCGCCGATGATGACCGCGCCGCGCGAATTGCGCAGGAACTCCAGAATCGCGAGGTCGTGGAGCGTCGACGCAGGGCCGACCCAGCCGACCGCGTAGGAGCCGGCGAGGATGCTCACCGAGCCTGCGAGACCGAGCGCCAGTCGCGCTCGAGGGGGGATGACCTGCACGCTCTGTTCTTACCATGACGGGTTGGACGCCACCCGAACACGCCTCGATCAGGGGTTTCGGAGGTGCGACGGGCCCCTATGCCATACATATACGACTTAGGCAAATCTACGAGATTTCTGGCAATACCCCTAGTCAGGGGGCTTCTTTCATGCCTACCTTGTATGCACGGGGGATCTGTTCCATGACGAGTGGAGATAGCGGTATGCCCCCGGAGCCATCACCGGATCTAGGGATTTACATCTATGACTTGGAAGAAGAGACTCGCGTATCTCGCGGTCGGAACACTGGCTACGGCCGGACTCACGGGGGCGTTCGGCGCCACCGCATTCGCTGCAGGTGAAGACAAGGTTCTGCCCACTGCAGGCCCCGAGTTCACCGCCCTCGCGCAGACCGTTCTCGCTGACGCCAACGTTCAGGGCTTCGCGAAGAACAACACCGGCGATGTGGTCATCGTGCAGGTCGAGGGCGAGGATCTCAGCGCGAGCACGAAGGCTGCCATCGAGGGCGCCACGAACGTGAAGTACATCGAGCTGGCCGCGCCGATCGAGGCCTACTCGACCGATGACGTCGTCGGCGGCGCCGGCTACTTCTCGGGTGCGACCCCCGACGCCACCTCCGGCGGTCTCTGCTCCGTCGGCTACGCCGGCTGGAGCCCCGAGGGTGAGCCCGCCGTCATCTCGGCCGGCCACTGCACCGGTGACAACGAGCTCAAGTACAGCTGGCTGACCCTCCCGACCGGTGACACCGCCGGCGGCGGCGCCGCGGACAACTCGACCGTCCAGTTCACCCAGCCGCTCGGCGTCCTCGCCTTCTCGCAGTACGGCGGAACCGGCAACTCGAACGGCGCCGACGGCGACACCACCAGTGTCGACATCGCGGCGATCGACGTGACCAACACCGACCTCACCACCCTCCCCGAGGTCACCGACTGGACCACCGCCGACACCGAGGACCTCTCGCTGTCGACCGTCCCGGTTCGCTCCGTGGGCGAGGCTGTCGCCGGTGCCCCCATCACCAAGAGCGGCCGCACCACCGGTCAGACCAGCGGCGAGGTCGTCATCACCGACGGCTGGGTACAGGTCTCCGGCCGCTACGTCTACGGCTTCGGCTCGCTGATGACCTCCGCCGAGGGTGACTCGGGCGGATCGATGATCCAGGGCGACACCGCCGTGGGCGTTCTCTCCGGCGGTGGCAAGACCAACGACGGACAGGACTTCGTCTGGGGTGCCAACCTCGAGGCCGGCCTCGCGCTGACCGGCGGCTACACCGTCGCGCTCTTCATCGACACCCCCACCCTGACGGCCCCCGGCGACGGCGGCGACGTCTACAGCGGCGGCAGCATCCAGGGCAAGGCTCCTGCGGGCACCACACTCGTCGTGACCCAGGGTTCGGGCGACCCGTTCACGGTCCCCGTGAACGGTTCGGGCGACTGGGCGTTCAACGCTCCCGGCGCTGAGGGCACCTACGACTACACGATCCGTGCCGAGAAGGGCTTCGACAGCTCCGACGCCACCGACTTCACCGTGAACGTCGTTCCCACCCCGATCGCGGCTCCGACCTTCACGTCGCCCGCCGACGGTTCGCGCGTCGAGACCGAGGTCACCACCCTCTCCGGCAAGGGCGAGCCCGGTGCGAGCCTCGAGCTGACCGGCGACGTCGAGGCGACCACCACGGTCGGCGAAGACGGCGCTTGGAGCGTCGACGTCGAGCTCGGCTACGGCAAGTACTCCGTCACCGCGGTTCAGTCGCGTCAGAGCAGCGACGCTGCCCGCGCCTCGGCCGACCCGAACGTGTCCGACCCCACCACGGTGAAGTTCGACGTGGTTCCGGTTGCTCCGAAGATCACCGACCCCAAGTCGGGCTCCTCGTTCATCGAGGGTGAAGGCCCCACCGCCATCAGCGGCACCGGCATCGACGGCGCGACCGTCGAGGTGTGGCTGAACGGTGCATCGGCCGGCAAGGCCACCGTCAAGGACGGCAAGTGGTCGGTCAAGCTCGGCGGCCAGATCGCCGCGGGTGCCATCACCATCGAGGCCACCCAGTCGATCGACGGTGCGGTCAGCAACAAGGCCGGTTCCTCCATCACGATCGTCGCCGCGAACAACGGCGGCGGCGGCAACGGCGGCAACGGCGGTTCGGGCAACGGATCGGGCGAGCTCGCCTCGACCGGTGCCGACGCCACCCTGCCGCTCGCGGGAGGCAGCATCGCGCTGATCCTCGCAGCCGGCGCCCTGCTGCTCGTCGTGCGTCGTCGTGAGGCGGCCCGTCAGAACAGCTGACACCAGCAATGACCCCGAGGGGCGGTGACCGGATGACGGTCGCCGCCCCTTCGGCGTTTCTGCGCGGCACCACCCATCATGCGAGCGGAACTCTGGTGCCGAAGCATCCGCTCTGCTAAACTTGAGTCACATACACTCAAGTTTGAAACACAGGAGGACGGACCACCGAGATGGCGACCAACCAGGGCACCCCGAACGGCGACGAGCAGAAGAGCGCACTCGAGCAGTACGGCGTCAACCTGACGGAGATCGCGGCGAGCGGCAAGCTCGACCCGGTCATCGGCCGAGACGCCGAGATCCGTCGGGTCAGTCAGGTGCTGACCCGACGCACGAAGAACAACCCCGTGCTCATCGGCGAGCCCGGCGTCGGCAAGACCGCCGTCGTGGAGGGTCTCGCCCAGCGCATCGTCGCGGGCGACGTCGCCGACTCGTTGAAGGGCAAGCAGCTCGTCTCGCTCGACCTCGCGGCACTCGTCGCCGGGGCGAAGTACCGGGGTGAGTTCGAGGAGCGGCTGAAGGCCGTGCTGAAAGAGATCAACGACGCCGACGGCGAGATCATCACCTTCATCGACGAACTGCACACGCTCATGGGTGCGGGCGGCGGGGAGGGCTCCGTCGCGGCCTCGAACATGCTGAAGCCCATGCTGGCCCGCGGCGAACTGCGCCTCATCGGCGCCACCACGCTCGACGAGTACCGCGAGTTCATCGAGAAAGACGCCGCCATGGAGCGCCGCTTCCAGCAGGTGTTCGTGGGCGAGCCGTCGGTCGAAGACACCGTCGCCATTCTGCGCGGCCTCAAGGAGCGCTACGAGGCGCACCACAAGGTGTCGATCGCCGACTCCGCCTTGGTGGCTGCCGCATCCCTGTCGAACCGCTACATCCCGGGTCGCCAGCTGCCCGACAAGGCGATCGACCTGATCGACGAGGCGGCGTCGCGCCTGCGCATGGAGATCGACTCGGCACCCGTGGAGATCGACGAGCTGCGGCGAAGCGTCGATCGCCTGAAGCTCGAGGAGCTCGCGCTGAAGAAGGAGAAGGACGACGCGTCGAAGGAGCGGCTCGCCGCTCTGCGCGCGACCCTCGCCGAGCGCACGGCGACCCTTCAGGCACTGCAGGAGCGGTGGGATCGCGAGCGTGCTGCTCTCAACCGCGTCGGCGAGCTCAAAGAGAAGCTCGACAGTGCCCGCATGCGGGCGGAACGGGCACAGCGCGAGGGCAACCTCGAGCTGGCGTCTCGGCTGCTGTACGGCGAGATCCCGGTGCTCGAACGTTCGCTCGCGTCGGCCGAACAGGCCGAGGTCGACGCCGAGGGCGGGGAGCGCATGGTCAACGACCAGGTGGGGTCCGACGACATCGCGGCCGTGATCGCGGCGTGGACGGGCATCCCGGTCGACCGCCTCACCCAGGGCGAGACCGAGAAGCTGCTGAACCTCGAGGCCGAGCTCGGCCGCCGGCTCATCGGGCAGAAGGATGCGGTGAAGGCCGTCGCCGACGCCGTTCGCCGCTCGCGGGCGGGCATCGCCGACGAAGACCGGCCCACGGGCTCGTTCCTCTTCCTCGGCCCGACCGGTGTCGGCAAGACCGAGCTGGCGAAGGCACTCGCCGAGTTCCTGTTCGACGACGAGAAGGCGCTCGTGCGCATCGACATGTCGGAGTACGGCGAGAAGCACTCGGTGGCTCGTCTGCTCGGCGCCCCTCCCGGGTACATCGGCTACGAGCAGGGCGGTCAGCTCACCGAGGCGGTGCGGCGTCGGCCGTATTCCGTCATCCTGCTCGACGAGGTCGAGAAGGCGCACCCCGAGGTGTTCGACGTGCTGCTGCAGGTGCTCGACGACGGCCGGCTCACCGATGGGCAGGGTCGCACCGTCGATTTCCGCAACACCATCCTCATCCTCACCTCGAACCTCGGCTCACAGTTCCTCGTCGACCCGACCCTCTCGCACGACGACGCAACAGCGCTCGTGCAGGCGGCGGTGCGACAGGCCTTCAAGCCCGAGTTCGTGAACCGCCTCGACGACATCGTCGTGTTCCAGGCGCTCTCGGCCGACGACCTGGCCCAGATCGTGTCGCTCTACGTCGACCGCCTCTCGCGTCGTCTGGCGTCGCGGCGGCTGACGCTGGCGGTGACTCCGGATGCGCGCAGCTGGCTCGCCTCGCACGGTTACGACCCGATCTACGGGGCGCGCCCCCTCCGCCGCCTCATGCAGCACGAGATCGACGACCGCCTCGCCACCGCCCTCCTCTCGGGCGCCGTGCGAGACGGCGACACCGTGCGCGTCGACGTGTCGCCCTCGGGCGAGGAGCTCATGGTCGTGGCTGCCCCCGTTGAGTCGATCCCGCTCGATTCGGAGTAGCCAGCCGCTGAAGCGCCGTCGACATGACGAGAAGGCCGGGTCCGAAGTGTTCCTTCGGTGTCCCGGCCTTCTTGTTCGCTGCTGCGCGTCGGAGCGCGCACTCACTCACTCACGAGGAGGAGCTCGTCGAGGGGGAGGCGGGTGCGGGGGGCGGACTCGCGGGCGATGAGGGTGTCGTCGGGGAGGGCCTCGGCGGGGGCGAGGGTGCCGAGGGCGGTGACCGTGAGGGGCTTCAGCGACTCGGGGAGGTCGAAGGCCTCGGAGATCGATGCCGCGACGAAGCCGCCCATCTGGTGCACGTGGAGGCCGTCGGCGTGGGCCTGGAAGGAGAGGTGGGCGAGGGCCTGACCGAGGTCGTACTCGGCCCACGGGCGCGGCTTGCCCTCGGCGTCGACGGTCTCGGCGATGCCGACGATGAGCACGGCGGCGTTGGTGGCCCACACCGAGTTGAAGCCCATGAGCGAGGCGGCGACCTTCTCGAAGGCCTCCGAGCCGCGGCGAGCGACGATGAAGCGGGCGGGTTGCGTGTTCGCGGCCGACGGCGCCCAGCGGGCGGCCTCGAGGGCGGCGGTGAGGAGGCTCTCGTCGATGGTCTCATTCGCCTCGAACGAGCGGGGGCTCCAGCGGGTCGCGAGCGTCTCGTGGATGGGGGCGGACGTCTCGGCGAGGCGCTGCTCTGTGGAGGTGGAAGACGTGGTGGAGGGAGCGGTGATGGTCATGAGCGTGTCCTTCGGAGTAGCGGGTTGCTGCACGCCATCGGGCAGTCGTCGTCAATCGGACTGCGGTCCGATTGACACTCTAAACCGCCCCGTCAACCCGGCTATTCCCGGGCTGCGCTCCTCGCCTCGTCGGTCTCGCCGCGGCGGTGCTTGCGCGTCCGGCTGATCACGAACCACGCGATCGCCCCCACGACCGCGGCGATCACCACGTACTGGAGGATCTCGGCGTACTGCTCCACCACGTGCCACTGCTCGCCGAGCCAGAAGCCGGCGAGAATGAAGATGGTGTTCCAGATCAGGCTCCCCGCGGCGGTGAGGAGCAGGAACTTCCACAGCGTCATCCGCTCGATGCCCGCCGGGATGGAGATGAAGCTGCGGAACAGCGGCAGCATCCGCCCGAAGAACACCGCCTTGGGCCCGTGCCGCTGGAACCACTCCTCCGTGCGGTCGACGTCGTGAACGTCGACCAGGGGGAGTCTGCGGGCGATGGCGCGCATCCGGTCGCGACCGAGCCAGGCGCCGAGGCCGTAGAGCGTGAGGGCGCCGAGCACGGAGCCAAGCGTGCAGAACACGATGGCGGCGATGAGATTCAGGTCGCCCCGGCTGGCAGCGAAACCGGCGAGCGGGAGGATGACCTCGCTCGGAATCGGCGGGAACAGGTTCTCGGCGAAGACGGCGAGCCCGGCGCCGGGTGCCCCGAGCACCTCCATGAGGCCGACCGCGGCGTCGCCGATGAACCCGAGGCTCTCGCTGTCGCCGCCGCCACCCCCGGTCTCCGAGACGGATGCTGCGGCGGGTTCGATGAGGAAGGGATTCGGGTCGGCGAAGGCCAGGCTCATACCGACAACAGTAGGAGATGCGCCTGGCAAGGCTCTGGGGGTGCGCGAGGCGCGGAGCGCGAGAGGCGCGCGGAGCGCTACGACTTCACGAGGCGGGCGATGGCGGCTGAGGCCTCGCGGAGCTTCTCCTCGGCGACGGGGCCGCCCTCGGCCGCTGCCTCGAGCACGCAGTGATTGAGGTGCTCGTCGAGGAGACCGAGAGCGACCGACTCGAGCGCACTCGTCATCGCCGAGATCTGAGTGAGGATGTCGATGCAGTACTTCTCCTCGTCGACCATGTTCTGGATGCCCCGCGCCTGCCCCTCGATGCGCTTCAGGCGCTTGAGGTACGCGTCTTTGTTCGAGATGTAGCCGTGGTGCGCGTGTTCGGTCATGAGGAGATTCTCCCTGGTGTGAGGTCGAGCCGGCGCAGCAGCTGGGCGTTGAGTGCCACGATGATCGTCGAGAGCGACATGAGGAGGGCCCCCACAGCCATGGGGAGCACGAACCCGACGGGCGCCAGCACACCGGCGGCGAGCGGCACCGAGAGCAGGTTGTACCCGGCCGCCCACCAGAGATTCTGCGTCATCTTGCGGTAGCTCGCCCTCGACAGAGCGATCACCGAGAGTGCCGAGCGCGGGTCGTCGCTGGCCAGGATGACGCCGGCCGACGCGATCGCCACATCGGTTCCGGCGCCGATCGCGATGCCCACATCGGCCCTGGCGAGCGCCGGCGCGTCGTTCACGCCGTCGCCCACCATCGCCACCACACGCCCCTCGGCCTGCAGCTCCGCGACGGTGCTCGACTTGTCTTCGGGGCGCACGCCGGCGTACACCCGCGTGATGCCGAGCTCGCGGGCGACGGCCTGCGCCACCGGTTCGGCGTCGCCCGTGACCATGACGACCTCGATGCCCTTCGCCAGCAGGTCGGCGACGGCCTGGCGCGACTCCGGCCTGACCCCGTCGGCGAGCGCGATCGACCCGAGCAGCCGCCCGTCACGCACCACGTGCAGCAGGGTCGCCGCGCCTGCACCACCTCCTCCGCCTGCACCACCTCCTTCGCCTGCACCACCGGCAAGTACCGCTCCGCTGTCGGACACCTCACCGCCCTCAGTGGGAACGGATGCGCGGTGCAGCAGTCTCGGGCCACCCACCTCGACGCGCGCACCGCCCACGACCGCCGACACGCCGACACCGGGTGACGACTCGAAGGCGCTGGCCGCAGCGACGGCGAGGCCGCGCATCCGTGCCTCGTCGACGATCGACCGCGCGAGCGGATGCTCGCTCGACGCCTCGGCGGCGGCAGCGAGCGCCAGGAGCTCGTCGGCGTCGACGCCCGCGGCCGGCCGCAGCTCGACGACGGCTGGTCGGCCGAGCGTGAGGGTGCCGGTCTTGTCGAACAGTACCGTGTCGACGCGACGCATCGTCTCGAGGGCGAGCCGGTCTTTCACGAGGATGCCCGCGCGGGCGGCGCGCTCGGTCGAGATCGACACGACGAGCGGGATGGCCAGCCCGAGTGCGTGCGGGCAGGCGATGACGAGCACGGTGATGGTGCGGATGACGGCGTCGTCGGGGCTGCCGACAACTGTCCACACCACGGCCGTCACGACTGCGGCGCCGAGCGCGAACCAGAACAGCCAGCCGGCGGCGCGGTCGGCGAGGCGCTGGGCGCGCGAGGTCGAGCTCTGAGCGTCGGCGACGAGCCGCCGGATGCCCGCGAGCGCGGTGTCGTCCCCCGTCGCCGTGACGCGGAGGCGGAGGGCGCTGTCGGTCGCGACGGTTCCTGCGACGACCGAGTCACCGGGGCCGCGCGTGACCGGCCGCGACTCGCCCGTGACCATCGACTCGTCGAGCGAAGCGGTTCCGTCGACGATCTCGCCGTCGGCGGGCACCCGTCCGCCCGGCCTCACGATGACGAGGTCGCCGACGCGCAGCTCAGCGGGGGAGACGGTGACCGGATGCGCGCCGGTGCCCACAGCATCCGTCGCGTCGTCGAGTCGCTCGGCCTGGTCGGGCAGCAGCGCGGCGAGGGAGTCGAGCGCGGAGGTGGTCTGGGCGAGCGAGCGCATCTCGATCCAGTGACCGAGCAGCATGATGACGATGAGGAGGGCGAGCTCCCACCAGAAGTCGAGTTCGTGATCGAGGAGGCCGAGGGTCGCACCCCAGCTCGCCACGAAGGCGACGCTGATGGCGAGTGCGATGAGCAGCATCATGCCGGGGCGCCGGGCGCGCAGTTCGTCGACGCCGCCCGAGAGGAAGGGGCGGCCGCCGAGGAGGAACATGACAGTGCCGAGGATCGGCGAGACCCAAGGGGTGAGGCCGTCGGCCGGGAGGGTGTAGCCAACGATCATGGCGAACATGGGGCTGAAGGCCACCACGGGCACAGCCACCACCAGCATCACCCAGAACAGGCGGCGGAAGACCGCGACGTGGCCTGAGTGGTCGTGGCCGGCGTGGGCGTGGGCGTCGTGCTCGTGCGCCGCCCCGTCGGCGGTCATCTGGTGTGCGGCGTGATCCTGTTCACTGTGAGCCATGACCCGAAACTATACCCCTAGGGGGTACTCCGCAAGACGCTCTCGGCGAACAGCGCGGGGGTGATACCGTGAGCGCGTGACCCACCACGACGCGCCGACGGAGACGGCGACCGCCACCGCATCCCGCGCCACGAACCGGGCCAGGGTGACCGGGGTGATCGTGGTGGGCATGAGCGTCGCGGTGTGGTGGCCGGCCTTCACGCTCGGCGCCTGGGGCGACTTCTTCTTCGACCAGATGCTCACCGTCTGGGCCGCATCGACGGGCGCTCTCTTCGTCGTGCTGCTCCAGTTGCGGGGGAGGGCCCGCATCCTCCGCGCTCTGGCGCTGCTCATCCCCAGCCTCTGGCTCGCACTGTCGTTCGTGCCGGTGCCGAGAGACGAGGACGTGTTCGCGTGGGCCGTCGCGCTCCTCGGCATCCTCGTGGGCCTGCTCGCGGTGCCGACCACCATCTGGGTGCTCGCCCGCATCGTCTGGCCCGAGTTCGGCGACGACATCTCGTGGCCGAGACGCCTGGTCGTCATCGGTGCTGTCGCCCTCATCGCGCTGGCGAGCTTCCTCCTCGGCGTGAACCAGTCGAAGTTCCTCACCTGCGAGGAGTTCACCGTCAGCGGCAACTCGCAGCCCCCGGGCTGCACCCCTGAGTCCTCTCTAGAGTGACCCCGCCTCGGGCGCGCCTCGGCCGCCCCGAGTTACCCGAGCGCCCGCTCGAGCTCCCGCCGCAGCGCCGCAGCGAAGGCGTCGATGTCGTCGGGCGTGGTGTCGAACGCGCACATCCAGCGCACCTCGCGCGTCGCGGGGTTCCAGTCGTAGAAACGGAAGCTCTCGCGCAGGCGGTCGGCGACCCCGGGAGGCAGTGTCGCGAACACCGCGTTCGCCTGCGTCTCCTGGGTGAACTCCAGCCCCGGCAGGCCCTCCACCGCGGCGCGCAGCCGCGCGGCCATCGCGTTCGCGTGCGATGCCGACCGCAGCCACAGGTCGCTGCCGTAGAGCGCGATCAGCTGCGCCGAGACGAACCGCATCTTCGACGCCAGCTGCATGTCGAGCTTGCGCAGGAACGGGATGCCCGTCACCGCCTCGGGCGACAGCACCACGACCGCCTCGCCGTAGAGCAGCCCGTTCTTGGTGCCGCCGAGGGAGACCACGTCGACCCCCGCATCCGTCGT
The DNA here is from genome assembly GCF_040939305.1 of Herbiconiux sp. A18JL235. Lineage (NCBI taxonomy): Bacteria > Bacillati > Actinomycetota > Actinomycetes > Micrococcales > Microbacteriaceae > Herbiconiux > Herbiconiux sp. A18JL235. The sequence goes on from NZ_CP162511.1 coordinate 117,025, forward strand.
GAACTCCCGGAACGACGCGCCGAGCGACGCCGCGGCGTTCGAGATGCGCGAACCGTCGAGGTGCACGGTCATGCCGAGGGAGTGCGCGTGCTCGCTGATCGCGGCGATCTCGTCGACCGTGTACGCGGTACCGAGCTCGGTGGTCTGCGTGATCGACACGGCGAGCGGCTGTGCCCGGTGCTCGTCGCCCCAGCCCCAGGCCTCGACGTCGATGAGCTCGGGGGTGAGCTTGCCATCGGGCGTGGGCACGGTGAGCAGCTTGAGCCCGGCGACGCGCTCGGGTGCGGCGTTCTCGTCGGTGTGGATGTGCGCCGTGGTCGAGCACACCACCGCTCCCCATCGGGGCAGCATCGACTGCAGCGAGATGACGTTCGCTCCGGTGCCGTTGAAGACGGGGAAGGCTTCAGCCTGCTCGCCGAAGTGCCGTCGCACGACCATCTGCAGCTCGGCGGTGTAGACGTCTTCGCCGTAGGCGATCTGGTGCCCGCCGTTCGCCGCAGCGATCGCCTCCAGCACCTCGGGGTGCGCCCCCGCGTAGTTGTCTGAGGCGAAGCCCCGGTAGGAGCGGTCGTGCAGCGGCTGCGGTGAGGTGGGCGTCTCGGTCACCGTTCTAGTCTCTCTCACCGGCACCGCGCATCCGGCGACCGCCTCGTGCGCGATCGGCGCCGCCGCAACCCGAAGTTGCGTGCGACGCCGATTTCGCGTGCAGGCCGTGCCTCGCGACCGGATGCCCCGGCCAGCCGCCCGTTGCGACGCGACCCTCGGATGCTGCCTGCCTCAGCCGCGCAGGGCGTCGAGCAGCTTCACCCGCGCCCCGGTGCGCAGCAGCGAGTTCGCGTAGATGCGCGAGCCGATCAGCACCACCACGGCCGTGGTGGCCAGCAGGATGACGAGCGACACGAGCGGCTCCCACCACGCGGCGTCGCCGAGGAACAGCCGCAGCGGCATGCCGATGGGCGCCGAGAACGGCACGTACGACATGATGCCCATCACCAGCTCGTTGGAGTTGAAGAAGATGACGAGGAAGTACGGGATCATGACGAGCATGGTCACCGGGGAGGTGACCGAGGCGACGTCCTCCTGCCGGGAGACCAGGGCGGCGGTCGCGGCGAACAGTGCGGCGATGAGCACGAAGCCGAACACGAAGAACACGACGAACCAGGCGATCGCCGGGCCGAGCAGGCCGAGCAGGCCCGATTGGCCGGTGATGGTGAGTCCGAGCGCCGAGATAGCCGCAATGATGGCGATCTGACCGAAGGCCAGGATGCTATTCCCCACCACCTTGCCGGCCATCAGCTCCCGGGCCGAGATCGTCGAGAGCAGGATCTCGACGACGCGCGTCTGCTTCTCCTCGACCACGCTCTGCGCGATGGTGGTGCCGAAGGTCACCGCCGACATGAAGAACACGACGCCGAAGGCGATGCCGACGATGTAGGTGAGGAACCAGTCGCCGTCGTCGCTCGGGTCGAGCAGCACCACCTGAGGTGAGACGCTCAGCAACTGCACCAGGCTGGTGGGGGCGGAGTCGAGGGCGACGATGTCGTAGTCGAGGGTTCCGGAGGCGGGGGTTGCGGAAGCGGAGGTGCCGCCGGTCGCTTCGGTGCCGGTCGGCGGGGTGCCGCCCTTCACGCTGCCCGTCGGCACGATGGCCGCCTCGACGGTGCCGTCTTCGACGAGGGCGGCCGCGGCTTCGGGCGAGTCGGCGGTGGTCACCTCGAGGGCGCCCGCTGCCGCTGCCGACTCGGTGACCGACGCGGTGCCGCTCACCACGGCGACCTTCGGCGCCGACATGGTCGCTCCGACGATGCCGCCGATGACGATGGAGGCGAGGATGGCGAGCATCAAGATGCCCGTCGAGACGAGGAAGGCCTTGCTGCGCAGACGCATCGAGATCTCGCGCTGGGCGACGAGCCAGGTGCCTTGGGCGACGGAAGGCCGCTTCGGCCGGCCCGCCCGCGGATCGCGGGGAGTGGCGGCGTCGGCGCGGCGAGCGGGGGTGGCGGTGCTCATTTCACGACCTCCTTGAAGATCTGGGCGAGGCTGGGCTGCACGGGGGTGAAGCGGGTGACGGGGCCTGTGGCGATGGCGCGGGTGAGAACCTGCTGGGCGACGGCGCGACCGGCTTCGCCGCGCTCGACCTCGAACTGGGCGTAGGTGCCGTCGAGGTCGATCACCGCGAGGCCGGGTACCTCCCTGATCCAGCCTGCGTCGCCCGAGAGGTCGATCTCGTAGCGGGGTTCGGAGTGCTCCTCGCGCAGGGCGTCCCGCGAGCCGCTGGCGCGGATGGTGCCCCCCGCGATCACCACCAGGTCGTCGCAGAGCCGCTCGACGATGTCGAGCTGGTGGGAGGAGAACAGCACGGGCGCGCCACCCGCGGCGTGCTCGGCGAGCACCGCCTGCACGGTCTCGACGGCCATGGGGTCCAGACCCGAGAAGGGCTCGTCGAGCACGAGCACACCGGGGTCGTGCACCAGCGCCGCCGCGATCTGGGCCCGCTGCTGGTTGCCGAGCGAGAGGCTCTCGACGGTGTCATCGGCGCGCTCGCCGAGGCCGAGTCGCTCGAGCAGGTCGTCGGTGCTGGCCTTGGCGGCCGCAGCGCTCATCCCGTGCAGCTTGCCGAGGTAGACGATCTGCTCGGCCACCTTCATCTTCGGGTAGAGGCCGCGCTCTTCGGGCATGTAGCCGAAGAGGGCGCGATCGGCGGGGGTCAGCCGGGTGCCGTCGAGGCTCACCGATCCGGTGTCGCTCGAGAGCACGCCGAGGATGATGCGCATGGTCGTGGTCTTGCCGGCGCCGTTGCCGCCGACGAAGCCCGTCATGCGGCCGTCGCCGACCGAGAAGCTGACGTCGTCGAGCACCTTTCGGGCGCCGAAGCTGCGGGAGATGTCTGCGACCTCGAGCACGGTGACCCCTTTCTGTTCGTGTACTTCCACGCTAGAAGGGGGAACGGATGCGGGCATCCGCCGTGAGGGGGGCTGCGGGTCCGCCGTGCGGGTGAACGTCGGGCGGGTGAACGCTGCGCGGGTGAAAGTCGGCCGCCTTGGGCTCGGCGTCGGGCGGCGCGGGCTCGGGGTCGGAGCCCCGGCGCCTCAGGCGGTGCCCGGAACCGCGACGCCGTTCTCGTACGCGAACACCACGGCCTGGATGCGGTCGCGCAGACCCAGCTTCTGCAAGATCTTCGAGACGTGCGTCTTCACGGTCGCCTCGCCGAGGTACAGTTCGCCCGCGATCTCGGCGTTCGACCGGCCGGCAGCGAGCAGCTCCAGCACCTCGCGCTCGCGGTCGGTGAGCTCGGCGAGTGCGGCGAGTGCGGCCTGAGCCTCGGCCGACGGGTGGGGTGGTGCGGGCGCGGTGGCGCCGGCGCTCGCGGGAGCCGCGCGTCGCCCAGCGACGTTCTCGATCACCCGACGGGTCACGTCGGGAGACAGCAGTGCGTCGCCGCGCGCCACCACCTGCACCGCCGCCACGAGGTCTTCGGGCGAGGAGTTCTTGAGCACGAAGCCGCTGGCCCCCGCCTCGAGCGCCTCGAACAGGTAGTCATCGCGGTTGAACGTGGTGAGCACGAGGATGCCCGCGCGGGTGCCTCGGGCGATCAGCTCGCGGGTGGCGGAGAGGCCGTCGAGCTCGGGCATCTGCACGTCCATGCAGACGACGTCGGGGTCGACCCGCGAGACCAGGTCGACCGCCTCGCGACCGGTGCGGGCCTCGCCGACCACCTCGATGCCGTCCTCCGACTCGAGGATGATGCGAAGGCCCACCCGCACCAGGTCTTGGTCGTCGGCGAGCACGACGCGGATGCTGGGATCGCGTTCGGTCATGCGGACTCTCCGATCGGTCGGGGTGAGACGGGGAGGATGGCGCGCACCCGATAGCCGCCGCGGGGTTTGGGCTCCATCACGATCTCGCCGCCGACCGCTGCCGCGCGTTCGCGCATGCCGATCTGGCCGAGCCCACCGGGGGCGCCCGCCGAGCCGGGCGGCGCCGACGAGTGGCGGGCGAGCGGGTTGAGGCCCGTTCCCGTGTCGCTCACCTCGACCTCGATCTCGGAGCCGAGGTAGCGCAGCCGCACGTCGGCCGTGGCCCGCGCACCGCCGTGCTTGCGCACGTTGGTGAGCGACTCCTGCACGATGCGGTAGGCGCTGAGTCCGACGACCGAGGGCACCGGCACGGGTGTGCCGACGGTGGTGAAGGTGACGGGAAGGCCGGTGGCCTCCGCATCGGCGACGAGCTCGGGGAGCTGCTCGAGGCCGCGGGTGGAGGCCGACCGGCTTGCGTCGGTGTCGTCGGACTGGCGGAGGGCGCCGAGCATCCGGTGCAGTTCGTCGACGGCCTCCCGCGCGTTCTCCTCGATCTGCGTGAGTGCGTCGACCGCCCGCGGGTCGGTCTCGCTGCTCTTGCCCAGCACGCGCCGGGCGGCACCGGCCTGCAGGCCCATCACCGACACGTGGTGGGCGACGACGTCGTGCAGTTCGCGGGCGATGCGCACCCGTTCGAGCGCGACCGCCTGTCGGCTGCTGACCTCGCGTTCGCGTTCGAGCTCCTGAGTGCGCTGCTCGAGCGCCTCACGCTGGCGGGCCGCGGTGTACGAGGCGTTGCCGAAGACGAAGGCGGCGCCGAAGTAGAGGAGGTTGGTGACGATGGAGATGAGGCTCGCGGCCATGAATTGCGAGAACAAGCCGTCGCGTGAGATGCCGGGGGTGGAGTCAGGGGTGAGGCCCTGGTAGATGAGCACGGAGAGAAGCCAGATCACCATTCCGGCGGCGATGACGATGCGCTCGACAGTGGCGAGCAGGCGGTTCTGGCTCCAGGCGCCGAGCGTGTAGAGAGCGACGAAGAGGCAGATGTTGGCGAAGAGCTGCTCGTAGATGCCGACGTACTGGCCCACCACGAAGGTGATGCCGACGATCAGGGCGACGAGCTCGGGAAAGCGGCGACGGAAGGCGAGCGAACCCGCGATGACGAGGGCCCAGAGCAGGGAGCCCCACCAGGGGGCGTGGGGTTGGTCGATGGCGGCGCGGTAGAGGAGCCCGCTTCCGAGTGACGCGACGACGAGTGCGGCGGCGACGAGGGCGTCGCGTCGGTAGCCGTCTGCGCCGGGTCGCGGGCGCTTCCAGTCGTCGGGGGAGAGGGCCATGGTTCCACGCTACCGAGGGGTGGCGCACAGGACATCCGTCGGGGGGATGAGCGCTCTCCGGGGCGCCGCCACGGAGGTGTGGACGGCGCCCAGGAGGCCGAGGGCCGAATCAGTAGTAGGAGTAGGCGGCGGCGCTCGCGATGATGGAGATGATCGAGACGATGAGGCCCAGCACGGTGAGCACCGCGCCGACGATGATGCCGACGCGGGCGAGGGTGTTGGGGTAGCCGGCCTTCTTCGACTGCGAGAACGCCACCGCACTCACGATCACACCGACGAGCGGCACGACGATGGCGAGAACGAGCCCTACGATGCCGAGCGTGCGGCCCGGGAAGTCGGCGGGGGTGGATCGGGTGTCTGGGGACATCGAGGTCATGAGGGTTCTCCTTCGGGGTAGGGACGCGCGACCCGCACGCGACGATCGGATGCGGTCGCCGGCCCCCGGCGGGAGCCGACTCCACGGTCGCACCGCTTGCCCACACCCCGACCGGAGTACTTTCTACTCGTGCCAAGCTGGGGGGCGTGTCGCGCGCCAGGACCGCAGGGTCGATCGATCCCGCCCCGGCCCCCCGCGCATCCGCTTTCCGTCGGCTGATCGCGAGTCCGTGGCTGTGGGCGGGGGTGCTGCTGGCCGCAGCGCTGCCCTGGTACCTCGTAGGCGAGGGGCTCGAGCTGGTGCCGTTCCTGTCAGGGCTCGTCGGCGGGTGGCTGTGCGGGCTGGGCTTCGTGAACGTCACGTTCCGCATGTCGCCCCGCCGCGGCGCGACCGTGCACGCCGTCGGTGCGGTCGTGGCCGGAGCGGTGCTGTGGTTCTCGACCCAGATCTGGCCCGACGTCGCGCCCGCGATGCCCGAGGGGCTCCGGTCGGTGGCGTTCTTGGTGCAGATGGCGTCGATTCCCGCAGCGGGGTGGATCTGGCTCGGGCTGATCAGCCGGGTCACCGCCCTGGCGCGCCGCCCCGCACGCGAGGCACCGGTGCCCCCGGGCTGGGAGGAGGACTACGACGGGTCGATGGTGCGCTTCTCGGCCGTGCCGATGCGCCTGCGCACCCTGACGCTGCAGATCGTCGCGCTCGTGATCGTGGGCGGTGTCGTCTGCACCGTGCTGCTCATCGCGTTCGACGACGTGGCGATGAGTCTCGGCCCGCGCATCCTGGTGATCGTGCTCGGGGCCGCGGTAGCGCTCCCCCTCTACGGGCTGCTGCGCCTGCGCAACGCCCGCCACACCGTCGCCTGCTCCGTCGCCTTCGGTGCGAAGCGGATGCGCGTGACGGCTGCCGGTTCCACTCTCGAGCTCGAGTACGCCCACCTCGCGGAACTCACCTGGGTGACGGGCACCGACTACGCGCGCGTCGAGGTCGTGGGGGTGCGAACCGCTGACGTCGTGCGGAAGTCGCTAGTGGTGGGAGTCGCTCGGCAGTCACCTGGGGTGGCGCCCGGGCTGCCCACGCTGTCGCGCCGCATCGTGCGCACACTCGAGGCTGCGGGCCTCACCCCTGTGTCGCAGCGCCGCAAGGGTACGAGCGTGTATCGGCGCAACGGAGTGGGAAACCGTCAGAACGCGCCATGACCTGACCCGTCTTCAGAGGTGCGTGCGGGCTCCGTTCAGCTCGGGCGCGGGCTTGTTCCAGAGGTCGAGGACGGCAGCGGCGAGGGTGGTGACGTCGGTGAAGCCAGGGAAGGTCTTCTCGGGGGAGGCGGCGCGCATCCGGTCGTCGACGAGGGCCTTCACGACGAAGACGGCCGCAGCCGAGCGCAGGCCCAAGGCGGACTGCCCGGCGGCGAAGCCCTGGGCGACGGAGCGCATCCACGACTCCGAAGCGGCCTTCGCGGCCGTGTAGCTCGCGCCCGAGGCGGTGGGGGCGTCGACGCTCTCGGAGGACACGAACACCACGCGGCCCGCCTGCGACGCGAGGAGCGCGGGGTAGAAGGCGCGCGTGGTGTTGCGGAGGGTGCGGAACGAGCGCTCCATGGCCTCCCAGCCCTCGTCGCTCTGGCCGACGATGCCGCGGCCGCCGACCCAGCCGCCGACGAGGTGCACGAGTCCGTCGACACCGCCGACACCGCCGTCGCCCTCGGCCGTGAGCCTGGCGGCGAGGGCGTCGACCGCCGCGCTGTCGGTGAGGTCGCACGCCTCGGTGGTGATGCCCGGCACGCGCGCGGCCAGTTCGGCGAGCTTCGAGGGATTCGATCCGAGTGCGACGACGGATGCGCCGGCCCCGATGAGGGCGGTCGACACCGCGGCACCCGATTCGCTGGTGGCACCGGCCACCACCACACGCCGGCCCGCCGCACCCGTCGCGCCTGCGCCCGCGATCGCCTCGTCACTCATGCGCTCATCCTCCCACCGACGCCCGAGCGCTCAGGCCGCAGCCCCCGTGATGCCTGCCGTCGACTCGATCACCGCGCGCATCTTCTTGTCGAGCGCCTCGTAGAACATCGAGAGCGGGAACTCGTCGTCGAGCACGGCGTCGGTGAGCCCGCGCGGCGGCCCGTCGAGCGGCAGCGCCTTCGGCCCCTCCGCCCACACGGAGGCGGGGTTCGGCGTGAGCGTCGAGGTGATGAGCTCGTAGGCGGCGAGCCAGTGCGCCGTCTTCGGCCGGTCGATCGACCGCCAGTACAGCTCGTCGATGGCGTCGCCGAGCGCCGTCACGGCGTCGGCCACCTCGGGCCAGTCGATGGTGAGCTTCGTGTCGGTCCAGTGCAGTACCCCGCGCTGGTGCAGCCAGGCGAACAGCAGCTGCCCGCCGAGGCCGTCGTAGTTGCGCACCCGCGACCCCGTGATGGCGAAACGGAAGATGCGGTCGAACAGCACCGCGTACTGCACCAGCTTCGCGTGCTCGCGCAGCGACTCGTCGGCCATCGACAACTCACCGCCCTCGAGCTCGCCCGCCGCCAGCAGGCCGCGCTCGATGCGCACCGCCTCGCGGAAGGCCGTGAGGTCGCAGCGGAGCTCCTCGAGCGAGTAGAGGAAGTAGGGCATGCGCTGCTTGATCATGAACGGGTCGAACGGCAGGTCGCCGCGCATGTGGGTGCGGTCGTGGATGAGGTCCCACATCACGAAGGTGCGCTCGGCGAGCTGCTGGTCGTCGAGCAGACGCTGCGCGTCGGCGGGCAGCTCGAGCCGGGTGACGGCGGCGGCCTCGCGCACCACGCGGCGGAACCGGGCGGCCTCGCGATCGGCGAAGATCGCGCCCCAGGTGTAGGCGGGAATGGTCGAGGTGGCCACCGACTCGGGGAAGAGCACGGCCGAGTTCGTGTCGTAGCCCGAGGTGAAGTCGAGGAAACGGATGGGCACGAACAGCGCGTTCGAGTAGTCGCCGGCTTCGAGCTCGGCGATGAACGACGGCCAGATGACCTCCACCAGCACCGCCTCGACGTGCCGGTTCGTGCTGCCGTTCTGCGTGTACATGGGGAACACCACGAGGTGACGCGCCCCGTCGACGCGGTGCTTCTCGGGGTGGAACGCGACGAGCGAGCTGAGGAAGTCGGGCACCCCGAAGCCGCCCGCCGCCCACGCCGCGAAGTCGGCGCGCACGGCGTCGAGGTACTCGCGGTCGTGCGGGAAGGCGGGTGTGAGCGCGGCGACCTCGCGCACCACATCGTCGACCAGTGAGGCGGCGCGGTCGTGGTCGCCGGGCTCGGGCACCGAGCCGTCTTTCGCCTGCAGCGTCTGCAGCGACGAGACCGCTGCCTTGAGGCCGAGCCACGCGGGCGACTCCGCGACGAGGCGGGCGTCTTCGACGACCTCGGGTTCTCCGATGATGGACTGCGTGCCGAGGGCGGCGGGTCGTGCGGACATGGTGGAACCTCCAATCGGTCGTCTCCTCGAGCCTAGGCACAACGCATCCGCTGTTCTTTGACGCCCGAGCCGCTTCGTTGCGTGAAGGGCCCGGATGCGCGCCGAATACCTGCACGACCGTCGCGCCGGGCGCTCCCAGGCGCGGGCGGAGGCCCCGGGTAGCATGGTGCCGATGGAGAAGCAGCAGGGCGCGCGCGCCGCCGACAAGGGCGCGAGACCCGACCACTTCCTCCCGCACCTGCAGGGTCTGCGCGCCATCGCCGTGCTGCTCGTGGTGGTCTACCATTTCTGGCCCGGCCGTCTCACCGGCGGATACATCGGCGTCGACGTCTTCTTCGTGATCTCGGGCTTCCTCATCACGCAGCAGCTCACCCGCCAACTCGAGCGCACCGAGCGCATCGCCCTGCCCTCCTTCTACGCCAAGCGCGCACGCCGCCTCCTTCCTGCTGCCATCACCGTGCTCGTGTTCGCGAGCCTCATGACGCTGTTCGTCATGCCGCTGTCGAGTCTCACCGAGAACGTCCGCGAGATCCTCGCCTCGACGTTCTATGTGGAGAACTGGGTGCTCGCCCTCAACTCTGTGGACTACTTGGCCGCGGCCAACGAGGCGAGCCTGGTGCAGCACTACTGGTCGCTGTCGCTGGAGGAGCAGTTCTACCTGTTCTGGCCCGTGCTGCTGCTCGGCGCATCCGTCTTCGCGGTGAAGTTCCTCAAGGGGCGGCGCTGGCTCGCGCTCATCTCGGTGCTCGCCGTGGTCGGCGTCGTCTCGTTCGCGCTGTCGGTCTTCGTCACCGTCACCGACCCGGCCGCCGCCTACTTCGTCACCTACACCAGGGTGTGGGAGTTCGCGGTGGGCGGCGCGCTCGCCCTGCTGCCGCGACTGCGACCCGTCCGCGCCTGGCAGTCGAACCTGCTCGGCTACGGCGGCATCGTCGTGGTGCTCGCCTGCGGCTACCTGTTCGACAAGACGACGCCGTTCCCGGGGTACATGGCGGCCATCCCGGTGCTCGGCACCGCGGCCGTCATCGTGGCGCAGCACCGCGAGAAGCCGTGGGACGCCGGGCGCGTCTTGAGCTTCCGCCCCGTGAGCTTCATCGGCGACATCTCCTACTCGCTCTACCTCTGGCACTGGCCGCTCATCGTCATCGCCCCCTACATCCCGGGCTGGGGCCTCAGCATCTGGAACCGCATCGCACTGTTCCTGTTCTGCTTCGTCATCGCCTGGGCCACCAAGCGCTTCATCGAAGACCCCGCCCGCACCTGGACCTTCTTCACCAAGCGCCGCCCGCGAACCACGATGCTCGCCGTCGTCGGCGCGATGGTCGTCTCGACGCTCTTCGCCGGCGCCGCCTGGGCCGTGCAGCAGCCGAAGTACGACGCCGAGGCCGCGCAGCTGGCCTCCACCCTCACCGATCCGCCCGAGTGCTTCGGTGCCGCGTCCGGCCCCACCGACGGCCTCGAGCCGCTCGTTCCGCGCTGCGACAACCCCGAACTCGCCGACGTCATCATCCCGAGCCCGGGCTTCGGCAACGCCGACCGGCCCCAGCATCCGGAGTGCTTGTCGACCCTCAACGACGCCACCGTGCGCGACTGCCAGTTCGGCAGCGAGGAGGCCGATGCGCCTCAGGTCGCGCTCATCGGCGACAGTCATGCCTACGCCCTGATGGATCCGTTCATCGAGATGGCCGAGCGCAACGGCTGGCACCTCACCACCTACCTCAAGGGCGGCTGCCCGTGGACCACGACGCCGCTGTCCGCCCGCGACGCCTTCGCGGTCTCCTGCGACGACTGGCGGGCCGAGCTCACGGGGCAGCTCGCCGCCCACGAGCCCTTCGACGCGGTGTTCACCGCCGCCCTCACCGACCGCAACGTGCCGGGCACCTCCGACGACGAGCAGGTCGCAGCCGTGGGCTACGGCGCGGCCTGGGCCCCTGTGCTCGCCGCGGGAACCCCGATCGTGACCGTCGTCGACAACCCCGCCTGGCCCGACGACCCCAACAAGTGTCTGCGCACCGAAGACGCCGCCTCGTGCGCGATTCCGCGCGACGAGGGGCTCGCCGAGTTCGACCCCATCGCGATGGCGGCGGATGCTGCCCTCGCCCAGGGCGATGACGTGACACTGCTCGATTTCAGCGACACCTACTGCACGAGCGAGGAATGCCCCGCGGTCGTGGGCGGTGCGAACGTCTACCGCGACGTCGACCACCTCACCCGTACCTTCGCGTTCACGCTGGAACCCTTCATCGAGCGGGCGATGCTCTCCCCCCTGAGCCGATGAGCGGCGGCTCCTCGCCTCGACCACCGTGCAGCGCCCGCGTCGCTCGATCGACCACCGCGAGCGCCGCGTGCTAGGGGTGCTGACCGGCTTCGGCATCATCGGCTTCGTCATCCTCGTCGGCTACCTGGTGCAGCGACTCGGCTTCCTCCCCGGCAACAGCATCCGGGTGATGAACCAGGTGGCGTTCTTCGTCGCGACACCAGCGCTGCTGTTCACGGTGCTGAGCCGATCCCACCCCGCGGAGGTGTTCTCCGCGCCGATGGCGGTGACCGCGTTGATCGTCGTCATCGGTGCCACCGTCTTCATCGCCGCCTCACGACTGTGGTTCAGGCGTCCGGTGGCCGAGACCACCATCGGCGCGGCCTCCTCGGTCTACGTGAACGCGAACAACATCGGTCTGCCGGTGGCCACCTACGTGCTGGGCAGTGCGCAATACGTGGCGCCGTTGTTATTGCTGCAGCTGGTCGTCATGGCTCCGCTCGTGCTCGGCACCCTCGACATCGCCACGAGCGGGCGCGCGTCGTTCGGACGCATCGTGACGCAGCCCCTCCGCAACCCGATGATCATCGCGTCGGCGGCGGGCCTCGTGCTCGCCGTGACCGGCGTGCAGCTGCCCGATGCGGTGTTCGCGCCGTTCGAGCTCATCGGCGGAGCGGCCATCCCCCTGGTGCTGCTGTCGTTCGGCATGTCCCTCGTGGGCCAGCGCCCATTGCAGGCGGGCAACGGGCGGGCCGAGATCGTCGTCGCCGGCGCGATCAAGCTCGTCCTCATGCCGATATCGGCATATCTTCTCGGGAGGTTCGTGTTCGGATTGTCGGGGCACGAGTTGTTCGGGGTCGTCGCGCTCGCCGCCCTCCCGACCGCCCAGAACATCTACAACTTCGCGTCGCGCTATCAACGCGGCATCGTGATTGCCCGCGACACCGTGCTGCTCACCACCATCGGGTCGGTGCCCATGCTGGTGCTCGTCGCGGCGCTGCTCGCCTGAGCGACCACCTGCGGCCCGACGCGTCAGTCGTCGGTTTCGCCCAGCGCATCGAGCCGTGTGCGGAATCGCGCGACCTCGCGATCGGCCGACGAGGCTGCGCGTTCCGCCGCGGCGCGGGCCTTCCGGAGGCGGGCCGCCTCGGTCGCGGTGGCGTCGAGGAGGTTGCGCGTCTCGGCGAGCCGTTGCTCGAGGTCGTCGATCTCGACGAGCAGGCCCTCCTGGTGAGCAGCCAGCTCGTCGATGCCGAGGTCGACGTCGGCGAGGGCAGCGGATGCGCGCTCCGCGTCGGCAGCGGCGGCCGCGTGGTCGCGCTCCAGGGCCTCGCGGGCTCGGGCGCGAGCCGAGGGGCGTGGCTCGCGTCGTGCTGCCGGGGCCGCCGACGACCTCGATGCACCACGCGACGCGGTGCCGCCGGCGCTCTCGCCGGTGCCGGGGCGGCTCCTCGCAGACGACGGCGTGCTGCGGCGGGGCGCTCCCCGCGCACCGTCGACGGCCAACGCCCCCTCGAGATCGGTGGGTTCGAGACCGTCGCCGGAGATGGTGCGCACGAGCATGCCGCTGCGCACCGCCTCGGCGGCGGCGGGATCGGCCAGCGCGGCCTGGAAGCTCTGCTGCACCTCGGTGACGGCGGACGGCGAGAGACCCACCTCGAACTCCTCGGCCAACGCGCGGGCTGATCGCGCCAGATCGGAGAGCAGGCGCTGTCGTTCCCGGCTCAGCTCGCGGATCGCATCGCGATCGACGCGCTCCGTGGCGACGCGCATCCGCTCGCCGAGATCGAGCGCGGCGTCGACCTCGTCGGGTCGCTCGGAGTCGAGGGCGTTCACCACCCAGGCCGCGGCGGTGGGCCGGGGGAAGCCGCGCACGAGTGCGGCGAGCTCGCGCTCGCCCCCGGCCTTGAGCGACGCTGCACGGGCGTTGCGGGCGGCGGTGAACTCGGCGGGCCGGAGGGCGCAGAGCTCGCGGGCGATCGTGATGAGCCGTTCGTGCTGCTCCGCCGTCATGCTCCGACCTCCTGGGTCTCGAGCGTACTCATCGCGGGCGCGATGCGAACCCGCTGCGACTCGAGCGGATCACTCCTCGGCGGTGGGGCGGGTGACCGCCCGCACGAGGCGCTCCCAGCCGTCGGCGAGGCGCGCGAGGTGCTCGTCGGTGAGTCGCGCCTCGGGGATCGTCAGCGCCCCCTCGAGTACCGACAGCAGCTGGAACGACAGCACCCCCGCATCCGTCTGGGCTGTCGCACCCGCCTCACGCAGCAGGGTCGCGATGTGCAGTTCGACGATGCGCCGGGCCGGCACTTCGTAGTGCTGTTCGGGAGGGAGTTCGGCGGCACGCATGATCGGCGCCTGGCGTGAGAGCACCTCGAGGCGGGCGCGCCCGAAGGCCACCAGGCGCTCGACGGCGGGGGCTCCGGGGCCGAGCGGCGGCGGTCCCCCCAAAAACCTTCCCTGGAACTCGCGTTCGACGTCGTCGAGGAGCGCCTGGAAGATGCCCGCGCGTGAGCCGAAGCGGCGGAACACCGTCCCTTTGCCCACCGCTGCCTCGGCGGCGAGGCGGTCGGTGGTGAGGGCGGCAACGCCCTCGCGCTCGACGATGCGGCGCGCCGCCGCGACGAGCTTCGCTCGGTTGCGCGCGGCGTCGGCGCGCTCAGCCACCGGTGGCCCCACCAGCGGAATACGAGGGAGGGCCAGCGGATCGAGCGGCTCCATGACTCGGACTGTAGCACGCGGGAATAACCGGACCAGAGTCCAGTTATAGTTCATGCCGGACACCCGGCGCTCTGACCAACCTCACACCGACCGTGGAGAAGACATGACCGAGAAGAACGTGCTCGTGCTCGTCGGCAGCATGCGTGCCGCCTCGACCAACCGGCAGCTCGCCGAGACCGTCGTCGAACTCGCCCCCGAGGGCACCACCCTCAGCCTGTTCGAGGGCCACCACGCCCTGCCGCTCTACAACGAGGACGTCGACGTCGAGGGCCGGCTGCCCGAGGCGGTCGTGGCCTACCGCCGAGCGATCGCCGACGCCGACGCGGTTCTCGTCGTGACGCCCGAGCACAACGGCACCCTGCCCGCGAACCTCAAGAACGCCATCGACTGGTCGTCGCGTCCGTACGGCGCCAGCGCGATCGCCGAGAAGCCCGTGGCCGTGATCGGCACCGCCTTCGGCCAGTACGGCGGGGTGTGGGCCCAGGACGAGGCCCGCAAGGCCTACGGCATCGCGGGAGCGACCGTGCTCGAGCCGAAGCCGGTCGCCGTGCCCCATTCGGTCGTGCGCTTCGCCGAGACCCACCCGCGTGACGACGACGAGACCGTGGAGCAGCTGAGGGGCTTCCTCGACGAGTTCGTCACCGCCCTCAGGGCACCCGCGGCGAAGGCCGCGTAACCAGCGCGGAGCCCACGTCACAGCCCCCCGGTAGCCGGACGGAACACGCCGCGGCGCCCACCTCGCCCAGAAGAGGGAGGTGGGCGCCACGGCGGCGGTTCGCGCGACTAGACCGCGTCGGGCGACGGGGCGCTCGCAGCGCCCGCCTGCGCTTCGCGCTCGGCGACCGCCTTGGCGTAGTCGCTCTTCACGGCGTCCATGTCGAGGCCGCGCACCTGGGAGATGACGTCTTCGAGCACGGTGCCAGGCAGGGCCCCGGGCTGCGCGAAGATCGGGATGCCGTCGCGATACCCCACGAGCGTCGGAATCGACGTGATGCCGTACGCCGCGGCCAGCTGCTGCTGGTCTTCGGTGTCGACCTTCGCGAAGGTGATGTCGGAGTGCTCGTCCGACGCCTTCTCGAAGACCGGGGCGAACTGCTTGCACGGGCCGCACCAGTCGGCCCAGAAGTCGATCAGCACGATTCCGTCTGCGACGGTCTCGTCGTGGTTGTCGATGGTCAGAGTCTTCGTGGACATGCCTTCATTAACGGCACACACGGCCGGGAATTCCCACCGAGGCTCAGCTGACGTGCACCTCGGGGCGGTGTCTCGGGTCTGACTCGGCCCGGCGCAGCACCTCGCGCGTGACAGGCGCGACCTCACCGGTGCCCGTCACCAGGTAGCGGAGCATGTTCGAGATGGGGCTGCCCTCGGTCCAGCTGAAGTAGACGTCGGGCACGACGCCCGTGAGCTCGCGCATCTCGAGCAGCACCGAGGCGATGGTGTTCGGGATGTTGCCGCTGCGCACGGTGAGCACGCGGTAGCCGAGCCTGGCCTCGCCGTGGACGACGAGGTCTTCTTCGAAGTCGGACGAGTCGGAGGGGATGACCTCGAGGAAGATGACCGGCGTACCGCGGGGGATGCCCGCGTCGCGGCGCTCCTCGTCGATCTTCTGCCGGTACTCCGCGGCGAGCTCGGCGTCGCTCGTGCCGGCAGGCGCATCCGGTTCATGGGCGATGATGCGCAGAGAGTCGTACTCGTCGGCATCGCTCAGCAGGTAGTCGAGCGCCTCGGGGTCGAAGGTCACCGAGGTGGCGCGCAGCTGGAACGACCGCTGCACCCTCGACACGACAGACACGACGACGATTCCGAGGATGAACAGGCCTGCGATGCGCACACCGTCGGGCCGCTCGATGATGTTCGCGATCGTGGTGTAGACGAACACGACGGTGACGATGCCGAACGCGACCATGGCCTTGCGCTGCTTCTTGCGCTTGGCCGAGAGCGTGACGGCGAGCGACGCCGAGGTGATGAGCACGAGCACTCCTGTGGCGTAGGCGCCCGCCTGTGCGTCGACGTTCGCGCGGAATACGAGCGTGATGATGACGGCGATGGCGGTGAACACGAGCACCAGGGGGCGCACGAGTCCGGCCCACTGCGGGGCCATGCCGTACCTCGGCAGGTAGCGCGGCACCAGGTTGAGGAGCCCGGCCATCGCCGAGGCGCCGGCGAACCAGAGGATGGCGATGGTCGCGACGTCGTAGGCCGTGCCGAAGCCCTCGCCCAGGTACTCGTGGGCGAGGTAGGCGAGCGCGCGGCCGTTGGCGGGGCCGCCCGCCTCGAACGCCTTCTGCGGGATGAGCAGCGTCGTCGTGACGCTCGAGGTGATGAGGAAGGTGCTCATGATGACGGCCGCCGTGGTGAGCAGCCGCTTCGTGCCCCGGATGCGCCCCACCGGGTTCGCAGGCGTGTCGCCCTCGTCACCCTTGATCTGCGGCATCACGGCGACACCGGTCTCGAAGCCCGAGAGCCCGAGCGCGAGCTTGGGGAAGGCGATGAGGGCGATCGCGATCATCATCAGCGGGTCGCCGTGCTGGGTGGTGAGGGCCTTCCACCAGTCGTCGATGACGACGGTGTTCGAGGCGACGTGACCGATGGCGACCGCGATCACCACGGCGTTCAGGAGCAGGAACACCGCGACCAGCACCACCGCGATGTTGATGGCCTCCTTGAAGCCGCGGAGGAAGACGACGGCGAGGGCGAGGATGAGCACGAGCGTGATCGCGATGTTCTGGCCCTGCAGCCAGTCGGGGGCGAACGGGTTCTCGATGGCGTGCGCGCTCGCGTCGGCCGCCGAGAGGGTGATGGTGATCATGAAGTCGGTCGCTGCGAAGCCGAGCAGCACCAGCACCACGAGCTTGCCGCCCCACCATGGCAGGAGACGCTCCAGCATGGCGATGGAACCCTCGCCGCGGTGACTCTCGCGGGCGACCCGGCGGTACACCGGCAGTGCCCCGAACAGCGTGACGAGCACGAGCACGACCGTGGCGATGGGGCTGAGCAGGCCGGCCGCCAGCGCGGCGATGGCCGGCTGGTAGCCGAGGGTGGAGAAGTAGTCGACGCCGGTGAGGCACATCACCCGCCACCACGACCGCGTCTTCTCGGGCTTGACCGCCCCCGGCCCGGGGTGTCGGCCCGCGCGCTCGGAGAGCCCGTCGGTCAGCCAGCGGCGCAGGCGAGACCCCTGCGGAGCGGGGGCCGGGTGCGGCTCCCCGGGCGTGATCGACGACCCCGCCCCGACGCTCGAAGAAGACATGGCTCCATCTATACACGCCGCCGCCGACGCGCGCGTGACGGAACGGCGGGTCGGGAGCTCAGCCGAAGATCATCGGCCGGTCGTCGTCGTCGGTCTCCAGGTCGAGGTCGAGGTCGACGACGACCGGCACGTGGTCGGAGGGGGCGTCGCCCTTGCGCTCGTTGCGGTCGATGCGGGCGGAGGTGACGAGGTCGGCGAAGGGCTGCGAGCCGAGGATGAAGTCGATGCGCATGCCCTCGTTGCGCGGGAAGCGCAGCTGCTTGTAGTCCCAGTAGGTGTAGCCCTCGGGCACCAGTGGGCGCACCACGTCGCTCAGGCCGATCTGCTCGAACGCCGCGAATGCGGCACGCTCGGGCGCCGAGACGTGGGTCGAGCCGGCGAACGCGCCGATGTCCCACACGTCGGTGTCGAGCGGGGCGATGTTCCAGTCGCCCATGAGCGCGAGCGGCTGGTCGGGGTGCGCGGCGAGCCACGCCTTCGTCTGCTCCGCCAGCTCGGCGAGCCAGGCCAGCTTGTAGTCGTAGTGCGCGTTCTCGAGCTCGCGGCCGTTCGGCACGTACAGGCTCCACAGCCGCACGCCGTCGACGGTGACGCCGAGCGCGCGGGCCTCGAGCGGCAGCGAGCCGTCGTCGAGGGCCTTGCCGAAGCCGGGCATGCCGGTGAAGGTGTTCGCCGCATCCGTCATCGGCAGGCGGCTCGCGAACGCCACACCGTTCCACTGGTTGAGACCGTGCAGCACCACCTCGTACCCGGCCTCGTGGAAGGCGTCGAACGGGAACTGCGACTCCTTGCACTTGATCTCCTGCATCGCCAGCACGTCGACGTCTTCCCGCACCAGCCAGTCGACGACCCTCCCCACTCGGGCACGGATGGAGTTCACGTTCCAGGTCGCAACACGCATGCCTCAACGCTACCGGCAGCATCCGTCATCGGATGCGCGGGGCGGGACGCACCACTGCCCCGCACCCGCAACGTCCGCTCACTAGGCTGACGGCATGGCGCGAGCGGCACGCGGAGGCCCCGGCGACGGCGGGCACGACGGCAGGCACGTCGACGACACCGACGCGGCCGCCGTCGACGCCACCCTCCGCGACCGCATCGAGCAGCACACCCAGCGCCTCCAGGAGCGCTTCGACCAGCCGCTCACCCGCATCACCGCCCTCACGAACGACACCCTCGCGCTCTTCCCCACGCGCGTCTGGCGCCGGTTCCTCGCCGGCAACGGCTTCCTCCTCTCGTCGGGAATGAGCTACCAGGCGCTGTTCGCCGTGTTCGCCGCGGTCTACGTGATCTTCGCCGTCGCGGGCATCTGGCTGGTGGGTTCGCCCGAGACGATGGGTGCGCTGATCGAGGTGATCAACACCTACATCCCCGGGCTGATCGGCCCCGAAGGGGTCATCCCCGAGAGCGACCTGCTCGCGATCGCGAGCTCGAGCACCTCGGTGCTCACCATCACGGGCGTCGCGGCATTCGTGGTGCTCATCTGGACCGCGATCGGCTGGATCACCTATTCCCGTGTCGCCGTGCGCGCCATCTTCGGTGTGCCACGAGACCCCCGCTCCTACGTGCTGCTCAAGGCGCGCGACTTCGTGGTGGCGCTCGTGCTCGGCGTCGCCCTGTTCGCCGCCGCCGTGCTCAGCGTCGCCAGCACGGCGGCCCTCGACTGGGTGTACTCGCTGTTCCCGAACGCTCTGCGCGACTGGTCGACGGGCCTCGTCACCGTGCTCGGGCTCGTCGTCGTCTACCTCATCGACACCATCGCGCTCATGGTGCTGTTCCGTTTCCTCGCCAACGCCCGGCTGACGGTGAAGCGGATGCTCGGCGGCGCCACCCTCGGAGGAGCCGCCCTGCTCGTGCTGCAGGTCGCCGGCAGCCAACTGCTCGGCGGTGCCTCGCGCAACCCGCTGCTGTCGACCTTCGTGGTGTTCATCGCGATGCTGCTGTGGTTCCGGCTGACGAGCGTCGCGACCCTGGTCGCGGCGGCCTGGATCTCGGTTGCCGCCGACGACCGCGGCGAACTCCTCTACGAGCCGACCGCGAGCGAGCGTGCCGCCATGGAGCACGACGCGCTCGTGCTGGCGGCCGAGATCCGGATGCGCGAGGCCGCCGCAGAGCTCGCCGACGCCACCTGGTGGCGCCGCCCCGCAGCCCGCTGGCGCCTCGACGCCGCCCGCGAAGAACTCGCCGCGCTCGAAGAGCGCGGTCGCGCGGGCGCCTCCTGAGTTCGCCCCGTCCATCGAGGATGCTCAGGTCAGCTTCGCGACAGGGCATAAAATGACGTATGCTCGCCTTATGAAGGCGACGAAACGATCGTTTTATGGTGTGATCGCCGTGCTGGCGCTCGGCTCGGCCGTGTTAGCGCAGGGCGCCGCTCACGCGACCGTTCCCGGCTTCGGGGATACCGTCGTCGTGAGCGCCACTCCTACGGGGGCAAGCGCAGATGGCGACTCCACCGAGTCATCCATATCGGCGGATGCGCGCTATGTGGTCTTCACATCTCACGCCAAGAACCTCTTGCCCGACAACAAGCCCATCAACGATCAGGTGTACCGGAAAGATCTCGTTACGGGTGAGGTGCGACTCGTCAGCGCCGTGACGGGCTCCGAGAACATTCCCGGCTCCGGTCCCTCTGCACACGGTTCGATCTCAGCGGACGGTCGCCTCGTCGCTTTCGCGTCATGGGCGGGTAATCTCCAAGCACTTCCGACAGGGTCGGGTCAGTGGAACGTCTACGTGAGAGACATGGGTAGCAACATCACGCGACTCATCAGCGTGGCATCGAGTGGGATGCGTGCCGGCAACGGGGAGTCCTCCGACCCCGCCATCTCCAGCGACGGTTCGACCGTCGCCTTCGTGTCCAAAGCCACCGATCTCATCTCCACGTCGACGGTTCCTTCCACTCGAAGCTTCGTTTACCGCGCGCCCGCGGAGGCTGACGCTACCTCAAGGGTTGAGCTCGTGAGTGTCGCCGATGGTTCGACCGCCGAACACCCGATTCTGCTCGATGCCCTCGCCGACGAACCATCTGTCTCCGCCGATGGCTCGGTCATCGCCTTCACGACGGCGGCGTCCAATGCGCGACCCAGGGGCAACCCGGCCGGTGCCACTCAGGTCTACGTTCGAATCGGCTCATCGACGCGATTGGTCTCGGAGTCCCGCAACGGGGGTGGTGTCGGTGGGAACGGAGGATCGTGGATGCCCTCGCTGTCGGGCGATGGATCGACGATCGCCTATCTGACTGCCGCGACCGACATCGTCGACACACCCGGCACGGGTCGAAACGAGCAGGTGATGGTGCGGAATCTGCGGGAGTCCTCTTCCACGCTTGTGAGCGTGAACCGTTCGGGAACGTCAGCCGCGAATGATCGGTCGGACTGGCCTGCACTCTCTGCGGACGGTTCGATAGTGACCTTCACGTCGTGGGCCACGGACCTCGTCGAGTCCGACACCAGGGGGATGGCTCAGGTCTACGCGCGATCCGCCAGAGGTGTCTCGCTGGTGAGTGTCGACCGCACCACCGGTGCGGCGGGAAGCGCTTGGTCATGGGACAGCGCCATCTCGGCAGACGGACGTGTCGTGGTTCTGACATCGGATGCGGTGCTGTCAGCGTCTCCCGGAAGCATCTGGTCGACCATCTACGCGGTCGGGGCGGAGGTGCCGACCATCGAGCGGGTTGCGGGAGTCGACCGCTTCGAGACGTCGGCGAGCATCTCGGCCCGGGCATTCTCCGCCGGCGTCGATACGGTATATGTCGCGTCTGGGGCGGTCTATGCAGACGCGTTGGCGGTCTCGGCGACGGCCGGGCCGCAGTTCGCACCCGTATTGCTCACCCCGCGCGACTCGATACCCCCGGCTGCCGCGTCGGAGCTCGGTCGGTTGAGGCCGGGAAAGATCGTCGTCGTCGGAGGGGTGAACTCGGTGAGTGATGCCGTATTGAAGGGCCTCGAGTCGTATGCGCCTTCCGTGAGTCGCATCGGGGGCGCTGACCGGTATGAGGTGGCGGTCAACATCTCGAAGTCCATCTTCGGCAGTGGAGGAATCGCAGTGACGTACATCGCGTCGGGCGAGAACTTCGCAGACGCGCTGTCGGGTTCGGCAGCGGCGGGCTCGCGCGGCGGACCCGTATTGCTCGTGACAAAGAACTCCGCTCCCGACAGCGTGCTCGCAGAGCTCCGTCGGACGCAGCCCGAGAAGATCGTCGTTCTCGGTGGCCCGAATACGATCGCCGACTCCGTCGTCGACGCGGTGAAGACCATCGCTCCCACGGAGCGCATCGCGGGCTCCGACCGGTTCGCCACGTCCGCGGCGATCGCGAGCAACGCCTTTCCGAGCAAGTCGAAGACGGTCTACGTGGCCTCAGGGAACACCTTCCCCGATGCCCTGTCTGGTGCTGCCGCCGCCATCACCCAGCAGGCGCCGGTTCTACTGGTGGGCCCCGACACCGTGCCGTCGACGGTCGCCCTCGAACTTCAACGCCTCGACCCGACGCGCATCATCGTGCTGGGCGGAACGTCCAGCATCTCCCGTGACGTCGAGGGAGCACTCCGACAATACGTGATCGGGTGACGCGGCCGATGCTTCAGTCGTCCGTGAGGGCGGCGGCGTAGGCGCGCACGGAGCGGTGGTAGCGCGGGAGGGTGGGTTCGATCGCCTCGAGGGCGACTCGCAGCGCCTCGGCGGAGCGACCCGCGCTGTGCAGGGCGAGGGCGAGGAACACGGCGGGTGCGGCGCCGGTGGCGGGATGCTCGGGTGCGTTCCGCAGCATCGTCACGGCCTCCTCGACGCGGCCGAGGTTGCGCAGGGTCGAGGCGTGCTGGATGGCGAGTTGCGCGGCCCGGCCGGGGTCGACGTCGCGGAGACCGGCCGCGGTGGCGGCGGCGTAGTGCCGGTCGGCCTCCGCCTCACGGCCGCCCGAGTCGCACGCTCCGCCGAGTTCGAACTCGCCGAGGGCGGGGTGAGGTGCCTGCTCGGCCAGGGCGCGCATCCTGTCGATGCGCTCGTCGTCGTCGACGCCCTCGTCGGCCCAGAGGTCGGCGACCTCTTTCTCCCAGTCGTCTGCATCCATTCGGCAAGCCTAGAACGGTGCCCGGTGAGGTCGCGTCGGGTCGCGGAGGGGTGGCGAGGGGGCAGGATGGGGGCATGGTGACGACGATCGCGGTGACCGGGGCGACGGGTGAGGTGGGCGGGCGCGCGGCGCGCCTGCTGGCAGCCGACGGGACGGAGGGCGCGAGGCTGCGCCTGGTGGTGCGCGACTCTGCCCGGGGGGAGCGGGTCGCCGTCGAGCTGAGGGGCGCCGGGGCGGAGGTCGAGATCGCCGTCGCCGGGTACGGCGACCGCGGCGCCGCCGAGCGGGCCCTCGAAGGAGTCGATGTGCTGTTCATGGTGTCGGCGGCCGAGAGTGCCGACCGTCTGGAGCAGCATCGATCGTTCGTCGACGCGGCGAGAGCATCCGGAGTCGGGCACCTCGTCTACACCTCGTTCTTCGGGGCGGCGCCCGACGCCACCTTCACCCTGGCTCGCGACCACTACGCCACCGAGCAGTACATCAGGGAGTCTGGCATCGCCTTCACCTTCCTGCGCGACGACTTCTACGCCGACTTCCTGCCGCTGCTCGCGGGGGAGGACGGGGTGATCCGCGGCCCGGCGGGTGACGGGAGGGTGGCCGCGGTGGCCCGCGCCGACGTCGCCGACGCGGCGGTCGCCGTGCTGCGCGACCCGGCGGCGCACGCGGGAGCCACCTACGAGCTCACCGGCCCGGAGGCGCTCACGCTCGCGGAGGTGGCCGAGCTGCTCACCGAGCTGTGGGGGCGGGGGCCCATCCGCTACCACGATGAGACGGTCGCGGAGGCTTATGCCTCGCGGGCCGTCTGGGAGGCGCCGCCCTGGCAGCTCGACGCGTGGGTGAGCACGTACACGGCGATCGCGAGCGGCGAGCTCGCCCGCCTCACCGACGACGTGCGGCGGCTCACCGGTCGCCCGCCGCGCTCTCTGCGCGAGCTGCTCACCGCATCCGGTCGTCAGCCGTAGAGGAAGATGCGGCGCAGCCTTGTCAGCGGGGGCAGCGGCCGTCATCATCGTGAGCATGAACGACATCTCGCGCCGCTCCGTCATGGCGGCGGCCTGGTCGGCGCCCGTTCTCGTGGCCGTCGCTGCGGCGCCCTCGGCGGCGGCCAGCGGGCAGCAGACCTCCTCCCTCACCTGGAACTCTCTGAACGGTGACTTCCAGGCGCCGAACTCGCTCATCCTCACCATCCCGGCCGGCTCGGCTGCCGTCGGCTCCACGGGCGCGATCGAGCTGTACACCGTCGGCATGCCGTTCTCGCCGAGCTTCCAGACCCTGCCTGCGGGGTGGAGCTACGGCGCCGTC
The DNA here is from genome assembly GCF_040939305.1 of Herbiconiux sp. A18JL235. Taxonomy (NCBI): domain Bacteria; kingdom Bacillati; phylum Actinomycetota; class Actinomycetes; order Micrococcales; family Microbacteriaceae; genus Herbiconiux; species Herbiconiux sp. A18JL235. The sequence goes on from NZ_CP162511.1 coordinate 140,555, forward strand.
CCGCCCTCGGGCATCCTGAGCTCCTCCCAGGCGCTCGCCGCCGGCAGTTACGTCTTCACCACGAACCCGTGGATCGACTGGACGAGCGGCTATGACGTCATTGCGGAGTGGAGCAACAACGGCGAGACGTCGTCGACGCAGATCAACGTCGGGCCGGCCGGCCGGCCGACGCTGGCGTGGGATGCGGCGGTCGGGTACTTCGGCGGAACGAACACCCTCACCGTCACGGCCGCGCCCGGCTCGTACGCCGTCGGCGAGCTCGCCGCGATCTCGGGTTTCGACTCGGTTCCCACCGCCGTCGCCGCGCCGACGAACGGCTGGATCGACTTCAGGAACGGGGGCCAGCGCACCTTCCGGAACTTCCAGCTGCCCCCCGGCGCGTCATCGATCGCCTTCACCTGGCCGGAGGGCCAGGGAACCACCTTCGTGACGGCGAGCTTCAGCTCGTCGGTCAACGCGTTCACGGTGTCGGCGTCGATCCAGCTGCTCGCGGGCCCCTAGGAACACTGCGCGGGGCGCGTCGTCACTCCGACCGCCGGCCCTCCGCCGCCCACGCCACACCCAGGGCGAACAGCGTCGTGGCTCGGTAGTGCTCCATCGCGGCCGCGATGCGCCGCCGGCCGGTGCGCGGGTTGATGCCGAGCGACCGGGAGGCCGATTCGAGCGTGATGCCCTGGCGCATGAGCGTCAGCAGCGGTGTCCATGGATGCTCGGCGGGCAGGATCGGCTCGGCCTGCCACCAGAGCCGCTCGAAGTAGTCGACGGCCATGCCGCCGAGAGCGGCGTTGCGCACGCCCAGCACGCTCGTGGGGGCGCCTTCGCCCCATTCGAAGGGGAGAGCGAGCTGGTCTCCGTCGACCCAGAACCAGCTGGGCGGCGAGTCGAGCGTGCGGTACTCGACACCGAAGCTGCTGTAGTGCTCGATCGAGCGCGCGGCGGCGGGCTCGTCGACCGCCGAGGTGGGGATGATGACGCGTACCGAGGTCTTGCCGGCGAGCGCGCGCCCGAAGCGCGCCGCGCGGTCGGGGTCTGGCTTGAGGAACCGGGTCACCTCAGGCAGCACCGCGAAGAGCGTGCCCGACTCGTGGGGAGCGTTGTCGAACCAGAGATCTTCCGAGGCGTGCGGGCCGTGCCGGGTGATGACAGGAACCGGGTCGGCGGTCGTCTCGCCGATCGAGAACTGGCGCAGCATGCGGGGCAGGTCGGCGATGACGCCTTCGATGTCGTCGAGGGCGCTCTGCGCGTCGCGTCTGAGCTGGGAGGAGCGGGCCGATACCCGCTCGCTCACCCAGGCCGCCGGGTCGGGGTAGGCGAGTTCATCGCCACTGCCGCCGAGCAGCCCGCGCTCGCGGAGCGCTTCGACGGCACCGCGGGCGGCCGCCTCGTCGAGGTGGGCCAGCTGGGCCGCCTCCGCGATGGTGGCGGGGCGTCCCCTGTGCAGGATGGCCAGCAGGGTGTCGTCGTGCACGCTCGCTCCTCGGCGCGGTCGCGGCTCCGCCTGCCGGGTGCCGGTGCGCTCATCGTGCCCGGGTGCGATCCCGACCGCAAGTCGCGCGGACAGCGCCTTCGAGAGCCCTCGACCGCATGCCGCGCGGCCACCGTCTGCCGAAGCCGGATGCGACCCGCCCCGTAGACTGGGCCCGTGAGTGATGCGCGCAGCCAGTTGATCGAGTACATCAAGTCCGACGCCGTGTTCCATGGCGACTTCACGCTCACGAGCGGCAAGAAGGCCAGCTACTACGTCGACCTGCGCAAGGTGTCGCTCGACCACCGGGTCGCGCCGCTCATCGGCCAGGTCATGCTCGACCTCATCGCCGGCATCCACGACGTGCACGCCGTGGGCGGACTCACCATGGGCGCCGACCCCATCGCCTCCGCCGTGCTGCACCAGGGCGCCGCGCGCGGGCTCGCCTACGACGCCTTCGTGGTGCGCAAGGAGCCGAAAGACCACGGCCGCGGCCGGCAGGTCGAGGGCCCGGATGTCGCGGGCAAGCGCGTCGTGGTGCTCGAAGACACCTCGACCACGGGTGGCTCGCCGCTCGCCGCCATCGCCGCCCTCGAGAAGGCCGGGGCGATCGTGGTGGGTGTGGCCGTGGTGGTCGACCGCGCGACCGGTGCCGGTGAACGCATCGAGGAGGCCGGCTACCCCTACCACTACGCCATCGGCCTGGGAGACCTCGGGCTCGAGTAACGATGTCGAGCCCCCGCGAAACGTCGTCGAGCCCCGGTGATCCGGGGCGTCGCGGAGCGCCGGGGGGCGCGCCCGCGCACGGCGACCCCGCCTCTGTGGGGCGGCACCGCTCGTCGAGGGGCCTCGATGGCCGGGCGGCGACCCGGGTGATCGTGGCGGGCTCCTTCGTGCTCGCCGCCGCGCTCGTGGTCGCCCTGTTCTTCGCGGGGCGTGCGGCCGGAACGAGCTGGGCGGGCGGCGGCGACGACGGCGGCGAAGCGGATGCGGTGGCCACCCCGGTGGAGACCGCAGCGACCCCGGGGCCGACGCCCGCGCAGTCGCCCCTCCCCACGCAGAACCCGACGGGCGACCCGGCCGCCGGCTCGTCAGGCGCCACGCTCGACCTCGCCGCACCCGCACCCTCCACCCAGGCCGCCGCGGGGGTTCAGCCGTGGCGCTCCCTCGCCGGTGGCGAGTGCCTCTCCTCCTTCAGCTCCCCGTGGGCGGAGGAGTTCACGGTCGTCGACTGCGGCGGTGAGCACACAGCGCAGCTGGTGGCCACCGGCTTGCTCGACGGCGACGCCGCGGCCACGTACCCGGGCGAGGTCGAGCTCGCCACACGGATGAACCTGCTCTGCACCGCCCCGTCGGTGCTCGATCCGGCTGCAGCCGCCGCCGTGCCCGATCTGCGCTGGCAAGCGGCGTTCCCGGCCGACGAGGCGCAGTGGGCGGCCGGCGACAGGCGCTGGTTCTGCTTCTTCAGCGCCGAGAGCGGGGCGCCGCTCGCCGGTTCGCTCGCCGTCGCCCCGGCGCCGCCGGCCACCTAGCCGCGCCGCGCCCCGTGCCCGCCCGGTGCCCGCGTGCGCGCCCCATGCGAGCGCCATCACCGCGCCAGCTCGAGCGCGCGCCGCACGCCCCAGAGGTAGTCGTCGGGCCGCTCCCAGGCGGCGAAGTGCCCGCCCTGCTCGAAGGTGCGCCAGTCGGCGATCGCGAAGAACCGCTCGGCGAAGCGACGCGGGGCGTTCACGAGATCGCGGGGGAAGACCGTGAACACCGTGGGCGCCTCGACCCGCGGCCAGCTCTGCGGGTCGTCGGCAGAGTACGGTGCGAACGAGGTGCCGATGCACCCGGAGAACCAGTAGGCGCTCACCCAGGTGAGGGCCTCGTCGAGGGTGAAGGCGTTCTCGAGCTCGCCGTCGGAGTCCGTCCAGCGCACGAGCTTCTCCACGATCCACGCCGCGAGCCCGGCGGGGGAGTCGCCGAGCCCGACGCCCAGGGTGAGGGGCCGGGTCGACTGCTCGTGCGAGTACGCCCCCTCCGCCGCCTGCCAGCGCATCCCGTAGTCGACGTAGGCCCGTTCCTCCTCGTCGAGGTCGCCGGGCACGCCGTTCAGGAAGTGCTGCTGCGACACGTCGGTCAGGTGGAGGGCCGCGACAGCATCCGGATGCCTCGCCGCGAGCGCCTCGCCCACGTTGCAGCCGACATCGCCCGCGGAGATCACATACCGTTCGAAGCCGAACTCGGCCATGGCCGCGGCGATGGCATCGGCCGCGCCGGTGGGCGGGAGCGCCTCGCCGTCGGTGGGCGCGGCGAACGGGTAGCCGGGTATCGCCGGAGCGACCACGGTGACGTCGGAGAGCTCGGGGAGGATGCGCTCGAACCGCAGCACGGAGTCGGGCCAGCCGTGCAGCAGCAGCACGACCGGGGCGCCGGGCACCTCGGCGACGATCGCCCGCACGGGTACGGCGGCCTCCGTCGTCGCGCGCCACGGCAGCGCGGCGAGGCGCTCCTCCTCGGCGCGCCAGTCGAAGCCGTCCCGCCAGCGTTCCACGAGTCTCGCGACCAGCTCCGGGCTCACCCCGAGGTCGGCGCCGTCGAACGCACTTCCGCGAACCGTCGGCACCTGCCGGAAGCGTTGCAGCCGCTGCCGCAGGTCGTCGATCGCCTCGTCGCTCACGCGGGGGAACGGAGCGATCGGCGAGGTGGTGGCGTCGTATGGCGTCGTCATGGAGACTCCTCTCAGGCGGGCGGCGCAGGCCGGCCTCGCGTCGGTGGACTCATCCCATCGTGCGCCCTGAGGTGGTCTGCGCACCTAGGTCATCCGACCTATCTTCGACGATTCCGCAGGAGGGTGAGCATTCCTCCGGAACGTCAGGGGTGGTGACTAGAGTGTGAGCATGGTCGCTCACCTGCCCGTTCGTGCTTCAGCCCGTCGTCGCGCAGCGAGGAGCGTGGGGCGACGGATGCTGGCGGTGCTCGCCGCCGTCGGCCTCGCCGCGGGGGTGGCTGCGGCCGGGGCTCCGGCGGCTTCGGCGACCGCGCTCGCGCCGGCGGGTGCGCCGCTGCGCGGGGTGAACGACTTCTCGTTCTCGTCGTTCGACGGGCGGTACGAGCTCGGCATCGACGACGAGGGCCACTCCACGCTCCGCACCACCGAGACCTTCGTCGCCGAGTTCCCCGACATCGATCAGAACCACGGCATCCAGCGGGCGATCCCGCTCGACTACCAGGGGCATCCGACCGATCTCACGCTGGTCTCGGTCACCGACGCCGACGGCACCCCGCGCGACTACGAGAGCGAGACCGAAGACGGCAATCTCGTCGTCACCATTGCCGCCGACGACTTCGTGCACGGCGAGCAGAGTTACGTGCTCACCTACACGCAGCGCGACGTCACCGGGTACTTCGAGAACACCGACGACGACGAGTTCTACTGGGACACGAACGGCACACTCTGGCGGCAGCCGTTCGCCGAGCACCGCACCACGACGGTGGTGGCACCCGAGCTCGTTCCGGCCCTGACGGGAGACACCGGGTGCTTCGTCGGAGCCCAGGGAGACGGCACCGCGTGCACCATCGACCGCAAGGATGACGGCGGAGCGGCGGTGTTCACCACCGCTGTCAGCGAGCTCGGCCCCGGCGAGAACGTCACCGTGGGCATCGCCTTCACGGCGGGCACGTTCACACCGCGCGACATGTCGTACCTCTCGAGCGGGTGGAGCTGGGCGCAGCTGGTCGCCCTCGTGCTGTCGCTTCTCCTCATCGTGCTCGCCGTCGTCTACCGGGTCACCCGTCTGCGAGACGCACCCGGCCGGCCCACGATCATCCCCGAGTACACCCCGCCGCCCGGGGTCGACATCTTCCTCGCCTCGTTGGTGATGAAGAAGACCGCCCGTGCGACGGCGGCGTCGTTCGTCGACCTCGCGGTGCGCCACAACATCCAGATCGTCGAGCAGGAGGGCGGCCTGGTGTTCAAGAAGCCCGTGTACTGGCTGCACCTGCTCACGCCGCAGGGATTGAACGCGGCCGAGCTCGAGTTCGCCCGCATCGTCTTCGGTGACGACCTCGCTCCCGACGCGTGGAAGGAGCTGAAGAAGAACGACACGCCCCTGGCGAAGGCGCTCTACAAGCTCACCCAGGCGACGCGAAAGCGCGCGATCTCGGAGGGCTACTTCAAGAAGGGTGTGTCGGGGCGGTCGTCGCTGCTGCTGCTCGCGTCGCTCGCGCTCGCCGCGGTGGGGCTCGTCTGCGGCATCCAATCGGCCGACCTGGGCCTCGGCGGCGGGCTGCCCGTCCTGTTCGTGTTCGCGGCGGTCGTGTCGGTGCCCGTCGTGATCGCCATCTCGTTCCGGGCGCCGCTCACCGCCAAGGGGGCTGAGCTGCGCGACTACATCAAGGGCATCCGCATGTACATCGAATGGGCGGAGGAGGAGCGGTACCGCGTTCTGCAGAGCCCCGAGGGGGCGCTGCGCACCGGCGTGAACGCGCCCGACTGGGGGCAGGTGGTGAAGCTCTACGAGAAGCTGCTGCCCTGGGCGGTGCTGCTCGACCTCGAGACCGAGTGGGCCAAGGTGCTCGGCACCTACTATGAGAGCCTCGGCAGCCGGCCCGACTGGTACGGCGGAGGCGACGGGGCCTTCAACGCCTACCTGTTCGCTTCCAGCATCTCGGCGATGTCGGCGAGCACCGCGTCGTCGTACTCCGGTAGCTCGGTGAGCAGTTCGAGCGGCTTCTCCGGCGGCGGGGGCTTCTCGGGCGGCGGCGGCGGGGGTGGCGGAGGTGGCGGGGTCTGATCGACCCCGCCACCCGGGTGCTGCGCCGTCCGTCTCCCTCCGTGGGTTTCCGTGCGGGTCGCGATGCGGCTCGCGGGGCGGGTCTCAGTACGTCGAGACCGCGGCGCCGAAGATCGCGATGCCTGCGGCGGCGATCCAGAACAGGGCGACGGCGAGCCACCCGGCCAGGGTGACGTAGCCGAGGATGAGACCGGCGAGGGTGATGCCGCGCCCGTCTTCGCCGTTGCGGGCGATCTGGCCGAGCGCGATGTGTCCGGTGATCACCGGCACGAGACCGAAGCCGAGAACACCGAGCACCAGCGTGATGATGCCGAGGGTGTTGGTCTTGGCCGGCGCCGGAGCGGAGTACTGAGGCGCCGCCGGGCCGGTAGGCAGGGGCGGGACGGTTCCGCCGGCGTACGCGCCGCCGCCGGTGATCGGGGTCGTGGCTCCGGTGGTGCCGCCGGCGTACGTGTCGCCGCCGGTGACCGTGTCGCCGCCGGCGATGGGGGTCGTGGCTCCGGTGTCACCGGGCCTGGCTTCGTCGGTGGGCTGGATGGCGGGGTCGAGGGTGTCGGTCTGGTTCGTCATGTCTTCGACGCTACGCATCCGCCTTGCGCCGCGGATCGCACCCAGGTCTCGTCGTCGTGGTACCCCGGCATGAACCCGGGTCGTCGATCACCGCTCGCCACCGTGCCTGGGGCCCATGCGGGGCTCCCGGGGTGCGGCGGCCGAGTGGTGGCAGCCGCTCAGTAAGAGAACGCGTTGGCGCAGGTCTGCTCCGCCGCGGTCTGACCCTTGAGGCCGTCGATCACCTCGGGAGAGGCCTCGACGGGAGCGTCGGTGGCCGTGGGATCGCCCGTGGCGGGGTCGGTTCCGGGGTCGGTGCCCGCCTCCGTGCCGGGATCGGCCGGTGCCGTCGTCCCGTCGTCGACCACTGTCGAACCGGTGCCCGTCGACCCCTCGGCGAGGGTGAACGGCTGGTCGGCCTGCAGCTTCGCGAACAGCACGTCGGCGAGGTCTTGCACCGGCACCACTTTGTTCGGGTCGTCGGCGTCGGCGCCCGTGGGGTACTGCACGAAGACGATGTTGTTGAGGTCGACGTCTTTCATCGTCAGAGCCAGCGACACCATCGAGTCGAGGCTCGTGAGCGAGGTCGACAGCTGGATGTTCTGGGCGGCCGCCGACGCGAGACCGTACAGCTTCGAGATGTCGGTGAGCGTGTTGGCGCTCTTCAGCGTGCGCACCATCGACGAGAGGTACTGCTGCTGCGAGGCGATGCGCGAGAGGTCGCTGCCGTCGCCCACGCCGTGCCGGTTGCGGAGGAACGCGAGGGCCATCTGCCCCTCGATGACGCTGGTGCCCGCCGGCAGGTCGAGACCGGAGTCCGAATCGAAGATCGGCTCGACGAGGCACACCGGCACGCCCCCGATGGCGTTCGTCATCTCGATCACGCCGTTGAACGAGGTGGCCGCCGCATAGTTGATGTCGAGCCCCGTGAGGCTCTCGATGGTGGTGTTCACGCAGGCCAGCCCGCCGCGGCTGAAGGCCTCGTTGAGCGGCTGCGACGACATGGCGTCGAACACCTCGCCCGTGCTCGGGTCGGTGCACTCCGGATGCGCGATCATGAGGTCACGCGGAAAGCTCACCACGACCGCGTTCTTGTGGTCGGCGGAGACGTGCAGAAGGATGTTCACGTCGTTCAGCGTCGCGTCGCGCTCACCGAAGGTGTCGCCCTGGTTGGGGTCGTTGTCGGTGCCGATAATGAGGAAGTTGAAGCCCCCCTCGAACGCGCCCAGCACGGGCGGGGGCGGGGGCTGGTCTCCGCCGCCCGAGATGTCGACGGCGTTCGCGTTCACCTGCTGGGCGATGCCGTTGATCGCGTAGGCGGCGACGCCGCCGATGCTCACGAGCGCGACGGCAAGGGCAACGGCCACGGCCTTCACGACCAGACCGACGGGAGACGGGGTGTGCAGTCGGCCGTGGCGGGTGGGCCCGGTCTTCTGACGTCCGTGGCGCCGGCTGGTGTCGCTCAAATGCGTGTCCTTCGAGTGGATGCGGGGAGAAGACGGCGCGTGCGTTTCCGTCCGAGCGTCGATAGTAGCCGACGAGGCTCGCCGCCGGCCGGGCACTTTCTCAGGGTTGACCGGGCATTTGCCGTCGCGCGTGATTCAATTGCGGCATGGAGCTCGAGGCAGTCGACGTGATCGATCGCAAGATCATCGACCAGCTGCGGCTCGACGGCCGCCGCTCCTTCGGCCAGATCGCGCGCTACGTCGGACTCTCCGAGGGGAGTGTGCGCCAGCGGTACCACCGCCTGCTCTCGCTGGGGGTGGTGCAGGTGGTCGGCATGCCGAACAGCCCCAAGATGGGCTACGTCGAGGCCCACCTCTCCATCCGCGTGCGCGGTGCCACGGTGGAGACTGTGGCGCGGGCGCTCGCCGCGCTGCCCGAGGTGAAGTACGTGGCCGCGTGCATCGGCTCCTACGACCTCAGCGCCGATGTGCGGTGCGACGACCAGGCGCAGATGAACGCCTTCCTCACCGACACCGTGCGCTCCATCACCGGCGTCGACCACCTGGAGACCGCCGCGGTGCTGGAGGTCATCAAGGACGAGTACGTGTGGTCGGGCTTCCGCGAGCCGATCGGGCGGCCGACCCGCCCGCATCCGGCGACCGGCGCGCTGCCCCGTTGAGCCGCTGACTATCCGGCGGGCGCGGCCCCGAGCGAGCCTCCCATGGCCCTCTCACCCGACTGGTCGCGCAATCCGTTCCACGAGTAGTCCTTGTAGAGCCGCGTGAGCACGAACTGGTCGATCGTCACCACGCCCGGCGTGCGGCGGATGTCGTCGAGCAGGTCGGCGAGCTGCCCCAGGTCGCGCGGTGTCGCCTCGAGGTAGATGTCGTGAGCGCCCGAGGTGAGCGCGACGTGACCGATGGTCGGCAGGCCGGTGAGCGACTTGGCGACGTTGCGCGGGCTCAGCCCGTGCACGGTGAGCAGCAGCCGCACCGACTGATGCCCGAGGGTGAGCGGGTTGCAGAGGGCGACGATGCGCAGCGTGCCGTTCGAGGTGAGTCGCTGGATGCGCGCCCGCACGGTGGCCTCCGAGACACCGACGGTGGCGGCGATGTCGGTGAAGGCGCGCCGACCGTCCTCGCCGAGCAGCTCGACGAGGCGACGATCGAGGTCGTCTGCAGCCATTCCCCTATTCTCGCGCGGCGCTCGCCTCGATCGCGAGCGCCAGCTCGACCATCGCCACGGTGTCGGGGGCCACGGACCCGTCGTCGAGCACGAGCATGTCTTCGAAGCCCACGCGCACCTCGGCGCCGTCGGCGACCGCCGCTCGCACCACGGGCCAGGCAGTCGCGTCGTAGCCGTGGTACAGCAGGGGGGCGGTCACGCCGCCGGAACGCAGGGCAGCCGCGATGGCGCGTGCGTGAGCCACGGCGTCGTCGGGTTCCTCGTCTTCGGGTTCGATGAGCACGCGCACGTTCTGGTGCAGCGTCGGCGACGCGAGCAGGGCGGGCACCTCGTCGAGGTGCCACACCGCGCTCTCCAGCACCATGCCGCGCTCGATCACGAGCGAGGCGGCCTCGGCGGCTCCCTCCTCCGAGAAGGCGACGGAAGCGAAGTCGGGAAGCGCGTCGGCCGGCCAGGCGGCCAAGTGGCGCATCCGCTCCTCGTGGCCCGAGCAGGTCCAGAGCCCGGTCGTGGTGCCGATGACCACCGAGGGGTCGACCGACTTGACGGCGCGCACCATCGCGGCCACCGCATCCGGGGCGATGGTCTGCCCGCCGTCTGCGGTGCGCACGTGCGCGTGCACGACGTCGGCGCCGGCGGCGACCGCCGCTCGGGCGGCCTCGGCGATCTCCTCGTTCGTGAGGGGGACGGCCGGATGCTCGTCGCGGGTGCGGCCTCCGTTGATCGCTGCCTTGACGAGCATCAGGCGGCTCCCCCTGCCGAAGCCCAGCCCGCGACTGCGGCGCTCGCACCGGTGAGGTCGCCGAGACGGGCGCCCTGGCGCAGCTCTTCGACCAGCTCGGGCTCTTCGGCATCGTCGGCGAGCGCGGTGTCGATGAGGGCGGAGACCACGTCGACCGGGCCGAAGAACACACCGTTGCGGTCGGCGAGCACGACGTCTCCCGGCTGCACGGCAACCCCGCCGCAGGTGACGGGGATGTTCACGCCGCCGGCATCCACCGATAGTAGTTTCGTGGTGAGCACGCTCGACCCGCGGGCGTACACGGGGAGGCCGAACTGCTCCACCTCGTCGAGGTCGGTGACGACGCCGTCGACGATCACGCCGGCCGCCCCGCGCAGCGTCAGCGTCGCCGCGAGCACCTCTCCCACCGGGGCATGGCGGGTGTCGCCGCCGGTGTCGATGACGAACACGTCGCCGGGCTCGCACCAGCCGGCGGCGTGGTGCAGCACCGTCGAGTCCTGCGCCGTGAGACGCACCGTGATGGCCCTGCCGACGACGCGCTTCGTGCCGACCATGCGCCGGATGCCGTGGTCGGCGAAGCCCTCCTCGAGGTAGTGGCCGAGCGTGGGAAAGGAGACCCGCTCGAGCTTCTCGACGAGCTCGGCGGGGAGGGCGGCGGGCGTGGGGCCCTGGCTGAACGGCATGGTGGTGCTTACTCCTGAACGGTGACGGTCGAGACGAGACGGCGGTTGGCGAGGGCGGGCAGAACCTCACGCACCTCGGCGGTGCGGTCGAGCGAGAGCTCCACGACGGCGATCGCCTCCTTCACGGTGCCGAGGCCCGCGCGCTCCACCCCCATGGGGTCGACGATGAGGCTGCTGCCGATGCACTCCGGCGACGAGGAGCCGGCGGCCAGCACCCAGCAGGTGCTCTCGATGGCACGGGCCTTCACGAGGGTCTCCCAGTGCTCTTCCTTGCGGGCCCCGGCGACCCAGGCCGCCGAGATCGAGAGCACGTCGGCGCCGCGTGCGACGAGGTCGCGGCTGAGTTCGGGGAAGCGGATGTCGTAGCAGTTCACGAGGCCGATCGCGACGCCCTCGATCATCACCACGGGGGGCAGCTCGGTGCCGCCGGTGACGTAGTCGCTCTCCCGGTAGGAGAAGGCGTCGTAGAGGTGCAGCTTGCGGTACGACTCGACGACCTCGCCGCGCGGGTTCACCACGACGAGGGTGTTGAACGGGCGGTCGCTGCCGGTGGGCTCGTAGCCGCCCGCGATGATCCACAGCTCGTGCTGGGTGGCGAGCAACGAGAGCTGGGCGAGGAAGAGCGGCCACTCCTCCTCGACGACGAGTCCGAGCGGGCCGGTGACGTCGCCGGCCAGCAGCATCGCCTCTTCGGGGAAGACCACGAGCCGGGCGCCTGCTCGCGCGGCGTCGGCCGTGAGCGCGGCGATCGCCTCCCGGTTCGCCGCACCGTCGACGGTGGGGGCGAGCTGGGCGACAGCGGCGACGAGGGACGGGTTCACGCGGAGACCTCCGGGGTGGTGACGGATGCGGCGGGGTTGGAGGATGCGGCGGCGGGGGAGGCCGGGCTGGAGGACGGGAATGCTGCCGAGCCGTCGGCGGGGAGCACGCGCGCCGCATCGGCGGGCCACGACAGCACGACGGGCGACCCGTCGGCGACAGCCCCGAGAGCTGCCGACTCCGCGCCGCTCGGCACGCTCACCGTCACGAGGCCGCGTGACTCGAGCAGCACGTGGAAGGTCCATTCGTCGCCGAGGAAGACGCGTTCGACGAGGGTTCCTGCGACGGAGTCGGCCGGAGCCGAACCCGCCGCCGTGCCCGCTGTGCCTGCGACCGCCGCGGTCATGGTGACCCGTTCCGGCCTGATGGCGAGGGTCACACCTGTGCCGGGCCGGGCGTCCGCCGGCACCGCCGCGGGAACGGAACCCACGCCGGGCACGGTGACCGAGCCGCCCTGCACGTCGACGACGCCGTCGAGCAGATTGCAGCTGCCGATGAAGGAGGCGACGAACCGGGAGGAGGGCGCGTCGTAGATCTCGATCGGGCTCGCGACCTGAAGCACCCGACCCTCACTCATCACGGCGATGCGGTCGCTCATGGTGAGCGCCTCCTCCTGGTCGTGGGTGACGTAGATGAAGGTGATGCCCACCTCCCGCTGCATGCGCTTCAGCTCGAACTGCATCTCCTTGCGGAGCTTCTGGTCGAGGGCGCCGAGCGGCTCGTCGAGCAGCACCACCGCGGGGCGGCCGACGACGGCCCTGGCGAGGGCGACGCGCTGGCGCTGGCCGCCCGAGAGTTCGGCCGGCTTGCGGTCGCCGAAGGCTCCGAGCCGCACGAGCTCGAGGGCTTCCCGCACCCGCTGGTCGATCTCGCGCTTCGGCGTGCGGCGCACCCGCAGCTCGAAGGCGACGTTCTCGTACACCGTCAGGTGCGGGAACAGCGCGTAGCTCTGGAACAGCATGTTGAGGTCACGCGACTTGGTCGGAACGCCGTCGACGTTCTTGCCGTCGAGCTCCACCGAGCCGCCGGTGGGCTTCTCGAAGCCGGTGATCATGCGCATTAGCGTGGTCTTGCCGCATCCGGAGGGGCCCAGGATGCTGAAGAACTCGTTGCGGCCGATCTCGAGGTCGAGCGGCTGCACGACCTGGTTGGCTCCGAAGCTCTTGGTGAGGCCGCGGAGCTTCACCGCCGGCGTCTCGGTGGTCTCGTTCATGGTTGGCTGCGTTTCCGTGTGGGAGGGAAGGGCGGGCGGATGCGCGTCAGGAGGCGCGCACGCGGGTCCAGCCGTCCTGGAAGTACGCCAGGGCGTCTCCCGGGTCGACGATGAACTCGGAGTTGGTGAGCGAGTCGGCCGGGGCGTAGATGGCCGGGTTCTCCACCTGCGACTGGTCGGCGACGAGCGGAAGGGCCGCCTCGTTGGCGGAGGCGAGCGACGCGTCGTCGGTGAGGAGCGCGGCCACCTCGGGGCGCAGCGTGTAGTTCAGCCACTGGTACGCGGCATCCTCGTTGGCCGTGCCCTTGACGATGGAGAAGTTATCCGTCCAGAGCGTGCCGCCCTCTTCGGGGATGATGTAGTGCACGTCGGGGTTGGCCTCGACGGCCTTCGCCGACGTGGTGCCCGAGTAGGCCTCGGCGATGCAGGCGTCACCCGTGCCGACGAGGTCGGCGTAGTTCGTGCTGTTGTAGCCGCCGAGCAGCGGCTTCTGCTCGAGCAGCGAGTCGGTGGCCTTCTCGATGTCGGCCTGGTCGGTGGTGGTGGCGGAGAGCCCGTTCACCTGGAGGCCGGCGATGTAGGCCGAGAGCATGTTGTCGAGCATGTAGATCTTGCCGCTGTAGGCCGGGTTCCACATGTCGCTCCAGCCGGTGACGGGGGCGCCTGTGCAGGCCTCGTTGTAGAGGATGCCGGTGGTGCCCCAGGCCCACGGGAGCGAGTAGGTGTTGCCGGGGTCGAAGGAGGGGTCGACGAACTTCTCGGCGAGGTTGTCGAAGCCCTCGAGCTTCGAGTGGTCGATCTCGGAGACCAGGTCGCGCTGCACCATGAGCTGCACGGCGTACTGGCTGGGCTCGACGATGTCGTAGCCGGAGTTGCCGGCGGCGAGCTTCGAGATCATGGTCTCGTTGCTGTCGAAGGTGTCGACGGTGACCTGGATGCCGGTCTCCTTCTCGAAGCCCGCGACGACCGAGTCGGGGATCTCGCCCGACCAGGCGTAGATGCTGAGCGAGCCGTCGCCGCCGGCGGAAGTCGACGAGGCGTCGCCCGCCGAGCATCCGGCGAGCACGGTGGCGGAGGCCAGGGCGACGGCCCCGAGGGCCAGGAACTTCTTGTTCATGTTGGGGTCTTTTCTGTCGGGTTGCGATTGCAGGGAAGGGTGCGGGCTACGGACGAGGCCCGGCGAGGATGCGGCGCATCTGCGAGACGCCCACGACGAGGATGATGCCGAGGGTCGCCACGACGAGCAGCGTGCCCAGCGCGTTGAGCTCGGGTGTGAGCCCCGTACGCAGGGTCGAGTAGATGCGCAGCGGCAGCGTGGTGGTGCCGACGCCGGCGGTGAAGGTGGAGATGACGATGTTCGAGAACGAGGTGGTGAAGCTCAGCAGGAAGGCGGCGAGGATGCTGGGGCGCAGCAGCGGGAACAGCACCCGCCGGAAGGTCACCCACGGGGAGGCGCCGAGGTCGGTCGCCGCCTCGGAGAGGCTCGGGTCGAGCGACGACATCGCGCCCATCATCACCAGGGTCGCGAGCGGGAGGGTGATGACGATGTGACCGAGCACCAGGGTGAGGAGGCCGGTCGGGATGCTCGCGGTGCTGAAGACGGTGAGCATCGCGACACCCAGCACGATCTCGGGCACGATGAGCGGGATGAGGATGGCGCCGATGAAGAACGCGCGACCCCTCACCCTGAAGCGCACCAGGGCGAACGAGGTGAGGAAGCCGATCACCGTCGCCGCGAGCGCCGCGATGAGGCCGACCAGGGCGCTCGTGCGCAGCGAGTCGAGCAGCAGCTGGTCGCGGAACAGCTCGGCGTACCAGCGGAAGGTGAAGCCGTCGAACCGGTAGCTCACCTCGGAGGAGTTGAAGGAGTAGACGATGAGCGCCGCGATGGGCAGGTAGAGGAAGACGAAGACGAGTCGGGCGATCCAGGAGGTCAGGCGGTCCATCACGCCTCCTTCCGGGTGCGGCGCGACGCGCGGCCCCTGGCGCGCAGCACCAGGCCGGCGCCCGCGACCGAGGCGAGCATGAGCACGAGTACGACCATCGAGAGTGCGGCGCCGAGCGGCTCGTTGCGGAACTCGGTGAACAGGGTCACGATCAGGTTCCCGACGAGCGGGTCCTTACCGCCGCCGAGAAGCACAGGGATGACGAACACGCCGAGGGTGGGGACGAAGGTGAGCATCACCGACGAAGCGAGTCCCGAGGCCGAGAGCGGGATGAACACTCTGGCGTGGGTCTGGAACCAGCCCGCGCCGAGGTCGGCCGCCGCTTCCTTCAGCGACGGGTCGATCGCCCGCATGGAGGCGTAGATGGGGAAGACGGCGACTGGGAGGAAGGCGTACAGGAGCGAGAGCGTGACGGCGAGCTGCGACGGCACGAGCGACTGGGCGTCGACGCCGAGCGCCCTGGCGAGCGAGATGAACGGGCCGCCCGAGCCGAGCAGGGTGATCCACGCGAAGGTGCGCACCAGGAAGTCGGTGAGGAACGGGATGATGACGAGCACCAGCAGGATCGGCTGCCGCGAGGCCGGCCGGGTGGCGATGTAGTAGGCGACGATGTATCCGACGACCGTGCACACCACGGCGTTGAGGGCCGCCATGCCGAGGCTGTAGCCGAGGGTCTTGGCGTAGACCGGGTCGATCAGCTTCGTGTAGTTGTCGAGGGTGAAGCCACCGAGGTTGCCGCCGAGGGGGTCGCTGATGGCGAAGCTGTCGCGGGCGATGATGAGCATCGGCACGATGACGAGCAGCACGATCACGGCGAGAGCCGGCAGCAGCATCAGGTAGCCGGCGGCCGACGGTGCGAAGCGGCGCCGCGCGGTCGTGGGGCTCGATGCGTTCACGGGATGTTCCTCGGAGGTTTCGGGTATCGGGTGGTGGTGCGGTGTGTCGTCAATACTGCGCGACCGGTCGCGGCGCGTGTGGGCGGGTCGCCTCGAAATCCGTCGCCTGCGTGTTTCGTGCTTGCGCATTTCGCAGGGCGCGACGGATGCGGTGCACGGCGGTGGGCGGAACCGCGCGCCCGAGCGGGCGGCGCAGTTCGCAGCGACCCGGCGATGCTAGTCGATGCGCGCGGCGAGCCGCTCCCCAGGAGCGGGATCGGGGTGCGCGTCGCGGCGCAGGAACCACAGGTAGCCGGCGCTCACCAGCGCCCCTCCGACGGCGACCAGGAGCGCCGTGACGAGAGCGGGCGCCGGGGTGCCGCCGGTCGCCAGCTCCTCGGCGCCGCCCGCGACCGCCGCTGCGAGAGCGATGCCGAGCGAGCCCGCCGAGTTGAGCAGCAGCCCCACCCAGACCCAGCGTCGCGCCGATCGGGACGAGACGCCCTTGGCCGCCGAGACGACGGCTACGACGGCAAGGACCCACGCGGTGAAGGCGACGAGCGCGCAGACCGCGACACCGCGGGCCGGGTCTCCGGCTCGGGCGAGCTGGAAGCCGGTCGCGGTGACGGCGGTGACGCCGGCGAGGTCGGCGACGAGCACGACCGAGGCGCCCGCCAGTGAGGAGGTGCTCACTCGGGGGCGGTGTCTGCGCGGGCTGTGGCGCGCATCCGTCTCGCTGCTCTTCGGCACCGTTCCAGTCTGCGCCGACCCGGCGCGAGCGGGCACAAGCACATTCGCGGCCGTTTGGCTACCCGCCCGCGTGGCCGTCATCTGGGCGGTCGTGGCCCTCATCCTGTTCGCGGTCGGCCGCACGCAGCTGAAGAAGGTCGACGGCGCTCCGAAGACCGTCGACTCGCCGAAGAAGATCCCGGAGACGTTGAAGAGGAATGAGGAGAACCGATGAGCGACACACCAGAAGAGATCCGCGCTGAGATCGAGCGCACCCGTCGCGAGCTCGGCGGCGACGTCGACGCTCTCGCCGACAAGGTCACCCCGTCGAAGATCGTGCACCGCCAGACCGACAAGGTGAAGGAGGCCGTCGGCGGGGTGAAAGACCGCGTCTTCGGTGTCGCCGACTCCGCCGTCGACTCCGGTGCCTCGGCCGTGGGCTCCGCGGCGGGCGCCGTCGCGGGCGCCACGGGCCGGGTCGCGTCGAAGGCCGAGGGCAACCCGCTCGCCGTGGGTCTCATCGCCTTCGGCGTCGGCCTGCTCGCCGCGTCGCTTATCCCCTCCTCCGAGAAGGAGAAGGAGGTGGCGTCGACCCTCAAGGAACAGGCGCAGCCGCTCGTCGACAAGGCGACGGACGCGGCCAAGGAGATGGGCGAGCACCTCAAGGAGCCTGCCCAGCAGGCCGCAGCCGCGGTGAAGGACGCCGCGAGCGGCGCTGTGGAGAACATCAAGGCCGAGGCCACGACCGCCAAGGACGAGGTGACCGACCAGGTGCAGCACTCGCGCGAGAACCTCGCCGGGAGCTGATCCTGGCCACCTGAGCCCGCTCCATTTTTGTGAGTACACTCGTACTAACAAAAGAGGGGCGGGCTCATGGTGCTCATCGTGATCGTGTCGTGCGAGATCGCCTTCTGGGTGGCGATCCTCGGCGGACTGGCTGCACGGTACCTGCTGCGCAAGCCCCGCCTCGGCGCGGGACTGCTGCTCGCGGCACCGGTGATCGATGCGGTTCTGCTGGTGTTCGTCGCCGTCGACCTGCTCGGCGGGGCGACCGCGTCGTGGCAGCACGGCATAGCCGCCATCTACATCGGGGTGTCAGTGGCCTACGGCTCGCGCATGGTCGCGTGGGCCGACGTGCGCTTCCAGCACCGCTTCGCCGGAGGGCCGCCGCCCGAGAAGCTCACCGGCTCCCGCTACACCGCCAAGTGCTGGCGCGACGTGTTGCGCACCCTGCTCGCGGTGGGGATCGCCGCCGGAATCCTCGGTGCCGTCATCGTGGCGGTCGGCGACCCCGATCGAACTGCCGCCCTGTCCGGGTACTTCGGCATCCTCGCCCTCGTCTTCGGCATCGACGTGGTCTGGGCCGTGAGCTACACGATCTGGCCGAAGAAGCCCGAGGCGGGTCTCCGACCCGCAGAATAGGACACGTGCCGAAGAGGATCGACGCCGAGGCTCGTACCGAGCAGATCGCCGCTGCCGCCCTCCGGGTGCTGGAGCGCGACGGCCTCGCCGCGCTGTCGGTGCGCGGGGTGGCGGCCGAAGCCGGGATCGCTGCGGCTTCGCTCAGGCGGGTGTTCCCCACGCAGCAGGCCCTGCGCGTGTACTGCTTCGAACTCATCGAGGCCAGGGCCACGACGCGCATCCGATCTCTCGACCTGACGGGGCGGGCGCTGGTCGACGCGATGCTCGGCGAGCTGCTGCCGCTCGATGCCGAGCGCCGCTCCGAGCTCGTTGCGCAGGTGCAGCTCGGCGTGCTGGCGCTCACCGACGACGCGCTGCGACCGGCCGCGCGATCGCTGAGCGACGGGGTCGACCGGGTCTGCCGGCTCGCGCTCGACATCCTGACGGCGGAAGGGATGTTCGCGGGCAGCCGCGACGTCGACCACGAGACCCGGCGACTGCGAGCCGTGCTCGACGGCATCGCTCTGCACGCCCTGTGGACGGGTGACGCCGCCCCCAGCTCGCAGATGCTCGACACCCTCGCGCTCCACCTCGACGAGCTCGCCGGCCCCTAACGCTGCGAGCTCTGCGGCTCGTGCTCGGGCGCCTCGCGGCGCCGCCGACTCCACGGCCGTAGGCGCAGGCCGCTCTCGTTCGGCGACTCCACCTCCAGCCCGTACCGCTCGCCGACCTTCTCGAGCAGCTGCGCGTGCTGGGCGCGCTCGTAGAGCCGCCGCTCACGCTGGAAGGCGATCACCGTCGACCAGCACATCAGGAGCATCACGATGCTGAACGGGAAGGCGATGATCGTCGCCGCGGTCTGCAGCGCCGACAGGCCGCCCGCGATGAGCAGGGCGATGGCGAGGCCCGCGGTGGCGAGGGTGAAGAACACTCGCACCCACCGGGCGGGTTCGGGGGCGCCGCCGGTGGCGATCATCCCCATCACGAGCGCCCCGGAATCGGCGGAGGTGATGAAGAAGATCGCGATCAGCACGATCGCACCCACGGTGAGCACCGGCGTGGCGGGGAGGGTCTCGAAGAGCTGGAACAGCGCCCCCTCCTTGTCGACCTCGCCGGCCGCGTCGAGCATCGATCCGGGGTTCTGCAGCTCACGGAACAGCGCCGAGCCCCCGAGTACGGCGAACCAGAGGATGCCGACCAGCGTCGGCACGACGAGCACACCCGTCACGAACTGCCGCACCGTGCGGCCACGGCTGACCCGGGCGATGAAGATCCCGACGAAGGGCGCCCACGACATCCACCACCCCCAGTAGAAGGAGGTCCAATCCGCCTGCCACGCCTCCCCCGCGCTGCCCTGGAACGCCGAGACGGTGAAGCTGAGCCCCACGAAGTTCTGGATGTACGCCCCGATCGACTGCACCCACTCCCGGAGCAGGTACTCGCTCTGCCCCACCACCAGCACGAACACCAGCAGCGCGGCGGCGAGGATGAGATTCCCGCTCGACAGCCACTTCATGCCCTTGTTCACACCCGAGAGCACGGAGATCAGGACGAAGACGACGATCACACCGATGATGAGCAGGTTCACCAGCGTTCCCGGTTCGGGCAGGCCGGCGGCCTGCAACCCCGCGCCGATCTGCAGCACGCCGAGCCCCAAGGAGGTCGCCACACCGAAGATCGTGCCTGCCAGAGCCACCGTGTCGATCGCATTGCCCCACCCTCCGTGCACCCGCTTGCCGAGGAGCGGCTCGAGCGCCCAGCGGATGGAGATCGGCCGCTTGCGGCGGTGGATGGCGTAGGCGAGGCCGAGTCCCACGACGACGTAGATCGCCCAGGCATGAACGCCCCAGTGCAGGTAGGTCTGGGTGAGCGCCGACTGCGCCAGCTGCGCGGGCGTGCCGGTCACACCGGGGCGCGGGTCGACGTAGTGGCTGAGCGGCTCGCTCACCCCGTAGAACACGAGGCCGATGCCCATCCCCGCGGCGAACAGCAGCGAGAACCAGGCGCCGAGCGAGAACTCGGGCTCGTCGTCGTCTTTGCCGAGCTTGATGTCGCCGAAGCGGCTGAAGCCGACGAAGAGGGCGAAGGCCACGAAGAACGCGGCGATGAGCACGTAGTACCAGTTGAAGGTGTTGACGATGGTGGTCTGGATGGTGCCGAAGAAGACACCCGCCGCGTCGGGGAAGAATGCGGCGAAGGCGCTGAACGCGACGACCAGGACGGCCGCGGGCCAGAACACCCACGGCGCGACGCGGCGGCCGTCGCGGAGAGCGGGGGAGGGAGCTGGTCGGGTCTCGGAGGGCATCAGAACACCCTACGGCGCTCCTCCCGGCCCCGGAGAATCAGGGTGCGACGGTGCGTTCGATGCGACTGACCTTCACAGAGATCTGCGCTTCCGGATGCTGCAGCAGCAGAGCGTCGGCGACCGAGCGTGCCGTGGCGGCCGCCCCCGCATCCTGCCGGGTGCCGATACGGGCGGTGAGAACGGGCCCGTCGGTGCCGGCGGAGACGGACACCTCGGCGCGCGGCTGCTCCCGCACGGGCGTGTTGCCGATGAGCGATCCCAGGGCGGCCAGGGTGCCGAGCGGCGTGGGTGCCGGGTAGACGGCGACGACCCCGTCGACGGCGAGCACCGTGGCGGTGGGCGACCCGGTGCCGGGCGAGACGGGGGTGCTGAGGTCGTTCATGACGGGTCCTTTCCGGTGGGGTCGGCGTAGAGCTCGTCGACGGTGACGTCGATCGCGGTGACGGTGAGGTCGGTGTGACGCACCAGGGCGTCGAAGACCTCGGTGCGCACCGCCTCCGCCAGTTCCTGCAGGGGCCGGCCCCATTCCGCGGCGATGGCGATCGACACGGTCACCGGCGCCCCCGGCGTCTCGACGTCGCCGTCGATGCGCGTGCGGGTGACGTGCACCCCCGAGACCTCGTCGCCGACTGCCCTGAGCAGGGCGCGCACCGCACCCTCGCTCACCGTGATGTGCACGCGCGGGTCGGGGTGCTGGATGGGGATGTCGCGGCCCGCGCGCAGTTCGTCGTGCACGGCTGTCATGAGGCGGTCGATCCACCGGTCGGAGGCGGGCGCGAGGCTGTCGCTGTCATGCCGCAGCAGCTCCCGGGACAGACCACCGAGGCGGGCGAGGTTCTCGAGCGCGTTGAGGCAGTCGGGGCAGGTCTCGATCTCGGTGTCGGGCGGGGTGCGGCCCTCGGCGAGGTAGAGGCTCAGCTCCTCGACGGTCTTGCCGCAGTCGAGGGCGGCGCGGGCGGGGTCGGTCATCGCCACGCCTCCATCTGCACCAGGATGCTCGCCCTGGCCCGGGCGATCATGCCGCGAACAGTGCTGACGGGCACGCACAGCTCCTCCGCGATCTCGGCGTAGCCGAGGCCCGCCATCTCGCGCAGCAGCCAGCTCTGCCGTTGGGCCTCGGGCAGCCGGTCGAGCGCAGTGGCGAGGGCCTTCAGCTGCAGGTCGTGAACCACGCACGACTCAGGCTGAAGGGTGGGGGAGGGTCTTTCCACGACGTGATCGAGCGGCATGTCGGCGGCCCGGTGTCTCAGGTGGCTGAACGCCTCGCGGCTCGCGATGCGCATCAGCCAGGATTTCACGGCCTCGGGGTCGCGCAGCTCCGGCAGCCGCCGCCACGCGATGAGGAAGGCCTCCTGCACCACGTCGTCGGCCTCGGCCGTCGACCTCACGATGCGGATGACGTAGGCGCGCAGAAGCGAGGAGTGCCGGACGATGAGCTGCCGAAAGGCCTCCGGGTCGCCGTCGGCGGCCCGGGATGCGAGAGCGCCGTCGGTGAGCTGGTGCACACCGCGGATTCGAGTCTGGTCGGCCACCTGGATTGCCCTTCGCGCGGTCGCGGATTCTTCCGTGACGCTTTCGGGCCTACCACCCCCGATTCGGCGGGCAACTCATTCCCGGTCTGCATCGAGCGCGACGACGGCGACTATCCGCAGAACGCACACCCGGAGCATTCGTCGCACCCCGAGAGCCGAGCGCTCAGCGGCGCGGCGTGTCTCGCGGGGACTCCCCGAAGCGGGCGCGGCGGGGTCTGCTCGATCCGCTACGGCTGCAGGTAGACGGGGTCGGCGACGATGTTCGGGGTGACGCGCAGGAGCGGCTGGGAGTCCTCGGGCACGAGGAAGGCGACCGAGAGCATCCGGGTGTCACCGGGCGGCAGCAGGCTGGTGTCGTCGAGCACGTAGCGGGGGAGGTCGACGTTGAGGTCGTCGTCGTCGGTCGAGACGGGGGTGGTCACCACCTCGGCGGGGTAGGCGGGTGCGTCGCCGTCGTTCGTGATCGAGTAGCTCATCACGATGTACTTCTGCCCGGCCGCGAGCGGCACGAAGTAGTTGCCCGACGCGGTCATCTGCGCCTCGACCGTCGAGGCGTCGGCGTCGGCGTCGACGTCGTCGATCGTGTACGTCCAGCCCTCGAGCTCGAGAGGGGTGCCGAGCGGAAGCGGGTCGTCGATGCTGCCGGACGGATCGTCGCCGGTGCTCGCAGCGGGGCTCTCCTCGCGCGACGTCGTCGCCGACGGGAAGGGCGACGGGAAGGTCTGGGCCGACCCGATCAGTGACACCACGATCACCACGCCCGCCACGACGATCCCGAGCGCCGACACCGCGAGCCCGGCGATGGCGAGCCCCCGGCTCCGCCCGCGCAGCGACATCGCCACGATGCCGAGCACGAGCCCCACCGCGATGAGCGCCCAGCCCACAGGAGCCACGGCGGGCACCAGGGCGAAGCCGATTCCGGCGAGGGCGACGATCAGCGAGACGAGTCCGACGACGTTCAGGCGCGGCTTGCCGACGGGGTCTGCCGGGGGCGGAGTGGTCATGCCTCCATCCTGCCCGGATGCTCCCCGCTCGGCTCTAGCCGCGAAGCTCGGAAGATGCCGTCAGAGTTCGGTCTCGATGAGCTCGTTCGAGAGCAGGTCGGCGACCGAGTCGATGATCTCGTCGGGCCGGAACGGGTACTTGGCGATCTCGGCCTGGTCGCTGATGCCGGTGAGCACGAGGATGGTGTGCAGCCCCGCCTCGATGCCGGCCACCACGTCGGTGTCCATGCGATCGCCGATCATGCCGGTGTTCTCCGAGTGCGCCCCGATGCGGTTCATCGCCGAGCGGAACATCATCGGGTTCGGCTTGCCGACGACGTACGGTTCCTTGCCCGTGGCCTTCGTGATGAGGGCGGCGATCGCCCCCGTCGCCGGAAGCGGGCCTTCAGCGCTCGGCCCCGTCGCATCCGGATTCGTGACGATGAACCGCGAGCCCTGCCCGATGAGACGGATGGCCTTCGTGATCGCCTCGAAGGAGTAGTTGCGGGTCTCGCCGATCACGACGTAGTCGGGTGCCGTCTCGGTCATGATGAAGCCGGCCTCGTGCAGAGCCGTCGTGATGCCGGCCTCGCCGATGACGAAGGCACTGCCGCCCGGCATCTGGTCTTTGAGAAAGGCGGCGGTGGCGAGCGCGCTGGTCCAGATGAACTCCTCCGGCACCTCGAGGCCGGATGCGCGTAGCCGCGCACTCAGATCGCGCGGCGTGAAGATGGAATTGTTCGTGAGCACCAGGTACGGCTTGTTCTCGTCGCGCCACTGCTGAAGCAGCTCGGCCGCCCCGGGGATGGGGTGGTTCTCGTGCACCAGCACACCGTCCATATCGGTGAGCCAGCATTCGATCTCGTCGCGGCGTGACATCGGCACTCCCTCTCGTCGCATCCGCCCCCAGGCTACCGGGCGAGCCTGGGCGCGTGCCCCGGCGGAAGACTTCCCTGCACGCGGCCTTCGCACGGAGATCTGGAGCGGTGTGCGCGAAGATAGGCGAATGGCCGACTCGACGCAATCTCCGACGGGGCGCAACGGTGTGGTGAAGATTCGGGACGTCGCCGCTCGCGCGGGCGTCTCGGTAGGCACCGTCTCCAACGTTCTGAACCGACCTGACTATGTGTCGGACGAGAATCGCGTCAAAGTCCAGCGTGCTATGTCAGAGCTGGGCTTCATTCGCAATGACCTGGCGCGCCAATTGCGTCAGAAGCAGAGCCGCACGTACGGCTTGATCACGTTGTCGTTGACGAACCCCTTTTTCGGAGAGGTAGCCCACGCTGCTCAGGCGCAGGCCGAGCGTGACGGTTTCACCGTGCTGGTGGGTAGCAGCGACTTCAGCCCCGAGCGTGAAGACCGGTACATCGAGCTGTTCGAGCTGCAGCAGGTGCGCGGACTCATGATCGCCCCGAACAGCGGGGTCTCCGAGCGTCTCCAGGCGATGAGACGCCGGGGCGTACCGATTGTGTTGTTCGACAGCGTAGGACGGCACGAGGGGTTCTCGGCCGTCTTCTTGGACGGAGTCGAAGGTGGCCGGCTCGCGGGTGAGCATCTCATTCGTTCTGGCCGCCGACGGCTGCTGTTCACCGGTGGCCCCCTGGCGCAGGTGTCAGACCGCCTCGCCGGCGTCAGTGATGCGGTGACCAAGGCTGAAGGGGTCAGCCTTCAGGTGATCGAGACTTCTGACATGACCGTCTCAGACGGGTTGTCGGTCGGATTGCAGATCGTGGGACTTCCGGAAGCGCTCCGGCCCGACGGGGTGTTCGCGGCAAACGACCAGATGGCCTTCGGCATCATTCAAGCGCTGACCCAGGCCGGCCTCGAGGTTCCTGCGGCGATAGGAGTGATCGGCTACGACGACATCCCCTTCGCCGCCACCGGAACCGTTCCTCTGACGACGGTGCGCCAGCCTGTCGAGGAGATCGCGACCGCTGCGGTGACCTTGCTCCATGAACAGGCCGAGCTCGGCTCTGCATTCAGCCCGCAGACGGTGCGATTGCAGCCTGAGCTCATCCTCCGACGCAGTGCCTGATATGAACCGATACATATTTTCCTGATACGGCCTGTTTACTTCCCTGGCGCTCTTGTGTAGGTTGGTCTCACGCTATTGATGAATCGATTCATGGAGCATGCACTCGAGAAAGATCGGAGACGACCACATGACCGATGGCCAGGTCGCCTTCTCGCTGCTCTGCGATCAGCTCGTGGAGCCCACCGGTGTGGCTGGCGCTGTCTGGCTATCGTGGTCGTTGAGCAACGCCGCCGACTCGGCTCCCGAAGCCGTACGAGTGCGGGTGTGGCGAGATGGCACGCGGTCTGCGGTCGACGCCTGGGAGAGTGAGTGGATGACTCCCCTCACCGCCGGGATCCGGCACGGGGAGGATTCGCTCATCTCGAATACGCGTTATGCGTGGAGCGTCGAGGTGCGCAGTTCCGACGGGTCCTCCACCAGGACGTCGTCGGTGTTCCTGACCGGGTTGGTCGGGGCAGGCCGATGGCAAGCACAGTGGATCGCCAGCGGGCCTCAGTCCGTGGTGCGCGCCGACCCACCCTCCGACGACGGGTTGTCGTACGCAGTACGGTATCTGCCCCCGACGCCGTATTTCCGGCACGAATTCACGGTGCGGCGTGACCTGGAACGAGCCGTGGTGCATGTGACGGCTCGAGGCGTCTACGAGCTGTTCGCAAACGGCGAGCGAGTCGGCGACCGGGAGCTGGAGCCTGGCTGGACCGACTATTCCGATCGCGTCGAGTACCAGACCTACGACATCACGGACGCGCTCCGCGTCGGCCCGAACGCCTTCGGTGCAACTGTCGCCGCAGGTTGGTGGCACGGGTATGTCGGCTTCGATCGCCGTAGACAGGCGGAGCACTACGGTGCCGAGCCGGAGCTGCTCGTACAAGCCCACCTCTGTTACTCCGATGGGTCGGAGGATGTCGTGGCAAGCGGCGAAGGGTGGGCCAGCTCCGAGGGGCCCATCCGCTTCGCGGACCTCCTCATGGGTCAGTACGTCGACGACCGGGTGGACCTGGGGGACTGGACCCTTCCGGGCGGTGCCGACTCATCGTGGGTGCCGGTGCGCGCCCGAGACATCGGATCCAGCATTCCTACGTCCACGCCACGCCCACCCATCCGGGCCATCGAACACAGGGCCGGCAGGATCGTGCACTCCGAGCCTGATCGCATCCTCGTCGACTTCGGACAGAACCTCGTGGGCAGGCTGAACGTCACCGTGTCGTCACTCGAACGCGGAGGTTCGATAACCATCAGGCATGGCGAGACGATCACACCGGAAGGTGACCTCTACGTCGACAACCTCCGCACCGCTGAGGCCACGGATCGGTTCGTCTCCAGCGGCCGCTCGGCGACGTTCGCGCCGACGTTCACCAGTCACGGATTCCGCTTCGCGGAACTGATCGGGGATGTGGCCGCACTCACCGATCGGGATATAGAAGCAGTCTCCGTCAGAAGCGACAATCGCGAGGTCGGCACCCTCACCCTGAATGACGAGGGTCTGGATCAGCTTCACTCCAACATCGTCTGGGGGCTTCGAAGCAACATGGTGAGCATCCCGACCGACTGCCCGCAACGCGACGAGCGCCTCGGCTGGCTTGCCGATGCCCAGGTCTTTCTGCCCAGCGCCGCCTACAACGCCAATGTCTCCGCTTTCCTCACCAGCTGGTTGCGCGACGTGCGGTACACGCAGGACGACGACGGGGCTTTCGCCGACGTCGCCCCACGTCTGCGTCTACCCCAGCAAGCAGCCCCTGGCTGGGGCGACGCGGGTGTCATCGTGCCGTGGACTCTCTACCGCCTGTACGGTGACATTCGAGTTCTGCAGGACTCATTCGAGTCGATGCTCGCGTGGATCGGCCACATCGACCGTCACAACCCCGACCACCTCTGGCGTCACGCGGCCGGCCTCAACTACGGGGACTGGCTCGGCGTCGAGGAGGAAACCGATCGCGAGTTACTCGCTACTGCGTATTTCGCCCGTAGCCTGGAACTGACGGCAGCTGCAGCTGATGTGTTGCACGCGACGAGTGAGGCCGCGCGGCTTCGCGCCCTCCGGCTCGAAGTCGTCGACGCCTTCAGGCGGGAGTTCCTCGACAGCTCGACAGGCGTACTGCGGAGCGATACGCAAACGGCTTATTGTCTCGCGCTCGCCTTCGACCTCATCAACCCCGGGGAGCTCCCCTTGGTGGCCTCGCGGCTCGTCGATGCCGTCGAAAGGCGCGGCCCCGCGCTGACGACCGGCTTCATCGGGGTGGCGCTGCTGTTGCCGACGCTGTCCCTCATCGGCCGGTCAGATCTCGCGTGGGCGCTGGCACGCAGACGGGAGTACCCCTCGTGGTTGTACTCGGTCGATCACGGAGCGACGACGATCTGGGAACGGTGGGACGGCTGGACGACGACCGACGGATTCCAGTCGGCCCAGATGAATTCGTTCAATCATTACTCGCTCGGATCCATCGACGAATGGTTCTACGCCTACGCCGCCGGTATCCGACAGTCCCGGAACTCTCTCGCTTTCGCTGATCTCGAGATGGAACCGGCAGTCGACGCCGCCGTGGGTCACGTCGCCGCCTCGTTCGAGTCACCTCGAGGCCTGATCCGCAGCGAATGGTCGTATGACGGCAGCACCCTCGAGTGGGATATCGAGCTGCCGCCCTCCTGCTCCGCAACGATCGTTCTCGCGGTGTCGCCGCGAGAACGGGTGCTGCTGAACGGCGTCGAACTCACCCTCACCGCAGTCGAGACGGAGCCGCCGTTGGCCGCGCCGCTGGCTGGCGCGTCACCCCGCTATCGCTGGCGTGTGGATCCCGGGCGACACCGCGTCACCCGCCTCGTCACCTGACTCACTCCCGACACCCCCACTTCCCCACTGCAAAGGAGCAACTCATGCGATCGACCCGACCTTGGACGGCTGTAGCGGCCGTAGCCGCCGCAGCCGGACTCATCCTCACCGGATGTGCGGCGAGCGGCGACACCTCGGCGTCAGACGGCCCTGTCACCATCTCATGGTGGGGATGGAACGCTTCCGAGAGTCAGCCCACTATCGACGCCTTCGAAGCCGACAACCCCGGCATCACCGTCGAGTTCACGTCTTACTCCAACAGCGACTATCTCAACAACCTGCGCACTGCGCTCACCTCCGACAACGGACCCGACGTGCTCCAGCTCGCCCCAGGGGCGACGGTCAGCAACTACGGTGCCCTCGTCGAGGATCTTGCGCCCTTGGCCAGCGCTTCGTGGGGCGACACGTGGGCCGACGACTACAACCCCCTCGGACTCACCCAACTCCAAAGCGAGGGCAAGCAAGTCGCGCTTCCTTCCTACATGAGCGCCGCGGGATTCATCTACTACAACTCCGACATCCTCGCCGACACCGGAACCACAGTCCCGGAGAACGTCGACGAGTGGAAAGCGACCTGCGCCACCATCCGCGCCGCAGGCTACGACTGCCTGGCCCAGGGAGCCAAAGACGCCTGGGCGAACCTCGACGTCTACCTTTCCCTCGCGAACAGCATCGCTCCGGGCGCGATCTACGACGCCATCGACGGCGCGATCGACTGGACAGACCCGGATCTCATCCAGGCGATGGATGTCTGGGCCTCCCTCTTCAGCGACGGAATCATCGCCCCGGGAGCCACAGCGGTGGGCGAGTACCCCGACGCATTCTCTGCCTTCCTGGAGAAGAAGGCCGCCTTCATCGCACTGGGAACCTGGAACACCCCCGGTACCATGACGAAGACCGGCGTCGAGGTCTCGCAGCAGACGGTGTCCACTCCGATCGATAGCGTCTATCTCTCCGCACCGTTCCCCGCCGCGACTGCGTCGAGCGAGCCGACCCAGGCCTTCGGTGGTCCGGACAACGGATGGGCGATCTCGAGCAACAGCGACAACAAGGACGCGGCCTGGAAATTCTTGTCTTTCCTCACCGGAGAGAAGGGGCAGGAGATCCAGGCCTCGGTGGCGAACTTTCCCGCCCTGCTTGACGTGTCCGTCTCCACCGACGATGTCGTCGCACCCGACCAGGTAGCGAACATCGACGAGCAGCAGGACAGTCTGGGGGACCTCATCGGTTACCGCCAGATTCCGTACCCGGAGCTCGAGACGGCCCTCGGCCAGGCACTGTCCGCCGTGGCTGCCGGTACGTCCGGCTCGGCCGACGCGCTCAAGTCCGTCCAGGACGTCTCCGCCACGCTTTCCCGGTGACCCCGACGGGAGCAGGCCCTACAGCCTGCTCCCGTCCCTGACGGAGATACGACATGACCATGCAGCTGACAAAGACTGACCCCGGCCGGGCGCAACGACCGCACTGGGCCCCGGTGAAGCGCACCCGACCGGCCCGCGCCGATCTTCGAGCCTGCCTGTTCGCCCTGCCGGCATTGATCTTCATCGTGGGCGTGGTGCACTACAGTCTCGTGGCCAACGGCGTCTACTCGACGTGGAACTGGTCTGGAGTCACCCCCTCACACACTCCGGTCGGCGGGTCCAACTACATCAAGCTGGTTGAGGACCCTGTCTTCTGGAGGTCGTTGGGCAACACGCTCGTCTTCGCGACCCTTACCGTGGCGAACCAGATGGTCCTCGGGTTCATGCTCGCTGTTCTCGTTCGCACGAGAACCAGGGGCAGAGGGATCCTGCGCACCTTGCTCTTCATCCCAGTCGTGATCTCGCCGGCCATCGTCGCCACTTCGTTCAGACTGCTGCTCACTCCCGACGGCGAATTCAACGGCTTCCTTCGCGCCCTAGGTCTCGACGGGTTCGCGCAGCCTTGGCTGGCGGATCCACGCACCGCTCTTCTCACGCTCGTTGTCATCAACGTCTGGCAATACACCGGGTACAGTTTCGTGATCTACGACGCCGCGATGGCTCAGATCGATCCCAGCGTCATCGAAGCGGCTCACCTCGACGGCGCCTCGACGTTCGGGATGCTCCGCAGCGTGATCGCACCGCTCCTGTCCGGGTCGCACCTCGTCCTCATCGTGCTCGGAGTGATCAGCGCTCTGAAGACGTTCGACCTCGTCTTCCTGACCACCGCCGGTGGCCCGGGAGTCGAGACCGAGTTCCTTTCCACCTACATCTACCGTCAGGTGATCACCCAGTTCAGCGCCGGCTATGGTGCCGCTCTGTCCGTCGCCTTGGTGGTCATCGCCCTCGTCTTCGCCGTGCTCCAGGTTCGCCTCGCCCAGAAGGACGCGCACTGATGTTCCTTCACCAAACCCTCGTCTCCCGCATCGTCAGCCAGGCGCTCATCATCCTTGCGGTGATCGTCGTCGCCGTCCCACTGGTGATGATCGTCAAGGTCTCCATCCAGGGTCAGGGTCTTCCTAACTACGTTGTGATCCTGCAAGACACCCCGTTCCTGAGATTCCTCATCAA
Organism: Herbiconiux sp. A18JL235; assembly: GCF_040939305.1. NCBI lineage: Bacteria > Bacillati > Actinomycetota > Actinomycetes > Micrococcales > Microbacteriaceae > Herbiconiux > Herbiconiux sp. A18JL235. Next base: position 170,599 of record NZ_CP162511.1, read on the forward strand.
CAGTGCAGTCATCTCAGCGGTGACCCTCGCGCTGGTGCTGGCCTTCTCCATTGCAGCGGCGTATTGCACGGTCATCCTGCGGCCGCGAGGCAGCACCGTCATCACCGTGCTGGTGCTGGCGGGCCTCACCATGCCCGCCATCGCACTGGTCGTCCCCGTCTACAGCCTCGTGCAGAGCCTTGGATTGTTCGACACCTACTGGGCGGTCATCATTCCGCTGACCGCGCTCGCAGTACCGTTCGGCTTCCTGGTGGGCGGCAATTACATACGGGCCATACCCGTCGAAGTCTTCGAAGCCGCCACACTCGACGGTGCCGGCACCTGGCGCACCTTCATCAGCGTGTTGCTCCCGCTGTGTCGCCCCATCCTCGCCGTCGTCGCGGTCTTCACCTTCCTCGCGGCCTGGAACGAGTACCTGCTTCCGCTCTTGTTCCTCCAAGACGTCGACATCAAGGTCGTCACCCAGGTACCCACCTACTTCCAGAGTCAAAGGCTCGTCGACACTCCGAAGGTGTTCGCGGCCAACGTCCTCATCAGCCTCCCCATCATCGTCTTCTACCTCGCCCTGCAAGGAACATTCCGCAGAGGCCTCTCCAATGGAGCAATCAAATGAGTGCATCTCCCCGCCCGAAGGTTCTCGCCTACTACTTTCCGGACTATCACGCGGACAGCCGCAACGAGCGTTGGTTCGGACCAGGGTGGGACGAGTGGGAAGTGGTACGGGCCGGCCTCCCCCGCTTCGACGGACACCGCCAGCCGCGAGTGCCCGCAGGAGGGTACACGGACGAGGCAGACCCAGCGGTATTCGCCGACCAGATCGCCCTCGCCGACCGACACGGCGTCGATGGCTTCATCTTCGATTACTACTGGTACGACGACGGGCCCTACCTGCAACGTGCCCTCGACGAGGGATACCTTCCCGCCCACAACCCGGGCGCTGTCGAATTCTCGCTGATGTGGGCGAATCACGATCTCCTCGACATCTTCCCGCGAAAGGATCTCGTGACCCCGCCGGAGCGTCTCAAGAGCGGGACGATCGGACGAGATGCCTTCGAGCGGATGGCGCGCCACGTCATCGACAGCTACTTCACCGACCCGCGCTACACCCTCATCGATGGACGACCCCGGTTCTCCATCTATGAGGTGGGTGCCTTCGTGCGGGGCATGGGAGGCGTGCAGGAAGCAGCCGACGCGCTGCGCTGGTTCGATGCCGAGACCCGGAAGACTGGCCTGCCCGGAGTGCATCTCGACGCCGTCGTCTGGGGTTTCGCGGTGCTGCCGGCAGAGATCCCGCTCGAGAACCCGGCTGGTCTCGTGGCGGAGCTCGGTTTCCGGTCCGCCAGTTCCTACGTCTGGATCCACCACATCGACACCAGCCTCCACCCCTTTCCAGCGGGCGGCCCCTGGGAGGCTGTCGGCGACGAGGTGTTCGCGCAATACGAGGCCTACCAAGACGAGCTCGGCGTCCCTTTTCACCCGAATGTCACGGTGGGATGGGATGCGTCACCGAGAGTGGCCGCAGATGCTGCCTTCACACGCACCGCACTGCCGTACCCACCCATCTGGGACCCCACGCCGGACGATTTCGCGAATGCGCTTCGCAGAGCTCGACGCTTCTGTGATCGTGCTGGCAACCCGTACAGCGAGGTGACCATCAACGCGTGGAACGAATGGACCGAGGGCTCCTACCTCCTGCCTGACACCGACAACGCGACCGCGATGCTGAAACGCGTCGCCGAGGTCTTCGGACCGCGAGAACTCGCACAGCCGTCAGACGACTCGGCGAGCGCGCTCGTCTGACCCACGGCTCGTCAGACACCCACCGCACCTTCGAAGGAGAAATCGTGCTGCGCAACCTCGCCGGTCTCACTGCCGCTGTCCTCACGCTCACCCTGGGGGTCGCGTCCGGTAGCGCCCATGCCTCCCTACCGGCGGATGCCGTCGTGGCAGGTGCGACGTCTGGGAGCGAGCTGACCACTTGGAGCGCTCTCACCGGCGCCGACGCCCTCGGGCGTGTGCTTCCGAGCTCTGCCCAAGTCGGGGCCGAGCGCACTGACCGGCTGGTCGGGGTGCGTTACATGCCCTGGCATGGACAGAACGACGCCACCGACTACAAGAACATCTTCAACCTGCAGTCCATCGTCGACGCCGAACCGTCCGCTCCTCAGGACCACGACAGCTCGGTCTTTCCCGACGCCAAACACTTCGCCTACTGGAACCAACCGCTTTTCGGTTACTACCGGAGTGACGATGCGTGGGTGATCCGCCGCCACCTGCAGATGCTCGCCGATGCCGGCGTGGACTTCATTCAGGTCGACATCACGAACAACCGTGAGTTCCGCCCCCAGATCAACCTCATCATGACGGTCATCGAACAGATGCAACGTGAAGGCCGGGACGCCCCCCTCGTCACCCTGCACACGCACAACAGGAATGGCGCTGGACAGCCTGACAGCTCGACCGTCTTCATGAACGACGTCTACTCGACGTTCTATGCTCCCACCGCCCCCTACCGTCACCCCACGACGTGGCTGCAGCTCAAAGGCAAGCCACTGATCGTCGGTTCCAACCCGTCGGCGACAGTGTCGAGCTTCTTCACGGTCAGGTACCCGCAATGGCCGAACGAGCAGCCCCAGGCCTCCAACGGCTGGGACTGGATCAGCTTCCAGACACCGCAACATGTCAACTACAACAGCGCCGGTGAGAAGGAGCAGATCACAGTCGCCGTGGCTGCCAATTCCAATTCCACGGCGAAGTTCGCCGACACGGCCTGGTATGGGCTGGCCGGTGCTCATGGGCGCGGGTGGCACAACGGAGCCGAAGACACGTCACCTCAGGCCCTCCAGTCGGGCGCGTATTTCCAGGAACAGTGGGACTTCGCCATTCAACAAGACCCACAGATCGTCCTCGTCGAGGGCTGGAACGAGTGGAGCGCAGGCAACTGGCAGCAGATGAACAACGATCGCAGCGACCCGCTGGCCTTCTACGACGCCGCATCCGACCGATACAGCCGTGACGTGGAACCCACCGCGGGGGCGCTGGGTGATAACTACTACATGCAGCTGATCGAGAACATTCGCCGATTCAAAGGCACGACGCCGGCGTTGACCCCGGGCTCACCGCGCACCATCGACCTCGCGGGCAGCTTCGACCAGTGGTCCACCGTCTCGCCGAAGTTCATGTCCTCGACCAGCGCGTTCACCGACCGCAACCACGCCGGCACCGGGTCCACCCATTACACGACCCAGAGCACCCGCAACGTCTTCGCATTCTCCAAGGTCGCGCGAGATACCAGCAACTTCTACTTCATGACCCAGACTGCCGACGCCGTCTCCGCACCGGGCGACAGGTGGATGACCCTGTTCCTGGACACCGACGCCAACCCGGTCAACGGGTGGTCGGGATACGACTTCATCGTCCGCAAGACCAGTCCCTCCGCCTCGACCTACGTTCTCCAGGCCAATGTCGGCGGTTACAACTGGACCACGGTCTCGCCCGTCAGTTACCGCGTCGAGAACGACAAGATCATGCTCTCCGTTCCCCGATCAGCGCTAGGACTGACCACCGATCCCGCCACGGTCTCCTTCAAGTGGGCCGACAACTGGAGCCAGGACGGAGCCGTCACCGACTTCTACACCAACGGGACGTCTGCTCCCTACGGCCGACTCAACTTCTTCTACTCCACTGGCGGAACGTCGCAGTCTTCAGACCCTGTTCCCGCTCAGCCGGCCGCGGCGCCCGCCCTGACGCAAGGGGTGACACGCAGAGAGAGTTCGGACCTGCTCACCGAGTACACCGACTACTCGGGCACCGGACAACAATGGAACCGAACGGTCTCCGACAGCGCGGCATCCGGCGGCAGCTACGCCGGGCTTGTTGCCGGCTCCGGCGATACGGACGCCTACTACCTCAATACGATCTCGACCCTCTTCGAGGGCGACGCAGTGCGTTGGATCACCCGCACTGCGCCTGACGGAGTTGAACAGGCCGAGGTCTTCATCGACGGCGTCTCCTACGGGAAGATCAGCATGCGCAGCACCACCGTGCACAACCAGAAAACCGTCTTCTCCGCTACCGGGCTCGGCGGCGGGCCCCACGAGATCTTCATCAAGTGTGACAACAGATTCGGCACGATCTGCTACCACGACGCCTTCGAAATCATCAGAGGAGCGAGCAACCTGCCGGCAGCGGCTGCGGGCCAGAACATCGCGGCCGCGGCCGCAGTGACCGCCTCGAGCAACTCGGCCGCCCGCTGGTACGCGGTCGGTGCCCCACAGACTCGCGACGACTCCCTCACCACGTGGTGGCGGCCCGCCGCCACCACAGTTCAGTGGTTACGGTACGACTTCACCCGTAACCAACAGGTCGACAGGGTCGAAATCACCCCGAGTACGGCCACGGCGAATGCCGGAACGCAGTACGCCGTACAGGGGCTCGTGAACGGCCAGCTGACGACCCTGGCCACGGGATCCATCGGCTCGTCACGAGTGCTCGCGCAATTCGCTGCCGTCTCGACGCCGTGGATCCGGGTCGAATTCAATCCCTCCACGGACCTCAGTATTGCTGAGGTCCGCATCGCGAACGGTGCTCTGGGTGCAGGGCCGGCCGTGCCTACCGACCTGGCTGCGGGCAAGCCCGCCACCGCGTCCAGTGACAACGGCTCGACCTACAATGCGTCCAAGGCGGTCGATGGAAACGCCACCACGTATTGGTGTGCCAGCGGCCCCGCCAAGCCACAGTGGCTGCAGGTCGACCTCCAAGCGAAGAAGGACATCGACAGCGTCATCACCACCTTCTACTCCCAGGACACCTGGGAGTACTGGGTCCAGGGCTCCGATGACCAGCAGAGCTGGACCACCCTCTCGAACCACTCGAACGTCGCTGCGAGCAAGTACACAGACGGCGTCTTCGGCTCGTACCGATACATCCGAGTACGAGTCCTCGATGCTCCCGACAACTGGGCGGCTATCCGATCGATCCAGGTCCTCGGCCACTGATGCCCCGTGCGCGAGCACGCGATCGGGCGTAGCGTGGCGATCCGCCGCACCCGGCGACCACCGAAGTTCTCTGAAGGCAGCTGGGACCGTCATGTCGAAAACCCGCACGGGCAGTGCACACGTCAAGCGCATCCCCAAGGCCGCCTACGAGGCGGAGCTGAAGCGCCTGCAGATCGAGCTGGTCGCGATGCAGCGGTGGGTGATCGAGACCGGCGCGCGGGTGGTGGTGATCTTCGAGGGCCGTGACGCCGCGGGCAAGGGCGGGGCGATCAAACGGGTCGTGCAGTATCTCAACCCGCGATCGGCGCGGGTCGTCGCGCTTCCGACGCCGAGCGAGAAGGAGAAGGGGCAGTGGTACTTCCAGCGCTACATCGAGCACCTGCCGACCACCGGCGAGATCGTGCTGATGGACCGATCCTGGTACAACCGCGCGGGTGTCGAAAGGGTGATGGGGTACTGCACGCCCGAGCAGTACCGCCGCTTCCTCCGGCAGGTGCCGGTGTTCGAACGGATGCTCGTCGAAGACGGCATCACCGTGATCAAGTACTGGTATTCGGTGTCGGACGACGTGCAGGAGGACCGTTTCCGCTCCCGACTGCACGACCCCATGCGACGGTGGAAGCTCTCGGACACCGACCTGCAGTCGATCACCCGCTGGGAGGACTACTCCCGGGCAAAGGACGAGATGTTCGAGGCCACCGACCACGCCGACGCGCCGTGGTGGACGATCGAGAGCGATGACAAGCGCTCCGCGCGCCTCAACACGATCAAGCACCTGCTCTCGCAGATCCCGTACGAGCAGCGCGACCCCGAGCCGATCACGATTCCGGATCGCCCCGCGGCAGACTCCTACGAGCGGCCCGCACGCGACCGTTTCCGCTCCGTCCCCGACCACGCCCACACGCTCACGAAGGCCTGACCGCTCGCAGGCGCGTTCGCCAGATCCCTAGAATGGCGACGGCGGCACGGAGGGGTGCCGGGTCGGGGGGAAACGTGAATGGTCTGAACTCGAGGTCGAGCGCTGTGCTCGTCGCGGTGGTCGCCGCGGTGATGGTGCTGAGCGGATGCGCGGGGACGGTCGGCTCGGACGGGGCCGGTGCGGTCGCCTCGGTCGCCCCGACCCCGATGCCGATCGAGCAGGTCGTCGAGCTCGACCCGGAGGCCGAGCCGCTCGTCGCCGATGCGCAGGCGCTCGTCGCGACGAGTGACGGCTGGGCGGCGCCCGAGGTGCGGACGGCGCTCGCCGCCGCTGCGGAGCAGCTGGCAGCCGACATCGCCGTGGTGCAGCTGTCGATGGCGGGTGGCCCGGCGGCCAGCCAGGCCGTGCCGCCCGTCGACGAGGAGCGACTCGCCACCGACCTCGACGCCGTGCTCGACTCGATCGGGCAGGTGCGGCAGGGGGTGGTGACCACGGCCATACAGGTGCTCAACGAAGGCGCGCCGAACGCCGATCAGTCGCTGCGCGACGCGGCTTACGTGGCCATCGTGGAGCAGCAGGCACAGCTCGACTCACCCGCGACGACGGCGACCCCGGCGCAGCTGCAGGCCCTGCTCACGGCGACCCGCGCCACCCAGGATTCCCAGCTCGCCTACAACGAAGAACAGGCCCGCCGCGCAGCGGAAGAGGCAGCCTCAGGAGGCGGGGGCGGCTCTCCGACGGAGCTCATACCGGTTCCTTCCTGGCGGGAGGCCGCGGAGGAGAGGTGGCGCGAGGAATACGACCGCTGGCGCGAGGCCAACCCCCTCACGTGCGGGCCGCCCGGCGCGACGTACATCTGCTCGTAGCCGCTGCGGGCCGATCGTTCGTGTGTGGAGTCGCGAACGTCTACGTGGGAGTTGTTTGTGTCGGTGCGACTCTAAGGGTTATAGTCAGGGCAACCTTTAGTCCGGCAGGAGGCCGGACGGTGAACGGACGACGACGATGACCGAGCCAGCCGCACACGCACCCGCACACGCGGAGCAGTCGCGGCTGCTGCTCGCGGTCTCGACGGTCATCTTCGCGCTGCGCCCCGAGATGCAGGCCGCCACCTCGTCGCCGGGCTTGTGGCTGCCGCTCGTGAGGCGCATCCGGCCGCCTTACGAGGGGCAGTGGGCGCTGCCTGGCGGCCCGCTCGGGCTCGACGAAGACCTCGAGGCGGCTGCGGCCCGCACCCTCGCGGCCACCACAGCTCTCGCGCCCAACTACCTCGAGCAGCTCTACGCGTTCGGCACCCTCGACCGGGCGCCCGAGGCGACGCCGGGCGCAGCGCGGGCCGCGGCCCCCGGTGCAGCGCAGCCCCCCGACCGCGTCGTCTCCATCGTCTACTGGGCCCTGGTGAACGCCGACGAGGTCACCCAGTCGAGCGAGCACAGCGCAGGCGACGAGAACGTCGCCTGGTTCTCGGTCGACGACCTGCCCGACCTCGCCTTCGACCACGACGTCATCGTCGAGTACGCCCTCTGGCGCCTGCGCAACAAGGTGGAGTACTCCCGCATCGCCCACGCCTTCCTCGGCGACACCTTCACCCTGGCCGAGCTGCGCGAGGTGCATGAGGCGGTGCTCGGGCGCTCGCTCGATCCGGCGAACTTCCGGCGGCAGATCGAGTCGTCGAACGCCATCGTGCCCACCGGCAAGCGCGTCACCGGCACCAGCTACCGCCCGCCCAAGCTCTACCGCTACAACCAGGCCGTCGATCCCGTCGATCGCGGCCCCCTCTCGAGAAAGCCGAAGTCATGACCCCGTCAGCCCTGTCGGTCGACAGCACCATCCAGCTCATCGAGGCGGGAACCGCCACCCCGCCCGGCGCCACCGCCTCGACCTGCACGCCAGGCCTCGCCGACGGGCCGTGGGTGTTCGACCTGCAGGCACCCTCCTACGGCCCAGGTGCATCCGTCGCCGACCCCATCCCCCACGACGCCCCCCGGCAGGGTGTGCTGCCCGAGGTCTACAAGACGGCGTCGAAAGACGAACTGGATGCGCGCATCCGGGCCGCGAAAGACACCCTCGGCGACCGGGTGGTCGTGCTCGGCCACTTCTACCAGCGCGACGAGGTGGTGCAGTACGCCGACTTCGTGGGCGATTCGTTCCAGCTCGCCAACGCGGCGCTCACGGTGCCGCAGGCCGAGGCGATCGTGTTCTGCGGCGTGCACTTCATGGCCGAGACCGCCGACGTGCTGGCGCGGCCGGAGCAGAGCGTCATCCTGCCGAACCTCGCCGCGGGGTGCTCGATGGCCGACATGGCCGACATCGACTCGGTCGAAGACGCCTGGGCGCAGCTCACCGAGCTCTACGGCAGCGAACCGGATGCGTCGGGGCGCGTGCCGATCATCCCCGTCACCTACATGAACTCCTCGGCCGACCTGAAGGGCTTCTGCGGCCGCAACGGCGGCATCGTGTGCACCTCGTCGAACGCGGCGACCGTGCTGGAGTGGGCGTTCGAGCGCGGGCAGCGGGTACTGTTCTTCCCCGACCAGCACCTCGGCCGCAACACCGCCAAGGCGATGGGGGTGCCGCTCGAGCGCATGCCGATGTGGAACCCGCGCAAGGCGCTCGGCGGCTCCACGCCCGAGGAGCTGCTCGATGCTCAGGTCGTGCTCTGGCACGGGTTCTGCTCGGTGCACAAGCGGTTCACGGTGGCGCAGATCGAGCGCGCGCGGGCCGAGCACCCCGACGTGCAGGTCATCGTGCACCCCGAGTGCCCGATGCCGGTCGTCGACGCCGCCGACGCGGCCGGGTCGACCGACTTCATCGCCAAGGCCATCGCGGCGGCACCGGCCGGGTCGACCTTCGCCGTCGGCACCGAGATCAACCTCGTGCAGCGGCTCGCGAACGAGTACCCGCAGCACACCATCTTCTGCCTCGACGACGTCATCTGCCCGTGCTCGACGATGTACCGCATCCACCCCGGCTACCTCGCCTGGGTGCTCGAGGAGCTCGTGGCGGGTCGCGTCGTCAACCAGATCACCGTTCCCGACGACGTGGCCGTTCCGGCCCGTGTTGCCCTCGAGCGCATGCTCGCCGCCCGGCCATGAGCGACTCCTCCACTTTCTCGCGGACAAAGTCCGTCCAAACGTCCATTCAGACGGACTTTGTCCGCGAGAACGAGGCGGCGGGGCCGACGGATGCGCCTCAGCGGCCCCCGAGGGTGATCGTCGTCGGCAGCGGGGTCGCGGGGCTCGTGACGGCACTCACGCTGAAGGCGCGGTGCCGGGAGGCGGGGCTGCCGATCGAGCTCGCCGTGGTGACGAAGTCGACGATCGACGAGAGCAACTCGCGGTACGCGCAGGGCGGCATCGCGGCGGCCGTGATGCCGGGCGACACCGTGGAGTCGCACATCGCCGACACGCTGGCCGCCGGCGCGGGGCTGTCCGACCCCGATGCGGTCGCGGCGCTGTGCGTCGACGGGCCGGCGCGCATCCGGGACCTCATCGGCTGGGGGGTCGGGTTCGACACCGAGGGAGCCGTGCCCGGTGCGCCGTTCGAGGCCGGGCTCGAGGGTGCGCATTCGGCGCACCGCATCCTCCACGCCGGCGGCGACGCCACGGGCCTGTCGATGGAGAGCGCCCTCGTGCGTGCCGTGCGGGGTGCCGGCATCGCGGTGCTGTCGTCGACGTTCCTCGCCGACCTCGTGCTCGACGGGCCGGTTCTTACGGACAAAGTCCGTTCGAACGTGATTTCCGACGGACTTTCTCCGCGAGAAAGTGGGGCGGCGGTGCCGACGGCGCCGGCCGTCGTGGGGGTCGAGGTGATCCGTGGCGGGGTGCGCGAGGTGCTGACGGCGGATGCGGTGGTGCTCGCCACCGGCGGCCTCGGCCAGCTGTACCCCCACACCACGAACCCCGTGGTCGCGACCGGCGACGGTGCGGCCGCGGCGTGGCGCGCCGGGGCCGTGATCGCGGATGCGGAGTTCGTGCAGTTCCACCCGACGGCGCTCGCCGCACCGGGCTCGTTCCTCATCTCGGAGGCGGTGCGCGGCGACGGAGCCGTGCTGCGGAATGCGGAGGGGGCGCGGTTCATGGATGCCGTGCATCCGCTCGCCGACCTCGCGCCGCGGGATGTCGTCGCCCGCGCGATCGCCGCCGAGATGGCGCGCACCGGTGCACCCGTGATGCTCGATGCGACCTCGGTCGGGGCCGCGGAGCTCGCCCGCAGGTTCCCTACGATCTCGGAGCAGATGCGCCGCCGCGGCCTCGACTGGGCGCACGTGCCGGTGCCCGTGGCGCCGGCGGCCCACTACTGGATGGGCGGCGTCGCCACCGACCTCGACGGCCGCACCTCGGTGCCCGGGCTGTGGGCGGTCGGCGAGGTGTCGTGCACGGGTGTGCACGGGGCCAACCGGCTCGCCTCGAACTCGCTGCTCGAGTCGCTCGTGTTCGCGCACCGTGCGGCGGTGGCGCTCGCCGCAGAGCTCGGGTCGGGGCGGTTCTCCCGCACAAAGTCCGGGATGACTGCGGTTTTCACGGACTTTTCGGGGGAGAACGTCGAGGGCTCGGCCCGGGAGCCCTCCCGCGCCGAGGTGCAGGAGCTGCTCTGGGCCGGCGCGGGTGTGGCGCGGGATGCGGCGGGCCTGCGGGCCGCACGCGACCGGCTGAGCGGATGGGCGGTGCAGGTCGAGCGCGACGACGCATCACCCGAGGCGGTCGCGCGCCTCGAGACCGCGAACCTGCTGCAGCTCGGGCGCCTCGTGGTGGAGTCGGCGCTGGCGCGCGAGGAGTCACGGGGCGGGCACTTCCGCACCGACGTCCCCGAGACGCTCCCCGCCTTCGTGGGTCACCTGCTGCAGTCACGCACCCACCCGCAGCCCCGCCTGCACCGCACCTCGGTCGCCGCGGCGCTCGGCCCGCATCCCACGGCCGACGACGCACCCGCGCCCGCCGTGCCCTCCGCGCCCTCCGCGCCAGAGCCTGGCACCGCATCCGGGACGCCCGTGGTGGCGGCGGCCACCGCATCCGGGACGTCCGTGGTGGAGCCGGCCTCCGCATCCGGGACGTCCGTGGTGGCGGCGGCCACCGCATCCGGCACCGACCCCACCACCGCACCCGCTCCCACCGCACCCGCCACCACCGCACCCGCACCCGCGGGAGCGGGCCATCGAGAGAGAGTCACCGCCTGATGCTCACACCGCAGATCGTCGACGACGTCGTCGCCCGGGCGCTCGCCGAGGATGCGCCGTGGGGCGACATCACGTCGGAACTCCTCATCCCCGTCGAGGCCCGCATCGATGCGGTGCTGAGCGCCCGAGAGCCGGGCGTGCTGAGCGGCGGCCCCGTGATCGTGGCGGCGATGCGGGCGGTCGACCCGCGCATCCGGGTCGAGCTCACCCGTGACGACGGCGCCCGCTTCGTCGCCGGCGACACCCTCGCCACCATCGAGGGCCCCGCCCGGGGTGTGCTGCGGGCCGAGCGCGTCGCCCTCAACCTCGCCCAGCGCATGAGCGGCATCGCGACGCTCACCGCCCGCTATGTCGACGCGGTCGCCGGCACCGCTGCGCGCATCGTCGACACCCGCAAGACCACGCCCGGGCTCCGCGCTATCGAGCGCGCGGCCGTGCGCGCGGGAGGCGGCTTCAACCACCGCTTCTCGCTCTCCGACGCGGTGCTCGCCAAAGACAACCACCTGGCCGTGCTCGCCGCGCAGCACGACGGTGACCTCACTGCCGCCATCCGCTCGGTGCGTTCGCGCATGTCGCACACCACGCACCTCGAGGTGGAGGTCGACCGCGTCGACCAGATCGAGCCGGTCGTCGCGGCCGGGGTCGACACGATCCTGCTGGACAACTTCTCGCTCGACGAGCTGCGCGAGGGCGTCGCCATCGTCGCCGGGCGCGCCCTCGTCGACGCGAGCGGCGGGGTCGACCTCAGCACCGTCGCCGACATCGCCGCCACCGGGGTCGACCTCATCTCGGTCGGTGCCCTCACTCACAGCGTGCGCGCCCTCGACCTGGGTCTCGACGCCGTTCTGCGGCCGTGATCTACCTAGACGCGGCTGCCACCTCGCCGGTTCGGCGCGAGGTGCTCGAGGCGATGTGGCCCTATCTGGCGGGCGAGTTCGGCAACCCGTCGAGTCATCACGCGGTCGGTCAGTCGGCAGCGCGGGCGCTCGCCGAGGCACGCCGCACGGTGGCGGAGCTGCTCGGCTGCCGCCCCGCCGAGATCGTGTTCACCTCGGGCGGCACCGAGGCCGACAACCTCGCCGTGAAGGGCATCGCCCTCGGCCGGATGCTCGAGGCGGTCGCCGAGACCGGCCGGGCCGGCCGCGGGCCGGGCGCAGACGGGTCGCGCCATCTCGTGGTGTCGGCGATCGAGCATCCGGCAGTCGTCGAGGCCGTCGACCACCTCGCACGTGTGCACGGCTTCGAGGTCACCGTGGTGCCGGTCGGGCCCGCCGGCCTGGTCGACCCCGAGGAGTTCGCCGCCGCCCTCCGCCCCGCCACCGCGCTCGCCTCCGTCATGCTCGCCAACAACGAGATCGGCACGGTGCAGCCCGTCGCCGAACTCGCCGCCCGGGCCGCCTCCGCGGGTGTTCCGCTCCACACCGACGCCGTTCAGGCGGGCGGCTGGCTCGACACGCGCCTCGACGTGCTGGGTGTCGACGCGCTCACCCTGGCGGGCCACAAACTGGGGGCGCCGAAGGGGGTGGGGGTTCTCGCCGCGCGGCAGCGGCTGCGCCTCGAGCCGCTCGTGCACGGCGGTGGGCAGGAGCGCGGGCGCCGCTCTGGCACGGAGAACGTCGCCTTCGCCGTCGGCTTCGCCACGGCGTTCCGGCTCGCGGAGGCGGCTCGGGCTGAGGCGGCGGCGCGCGTGGCGGCGCTCCGCGACGCGTTCATCACCGAGGTGCTGCATCGCGTGCCGGGCGCTCTGCTCACGGGGCCCGCCGTGGGCGATCGACTCGCCGACGGCACGGATGCTCGACTCCCCTCCGTCGCATCCTTCTGCTTCCCGGGCACGAGCGGGGAGGCCGTGCTGCTGCAGCTTGAAGAACGCGGCGTGATCGTCTCGAGCGGGTCGGCCTGCGCGGCCGGCGAGGACGACCCGTCACCCACCCTCCTCGCTCTCGGCCTCGCCCCCGAGGTCGCCCAGACCGCGGTGCGCTTCACCTTCGGCCCGACCGTCACTCGCGACGACCTCATGGCCGCTGCCGCCGCCCTCGACGCCGCCGTCACGGAACTCGCCCGCCTGCGCTGATGCGCGCCCGCGCCCGCCTGCGCTGACCTCCGCGGGTGCCCCCGGGCGGGGCGCCCCCGCGCGGGCCCACCCCGCCCGCGCGTTCTCACGATCCCGCGCCGCCCCCACCTCACGTCGGTCGCGCAAACTGCTCCCTCGCGCCGGATCAGGAGCACTTTGAGCGACCAAATGGGGTCTGACGGGGGAGCTCCTAGGCGGTGAGCCAGACGGCGTCGGCGTCGACCACCACGGGCTGCGCCGCGCTCGCCGCCTCGCCCGCACCCGCACCACCCGCACCACCCGCACCCGCACCGCCCGCCCGGCCCGCGCTTCCGGCAGGCGCACCCGACCCCGTGCCCCCCACCACGCTCAGCGCCCCGCCCGCCTCCACGCGCACGGCGACGCCGGGGGTGATGCCGCGGGCGGCGAGGGTCTTAAGCAGCGACGGGTCGCGATCGCTGATGCGGAGCACCACTCCGTGGTGCCCCTCGGCCGCCTGCGACAGCACGACCGCCGAGTACGAGGCAACGGTTCCCGCGGCAGACGGGATCGGATCCCCGTGCGGGTCTTGCGTCGGCCGCCCCAACCGCTCGTCGATCGCGTCGAGCAGGCGCTCGCTGAGCGCGTGCTCAAGCACCTCGGCCTCGTCGTGCACCTCGTGCCACTCGTACCCCATCTCCCGCACCAGCCACGTCTCGGTGAGGCGGTGGCGGCGTACTACGCCCATGGCGCGCATCCGCCCCTCTGGGGTGAGGGTGAGTGGTCCGTAGGGCACGTGCGTGATGAGCCCGGCGGCGGCGAGCTTCTTCACCATCTCGGTGACGGAGGAGGGTGCGACGCCGAGCCGGGCGGCCAACGCCGACGGGGTGATCGGGTCGGGCTGCCACTCGGTGTGGGCGTAGATGGTCTTGAGATAGTTCTCGGCGGCGGTGTCCTGGCCTGCGGATCGGGGAGCGGCCGGAGGAGTCATGGTGCCACCAGCCTAGGGCCGCGCACGCGGTCGCGGCGGCGTGTCAGGAGGCGGCGCCGTCGCTCACACGCTTCCGCCGCCCGCACCCCAACCGGTGCGGTCGGCATATCGTGCGGCCGCGGTCGTGCGGTCGTACGTGGTGTCGATCGGCTGGTCGCGTTCGTGCTGCAATGGCCCACGGTCGCCGCTGCGCCGCCGGAGCAGAGCGATGGCCACGGCGAGCACCACGATGATCGCGGCGACGGCGAGCACGATGATCCAGAGAGTGTCCATACTCCATCCTGCACAGCTGTCGATCGGCCCGAGACAGATGCACACGAGCCACTCAGGCGCAGGCAGCCTGCAGCCGAGCCTCCTTGCACCCTCACGGGCGGATGGCAAGCCCGTTGCCGCATCCGCTCCACCTTTCGAGGGTTGAGGTATGGAACGCATTCACTACGCGGGCGACGCGGTGACCACGGGAACGGCGATCGCCCATGCCCTGCTCGACTACGCGCGCGCCCTCGCCCTGGTCGAGGCCTCCGACACGGTGGAGATCCCGGTGGTGCGCGACGACGGCAGTGTCGCTCGGGCCACCTTTCTCATCGGGCCGGCCAGCCAGCTCATCGCCGAGTCCGTCGAGCCGGTCGAGTCGGCCGACGGCGCCCGCGAGGAGTTGGAGAGCCAGGAGCTCGTCGACGACCTGGCACGCCGGGCGGCGCGGCTCGGTCACGCGAGGCCCGTGTTCGACGACGTGTTCGACGACGACCAGGGGTCGACCCTCGGTACGGACGTGATCTGATGGGCAAACTCACCTACGACTCCAGCCTCGTCGTCGATTTCGAAGACCGCATCCTCGCCCACCTGCAGCTCGTCATCGGAGCCAAACTGCGACGCGGGGAATCCTTCTACTTCTCCTGGAAAGACGACCCCAAGACCGGTGACGGGCGCACCTCGATCTGGCTCTATCCGAACGCGCCGTTGGTGTTCAAGTACTACGGTGGGCGCCCGCCCGCTCTCAACCGCGCCTGGGTCGACCAGCTGATGCTCACGGCCAACTCCAGTGCCGGACTCCACCTGGTGCCCGAGCCGCCCGAGGTGGGCGGAGACCGGGGGATCGAACCGTGAAGCGCATCGACATCATCTACGACGGCACCCTCTACTCGGTGAGCGGCGAGGAGTACGAGGTGCTGAAGACGCGCATCGCCGCGGCGCACGACGAGGGCAGAGCAACCTGGCTTCGCGTCGACCACGGAGAGGGGCGGGCGCGGTCGGCCGAGATCCTCATCGCTCCGGGAATCCCCGTCTCACTGGTGGCGATCAACACCGATGGTGACGCCGACGAGGGTGAGGACGAGGGTGACCCTGCCGATTGACCCGGCCCTCGCCACATCCGATGCCGATCGAACCGCCGAGCGCCGAAGGGCCGAACTGGAGCGTCACGCCTCGAGCCTGTTCGCCGCGGCGGCACTCACCACCGCGGTCGTCTGCGGAGCGACGATCGTGTCGGGCTGGTTCGCCGGGGTGCTCGTCGACTCGTGGGAGCGTCTGTTCTGGGCCGGGTTCGTGCTCGCCGTCGTCATGGTCGCCGTCTTCGCCGCTGCGGCCCTCCCCGGCGGCACGGATGCTCGCCGGGCATGCACCCGCATCACCTGGTTGTTGCGCTTCGGCCTGGTGCTGTTCGTCGCCTCACCGGTGTGCTGCATCCTCGCCCTCGTGGGCGACTTCTACCGCCTCTGAGTCCGGCGGCGACCCGGCACGGGACTGTCGGGTGGACGTGAGGTAGCCGGCCCCGCCATGATGGTTGCGCCGACGGAGGGGGATGGGCGGATGGGTGGAACGCGAGTGGGCGTGGCGGTGGTCGCCCTCCTCGGGGGGCTGCTGACGGCTGGTGCTGGGGGCGCGGCCGCGGCGGAGCCGTGCGGCCCGGCGGGCGACACCGCGCGCCGCCTCCTGGGTGCCGACACCGCGGAGTCGGTGTTCGGGGTCGACGGCACGGGTGTGAAGGTGGGCATCATCTCGAACTCCTTCGCCGCGCGTGGGCAGGCCGACGTCGACGCCGACGTCGCCGCCGGCTGGCTGCCCGGTCCGGGCAATCCCTGCGGTTACGAGACTCCCGTGACGGTCCTCAGCGAGGGGGCCGACGGCGAAGACGACGAGGGCCGCGCCATGGCGCAGGTGGTGCACCAGGTCGCGCCCGGCGCCGAGATCCTCTTCGCGGGGTCGAACAGCCTCGACAGCTACGAGAGCGGCATCGCCGACCTGATCGCCCACGGCGCATCCGTCATCGTCGACGACGAGTCGGTGGGCGGAGACCGGCCCTACCACATCGACGCCGGCGGACGTGCCGCACGAGCCGCCGTGGAGGCGGGTGTGCTCTACATCGCCGCCGCCGGCAACTTCGGTGTCGCGGGAGCTCCCGGCCGCCCCAGTGCGGGCTTTCCGATCGGGGCGTGGTCGACGGTCGCCTACCGGCCGACCGTCTGCCCCGGCGAGGTCGCCGCACTCTACCCGGGAGAGCTCATCGACTGCCTCGACTTCGATCCCGGAGAGGCGGAGGACGCCTCCCTGACCGTCACGATGCCCGCGAAATCGCTGATGACCGGGTCGCTCGACTGGGCCGAAGACGACGGTGACGTGAGCACGTCCTTCGACTACGTGCTCACCGTCGACGGGCGCACGACGAAGTCGACGCCCTCGAACCCGCAGGTGGCGTCGGCGTTCGCTGAGATCGGCAACCTGAGTTCGAGCGATCCGATCGAGAACACGGTGAGCGTGGTGCGGCACGTCACCCCGACGGCGGGCACTCCGCCGATCTCGGTGACCTGGGCACAGGCCGAGGGGTACGACGTGCTCATCGACCAGGAGTACTACCGCAGCACCGACACCGACGTCGTCGGAACGACCCTCTACGGCCATCGGGCGGTTCCCGCGGTGTTCTCCGTCGCGGCGATGAACGCCGCCGACTCCACCCTCGAGACCTACTCGTCTCTCGGCCCTGCCGCGCTGTACTTCGGGGTGCCCGAACCCGTCGTCGTTCCGGGGCCCACGGCGGTGGGCGTCGACAACCTGCCGACCTCAAACTCGGTGCTCGGCGGCAGCGGGTGGTTCAGGGGCACGTCGGCCGCGTCGCCCACGGTCGCGGCCGCGGCGGCCCTCGTGCTGCAGCACACCCCCGGTCTCTCGCCGGTGCGACTGCGTGAGGTGCTGACCGAGAACGCCGGAACCGGGAGACTCCTCCAGCCGTGGGATGCGTCGGTGGCGCCGGAGCGGTCGGTGGGAGCGGGCCTGATCGACGTCGCCGCGACGCTCTCGGCGCTCACGCCCGAGCCGACACCGACACCCGACCCGTCGCCGACCGGCGACCCGACCCCGGTGCCTGTACCTGTCCCCGGCGGGGGCGGCAGCGCGGGTTCGCCGGCGCTCGCCGCGACCGGGGCGCCCGATGCCGCTGTGCCCGCCGCGCTCGCCGCGCTGGCGGCGGCGATCGGAGCCGTCGCCCTCCTGCTGCGCCCGCGGCGCACGCGCCACCCGGTCAGGCGCTCGAGGGCCTGAGGTCGGCGCTGCTGCGGCGTGGCGGGGCGGCCACGCCGCCGCCTGCCCGGTCAGGCGCCGGGTAAGCGGAGGGTGACGACCGTGCCCGAACCCGGCAGGGAGCGCAGCGTCACGTCGCCGCCGTGACGGCGGATCACCGTCTCGACCAGGGTGAGGCCGAGCCCCGACCCCGGAACATCGCGCGCGTTCCCCGCGCGGGCGAGCTCGTGGAACACGACGGGCAGGTCGGCTTCGGGGATGCCGCGGCCCGCATCCGCCACCTCGAGCACCGCCCAGCCGTCGTGCTCGCGCAGGCGCAGCTCGATCGGGCCCGCTGCTCCGAACTTCGCCGCATTGCTCAGCACGTTGTCGATGGCGAGCGAGAGCAGGTCGGGGTCGCCGGCGACCGCAGGCACCGCCCACGGCACACGGGTGACGCTGACGGTCACCCGGCCCGCCGTCTCCGGCCGCTGCTGCACGAGCGCGGAGACCGCTTCGGCGACGAGCTGTTCGAGGTCGAGCCGCTCGAGGTCGAGGGGCCGGGTCTCCAGCTCGGAGAGCTTGCGCAGGTCGCCGACGAGCGTGGCGAGCCGCTGCGCCTGGTCGTCGATCACCGCGAGCTGGGGGGAGGTGGAGAGGTCGTGTGCGACGACCGTGGCGCGGATGGCGGTGATCGGGTTCTTCATCTCGTGGTCGAGGCGCGCGAGGAAGCGGCGGTGGTGAGCACGCTCGAGCGCCCGCCCCCGTTCGAACTCGGAGGAGAGCGCCGAGGCTGCCCGAAGCCGACGTGATCGGCGCCCCGCGAGCAGCAGCACGATCAGCGCGCCGATCGCCGACAGCACGGCACCGCCACCCGCGACGGCGGTGGCGAGAGCCGATGTGAGCACCACCTCGCGCCGATCCCCCGTGACCGTCAGCACCCCCGCCACCACCAGCCCCACCACGACCGGCACGGCGGCCACCACCCCGGCGACCACCCGTGCGCGCCGCCCGCCGAGCCGACCCTCCGCCGCCTCCGCGCCCCCGCTCATGCGGCCACCACCCCGTCGGCGAAGCGGTACCCGGTGCTCTGCACCGTCTCGATGAACACCGGATGCGCCGCGTCGTCACCCAGCACCCGCCGCAGCTCGGCGACGCGATGGTCGACCGCGCGGCTCGAGGTGGCGAAGTCGAAGCCCCACAGCGCCGCCAGCAGCCGCTCGCGGGAATGCACCTCCCCCGGATGCGCCATCAAGTAGTCGAGCAGCGTCATCGCCTTGGGTGTCAGCGCCACCTCCTGGCCGCCGAGCCACACGCGTCGAGCTGCGCGGTCGAGCAGCAGCGCCCCCGATCGCAGCCTGGCTGCGGTCGCGAGCGGCGGCACCCCGGGCTTCGCCCGGCGCAGGACGGCACGGATGCGCGACAGCAGCTCATGCGGGTCGAACGGCTTGTTGAGATAGTCGTCAGCCCCCTCGTCGAGCGCTGCGCTCCGCTCGTACGACTCGCCCACCTGCGTGAGCAGGATGATCGGCGTCCACAATCCCTGCGCTCGCACCCGCCGCACGAACTCGCGCCCGTCGACGTGCGGCATCATCACGTCGCACACCATGAGATCGGGAACCGCCTGCGCCACGGCGTCGAGCGCCTCGGCTCCGTCGGCCGCCGTGCGCACGCCGTAGCCGCTGCGTGTGAGGAAGGCGCTCAGGGCATCCGTGATGGCGGTGTCGTCGTCGACCAGAAGCAGCTCCGGACGAGGGGTGTCGGCTGCGGCGCTCACCGCCCCGGGCTGCACGCTCTCGCTCACGAGAACCCGCCCGAGATACCCGCGATGGTGAGCCCGCCGCCGACGGCGAGCGCGACGATCACGACGGCGACGACGACAGAGGCGAGCACGAGGTACCCGAGCACCAGCCCCGCGATGGCGAAGCCCGCTCCGCCGTCGCCGTCGCGCCTGATCTGGCCGAGCGCCACGTGCCCGAAGATCACGGGGAGCAGGCCGAAGCCGAGCAGCCCGAGCACGAACGAGGCGATGGCGAGGCCGTTCGTGCGGCGCACGGGCGGCGGCGGGGCGTAGCGTGCCTGCACGGGGTATGTCGGGTAGGGCGGCTGGGTCATGGCGAGGCCTTTCCGAGTCTGTTGGCGGTTCCGGTGTCGGCGACGGAGGGCGTTCCGGTCTCCCAGACGATCGAGTTCGCCGACCCCGACACCTGCGCCGTGTCGACCCGGAGCACCGAGACCGTGGTGCCCGCTCCGGTCACGACGAGGGTGCCGACCTCGTCGGCGACCACGACCGCTGCGTCGGCGCTCACCGTGAGCGTCGTGCACGGTCCTTCCACCCGCACGACGGCACCCGCGGTCGAGAGGGTGAGCTCGCTGTCGCAGCTCTGCGTCGTGGTGGCCGCAGCGCTCCACCGGTCACGATCGCGGTCTGCGCCGGAGTCGGGTGCCGGGGTGGGCGGGGCGCCGGATGCGGCACCCGCGTCGGTCTCGGACGCCGCGGTGGGAGACGGGGTCGGGGTGGGTGTGGAAGAGACGGGTGCGGGGCTGCCGTCGACCGCGGGCCCTGAGGCACCGCCCGCATCGCGGATCGTGAGCGTGCATCCGCTGGCCAGTCCCAGCACGAGCAGCGCGATCGCCGTCGCGCCGGTGGCCCTCGCCACGGCTCCGCGAGCGCGCGGACGGGAGCCGGCCCGCGGGCGAGAGGGTGAGTGCGTCATCGACATCACGTCGATCCTTCCGTAGTCGGTGCGTCTTGACGAACGGCTGCAGCGGAGCGGGTCACTGCGCCGGCACGAAGATCTCGACGCGGCGGTTCAGCTGCCGGCCGGCCGGATTGTCCTGTCCGTCGAGCTCGTTCGCCGCCACCGGGCGCGACTCGCCCAACCCCTGGGCGGCGAGATCGGCGGTCACGCCCGCCGATCGGAGGGCGGCGACGACCGAGTCGGCACGCGCCTCCGAGAGCGCCTGGTTGTAGTCGTCGGGGCCGATGGCGTCGGTGTGCCCCGACACGACGGCCGAGCCGATCCCCGCCTGCTGCAGGGTGCCCGCCAGTGCCGTGAGAACGGCAGCAGCATCCGCTCTGACCTCGCTGCGGTCGAAGTCGAACAGCACGCCGTCGCGCAGGGTGATGGTGGTGCCGCAGCTCTCGACCGGCGCGAGTGCGGTGAGCGGCGGGAAGACGCCGAGCGGCGGCACGGGTGCGAGGGGGACGGCGTCGACGAGTTCGCCGTCGACGCGGGCTGTGCCGTCGCCGAAGTTCTGGATGCTGATGCGACCGTCGGTGTAGCTGCCCGATCCGTCGCCGAAGTTCTCGATCGACACGGTGCCGTCGGTGTAGGTGCCCGACCCGTCGCCGAAGTTCTGGATGCTCACGGTCCCGGCGACGGAGGTGCCCGAGCCGTCGCCGAACACCTGAACGGCGAGGGAGGGGTCGGTGTAGGAGCCAGAGCCGTCGCCGAAGTTCTGGATGCTCGTGACGCCGTCGCTGTACGTTCCCGATCCGTCGCCGAAGTTCTCGATGGCGACCCCGTCGATCGTCGTCGTCCCCGATCCGTCGCCGAAGTTCTGGATGGTGCCGTCGGGCCCGGTGTAGTTGCCCGAGCCGTCGCCGTAGAGCAAGGCGCTGCCCGCGCCCGACGACACGGCGCCCGTGGCGTCGCAGTGCGCCGGGGAGACCTCGACGCCCGGCACGTCGACGAGCTTCGACCGCACGTCGATGGTGAAGGCCGACGCCGAGGCGTCGAGCAGCGCGAGGTCGGGGAGTGTGAACAGCGGCACGGGCGGGAAGTCGCCGACGTCGTAGCCCGGAACGGCGGCGACGGATGCGTGGGCCGGCTCGGCCGCGGAGGTCGGGGTGGTCGGGGTGCGGGTGCCGCCGGTGGGGCCGGGGGCTGAGGCTGCGCTCTCGGCGACGGGGGCCGCGGTGCCGGCGGGGGTGGTGCAAGCCATGAGGGCGACGGCGAGCAGGAGGGTGCCGGCCGCGGCACCCGCGTGTCGACCGGCTCGACCGGCTCGACGGGATCGGGGGGATCGTGGGCGGAAGTGCATGCTCCCACGCTATTCAGGAGCTGTCGCAGCGGGGTAGCGAGGCTGTCGCGATCTCGCGACACGGCTCGTGGGCGGCACCGCGCGGCAGAATGGAGGCATGGCCGCCCCCGAGCTCGACGAACTGCGTCTCCTGCGCCGCGCCCGCGACCGTATGGATCGCGAGTTCGCGCATCCGCTCGACGTCGCCGCGCTTGCCCGCACCGCCCTGATGTCGCAGGCGCACTTCAGCCGGCGGTTCCGCGAGGCGTACTCCGAGACGCCGTACTCGTACCTCATGACCCGCCGCATCGAACGGGCGAAGGCGCTGCTGCGCGCGGGCGATCTCACGGTGCGCGACGTCTGCTTCGCCGTGGGGTGCACCAGCCTCGGGTCGTTCACCACGAAGTTCACCGAGCTCGTCGGCGAGTCTCCCGCCGCGTACCGCGCCCGCGACCACAGCGACCTGCTCGTGGTGCCGAGCTGCCGCACCATGATCCTCACCCGCCCCCGCAAGCCCCCACGCGCCGCGCCTGCTGCGGCGCGCCCCGCCGTGCTCGGCCCCACCGTCGACGCGCAGACGCGGTGCGTGCACTATCGCGGCCCTCTCGACGTCGTCGCCATCCGTTTCGCCTGCTGCGGAGAGTACTACCCCTGCCACCTCTGCCACGAGCAGACCGCCGACCACCCTGCCGCGGTCTGGCCCCTCGCCGAGCGCGACCGGCGCGCCGTTCTCTGCGGCGTCTGCGACCACGAACTCACCATCGCCGACTACCTCGCCAGCACGAGCTGCCCCTCGTGCGCCGCCGCCTTCAACCCCGGCTGCAGCCTCCACACCCATCTCTACTTCGAGGTCTGACGACCCGTCCCGGGCGCACCCGCAAGCGAGGTCGTCTCAGCGGATGCGTGAGATCCACGCCTCGCGCTGCGCACGCGCAGCCTCGAGCTCGGCCAGCAGCATTCGTCGATCGCGGGGGTCTACCGGCTCGGCGTCGAGGGCGCGGCGGCCCGCGCGTTCGCGCCCCCATCGCTGCAGCAGGATGCCGAGGCGGATGGCGACGAGATCGACCCCGCGTGGGGAGCTCTGGATGGCGGTCATGGTTTACTCCTCGCGATCGGCGGTGTCGCTCCCGCGCGCCGCGGAGCGCCCCGCTGCGGGCGCCTCCTCGGCGTCGAGCACGGGGAACGCACTCAGCTGGATCTGCACCGGCCGGGTGCCCGGCGCATCCGTGCCGAACTGGTGGCGGTGGCGGTCGATGAATTCGTCGGCGACCCGCTGCAGCTCCGAGGTGAGCTCGGCGAGCTGCTCGCTGGTGACGCGGGCGTTGGCGGTGCTCATCATCGACGCCTCGATCCACTCGCGGCTGAGCTCGTGCTCACCGCGCCGCACGTAGTCGCCGAGCAGCGCCTCGCGGTTGCGGTGCCACTCGCTCATGACGATGGCGTTCGCCGAGCGCGCTGCGGCAGTCGACGGCAGGGTCGCGGTGTCGACCGAGATGCCGCCGGGCACCCGCTCCCACCAGCGCTCTCGCGCGGTGCCTCGACCCTTCACCTCGCGGATGAAGTCGTGCTGCGCGAGCTGTCGCAGATGGTAGCTGGTCACTCCCGACGATTCGGCGAGTCGCTCGGCGAGGCTGCTGGCGGTCTGGGGGCCGTAGGTCGACAGGATGTCGAGCATCCGCACCCGCAACGGATGCGCCAGCCCCCGTAGTGCCGCCATGTCGAGCGACCGATTGCCCGGCCGCTCCATCCCGCTTTCGCTCATGATGCAAAGCTACCTCTGCAAAGAACTATTTGCAACATGATCTCTGCAGAGGAAGCTTCGTTGCAGAGGCAGCGCCGTGCGCTCAGGCGGTGACGCTCACCGCCCAGGTCACGCCGAAGCGGTCGGTGAGCATCCCGAAGCCGGCCGACCAGGCCGAGGCGGCCAGGGGCTCCACGACCGTGGCACCCTCGGAGAGCGCCGACCACCGGAGTGCGGCGGCGTCGAGTGTCGCCGTGTCGAGGGCGAGGAAGTACGGCTGGTCGGTGATCGTGAGCCCGTTCTCGCGCGCGGTCGACCCGCCCTGCAGGGTGCCGCTGTCGGCCCCGGGCACGTCGTACGCCATCACGACGAATCCGTCGACGCCGTCGACGCGGCCGAAGACGACCTTGGCGGCGTCGGGCAGCTCGGCGGGCATGCCGAAGTCGCCGTAGGTGCGGATGCTCACGGTGCCGTCGAAGGCCCCGGCATAGAACTCGAGGGCCTCGCGGGCCTCGCCGCGGAAGTTGAGGTGGGGAACGAGTGAGGTCGACATGGGGTCTCCTTGACAGTCGCGGCCGGGCCGCGGGCCGGTCTGTCCGGCTCTGCACCAACTCTTTCGACCCTTCAGGTCACTTTCTGTCCGCAAATGACATGGGCCATGATCGAGGGGTGAGCACCGCGCATCCGTCCCCCTCCGCGTTCCGCCCGATCACCGCGCTGTCCGCCGCGACGACAGCGCTGTTCGTGCCGGGCGACCGCCCCGACCGCTTCGCCAAGGCGCTCGCGAGCGGCGCCGATCTCGTCATCGTCGACCTCGAGGACGCCGTGGCGGGCGACCGCAAAGCACTCGCCCGTGAGGCGGTCGTCGAGGCCGTCGCCGCGCATCCGTCGTCGTTCCTGGTGCGGCTGAACGGGGCGGGGTCGCCCGAGCACGCGGCCGATCTCGAACTGCTCGCCACGGTCGGCAGCGGCCTGCTCGGCGTCGCACTCGCGAAGACCGAGTCGCCGGAGGCGATCGAGGCGGTACGGATGCGCGCCGGCGACGTCGGCATCGTCCCGCTCGTCGAGAGCGCGGCGGGGCTCGCTGCGGCGCCGGCACTCGCGCAGACGCCGGGTGTGGCACGGCTGGCGCTGGGTGCCATCGACCTCGCCCTCGATCTCGACACGACCGCGCCCGAGGTGATCGACTTCGCCCGCTTCCAGCTCACTCTCGCCTCGCGGGTCGCCGGGCTCTCCGGCCCGCTCGACTCGCCCTCGGTCGAGTTCGCCGAGCTGGAACCCGTGCGGTCCGCCGCCGCCCGCGCCCGCTCGTTCGGGTTCGGCGGCAAGCTGTGCATCCACCCGCGGCAGCTCGCCGCGGTGCAGGAGGCATTCGCGCCGACCGCCGAGGAGGTGGAGTGGGCCGAGCGCATCCTCTCGGTGCAGGGCGAGGGGGTCGCGAGCGTCGACGGAAGCATGGTCGATCGCCCGGTCACCGAGCGTGCCCGACGCATCCTGGCCGGGGCGGAGCACATGGGCCGGCCGGCGCGGCGTCCCTGACGGCCCCGCTAGACCGGGCTGTCCTCGAAGGTCAGTTCGCGACCGGCCCGTCGTTGCCGGTCGGCGCGGATCAACCCCCCGATGAAGGCCACCGGGATGAGCAGGATCAGCCAGCGCGCCACCCCGCCCGATCCGCCGAGGAGGGCGTCGTAGTTCACCACGGCGAGCAGGAGGATGATCAGGAAGCCGATGCCCGCGATGACCGGAGCGATCCTGGTGTGCCAGATCCTGGCGTCGGCGGCACCCTTCCCGGCGAAGTAGGCGACGATCGCCATACAGGTGAACAGCAGTACCAGCACGAGGGCCACGGTTCCCAGCGAGGTCAGCCAGGGATAGATGACCGTCATCAGGTCGGCTCCGAACACCAGGAACCCACCGACCACCACGAACACGACCGCGGAGAACCCGAGCACCGCCACGCGGGGCGTGCCGCTCTTGCTCGTTCGAGCGAGGGCGGCGGGCAGCATCCCGGAACGACCGAGGGAGAAGAGGTAGCGCGACAGGAGGTTGTGGAAACCGATGAACATGGCCATCGAACTCACGAGCATGATGATGCCGAGGGCACTCGGCAGCCAGGACGGTCCGTAGGTGGCGGCGACTGCGAAGACGAAGCCCACCGGGTCGGCCTGAGCGGCGGCCTGCACCTCGCTCGCGCCCCACGCGTTCGCGAGCACCCAGGTGATGAACGCGTAGAAGACGCCGATCACCGCGATGGCGAGGTACGCGGCTCGGGGGATGGTGCGGGCCGGGTTCTTCGCCTCTTCGGAGAACACCACGGTGGCTTCGAAACCTGCGTAGCAGGTGGCGGCGAAGAGGATCGCGATGCCCACGCCGGAGGGAACGACGTTCGCCGGGTTGAAGGACTGGAGGTCGAACGAGCCGGTGGCTCCTCCCCCGGCGATCACCGTGATGGCGAGGAACAGGAGCGTGCAGATCTCCAGCACGACGAGCACGCCGAGAACTCGGAGACTCACCTCGATGCCGACGGCGCAGAGCGTGGTGACGATCACCAGTCCGACGACCCACCACACCCACCCGGGCACCGCGAGCCCGAGGCCGGCCATCGTCGACTCCGCGATGCCCGCGGTGATCGCCCAGAGCCCGCAGACGAGCGCCACGTAACCGAGCACGGCGACAGCGGCGAGGGCTCCGCCGAAGCGCGACCCGAGCCCCTTCGCGATGAAGGCGACGAAGCCGGCAGCGTTCGTGACGTGCCGGCTCATCGCGACGAAGCCGGCCGCGAACACGGCGAAGAGCACTCCGACGGCGAGGTAGGCCATCGGAGCCGTCACGCCGATCGCCGCGAAGACGACGGGTGCGCCTCCGACGATGCTGCCGAGCGGCGCCACGGCGGCGATGACGAAGAAGACGATCGCGAAGACCCCGAGCTTTCCGTGCCTGAGTCGCTGGCCGGGGGCGGCCGGCTCGGTGGACCCTGAGGTCGAGACGACCGTCTCGCCGGATTTCAGTACCATGGCTGCTCCTCAGCAACTCGGCCGGCCGGGATGCCGGACTCTCCTCCCGGTCGCGTGCCGCCGAGGGCTGCGAGGAAGGGTGGTCAGGAGGCTAACGGGTTTCGCGTGTCGGCTCCCACTGGTCACGCCACAGGCAAGACGGCCCGGAGTTGTGCGCCAGCCCAGTCGCGGCGCGAGGCTAGTCGGACGGCGGCTCGGTCAGCACGCGCCGGCCGAGGATTCGCGCCAGGAGGAGGGCCGGCTGGAGATTGAGGCGAGCGTCTTCGACGCGTCTGCCGATGAGGGTCTCCGCCTGCTTCACACGGTAGGTGACCGTGTTCCGCGCGATGAACTGCAGGTTCGCCACGGTCGCGACGCTCCGCTCGTTCTCCAGGTACAACCACAATGTGGTGCGGAGGCGCTCCATGCGCTCATCGTCGACGGCGAGCTGACCCAGCTGGCCACGCACGAAGTACCGGGCGCTCTCCAGATCGGAGGCCAAGAGTGTCGCGAGCTCCACGTCGGCGTGGAAGACACGTCGCGGCATCGTCGGGGCGGCGAACTTGAGCAGCTGCTCGACCTTCATCGCCTCCCGGTGGGCCCGGGCGAAACCGGCCCTGCCCTGCCTGACCTGACTGACCGCGACGGAGATGCCGACGGGCGGATCCGTCGGGGGAACGGAGAGCCCCCTGTCGGTCACCACCCCCCAGCCCCAGGCGGCGCCGAGCCCGACGTCGACGACGAGCGGATCGTTCGCGCCGAGTGCGTCGAGCTCTGCAGTGAGCAGGGCGCCGAGCCTCGCAGTGCCCTCCGTTCCGGCCGACCAGGCGACGGCGGCGACGTGGCGCCCGTCGAGGTCGTAGTTCAGCACGTCGCTCATCCGCCGCCGATCGACCGCTCGCCCGGCCAGCAGGGAGTTGACCATCGCTAGCCGCTCGGCCGATCGAGAGGTGTCCCACCGGGAACGTTCGGCCTCGAAGATGTCCGACATCTCCGCGGAGAACCGCACGAGGGAACCGAAGAAGACATCCATGAGACGAGCTATCGCATCGGCGCGCTCCTCGGGGTCTTCGATCAGCACGCTGGCCGCGCGGATGTATTCGGCAGACGACACGCGGCTGCCGATCCGGATGGTCTCGAGCATCGTCGTGAGGTCGAGGCCGCGACGTGCGAAATCACGGGCGACGTCGGCGCACTCCTCGGTCATGGGGTCGAGGTCTTCGCCGTCGGCCATCCGCATCTCCCGGAGGACGGATGCGCGAAGACCTCGCATGAAGATGCTGTGCAGACCGGCCTCCGCGGCGATCGACGGTGTCGACTCGAAGATGGCCGCCACCGTCGTCTCGGCGTTCTCGAAGCTCCACGCGAAGGCCTCGAGGCCGAACCTGTCGTAGATGATGAGGGCGTCCTCCGACATCGCGCTGGTGTCGGCGACGACGGGCTGGCTCGGCCGCAACCTCCGCATCCAGGGGGCGGCTCCGCCCACATCCCTGCCTTTCGGCATGTGAGGCCTCCTCCGTCCCGGGTCTCCGAGGATACTGCGAACCGCGGCAGGGATCACTTCTGCCCTAGTCGGCCGACTCGACGAGGTCGTAGAACACCCAGTGCGCCCCCTCCGCCGCGCTGCCGGAGAGCTGCTTACCGACCGCCTGTTGCACCGGGGGGCTGCAGACCAGGTGCTCGACACCCGTGTAGGCGTCGCGGAAGTAGCGCTGGATCGCACCCTTCCTGATGAGGGCGGTTCCGGCCCAGGTCGCCACCTCGGTGGCGATGGACTGGGCGGTGCGGTTCGCCGTCACCGTTCCCAGCTGCATCAGCGAGATCTGTTCGGCGCTCGGCGCCTCGCCCGCGTCGACGGTGCGCTCCACGTCTCCCCACAGGTCGAGCAGGAACGCCCGGGCGCTGCGGTACTGGGCCTCCATCGAGGCGTAGGAGGCATAGAACTGGTCGGTCGACGTGGAGGCGCCCCGGCGTGAGGCCTTCTGGCGGGCCAGGAGCCTGATCTCCTCGAGCAGTCGCTTGCAGACGCCGAGCGCCCAACCGGCGTGCTGCAGGGTGGCGAGATAGGCGAGCCCCACGTCGAACATGGCGCCTCCCCGACGGGCGACGCCGTCGACGGGGTCGTAGGTGTGGGTGTCGGCCACGAAGACGTCGTCGACCCGGTAGTCGTGCGAGGAGCTCGCGCGGAGGCCGAGCACGTCCCAGTTGTCGACGTCGGTGGACTTCTCCCGCGGCAGCGTCGCCATGACGAACCGCCCGTCGTCGCCGATCACGGCGGTCTCGAGATGGGTGGAGACCGACGACCCCGAGTTGAACTGCCACTCGCCTGAGATCACGTACCCGCCTTCGACGCGCCGGCCCCGTCCCGGTCGCGTGCCCTGCCCCGAGAAGATGGCGAAGCCGTCACCGAAGTACTCG
Source organism: Herbiconiux sp. A18JL235 (assembly GCF_040939305.1). NCBI lineage: Bacteria > Bacillati > Actinomycetota > Actinomycetes > Micrococcales > Microbacteriaceae > Herbiconiux > Herbiconiux sp. A18JL235. Next base: position 199,378 of record NZ_CP162511.1, read on the forward strand.
TCGACGGCGATGTCGTCGACGTACGCGGCGACCAGGGCGGTCTGGTCGATGACACCCAGAACCGTCCAGCCGGTCGACGCCTCGTGCCAGGAGAGCGTCTCCATGAGCTGGAGCTGCTGCCGCGGGCTGAACTCGTACCCGCCGACCTCACGCGGCAGCATCGCCCGGAACACACCGATCTCCTTCAGAGCATCGAGCACGCGCGGCGTCGGCCGGCCGAGCTCTTCGCCCGCCGGCCCGTCCTCGCGGATCATGGGGGCGATCTCGGCGATCCGGGCCATGACGCCGTCGAACTCGTCGCTCACGTGGAGCCGGCGCGACCGGCGCGGCGACTCCGTCGGTGCGATAGTCGCTGTGGTCTCGGGCATCGGGTCCTCCTCTCGCCGGCGCCACCACCCACATCGGATCGCGCATCGACGGTTTCTTTCGACAGTTCCTGTACCGTAACCGCCGGGTTCCGGCGGGCGAACTGGTGGCGAGCCAGGAGCGTGGGCGAGGTTCTGTGCTCGGAACCAGTTCGCCTCGCTGCGGGTGGCCGGCGTCTTGAGAGCCCCGCCGACGGGGTGCTAGACCAGCGCTATGACGATCCTCTACCGCGCTCCCGACGGCACAGCATTCGAGACGACGGAGGCGCTCGACCAGCAGTACGACCTCCTGGCATCACTGCCGCAGCACTCCGAGGGTCGCGACTACGACTCGTACCTCGCCTCCTACAACGCCAGGTCGGAGCAGGCGCGTCACGATCTCGACTGCGAGCTGAGCATCCCGTACGGCCCGACCAGGGCCGAGACCCTCGACGTCTTCCCCGGACGCCCGGGCGGGCCCCTTGTCGTCTTCGTGCACGGGGGGTCGTGGATCGAGCTGACCAGCAAGGAGTTCAGCTTCGTGGCCTCGGGGCTCGTCGCCGGAGGCGCCACGGTCGTGGTTCCCACCTACGCCCTCTGCCCCGCCGTCACGATCGACGAGATCACCCGCCAAGTCAGGGCCGCTGTGGCCTGGGCCCACCGTAACGGCGACTCCTACGGGGCTGATGTCGACCGCCTCGTCGTCGTGGGCCACTCGGCCGGCGGTCACCTGGTGGGGAGGCTCCTCGCCACCGACTGGGAGAGCGACTACGGGCTGCCGGCATCCGTCATCAGCGGCGGATGCGCGATCACCGGCATCTTCGACCTGCGGCCGATCCCGTTCACGGGCGATCAGCCCTACCTGCGGCTCACCGCCGACCAGGTACTGCGCGAGAGCCCGATCCTCAATCTGCCGATCACTGCCCCGCCGCTCCTGGTGACGTTCGGCGGCCGGCAGCCGCGCGAGTACCTCCGGCAGTCGCTCGACTTCTTCCGGGCATGGACGGGCGCCGGTCTCCCCGGCGAGTGCTGGGAGCGCGCCGGCCTCAACCACTTCGACGAGCTCGACGACCTCGAGCGACCCGACTCGGAGCTCACCCGGCGGATTCTTGCCCTCGCTACCCAGGCGGCATGACCACCAGCAGCTCCGAGAGCAGCGCGGCGGTGCCGTCGGGGTCGGCCAGCATCATGTCGTGGCCGGTGCCGATGGCGCGCAGCGTCGCGCCGTCGGCGACCGCCGCAGCGCGCGAGTCGGCGAGCGACGGCAGGGGCGGGGCCGTGTGCTCGATGTACGTGCGGGGCACAACGGCCAGAGGCGCGGGGTCGAACGCGACCGCGTCGGTCACCGACTTCAGCGGGAAGTCGGTCAGGCGCGGCCCCACGAAGGCCTGCAGGGCGGGGTCGGTGACGGCCCATTGCGCGAGGAACGCGCTCGTGGCCGGGATGCGCCACCCGCCGCCGTGCTCCGCGGCGGCCTCGCGGTAGCGCTCCGCGACCGCGGGCGGCTCGACGTCGGCGAGGCTCTCGCCGGGCCGCACCACGAAGGCACCCGCGTACACGACCGAGCGGATGCGGTCGGCGCACGCCTCCACCACCGGCCCTGCGAGCACCCCGGCGTAGGAGTGCAGCACCAGCACGACGTCGTGCAGGTCTTCGAACCAGAGCAGTTCGGTGAGATCGGCGACGTGCGTGCTCACTCCGACCGAGGGGCTGAGGCCGCGGCGCCGATCGCCCTGCCCGGTGAGCGTCGGCGTGTAGACGGTGTGTCCCTCCGCCCGCAGCCTGTCTGCGACCGCGGCCCACGCCCATCCGCCGTGCATCGCCCCGTGCACCAGAACCGTCGTCGCCATGGGGCCACCCTAGCCAGCCGGGAACACCGGGCGGCGGTCTAGAGGCCCGGCAGTCCGTCGATGCTGAGCGCGTTCTTCCGGCGGCGGTACTCCTCCATCCCGGCCGGCCCCTTCTTCTCGGCGTGGAGCCGGATGAGGTCGCGCTCCTCGCGCACGTCCATCACCGGCACGCCCCACCCGCACGAGTCGCTGATGCGGGTGACGTCGACGGCGATGACGGCGCGCGTGCTCGGATTGTCGGGGTGCCTGGCCACCACCTCGTCGAACCCGGTCTCGCCGGGGAGGAGCACGGAACCCGTCCCGTGCAGACGCACGATGCGAGGGCGGCCGTCGTACGACACGAACATCAGGCAGATGCGCCCGTTCTCGCGGAGGTGCGCGATCGTCTCGACCCCGCTGCCGGTGTAGTCGACCCAGGCGACGCGCCGCGGCCCGAGCACCGACAGCGTGTCATGACCTCGGGGGGAGACGTTGACGTGCCCGTCCTCCGCGAGGGGCGCGGTGGCGACGAACCAGAGCGGCTGCGCCTCGATCCACCCCGCCAATGTGTCGTCGATCTCGTCGAAGAGCTTGCCCATCATCCGACACTAGTGCCGCCTACCGCACCCCGCGGGCGGTGAGGGCCTCGCCGAGCTCGTCGGCGTGCTTGAGAGCGACGACGAGGAACGGCACCACGAACGCGACCGGCCCCGCCCGCACACCACGGGCGCGTTGCGCCTCGCGCACCGACGTCGCGAGTCGCGCCAGCACCGGGATGGTGTTCACCGCCACCGCGAGCATCAGCGCCACCCGCGAGGGGTCGACACCGAGCCGACGGAACGGCCCGAGCGCATTCTCGAAGGCGTCGAGCAGGTCGGCGATGCGCGTGCTGAGTACGAGCAACGACGCGAGCAGCAGGGCGGCGACGACGCGGGCCGAGTTGGCGACGGCCGCCTCGGTGGGGAGGAACAGCAGCTGGGTGGCGAGGGTGATGACGATGATCCAGCGCACGGCGATCGTCTGCCGGCCGAGCTCCCGCAGGCCGAGGCGGGAGACGAGATAGGCCACCACCACCACGACCGCGGCGATCCCGGCCGACCACCAGCTCGTGGGCAGCAGCGACACGGCGAGCACCACGACGAGGATCCCGGCGGCCTTAGGGCCGGCGGGCATCCGGTGCAGCCACCCGGTGCCGGGCTTGTAGAGGGTGATCACGGGATGCTCCCGAGGCTCCCGAGGTAGGCGGCGATCACGGTGGCGGGCTCGCCCTGCACCGCCACCCTGCCCTCGTCGAACAGCACCGCGACGTCGCAGCGGGCGGCCAGCTCGAGATCGTGGGTGACGAGCACGAGCTGGTGGCCCGCATCCGGGCTCAGCAGGTGGCGCGCCACGGCGCGGCTGTTGCGCGCGTCGAGGTAGGCGGTGGGCTCGTCGGCGACGAGCAGGCTCGGCCGGCGGATGAATGCGCCGCACAGCGCGAGCAGCTGCTTCTGCCCGCCCGAGAGTTCGTGCGCCGAGCGGTCTGCGAGCTCGGTGAGGCCGAACTCGGCGAGTGCCTCGTCGACCAGACCGGCGATCTCGGCCTTCGAGCGACCCGAACCGCGCAGCGAGAAGGCCGCGTCTTCTGCGACGGTGGGCATGACGATCTGCGCGTCGGGGTTGCTGAACACGAAGCCGACGGCGCGGCGGAGCGCCGCCACCTGGCGCACCGGGTCGATGCCGTGCACGTCGACGCTCCCGGCGGTGGCGCGGGTGAGGCCGCCGAGGAGGCGGGCGAAGGTGCTCTTGCCCGATCCGTTCGAGCCGATCACCGCGATGCGGCGGGCGTCGAGGCGCAGCGAGACGTCGTCGAGCGCCACGGTCTCGCCGAGCCGCACTGTCACCCGCGACAGCTCGACGGCGGGAGGAGCCGTCACGGCACCCGCGCGTCCTCCCGCGTCGAGGCCGCCTCCACCGGCGTGCCCGACGCGTGCCGGAACGCCTTCGGGTAGGCCCGCACCAGCGTCATCGTGATGATCGCCGCCAGCACCACCTTCACGATGTCGCCCGGCAGGAAGACCGCGCTCTGCAGCAGGGTCTCGGGCAGCGGCAGCCGGGTGACGAGCGACTGCACCGGGATGCCGACCGCGTAGATCACCACGATGCCGCCGACGACGAGCCCCACGACGGTGCGGAGCCAGGTCAGTCTGCGGCCGCGGAGGTGCACGATCCAGCCGATGACGGCGGCGCCGACGAGCCACCCCACGAGATACCCGGCCGTGGGCCCGACGAACACGGCGAGACCGCCGTGGCCGCCGGCGAGCAGCGGGAGCCCGACGGCGACGAGCGCCAGGAAGACCAGCAGGGAGAGGAACCCGCGCCAGGCGCCGAGGACGGTGCCCGCGAGCATCACGCCGAGCGTCTGTGCGGTGATCGGAACGGCGCCGAACACCGAGAACGCCCCCGGCAGACCGAGCGCGGCGATGACCGCCGCCAGCACGGCGATGCGGGCGATGTCCGTGGCATCGATGCGGAACCTGCTCATATCGTCCTCCTGAACGCTGTTCACCTGAACGCCGTTCACTATAGTGGTGCCGTGGCTCGATTCGAAACTCCGCGCAGGCACCGCCGTGACGACGTCGCCCAGACGGCCTTGCGCATCCTCGACGACCACGGTCTCCCCGAGCTCACCATGCGGCGGCTCGCCGCCGCCCTCGACGTGCAGCCGAGTGCGCTCTACTGGCACTTCGAGAACAAGCAGACGCTCATCGCCGACCTCGCCGACCGCATCGTCGCCACCGCGGATGCGCGCCCTGCCGCCCAGCCCGACCATTCGAAGGAGGGCAGCCGGCCCGGCCCTGACGTGTGGCGCGACGTCGTGCGCGGCGAGGCACACGCCCTCCGCGACGCCCTGCTCGCCTACCGCGACGGCGCCGAGGTCGTCTCGAGCACCTACGCTCTCGGCCTCGGTTCGGGCCGTGCGCTCGAACGGCTGCGCGCATCCGTCGCCCTGGGCGGCTTCGACGAGCCCACCGCCGAGCGGGCGGCAACCGCCCTGCTGCACTTCATCCTCGGCCACGTCTCGCACGAGCAGCAGCGGATGCAGTACGACGCGTTCGGCGTCGTAGCGCCCTCCGCCGCGCTCGAGCCGCGGGGGGCGAAGTCGTCTCGACGGTCCGGTGAGCAGGCCACCGGTTTCGCCTTCGGTGTCGACCTGCTGGTGTCGGGCCTCGGCTCGCTGGCATCGAGCAGTTTCCGAGAAACGTCGGAGCCCGCTGCTCGGTAACGTCACTGCCATGACAGTCTCCATCAGCCACGTGCACATCTACGTCGACGACCCCGACGCCGCCATGCTGTTCTACCGCGACACCCTCGGGCTCACCGTGCAGAACGAGGTCGCCCACGAGAACTTCCGCTGGATCACCCTCACCGCCCCGTCGCAGCCCGAGATCCAGATCGTGCTCTCACAGCCCCAGGCGGGCCGGTCGGCCGAAGACGGGGCGGCGCTCGCCGCACTCCTCGCCAAGGGCGAGCTCGGGCAGGTGCAGTTCAGCACCGCCGATCTCGACGCCACGTTCGAGAAGGTCGTCGCCACGCCGGGCGTGGAGGTGCTGCAGGAACCCGCCGACCAGTTCTGGGGCGCCCGCGACGCGGCGGTGCGTGACCCCGCCGGCAACCTGGTGCGCATCCAGCAGGCCTGAGCGCGGCGGGGCGGGCCGCGCGGGGCAGGGTCGGGCCGCGCGCGTCCGCGCCCTGCCTCCGTGCGCCCTGCCCCCGATGCGGTTCCGCCGCTGCGGTGCCAGGCTCGGGGAGCATGGGTGCGCAGCCGGACGCGGTGTCGTGGTGGGCCGATTTCCTCGCCGGCGAACTCGATGGATGCGCCGACGTCGTCTACACCGCGCATCCGGAGCTCGACCACGACGACGACCCCGCGGCCAGCACGCGCGCCGAGGTCGTCGTCACGCCGCACCGCGCCGCGAGCCTGGGCTTCACGGTGGTCGCCGGCGGCAGCGACGTGCCCTTGGTGAGCTTCGGCGCCTTCGCCGAGCGCCGGTGCTCCGGCATCCCGGCCACCGGGTCCGCGGTCGGCCTCGACCCGTCGAACCAGCTCGGGGTGATGGTGGCGGCGCTCGTCAGCGACGGCGCGACCCTCGTGCGCCGGTCGCTCCGTCGCCGGATGCTCGTGCTGGGTCCGGTGTCGCGACACTCCGACCTCGTCGACCTGCCGGTGGAGAAGGTGTGGCCGCCCTACGCCGATCGCTACGGAACCCTCACCATGTTCCGTCGCCCGCCCGCCTACGACGACCTCCCACCGAGCGCCTTCCTCCTCCGAGCCTCGGCCGTCAGGCCCCGCTCGGAGCGGGATCGATGAAGAAGTTGTCGCGGAAGAGGCCGGTCGGGTCCCACACCGACTTCAGCCGGCGCAGCCGCGCCAGGTGCGCGGGCGGGAAGGCGCGGGCGAGCACCTCGGGCCCGGTGTCGGTCTCGAAGCTGAGGTACATGCCCTCGAGCGACGGAACCAACTCGGCCCAGCGCTGCTCGACCTCTCCGCTGCCGCTGCCGATCATGGCGAGGAGGAAGTTCGCGTCGCGCCAGGCGTACGCCGTCGCATCCGCCCGCTGATCTGCGACGGCGCCGCCGGCGGAGCGGATGGACAGGATGAACGACGACCTCGACGAGATCAGTCGCGTCAGCTTCTGCGCCACGTCGTGGTCGAGGTGGCGCACGAGACCCGAGTGCCCGTGGGGTTCGCCCCGGCCGTGCTGCTGCTCACCTCCGGCGGGGAGCTCGAGCAGTGCCGCGTAGGGGACCAGCTGCACCGACTGGTCGGTCAGGGGCGCGAGTCGGGCGAAGGGCTGAAGCCGCCGCACCACGGTGTCGGGGTCGTGCTCGTCGACGACGATCATCGCCTGCACGGCCGCCGGGGCACCCGGCCTCGCGGGGCCGATCATGAGCGTGCCGGTCACGGTCGGGTCGGCGCCCTCGATCGCCGCACCCCAGCCCTCGAGGAACGCGGTGAGGTCGTCGGGCGCGTAGACGAGCATCGCGAACCCCACCTCCTGCGAGACGGGGTGGGCCTCGAACTCGAACGACACCACGACCCCGAAGTTCGCCCCCGCACCCCGCACCGCCCAGAACAGGTCGGGGTTCTCGGTGTCGCTCGCGTGCACGAGCTCGCCGTCGGCGGTGACGATCTCGACCGAACGGAGGTGGTCGATGGTGAGACCGCGTTCGCGGGCGAACCATCCGATTCCCGCCGTGGTGGCGAGCCCGCCGACGCCGACACCGCCGTAGTCGCCCGCCGTGAGCGCGAGGCCGTGCGGGGAGAGAGCCTTCGCGACCTCGCCCCAGCGGGCTCCGGGGCCGACCCTCACCGTGCTCCCCTCGCCGATCGCGATACCGTTCAGCGCGTCGAGGGCGATGACGATGCCGCCGTCGTTGAGCGACCGTCCCGACAGGCCGTGGCCTCCGCTGAGCAGGCCGAGCGGCAGGTCGCGATGGCGGGCGGCGAAGCGCACGGCCTGCTGCACCTCGGCCGGGGATTCCGGACGGACGACCAGACCCGGGCGGGCGCCGCGGAAGTACCCGGAGGTGTACCTCTCGTAGCCGCGATCGCCCGGCAGGAGAACCCGCGGGGCGAGCGCGTCGGGGATGGGGTCGTCGTGGAACTCGCGTGGTGCCTGAACCGCCGGCGCTGCCTGCACTCCCCGCACTCCCTGCGCTGCGACGCGCGATCCCTTCGCGCTCCTCGCCGTCTCCACCCGTCCGCGGATCTCGGGGGCCGTCCGGGTCGCGAACCTCTCGAGCTCTCGCGGGTCGTCCGACCCCAGGATGAACACGCTCACACCGTGCTCGATCGCGAGTTCGGCCAGTTCGTCGGCGTCGTACTGCGGTGTCACGTTCATCAGCCGGGTCACGTCACTCGGTGCGCGCCCCGCCGCGCGGGCGGAGTCGTCGATGATGCGGTTGCCCCGCTCGACGTCGCCCGGCTTCAGCCACGGCAGGCTCGGCAGCCACCCGTCGCCCTTCCGGCCCAGGATGCGCTGCATCCGCGGTTTGTACGCCCCCACCCAGATCGGGATGTCGTGGGCCGGTGCCGGCCCGCGGGCCGCCCCCGCGACCCGGTGGTGCGTGCCGTCGACGTGCAGCGGCGACGCATCCGTGGTGTCCCAGATGCCCCGGATGATGTCGAGCGCCTCGTCGAGACCGCTCACCGCTTCGGCGGGGGTCAGCAGTGGCGCGCCCATCGTCGCCATCGCCTCGAAGTACCCGCCCGTGCCGATGCCGAGCTCCACCCGGCCGTCGCTCAACCGGTCGAGACTCGCCAGGGCGCGGGCCAAGACCGCGGGCTGCCGCAAGGGTAGGTTGAGCACGTTGCCCGAGACGTGGATGCGCGAGGTCTTCGCGGCGACCCACGACAGGAGCGTCCACGTGTCCTGGAACGCCGCCTGATACGGATGGTCTTGGAACGTCACGAGATCGAGGCCCAGCTCCTCGCTCAGCAGAGCGAGGTCGACGGGGTGCTGCGGGGCTGCCGCGATCGGCGTGATGAAGCTCCCGAAGCGGAGCGGATGGAGGTAGTCAGGCATGCCTCCAGCATCGGGATGCGCATCCGCCTTGACAAACACCCGGTAAGCCGCTTACGTTTCGTGCGTGACTGACATTCGCTCCGGGCTCGTCGGCAACCCACTCCGCATCGACGACGAGGAGTGTCGTCGCCTCGCCGGGGTCATGGAGATCATCGGCAAGCGCTGGTCGAGCGGCATCTTCCTGGCCCTGGGCATGGGCGCCGAGCGCTTCAGCGAGATCGAGCAGCGCGTCGAGGGTCTCTCCGGCCGCATGCTCAGCGTCCGCCTCCGCGAACTCGAAGCCGCCGGCCTCGTCGTGCGCACCGTCGAACCCACCACCCCCGTCAGCATCTACTACCGCCTCACCGAACGCGGCACCGAACTCCTCCGCTCCCTCCAGCCCATGGCCCACTACGCCCGCCGCTGGGAACCCCCCGTCCCCCGCCCCACCGCCCCCGCGCCCTGAGCGCGGGGCGGAACTGCACCCGGATCAGCGGGCGAGGAGCTGGGCGGAGCCCATGGTGCGGGTGACGGTGATGGCGATGACGACGCGCTGGGGGTTGGGCTGGGGCTGGCGGTAGCGCAGGGCGTAGCGGTCGACGGCGTCCTGCACCGAGGCGGGGTCGTCGAGAACGGTGGCGTCGCCCTCGAGGGTGAGCCAGCGACCGCCGTCGACCTGCGACACCGCCGCCCGGCCGTCGCGGCGCACGTTCAGCACCTTCTGGCTGGGGCCGTTCGTGATGATGCGCACCGTGGAGGTCTCGGGGTCGAAGGTGAAGCCGACGGCGACGACGTGCGGTGAGCCGTCGCGTCGCAGCGTCGAAAGGGTCGCGAGGTGGCGCTCGGTCACGAAGGCGAGCCCATCCGCCGTGAGGAGGCCGTGCTGGTCGGTCACGGGGTCGAGCCTACGCCGTGTCGAAGCGTCGGGCCGGGCCGTGGTGAGGCCGGAGGCGCGCTCGAGTCGGCGTCCGCAGCCGAGCCGGCCGGGCAGAGCGGATGCGAACCCCCTTGACGCCAACCGTTCACCGCCTGCTATTTTTAGGCATGCCTAAATCTGCGGCGCCGACGACGCCGGCCGCATCCTCGCCCGCCGTCGCACCGGCCCCCGTGCGCCCGCGGTGGTGGCACGGCATCGTGCTGCTCGGCCCCGCCTTCGTGGCGTCGATCGCCTACGTCGACCCCGGCAACGTCGCCGCCAACCTCACCTCGGGTGCGCAGTACGGCTACCTGCTCGTCTGGGTACTCGTGCTCGCGAACCTCATGGCGATGCTCATCCAGTACCAGTCGGCGAAGCTCGGTCTGGTCACCGGCCGCACCCTCCCCGAGCACGTCGGTGCCCGCACCCGCCCCTGGACGCGCCGCGCCTACTGGCTGCAGGCCGAACTCGTCGCCGCCGCCACCGACGTCGCCGAGGTGATCGGCGGGGCGCTCGCCCTCAACCTGCTGTTCGGGGTGCCGCTCGTCGTCGGCGGCGCCATCGTGGGCGTGGTGTCGATCGTGCTGCTGCTCGTGCAGTCATCGCATCGGCAGCGCAGCTTCGAGTTCATCATCATCGGGCTGCTCGCCGTGATCGCCTTCGGGTTCCTCGCCGGCGCCGTCGTCTCGGGAATCGACTGGCCCGAGGCGGCCGGAGGGCTGGTGCCGCGCTTCGAGGGCGCGCCCACCGTGCTGCTCGCCGCCAGCATGCTCGGCGCCACCGTCATGCCCCACGCCATCTATCTGCACTCGGCCCTCGCCCGCGACCGCCACCACGCGGCGTTCGCCGCCGTCGCCGAGAAGAGCGACTTCACCGGCAGCGACTCGGGGCGCGTCGAGACGGCCCCGGTGCCGCGCTTCGAGGAGGCGACCGGCCGCATCCGCTCGCTCCTCAAGGTCACACGCTTCGACGTCATGATCGCCCTCGTGCTCGCGGGAGCGGTGAACATCGCCATGCTGCTTCTCGCCGCCTCGAGCCTGCGCGGCGTCGACGGCACCGACACCATCCCCGGCGCCTACGACGCCATCTCGGCAGCCCTCGGGCCGGTGATCGCGACGATCTTCGCCGTCGGACTCCTCGCCTCGGGGCTCGCCTCGACCTCGGTGGGTGCCTACGCCGGCTCGGTCATCATGAAGGGCCTGCTCAAGGTGCGGGTGCCCATCCTGGTGCGGCGCGTGGTGACCCTCATTCCGGCGCTCCTCGTGCTCGGCGCGGGCATCGACCCGACCTGGGCGCTGGTGCTCAGCCAGGTGTTCCTCAGCATCGGCATCCCGTTCGCGCTCATCCCGCTCATCCGTCTCACGGGCAACCGCAGTCTCATGGGCGAGTTCGCCGACCGGATGCTCGTGCGGGTCGTCGCATGGACGGTGGCGCTGCTCATCGTCGCCCTCAACGTGGTGCTCATCACCCTCACCGTCGCCGCAGCCTAGACTGCCTCATGCTTTAAGCGAAGCTTCACAGTCGTCGGTTCGATGTCGGCCAGATTTTATTCTTGCTAAATACGGGGTCCTCTGGTGTTAATGGAGCTTCACTCGCTCCAAAGGAGGACCGTATGCCTGAACGCCGCACCGACTACTCGATCTGGTCTCTAGAGTTCTGCCACGCCGACATGCCCCACGACTTCTTCGGAGGCGCAGGGATCTTCAGCAACAAAGGGATCATCCGCATCCCGATGCTCTATACGCTCATCGTGGGCGGCGAGGTCGGCGGCAAGCAGCACGTCGCTCTCGTCGACTGCGGCTTCCGCAACGACTACTGGCTCGACCGGTACGACTTCTCCAACTGGGAAGACCCCGCCGAGGTGCTCGGGCGCGTGGGCTACCGCCCGGAAGACGTCGACGTCATCCTGGTCAGCCACATGCACTTCGACCACATGGGCAACTTCGAGGCGTTCCCGAACGCGAAGCTCTTCGTACAGCTCGACGAGTTCACAGGGTGGTCGGATGCCGTCGCCTCAGCCCTCCAGACCCCTGAAGCCGAACAGGCCTGGGTGTTCTCCTCGTTCGACCCCACCGACCTCGCCCGCGCCGCCCAGGGGATCAGCGAGGGACGGGTGCGCTTCGTGAAAGGAGACGAGGAACTCCTCCCCGGCGTGACGGCGCGACTGGCGAAGGACTCCCACACCTTCGGCTCGCAATGGTTCTCGATCGAGACCGCCAACGGCCCCTTCGTCGCCGCGGGTGACACCGTGTACTGGTACTCGAACGTCGAGCAGATGTGGGCGCCGGGCTACGGGCAGGGCAACTCGTTCAACCTCATCGACCTCTACCGGCGGCTGCAGACGGAACTGAAGCGCGAGACGTCGCGCATCATCCCCGGGCACGACCCCGAGATCGCGAAGCGGCACACCTCCTGGCTCTCCGAGAGCGGCAACTCGATCACCGAGATCAACCTGCGCGAAGACGACTCCTCCCGCAGGCCCCACTCGGCACCGAGGCTGCTCCGCTGAACACAGTGAGTGCCCGGCCTCCCGAAAGGGGCCGGGCACTCACTGCGTCGTGCGGCGGTTCGCGTGACGGCTGAGGGATGCGCGTTCTAGACCGCGGCGATCGCGTCGATCTCGATGGTGGCGCCGTTGTAGAGGGAGTGCACGCCGATGACGGTGCTTGCCGAGGGCTCGGGGGTCTGCACGAGCTTGTTGCGGGTCTCGCGCCAGATGGTGAGCTTCTCCTGGTCGAGCTCGGTGATGTAGACGTTGACACGCACGAGGTCTTCCCATCCCGCACCGGCGGCGGTGAGGGCCCGCTCCAGCTCGCCGTAGGTGAGTTCGATGGCGCGGGCGAAGTCGGTCGGCACCGACCCGTCGGCCTCGAACCCGACCTGGCCCGAGATGAAGACGAGGTCGCCCGCGGTGACTCGGGTGCTGTCGGAGATGCCGGGTACGACAGGGGCGGGGATGCGGCTGATGCGGTCGTTCGTCATGGTGCTCTCTCTCGTTCCGGCGCGTCGGCGCCGGGGCTGGGATGGGGTGGGTGGTGCCGGCGGGCGGGTGCCGGTCGGCGTCTATTCGTCTCGCCCGAAGACCCTATAGAAGGGAACCACGGACTCGGGGAGGGTGGACTTCTCGGTCAGCACGTGCCACGACCGGTTGTGGTACACCAGCGGTGTCGGGTCGACGGCCGCGTGCTCGGCGCGGGGCTTGGCCTCGATGGCCTCGACGATGACGAGGGTGGAGCCGTTCACCTCCACCCGCTGCGTGATGCGGCCGCGTAGCCAGTTGGCTCCGGGATAGTAGGGCTCGCCGGTGGGCAGGCGCCCCCACTCCACGTCGTCGCCGAAGCGGGCGGCGCCGCTGCGCGCACCGAGCTTCGCGAGGTCGATCTGGTCGGAGGCGAGCATGTGCACCACCACCGTCTCGGCACGCCGGATGGTCGGCGTGCTCGACGACAGTGCCGACGCCGAGAACATCAGTGTGGGCGGGTCGATCGCCACGGAGGCGACGGAGCTCACGGTCATGGCGACGGGGCCGTCACCCGCGTCTGCGGTGACGATCGCGACGCCGGCCGGATGCGCGCGGAACGCGAAACGGAAATCGTCGGCCGAGACCGGGGCTTCATGCACGATGGTGGACATCTGGCGTTCCTTCCGAGGCGGACAGGCGGTGGGCGGAGGCGGAGGCGGGTGTCGCGCCGCGGTCAGACGATCGGGAGCACGAAGCGGGCGTCGTCCTCCCGGCCGAAGAGCACCTTGCCGTAGGCCTCGTACCCGCTCGCCGACAGGGTGTGACCGTGGCGCGCGGCGGTCGCCTGGTCGCGCCAGATGCGCTGCAGCACAGACGACTCCGCGAAGCCGGCCGAGCCGTGCGCGGTGATGAGCTCGTTGATGAGGTTGGTGACGGTCTCGACCACCCAGCCCGCCTTCGCCCGCATCTCGATGCGCTCGGCGTAGGGCGCGTAGTACCCGCGCTCGGTGGCCTCGAAGATCTGGTCGGCGACCTGCGCGGCCACCGCCTCCGCGGCGTTCAGCTGCACGGCGGCCTTCGCGACCGCCGACTGGAAGATGGCCGAGTCGGCCTGCTTCTCGTACCCGGTGTACGCGATGGCCTTCGACTCCGCCTTCGCGATGACGAAGTCGAGCGCCGCGCGACCCATGCCGAGGTGCGGGCCGACCAGCTTCATGAACAACGACGGCACGAAGATGGTGTCGTACGACGCCTCAGGGTTCTCGCTCAGGTACCCGCCCTCCACCGCTGCGGTGAGCGGGAAGATGCGGTGTTCGGGCACGAAGACGTCGTCGGCGATCTGCATCACGCTGGCGGTCGACTTCATGCCGGCCACGAACCAGTTGTCTTCGTAGCTGAGGTCGGCGGTCGGAATGAGCGCGAGCCCGGCGTCGACGATGTCGCCGCGCTCGTTCTTCAGCGGGATGCCGAGCAGCGACCACGTCGCGTGCATGCTGCCGGTGCCGTAGCCCCACTTGCCCGTCACCCGGTAGCCGCCCTCGACGGGAGTGGCGTCTGAGGTGGTGGCGAGCACGATCGAGATGAAGTTGTCGAGGCCGCCCTCGCCGCCCCACACGTCGTGCTGGGCCCGCTCGTCCATGAGGCTCAGCACCCAGGCGCCCGAGTCGAGGATGCCGTCGACCCATGCCAGGCTCCCGTCTCCTCGCCCTATGGCACGGGCGACGGCGTGCGCCTCGCGGGTGTTCGCGGCGAGGCCGCCGAACTTCGTGGGCGCCGAGATGCTGAAGGCCCCCGTCGCCGCGACTGCGTCGAACACCTCGGCCGGGATGCGGCGGTTCTGATCGCCCTCACGCCCACCCGCGACCAACTGCGGTCGTAACTCGTCGATCTTCGCGACGATCTCTTCGATCTCCGGTCGGATTGCTGTCGTGGGCATACGGGACTCCTCGGCTTCGGCGGTGACGCGACATCGCGTGAACAGAGATTTACAAGACCGCCGACTTTTGTCAAGCCCTACTGAAACGGATGCTGGGCAGAATCCCAGAAATCCGGTAAAGTCGCACTGTGATGACGACGTCCGAGTTAAGTGCAGCTTTCGATGGGGGGCGCAGATGACCTCACTCTCCGCGATCGGCGCCCGGCTTCGCGCTGCGCGCGAAGACCAGGGGCTGACCTTGAAGTCGCTGGCCGACTCGATGGGTGTGACGCCGAGCCTGCTCTCCCAGATCGAGACCGACAAGGTGCAGCCCTCGCTCAACACCCTCTACCAACTGGCGACCCGGCTGGGCGTCTCCATCGACGAGCTGCTCGACATCGACACCCCCGACGCGTCGGGCCGCATGCGGCGGCGGCGCCCGGTCGCGCCCGTGCAGCGCTTCGAAGACAACCCGGTCGTCGACCTCACCTCCGGTGTGCGCCTGGAGTTGCTGGCCGGGGGAGCGAGCGGCATCGCCGAGCCCCTCATGGTCACCTTCGAGCCGCACTCGTCGACGACGCCCGGTGCTCGATTCAGCCGGCACCAGGGCTACGACTTCGGCGTGCTGGTGGAGGGTGAACTCGTGCTGCGCATCGACTTCGACGAGCATCCGATGCGCGCAGGCGACTCGGTGCACTTCGACACCACGCGGCCCCACGTCTACGTCAACGAGAGCGATCGGCCCGCTCGAGGGGTGTGGTTCGCGCTGCGGCTCCCGGTCGCCGACGAACCCGGCGCCGACACCGAGCTGTGGCGCCGCAAGGGTTCTGCCCCGGTGCGCCGCTCGAGCACCCTGAGCGACGTGCTGAACGCCCTGCACAACCAAGACGACTGGAGTTGAGACCGCAATGACGCTTCACCCGCAGGCCAAGGCCTTCCTCGACATCGTGGCCGCGGCCCCGCCCCTCGACACGCTGACCGTCGAGCAGAACCGTGCCGACCTCGAGAACGCCGTCGCGCTCACCGGGGAGGCGACGGCGCTGCCCGTGGTGCGCGATCTCAGCATCGCCGGCGTCGGGGTGAGGCTCTACAGCCCGCGCGAGCTCGCCCCCGACCTCCCTGTCACGGTCTACTTCCATGGCGGCGGCTGGGTGCTCGGCGACCTCGAGATCGCCGACACCACCGCGCGCGAACTCGCCCACGCCTCCGACGCGGCGGTCGTGAGCGTCGACTACCGCAAGGCTCCCGAGCACGTCTTCCCCGCCGCTGTCGACGACGCTCTCGCCGTCACCCGAGCGGTGCTCGAGGGCACGGCCGGCGTGGAGCTCCACGCGAGCCGGGTCGCGGTGGCGGGCGACAGCGCCGGCGGCAACCTCGCCGCAGTGGTGGCGCAGCAGCTCGGGCGTGACCACGCCGGGCTCGTGCATCAGGCGCTCATCTACCCCGCCACCACCGGGCGGGTCGGCACCGACGGCAGCTACGTCGAGTTCGCCGAGGGGCACTTCCTCACGGCGCGCGACATGCAGTACTTCTACGACAGCTACGCGAAGGGCGTCGACACGACGGATGCGCGGCTCGCCCCCGCCGCCGCGACCGACCTCACGGGCCTGCCGTCGGCGACCGTCGTCGTCGCCGAGCTCGACCCGCTGCGCGACGAAGGGCTCGCCTACGCGCGGGCGCTCGCCGAGGCCGGGGTGCCGGTGACGAGCGTGACCTTCTCCGGACTCGTGCATCCGTTCTTCTACATGGCGGGGGTGATCGAGGTCGCGCATTCGGCCCGCCGCTTCGTCGGCACCGAGCTCAAGGCTGCGTTCGCCCGCTGAACCGCGTCGAGGGCCCCGTCGTCCAGCGGCCCTCGACGCCCCCCCCCGTTCACCTGCTGGTCGTAGTCTCGGCACATGACCCTCATCGACAACGCCGTGTACGTCGACGGCGTGCGGCTGCCCGACCCGCACAGTCTCGACGAGACCTACGCCCTGATGGGCGAGCGGGGCGGTATGGCCTGGATCGGCCTGTACCGGCCGACCGCGGAGGAGATCCGCTCGGTCGAGAACGAGTTCGGGCTGCACCAGCTCGCCGTCGAAGACGCTCTCACCGGTCATCAGCGCTCGAAGCTCGAGCGCTACGGCGACACCCTGTTCGTGGTGCTGCGCCCCGCGCGCTACCTCGACGCCGAGGAACGGGTGGAGTTCGGCGAGGTGCACGTGTTCATCGGCCCCGGCTTCGTGGTGACGGTGCGGCACGCCGAGTCGCCGAACCTCGGCGCGGTGCGGCACCGGCTCGAAGGCAACCCCGAGCTGCTCGCCCTCGGCCCCGAGGCGGTGCTGTACGCCATCCTCGACGAGGTGGTCGACGAGTACGAGCCGGTGATCGCGGGCCTGCAGAACGACATCGACGAGATCGAGGCTCAGCTGTTCGGCGGCGATCCCGACGTGTCGCGGCGCATCTACGACCTCCTGGGCGAGGTGATGGACTTCCAGCGGGCCGCGCATCCGCTCATCGTCATGCTCGAGGCGCTGCTGAAGGGCGCCGAGAAGTACAAGGTCGACATCGAGGTGCAGCGGGGGCTGCGCGACGTGCTCGACCACGTGCTGTCGGTGGTGGGGCATGCGGATGCGTTCCGCGCCACCTTGCAGAACGCCCTCACCGTGCACTCCACGCTCACCACGCAGCGGCAGAACGAGGAGATGCAGCGCATCAGCCAGAACAACCTCACGCTCGCCGAAGACACCCGCAAGCTCGCCGAGGCGAGCATCAAGCAGGGCGACGAGGTGAAGAAGATCTCGGCCTGGGCCGCGATCCTGTTCGCCCCCAGTCTCATCGCGGGCATCTACGGCATGAACTTCGATCACATGCCCGAGCTGCACTGGGTGTTCGGCTACCCGATGGCGATCGGCGGCATGATCCTCCTCATGGTCATCCTCTACTCCGTCTTCAAGCGCAACCACTGGCTGTAGCCGGTGTCGCCGAGGCGGAGGGGGTGCTCTCCCACGGGCACGAGGGTGTCGCGGGTGATGGGGGAGCCGAAGTAGCTGAAGCCGTCGTCGGTGACGACGGGGCGGGGGTCGCCGGTGGCGGCGAGAGCGGAGCGGAACATCTCGTCGAGGGTCGTCCGCTCGGGCCCGGCCACGTCGAGGGTGCCGCCGAGCGGCTCCGCCGCCGCCACGTCGGCCAGTGCCTCGGCGACCTCGGAGGCCGCCACGGGCTGGAAGAATGCGGCTGTCGCGTGCACGGCGCCGTCGACGGTGGCTCCGTCGGCGAGGATCTCGATGAACTCGAAGAACTGGGTTGCCCGCACGATCGAGAACGCGAGCCCGGATGCGCGCACCAACTCCTCCTGCCGTGTCTTGCCGACCGTGTAGTCGGCCCCCGTGATGTGGTCGGTGCCGACGATCGAGAGGAGCACGTAGTGGCCCACGCCCTGCCCGTTCGCCGCGTCGAGTGCGTTCCGTGTCGACGTCTCTAAGAACTCGCGCACCCCCTCGAACGACCGCGAGTTCACGACGTCGACCACCACGCTCGCGCCGGCGAACGCCTCCGCCAGCCCGGTGCCGGCGACCGTGTCGACCCCGCTCGCCGGTGACGCAGCCATCACCTCGTGCCCCGCTCCGCGCATCCGCTCGACCACCTGCGCACCGACCAACCCGGTTCCCCCGAGCACCACGACCTTCATCTCTCCCTCTCCTCCCGGGCCCGCCCGCTGCGCGCCCTACCCCACCGACGACGCAGCCCCCGAGGATGTGATGCGGGGGCACCACGCTGTCAGGGCTGGTTCCAGGTGGTGAGTTTGGCGGGGTTGAGGGTGAACCAGATGTCGGTGACGAGGTCGTCGTGGACGTCGAGGGTCGCGACGCCGGCGACGATTCCGTCGAGGCGGAAGACGATGCCGGCGAGCCCGTGCACCGTCTCGAGCGAGGGCACGAGTTCGCCCTGCTTGGCGAGGCCGCCGAGAAGGAAGCGCGCCACCTTGTCGGCGCCGAGGATGGGCTTCAACACGGCACGCACCTGCCCACCGCCGTCGACACGGGTGACCGCCGAGGGGTCGAGCAGCGTCAGCAGTCCGCTCAGGTCTCCGCTCTCGCACGCCGCCCAGAACTCGCGCACCACCTCGTCGTGCCGTTCGGCCGACGCCTCGCGTCGACGGCGCTCGGCGATGTGGCGCCGGGCGGTCGAGGCGAGCTTCCGCGTCGCCTGCGGGGTGCGGCCCACGATCACGGCGATCTCGTCGAACGGCATCGCGAACACGTCGTGCAGCACGAACGCCACCCGCTCGGCGGGGGTGAGCGACTCCAGCATGACGAGCAGCGCCATCGTCACCGAGTCGTCGAGCGTCACCCGGTCGAGCGGGTCGACGGCGGTCGAGCCGCCGCCCACCGCCGTCCCCGACAGCGGTTCGGGCAGCCACTCGCCCACATACTGCTCCCGCCGGTGACGGGCAGACCCGAGAACGTCGAGGCACACGTTCGCCGTCACTCGCGTGAGCCAGGCCTCGGGCGAGCGGATGCCGGCACGCTCGTCGTCGCTCAGCCTGAACCAGCGGGCGTACGCCTCCTGCACCGCGTCTTCGGCGTCGGCCGAGGTGCCGAGCATCCGGAACGCCACCGCCAGCAGGTGCCGGCGCTCGCCGAGCACCTGGCCGAGCGAGTCTCCGTGGGGCACGCTCATCTCGGGGACCCCTCCGTCTGCTCCCGCGGCGCCCCACCGGTGGCGAAGGCACGACGCGGATGCTGCAACTCCGGCAACGACACCACGTCGCGCCCGAACAGCAACGCCGACAACCACACCAGCAGCACCCGCACCTTGCGCTCCCAGGTCGGCACCGCGAGCACGTGGTAGCCGCGATGCATGACCCACCCCGGCAGCCCCTTCACCACGATTCCACGGTACTGGAACACCCCCGTTCCGAGCCCGAGCGTGGCCACCACCCCGAGGCTACGGTGCCGGTACGGCCGCGGCCGCTCGCCGCGCAGCGCCCGCGCGAGGTTCTCGGCCAGCAGCCGGCCCTGCCGCACCGCGTGCTGCGCGTTGGGAACCGTGCGCGCATCCGGTCGCTCCGCCTGCAGCACCAGGTCGGGCACGGCGGCGTCGTCGCCCGCCGCCCACGCGCCCTCGATCACGTGCCCGGTTGCGGTGTCGACCACCCTGAGGTCGGCCTTCACCGTGATGAGGCCGCGCGCATCCGTCGGCAGGTCGGTGTGCCGCGCGGCGACCGGGTTCGAGGCGTTGCCCGCCGCCCAGACGAGCAGGCCCGTGTCGTACTCCTCGCCCGTCGACAGCACGATGTGCCGGTCGACGGCCGAGCGCAGCTGCGTGCCGAGGTGCACCCGCGCGCCCCGCTTCTCGAACTGCCGTACGACCCAGCGGCCAGGCTCGTCGCTCACCTCGGGCAGGATGCGGTGGGCCGCCTCGACGAGGTGGAAGTCGAGATCGTCGGGGCCGAGCATCGGGTACCGCTTCAACTGCGCGGTGGCGAGCGAGAGGAGCTCGCCGAACAGCTCCACCCCGGTGAACCCGCCCCCGACCACGGTGACCGACAGCGTGCGCCGCCGCTCCGGCCCGGGCGGCAGCACCGATGCCCGGTCGAAGGCTCCGAGGAGGGCGTCGCGCACGGCGACCCCCTCCTCGACGGTCTTGAGCCCGATCGCCTCCTCCTGCACCCCGTCGATCGGAAGAGTGCGGGTGACCGCACCGGCCGTCACGACCACCACGTCGTAGGCGAGCGCCCGATCGGGCCCCTCGACAGGTCGCACCACGGCGATGCGCTCGGCGTGCCGCAGCTCCACCACGCTGCCGGCCAGCACCCGCGTGTGCGTGAGGTGCCGCCTCAGCGACACCACCGTGTGCCTCGGCTCCACCGACCCCGCGGCGACCTCCGGCAGGAACGGTTGATAGGTCATATAGGGCCGCGGGTCGACCACCGTCACCTCGACCTCCCCGGGTCGCAGCCGCCGCTCGAGACCCCACGCCGTGTAGAAGCCCGCGTAGCCGCCGCCGATGATCAGGATCCTCGTCATCTCGTCCTCCTGTGCTCTCACCTGGATGACGACGGAGCCGCCCGGAATGTGTCATCCGAAGCCCCGGAAAAATTCTTTCGGACTTTTTTGTGACGAATGGTGCGCAGGATGCGTCTCATCTGTGAGCAACGCAATCGATGCTCGCGGAGGGGCCGACCCGATGCCCACTCCGCACCACTGACGTACAGAGCGAAAGGACACCCGTCATGGCCACCGAAGACACCACCCCCACCACCGCAGCGGCCACCACCCCCGCGAAGCCGAACACCCCGGTCTCCGCGTCGCGTGTCGACCGCTCCTCGGCGGCCACCAGCCGCATCACCACCGACGACACCGCTGCCGGCCGCACCACGATCGCTGACGGCGTCGTGGCGAAGGTCGCCGGCATCGCAGCCCGCGAGGTTCAGGGCGTCTACGCCCTCGGCGGCGGCGGAGCCCGCGCGTTCGGCGCCATTCGTGACGCCATCAACGCCACAGACCTCGGCCAGGGAGTGAAGGTGGAGGTCGGCGAGACGCAGGCCGCCGCCGACATCACCATCGTCGTGGAGTACCCGGCCCCCATCCAGCAGGTCGCCTCGCAGGTGCGCACCGCCGTGGCGAGCGCCATCACCCGCCTGGTGGGCCTCGAGGTCGTCGAGGTGAACGTCGACGTGAACGACGTGCACATCCCCGGTGACGACTCCGACGAGCAGACCGAGTCGCGCGTCGCATGAGTGCCACCGTCTCCGGCGCCCTGATCGGCGCCGTGCTCGCAGCCGCCGCACTGCTGTTCGGCTTCTGGGGGTTCCTGCTGGTGGCTCTGTTCATGGTCATCGGGGCGGTCGTCGCCCGGGTGATGAGCGGCCAGCTCGACCTCCGGGCCCTGGCGGGAGTGTTCTCGGGGAGGCGCACCTCCTGATGAGCACCTCACTCCTCGTGACCGCCCCGAGCGCTCCCGCAGGGCGGATCAGCGTTCGCGATCGCGTCATCGAGAAGATCGTTCACCGCGCTTCGGCCGACGCCGTCGGCGTCGAGCCGGGCGAGGTGAAGGTCGAGGTCTCCGAATGGCGCGGCGGGTACGCCGTGCGGGTGCGCACCCCGTTGCCCATCCCCGATCTCGACGACACCGAGGCGATAGCCGCGGGCTCGTCGGTGATCGAACGGGTGACCGCCGTGCAGCACCGGTTGCAGGGTCACCTGGCCCACGTCACCGGTCGTGACATCACCCGACTCGCCGTCGTCGTCACCGGCGCGGTGGTCCCACCGAAGAGGAGAGTGAGATGACGGATCCCGCACTCCGCCGCGTGGTGCGGCGCGAGACCCACTCGCCTCGCACAGTGGCGACGGTCGTCGTGCTGGTGCTCGTCGCTCTCGCCCTCGCGTACCTCGGCACCGAGATCGTATTGCGACTCGCCGGCGCGGGGCCGCTGCTCGTGGCCCCCGCCGCCGGGCTCGACTGGCTCGTGTCGTTGCCCTCGGCCCAGCCCGCCGCGGCCGTCGTCGCAGGAGCCGCGGTCATCGCCGTGCTCGGCGTGGTGCTCATCGTGCTGGCCATCGGCGCGGGGCGTCTGCCCAAGCACCGCATGGGGCCGGATGCTGTGGTCGTCGACAACGGCGTCATCGCCTCCGCCCTCGCCCAGCACGTCGCCGACGAACACGGGCTCCGGCGCGACGAGGTGACGGTGGGCATCGCCCACCGCACCGCCGACGTGACCGTGCACCCCGAGGCCGGCACCGAGATCGATCGGTTCGCCGTCATCCGCACGGCGACCGACGAGCTCGACCGCTACGAACTCGACCCGAGGGTTCGGGTGCGGGCCCGCGTGCACTACCGACAAGAGAAGGAACCGGCGTCATGAACTCGACGAATCGCGGTCTGAACCGTGCGGTGCTGCTCGTCATCGGCCTGGTGCTCCTCGCGGTCGGCGCCGCCGCCGGCACCGCCGTGCTGTGGCCCGCCTTCGGCGACGCCTGGAAGGCGACGGTGGGTGGCGCGGTCGACGGCCTCCAGTCGGCCCACCAGGCCAGCCGGGTGGCCGACGGCACCACGGTCAGCTGGGTCGCCATCGGCGTGCTCGGAGCCATGCTCGTTCTCGTCATCGTGGCGATCGTGATCGTCGCGAACCTCGGCGGCCGCCGTACTCGCACAGTGCTGAAGACCGCGGGCTCCGAGAGTCCGCTCGGCCCCATCACCGTGCAGGAGTCGTTCGCCGCCGACGCGATCCGGGGAAGCCTGGCCGCCCACGACGAGATCCTCTCGAGCAGCGTGTCGGCGAACCGGGTGAAGGGCAGCAGTGTGCTGCACGTCTCGGTCACCCCGCGACAGAACACCTCACCCCAGGAGGTCGCGACCCTCGTGGCGCGGCTCACCACGAACCTGGCGACGCTCACCGGGCACGCTGTGCCGACCTTCGTGTCGATCCACAGCGGGCTCCGAGCCCGCCTGGCCGGAGACGCGCGGCGCTTGAACTGAGCGCCGCCGGCTCCACCCACCACCACACCCACCATCGAGAAGGAGAAGATCATGGGACTCGACGACAAGATCCGCAACGCCGCTGAAGACATCGCCGGCAAGGCGAAGGAAGGCCTCGGCAAGGCGACCGGCAACGAGAAGCTCGAGGCCGAGGGTAAGGCCGACCAGGCCAAGGCCGACGCCAAGAAGGCCGGCGAGAACGTGAAGGACGCGTTCAAGCACTGAGTGCATCGCACGGCCGACGGATGCGGTGACGCCGTGACAGCATCCGTCACCACCACGAAGGTCCCGGGTCGCACACCCGGGGCCTTCGTCGTGCTCGGAGGTCGCGCCGCGCTCCGCGGCGGACTCTACCTGCCGCTCGGCAGCGGCTCGACGCCGAAGGCGCGGGCGAGCTTGTCGATCTTCTCGGCGCGGCCGAGGCGCGGCAGGTCGCTGCCGTCGCGGATGACCCGGCCGCGGGCCTCGAAGTCGTCGAGGAAGTCGCGGGCCCAGGTCACATCCGACTGGGTGGGGCTGATGACCTCGTTGATGACGGGCAGCTGCTCGACGTCGAGGCAGAGCTTGCCGGTGAGCCCCAGCGCGACGGCCACGGCCGACTGCTCCCGGAGCACGGGGTGGCTCGACGAGACGGTGGGCCCGTCGATGGGGCCGGGGAGCTTGCCGACGCGGCTGGCGATGACGAGGCGCGAACGCGGGTAGGCCATGGCGATGTCTTCGGCGCTGGTGCCGGTGTCGCGCCGGTAGTCGCCCGAGCCGAAGGCGAGGCGGTAGGCACCGCGGGCACGGGCGATGGAGACGGCCTCCTCGATGCCGAGCGCCGACTCGATGAGCACGAGCACGGGGGTGGTGCCGCCGAGGCGGTCGAAGGTCTCGGTGACGTCGGCCGCCGACTCGGTCTTCGCGAGCATCACGCCGCGGAGGCCGGGAACGCCCTTCAGCTCGTCGACGTCGTCGCTCCAGAAGTCGCTGGCGCGGTCGTTGATGCGCACCCAGCCGCTGCCGCCCTTCGACAGCCACTCCACCACGTCGCCGCGCGCCTCGGGCTTGTGCTTCGGGTCGACGGCGTCTTCGATGTCGAGCACGATCTGATCGGCTCGCGACTTGGCGGCGGAGTCGAACTGCTCTGTTCGGCGGGCGGAGACGAGCAGCCACGAGCGGGCGATCTCTCCGGGGATCTCGGTGGGTGGGTGGGTCTCAGTCACACGCTCAAGTCTACGGATGCGCGCCATTGCGCTGTATACGAGTTCATACAGTTCACGGAGAGGACTGTTGTGGGCGCCGCGCAGCCCGTGGACGATAGCCTGTGCGGGTGAACGAGCCCCGCGCATCCGGCCCCACCGCGAGCGTCGAACTGAGCGCCGGAGGCGTCGGCCCGTGGGCGGGGGAGTGGCCGGAGGGCGAGCAGTACGACCCCGAGCTGCTCGAACGCGGCGACACCCGCAACGTCATCGACCGCTACCGCTACTGGCGCATGGACGCGATCATCGCGGATCTCGACCAGCACCGGCATCCGTTCCACGTCGCCATCGAGAACTGGCAGCACGATCTCAACATCGGCTCGATCGTGAGGAGCGCCAACGCCTTCGCCGCCGACACCGTGCACATCATCGGCCGCAAGCGCTGGAACAAACGCGGAGCAATGGTGACCGACCGCTACCAGCACGTGCGGAACCACCCCGACGTCGCCTCCTTCGTCGAGCTCGCCCGGTCGGAGGGGCTGCCTGTCGTCGCCATCGACAATGTGCCCGGGAGCGTCATCATCGAGACCTTCGCCTTCCCCGAGCGCTGCGTGCTGCTGTTCGGGCAGGAGGGCCCCGGCCTCTCGCCCGAGGCCCTCTCCGCGGCGGATGCGGTGGTCGAGATCTCGCAGTTCGGATCCACCCGCTCGATCAACGCCTCGGCCGCCGCCGCCGTCGCCATGCACGCCTGGATCGCCCAGCACGTGCGGTTCTGACGGCCTCGGCATGCGTGTCTCCTGCGTCAGGCGCGGGAGGGCGCAGAGGCTGCGGTGGCGGGTTCCGCCGTCTCATCCGGTTCGGCTACCGGCGAACGCCCCGGGAGGAGGAACGACAGCAGCATGGCAACGGCAGTGATGCCGATGGCCCACCAGAACGACTGCTGGAACGCACCCACCGCATCTGTCTCGACCGCTCCCGAACCGCCGCCCGCAGCGGCGCCGGCGAGCACCACCGCGAGCACCGCCGTGCCGAAGGCCCCGCCGAGCTGCTGCGAGAGCCGCGTGATGGTGCTCGCGTGCGGGATCTCGTGCTGCTCGAGCCCGACGAAGCCCACTGCCATGATCGGGATCATCACCGCGCCGAGTCCCATGCCCCGCACCACGAGCACGGCGCAGATCCACCACAGGTTCGTGCTCGCATCGGCGAAGGCGAACGGGACGGTCGCCACGAGCACCACCGCGAAGCCCAGGATGGCCACGGTGCGCGCTCCGATGCGGTCGGTGAGGCGCCCCGCCAGGGAGCGGCTGAGCAGTGAGCCCACGCCCTGCGGGATGAGCAGGAGGCCGGCGCCGAGCGCGTCGGTGCCGCGGAGTTCTTGGAACGACAGGGGGAGCAGGAGCATCCCGCCGTAGAGGGCGGCGCCCATGAGGAACATGGCGCCCGACGCCGCGGCGAGGGGGCGGTGGCGCATCAGGCGCAGGTCGACGAGCGCCGCGCGCTTCGCGCGGGTGGCCCAGAGCGTGAACGCGGCGAGCAGGGCGAGGCCCGCCGCGAGGGGCGCCCAGACGTCGAACCGCGCGAACCCGCCGGCGCTGCCGGCGTTGCTGAGGCCGTAGAGCAGCCCGACGACGGCGGGGGAGAGCAGCGTGAGCCCCACCACGTCGAGCTTCGCGGCGCCGGTCGGGCCGTCGGCGGGGATGAAGCGCCAGGCGAGCACGAGCGCGACGGCTGCGAAGGGCACGTTCACCCAGAACAGCCACGGCCAGGCGCCGGCGCCGAGGATGAGCCCGCCGATCACCGGGCCGAGGATGGGGCCGAGGGCGGTCGGGAGGGAGACGACGGCCATCGTGCGCCCGAGCGCCTGGCCGCGGGCGGCCTGCATCAGGAGGGTCGTGAGCAGCGGCATCATGGCGCCCGCGCCCACACCCTGCACGACACGGAACGCGATGAGGCTCCCGGCGTCCCAGGCGAGCGAGCACAGGATGCTGCCGACGAGGAACACGACGAGCGCCGCCATCCACAGTCGCCGGCCGCCGATGCGGTTCTGCAGCCAGCCGACGAGTGGCACGGTGACTCCCATCGCGAGCAGGTAGCCCGTGCTCACCCACTGGATGGTCTCGATGCTCGCGTTCAGGTCGCCGGCGAGGGTGTGCAGGGCGACGCTCACGATGGTCGCATCGAACAGCGGTGCCATCGCGCCGACGACGAGGGCGATGGCGAGGCGGCGGAGGTTCTTGTCCATGATCACCTTAGATACTTGATTGTGTCTTATGGGCAGCACTCTATGTCGTCGGGATAAGATACGCAAATGGATCTTGTGAAGACGCGCCGCCGTGGCGCCGAACTCGAGCGCGCGCTGCTCGATGCGGCCTGGGCCGAGCTTGAAGAGGTGGGCTACCCGGCGTTCAGCTTCGACGGCGTCGCCGCGCGGGCCGGCACCTCGAAGCCGGTGCTCTACCGCCGCTGGCCGGCGAAGGTCGATCTCGTGCTGGCGGCCTTGCAGCACGGCGGCCTGTTCGCGGCCCGGGAGACGCCCGACACCGGAACGTTGCGGGGCGACATTCTCGCCGCTCTCCGCGACTTCAACGCGGCGCGGTCGGGGTTCATGGCGGTGATCAGCGTGTACATGGCGAGCATCCACGCCGACACCGGCCTGTCACCCGCCGACCTGCGCCGCCGCCTGCTCGAGGGCCGCACCGAGATGGGGCGGCGGATGCTGGAACGCGCCGCCGCGCGCGGCGAGATCCCGTTGCGCGACTGGCCGCAGGGCGTCACGACCCTCCCCTCCGACCTGGTGCGCCACGACCTCGTCATGACCCTGAAGCCGCTCCCCGATCCCCGCATCCTCGAGATCGTCGACGAGATCTGGCTGCCGCTGGTGCGCTGACCCCGCTGCGCGCCTCGGGCCTCACGGAGCGGGCGGGCAGTCGACCCGTCACAAGATTCCTACTAAAGCGGCCTGAGGGGGCACTCTGTGCCGGGTCGATGCTGCCGCGGGAGCGCGGGAGCGCGGGAGCGCGGGAGCGCGGGAGCGCGGGCTACTCGCGGGTGCTCGTGGCGGGGTGGGGCGAGCGGGAGCGGGCGGCGAGGGTGGCGGCGGTGGCGCCGGCTGCGGCGACACCCGTGGCGACGGCGGCGGTGACGGCTGCCGCGGTGCCGGGGGCGCCGGTGTCGGCGAGGGCCGGGCGCGCGGGAGGGGCGGGAGGGGCCGGCGGCACCGGGGGCGCGGGGGGAGCAGGCGGGGTGGGGGCGTGGGCGAGCACCTCGTCGAGCCAGTCGAAGACGACCTCGTTGCGCACCTGGGGCGCCATGGGCGCGCAGTGGAACTCGGTGCCCGTGGCGTAGGTGAAGGTGTGACTCGTCACCGAGGCGGCTTTCGTGAGCCACTCGGCGACCTGTGCGCCCTGACCCGAGAAGAACGTGTCGGAGTCGTACTCGTTGATCAGCACGTGCGCGGTCACCTCGCCGACGAGTGCGGCGTCGGCGTTGAACGCGGTGAGCGCGTCGAGCAGGCCGACGATGTCGGTGATCACTCCCCCGCTCATCGCCTCGTCGTGCAGCGTCGAGCCGTAGATCTCGCCGCGCTTGTTCACGAGGAACTTCAGCGCGTCCTGCCCGTCGGGGCCGTAGGCGGGGGAGGTGCCCTCGAACAGCTCCTTCCAGTTCGCGTTGCTCACCGACCCGAAGTACTGCTCCATGGCATCGACGAGCGGCTGCCAGGGCTGGGCGTTGTCCCAGAAGCCCGGGTCGGCGACCACGGCTTTGAGGCGCGGCTCGGCGGCGGCGGCGCGCATCACCAGCACCCCGCCGAAGCTCCAGCCGGTGAGCGCGACCTTCTGCGCATCCGTCTCCGGCTGGGCGGTGACGAAGTCGACGAGGGGCGTCACGACGTCGCCCCAGTACGGAGTGAACGGGATGTCCTGCTCGAACAGCATCGACCCCTGCCCCGGCCCCTCGAACAGCAGCACGTTGTAGCCGCGCTCGAGCCCGGCAGCGCCGCCGTAGGCCCAGATATCGACGAACTGGGCGTCGCTGCCGTTGTTGACGATGACGGTGGGCTTCGCCCCGGTTCCGGATGCACGCCCCCAGTACGCCGGGATCGTCACGGTGCGCGTGGTCACCGAACCGTCGAGCTCGCGGAACCGCACCTGGGCCGGGATCTCGACCCGCTGCAGCACCGGCTCGAGCAGCGCAGCCGCCGCGGCCCAGCAGCGCTGCATCGCGCTGTAGATCTCGGCCTCGCGACCCGGCGCATCCGTTCCCAGCACGAAGAAGAGCACGCAGTTGTAGTAGGAGGCAGCGCGCAGGTAGCGGGCGCGCGCCGTGACGTAGCGGCCCGCTGCGAGCTCGGCGTCGGCCTCGGCGGCCAGGCGCGCGGCGAGCGACTCGAAGGAGTCGGCGTAGGGCTGGTAGGCGGGGATGGCCTCCGCGCCGCCGGCGGTGATCGCCGCCTGCACGGCGGCGACCGCGCTCGCCACCTCTCCCACCTCTCCCGCCTGGTAGGCGGCCTCACCGTACGCGGTGAGGGTCTGGAAGTTGAGGTCGTCCTGCTGGGGGAACGGGGTGAGGCCCGGGTCGGGGGCCGCCACCGAGGTGGTGGTGCGGGCGGCGACCGCGCCGGTGCCCGCCGCCGCTCGCGCAGCGGTGCCGGCGAGAGCCACTGCGCTCGTGCCCGGCACGGCCGCCGAGGCGGGAGCGGCGCCCGCCACACCGAACGCGACACCTGCCCCGCCGGCGGCGGCGAGTCCGAGCAGGGAGCGGCGGGTGAGTTCGGGCGTCATGGCGCTCCTCGACTGTCGTGGGTGGGGGTGCCCGAAGCCTAACGACGAAGGCCCCGCCCGGGCAGCCCCCGAGCGGGGACTGGCGGGCGCGCCCGCGCGGGTTCAATACACTGGGAGGCATGTCCAAAGTCCTCACCTCCCTCCCTGTCGGCGAGCGCGTCGGAATCGCGTTCTCGGGCGGGCTCGACACCTCGGTCGCCGTCGCGTGGATGCGCGAGAAGGGCGCGGTGCCCTGCACCTACACCGCCGACCTCGGCCAGCCCGACGAGCCCGACGTGGAGGCCGTTCCCGGCCGCGCCGGCGAGTACGGCGCCGAGATCGCCCGCCTGGTCGACTGCCGGGCGGCGCTCGTGGAGGAGGGGCTGGATGCGCTGCAGTGCGGTGCGTTCCACATCCGTTCCGGCGGCAAGACCTACTTCAACACCACACCCCTCGGCCGTGCCGTCACCGGCACGCTGCTCGTGCGCGCGATGAAGGAAGACGACGTCGAGATCTGGGGCGACGGCTCGACCTACAAGGGCAACGACATCGAGCGGTTCTACCGCTACGGCCTGCTCGCCAACCCGCGCCTGCGCATCTACAAGCCATGGCTCGACGAGGCCTTCGTCACCGAGCTCGGCGGCCGCCAGGAGATGAGCGAGTGGCTCGTCGCCCGCGGCTTCCCCTACCGCGCCTCGGCCGAGAAGGCCTACTCCACCGACGCCAACATCTGGGGCGCCACGCACGAGGCCAAGACCCTCGAGCAGCTCGACACGGGCGTCGAGATCGTCGAGCCCATCATGGGCGTGCCGTTCTGGCGCGACGAGGTGGCGATCGAGTCAGAGATCGTGTCGGTGACCTTCGAGGCGGGTCGACCGGTCGCCCTCAACGGCACCTCGTACGACGACGCCGTCGCCATCGTGCTCGAGGCCAACGCCATCGGCGGCCGCCACGGCCTCGGCATGAGCGACCAGATCGAGAACCGCATCATCGAGGCGAAGTCGCGCGGCATCTACGAGGCGCCGGGCATGGCGCTGCTGCACATCGCCTACGAGCGTCTGCTGAACGCCATCCACAACGAAGACACCGTGGCGAACTACCACCTCGAGGGTCGTCGTCTCGGTCGCCTCATGTACGAGGGCCGCTGGCTCGACCCGCAGGCGCTCATGCTGCGCGAGTCGATCGGGCGCTGGGTGGGTTCGGCCGTCACCGGCACCGTCACGCTGAAGCTGCGTCGGGGAGACGACTACAGCATCCTGAACACCGAGGGCCCCTCGCTCAGCTACCACCCCGACAAGCTCTCGATGGAGCGCGTGGGCGACGCGGCCTTCGGCCCGCTCGACCGCATCGGCCAGCTCACCATGCGCAACCTCGACATCGCCGACACCCGTTCGCGCCTCGAGCAGTACGCACGACAGGGCATCGTGGGCGGCGCGACCGCGCAGCTCGTGGGCGACCTCGAGTCGGGCGAGGCCGCGGCCATCACCGCGGGCGGCCCCGAGTCGGAGCTCGAGGCGGCCACCGACGCCGCGAACGAGGCCTCCGCCTTCGACCTCGGCACCGACTGACCCGCACGGCGCCCCGCGCCGCGCCCCGACTTCCCCCTACTGCGCTCCCGCACTCGAGTGGGCGCAAAGCGCCGCCTCGAGCGCCCCGAAAGGGCGCAAAGTGCCGCTTCGAGCGGCCGTAGGCGGCACTTTGCGCCCACTCGACGGGCGGCTCTCGCCGCGCCGGGGCGGCGCGGGCGGCTGGTAGCCTCTCAGCGTGAATCGAGTGCGGGCCACGACCCTCGAGGACGTCGCCCGGGCGGCGGGGGTGTCGCGCGCGACGGTGTCGCTCGCGCTCGCCGGCACGGGGCGACTCTCGGCCGAGACCAGGGCCCGCGTGCGTGCCGTGGCCGCCGAGCTCGACTACTCGGTCAACGTGGGGGCGAGCAACCTCCGTCGCGCCCGTGCGGGTGCCCTCGGCGTGTACCTCCCCGAGAGCACCAACGGCCTCGCGTACTACATGGACTTCGTGTTCGGCGCCGTCGAGACCGCTGCCGCGAGCGGGCAGTCGGTGACGATCGTCGCCGGGGCCACGGCCGGTGAACGGGCCAGGGCTCATGTCGACGGGTACATCCTCATCGACCCGCCCGACGACGACCCGGTGGTGCGGCGCATCCTCGAGGGCCGCCTTCCCGTCGTCTCGGGCGAGCGCGTGCCGTCAGGGCTCCCGGCGCCGTGGGGCGTGGTGTACTCCGACCATCGGATGGGCATGACGGCCCTCATGAACCACGTCGCCGAGCGCGGAGCGACGCGCCCCGCACTCATCGCGCCTCCCGCCACGACCGTCTGGGGCAGCGAGGTGCGAGACGCCTACCTCGCCTGGTGCGCGGCCGCCGGGGTGGAGCCGATCGTGCGGGAGTCGCCCGAGCGCTTCATGCCCGACGACGTGCGACGCGTGGCCACCGAGCTGCTGAGCAGCGCCGACCGCCCCGACGCCATCATCTCCGCGCCCGACGGCTCGGCGGTCGGCGCCGTGTCGGCGGCACGCGGCCTGGGTCTCGAGGTGGGAACGGATGTGCTCATCACCGCGTACGCCGACAGCCTCGCCATGCAGATGGCCGACCCGCCCATCACGGCCATCGACCTCCGTGCGCGCGACTTCGGGCGCCACTGCGCAGCGATGCTGCTCTCGGCGCTCCACGGCGACGGCGACGGCGCCGCAGGCGTGACAGGCACCGACGCCGAGGCCCGCACCGACGCCGAGGCGGCACCCGAAGTCGAGGCGGAGGCCTTCACGATCGACCTCCGCGTGCGCGCCTCGACCGGCGCGCCGCGCCCGCCCCAGACCCGGGCCCCCTAGAATTCCCGCAGGTTCTCGCGCAACGTCGCCCCCGAGTACGACGAGCGCGTGAGTCCGCGACGCTTCAACGCGGGCACGAGCCCGTCGGTGATCTCGGCGATGTTCTTGCGGTTGAGCGGCCCCGAGAGCAGGAACCCGTCGCCGCCGACCTCCTCGATCACCTCGCCCATCTTCGCCGCCACCGTGTCGGGGCTGCCGACGAGATCGATCGTCGCCACCATGTTGTGGGCGATGACGAGCTCGCGCAGGGTCTTGCCCGCCGCATCCTTTTGGTAGCGCGCCATGGTGCTCTGCTGGGCGTTCACCTTGCCGTCGAGGTCGGGCATCGGCTGGTCGAGGTCGAACTGGGCGAAGTCGATGCCCGAGAAGTACGACATGACCGAGAGGTGCTCCTCGACGTAGGCGTCGGTGGTCTTCTTCTCGGCCCGCGCGGCGGCGATGTCGCGCGCCACCTGGTCGGTCTCGCCGATGATCGGGTCGACCATGAAGAGGATCTTGCACTCCTCGGGTGCCCGCCCGTGCGCGGCCATGCGCTCGTGGATGTCGCGGCGGTACGCCTTCATCGACTCGATGCCGTTGGGCACGCAGAAGATGACGTCGGCGAAGCGCGCCCCGAACTCCCGGCCCGCGGGCGAACCGCCGGCCTGGGAGATGACGGGCCGCCCCTGCGGCCCGGGCGGGGTGTTGAGCGGCCCGCGCGAGGAGTAGTGCTTCCCGGCGAAGTGGATGGGGTGCACCTTGGTGTGGTCGGCGAAGACGTGCCGCTCGGTGTCCATGACGACGGCGCCGGGCTCCCACGAGTCCCAGAGCTGCGTGACGAGATCGGTCCACTCCTCGGCCATGCCGTAGCGGAGGTCGTGGTCGTGGTGGCCCTCGAGCCCGAAGTTCTGCGCGGCGCGGTCGCTGGCCGAGGTGACCAGGTTGCCGCCCGCGTGGCCGCCCGAGAGCTGGTCGAGCGTGGCGAGCATCCGTGCCGCCATGAAGGGCGGGTAGAACGAGGTCGAGATGGTGGGGATGTAGCCGAGGTTCTTGGTGACCTGGGTGAGCACGGCGACCATCGCGGTGGGGTCGGAGCGCGGGATCTCCTGCGCGAACTTCAGATCAGCCTCCATGCTGCCGCCGAACACGTCGGGAACCATGAGGCCGTCTTGGAACACCATGAAGTCGAAGCAGGCGCGCTCGAGTGCCCGCGCGGCGTCGGCGTACAGACTCGGCGACCACCAGTCGTCGTTGTCGGTGCCCGCCCAGTCGCGGCCCCACGACTGCACGCTGTAGCCGTTGCCGACGAACCATCCGAGGTGAAACATGCGGGTCTCCGTATCGCTTGCCGGGGGAGGGACGTCTCCGATGATGGGAAGCCGTTCGGAGCACTGTCAAACCGTTCGGGCCACTCGCGGAATGAATTAACACGCTCGCCACATCGGCGAAACACCGTCTGTCGGCGGCGGCTCGCCATAGTGCGGATCCGGTTGCGTTGCGATCGCTGCAATGACACGGAATGACGACCGTAACCGATGGTCGAAACGGATGCTCGCAACCGATTCCGAAGCTTCGCAGATGTTTCGGGCGGGTAAACAGAAGAATCGTGGTTGACAGCATCGACGTGTGCTGTCACGATTTAGCAACCCCACCGCATCCGTCCCGAGGAGTCGTACCGTGTCGCAGTCGCATGAAGAACGAGCAGCCGAACTCGGCCTCGTCATCCCTGACTACGCCAGCGTGCCCTACCACGGCCTCTCGTACGGATCGATGAAGGCGTTCCACAAGACCGGGAACCTGCTCTTCCTCTCCGGTCACGTCGAGGACGCACCCGGCCACGAGGGAGACCCGCTTCACGCGGGCCGCCTCGGCGCCGAGGTGACGGTCGAGCAGGGCTACGAGGCGGCACGCCTCACCGCGCTCAACTGCCTCGCGACCATCAGGCTCGCGCTGGGAACCCTCGACCGGGTCAAGGGCCTCGTCGGTTCGCTGAACTACGTCGCGGTCGCCCCGGGTTTCACCGATGTCCACCTCATCTCGAGCGGTGCCACCGATCTCTTCCGCGACCTCTTCGGCCCGGAGAACGGCCTCGGGGGGCGCGCCACCCTGGGCGTCAGCGCACTGGCTGGCAACCACTGCTTCGAGAACGTCCTCACGATAGAAACGGTTGATTGACATGATCCGACGCACCACCTTCTCGCGCCTCGCCGGCGCAGGGGCCGCGGTCGCCGCGCTCTCGCTCGCCCTCGCCGCCTGCTCCAGCAGCTCGGGTGCCGACTCCGGTTCCGACTCGGGCTCGGGCGGCATCGCCCTGGGTTACACCGCCACCCTCACCGGTGACTTCGCCAGCTACGGCCTCGAGATGCGCGAGGGCGTCGACCTCGCCGTCGAGCAGCTCAACGAGGCGGGCGGCATCGACGGCAAGGATGTGAGCATCGTCTCGGCCGACGACGAGGGCTCGCCCGCCAACGGGCCGGTGGTCGCCCAGCAGTTCTGCGACGACAGCTCCATCGCCGCCGTGCTCGGCTACAGCTTCTCGAGCGTCGCCCTGGCGGCACTTCCGGTCTACGACCAGTGCGGTCTGCCGGTCGTCGCCTCGGCGGTCACGTCTCCCGAGCTGAGCGGTGCGAGCGACGTGTTCTTCCGCGACGTCTTCACCGACGCCTACCAGGGCGCCGAGATGGGGACGCACGTCCACGAGAGCGGTATCGAGAAGATCGCCGTGCTCTACCAGCAGGACGACTACGGTCAGGGTGTCGCCGACAGCTTCAGCACGGCCTTCGAGGAGGCAGGTGGCACGGTCACCAGCTCGCAGGCCTACCAGCTCGGCGCGGTCGACTTCGCCACCGCCATCAACACCGCGCTCGCCGACTCTCCCGACGGCATCTTCATCGGCGGGTTCTACACCGAGGCCGCCGCGATCGCTCAGCAGCTGCGCACCAGCGGGTCGGAGCTGCCGATCTTCGGCACCGACGGCGCCGTGAGCCCCGACCTCACCGCGCTGGGCGGCGACGCCGTCGAGGGCATGACCGTCTACTCCGCCTTCACGGCGGCCGCCGGCACCCCCGCCTCGGCCGACTTCGTCGAGGCCTTCACCGAGAAGTACGGCAAGGCTCCCTCGTCGTGGGCCGCCCTGGCGTACGACGCGACCAACGTGGTCGCCGAGGCCATCACGGATGCGGGCAGCACCGATCGCGCCGCGGTCGCCGAGGCGCTCGCCGCCACGGCGGGCTTCGAGGGTGTGACCGGTGACATCAGCTTCGACGACGGGGGCGACCGCCTCGGCGAGCTGATCTTCCTCAAGGTCGAAGACGGCGCCTTCGTCGCCGAATAGGCTCCGGCCACCTGCCCGGAGACGGCCGGGCGGGCATCACACCCCGCCCGCCCGGCTGACACCCCATCAGGCATCACACCCCGCCCGGCCCCGACCCGAACCTCGGAGATCATGACTCAAACGCTCATCAACGGCCTCGCCGTCGGAGGGATCTACGGCCTGCTGGCCGTCTCCTTCAGCGTCGTCTACGGCGTGCTCGGCATGGTGAACTTCGCCTTCGGCGAGGTGTTCATGTTCGGAGCCTTCGGCGCGCTCGTCGCCGCCGCCGCGAACACGCAGATCGCGGGCGCCGACTTCGCCGGGCCCGCCCTCCCGCAGTGGGCGGCGATCGGCATCGGCCTCCTGGTGGGCGCCATCGTGGGACTGCTGATCGAACGCATCGCCTACAAGCCGCTGCGCAACGCCCCCATCCTGTCGATGCTCATCACGGCGATCGCCGTGTCGATGCTGCTGCGAGCCGTCGGCACCTTCTTGTTCGGGGCCGCCCGCACCCCGGTGCCGGCTCCCGAGCTCGGTGACGCCATCATCTTCCTCGACGCGCGCATCCAGCCCATCGATCTCGTCATCTTCGGGGTCGCGCTCGTGGCTGCAGCGGGTTTCTGGGCGCTGGTGCGCTTCTCTCCCATCGGCCGGGCCATCAGGGCTACGGCGCAAGACAAGGATGCGGCGAGGCTCATGGGCATCGGCGTCGACCGGGTGATCTCCACCACCTTCGTGCTCGGGTCGATCATGGCGGCGCTCGCCGGCATCCTCTACTCGCAGAAGTACGGGTTCGCCGCCGCGACGATGGGGTTCATCCCGGGCCTCAAGGCGCTGGTGGCAGCGGTGCTCGGTGGTATCGGCAGCATCCCCGGCGCCTTCGTCGGCGGGGTGGTCATCGGCCTGGTCGAGGAGCTCGCCGCAGCCTACGTGCCGCAGGGCTCGGCGTACCGCGACGTGATCGCATTCGGGGTGCTCGTGCTCATCCTGTGGCTGCGGCCCCAGGGCCTGCTCGGGCGCCGGGAAGTGCAGAAGGTGTGACGATGACCACGACGACCCCCGCATCCGCACTCCGCCGCCCGCTGCCCCGTCTGGTGCGGCTCATCCCGCCGGCCCTGCTCGCCCTCGTGGCAGTGCTCCTGCCGTACCTCCTGCCGGGCGACCGCTGGGTGCGGGTCGCCGCATTGGCGCTCATCTACATCGCGCTGGCCTCGGGGCTCAACATCCTCGTCGGGCTCACCGGGCTGCTCGACCTCGGCTTCATCGCCTTCTTCATCGTGGGCGCCTACACCACGGCCATTCTCACGGTGCGCCTGTTCATCGACCAGCTCGGCTTCGAGCCCGAGAGCCTGTGGTGGCTGTTCCCGGTGAGCCTCGTCGCAGCACTGCTGCTCGCCGGCCTCGCGGGGGCGATCATCGGCTACCCGACGCTGCGGGCACGGGGCGACTACCTCGCCATCATGACGCTCGCCTTCGGCGAGATCGTGCGCATCGTGTCGATCAACTGGATCGACCTCACCGGTGGGTCGGTGGGTATCCGCAACATCCCGCCCTTCGGCATCGGCGGCATCGAGCTGGTGAGCCCCGCCGCGAACTACTACGTCGTGCTGGCGATGGTGGTGGTCGTGCTGGCGGCGCTCGCCGGGGTGATCGCCTCGCCCGTCGGGCGGGCCTGGGTGGCCATCAGAGAAGACGAGCTCGTGGCGTCGTCGATGGGCATCCGCACCCGCCGCTACAAGCTGCTCGCCTACGTCTGCGGCGCCTCGATCGCGGGCGTGACGGGCGTGTTCTTCGCGCACATGCAGCAGTTCATCAACCCCGACAGCTTCACGCTCGAGGACAACTTCATCGTGCTGTCGCTGGTCATCCTCGGCGGAGCGGGCACGTACTGGGGGCCGGTGGTGGGGGCCACGCTGTGGATCTTCTTCCAGGCCATCGCCCGCGACTGGACGATCGTGCAGGAGCATCCGGAGTTCCGCACCGGGTTGCTCGCGCTCATCGTGGTGGTGCTCATGATCGTCCGCCCGGGCGGTATCGTGTCGCGGCGGCTGAAGCTCACACGGTCGGCGGGGGTGCCGACGGCCGCCCGGGCTGCCGCCCCGACGGCGGGGGTTCCAGACGCGCTGGGCGCGACGGATGCACACCCCCCGACCACCGACGCCCCGCCCACCGAGGCGGCCGGGCCCGCATCCGGCACCCCCGTGCTCGTCGTCGACGGGGTCGGCCGCACCTTCGGCGGCCTCACCGCTCTCGGTTCGGTGGGCTTCGAGGTGCGGCGCGGTGAGATCCTCGGCCTGATGGGGCCGAACGGCGCCGGCAAGTCGACCCTGCTCAACGTGCTGTCGGGTGTCACGAAGCCCTCGCGCGGCACCATCACCTTCTACGGCGACCGCATCGACGGGCTCGAGTCCGACCGCGTGAGCGTGAGGGGCGTGGCCCGCACCTTCCAGACCGTGCGCCTGTTCTGGGACATGACCGTGCTCGAGAACCTCCTGGTCGGCGCCCACGAGCGACTGCGGGGTTGGGTTCCCGCCTTCGCTCTGCGCCTGCCGAAGCACCGACGCGACGAGGCCGCGGCCCTCGCCGACGCCGGCGAGCTGTTGCGCTTCACGGGTGTCGCGGATGATCGGTCGCGCCGAGCATCCGCTCTCAGCTACGACGCGCAGCGGCGGGTGGAGATCGCCCGCGCGCTCATGACGAAGCCGAGGCTGCTGCTGCTCGACGAGCCCGCCGCGGGAATGAACGAGAGCGAGACGAGGGCGCTTGCCTCGCTGATCACCTCGATCCGCGACGCCGGAACCGACGTGGTGCTCATCGAGCACGACATGGACCTGCTGATGAGTGTCTCCGACCGGATCGTCGTGCTCGACCACGGCGAGGTCATCGCCACCGGCACGCCCGAGGAGGTGCGGCGCGACCCCGCCGTGCTCGAGGCCTATCTGGGGAGCGGAGCATGAGCATCCTGACTGTGGAGAACCTCTCGGTGCGCTACGGGGCCGTGCGGGCGGTGACGGATGCGTCGCTGCACGTCGACGAGGCGGAGCTGGTCGTGATCGTAGGCGCCAACGGAGCCGGTAAGTCGAGCCTGCTGCGAGCGGTGTCGGGGCTCGTGAAGTCGGCAGGCGGTTCGGTCGCGTTCGCCGGGCGCACCGTCACGACGGCTCCCGCGGAGAAGCGTGTGCGGGCGGGACTGTGCCTGGTGCCCGAGGGCCGGCACATCTTCGGGCGCATGACGGTGCTCGAGAACCTGCAGATCGCCACCTGGGGCAGCGCCTACAAGCTGCGCGGCGAACTCGACCGCGTCTACGGGCTCTTCCCGGTGCTCGCCGAGCGGGCCGGCCAGGTGGCGGCGACGCTCTCGGGCGGGGAGCAGCAGATGCTGGCGATCTCGCGGGCGCTGGTGCGGCATCCGAAGCTCCTCGTGCTCGACGAGCCCTCGATGGGGCTCGCGCCGCTCGTGGTGAAGCAGATGTTCGAGCTCATCGCCGAGGTGAACGCGCAAGGCACCAGTGTGCTGCTTGTGGAGCAGAACGCGCGCATGGCGCTGTCGATCGCGCACCGCGGCTACCTGATGGAGACCGGCACGCTCGCGGGCGGCGGGAGTGCCGCCGACATGGCCGACGACGAGAGTCTGCACGCCGCCTACTTCGGCCGATCGTCGCCCTGACCGGGCACGCCGCCGCGTTCTCGTTCATCCCTTTTTCTCTAGGAGCACCATGAATCCTTCCTTCAGCGCGCCCTCGGTGGCGCTCGCCGCGCCCCATGCCGCGGCCGTCGAGACCGGTCGACGCATCGTCGAAGACGGCGGCAACGCCGTGGATGCTGCGGTCGCGGCGGCGGCGGTGCTCACGGTCGTCTACCCGCACATGTGCAGCGTGGGAGGCGACCTCATCGCGCTGGTGCGTTCGGCCGACGGCGAGGTGGAGTGCGTGAACGCCTCCGGTGCCTTCGGCTCGGCGGCGCCGGTCGAGACGCTGTTTGACGGAGTCGCGGCCATGCCGGTCTCGGGTCCGCTGACGGTGTCGGTGCCGGGCACCCCCTCCGGATGGGCGGCGCTCCTGGAGCGCTGGGGCTCGCTGCCGCTCGAGCGGGTGCTGCGGGATGCGATCGTGCTGGCGCGCGACGGCGTGGCGGTGAGCGCCGGGCTGGCGCAGGCGATCCGCGACGACGAGCAGGCCCTTTCGGCCGACCCCGGGATGCGGGGCGTCTTCTTCCCCGACGGGCGTCCGGCGCAGGTGGGCGAGGTGATCCGCCAGCCCGCTCTCGCGGCGACCCTGTCGGTCCTCGCCCGAGACGGACTGCGGTCGTTCTACGACGGCGAGGTCGCCACGCAGCTCGCCTCGGGACTCGCCGCACTCGGGGTGCCGGTGAGCGCATCCGATCTGCAGGCGCACGCGGCACGGCTCGAGCCGCCGCTCTCGGCGAGGGTCGGCGAGCTCACCGTGTCGACGGCGGCCCCCAACTCGCAGGGGTACACGCTGCTGCGCACCCTCGGCGCTGTGGAGACGGCGCGGGCGGTGGGCGCCGAGGTCGACGCGGCCGTGGTCGCGGAGCTGATGTACAGCGGAGACGTGCTGCGCGACGACGAGCTCGCCGACCCGCTCGTGGTGCCCGTCGACGTCGAGGGCGCGCTGTCGGCCGAGGCGCTCTCGGCGGCGCTCACCGCCGCGGCCGAGAGCGCACGCACGGGAGTGCGGGTCGAGGCCCGGGTGACGCCGCGGCCGGCCGGTGACACGATCGCGGTGACGGCGGTGTCGAGCGACGGGGTGGCCGTCTCGCTCATCCAGTCGGTGTTCCACTCCTTCGGCTCGCTGATGCTCGAGCCGGCGACCGGACTCGTGCTGCACAATCGTGCGGCGTTCTTCACCCTCGAGGCGGGGTCGCCCAACGTGGTGGCGGCGGGCAAGCGGCCGGCGCACACCCTGGTGCCGGTGCTCGTGGAGTCGGATGCGGGGCTCGTCGCCGCGCACGGCACCATGGGCGGGAAGGCGCAGTCGCAGATCCACGTGCAGCTGGTGGAGCGCATCCGTGCGGGGGCCACGCCGCAGGAGGCCGTCGCCGCACCCCGGTACATCGTGGGCGGACTCGACATGGGCACCGACAACGACTACGTCTTCGTCGAACCCGGCTTCGACGACGACACCCTCCGCGGCCTCGAGCGCAGCCCTCTGCGGCTGGTGCCTTCGCCCATCCTCCACTCCGACGCGGGCCACGCCATGATCGCCCGCCTCGACCCCTCGGGCGCGCTCTCCGCTGGCGCCGACCCGCGCAGCGACGGGGCGGCCCTCGTCGCGACGCCTCCCTCGGAGTAGCAGCAGGTCAGCGGATGCGGAGCCAGGTCGGCTCGGCCACGGATACGCCGCGCACGCCGACGATGAGCTGCGATCGAGCTTCTCGGCTCAGTGCAGGGCGCGCACCTCGGGCGAGTCGAGCACGGCCGTCAGGATGCGGCGGAGGGTCGTCGCGTCGGCGGGGGTGAGGCCGGCGGTGAGCACGGCGTCGACGCGCTCGACGCGCGGCACCAGTGCGGTGAGCTCGCGCTCGCCTAGCTCGGTGAGGTGCAGTACGTTCCGGCGCTTGTCGATGTCGTCACGGAGCCGTTCGATCAGGCCGCGGCGCTCCAGACGGGCGACGATGTCGGCGATGGTCGACCGGTCGAGGTCGAGGCGCTCGACGAGGTGCTGCTGGCTGGCACCGGGGGTGCCGGCCAGCACGTTGAGCACTCCGAACTGCACGCTGGTGACCTCGGCCGACACCTCGCGCTGCCAGGCGGCGACATGCGCCTGCTGCGCGCGGCGGAAAAGGTAGCCGGTGTAGTCGGAGACGTCGTGCGGGGTGGCCATCTCCCCGATCATTCCAGAGTCGCAGGAGAGCCGGAGGTCACAGCCAGCGCGGCGGCGTGGGCGCGACGTCGCCGCTGAGGGTGGTGACGCCGTGGCCACCGCGACCGGTCGCCCATTGGGCGAGTGCGGCGGCGGTGCCGCGGAGTGTGAGGGCGGGAAGGCCC
Organism: Herbiconiux sp. A18JL235; assembly: GCF_040939305.1. NCBI lineage: Bacteria > Bacillati > Actinomycetota > Actinomycetes > Micrococcales > Microbacteriaceae > Herbiconiux > Herbiconiux sp. A18JL235. Next base: position 240,445 of record NZ_CP162511.1, read on the forward strand.
GTGCGATCGGGTTCCGCGTGTGCATCCGCCTCTGGCTCGGCCGAGCGGAACGGCTCGGTGCGATCGGAGGGCTCGAGCACGAAAGCGGGCAGCGATTCGTCGAGGCGCCGCTTGTCCCACGCGCCCAGCACCTCGCCGATCAACCTGTCGATCACGGGTGCGGGGATGTCGTCGAAGCGACCGCCGTTGGCGAGGTCGACGGCGTGGATCCAGACCTCGCGGGTGCGCATCCACACCGACTCCGACACCGGCACGGTTCGACCCTGGGCGGTGCGCACGAGGTTCGACCAGTCGGCGTCGGGGAGGTCGCGCCACTCCACGGTGAGGTGGATGGCGGCGTGGTCGGAGAGGTTGCGCAGCGCCTGCGCGGGCAGGGTCGCCGAGAACTCGATCTCGGCGTTGCGCTGCTCGGGCGACGCGTACATCGGAGTCTCGACCCCGGTCGCGGCCCACTCCACCAGGCGGGTGAGGGCCCGGGCGTTCAGCCCGACGTGGGCGATCAGCTCGCGACGCGACCAGCCCGGGAGCAGGGACGGACCGTCGAAGTCGGCGTCCGTCAGCTCTGTCAGCTTGCGCGAGTAGTAGGCCTGCGCGCGCCGGGCGAGCAGGAGCCCCGCGACGATCGCCGGGTCGGTGACCTGGTCGGTGCGGGCGACCACGGCTCAGGCCTCCGCGCGCACGGTGTTGCGCAGTGTGCCGATGCCCTCGATCGACGTGACGAGCGTGGCGCCGTCGGTGAGGTACCGGGCGGGCTTGCGGGCGTGCCCGACGCCGCCGGGGGTGCCGCTCGCGATGACGTCACCGGGGTTGAGCGTGATGATCTGCGAGATGTAGGCGACGAGGGCAGCCGGGTCGAACACCAGGTCGTCGGTGTTCGAGTGCTGCATCGTCTCTCCGTCGACCTCGGTGCGGATGTCGGTGTCGACCGCGTACTCGTCGGGCGTCACGAGCACGGGCCCGAACGGCGTGGTGGCCTCGAAGGTCTTGCCCTGGAACCATTCCGGCGTGCGGTACTGGAAGTCGCGCATGGTCACGTCGTTCAACACCGAGTACCCGGCGATGGCGTCGGATGCTTCGGCCGCCGTGAGTCGCCGTGCGCGCTGCCCGATCACGACCGCGAGCTCGGCTTCCCAGTCGACCGCGTGCGAGGCGTACTCGGGCAGCACGATGGGGTCGTAAGGCCCGATCAGCGCCTCGGGGTACTTGGCGAAGAGGGTGGGGTGCTCGGGCAGTTCGCGGCCCATCTCGAGGATGTGGTTGCGGTAGTTCAGGCCCACGCACACGATCTTCGAGGGTGCCGGTACGACCGGCGCCCACTGCTCGTCGTGCACCTGGTCGAGCGGATGCGCGGTGCCGGTGGCCGCCTCGGCGGTCTGACGCCAGGTGGGGTCGGCAAGCAGGGCGCCGACGTCGGCGAACCCGTCGATCTCGACGGCGGTGTCGGCGTCGACGCGGACGGCGACGGAGGAGGCGGGGGAGCCGGGCGTGCGGAGGGTGGCGAGCTTCATGGGGGACGCTTTCTGGTGTCTTACTGCTGGGCTGAGGGAACGAAGGTGCGGGCGAAGTTGAGGCGCTCCATGATGGGGCCGTCGGTGAACCGGAACAGGTCGAACTGCGAGTCGGCGTGCAGCTCCCACGGCACCCAGCTGGGCACCACGAACAGGTCGCCGGTCTCGAGCCGGGTCTCGACGCCACCGAGCACGACGGTGCCGGTGCCCTCGAACACCTGCCACACGGCGGAGCCCACCTCGTGGGTCGAGGGTGTCGATGCTCCGGCGCGCAGCCGGTGGAACTCGCAGCGGATCGTCGACATCACGTCGCCGCCCGTGGTGGGGTTGGTGTAGCGGATGGCGGCGTGGCCCTGCGAGAGCGTCGCCGGGAACCCTTCGTCTTCTAGGCGCAGCTGTTCGGTGAGTGCAGCATCCGTGTGTTCCCAGCGGTAGGCGCTGAGGGGGGAGGAGATCTTGTCTTCGAGCACCGACATAGGCCGCAGGCCCGGGTAGGCCCAGAGGCGTTCGGCACGGGAGAACTGAGGGCTCGCCTCGTCGGTCACTCGTTCCGAGCCGAACTCAAAGAAGCCGACGTCCATCTGGCTGGAGAAGGGGATGTCGAGGCCGTCGATCCAGGCCATCGGGTTCGCCGTGTCGTTGTGGTGGCCGTGGAAGTTCCAGCCCGGGGTGAGCAGCAGATCGCCGCGGCTCATCCTCACCGGGTCGCCGTTGACGACTGTCCAGACGCCCTCGCCCTCCACCACGAAGCGGAACGCGTTCTGCGAGTGACGGTGCTCGGGGGCCGTCTCGCGCCCGCCGAGGTACTGGATGGCGCACCACAGCGTCGGGGTGGCGTACCCGGTGCCCGGCAGGCCCGGGTTCGTGAGGCCGACCGCTCGGCGCTCGCCGCCGCGGCCGACGGGCACGAGGTCGCCGGAGCGCTGGGCGATGTCGAACAGCGTCTTCCACCGCCACACGTGCGGCACCGCCTGGGGCGCCGGCGTCATCGGCATGAGATCGTCGCGCTGCGTCCACAGCGGCGCCATGTCGTTCGCGGCGAAGTCGCGGTAGAGCTGCTCGAGCTCGGGGCTGTCGGCGGAGCCGTCCATCTGCTGCACTGCAGTGTCCTCTCGTCATCACGAGTTAGTCAGTACCCCAACTATATCCGCACACCCCATCCTTGTCACGACCTGCGGATGGCAGCGATCGAAAGGGCGCGAAGTGCCTGCTCCCGAGGGTTGAGAGGGCACTTCGCGCCTTCTCGATCGCGGGCAGCGCGGCGCGGGGCCGCGCAGGGCCGCGCGGGGCCTCACGCGGCGGTCGCGGTGGGGGACTCCTCGGGGTCGAGGGAGGAGGGGATGCGGCGGCGGGGGCGCCAGGCGACCGTGGCGATGAAGACGCCCGCCACCACGACCGCCCCGCCGAGCAGGTCGCCGACCGCGGGCACGTCGCCGAGGATGAGCCAGGCGCTCGTGAAGCCCGCGACCGGCACGAGCATGGAGAAGGGCGCGACCCGGCTCGACGGGTTGCGCTTCATGAGGGCGGTCCAGATGCCGGTGCCGACGACCGTGGCGAGCAACGCGGTGTAGGCGAGACCGATCAGGGCGGGCAGCGCCTCGGGGGTGAAGGCGGTGGCGAGCGACTCGCCGATGCGGTCGGGCCCCTCGACGAGGAGCGAGAGGGCGAGCATCGGCAGGGGTGGCACGACCGACATCCAGAGCGTCAGCCGCAGCGGGTTCTCAGGCCTGGCCTGGCGGCTGCAGATGTTGCCGAAGGCCCAGCCGAGCGCTCCGCACAGAGTGAGCACGACCGGCAGCAGCGCCGAGACCCCCGCGCGTTCGGCGGCGATGATGCCGAGGCCGGCCACCGCTATGGCGATGCCGACTCCCTGCACCAGGGTGAGCCGCTCCCGCAGCCAGACCGCGGCGAGCACCACGGTGAACGGCGCCGATGCCTGCAGCACGAGGGAGGCGAGACCGGGCGGCATGCCCGCATCCATCGCCGCGAACAGGAACGCGAACTGCAGGATGCCGAAGCCGAGCCCGTAACCGAGCAACCACTTCAGCGGCACCCCGGGCCGCTTCACGAACAGCACCGTCGGCAGTGCGATGACCGCGAAGCGCAGTGCGACGAGGAAGAAGGGTGGGAAGTGCTCGAGCGAGAGGTGCAGCGCCACGAAGTTCACCCCCCACAGCACCGCGACCAGCACGGCGAGGAGGCGGTCGCGGGTGGTCACGGGTTCAGCCTCGTGGCGCATCCGCCCGGGCACAAGCGAGCGTCGCTACACCCACCTTGTGGCGCAGCTTGCCGATGGGGAGCGTCGGATGCGCTACTTGCCGTGCTCGGCGAGGATCGTGTCGAGATCGATGCGCTTCAGCAGCCCCGCCCAGTCGAAGTGACGCGCCGTGTCGATGGCGTGGTCTTCGGCGAGCACCTTGCCGTTGCGCTCGACGGTCACCCCGGCGGGCGCCTCGGCGTTCACGATGCGCAAGATCTCGTCGTTCACGGCCTCGGCGTCGAAGTCGGCCCCGTACCGGGCGTAGACATCAGCGTTCACGGTGTAGTTCAGCACGGTGATCTCGGTGTGGGTCATGCTCACATCCTGCCACCGGCCCGCGCGGCTACGCTGGCCGGGTGCTGACGAAATCAGGAACGATCGCGCTCGCCGCCGCCGTCGACGTGGCTCTGGTGCTGCTGTTCGTCGCCATCGGCCGACGCTCGCACGACGAAGACGGCGCGCTGCTCGGCTTCCTCATCACCGCCTGGCCCTTTCTCGCCGGGGCGGCCGTCGGCTGGCTCGCGTCCCTCGCCTGGCGCCGTCCGCTCGCCGTCGCCCCCACCGGCGTCGTGGTGTGGGCCGCTGCCGTCGCGCTCGGCATGGTGTTCCGGATGCTGACGGGCCAGGGCGTCCAACTCAGCTTCGTGATCGTCACGGCCCTGGTGCTCGCCGCCTTCCTCGTGGGGTGGCGGGCGGCCGCTCTGCTGGTGGCGCGTATCCGTCGTCACCGGGGTCGGCGCGAGACGGCCGGCGCCGCCGTGGTCATCGGCCGGAACTGAGCGCGACCACCCTCGGCGCCATCAGGGGGAGGGCGCCGAGCCGGCACCGTGCACATCGGCGACGACCCCGACGACGAGTGCGATTGCTGCGAGCACGAGCACCCCGGCGATGACCGCCCGGCCGAGCACGCCGCGACCGGCACGCCGCCGCGCGGGCAGCGATGTCACGAGCAGCACCGCGATGCCGACCAGGAGCACGCCGCCGGCGATCCCCAGGGTGAGCAGTGCGCCGGCTTCGAGCTCGGGCGTGTGGAGATAGCCGAGCAGTACCGCGCCGACGTAGACGACCGCGGCGGTGATGACTCCGGCGAGCACTCTCGTGAGCACGTCGCGCCAGAGCTTCTGCTCACTCAGCCAGGCGCCGGGGAGCTGCCACCACCGCTGATCCGGGCCGTCGCCCTGCTCGCTCATTCCAGAACACTATCCCGGCGCATCCGCCGGCCGGCGCGGCGGAGGGGATACGCTCACGAGCATGTGCACTCGCATCCTGTGGAACACCAACGGTGTCGCCACCACCGTCGCCCGCTGCATGGACTGGGCCGTCAGCGACGAGCCCGAACTCTGGTACCTGCCGGCAGGCCTCGAGCGAAGCGGGAACGCCGATGAGGACTCCCTCACCTGGACCTCGCTGCACGGCAGCGTCGTGACCAGCATGTGGGGAATGGGCACGGTCGACGGCCTCAACGACAAGGGCCTCGCCGCCCACGCCCTCTACCTCGACCCGGAAGACGTCGCCTTCCCCGCCGCCGACGGGCGACCCTCGGTGGCCAACGCCATGTGGGTGCAGTACCTCCTCGACAACCACTCCACCGTTGCGGAGGCCATCGCGGGCATCGACCGTGTGCGCATCACGTCACCCTTGTTCCGTGGCCTCGAGCTCGGCGTGCACATCGCCCTCGAAGACGCGAGCGGGGATTCTGCGATCATCGAGCCCCTCGACGGCACGCTCGTGGTGCACCACGGCCGCGAGTACACGGTGATGGCCAACTCACCGACTCTCGACAAGCAGCTCGCGAACCTCCGCCGGTACCGGCCGTTCGGCGGGGAGCTGCCGCCTCCTGGTGACATCACCTCGGCCGACCGGTTCGTGCGGTCGTCGTACTTCCTGCACTACCTCCCGGAGCCCGAGAACGTCGAGGAGGCCGTGGCCGGAGTGTTCCAGCTCATCGCGAACGTGTCGGTTCCCTACGGAGCCCCGTACTCGACCGGTGACGTGTATCCGACCTGGTGGCGTGCCGGAGCCGATCTCACCGATCGCGTCTACTACTTCGGCTCCACCCGCAGCCCGAACATCTTCTGGATCACCCTCGACGACCTCGCCGACGCCGGTGAGGTGCGCAAGCTCGACCCCAGAGACCCCACCCGCGTCGGAGACCAGACCGCCGCGCTCGAACCCGCCACGCTGCTCTACTGAGGCGGGGCGCGCACCCGCCCCGTTTCGCGAGCAAGACGGATGCGGGGTGCGGCCGGGCGGCGCACGGCGCACGGCGCACGCCCAGTGGGGCGAGCCTATGATGACGCATGAGCTGGAGGCTGTGGGCGGCGGTGGCCGGGGTGGTGTCGGCAGCGGTGGTGCTGGCGACGGCAGAGGTGGTAGCAGTCTTCGTGGGCGCCGAGTCGAGCCCCCTCTTCGCCGTCGGATCCCTGGCGATCGACCTCGCACCGCCCTGGGTGAAGAACCTCGTCATCACCCTCTTCGGCACCGGCGACAAGATCGCCCTTCTCGTGCTGCTCGGCATCGTCGTCCTCGCCCTGGCCGCCGTCGCCGGCCTCCTCGAACGCCGCCGCCCCCCACTCGGCATCGTCCTCCTCGTCGTCGTCTCAGGCATAGCAGTCCTGGCCGTCACCACACGCGCGGGCGCCACCGCCCTCTCCGGCATCCCCACCGTCCTCGGCATGATCGCCGGCGCCCTCGTCCTCCGCCTCCTCATCTCCAGACTCCGCACCTGGGAGCGAGCCGTTCCCACCTCCGCCTCCCCCGCACCGGCCGTCCCCGGCCGCGCTGGGGGTGAAGGGGATGAGGGCTCCGGTGTGGCGGGTGTCTACGGGCAGAGCCCTCATCCCCTTCACCCCCAGCGCCCCCGAGCAACCCCTTCGACACCGACCCCCCTAGACCGCCGCCGCTTCCTCACCGCCACCGCCATCGCCGCCGTCGCATCCGTCTTCGCCGGCGTCATCGCCCGCTCCATGAACGCGACAGCCACCGCCGTGAGCGCCGTGCGCGACGCCATCACCCTCCCGGCCGCAGCGACTCCCGCGGCGTCCGTGCCGGCCGGCGCCGAGCTCGACGTCGACGGCATCACCCCCTACGTCACCGGCAACGACTCCTTCTACCGCATCGACACCGCCCTTCAGGTGCCGCAGGTGAACGCCGACACCTGGGTGCTCAAGATCACCGGCATGGTCGAGCAGGAGGTCGAGATCAGCTTCGCCGAGCTGCTCGCCCTCCCGCTCGAGGAGCACCTCGTCACCCTCGCCTGCGTCTCGAACGAGGTGGGCGGCGACCTCATCGGCAACGCGCTGTGGCTCGGCTACCCCATCCGCGAGCTGCTCGCCCGGGCCAAGCCGCTCGAAGGCGCCGACATGGTGCTCTCGACCAGCGTCGACGGCTTCACGGCCGGCTCTCCGCTCGACGCACTCACCGACCCCGACCGCGTGGCGATGCTCGCCGTCGGCATGAACGGCGAGCCGCTCCCCGTCGAGCACGGCTTCCCGGTGCGGATGGTCGTGGCCGGCCTCTACGGTTACGTCTCGGCGACGAAATGGGTCGTGCAGCTCGAGGTCACCCGCTTCGCCGACGCCCAGGGCTACTGGACCCCTCGCGGCTGGTCGGCCCTCGGCCCCATCAAGACCGAGTCGCGCATCGACGTGCCCTCAGCGGGAGCGAGCGTCGCGGCCGGAACCGTGCCCGTCGCCGGCGTGGCCTGGGCCCAGCACACCGGCGTCGCGAAGGTCGAGGTGCGCATCGACGACGGCGACTGGCAGCAGGCGCAGCTCGCCGAGACCACGGGTCCCGACACCTGGGTGCAGTGGCTCTACCCGTGGGACGCCGACCCTGGCAGCCACACCATCTCGGTGCGCGCCACCGACGCCTCGGGCTACACCCAGACCTCCGATGAGGCACCACCCGCCCCCGACGGTGCGACCGGGTGGGATGCCCACAGCGTGACGGTCAGCTGACGATTGATGCGCAGAGAGCGCCCCGCGCATCCGCCGCGTCGTGCTCGCGCCGTGTCGGCGGTGCCCCGCCCGCGCATCCGATCCGGTCTCAGCCGATCAGCGACGGGCGCAGGTCGCGCAGCGTGCGGTGACGGGTGAGTCGCCGCGTGCCCAGGTAGGACACCAGCAGCGCCCCGACCAGCCAGAAGAACAGGGCTCCCGCATCCGCCCCTGCCAGCGACAGGTTGCCGCCGTACATGAGCTGACGGATGCCGTCGACCGCGTGACTCATCGGCAGCACCTGGTGCAGCACCTGCAAGGGCCCGGGCAGGGTCTGCCACGGGAAGGTGCCGCCGGCGGTCACGAGCTGCAGCACCATGAGCACCAGCCCGAGGAACTGCCCGACGCTGCCCAGCAGGATGTTGAGCGCCAGGATGATCGTCGCGAACGTGGCCGAGGTGAGCGCCATGAAGCCGAACATGCCCCACGGATGCTCGACCTGGTACCCCAGGGCGACGGTGATGATGCCGAACACGGCCGCCATCTGGATCGCCCCGAGAACCGCCGGCGTCGCCCACCCCGCGGTGGCGACCAGGAACGGCCGCTTCATCGCCGTCACCGCCCGCCGCGAGAGCGGCTTGACGATGAGGAAGAGGGCGTAGATGCCGATCCAGGCGGCGAGGCTGATGAAGAACGGGGCCATGCCGGCGCCGTAGTTGCTCGCCTTGGTGACCGCGCTGGTGTCGAGGGCGACCGGGTCGGAGATGGTCTGCGCAGCGGTCTCACGCTGGTCGGGGGTCTGGTTCGGCACGTCGTCGAGACCGCTGGCGAGGCCGTCGCGGAGGGTGCCGGCGCCGCTGTTCACCGTGTTCAACCCGGTGCTCAGGGCGCTGCTGCCGTCGACCAGCTGCTGCATGCCGTTGCTCAGATCGAGTGAGCCCTGGGCCACCTGCTGCAGCCCGCCGCTCAACTGCGACGACCCGTCGGCCGCCTGGGCGATGCCGTTCGTGAGCGCCGGGGCGCTGTCGGCGAGCTGCTGTGTGCCCGCGGCGAGTTGAGCGCTGCCGGCGGCGAGGGCGCCGATCTGCGCGTTCGCCTGCTGCACCTTGGCGTTGCCGTCGTCGATCGCGGTGCCGACCCGGTCGAGCTGGGCGAGCACCGCCGCCTTCTGTTCGGGCGTGAGGCTCGACGCATCCAGGATGGCGACGATGTCGGCGCGGGCGGCGGGAACCTGGTTCACAGCATCCTGAACCGTGCCTGCCACCTCGTTCGCCGTCGCCGAGAGCTGGGCGTTGCCCGCGGCGATCTGCTGGGCGCCGTCGTTCAGCTGGTTCGCCTGGGCGGGCAGATCGGCCGACCCGGTGCGCAGCTGCTGGAGGCCGGAGTCGAGCTGCTGGGCGCCGACGTTCGCGGTGCCCGCACCCTGTGCGAGCGAAAGCGCACCCGCCGACGCGGTGGCGGTGCCGTCGGCGAGGGTCTTCGCGCCGTCGGCAGCGCTCGTGGTGCCGTCGGCGAGCTTCGTGGCGCCGTCGACGGCCTCGGTGAGGTTGCTGCGCACCGTGGCGAACCCGTTCAGCAGCGACAGGGCCGCCTCCTTGCCCACCCGCTCGGTGATGCTCGCCCGCACCTTCTCGGCCACCTGACCGGCGATGGTGGTGGCGAGGAAGCTGTTCGTGTCGTTCGTGGTGAGCTCCACCACCGCCTGCTCGGGGGTGTCGCCGGCCGCCGAGGTGAGCGCCTTCGAGAAGTCGGGGCCGAGGGTCAGGATGAAGTCGAACTCGCCGTCGCGCACACCCTTCGCCGCCTCGGTGCCGCTCGTGACCTTCCAGCCCACCGACGCGTCGTCGAGCAACTGCTCCTTCACGTCGTCGCCGTAGTTCACGGCCTTGCCGTCGAGAGTGGACCCGGTGTCTTCGACGACCAGGGCAACGGGGACGTCTTTGAGGTTGCCATAGGGGTCGTTGTTGGCCCAGAGGTAGAGGCCGGCGTAGAGCACCGGGACGAGCATGAGGGCGACGAGGGCCAGGCGGGCCATGCCGGTCGCGGTGAGGCGGCGGAGTTCGGTGGCGACGAGGTGGAGGAGTTTCATGCGTCGGGGTCCTGGGGGTTGGGTCGCTCGGTGGTTGTGGGGGTGGCTCGGGTTGCAGGGGTTGCCCGGGGTGGCTGCGGGTGAAGGGGATGAGGGCTCTGCCCGTAGACGCCCGCCACACCGGAGCCCTCATCCCCTTCACCCGCAGCTGGCGCTGGCGTGAGGGGCACGTCCGGTAGCTGGGCCGCCGCCGAAGGGGTGGGGAGGGGGAGGGGGGTGGCGGGCTGCGCCGCCGCTACCGCGTGGGTGGGGAGGAGGGCGGCGGAGGGGGCGCCGCAGATGATGAGGAGGGGGTGGTGGCGGGAGGCGAGGTCGAGGGCGATGGTGTGCCAGTCGGTGGGGAGGCCGCCGTGGCGGTCGGGGGAGGAGAGCACGAGGGCGTCGACGCCGGGGCGGGAGAGGGCGAGCTCGGCCAGGAGGCGGATGCGGAGTGCCGGGGGTACATCACGCATCGGCAGGGAGGCGAGTTCGGCGGCCGAGCGGGTCTCAGGGGTGAGGCCCTGTTCGTGGTTGGTGTGAAGCGCATCCGTGATGGTCTGCAGGATGCTCGAGCGTCCGGTCGAGCGGCCGGAGTAGGAGAGTTCCTCGCGCAGGGCGGTCGAGAGCTTGATGTCGGCGGGCGGCTCGCTGATCTCGGGGGCGTCGACGAGCGCGACGCGTTCGCGGAGGAGCGCGGGGTCGGCCGAGCCGTCGAGCGTGATGCCGCCCGAGTCGGGAACCATGCGCCCCGAGGCGATGAGCGCGAGCACGACCGGGCGGTCGCCGGTCTCGGCCTCGACGATCGTGACCTCGCCGCTGTCGACCACGAAGCTGGTCTCGGGAAGGGGGGCGCCGTGGGAGCCCTTGCTCACGGCGATGGCTTCGATTCTCATGCGGTGTGCGCCTCGGGGGTCGTCGGAGTGGAGGTCGTGGTTCGTGAAGCGGCAGGGAGGTCGAGCGAGTCGAGCAGCGCATCCGTCTCCCGCCAGGAGAGGCCGGCCACCGACAGACCCACCGACATCACGAGCCGACGCCCTGACTCCTCGTCGAGGTCGGAGCGCACCGCCTCGTCGAGCACGGCGATGGCGGCCTCCTCGACCAGGCGGGCGATGCTCTCGACGGGGATGTCGGGGCGGAAGCATCCGTCGTCGACACCGCGTCGCACCGCGTCGCGCACGGAGCTGCGCACGGGTAGCAGGGCCTCGGCGACGGTGCGCTCGAGGGGGCCGTGAACGGCGAGCTGGGCGAGCACGCGCATCTGCTGCACCTCCTGCCAGAGGGCCGCGCCGACGAGGGCGAGATGGATGCGCGGGTCGTCGTCGTGCACGCCGGCGAGGGCTGCCGAGATGCGGGCGGCGCCGCGCGTGAGGAGCTCGGCGAGCAACTGGTCGCGCGAGGCGAAGTGGCCGTAGAGCGCGCGCCGGCTGAGGCCCGCCTCGGCGGCGACGGCGTCGAGCGACGACTCGGGGTCGCGCCGGAAGACGGTGGCGGCCGCAGTGATGATGGCCTCGCGGTTCTCGGCGGCGTCGCGGCGCGGAGCGCGCGTGGTCTTGGGCAGAGGGGTGGGCACGGGACGATGGTACTAACTTGCACATCATTGTGCAAGTTAGTACCATGCAGATCACGAGCTCTACCTGCGTCGTGGAGCAGACTGGGAGGATGAACCCGACCGAGAGCTTCAGGGTCGCCCGCGACACCCTCATCCGTCACCGCAGCGACGTCGTCACCGCCGCACAGCAGTTCGATTGGCCCGATGTGGGCCCCGCCTTCAACTGGGCGATCGACTGGTTCGACGCCGTGGCCGTGGGGAACGAGAACCTCGCCCTCTGGATCGTCGAGGAGGACGGGTCGGAGACGAAGGTCAGCTACGACCGGCTGCGCTGGCGCTCCGACGAGGTGGCCGCGTGGCTCTCGAGCGTGGGCGTCGAGCAGGGCGACCACGTGATGCTCATGCTCGGTAACCGGGTGGAGCTGTGGGAGTCGATGCTGGCGGTGATGAAGCTGGGCGCCGTCATCCTCCCGACGACCACGCTGCTGTCGCCCGCCGATCTCGCCGATCGGCTCGAGCGTGGGGAGGTCGCGCACGTGATCGCCGACGTGAGCGGGGTGGGGAAGTTCGACGAGCTGCCGGGTGGCCCCGCGACTGACGTCGGGCGCATCGTGGTGGGCGGCAGTGCCGACGGGTGGCTCTCCTACGACGACTCGCTCGAGGGGCTCGGTATCGCCCCCACCGTCACCGTCTCCTCGACCGACCCGTGCCTGATCTACTTCACCTCGGGCACCACCTCGAAGCCGAAGATGGTCGTGCACACGCACACCTCCTATCCTGTCGGGCACCTCGCCACCCTGTTCTGGATCGGCGTGCGCCCCGGAGACGTGCACCTCGCCATCAGCTCCCCGGGCTGGGCGAAGCACGCCTGGAGCTGCTTCTTCGCCCCCTTCAACGCCGAGGCGACGGTGTTCGTCTACAACTACGCGCGCTTCGACCCCGCAGCCCTGCGCGCGAAGCTCGACGAGGCCGGGGTGAGCACGTTCTGCGCCCCGCCGACCGTGTGGCGCATGCTCATCCAGTCCGAGCTGGGGGCGAAGCCGCGGGGGCTCCGCGAGGTGCTCTCGGCGGGGGAGCCGCTCAACCCGGGCGTCATCTCGGCGGTCGAGGAGGCCTGGGGGCTCACCATCCGTGACGGTTACGGCCAGACCGAGACGACGGCGCTCATCGCGAACCCGCCGGGCGCATCCATCGTCCCCGGTGCGATGGGCCGGCCGCTGCCGGGGGTGGCGATCGCGATCGTCGACCCCGTGTCGGGTGAACGCGCCTCGACGGGCGAGATCTGCCTCGACCTCGGTGCCGACCCGGTGAACCTCATGGCGGGATACCACAACGACCCCGAGCGCACGGCCACCGCGCGCGCCGACGGCTTCTTCCACACCGGAGACGTCGCGGAGCTCGCCGACGACGGCACCATCACCTTCATCGGCCGCACCGACGACATCTTCAAGTCGTCGGACTACAAGATCTCCCCGTTCGAGGTCGAGAGCGTGCTGTTGCGGCACCCCGCGGTGGCCGAGTCTGCGGTGGTTCCGGCTCCGGATGCGACCCGCCACAGCATCGTGAAGGCCTACGTCGCCCTCGCCTCCGGGTGGGAAGCCTCGGCCGACACCGCTCGGGCGATCTTCGCGCACGCGCGGGCCGAGCTCTCCGCCTACGAGCGGGTGCGCCGTCTGGAGTTCTTCGAGCTGCCGAAGACCATCTCGGGCAAGATCCGCCGAGTCGAGCTCCGCGACCGCGAGGAGGCCGCCTTCGCCCGTGGCGAAGACCTCCCCACCGAGTGGCGCGCCGACCGCCTCTGAGGCCGGCGCCACGGCTGGCGTGCCGCGTCGGCGCGGCGCCACTGCCCTGCGAGCGGGCACGAAGTGCCCCGTCGCGCGGCGTGAGGCGGCGCTTTGCGCCCATTCGATGGCGGGCGGGAACAGGCGCGGAGGTCGGGTGGTTGGGAGTGGTGTGAGTGACGGGATGCGGCGGGCGACCGTCGTGGTGATCGGGGCGGGGCAGGCGGGGCTCTCGGCGGCGTACCACCTGCAGCGGCGCGGATTCACGAGCGCTCTCGAGCCTGCGCCGGGCTCGAATGCCCGCACGAGCCTGCCCGCGAGCGCCGACGCCGCCCCGGAACGCACCTTCGTGGTGCTCGATGCGAACGCCGCGCCGGGTGGCGCCTGGCAGCACCGCTGGGAGTCGCTCACGATGGCGACCGTGAACGGCATCTTCGACCTGCCCGGGCTCGCCAAGCCCCCGATCGACCCGGCGGAGCCCAGCCGCACCGCCGTGCCCCGCTACTTCGCCGAGTACGAGCGGCTGAACGGGTTCCCGATCCTCCGCCCTGTGACGGTGACCGCCGTGCGCCGCGCCGACGCCGACCCGCGCGGCGACCTCGTCGTCGAGAGCTCGGCGGGCGAGTGGCGGGCGGCCCATGTCGTGAACGCGACGGGAACGTGGACGAACCCCGTGCATCCGCTCTACCCCGGTAGCGGCACCTTCCTCGGGCGCCAGCTGCACACCGCCGACTACGTCGACCTCGAGCAGTTCCGCGGGCACCGGGTGGCGGTCGTGGGCGGCGGCATCTCGGCGGTGCAGCAGCTCGAGGAGATCTCGCGGGTGGCGACGACTGCCTGGTACACCCGGCGCGAGCCCGTCTTCCTCGACGGCGAATTCGAACCCGAGACGACCGGGCGCGACACGATCGCCCGCGTCACCGCCGATGTCGAGGCGGGCAGGCCGGCGAGCAGCGTCGTGTCGTACACCGGGCTCGGCTGGACTCCCTACACCCGCGCCGCCCGCGACCGCGGCGTGCTCGTGCGTCGCCCGATGTTCACCCGCATCGAGCCGTACGGGGTGCGCGAGGCCGACGGCAGCTTCACCTCGGTCGACACGATCGTGTGGGCGACGGGCTTCCGGGCCGCACTCGCGCACCTCGACGGGCTCGGGCTGCGCAACGAGCTCGGCGGCATCGCGATGACCGGAACCGAGACGGTGGCGGATGCGCGCATCCACCTCATCGGATTCGGCCCCTCCCAGTCGACGGTCGGTGCGAACCGCGCGGGGCGCCAGGCCGTGGCGGCGATCGTGCGCGACCTCGCGGGCGTCCGCGTCGGGGCATCCCCGCAACCCGAGACCTCTCCTAGGGTGAAGCCATGACGAATGACGAAGCGACGGCCGCGCACCCCGACGAACCGCACCGGGGCGGCGTGGCGCAGCGCCTCAACTGGCTGCGGGCCGGCGTTCTCGGGGCGAACGACGGCATCGTGTCGGTCGCCGCGATCGTGGTGGGTGTGGCGGGTGCGACCACCGCGACGGGGCCCATCCTCACGGCGGGCGTCGCCGGGCTGGTCGGCGGCGCGATCTCGATGGCGCTCGGCGAGTACGTGTCCGTGAGCAGCCAGAGTGACAGCGAGCGCGCGCTCATCGCCAAGGAGAAGCAGGAGCTCCTCGACATGCCCGAGCAGGAGCTCGACGAGCTCACCGAGCTCTACCGCGCCCAGGGTCTCAGCGACCAGACCGCACGCCAGGTCGCCATCGAGCTCACCGAGAAGGATGCGCTGCGCGCCCACCTCGCCGCCGAGCTCAACATCGACCAGGACGACGTGGTGAGCCCCTGGCACGCGGCGGCGGCGTCGGCGGCGGCGTTCACGATCGGGGCCATCCTGCCGATGCTCGCCATCCTGCTGCCGCCGCCCGAGCTGCGGGTGCCGGTGACCTTCGTGGCAGTGCTGCTCGCCCTCGCGATCACGGGCGCCGTCTCCGCCCAGATCGGCGGCAGCTCGCGCCGCCGCGCCACCCTGCGCGTCGTCATCGGCGGCGCCCTGGCGCTCGCCGCCACCTACGGCATCGGCGCGCTCCTCGGCGCCTCGGGCGTGGTGTGAGCGGATCCCTCGCCCGACTTCAGTCGAGGGCCGACTCGACAGCGGACTGGGCGTCGTCGAGCGTGCTCCGCACGTCGGCTTTCTCCAGCAGGATCTTCGACATGGCCGTGGAGAGGATGTCGGCGATCTCGGTGGAGTCGTACGGGGCCGCCATCACCGCGGAGTCGAGTGAGGGCAACCAGGTCTCGTTCCAGTCGACGACCCGTGCTGCGGCTTCGGGGGACTCGGCGACATCGAGGCGCCCGTTGAACTGCCCGAGCTCCATGTAGTCGACCCCCGCGTCGCTCAGGAACCTCACGAATTTCCAGGCTGCATCTTGGTTCTTCGACGCTGTCGGCACGACGAACCCGTAGCCGTACCCGGGTGAGACGCTGCCCGCGGGGCCAGCCGGCCAGGGGAAGGCCTGCACTCTGGGGGAGACGAGTGGCTCTTTGAGAGCGCCGGTCATCCAGGTGCCGCCGGTGAGCATCATGGCAGCCTGCCCGTTGACGAACGCACCCCGATCGTCGCCGGAGTCGGAGGTGTTGAGCGTGGGCACCGCGGCCTGGCAGTCGTACACCAGCCGCTGCAGAGTCGAGTAGGCCTCGACCACCTCGTCGCTCGTGAGGTTCGGCTGATCGAGATCATCGCCGGAGAACAGATCGCCGCCGAACCCCCGCACGAAACCGTCGACGAAGGTGTACTGCACGTCGCTAGCGAGAGGCAGCGTGAGCTCGACGTGCGTGATCTGGCCGTTTGCGTCTTTCTTCAGCAGCTTCGGTCCGGCCTCGCACACCTCATCCCAGGTCGTGGGCACATCGAGGCCCGCGTCGCTGAACGCCTGAGTGTCGACCCAGGCCAGATAGTTGGCGAACGACTCCGGTACGCCGAAGTAGCTTCCGTCGGCAGCGCGGTAGGGCTCGATGGCGTTCGGGATGTAGGCGTCGACCACGTCATCCTGCGAGGTGTATCCCATCGCCTCCACGTCGACCGGGGTGATGGCTCCGTCGGAGTTCAGTTGCAAGGCGATGGCCCGGCCTGCTTGGAACACGTCGGGCGGATTCCCTCCGGCCAGCTGGGTTCGGAACGTGCCGTCCATCTGACCGCCGGGCACAGGTACGTTCTCGACCGTGATGCCGGGGTTCTGCTGCTCGAACTCGACGATGAGATCGTCGATGATCGTGCGCTGCTCCTCGCCGGCGAACAGATTCATGAAGCGGATGCTCTGACCACCGCCCTGTTCCGTCGACGGTGCGCAGGCCGTGAATCCTGTGATGCCCAGTGCGGCGACGGCGGCGGCGGCGATGACGCGCTTGCTCTCCATGGGGGTCCCTTCGGGCTCGGTGTGTGCGATGACTCTCATCTCGCCCTAGCATCGGCAGCACCCGTCCTTCTGTCAACAGACAACTGAAAACTGTTGACAAAAAAATTCCACAAGAGCAGACTCCACAGATGCACCGCTCGACATCGCGCACACCGAGAAGACGGAGCTTCCTCGCCGTCATGCTCATCCCGACCGTGGTGTACTTCGCAGTCTGGATGCTCGCTCCCACGGTCTACGGAGTCGTCCTCAGCTTCACCGAATCGTCACTCGCCGGCCGGGTCGACTTCGTCGGTGTCGAGAACTACGTCGGCCTCGCGGCGGACAAGCAGTTCCTCGGCTCGCTCTGGACGACAGCCGCGTACACGCTCCAGGTGGTCGGCCCTTGCCTCATCCTCGCCGTGATCATGGGCCGCCTGCTCACCGCGCGCACGCGCCTCAATTCGGTCTTCATGACGGTCTTCTTCATCCCGTTCGTTCTGCCGGGCGTCGCGATCGGCATCGTCTTCGTGCTGCTCTTCCAGCAGTACGGGCTGGTCAATCAGATCGCGGGTGGCGACCATGCGTGGCTGAGCGACGCGCGTACCGCACTGATCGTGGTGTCGGCGGCGACGATCTGGTCGATGGTGGGGTACTACACGATCATCTTCGCTGCGGGCTACCAGCAGATCCCGCCCGAGATCACCGAGGCGGCCACCATCGACGGCGCCGGCGCCGTGCGCCGCTTCTTCTCCATCGAGCTGCCGCTGTTGCGGCCGACCCTCATCTTCGCTCTGGTCACCTCGGTCGCCGCCGTGCTCACCGACTTCGGGATGCCGTTCATCATGACGCAGGGTGGCCCCGCCGACGCCACTCTGACCCTCCCGTTGTTGATCTACAACCAGTCGTTCATGTACGGAGCGGTCGGCAAGAGTTCCGCGATGGCGGTCGTGCTGCTGATCGCAGCGGTGGCTCTCACGATCGTGATCGTGCGCGCGACCCGAGAGCGAGTGAGACGAGAGCGAGTAACGCGATGAAGAGACACCTTCCGCCGTTCATCGGCATCCTGTTCCTCTGCGGCATGGCCGTACTCACCTGCGTGCCCCTGCTCTGGGCGCTGTCGGGCTCGTTCCAGACGAACTCTTCGCTCGCGGCCACCCCGTACAGCTGGTTCCCTCCCGAACCCTCGCCGCAGAACTATGCCGATGCCGTGTCAGTGGGCAATTCGGGGCGAGCGATCCTGAACAGCCTCGTGGTTGCGCTGATCATCTCCTCGGTGGGCGTGGTGGTCGCCCAGATGGCGGGCTACGTGCTGGCCAAGCACCGCTTCCTCGGGCGTGATCTGCTGTTCTGGACCATCGTCTCGACCATGCTCATCCCGTTCCCGGCGATCATGGTGCCGGTGTTCATCATCGCCCGCTCGTTCGGTCTGGTCGACTCGCTCGCGGGTCTCATCCTCCCCGGTCTCATCGCCTCATCGACGGTCTTCTTCATGCGGCAGTACATGCAGGGCCTTCCTGACGAACTGCTCGAGAGCGCCCGCGTCGACGGCGCCGGCGAATGGACGACCTATTGGCGAATCGTGTTCCCCCTCGCATGGCCGGTGCTGATCTCGATGGCGTTGCTCACGTTCGTCGGCAGCTGGAACAACTTCCTCTGGCCGCTGGTCGTCATCCAGTCGCCCGAGAACATGACCATCCCCCTCGCGATGAACTCTTTCAAGGGTCAGTACTTCAACAACAATGTCGTGATGCTCGCGATGTCGGTGCTCGCGACCCTGCCCGTCGTGGTGCTCTTCCTGCTCGGCCGGCGACGCATCCTCGACTCGGTGATGGTGAGTGGCGGGCTGAAGTAGCCGGGCCTGGCGAGGCGGAGGGCCGACTCCCTCGGGGAGCCGGCCCTCCGCCTGCGTGGTGAGATCAGGCGACGACGATCTGCAAGCCTCCACCGTTGTGGATGATGAGGTTGTAGTGAGTCCCGTCGGGAGAGTAGAACGGCACGTCGTTGACGGTGACGTCGTAGGCAGCGCCGTTCGACTTCTTGCCATGGAACCAGGTGTTCTGCACGATGACGTTGCCCCGCCGGGATGACGCGACCTTCTCTGCCGCCCAATCCTCCAGGTCGCTCTTGTCGACGATGACGCGGTAGCCGGTGGCCTGGTCGAGGCCGTTCACGATGTACGATCCGGCGACGTCGATCACCCCGTCGAGCCGATGAGCGTTGATCTCGGTGAGAAGCAACCGGCCGGTCGCGCCCGGCGCGATCTCGAACATGTTCTTCGAGACGTCTCCGCTGTAGCCGCCGGTGATGTACGACACGGACGCCTTGCCCTCGAGTCGCCCCCAGGTACCGCCGACCTCGATCACGCAGTTGCTGATCTCGAAGTCGGACCCCTTGAACCCCACCCCTTCGCCCGAACCGGTCTTCAGCAGCTCGCAGTCGTAGATGCGAAGGAGGCATCCGGCGTCGGTGACGTAGAAGCAGTAGGCGTCAGCCCAGCGGTAGGGGTTGTTCGGCACCTGGGCCCACTCGTACTCGCCGCAGTCGAGGTTGCCGCCGATGATCGTGAGGATTCCGTTGGTCTGGTTGTAGACCAGGCAGTTCTGAACACAGAGGAAGTTCGCGTCGTAGATGGTGTTCTCGCTCTGCGGACAGTCGATGACGGTCTCGCCGAGATGCGAGCCGTAGACCATTCCCACCAGGAACGCCTGGATCTCGAGGCCGTAGACAGTGTTCCACTCGGCCGAACGCTGGGCCGTTCGTGAGAGCCAGTGCACTCCGCAGCGGTAGTTCACGTTGAAGTCCGACTTCACCTTGACGTTGTAGAGCCGCAGCTTCTTGCCCGAGATCTCGAGAACGCAGTCCTTCATGGCGGCTGAGTCGCTCGCGGTGCTGATTCCGATGAGCCAGTAGCCGTTGAAGTCGATCTGCTGGTAGTGGGTGGGTGTCGCCGGCCAGTAGTCGACGTTCATGCTCACCGATTTCACGTGGTAGTCCCGGGTGAAGATGACCGTCTTGCCCGAGTCGAACGCCGCTTGCACCGCGGCGGTGTCGTCGGGGTCGGAGGGGTTCTTGAAGAAGTCGGGCGTGACAGCGCGGCCGGCGAACTCCGAGTCGATGGCGTCGAGATCTCCGTTCACCCCGGCGGCCGTGAGCGGGTCTTCTTTGAGCAGCTTCATGTTCGCGGTCACTGAGCTCGACAGCGCCGATGCCGGGCGAGCGCCGGTCAGGGCCATCGCGCCGCCGCCGGCCGCCGCGGCGAGAGCGCCGAGGGCGAATCGTCGGTTCACCGGTTCCGCAGCGCGACGCCGCAGCGCCCCCTGCTGATGATCTTCTTGTAGCACAGTCGTACCTCCTTGTTCGACGAGAAATGTCATTGCGGGATGCACGCTCCGTCCGGTCTCGCCGGCATCACGGGTGAGCCCGTCCCGGCCACTATGAGCTACATTCGTATTACTGTCAACAGTTATCTGGAGTGCTTCCATGTCCAAAACCTCACTGTCCACCGACGCTGCGCCCGCCCCTGCGGGGGCTTACAGTCAAGCGGTGGTCGCGAACGGCTTCGTCTTCACGGCGGGCCTCGGGCCGCACGATCCAGCGACCGGTGCCGTGCCCGCGGGGATCGCGGCGCAGACTCGCGCGACACTTGAGAACATCTCCGCGATTCTCCGGGAGTGCGGGTGCGTGCTCGATGACGCCGTGAAGGTCACGGTCCATCTCGCCGATCTTGCCGACTTCGTCGAATACGACAAGGTCTTCGGCACGTTCTTCTCGCATCCGCGACCTGTTCGCACCACGGTGGGCTCGCAGCTCGCCGGCATCCTGGTGGAAATAGATGTCGTCGCTGCGCTGCCTGTCGCCGCGACGACGGAAGCCGCCGCAGTCGAGGAAACGTCTACCGTGTTGTAATCTGTCGACAGAAATAACGACGTAGGTGGGAGAGACCATGGCGCTGAAGCCGGTGAGCAACGAATCCCTGCGAGGCCGGGTTGCGGCAAGCATCAGGGAGAGCATCCTCGACGGCTCGCTGCCACCCGGCGCGAAGCTCACCGAGCCCGAACTCGCCCGCCAGCTCGAGACCAGCCGCGGCCCCATTCGCGAGGCCCTCCGCGACCTCGAACAGGAGGGGCTCGTACGCAGTCAGGCGCACCGGAGTGTGCGAGTCGTCGAGATCACTCGCGAGGAGGTGCTCGAGGTGCTGGTCCCCATCCGCCTGGTCATCGAGGAATACGCGTTCCGGCGCGCACTCACCCATCTCACCGCCTCGGACTTCGAGACCCTCGACTCCCTGGTCGCGGAGATGGAGGGCGTCGCCGCGGCCGGCGACGCCGAAGCGCTCGGCGACCTCGACGTCGAGTTCCACCGTTTCGTCATCGACCGGGCCGGCCAAGAGCAGTGCGCGCAGATCTGGCGGTCGCTGCAGCCTCGAATCCGTGCCCACTTCCGCAAAGAGCAGAAGACACAGCGCCTCGATGATGTGGTCGACGAGCACGTGCTCTTGCTCGATGCTCTGAAGGCGGGCGACGACCAGCTGGTGGTCGAGCGCGTGCGTGAGCACGTGATGACCTTCCCGAGCCATCACCAAGGCGAGGTGCCGGCCTGAGTGCGGTGACGGCTCCGTCCGAGTCGGCTCCCACCGCGGCGGACGCCGACTGGACGGTGGTGACCGGTGCCGCGTCCGGAATCGGTCGTGCGGTCGCGCTCGACCGGGCGGGCGTCGGGGGCAGGCTCGCGCTGCTCGACATCGACCGGGAGGGCCTCGTCGCCGTTGAGGCGGAAGCTCGAGCGGCAGGCGCCTCCGATGTGAGGATCTGGCTGTGCGATGTCTCCGACGAGGAGCGCGTGGTCGAGGTGTTCGGTGAGGTGGCCGCTGCCGGCCCGATCACCGCAGTCTTCTCGAACGCCGGCATCGAGCGCAACGCCCCGGCTCACCGGATGGACCGGGAGACATGGCGGCGTGTGCTGGAGATCAATCTCGACGGGTGCTTCTACGTCTGCCGAGCCGCGGTGTCGGCGATGCTGGTGACGGGAGGTGGCTCCATCGTCTGCACCTCGTCCCCTGCGGCGTTCCAGGGCTTCGTAGCCGGCGGAAATGCCGCCTACGCCGCTTCGAAGGGCGGTCTGGGAGCGCTCGTGAGGTCGCTCGCCGTCGACTACGCCGGGTGTGGCATTCGTGTGAATGCGGTGGTGCCCGGTGCCGTCGATACCCCCATCCTCGTGGCGGAGGTGGACGAAGCCCAGGTCGACGCCGCCAGGAAGAGGATGGCTGCTGACGCGCGTGAGCAGATCCCGTTGGGGCGGATGGGGCGACCGGAGGAGATCGCCAAGGCTGTCGGGTGGCTTTTCAGCGACGATTCCTCCTACGTCACCGGCACTCATCTCGTCTGTGATGGCGGTCTACTGGCCAGGAGTGCGAACACCTTCTGACGCAGAACATTGCTACTGTTGACAGAATTCGCCTCGCTCCGCCGAGCTGGTGACGACTCCGCCGGACTAGCCGGCCGACCATCGAAGGAGACGCATGCATTCGCGACGGATCGAGCAGTTGCTCGAGAGCATGTCGCTCGACGAGAAGCTCGGGCAACTCAACATGCCCCTGTCGATCGAGGTGGGCGCTGAGCCCGGTGCCCCGCTGCCGCCCGCTGACGCTGACGAGATCGAGGCATTCGCGCGGGGTGAGTTCCATCCCGATCTAGGCCCCGGGGGCGGCTTCTTCCAGCTTTCCAACCTCGCAGGCGCGACCGCTGAGACCCAGGCACGGTTCTTCAACGAGCTCCAGGCTGTCGCGGCGCGCACCCGGCTCGGTGTGCCGGTACTGCAGATCGCCGAAGGAACCCATGGATTCTCGGCACCCGGAGCCACGATCTTCCCCGAGGGACCTGCGCTCGGCAGCAGCTGGAACCCCGCGCTGGTGCGCGAGGTCTACGCGGCCGTGGCCCGGGAGGCACGGTCCGTCGGGGTGCATGTGTTGTGCACGCTGGTCATTGAACCGACGCGCGACCCTCGACTCGGTCGTTCGTGCGAGGGATATACGGAAGACCCCTACCTGGCCTCCGTCTACGCGGCGGCGATCGTCGCCGGGGCGCAGGGGGACGACCTCAGCGATCCGGAATCCGCAGGGGTGGTGCTCTGTCACTTCCCCGGGCAGAGCCAACCGGAGTCTGGCCTCGAGCGTGGGGCCATGCACATCTCCGAACGTCAGCTGCGCTCGGTGTTCCTGCCTCCGTGGGAGCGCGGTCTACGCGAAGGCAAGGCGCTGTCGGTCATGGCGACCTACGCTGCCATCGATGGGATGCCCACACATGGTTCGACCGCGCTGCTCACCGATCTGCTGCGAGAGGAACTCGCCTTCGAGGGGATCGTGCTGAGTGAGGGGTACGGCTTCAAGACCCTCGTCTACGAGGGTGTCGCCGCCGACCAGAAGGAGGCGGGCCGGCTGGCGATCACGGCAGGCGTCGACGTCAACATCACGTACGAAGAGGCGTACCTCTCGCCGCTGAAGCGTCTGGTGCTGGAGGGTGCGATCGACGAGACGCTCATCGATCGCGCCGTCTCGAGGGTGCTCTCAGTGAAGGAGCGACTCGGGTTGTTCGAGAACGCGACGGTCGACCCCGAGCGGGCACGGGCGGTGCTGGGCTGCGAGGCGCACGCCGACCTCGCTCTGCGCGCGGCGCGTGAGTCGATCGTGCTGCTGCGCAACCGCGACGGCGTGCTCCCGCTCGACCGCGACGGGCTCCGCATCGCCGTCATCGGGCCGAACGCCGACAACGCCCTCAACCAGCTCGGCGACTACACGATGGCGTGGCAGGGGTTGCCGATCGACCGGCAGCTGGTGTCGGTGCTCGAGGGCATCCGATCTCAGGCGGCCCCCGGGGCAGAGGTGGTGTACGCGCGTGGGTGCGCCATCACCGGCGACGACCGGAGCGGCTTCGCCGAGGCCGTCGCCGCCGCGCGTGAGGCCGACGTCGCCGTCGTCGTCGTGGGTGAGCAGATCGGCGGGCCGTTCCCAGACGACCCCGCCATGTGGCCCACCGTCGGAGAGGGGGCGGATGTCGCCGACCTGGATCTGAGCGGTGTGCAGGAGGAACTCGTGCTCGCCGTGCACGAGACCGGAACGCCCGTCGTCGTCGTGCTCGTGAACGGGCGGCCGCTGTCGATCCCACGCATCGACGAGACCGCTGCGGCCATCGTCGAGGCTTGGTTGCCCGGGGAGGCGGGCGGCCGGGCCGTCGCCGACATCCTGTTCGGCAGCCACGAACCGATGGGGCGCATGTCGCTGTCGGTGCCCCGTCACGCGGGCCAGCTGCCGGTGCACTACAACCACGACGCCGCGAAGACCTTCCAGTCGGAGCTCGCTCAGCGGTACGTGGACATGCCCTACACGCCCCTCTACGTCTTCGGCGAAGGTCTGGCGTACACCGAGTTCTCGCTCGAGGGGCTCACCCTTGCGGCCGTGGGGGATGACGCCTTCCTCGCGGTATCGTTCACCGTGACCAACACCGGCTCGCGTGCAGGTCATGCCGTGCCCCAGATCTACGTGCGCGACCTGGTCTCATCGAGCGTGCCGCTCAGTCGCGAACTGGCGGGATTCGCATCGGTGCTTCTCGCGCCCGGCGAGTCGCGCCTGCTGACGGTCGGACTCGATGAACGGGCTTTCGCGACTCTGCAGCCCGACGGGAGCTGGGTCGTCGAGCCGGGTGAGTTCATCGTGATGGCGTGCTGGTCGAGCGCGGAGACGGTGGTGTCCTTGCGCGTGTCTGCGGAACTCAGCGGCGAGATCGTCACCTTCTCGACCTCCGAGTGCGGGTCTGTCTCGTGACGACGAACGGCTGGAAGGCCGGGGTCGCCCGTGCCGACATCACCCCCGACCTCGGCCTGGCGATGGACGGGTACCTGGGGCGCGGTCCTGCTACCGGTATCGGTGCACCTCTGACCGCCACGGCGCTAGCGCTCTCCGCAGGGCGCGAGGTGGGGGCCGAGCCGCAGGCGAGATCGGAGAGCTCTGCCACGGTGATCGTCTGCTGCGATCTTCTCTGCCTGTCGTCGACGACTCTCGAGCGGGTGCGGGAATCGCTACGCGCCCAGCCCGACCTGGAGGTCGACCTCTTGCTGAGCTGCTCCCACACCCACACCGGCCCGGTGACGGAGGGGCATGACCTGCTCGGAGTCGCGCGCGACGCCCGCTCGGCGGACTACCTCGACGTCTTGGTCGGTGCCCTCGCCGACCTCGTGGTCGCAGCCGTCGACGCCCTGGAGCCCGCGACCGTCTCCTACGCGAGGGCCGAGGCCGCGATCGGTGTGAACCGCCGGCGACGCGATGCGTACGGAACGGTTCACATGGAGCCCAATCCCGACGGCGACTACGATCCGCGCGTCGACGTGCTCCGCGTCGATCGGTGCCATCCGGTCGCTCCGCTTGCGGTGGTCATGAACGCAGCGTGCCACGCGGTGTCACTCGGCGACCTGTGGCGACAGTGGCATCCCGACTTCCCAGGGGTCGCTCGCGATCTCGTCGAGGCGGAGACCGGCGCCGTCGCGCTGTT
Organism: Herbiconiux sp. A18JL235; assembly: GCF_040939305.1. Taxonomy (NCBI): domain Bacteria; kingdom Bacillati; phylum Actinomycetota; class Actinomycetes; order Micrococcales; family Microbacteriaceae; genus Herbiconiux; species Herbiconiux sp. A18JL235. The sequence goes on from NZ_CP162511.1 coordinate 265,459, forward strand.
CGTCCAGGGAGCGGCCGGCGATGTCAACTCATTGCTCTTCGGCCACGACGCGGCGAATCCCGAGATCCTCGGCACCCGGTTGGGAGAAGCGGTCGTCGACGCCTGGCGTGGAGCGTCCGCCTTGCAGCCCATGGCGCCCGTGAACCATGCGCTCAGCCGTTCGGTCGTATTGCCCCGCCTCCGGCCTGCCACCGTCGAAGAGGCCGACGCCAGGGTGATGGCGCTCGAGCGCGAGCTCGCGCTCATCGAAGCCGACGCTCCCGACGACCCGAAATACCTCCGCTGGGCGCAGGTGCGCCTGCAGAACGCCCGAGCGGGACGCGACGGGGCTCGTGGGGGAGCATCCGAGTCGTTCGTCGAGGAGCTCACCGCCGTCGCCCTCGACCGCGATACAGCGATCGTCACGGCCCCAGGAGAGGTCTTTACCGCGCTCGCCGTCCGCATCAGGGCCCGGAGCCCGTTCGTCAACCTGTTCTATGCGGGGTACACCAACGGGAGCGTCTATTACGTCCCCACGCGCGAGGCCTATGCAGAGGGCGGCTACGAGATTGAGAGTGCCTGCTTCGTGGCACCCGAGGCCGGTGAGTCGCTCGTGGAGGCAACGGTGGAGCTGCTCGAGCAGCTCCACCGTTCCCTCTGAAATCCGTCAGGGTGTCAGAGCTTCTGCGTCTGAGGGAAACCCTCGAGAAGAAATGCCCGGGCGAAGGCGATGCCACGCTCGACCGCGGCATCGGCAAGGCGGCTCCCCAGTTCGAGGTCTGCCCGTGAAGGATCTCCCAGAGCGCCGTCGGAGGAGAGCTCGTCGAACCGCAGCGGCACGTCGAAGCGTGCCGTCGGCGGCGCGACGAGCGGTTCGAGCCCGGGGTAGACCGCGGGCCCCGGGCGGTCGTAGCGGACGATCTGCGGGCAGAGGGCGAGCGCGAGCGAGGTCTCGATCTCGCAGGCATGGTTGTGGGCCCCTCGGCCCTCCATCTCCTCGGCGATGATGTCTCCGATCACGGTGGCCCACATCATGTGCGCCACCATGATGTCGACGTCACGCCTCACCGCGCGGGCCGCGAGCCGCACCGCGTCGACATTCCCGCCATGCCCGTTGACGACGAGGATCCGATCGACGCCATGGGCAGCGAGCGACTCGACGATGTCGACGACGACGGCCTGGAACGTCGCGGGCCGGAGGGTGAGGGTTCCGGCGAAGCGGAGGTGGTGCTCTGAGATGCCGTATGGCATCGGGGGGCACACGATCGCTGGCTCGCCGAGCCCCGCGGCGATGCGCTCGGCCATGGCCGTGGCGATGGAGATGTCGGTGCGGAGTTCGAGGTGAGGTCCGTGCTGCTCGATCGCCCCGACCGGGAGGAGAGCGAGTCGCGCCTGGGCGAACAGCTCGCCGGCCTCCGTGGTGGTGTGCTGAGCGAGGTGGCGTGTTGTCGTCATGTCCGGTCTCCTGTCGTGTTCGGGCGGGTCACCGTGCATCCCAGACCGGATGCACGTGAGCGCGCTCGTAGAGCTGCGCGAAGTCGAGGCCCCCGTCGTCGTCGCGGAGCTCCAGCGTGGCGCCCCGTTCCTGCACCGGAAGCGTGCCGTCGTTCTCGCAGAAGGCCCAGAGCTGCTGCATCGACGTGGTGTGCACGCGTCGGCCGTCGGCGAGCCGGAAGGTCAGCAGCCGCCGCCGCGGGTGGAGGGGATCGGCACCGTCATCGACACGCAGACTCTCGACGAGCTGCTCGTCGAGCTCGACGCCGAGACCCGGCGCCTCGGGAACACGCAGGAAGCCGCCCGCGATCTGGAGCGGTTCGCGTAGCAGGTCGTGAGCGAAGGTGTTCATCGCGGTGACGGCGGGCCAGCGGGCGTGCGTCAGCACGGAGCCGAGGTGCGCCGCGAGGGCGGTGGTGAGTCCCGTTCCCACCATCTGCAGCCAGCAGCTCTTGTTGAAGGCTGCGGCGAGAGTGGCTTGGCGAAGACTCTCGGTCACGCCCACCCCGGCCACGACGAATCCGTCGAGTGCGTCGTCGCGCATCCAGAGCGGGAAGAGAACGGGGTCGAAGTGCTCGGCCAGAGGGGTCGCGATCTTCTGACGCACCTCCCGATGCCCCATGACATCGGTGCGCGCGATGGGGCTCTCGACGATGCCGAGGCGGCCGCTCTGTTCGAGCGACCTGATGACGGGCACGGCCTGGGCGGGGGAGAGGAGGAAGGAGTTCCAGTCCACGTCGACGAGGAACCCCTCCGGCGTCGCCGCGGAGACCGAGGCGACCTGATCGTGCACGTCGAACCACGGCCGTGCCTTGAACTTCTGGCTGAGATAGCCGGCAGCCACCGCGGATGCCGCCTCCTCCGCCAGGAGCGCGGGGGGCACATCGGTGTTCCACCAAGCGATCGGGCACCACTCCCGAACACGCTGGCGCGCGAGAAGGCGGTTCGCAGGCACGCCGAGGGCCTTGCCGACGAGATCGAGCAGTGCCATCTGGAGGCCGGCACCCAAGTTGTCATCGGCGAGGAGTTCCATCGGGTCGCCCTGGCGCACCCGCTCGACCGCAGCATCGGTGACACGTGCCCAGGAGTACTCGACGATGGTCTCGCCGATGCCCATGACATCGGGGTCGTCGGTGGTGATGCGGATGAGCTCGACCTGCTGCCAGTCGGAGATGAGCACGGAGTTCCACCGCGCCACGCTCGACCTGAACGGGACCCGCAACACGATGCGCTCCACCTCGCGGATGCGCGGCAACGCGCCGCGCAGACGCGCTGAGGAGGGCGGCGACGGGCGGTGGGGGAGATGGGTCATGTTCGCCTCTCGGACACGGTGTCGAAGCCAAATGTTGTATCTGTTGACAGATTACAATACGCTGACGACACATCACGGACTGCGATCGACGCTAGCGACAACGGCGCCGACAGCTGATGCCGCACACCGCAGTGCTCGACCCCACCGACCCGGCCCCACGAGCTGCGAAAGACCGAAGGAGGTGTCGGATGCCCGAATCCGCCCTGGCAGACCGAGCCGAGACCGCGACGGCGGCTCCACAGCGAGGCGACGCCTCGCTCGTGAAGAACCCTGAATCGGCGTTCGATGCCTCCCGTCGCCGCAGCTACCGTGTGTTCGTCTTCCCCGCGGTCATCGTGTTCGTGCTGATCCTCGTGCTGCCGACCCTGTTCACCATCGCCAGCAGCTTCACCAGCTGGTCGGGCAGTGGGGCCATGACCTTCGTCGGCTTCGACAACTACGCACGCATGTTCCGCGACCCCAAGTTCCTCGTCGCAGTGGGAAACACGTTCTGGATCGTCGTCGGCGTGGGCGTTCTGGTGTACGCCATCAGCTTCGGGCTCACGCTGGTTCTTCAGAACGCCCTGGGGCGCAAGGCGATCCGGTCGATCATCTTCTTCCCGACGCTCATCCCCGGCATCGTCATCTCGATCCTGTGGGGGTTCCTGTTCAACCCCGATGGCCTCATCAACGGGTTCCTGCGCATCATCGGGGTCGTCGACCCGCCGCCCTGGCTCGGCAGCAGCCTCATCTTCCCGACGATCCTCCTCGGCATGACCTGGCTGAGTGTAGGCATGTACACGATCATCTTGCTGTCCGCGGCCGATCGCATTCCGCCGGAGTACTACGAGGTGGCCGATCTCGCCGGGGCCTCAGCTCTTCAGCGCTTCCGCTACGTCACCCTCCCGCTCATGTGGGACGTCGTGAGCGTCACCGCCGTGCTGTGGTGCATCACCTCGCTCAAGACCTTCGAGTTCCTGCTCACCTTCTCGTCGACGTCGGGAACCCTTCCCGACACCGGCATCTGGAACCTGGCGGTGTACTCCTACGCCGCAGCGTTCCCCGCCGGGGGCGTCGCCAACTTCGGCGCTTCCGCGGCGTGCGGCGTCATCATGCTGCTGCTCGCGCTGGTGCTCACCATCCTGGTCCGCCGCATCATGCGAGGAGACGACATTGAGTATTGAGACCACCCTCCTTCCCCTCGCCGAACAGCGGCCCGAGCCGGTGGGTCGCCGCCGCCGGCGCGGTCGGCGCACCGGTATCCGAGTCGTGCTCATCCCCTTCGCCTGGTCGCTCGCGATCTTCGATGTCGCGGTGCTGCTCTGGGTGTTCCTCGGCTCCTTCAAGACGACGCGCGAACTGCTCTTCGACCCGTGGGGGCTCCCGGCGTCGCCGCAGGTGCAGAACTACGTCGACGCCTGGAATTCGGCCAATCTCGGCGCAGGCATCTTCAACTCGGTCGTGCTCGTGCTCGGCTGCAGCCTCGCCACGATCCTCCTCTCCGCGCCGGCGGCCTATGCGCTCTCGCGATTCCGTCGCCCGAGCGCGGGGATGCTCACCGTGGTCCTGGTGCTCGGCCTCGGTGTCCCGGCTCAGGCGGTGTTCATCCCCCTCTACGTGGCCTTCGACCGCATCGGCCTCACCGACTCGGTGTTCGGGCTGTTCGTCATCTACACCGGTCTTGCCATCCCGTTCACGGTGTTCCTGCTCACCGGATTCTTCCGCTCCCTCCCCAAGGAACTGGAGGAGGCTGCAGCGCTCGACGGTCTCAAACCCGGGCGCACCTTCTGGACCATCATGTTGCCGCTCACCCGCTCGGGGCTCGTCACCGTCTTCATCCTGAACGCCATCTCGTTCTGGGGAGAGACCTTCTTCGCCATCGTGTTCCTCCGGCAGGAGACCACGATCTCGGTCTCACTGCTGCAGTTCGTGAAGACCATGCAGTACACCGGCGCGCGTTGGGACGTGCTCTTCGCGGGCATCGTGCTCGTGCTCCTACCCCTGCTCGTCGTCTACATCTGGGCCGGTTCCAAGATCGTCGAAGGCATCGCCGCCGGCTACGGCAAGTGACCGGCCACCCGACCCACCGCACCACCAATCACATGAAAGGAATGCCGATGATTCGGAAGACCCGTACCTTGGGCGTCATCGCGACCCTGGGCGCCGGAGCACTCGTGCTCTCAGGATGCGCCACGAACGACGGCGGGGGCGCCGCCGAGAGCAAGGTGCTGAACTACGAAAGCTACTGGACGGAAGGCGAGCCCACGGCCGAGATCCTCAAAGAGGCAGCGGCGGATTTCGAGGAGTCGACCGGCGTGACCGTGAACATCCAATGGAAGGGTCGTGATCTCCCTGCGACACTTGCGCCGCTGCTGTCGTCGTCGAACCCCGATGTCGACATCGTCGACATGGCGTGCCCCTCGGTGCAGGCCAACCTCGACGCCACCGGCAACGCCGCCGATCTCTCATCGGTGCTCGAGGCGACGATCCCCGGCGAGGAGATGACGGTCGGGGAGTCGATGAGCGAGGCGGTGGTGGCGACCGGTCAAGAAGACGGCAGAACATTCTGCCTCCCGTACGAAGTGCTCTCCGACTCCGACTTCTGGTTCAATGCGGCGCGCTTCCCCGATTTGGTGGAGAGCCCTCCGACCACGTGGGACGAGTTCGATGCGATCCTGGCGGAGCAGGGCAAGGGCGCCCTCGCCCTCGACGGCACGATCGGCGGGTACGCAGCGTACTACTTCATCAACTTCGCCGTGAGCGCGGGGGGCAAGGGCGCGTACCTCGAAGCGGCGGGAGACGAGACGGGCCAGAGCTTCATCGACGACCCCGTGTATCTCGAGGCCGCCAAGAAGGTGCAAGAGCTGGTCGACTCGGGCGCCTTCGCCGACGGCTACACGGAGAGCAAGTTCCCTGCCATCCAGCAGAAGTGGGCGAACGACGAATCCGACTTCCTCCTCGTGGGCTCCTGGATCCCCTCCGAGGTCGCCCCTTACGCGGCAGAAGGCTTCGAGTACTCCTCGTTCCCGTTCCCGGCGCTCGCCGAAGGCGATGCGCGTGCGATGACCCTCGACTCCATCGGTTTCGGTGTACTCGAGAAGGCTCCCAATGTCGAGAACGCCAAGAAGTTCATCGAGTTCTTCGCGCAGAAGAAGTATCAGGACGAGATCGGTCAGATCGCAGTTCCGGTGCGGTCGGATGCCTCGGTGGCCGATAACCTTGCCAGCGTGCAGAAGGCACTGAACGACAGCGACGTCGTGAAGATCGCCTACGAGGACGGCGCGGCCGCCGCCTACCCGACCTGGGCGCAAGACGTGGGAGATCCGTTCACGCAGAAGCTGGTGCTCGGTGAGCTGAGCGCCGAGGAGTTCATCACGCAGATCGCCGAGGCGTCGAAGAACTTCTGGGCCAACCAGTAGCCACGGTCTGCGGGCGTGGGGCCGAGGCTCCACGCCCGCAGAACCCGGGAAGGAGAGACGGATGCCCGAGATCACCCCCCACCTGTCGGGTCGCACGGTGCTCGTCACCGGTGCCGGCGGCGGAGCCGTCGGGTCGGGAATCTGCGACGCGCTCGACCGCGCGGGCGCACGCCTCGTCGTGAACGACGTCGATGCCGACGCCGCACGTCAGGCGGCCAGCCGATACGACGGTGCCTTCGCCGTCGAGGGCGACATCTCGACCGCCACTGATGCGGCGCGCATCGTGGCGACAGCCGTGGAGCGGTCCGGTTCGATCGACGCACTCGTCAACAACGCGGGCGTCAACTTCGGCACCGCCGCGCACTTGGCGTCGGAAGAGGTGTTCGACCGGCTCTACGCGGTCGACGTGAAGGGGCTGTGGCTGATGAGCCGGAGCTTCGCCCAGCACCGCATCGCCCTCGGTGGCGGAGGCAGCATCCTCAACATCTCCTCGATCCATGCAGCCCGCACCCAGAACGGGTTCGCGCTCTACGCCGGCGCCAAGGCCGCTGTCGAAGGCCTCACCCGGGGTTTCGCCGTCGAGCTCGGCCGGTATCGCATCCGATGCAACGGTCTCGCACCGGGGGCGGTGCTCGACGAGGCGAAGGCGCACGACTACGGGGTCGGTGACGATCCCGTCGGTTGGGTGCGCGAACACACTCGTACCCGCCAGGTCATCGATCGGGCCGTTCTGCCCGTCGACATCGGCGAGGTCGCCGCCTTCCTCGTCTCCGACCAGGCGTGGGCTGTGGCCGGGCAGACCATCACCGTCGATGCCGGCCTGGGGCTTCTGCTCTACGACCGCGCCTTCACCGGCGACGTCTAGACGACGTGCCACCCATCCTCTCCGCTCTCGCTCATCTCAGGAATCACCGTGCTCATCACCGATGCCCCCATTTCCCCTGTCGACACCTCTGACGACGCGGCCCTGGCCCGCATCGAGCAGCGCCTGCTCTGGCTCTCGACCTCGATGATCCATCATGCCAATCGCGTGCGACCGAACGTCTCGGGCGTCAAGGTGGGCGGGCACCAGGCCTCCAGCGCTTCGATGGCGACCATCATGACCGAGCTCTGGTTCGAGCAGCTCCGCCCCGACGACCGGGTGTCGGTGAAACCCCATGCCTCGCCGATGCTGCATTCCATCGGTTTCCTGCTCGGAGAACTCGACGACCGGCAGATGACCACTCTTCGCGAGTTCGGCGGCATTCAAAGCTACCCGAGCCGCGCCAAGGATCCCGACACCGTCGACTACTCCACCGGATCGGTCGGCATCGGCGCGACCGCACCCATCTGGGGTGCGATCTCCCGCCGCTACTCGGCGACCCTGTCCGGCTCCACCACATCGGGTCGTCAGTACTCCCTGGTGGGCGACGCCGAGCTCGACGAGGGTGCGGTGTGGGAGGCCCTGCTCGACCCGCAGGTCGCCGACCTCGGTGAAGTCGTCTGGATCGTCGACCTCAACCGGCAGTCACTCGACCGCGTCGTGCCCAACATCGCCAGCGAGAAGCTGCAGCGCATGTTCGAGGCCGCCGGCTGGCAGGTGCTCACCGTGCCCTTCGGTCGACGGCTCGAGGAGCTCTTCACCCGCCCCGGGGGCGCGGCGTTGCGCCGCCGTATCCTCGACATGCCCAATCCGGAGTACCAGCGGCTGCTGCGCTGCCCCGCCTCCGAGCTGCGGCTCCGGCTGCCCGGCGGCACTGACGATGCGCCCGACATCGGCGCGCTGCTCGACGAGCTCGGCGACGATGAGCTGCTCGCCACCGTCCGCAACCTGGGAGGTCACGACATCGCTGCGCTTCGCCGAGCCTTCGCTGCGATCGACGACACCCGGCCGACGGCGATCATCGCCTACACCATCAAGGGTCACGGTCTCCCCGTGGAAGGGCACCCCCAGAACCATTCCTCCTTGCTGACGCACGAGCAGTACGCCGAACTCGCCGCGCGCTGTGGAACCGATGTCTCGACGCCCTGGGTGCGCTTCGATGCCGGATCGGCAGAGGGTCGCCTGTGTGCGGCGACGGCTGCGCGTCTGCGGCGGGAACCCGTCGTCGCGACAGCCGTGCCTGCCGTACCCACCGACTTCGGCCGCACGCCCACCACCGTCGGCACCACCCAAGCGGCGCTCGGGCGCGTGCTGCTCGACCTCACGCGTGCGGCACCGGAGGTGGCTCGGCGCGTCGTGACAGCCAGCCCTGACGTGAGCTCCAGCACCAACCTCGCCGGGTGGCTGAACAAAGTCGGGGTCTGGTCCACCCGCGACGATCGCCGCAACTGGTTCGACGACGATCCCGAGACCATCATGCACTGGCGGGAGAGGTCGAGCGGACAGCACATCGAGCTCGGTATCGCCGAGGTGAACCTGGTGAGTCTGCTGGGCGAGCTCGGCGCCACCTGGGAGCGTTGGGGGCAACCGCTGTTCCCGATCGGCGTGCTCTACGACCCGTTCGTCGAACGCGCTCTCGAACCGTGGTCGTACGGCATGTATGCAGGTGGGCAGTCGATCCTCATCGGCACACCCTCCGGGGTCTCACTCGCAGCCGAGGGCGGAGCCCACCAGTCGATCAAGACCCCGTCGATCGGCATCGAGCAGCCCGGTTGCGTCAGCTACGAGCCGGCCTTCGCCCTCGAGGTCGAATGGACCCTGCTCGCGGCGATGGGGCAGATGGCGCGGCCGGGGGGCCACTCCGCCTACTTGCGTCTGTCGACCAAGCCGGTGGAGCAGTCGCTCGCGGGGATGCCGGCCGACCCGGCTGCCCGGGAGCGTCGTCGCCGCCAGGTGGTCGCGGGCGGCTACCGCCTGCGTACTGCTCGAGCGCATCCGGCGGCGACCCTCGTCGCGATGGGCGCGATGGTTCCGGATGCGCTCACCGCCGCCGACCGTCTCGTGGCGCTCGGCCACGACGTCGACGTGGTGTGCGTCACGAGCCCTGGACTGCTCTTCGAGGCCGTGCAGGCACGTGGAGGAACCGGCGACGGTGAGAGCTGGATCCTCGACCAGGTGCTGCCGGGCGACCGGGCGGCGCCGATGGTCACGGTGCTCGACGGGCATCCCCATGCGCTCTCGTTCTTGGCGGGAGTGAACGCCGTTCCGGCCCGCCACCTCGGGGTGAGCCGCTTCGGGCAAGCAGGGGACCTCGCCGACGTGTACCGCTACCACGGCATCGACGCCGAGAGCATGATCAGAGCGGCGCTCGACCTCATCGGGTGAGATCTCCCGGCGGGGCGGGTCAGAGCACCTGGCCCTGGCCGAAGGTCCCGTCGTCGTCCGCCCGCCCGGCGACCAACACGGCGGACATTCCACGCGGCCGTTGCGCGGGCAGCTCATAGGTGCCCGTCTCGCCGAGGAGCAGCGGATCGAACAGCACGAGATCGGCGGCGAGGCCGGGCTCGATCCTTCCTCGCCCGGGCACGGAGAACCGCTCGGACGGCAGGGCGGTCATGCGGCTGATCACGCGCTCCAGAGTGAGACCGTCGGTGCCGCAGTAACGCTCGAGCACTCGGGGGAAGGTGCCGTACTGGCGCGGATGGGTCAGTCCGTCAGGGGAGGGCAGGCCGTCGCTGCCGATGAAGCAGGCCTCGTGCGCCAGGGCGAGCTTCACCGATTCGGGGTGCATCATGTGGATGATCGCAGAAGTCGACGGCGAGCGGTCGAGGATCATGGCGGCGGTCTGCTCGAGGGTCAGTCCGCGCTCCTCGGCCACATCGCTCAGCCAGCGCCCGGAGAGCTCGGGTTCGCCAGGAACCGAGGTGAGCTGCACGGTGCTCCTCGGCTCGCCGCGGTTCTCGTCGGCCCGGAGTGCCGGTAGCAGGGCCGTCGACCCGGCCGCGTAGGGGTACACGTCGAAGGTGATGTCGACCCCGGCTGCGCGCTCCGTATCGATGAGATCGAGCGCCCGTTCCATCCGGTCGACGCTCCCACGGCCCGTCGCCTTCAGGTGACTGATGTGCAGCCGGCAGGCGCTGCGGCGCGCGACGTCGATGACCTCGCGGAGGCTGGGGAGCAGTCGCGCGCCCTCGTCGCGCACGTGCACCGCGAACACCGCACCACGTGCGGCTAGACGTGCGGCCAACGTGACGAGTTCTTCGGGGTCCGCTGCGCTGCACGGCTCGTAGACGAGACCGGTCGACATTCCCGCCGCGCCCTGGTCGAGCGCGTCGTCGAGGAGTGCGGCAAGGCGCTGACGCCCGCCGGCATCGGCAGGTTCACGCTGATCAGGCAGTGCAGCGAGGTAGCGCAGCGCTGCATGAGCGACGAGCGGTCGCACGTTGCACTGCAGCGGGGCGGCGTCGAGCGCATCGACGAAGGAGGAGAAGCTCGGCAGCCGGGGCGGGGCAGGGAATCCCAGCACAGCCTTGAGATCGGCGGAGAGTCTGGCGTCGAGCTCGGGGCTGCCGGGCGCGATGCCGATGCCGCAGTTGCCGGTGACCACGGTGGTGACCCCCTGCTGGCGTTTGGGCCGGAGCCCGTGCTGGTGCAGCGCGGCGGTGTCGTCGTGGGCGTGGGTGTCGATGAATCCGGGAGAGAGCACCAGCCCGGAGGCATCGAGGACGTGGTCCGACTCGGAGCGGTCGACCCGTCCGACTGCTGCGATGCGCCCGGCCCGCACGCGCACGTCGGCGCAGTGAGACGGCCGCCCCGATCCGTCGACGACTGTCGCGCCGGCGATGACGTATCCCTCGAAGGGCAGACTGCTGTGCGCCGGTGGGGAGGCGCTCGGAGACGTCGGGGTCACGGGGTCAGCAGGTCGACACCGCCGGTGTACTGCTCCAGCGCGTCGGCGTCCCATTCGACGCCGAGTCCCGCAGCCGAGGGCACGGCGAGCTGCCCGTCGCTGTCGAGGGTCCAGCCGCCCACGGTGAGGTCGTCGATGTAGGCCGACCCCGTGCAGTACTCGACGAGGTCGGTGAACCGCAGCGCCGCGGCGATGTGCAGGTCGGCAGCGAGCCCGACCGCGGTGTTCCAGCCGTGCGGCACGAGCTTCACCCCGGCGTCTTCGGAGCGACGCCCGACGGCCATCAACTCGTCGATTCCGCCCACCTTGGTGACATCGGGCTGCACGATGTCGAAGGCGCCGCGATCGACGTAGGGGCTGAAGGTTTGACGACGGGTGAGGGTCTCCCCGCCGCTGATGGGCACGGGTGAGGCGTCGGAGAGACGCACGAACCCGTCGATGTCATCGGGATTCAGAGCCTCCTCGAACCAGGCGACATCGTGATCGGCGAGCATGCGGGCCGTGTCGAGGGCCCACCGCACGCCGTTGTGCCAGTATCCGTCGCTCCCGCCGGCGTCGACCGCGAGGAGCGCGCCGGGGCCGATCGCCTCTCGCGCCGTGCGCACGAGGAGCTCGTCGGTGCCCGAGTCGTCGCGCCCGAAGCGCCCCCAACCGATCTTGAAGGCGGTGAACCCCTGGGCCGACAGAGCGAGCAGGTTGTCGCGCATGAGGCCGGGCTCGTCCATCAAGAGCGAGGCGTAGGGACGCACCCGGTCGCGGTAGTCGCCGCCGATCAATCGCGAGACGGGAGCGTTCCAGGCCTGGCCCGCGAGATCCCAGAGGGCGATGTTGATCCCACTGATGGCGTGGGTGATCGACCCGCCGCGGCCCATCCAGAAGGTGTGCTGGTGCAGTTCCTCGGTCATCGCCGGGGGTGAGGTGAACTCCCGCCCGACGATGAGCTCGCTGAGCACCTCGATGGCGCCGCGCACCAGCGCTTCGTGGGTGAAGACGCTGCCGAGCCCCACCCGCCCGTCGTCCGTGTGCACCGAGACGAGTGTGTGCAGCGAGGAGTCGGGCCGCAATTCCATCGTCCACCCGCCGCGCGGGGTCGCCCCGCGTAGGCCGGCGATACGGATCTCGCGAATCTTCATCAGTGTTCCTCGTTCCTCGTGCAGCGGGCCGCTCTGCCCCGACCCATCATGACATAAACTGTTAACAGTTAACTGTGATGCAAAGGAGGGCGCATGCCCGACCATCCGACTCAGGCGACCCGGGTCTCTCAGCTGCTCGAGGCGACGGGGTCTCATCCCACCCCTCTCCTGGTGGTGCGGGAACAGACCTTGCGCTCGAACATCGATCGGATGCAGTCACTCGCCGAGGCGCGAGGCGTGCGGCTCAGGCCTCACCTGAAGACCCACAAGTCGACCTTCGTCGCGGGACTCCAGCGCGACCGGGGGGCGTCGGCGGTGACGGTCGCGACACTGGGTGAGGCGGAGGTGTTCGCCGCAGCGGGCCACCGAGACATCCTTGCGGCCTTCGCGCCCGTCGACCACGCGAAGAGCGCACGTTACGAGCGGCTTGCCACAGCGGCGAGGCTCACCTTCTGCGTCGACCATGTCGAGGGCGTCGCGCGGGTCGCCGAACTCGCCCGAACCACGGGGGTCGAGATCGGCTTCTACTGGGAGCTCGACACCGGGAGTTCTCGATCGGGCACGCACCCCGATCGCACCTGGGATGCTGTGCGTGCCGCCATCGAATCCCACCCGGCGGCGAGGTTCGCCGGCCTGATGAGCTTCGGCGGTCACCTGTACGCGGCCGAGTCGCCTGACGCCGCCGCGGCGGCGGCTCGCCGTGACGCGCGGACCATCGGTGCGGTGTTCGAGCTCGCGACCACCGACGGATTCACGCCCCCGGCGGTGAGCGTCGGTGCGACTCCCGCGGCGGACGCCCTGATCTCCGACCAGCGCGTGACGGAACTCCGGGCGGGAAACTACGTCTACAACGACGCCACGCAGGTGGCCCTCGGCTCGGTCTCGGAGTCGGAGTGCGCGCTGTTCGTCGTCGGAACGGTCACCGGGCGCCCTGCACCCGGCCGAGCGCTGATCGATGCCGGCTCGAAGGCGATCCCGAAAGAGATCATGTCGTCGCTCACGACGGGGTTCGGCATCGTCGTCGGGCATCCGGAGCTGGTGATCACCCGGCTCTATGAGGAGGTCGGGGTGATCGAGGGGCCCGCCTCGGCGATCGATGCACTCGGAGTCGGCGAGAGGGTGGCGGTGATTCCCAACCACAGTTGCTCGGCGAGCGTGCTCTATCCCGAATTCGTCCTCGTCGCGCAAGACGGGACGACGAGGGCGGTGGCGATCGATGCACGAGACCACTGAGGCAGCGTCGCCCACGGATTCCCGGAGCGCTGCGATCCTCGTCGCCGGCCGCGGCTCCGAAGGGGGGCTCTACCGCGTCGCGGGATCGGAGGCCCTTCGCATGGATGCAGTGGCCGACCTCGCCGCGCTGTGCGAGCATCCTCGTCTGCCCGTCGTCTTCGGGCTGTCGGCCGCCGGCGGCGGAACGCTCCTGGTCTGGGGCCTCGAGGGCGACGCTGCCAGGCGCCTGGCCGCTGTGGCGATCGGCTACGAGGAGGCCTGTCACCTCGCGATCTCGCCCGACGGGACCCTCCTCGTGGTCGTGGCGTACGGCGGTGCTGATGGAGGAGTTCTGCGACTGTGGGCCCTCGATCCGAACGGAGTGCCGATCGGCGATGGTGAAGTGGTCAAGCTCCAAGGCGCGAGCGGGGTCGACGCCGAACGGCAGGACGCCCCGCACCCTCACCAGGCGGTCTTCCTCGGTGACACGGTGCTCGTGCCCGACCTGGGCGCCGACCTCGTGCGCCTGTTCGACGTCGAGAACGGATCGCTCGTCGAACGCCCCGGGGTGGCGGTGCCGGCAGGAACGGGGCCGCGGCACCTCGTCGTGCTCGGCGAGGACCGCTCGGGCGGGGGCGTGCTCGTGGCCGTGAGCGGAGAACTGAGTTCGACGGTGCTGGTGGGGCGGTTGGGTGCCGGGGTCACGACGTGGAAGACGACCCCGAGTTCGGCGAATTCGGAGGCCGTTTCCCGAGGCGAGGCGGGCGGGGGCAATTACCCGAGCGATATCGCGGCCTCGCCCGACCGAACCCACGTCTATGTCGCCAACCGTGGAGCTGACACGGTGGCCGTGTTCGAGATCGCGGGTGATGCGCCGGTGCTTCGTGCCGAGCTCACGACAGGTGCGGCGTGGCCGCAGCACCTGTCGGTGACGAGCGACCGGATGCTCGTGGCCTGGTGGCACTCGTCGCTCGTGAGCGTCACGAACCTGGTCGCGGGCGTTCCCGAGGGTGCGACCCGATCGTTCGCGGTACCCGAGCCGGGCTGGTTGCTGGAGCGGTCCCATCGCTCGTGATCCCGGCACTGACTCGCGCCGGCTCATCGAGCTGACGTCGACAGGACTCATCGCTCGTGTCGACCTGACGCGGGGCGCGCGAATCACTTCTCTCGAACATGCGGGGTGCCCGGGCAACATCCTCCTCGAGAGTCCACCGTCGGCCGCCCACGGTGATATCGGCGGATGGTTCGAGTTGCTCCCGAACGCCGGTCCCGAATCGCTCGACCCGCGCGTTCCCCGGCACGGCGACGTGAGGGACGTGCGGTGGCGCCTGATCGACCTGGCGAGGTGTGGTGCCGGCCAGCTGCTGGTCGTCGCGACCACCAGCAGCTCCCTGCCGATTCGCGCGACCCGCTCCATCTTCCTCGAGGGCGACCGGCTCGAGGTGCGCACCCGACTCGAGAACACGGGTGGGCTCGTCGTGCCGTATCTGCTCGGGCAGCACATCACGTTCGGCCCGAGGCTCCTCGACGACGAGCTGCAGATCGACCTGCCATCCCCCTCCGGCCGCGGAAGAGAGGTCTCGCGGATCGTACCTCCCGATCGACGAATGCTTTTCGCTCCGAGCGGCGACGGGCGAGCAGAGCTCCGCACCACGAGCCGTCGCGTCATCGTGGAGTGGGACGTCGTCACCTACCCTGCGATGTGGCTGTGGGTCGAAGATCCCGGGCCGACGGCCGCGCACGACGGGCCGAGGGCCATCGCGGTGGAGCCCCAGTCGGCGCTCACGCCCTCGCTCGACGGCGCCCTTGCGGCCGGGGAGGCCCCGTGGCTCCGGCCCGGCACACCTCTCGAGACCTGGGTGAGCCTGACCCTCCTGCCGCGGCGCAGGAAAGCGCCAGGGCCTTCGACCAACGCGGGCGTCACAACCCGATCGTGAGCCTGACCCCCTCCATCACCCGGGCCATCAAGTGGAGCGGCACACGCCCTGCGGGGTAGGGCTCGATGAACTCGCGGCTCACGGGCCCGAGCTGCGACACGACTGCTACCGAGTCCTTCTCGAGCCCCGAGGCCTCTGCGGGCAGCAGCACGTTGCCCGGAAAGGCCTCCAGCGTGGTGTTCGAGGTCAGCGGCACCACGACGACGGTGTTGATCGTGGTGGCGAGCAGCCACTCCTCCTGCAGCACGATCGCGGGTCGCACCTTCGCCGACTCCGACCCGCGGGGCGACCCGAAGTCGACCCAGACGATGTCGGCGCGAGCGATCACCACTCGGTGTGCTCCAGCATCCGTCGTTCTGCCGCGCGCTCGAACTCGCCGTCGGCCGAGGGCTGGCCGGCCCGGGCGATGACCGCGTCGGCGAGGCGGGTGAGCTCCTTGTCGCCGTCGAGCTCGTCGGCATACCGGCTCGCGGCCGCGCGGAAGAACTCCGAGCGGTTCATCCCGTGCCTCGCGGCGACCCGGTCGAACCGTTCGAAGTCATCGTCGGGGAGCGAGATGGCGGTCTTCATGGGATGAAGTACAACGGGTTATACCGGGCCATCCCAGCCCTGCCGCGCAGGAGTGTGGCGCGCGCCACGTTGGCAGGGGGACGCGCGCCACGGCTGGTGCCCGCCCCTCAGGGGGCGGGAGTGGGCGCGGGGCGCGCGCCCCGGCGGTTGGGGGCCTCGACGGGGGCGGCGTCGAGGTAGCTGCGTGCGCGCACCGCATCCGTCTCGTCGACGAAGAACAGCGCGAGGCGAGCGGATGCAGCGGGCGGCTCGATCGTGAGCGTCACCGGAGCGCCCAGCACGAAGGGCGACACCGCAGGGACCGCGGCGGAGGAGGCTTCACCGTGGGGCGACGCCGGCAGCGGCGCGCCCGCCGCGATCCACGCGGCCTCGACTCGCCCGGCCACCGCATCCGCCCCGTGGTGCGACACGCGCACCGTCAGCTCGAACGCCTCGAGAGGCACCTCGATGTCGGCGCCGGCCGCACGCGGCACGAGGTCGACGACGAGCACGGTGTCGGCGTTCACGTCGGCGGGGCGGAGGCCGCCCCAGTCTTTGCGGCGGCGGTCGGCGTCGAGAAGGCCGGCGTTCTCGTGCTCGACGTCGGCGAGCTCGGTGTACACGTAGCCCGAGTAGCGGTCGTGCCGGCGCAGCTCCTGGGTCTGCCAGCGCAGGTGCCAGGCGCGTTCGAGGCTGGTGTAGCCCTCGCCGTATTCGCTGTTGAGCAGCGGCACGCCCGTGCGCGGGAACTCGTCCGACCCGTAAAGGCTCTTGTCGACAACGAAGTCGGGCCCGAGCTTCACGGGGAACGCCTCTCGCACCCCGGTGGCGAGGTCGCGCACGTTCTCGGCCCAGGTCGCGGGGTCTGGTTCGTAGTAGTGCCAGTCGACGAGGTCGCTCTTCACGTGCGCCCAGCCCGAGTTCTCGACCAGCGGGCGGGTGTGGTCGAGGGCCGCCATCGTGTCGTAGGCGTGAGCGGCGGCCTCGGCGCGGCGGCGGCTGCCCGGGATGTCCCAGTCGAGCCCCCACTCCTCGTTGTACAGCCCCCACACCACGATCGACGGATGATTGCCGTCGCGTCGCACCATCGGCTCCAGTTGGTCTTCGAACAGGGCCGCTGCCTCGGGGCTGAAGCGGCTGGGCGCTGCGGGCTCGGCCCAGACGAGCATGCCGAGCTCGTCGGCGCGGTGGAGCCACCGCGGCTCCTCGAGCTTGAGGTGCTTGCGCACCATCGTGTAGCCGAGCTCGCGGGCGAGATCGAGGTCGGCGAGCAGCGCTTCGTCGCTCGGTGCGGTGAGGCCCGTCTCGGGCCAGTAGCCCTGGTCGAGCACGCCGCGCAGGTACAGGCGGTCGCCGTTCAGGCGCAGCCCGCCGTCGTTCCATTCGAGGGAGCGAAGTCCGGTGGTGGCGACGACCCGGTCGGCCCCGGCGCCTTCGCCCACGATCACCTCGACGCGGTACAGGTGCGGGTCGGCCGGCGACCACAGCTGCGGCGAGCCGATCTCGAGGCGCCCGCTTGCGCGGCCGGCCGCGTCGGCGGTGAGGCGCAGCTCGGCGTCGACGGGGTGCAGGCCGCCCGCAGCATCCGTTGCTGACTCAGCACGCGCATCCGTCGCCACCCCGGCCGCAGGAGCCGCCCCTTCACCCAGCACCCGGGTGCGCACCGCGGCCCCCGCGGGAGCATCACCCGCCAGCTCCACAGCGACGTCGATCCCCTTGAGACTGTCCCCCCGCAGCGTCACCGACCGCGCGTACGTGCGCCCCCGCGCCTCCACCCACACGCTCTGCCAGATGCCCGAGGTGGGGGTGAACGACACCCCGTCGTAGTCGTCGCGGGGGATCGACCGCTGCTTGCCGTGCACGATCGACCGCTTGTCGGCCGGTGACTCCACGGCGACCTCGAGCACCGCATCCCGCCCGGCGGTGAGGTGCGAGGTCACGTCGAACTCGAAGGAGGTGTACCCGCCGACGTGGGTGCCGACGACGACGCCGTCGATCGAGACGGTGGCGCGGTGGTGCACGGCGCCGAAGCAGAGCACGACCCGGGCATCCGCCCAGGAGGCGGGCACCGCGAGCGCCCGCCGGTAGGTCGCCGCCTCGAGCCAGGTGCGCTCGATGCCCGAGGCTGGGGTCTCCCAGGCGAAGGGCACGGTGATGCGGGCCTCGCCGTCGATGCTCGAGAAGTCCCACTCGCCGTTGAGGCTCTGCCAGCGCTCCGAGCGGTCGAGGTCGGGGCGCGGGTACTCGCCCTTCGGCACGAGCAAGGGCGGCACGGCGGGCGCGGCGCCCGACGCGGAGTCGGCCGAAGAGGCCGACGAGGCCGCAGCAGCCGAGGGGGAGGGGGATGCGAGTTCTGTCGCGATGGTCATGGGTGGTTCAGCCCTTCACGCTTCCAGCGAGGATTCCGTTGATGAAATGGCGCTGCAGTGCGATGAAGAGCACGAGCAGCGGGATGAGGGCGACCGAGCTGGCGGCGAGCAGCTCACCGGTCACGGTCGCGTAGTCGGCACCGATGCGGTTGCCGGTGATGTTCTGGGAAAGGGTCGACAAGACGACCTGCAGCGTCGCCATGCGCTCCGACGAGGCGATCACCACCGGCCAGACGAAGTCGTTGTAGATGTTCATGACGGTGAGCACCGCGAGCCCCGCGAGCCCGGGCCTGATCACCGGCAGCACGATGCGCCAGAAGATGCCGAACTCGCTGCACCCGTCGACGCGTGCCGCGTCGAGCAGTTCGTCGGGCACGGCGCTGATGACCTGGCGCATCCAGAAGATGGCGAAGGCGTCGACGGCCCCGGGCAGGATGAGCGCCTGGTAGGTGTTCACCCACCCCAGCTCCTTCATCTCCAGCAGCAGCGGGATGATGAGCACGATCGTCGGCAGCATCAGACTGATGAGCACCGCGCCGAAGATGAGGTTCTTGCCGATGAAGGAGTACTTCGCGAAGGCGAAGGCCGCGAGCGGGGCGAAGAACAGCGTGATGGCGCCTTTGAACACGAGCACGATCGCGGTGTTCACGAACCCGGATGCGATGGGCACGTCGGCGAACATCGCCGTGTAGTTGTCGAGGGTGAAGGTCGACGGGTCGAACAGCAGAGGCGAGCGGATGATGTCGTTCGCCGGTTTGAACGCCGACAGCAGCGCCCAGGCCACCGGCGCGAGGAACGCGACGGTGAGCAGCACGAGGAACAGCTGCGAGCCGATCGCAGGCCGCGAGCGCCGCGACGGGTTGCGGGTGACGGCGGTGGCTGGGGAGCGGGTGTCGTTCGCGCTCCGCGGTGTGGTGAGTGCGGTCATCCGTCAGTCCTTCGCTCGCAGAAGTCGCACGAACAGCAGCGACAGCGCCATGACGATGATCACGAGCAGGAAGGAGTTGGCGGCTCCCGTGCCGAGGTCGGCGCGCGTGATGTGGTTGTAGAGGTAGTAGCCGGCCGTGGTGGTGGAGTTGTACGGCCCGCCCTGGGTGACCACGAACGGCTCGGCGAACATCTGGAACACCGCGAGCGTCTGCAGCACGACCGCGAACATGATGGTGCGCCGCAACAGCGGAACGGTGATGCTCCAGAGCGTGCGCAGCCTGCTCGACCCGTCGAGCGACGCGGCCTCGTAGACGGACGAGTCGATCGACTGCAGGCCCGACAGCAGGATGATGATGATGAACCCCGTCGTCTTCCACAGGAACAGCAGTGCGAGTGTCGGCTTCGCCCACTCGCTCGTGGTGAGCCATCCGACATCCGGAAGCCCCACCAGCCCGAGCAGGCCGTTCACCGCGCCGTAGTTCGTGTCGAACACGACCACCCAGATCTGCGCCACCGCCACCAGCGGGGTGACGAAGGGCACGATGAACGCCACCCGGTAGAAGCCGCGCAGGCGCAGTTTCGCGTTGTCGAGCAGCACCGCGGCGACGAGGGCGATCACGAGCTGCGCGGGGATGATGAGCAGCCACAGCACGCCCGAGTTCGCGAGCGAGTTCCAGAACCCGGGACTCGTCAGCAGGTAGGTGTAGTTGTCCCAGCCCACCCATTCCGCCGCGCCTGAGCCTCGCCAGTTGGTGAAGCTCAGGCGGGCGGTGAAGATGAGCGGGTAGACGCTGAACGCGAGGAACACCGCGACGAACGGGAGCACGAACAGATAAGGAGCCAGTCTGCGCCGGGCCCGCGCGGCGGTCATCACGGTCATGGTCTGCTGCGCCGCCCTACTGCCGGTCGATCAGGTTGGTCTGGATCTCGTCGCTCGACTGCTCCAGCACCTGGCTCGGTGTGAGTTCGCCGTCGAGCATGCGCTGCATGTTCGTGCCGAGGTAGTCGACGGCACCCGCCCACCACGACGGTGTCGGAACGCTCGCCGGGATCTCGGCGCCCGCCTTGGTGGCCACGGCCCAGAGGTCTTGGCCGCCGAGCGCGGGCACCGGCTCGAACAGTGGCGTGCTCGGGTCGGCGGCGGGCAAGTAGCTCGGGATCGAGGTGTTGAGCCCGGCCGGGTAGACCGAGTTCGGGCCCCAGACGGTGCTGTAGCCGGCCTCGTCGAACATCAGGAAGCTGTAGAACAGCGCGGCGAGCTCGGGGTTCTCGGCGTCTTTCGGGATGGCGAACGACGAGCCGCCCATCGCCCCGCTGCGCGCGCCGCCGTCTTCCCAGGCCGGGAGCGGCATGGCGCGCCAGTCGCCCTGGGTCTCGGTGAGCAGCTGCTGCGGGGCGAAGTCGAACCAGATCGCCCAGGGGTAGAACACCTGGTTGCCGTTCTCGAGCTCGGCGATGTCGGTGGGGCCGAGGTACTCGGCGCGGGTGCCGAGCCCCTCCTTCTGCACGGTGTCGAGGTAGGTGAGGATCTGCTCGTACTCGGGGCTGTCGAGTCGCAGCTGGCCGTCGGCGTCGGCGAGGCTGGTGCCGAGCTGACTGGCGTACATCTCGAGCTGCAGCTGCCCGAGGAAGGGCGACTGCTCGAGGTGGATGGGGGCAGCGCTCGGCACCGCCTGCTTGTAGGCGCGCGCCGCGTCGAGCAGCTCGTCGTAGGTGGTGATCGTCGTCGCGTCGACCCCGGCTGCTTCGAGCGCCGTGGCGTTGTAGTAGAGCAGGCCCGGGTTCGAGTCGAAGGGCACTCCGTAGATGCCGCCGTCGACGGTGTTGACGTCGAGCTTCTGCGGCGCGATGTCGCCCGAGTACGGGGCGAGCACGTCGGAGAGGTCCCAGAGGTAGTCGCTGAAGCCGGCGATCTTCGCGTCGTCGAGGAAGACGCCGTCGGGAACGTCGGTGCCCGTGATGAGCGTGTTCTGCAGCTTCGCGTCGATGTCGACCGACTCGTGGTTCACCTTCACGTCGGGGTACTTCTCGTTGAAGTCGGCGATGGCCTCGTCGAACACCTCGAACAGGTCGCCCGACCTGTCCCAGATGGTGATCTCGCCCGAGGGAGATTCCTCGGCCGGGAGCTGGAGCAGGTCGGCGGCGGAGTCGGTGGGGGAGGCGGAGCCGATGTCGGGGCCGCAGGCCGTCAGCCCGACGGCGACGGCGGCGGCGAGGCCGAGCGCGGCGGCCCGGCTCGCCACTCGGGGCAGGTGCTGGTGCAAGGGGACACTCCTTCGTGACTGTGCGTTTGCCAACGTAGGCAAAACTGTAGCCCGTGTTTGCACACGATGCAAACGCTATGCTGGCGGCATCCGACATTCCGTTCGAGTGCAAGGAGGCTGAGGCATGCCGGCAACGCTGCGCGACGTCGCCGAGCGGGCGAGCGTCTCCATCCGCACCGTCTCGAACGTCGTGAGCGGCTACGAGCACGTCAGCGATCGGATGCGCGCCCGCGTGCTCAAGGCCATCGACGAGCTCGACTACCGGCCCAATCCGGTCGCCCGCACCCTGCGCACCGGTCGCACGGGGGTGCTCGCGCTCGTGGTGCCCGAGATCGACGTGCCCTACTTCAGTCAGCTGGCACGCGACGTCATCAACGCGGCCGGCGAGCTCGGCTACCGGGTGATGATCGACCAGACCGGGCACGACCATCAACGGGAGCGCGAACTGCTCACCGGCGGCGATCGCACCATGCTCTTTGACGGCATCCTGTTCAGCCCGCTCGTCACCCAGGCGGAGCTGCGCGAGATGAACGCCCGCAGCGGCATGCCGCTCGTGCTGCTCGGGGAGCACGACTTCGACGGGCGCTTCGACCACGTGGCGATCGACAACGTGCAGGCCGCCGCCGACGCGGTTCTGCACCTCGCCGCCGCGGGCCGCACCCGCATCGGCGCCATCGGCACCCAGCCCGCCGAGGGCTACGCGACGCCGCAGCAGCGCACCGCCGGGTACCGGCAGGCGCTCGCCGCCGCGGGACTCGACTTCGTGCCCTCGCTCACCCGGCCTGCCGCCCACTACAGCCGCGCCGACGGATACACCGCGGCGCGCGAGCTGCTCGCCTCGGCCGAGGCCCCTGATGCGATCTTCTGCTACTCAGACCTGCTCGCCATGGGTGCGATGCGCGCCGTCTTCGACGCGGGGCTGCGCGTTCCCGACGACATCGCGATCGTCGGCATCGACGACATCGAGGAGGGCCGCTACTCCAGGCCCTCGCTGAGCACCGTGTCGCTCGACACCCCGTTCATCGCGGCGCAGGCCGTGGCGCGCATCGCCGAGCGCATCGACGACCCCGACCGCGAGGCCGTCGAGGTGGTCGCGCCCCACCGCCTCATCGTGCGCGAGAGCAGCTGAGGGGCGGGCACGCGCCGATGGCGCCCCGCACGAGTGCGAGGCGCCATCGGGTGGGGTCAGTTCAGGGTGAACTCGACCGTGGTGGTGTTGCCCGCGACGTCGTAGACGACGAGGGTGTTCGCGCCCTTCACCGCGCCGAAGACTCCCGGCTTGATGAAGTTCACGTCAGACCACGCGTTGTTCGTGAGCTCTTTCACGACTCCGTTGACTGTCAGCTTGTCGATCTGGCCCGCGTCGTGCAGCTTGTAGCTGACCTGGTCGAAGACCCCGTCGGCACCGGTGGTGAACGACGGCTCGGTCTTGACGGTGACGGTGGGCGCCGTGGCGTCGACGGTCACCGCGAACGACCCGGTCGGGGCGATGTTGCCCGCGAGGTCCTCCGCGTTGTATCTGATCGTGTAGGCGCCGTCGGGCAGCGTCACCGTGGCGGTGTGCGACCCGCTCGTCGCGCCGTCGGCCACCGGGGACTGCGTGCTCTTCACGAGCGTGCCGTCCTTGTAGATGTTGGCGACGATGCGCTTGAGACCGCGGTCGTCGCTCGCGTCGACCTGGATGGCCAGCGACGAGAACGGGCCGGCCGTGGTGGGCGACACCAGGGTGGCCGCGGGCTTCGTGGTGTCGGGCACTTCAGCCGGCGTGAGGGTCCAGAACCGGTCGGCGGTCTGGGCGTCGGTCGCGGTGCTCGTGGTGGTGCCGTTGGCCGCGAGCACGATCGTGCCGTTCCGGTTGTTCCCCGAGGAGTCCTGCAGGGTGGTTCCGGATGCTTCGTCGAACGCGTACTGGGCGACCGTACCCGCTGCTGCCTGGCCACCGGCCAGCCCGGCGACCTCGGCGGTCGACAGAGCCCGGTCGTAGATGGCGAAATCGTCGATCGCGCCGTCGTAGGCCGGGTCGCTGTACTGCGACTTGCCGAGGTAGTTGCGGTTCGTGTTGCCGAGAGCAGACGGCTTCGTCGTCATGCTCGGATTCGTCGCCACGACAGCTCCGTTGAGGTACATCGTGCCCTGGTTCCCCGCGACGGTGATGACCACGTTCGACCACTCGTTCAGCGGGAAGTTCTGCCCGCCGTAGGTGAGCTGCTGCTCAGCGCCGGCGCCGCTCGCCGTGATCGCGAACCGGGGCCCCGCCCCACCGGCGTTCATGGTGAGGAACATGTTGCTGCTCTGACCCGTACCGAAGTCGAACACGCGAGACCAGCTGGTCAGAGCGCCCGGCTTGATCCAGGTGGAGATCGACCAGTCGCCGTTCAGGCTGCTGACGACACCCGTGGGCAGGGAGCCGTACGACGCCGTCTTGCAGAAGTCGAGCGCGGTGCCGATCTTGCCGGCCTGACGCGCTCCGTCGACCTGGCAGTTCGAGGTGGGTGCCCCATCCGACCACTGGATGACCGGCGCGCCGGCATCCTTGTCGAGGTTGAGCACACCGAGCGTCTTACCCGTCGCGTAATTCGCCAATCGCACGTTGCCCTTGCCGTCGGGGACGAGCTGCCAGAGCTGCTCCTCCGCGCCGGTCGGGTCGGCGATCACCGCGGCGGCGCCGTTCGAGGCTGCCGCTCCCGCGATCGACAGCACGCGCCCGCTCGGGGTGTGCTCGATCGTGTAGAGGCCTTGACCCGCGGCGGCGATCTGCCAGTTCTGACCTGTCGCGCTCGCGCCGTCGGCCTGCACGACCGGCGTGCCGGAGGCGGTCGCCCCGTCTTTCGTGGCCAGCTGCAGGCCCGAGTTCACGTTGCCCAGCGTGTAGGTGCCGGCCAGGTCGGTGGGGTCACCCTCGGGGGTCACGATCACCTGGTAGCCGTACGTGGGGTTCATCACGATCGGCACCGAGATCGAACCGTCGTCGCCCACCTCGTAGGTGGTGTTCGAGATGGTGACGGGCGCATCCGTCTTCACCGTGCGGCCGTACGACGCGGTGAAGTCGACCTGCACGTTCACCTTCTCGCCGAGCGACAGCTCGTCGAGCCCGTTGATCTTCACCGCGGTGGGCCCGTTGTTGCCGCCCGCGATGACGCGCACCTCGGTGCCCTCCTCGTTGACGGATGCCGCGCCGTCGAGCGGGCTCTCGTTCGACGGCGGGGTCGTGGTGACCATGTCGCCGCTCATCTGCGCGTACCAGGTGTAGAGCCAGTAGGCCCCGTTGGGGTCGCCGTCGCGACCGGTGAGCAGATCGCCGAGCGCACCCGACTGGTTCCAGAACGGCAGTTCGGCGCGGGTGATGCCGTAGCGCTCGAGCTTCGCGATGTAGCCGACCAGCGGGCCGGAGAGTCCGACCTCCGCGGGGGCCGCGTACTCGGTGATGTCGATGGGCGGTTCGGGGATGTCGAGGTCGGCGAGGATGGCACGCACCTGCTCGACGTCCCCCTTGATCTTCGAGGAGCGGATGAGCTCGTGCCACTCGAGCACGTCGGGCAGCGTGTCGGTTGCCTTCGCGTGCTCGTAGAAGGCGCGCATGCTCGTGATGTTGTCGGAGTACGCCGGGCCCTGGATCGGCATCTCGGGGTCGAGGGAGCGGATGAGCCGGTACGTGTCGGTCCACAGGTCGAAGAACGACCCGTTGGTCGTGCGCCAGGTGATGTCGGGCTCGTTCCAGATGGCGTAGGCGACGACATTCAGCTTGCCGGCCGCCTTGGTGTCGTCGACCATCTTCTCGACAGCGGGGAGCCAGGCGTCCTTGTTGTACTGGTAGGGCCAACCGGGCAGGTAGTCGACGAGACGGATGACCACGTCGGCTCCCGCCTCGTCGGCCGTGTCGGCGACGGAGAGCGCGTCACCCGTGGGCTGCTGCGTGCCGCCCTCGGGCTTCTGCACGAAGGTGTGCGGCTTGATGGGGAGGATCTTGTCGATCGAGGGCACCCCCGCGCTCGCCAGCCCGTAGAGGGATCCGCTCGCCATGGTGGTGACGGGGCGGAACGGCTGATCGGCCTCCACCACCAGGGTGGCGTTCGGCCCGGGGGCGGCACCCGCGGGGGCGGCTACCGCGAGGATCCCTCCCGCCGTGACGACGGCGGTCGTGGCGAGGGCGGCGAGTGCTCGGCGACCGAGCGCCGGGCTCCCTGGAGTGCGGCGGCGCGTGCTGCCTGGTGTGTCCACGCGAGGGGTGTCGCGTAGGGAAGAAGGTCTCATCATCAGCTTCATCTCCGTTGATCGAGCGAGTGGAAGAACCCGTCCTGACCGCGATGCACCCAACGTCGAACCGGTTCGATCCCCGAGTAAAGCATCGAACGCGTTCCTAATCAACGGTTGCACTCCCGACCTCGGACTTGTATGGTCGAACCGGTTCGAGTCGAACCGATTCGAAACCCGTCGAAGGAGACCCATGGCCACGATCGGAGACGTCGCCCGCATTGCGGGCGTCTCGCGCAGCACCGCGTCGTACGCGCTGTCAGGCAAGCGGTCGATCTCCCCCGAGGTGCGGGCGAAGGTGGCGGAAGCCGTGGCCAGCCTGGGCTACACCCCGAACGCCGGAGCCAGGGCCCTCGCCACGTCGCAGACCAAGGTGCTCGGGCTCCTCGCCCGATTCCTCGAAGACGAGTTCGCCCCCGCGATGCTGCAGTACATCCTCGGAGTCACCAATCAGGCACGGGAGCGCGGCTACGACACGCTCCTCATCACCGACGAAGACGGGGTCTCCGCCCTCCGCCGCATCTCCGACTCGCGCATGGTCGACGGCTTCGTGCTGCTCAACGTCGCCGAGAACGACGACCGCCTCGACATCCTGCGCAACGCCAGCCAGCCCGGCTCGCTCGTCGGCCTTCCGGGCGACCCGCAGGGGATCGACGTGTTCGACCTCGACTTCGCGGCGGCAGGGCGGCTGATGGTCGAGCACCTGCACGGGCTCGGGCACCGCAGCGTCATCCTGGTCTCCCAGCCCGAACACGTGCTCCAGCGCGGTGGCGGCTACGTCTGGAGGCTGGCCAACTCCGCGCGGCAGCGCGCCGACGAGCTGGGTGTCGAGCTGCACCACACCTTCGCCTCGTCGAGCCAGCCCGAGATCGGGCGCGAGCTGAACGCCCTCCTCGACGCGCATCCGGCCGCCACGGGCCTGCTGCTCAACAACGAGGCTGCGGCGGCGGC
This sequence comes from Herbiconiux sp. A18JL235, assembly GCF_040939305.1. Lineage (NCBI taxonomy): Bacteria > Bacillati > Actinomycetota > Actinomycetes > Micrococcales > Microbacteriaceae > Herbiconiux > Herbiconiux sp. A18JL235. The sequence goes on from NZ_CP162511.1 coordinate 292,010, forward strand.
GCTGCCCAGCGTGCTGCAGACGCGTGGGCTGTCGGCACCCCGCGACATCTCGGTGATCGGCCGGTACTCCGACGACTTCGCCCGCACCTTCTCCCTTCCGTACTCCGCCATCGACAGCGCCGCCGACGAGCTCGGCCGGCGAGCCGTCGAGCACCTCGTCTCCCGCATCGAAGGAACCACCGATGCGGAAGCAACCGTCGTCGATCTGATCGCGCCCCGACTCGATGACCGCGGCAGCACCGCCGCACCACCGAAGCACCACTGAACGACCGAGAGGTCCGGGATTCCCGGACGTGTTCAAGGAGGAACAGATGATCACCACGAAGCTTCGAGCGCCGATCGCCCTGGCGGTCACGGCGATCGCCGTCGGCGCGCTCGCAGGTTGTTCCGCGTCGTCGACCGGCTCGTCGACCGACGCCGCGGGCGGCGGCACCTACACCTGGTGGGACCCGTACCCCCAGCACGAGGAGGGCTCCGACTGGGCCAACCGCGTGCAGGCCTGCGGCACAGACGCCGGGGTCACCATCGAGCGCACCGCCTACGACACGACATCGCTCACCAACCAGGCCCTGCTCGCCGCCCAGGAGGGGACCTCGCCCGACGTGATCCTCCTCGACAACCCCGCCGTGTCGACCCTCGCCGAGACGGGCATGCTGACCACCACCGACGAGCTCGGCCTCGACACCTCGGGCATCGACGCCAACCTGCTCGCGGCCGGGGAGCTCGACGGGAAGAACTACGGCATCCCGATCGGCGCGAACACCCTTGCGCTCTACTACAACGCCGACATCCTCTCCGCCGCCGGTGTCGACCCCGCCTCCATCACCAGCTGGCCGGCTCTCACCGATGCCCTGGCGAAGGTCACCGCGGCCGGTCACAAGGGCATCACCTTCGCCGGCATCAACACCGAAGAGGGCTCGTTCCAGTTCCTCCCCTGGTTCTGGGGTGCCGGTGCCGACCTGACCGAGCTCGACTCGCCCGAGGCGGTCGAGGCGCTGCAGCTGTGGACCGACTGGGTGAAGAACGGCTACGCGCCGCAGTCGGTCATCAACAACTCGCAGAACACCAGTTGGGAGGAGTTCATCACCGGTGACTTCGGCTTCGCCGAGAACGGGACCTGGCAGGTCAACAGCGCTGCCGAGCAGTCGTTCAAGACGGGCGTCATCGAGCTGCCCGCGGTCGACTCGGGCGTCGCCCCTGCCCCGACCGGTGGCGAGTTCATCATCGCTCCGGTGCAGAACGACACCTCCCGGTACGAGACGACCAAGAAGATCGTCGACTGCATGACCACTCCGGAGGGATTCGTGGAGACGGCGAACACGTTCGCGTACTACATCCCGCCGACCGAGGACGGGCAGACCCAGCTGCTCGAGGAGCACCCCGAACTCGAGACCTGGGTCTCCGCGGTGCAGGCTGCCAAGGGCCGCACGAGCGACAACCTCGGAACCGATTACCCGCTGATCTCCGAGCAGCTGTGGACAGCCGTGCAGAGCGCGATCTCGGGTGCGTCGACGCCCGAAGATGCGCTGAAGACGGCGCAGGAGGCCGCCGCGTCGGCGACCGAGGGCAAGTGACGCCCGCCCCGGGGCGGGCCTGAGCCCGCCCCGGGGCACCCCGCACCCGATCGACGAAGGACACCCGATGACCATCTCCACGGCGCCGACCGCCCTGTCGACTCCGCCCGCCCCTCCGGAGGAGGGCCCCGGAGGCGGCGCACGCAAGCCCCGCCGCCGCGGCGGGCTGAACGGTTCCCGCTGGGTCGCCGTCGCCTTCGCGGCACCGCTCCTGGTGTATCTGGCCGCGTTCTACGCGTATCCGCTCATCCGCAGCATCGATCTCAGCGTGCACGACTACACGGTGCGGGCCTTCGTGCAGGGGAACGCCGAGTTCGTCGGCCTGCAGAACTACATCGACGTCGTGACGTCGCCGCTGTTCTCGCAGGCTCTCTGGAACACCGTCGTGTTCGTCGGGGCCTCGCTCCTGTTCCAATACGTGATCGGCCTCGCGCTCGCCGTGTTCTTCCGCAGCACCTTCCGGCTGAGCGGCATCCTGCGCGCCCTGTTCCTCGTGCCGTGGCTGCTGCCGCTCATCGTCTCGGGGTCGACCTGGGCCTGGATGCTCAACAGCGACAACGGCATCGTCAACTCCTTCCTCCAGGCGTTCGGCATCGGCCAGATCAACTGGCTCACCTCGCCAGACACCTCGATGCTCGCTGTCGTCATCGCGAACATCTGGCTGGGCATCCCGTTCAACCTGGTCATCCTCTACTCGGGCCTCCAGAACATCCCCGACGACCTCTACGAGGCCGCCTCCCTCGACGGCGCGGGCCCGTGGCGCCAGTTCTGGAGCATCACGTTCCCGTTGCTGCGGCCGGTGTCGGCGATCACGCTGCTGCTCGGCCTGGTCTACACGCTGAAGGTCGTCGACATCATCTGGATCATGACGAGCGGCGGGCCCGCGAACTCCACCACGACCTTGGCCATCTGGTCGTACCGGGAGGCGTTCGGCACCGGTCAGCCCGATCTCTCGCCGGCCGCCGCCGTCGGCAACATCCTCATCGTCATCGCACTCGTCTTCGGCTTCCTCTACCTCAGGATGCAGCGACGTCAGGAGAACTCATGACCGCCCGCCGCCCGCTCTGGAAGACGGCACTCGGAATCGTCTTCACGGTGCTGATGCTCTTCCCGGTCTACTGGATGCTGAACGTCTCTCTCACGAAGACCTCCGACCTGCGCATCAGCCCGCCCCACCTCTTCCCCGTCGACCCGACCTTCGAGGGCTATGCCGAGGTGCTGCGCCAGCAGCTGCCGAACCTCGGCACGAGCCTCATCATCGGTCTCGGCTGCGTCGTGCTCACCGTGGTGATCGCGGCACCCGCCGGCTACGCGATCGCGCTGCTCAACATGCGCGGCGGTCGCACCCTCAACTTCGTGCTGCTCGTGGCGCAGATGATTCCGGGGGTCGTCATGGCGATGGGCTTCTACGCCATCTACGTGCGGCTGGGGTTGCTCAACAGCGTGGGCGGTCTCATCCTCGCCGACTCCACCATCGCCGTACCCTTCGGTGTGCTGCTGTTCACCGCGTTCATGAGCGGACTGCCCCGCGAGCTGCTGCAGGCGGCCCGCATGGACGGCGCCAACGCCTGGCGCACCTTCACGTCGGTGGTGCTGCCCCTCAGCCGCAACTCGGCGCTCACCGTAGCGCTGTTCGCCTTCCTCTGGGCCTGGTCGGACTTCGTCTTCGCGTCGACGCTCGCCCGCAACTCGGTGCTGAAACCGGTCACCCTCGGCATCTACTCGTACATCGGCAACAACACGACCCAGTGGAACGCCATCATGGCCACCGCGGTCGTCGCCTCCATCCCCGCGGCGATCCTGCTCATCGTCGCCCAGCGCTACGTCGCCGCCGGTGTCACCGCCGGCGCAGTGAAGGACTGACCACGTGACGCTCCCACTCGTGACCGCGCGTGCGGTCGAGGAATCAGACGACGCTCGCGACGTGCCGGTGGCACCCACCCGGGGGTCCCTCCGCGGGGCCGGGGTCGCCGCCGTGCGCTTCGACCCGCAGGGGTTCTGGGGGTCGCGACAGCGTGTCAACGCCTCGGCGACGCTGCTGCACTGCCTCGACTGGATGGAGCGCCTCGGCTGGATCGAGAACTTCGACCGGGTGGCGCGCGGCGAGACCACCACCGACCGGCCGGGTTGGCAGTTCTCCGACTCGGAGGTCTACAAGCTGCTCGAGGCGATGGCCTGGGAGCTCGGCCGTGCAGCCGAACCCGACCCCGGGCTCACCACGGCCTTCGACGCCCTCGTCGAGCGGGTCGCCGCCGCCCAGGATGCCGACGGCTACCTCGACACCGCCTTCGGGCATCCGGGCCTGCCTCCCCGGTACTCCGATCTGGCGATGGGGCACGAGCTCTACAACGCCGGGCACCTGCTGCAGGCGGCGGTGGCACGCCACCGCACCGGGTACGACGACACGCTGGTGCAGCTCGCGCGGCGCGCTGCCGACCAGCTCTGCGAAGAATTCGGGCCGACCGGCCGCGCGATGGTGTGCGGCCACCCCGAGATAGAGGTGGCGCTCGCCGAAGCGGGGCGCGCTTTCGGCGAGCGTCGCTACCTCGAACAGGCGAGCCTGTTCATTGAACGGCGGGGCAAGGGTTCACTTCCCGTGCGGCCCCTGCTCTCGGCCGAGTACTTCCAGGACGACGTTCCCGTGCGCGATGCGACGGTGCTGCGCGGCCATGCCGTGCGGGCGCTCTACCTCACCGCCGGCGCTGTCGACGTGGCGGTGGAGACCGGCGACGACGAGCTCTTCGAGGCCGTGGCCTCGCAGTGGGAGAACACGGTCGGGCGCCGCACCTATCTCACCGGGGGCATGGGTTCGCGGCACCAGGACGAGGGGTTCGGAGACGACTGGGAGCTGCCGGCCGACCGCGCCTACTGCGAGACCTGCGCGGGTGTCGGCTCGATCATGCTCGCCTGGCGGCTCTACCTGGCCACCGGAGAGGTGCGCTACGCCGATCTCATCGAACGCACCCTCTTCAACGTCATCGCCACCTCGCCGAGCGCGGACGGCCGGGCGTTCTTCTACGCCAACCCGTTGCACCAACGGGAGGCGGGTGAAGCCGCCGCCGACGGCGTGAACAACCGGGCCGAAGGCGGAGTGCGCGCACCGTGGTTCGACGTCTCGTGCTGCCCCACCAACGTCGCGCGCACCCTCGCCTCCCTCGGCGCGTACACGGCGGCTGCCGACGACGAGGGGGTCGCCCTGCTGCAGTATGCAGCGGGCGAGATCAGGCTGGGAGGCTTTCACCTCGTCGTCGAGACCGACTACCCGCGCACCTCGACGGTCGTCGTCAGAGTCGTCGAGGCGCCGGTGGGGGAGGCGAGACTCCGGATGCGCGTTCCCGCCTGGGCGGACACCGCCACCCTCCGTGTCGGCGGAACCGACGGCGCCGGTGACGCGTCGCCGGTGCGCCAGGGCTGGGCCGATGTGCGCCGCGAGTTCGCCCCCGGCGACAGTGTGACGCTCGAGCTGCCCCTGCATCCCCGTCTCACCTGGCCCGACCGGCGCATCGACGCCGTGCGCGGCACCGTCGCCGTGGAGCGCGGACCCCTGGTGCTCTGCCTCGAGTCGACCGACCTCCCCGCGGGGGCGGGCATCGACGGCATCCGGGTGCGAACCGACGTCGAACCGGAGCCGTTGGCCGACGGTGCGCGCATCGCCGGCGAGGTGGTGGTCGCGCCTGCCGCGACCGAACCGCTCCCGTACAGCGCGAACGGCGAGCCCGACGGTGGCACCGAGCCCCTCGACGTGACCCTCATCCCGTACCACCGCTGGGCCGAGCGGGGTCCGTCGACCATGCGGGTCTTCCTGCCGACGGCAGGGTGATGTCATCCGCCCCGCCGACCCCTGCCCGCACGAGAATGGGTTCAGCATGACCGCACCCTCAGCCCTCGCCTTCGACATCCGCGACATCCCGTTCAGCCGGCGCGGGTCGTGGCTCGACATCTCACCGGTGGTGGCTTTGCACACCACGCGCGAGAAGCTGCACCTCGTCTCCCACCAGACCGGGATGCACGCCGTCGTCGTGCTCGAACCCCGGTTCGACGGCGCCGAGGTCGCCACGACGGTGGAGGCGACGCCCTCCGTGCTGCGGTGGCGTGCATCCGACGGCCTCATCGAGGCGGTGTTCGAGAACGACAGCACGGTGCGGCTGCGCGGGCGGGGGCTCGAGCTGCGCATCGCCGACGCGGCGGAGGAACTGACCCCGTTCACCGGCACGTACCTCTTCCGCGACCCGGTCGACGGGTCGGCGGTGTTCACCTCGTACGAGACCGGGCGCCGCTACCGGGTCACGGAGCTGCGGGGCGCGCTGGAGGTCTCCGGTGCGGAGATGCTCGGTGCAGGCGAGCGGGCGGTGACGGTCTCGGCGCGGGGCGAGGATGAGCGGGCACCGGGGACGGGTGCTGAGTGGGAGGTCGTCCTCGAGGAGTTCGACACGGCGCGGTCGCCCTACCGGCCGGAGCGTGGGTTCGGGGATGCGGTCGACGCGGTGGCTCGCGAGTTCGACGACTACGTCGACAGGCTCGCGCCATGGCGCAGCGAGCGCACTCCGGCGGCCGCCGCAGCGTGCTACGTGCTCTGGTCGGCCACCGTGTCCCCGCGCGGATTCCTGCAGCGGGAGTCGATCCTCATGTCGAAGCACTGGATGGACAAGGTGTGGAGCTGGGACCACTGCTTCAACGCGCTGGCGCTCGCTCCCGGACTCCCCGACGAGGCGGTCGACCAGTTCCGGGTGGTGTTCGACTTCCAAGACGCCGCGGGGGCGCTGCCCGACTCGGCGACCCACTCGGAGGTCCTGTACAACTTCGTGAAGCCGCCCATCCACGGGTGGGCGCTGCGGCGCCTGCGGGCACACCTCGACAGCGAGCTCGACGGCACCGTGCTCCGCGAGATCTACGACTCCCTCGCGCGGTGGTCTCGGTTCTGGCTCGACCATCGCCGGGTGCCCGGGCACCCGCTCGCCCACTACCAGCACGGCAACGACAGCGGATGGGACAACTCGACGACCTTCGACCGCGACCGGGTGATCGAGTCGCCGGATCTCGCCGCCTTCCTCGTCGTGCAGCTCGACGTGCTCGCCGGGCTCGCCGACGAGCTCGGCGGTGGTGGCGGGGTGGCGGGAACCACGGAGGCGAGCCGTTGGGCGGCGGAGGCAGCGGTCTGGCGTGCAGAGCGCGAGGCGATGCTCGGCGGGCTCCTCGAGCTGTGGAACGGCGACACCTTCGTGGCGAGGGCGGCGACGGGTGGCCGCCCGAGCGCGACGAGCTCGTTGCTCAACAGCGTCGCGGTGATCGCCGCCGACCACCTCCCTTCCGACATCACCGCGGCGCTCGGTGCCCGGGTCGCGCTGCACCTCACCGACCACGGCCCGGCGACCCAGCTGGTCGACAGCCCCGAGTACGAACCAGACGGCTACTGGAGGGGGCCCATCTGGGCGCCGTCGACCACCCTGATCGAAGACGGACTGCGCCGAGCGGGCGAGACCGCGCTCGCCGACGTCATCAGCGAGCGCTTCCGCCGCCTCTGCGAGCGCTCCGGCTTCGCCGAGAACTTCGACGCCCTCACCGGCGCGGGCCTCCGCGACCGCGCCTACACCTGGACGGCCAGCTGCTACCTCACCCTCGCCCGCGCCTTCGAATCGCGCCGCGCCGGCGGCGCCTGAGACCAGCGGCGCGCTTCCTGGGCCGAGGGCCCGGCTCAGCGCGCGCCGCCCGGCTCCTCCACCGTCACCACGCGGTTCTGATACGCCCACACAGCGGCCTGCAGCCGCGACTGCACCCCGAGTTTCGGCAGCAGCCTCGCCAGGTGCGACTTCACCGTCGCGACCTCCACCACGAGCTCGGCGGCGATCTGCTCGTTGGTCAGGCCCTGGGCGAGCAACAGCAGGATCTCTCGCTCCCTCGCCGTGAGCAGCTCGACAGCCCGGGCGGCGGTGACCGGCTGCAGCCGGCGACGCTGCACGTACTCGTCGACGACGCGTCGGGTGAGGGTGCGGTCGAGCGTGCCATGGCCCTCGGCGACGCTCCTGATCGCGCGGATGATCTCGTCGGGGTCGGAGTCTTTCAGCAGGAACCCGGACACCCCCGCCTCGAGTGCGCGGAAGACGTAGTCGTCGATGTCGAAGGTGGTGAGGATGAGCACGGGGATCTTCGGGTCGGCGTCGGGCCCGCAGAGCCGTGCTGCGACCTCGATGCCATCGAGGCCTGGCATCCGGATGTCGAGACACGCCACGTCGGGCACGAGTTCGAGCGCCAGCTCGAGGGCCTCGATGCCGTCGGCGGCGACCCCGACCACCTCGATGTCGGCTTCGGAGCCGACGAGCGCGGCGAGCCCGGCGCGCACGAGGGGCTGGTCGTCGGCGATCGTGACCCGGATCATGGCTCCTCCACGCGGTCTGCGCGCGCCAGCCCGCGCGGGATGCGCATTCTGGTCTCCCATCCGCCGTCATCCGTGGGGCCCGCGTCGAACGAGCCGCCGATCAGAGCCGCGCGCTCGCGCATGCCGAGCACACCGAAGCCCTCATCGTGTCGCGGCAGCGGAGGCGCGCCGGAGCCCCTGCCGTTGGTCACGGAGATCGTCAGCTCAGACCGGGCACTGTCGTCGATGGTCACGGTACTCGGCGCACCGGGTGCATGGCGGGCGGCATTCGTCAGCGACTCCTGCACCATGCGGAACGCTGCGAGCTGGGCGAGCGGAGGGATTCCGGATCCGAGCACGCCGGAGGGAGAGCTGCGCACATCGAGCACGACGGCGCCACCCGTCTGATGCGCCGACGCCACGAACTCGGCGATGGTCGCCAATGTCTCGAGCCCGCCGTCGCCGCCCTGGCCGTGACTCCTTTCCGACGTGCGGAGCAGGCCGACCAGGCTGCGCAGCTCGTCGAGAACCGCGTTGCTCTGCTCGCGGATCTGCAGCGCACCCGAGCGGGCGGCGGAGGGATCGGTCGTGACCTGCCGGGCGACGGCCGAGGCCATCAACGAGATGCCCGACAGGTGGTGGGCGGCGATGTCGTGGAGCTCCCGGGCCATGGCGCTCCGCTCGCGCGCGATCGCCTCGCCGACCTGGGCCTCACGTCGGCGCAGTGCGGCCTGCAGCGACTCTTCCTTCGCCGTCGCAGCGGCGCGGTGAGCGGCGATCGTCGAACCGAGGACGATCGGCACGCCGACGACGATGATCCCCTGCCCAAGGGACTCGAGGGCCAGTACGAGAAGATCTCCGCGACCGAGACCCATCCCCGCCACGAACTGGCCGCCTGCGACGAGTGCGGAGGATGCCGCAGCGGCGACGGCGATCCGGCGGAGCGTCCCTTGCACCGCGGCCGAGAACGCCGCGACCAGCACCGGCACAGCGCTGGCGCTGAACAGTGCGGAGGGTGCGGTCGCCGCGACTACGAGAGGGAGCGCTGCCGCCACCAGGAGCGCCAGGCGCGGGGCCCGGCGCACGCCCGCCAGGGCAATCGACTGCAGCAGGAGCACGGCGAGCGTGACCGCCCACGTCGTCGGCCCGGGTGCGGCGCCGTGCTCTGCCGGGTCGAGCTCGGCGAGAGCGCCGACCGCGCAGGCCGCCCCTGCGGCGACGATCGCCGTCACGAGGGCAGGCGTGACGGCGATCGAACGGTGGAGGCGCTGCGCCGCGGGCATGAGCCGATCGTAGTCCGCGGGTGCGGGTGCGGTGCCGGTGCGGATGGGCACGTCACCGCCGAAGGCCGAGCCGACCTTTGGTGACGAGGATGATCGCCGCAGCGGCCACCACCGCACCGGCGGCCATCGCCACGAGCGCCACGTCGCCGTCGAGGGACGGGAACATCTCCACCCAGAGCACAGAGGCGAAAGTGTTCACCCCGACGTGCATGAGCATCGACAACGGAAGGCTCTGCCCGGTGCGGTTGAACACCCACGACATCACGATGTTGAAGGCGACGCAGAAGACGAAGAAGGCGGCGGGGCGCATCCAGGACGCCTCGGGGAACCCGCCCCACTCGGTGAGGAACAGCGGCGCGTGCCAGAGCGCCCACAGCGGCCCGAGCACGAAGGCGGCCCGCAGCGGCGAGAATCGCCCCTGCAGACGGGGGAGGGCGAAGTCGCGCCAGCCCGGCTCCTCGGCGAGACCCGTGGTGATCATCTGGAACAGCAGCACGGGAACGAACGCGAGAAGCGCTGCCACCGACGGTGCCTCGATCCGGCCGCCCGAGAAGACGAGCCCGGTGAGGAGCATGGCCGCCGGAACACCGAGGAGGGTGATCGCGTACCAGCGCGGGGCCACCCGCCAGCGCCAGAGCCGCGCACCCCAGTCGCGCAGGCCCCGTCGGCCGCCGACGAGCGCGGTGACGAGGAAGGCAGCGCCGATCGGACCCAGGTAGGCGCCGGGGAGCACTCCGAGGATCTGGCTGCTGCCGAGCACCTCGGGAAAACGGAACGCCCACACTCCGAGGCCGTTCTGCGACAGCACGTAGGGCAGCCAGGCCAGCCAGCTCAGCGCGTCGGCGAGCACGAAGAACGAGATGAGCGGATGCGCGCGCAGCAGGCCGCGGAGACCAGGGGACTCCCCGGTGGAGGGCTCGACGGAACCGGGCTGCGGAGCGAGTGATCGTTGTGTCGTGGTCATGTGCGCCACGCTACGGAGGGCGCGGGAGGCGCTCTAGCTCAGCAGGATGGCACCTCCGCAGTGCATCCGAAAGGTGCAGCCGCCGCGCGGCGAGTCCCCGGAAGTGCTCGCCACGGCGCCCCGGCCTCGCCGCACGCTGCTCACCCGCTGCGGGTGCGGTTGCGCCGGGCGACGACGGCCAGTCCTGCGAGGAGGGCGGCGAGGGCGAGGCCGGCTCCTGCCAGGGAAGCCGGCCCGAGTCCGGTCGCGGCGAGCTCCTGATCTCCCGACGATGGCCGCGGGTCAGCGGGGAGAGAGGGTGCGGGTGAGGTCGCCGTGGGAGAAGGTGGCGCCGCCGGAAGGGGCGGCTCGGCACCGTCGTCCGTGCCGTCGACCAGAAGCAGCTGCTCGGGCTGGTCGGGCAGCCCGTCGACGAACACCTCGGCCTTCTCTGCCTTCGTGTTCGTGTCGTCGAGGGTGTACGCGATGATCTTCTGGCCGGCGCGGCTGGCGACGTACAGCCTGCCGTCGGTGCCGAAGCCGAGACCCGACGGATGGTCGAGCTTGGCCTTGCCGAACTCGCGGGGAACGACCTCCGACGTGCTGCCGGAGGAGAGGTCGAAGGAGACCACATCGTCGGTGCCCTCGCTGGTGACGTAGAGGATGCCGTCGTGAACGATCAGGCCGACGGGGTTGCCGATGCCGCCGACTGCGGGGGAGAGCACGTCGCCGAGGAACCGTCCCGTGGTGGCGTCGTAGCTGCGCACGAGCTGCGCGGTGTTGTCCGCGACGTAGAGAGTGGTGCCGGCACCGGCGCCGCTCGGCGCCGTGACCAGCGCTCGGGGCGCGACGAGCCCGCCCGACTCGGCCGGCACGTCCGACACCGAGGGCACCAGGGTGCCGCTGTCGAAATCGACGTCGGGGTACTGCTCCGCCCACCACGACGACGCACCCGCTGAGGGGGTGGGCGCGCCGGAGCCGTCGAGTGCGGTGACCACGGCGGTGTCCTGACTCGAGACGAACAGGCCGCCGTCGGGCGCCGCGGCGAGGCCGTACGGGTGGTCGATGCCCGGGTTCGTGGGTGCACCCGGCGCGAAGACACCCGTGGGCGGAGCAGGGTGGCGGGCGCCGGAGGCATCCGGCGCCTGGTAGCCCAGAATCGCACTGTCGCTCTTCGTCGCATTGGCGACCGCGAGCCCGCCGTCGGCGGTGAGCAGCATGCCCCGGAGCTCGGCGAGCACGGGGTCGTGCTTGCCCGTCGCCAGCACGCTCTGCGAGACGAGGTGCCCTGAGGCGTCGTACGAGGAGATGTTGTTGGCAGCGGACCCGGCGGTGGACCCTGTGTCGGAGGACGCCTCGCCGTGGAACGTGACGTACATCGCGGGCGTGTGCGAATGCCCGTCGGCCTCCGCTGCGGCCGGGGCCACCCCGGCGATGCCGAGCGCGGCGCCCGCCGCGACGGCCACGGCGACGACGATCGCGCCGCCGCCCGGTCGCGCCGTCCGCCGCATTCCGTTCGTCATGCCTCACATCCTGCCTCACACCCCGCCGCTTGACCTCCGGAAACAAAGGCTCTAGTCTCGCCTTAGCCATTGAGTGGGACATTGTCCCGCACAATGGGACATCGTCCGAACACCACCGTCGTCCACGCCGGTGCGGGCGATGGAGGGGGCGGGGCCCGAGATCCCCGCTCCCTCCTTCACCGACATGTACCGCGAGGAGGCGTCCATGACCGATGTGATCACCACCGTCCGTGCCCACCTGCCCCTGTTCGGGATGGGTTCGAGCAAAGCCGTCGACATCGCCACGACCGACGGGCACGCGCCGACGCGTGTCGTCGAGCGATTTACGATCGACTCCGTTCGACACTCGCGCACCTGGGCGCTCGTGCACGACGCGGGCGACGTCGCCTTCTACCACTTCGAGGCCGACACCTCGTACTCGTTCCCCCGCCGCAGCTTCCCGACGACCCCGTCGGCGATCGACCCGACCACCACCTGAGGAGTCCGACGATGAACTCGCAATCCACCCTTGAAGAGCGTCGCCAGCAACGCAACACCGTCACGGCGAGCGTGCTCGGCTCCGTCGTCGAGTGGTACGACTTCTTCCTCTACGCCACCATGGCCGCCCTGGTGTTCAACAAGGAGTTCTTCCCCGACTTCGATCCGCTCATCGGCACCCTGGTCGCCTTCGGCACCTTCGCCGCCGGCTTCGTCACCCGCCCCATCGGCGGACTGATCTTCGGGCACTTCGGCGACCGGATCGGCCGCAAGAAGATCCTCGTCATCACGATGCTCATCATGGGCGGCTCGACCTTCGCCATGGGCCTCCTGCCCTCCTACGCCGCGATCGGCGTCGCCGCCCCCATCATCCTGCTCGTGCTCCGCATGCTGCAGGGCATCGGGCTCGGCGGCGAGTGGGGCGGAGCGGCGATCCTGACCTTCGAGCACGCTCCCCGCGGCAGACGCGGACTGTTCTCGGCCTGGCCGCAGACGGGCGTGCCTCTCGGGCTCCTGCTCTCCACCCTCGCCGTGAACCTCGTCAGCATCCCCGGCGACGAGGCGCTCGTCGAATGGACCTGGCGCATCCCGTTCCTGGCCAGCATCGTGCTCGTCATCGTCGGCCTCGCCGTGCGCCTGAAGGTGCACGAGCCACGCGCGTTCCAGGACATGGTGACCACGGGCGAGACGGTGAAGGTCCCGGTGCTGTACGTGTTGCGGCACTACCCGAAGCAGATCCTCATCGGTTTCGGCGCCCGCTTCAGCGAGAGCATCACGTTCAACGTCTACAACGCCTTCATCCTCACCTACACCACGACCGTGCTCGGTCTCTCGAGCAGCTACGCGCTGAACGGGCTCCTCATCGCCAGCGTCATCGGCTTCGTGCTCATCCCGCTGTCGGGAAGGCTCTCCGACCGCTTCGGCCGGAGGCCTGTCTTCGCCGTCGGCGCGGGAGTCGCCCTGGTCACCGCCTTCCCGGTGTTCGCCCTCATCGACAGCGGGGTGGCCGGTCTCATCTGGATCGCGATCGTGCTGGGCTGGTCGCTCGGAGCGTGCACCATGTTCGGCGCCGAGGCGGCCTTCTTCGCCGAGCTGTTCCCGGCCAAGGTGCGCTACACGGGCATGTCGCTGGTCTATCAGCTCGGTGTGCTCCCCTCGGGCGCCGTCGCCCCCATCATCGCGATCTGGCTGGTGTCGATGTCGGGCTCGTCGTGGCCGGTCGCGGTCTACGTCATGGTCGCTGCCGCCATCGCCCTCGTCGCGCTGTTCTTCGCGAAGGAGACCGCGCACACCGAGCCCGACGCCGAGCTTCACGCCCGTGCCGCGGAGGCAGGCTCGCGCAGCGACCTCCCCAACTCCGCCCGCTGACCCGCGGGCATCACCCACGAAGGAAAAGACATGACCTCCACCACGCCCAACATCGTCCTCGTCCTCGTCGACGACATGGGATTCTCGGACATCGGCTGCTACGGCGGCGAGGTGCTGACCCCGAACATCGACGCGCTCGCCGACAAGGGGGCGAAGCTCACCCAGTTCTACAACACCGCCCGCTGCAGCCCCTCGCGCGCGTCGCTGCTCACGGGGCTCCACCCGCACCAGACCGGCATCGGCATCCTGAACTACGACGACTCGCCGGAGGGCTATGCGGGCACCCTCAACGACCGCTGCGTGACCATCGCCGAGGCGCTGGAGCCCGCGGGGTACCGCAGCTACATCTCGGGCAAGTGGCACATGGCCGGCGACATCCACCACCCCACCGACGCCTGGCCCACCCGGCGGGGGTTCGAGAAGTTCTTCGGCACGCTCGAAGGTGCCGGCAGCTACTTCCAGCCGCGCACCCTCACGCGCAACGAGACGAACGTCGAGCAGGAGGCCGACGACCCGTCGTTCTACTACACGGATGCGATCAGCGACAACGCGGTGACGTTCATCCACGAGCACACCACGGAGCACGCCGACGACCCGTTCTTCCTGTACGTCGCCTACACCGCACCCCACTGGCCCCTCCACGCGCTCGAGGAGGACGTCGAGAAGTACCTCGGCCGCTTCTCGGCCGGGTGGGACGTGCTCCGGCAGGAGCGGCTGCAGCGGCTGGTCGATTCGGGGATCATCTCGGCGAGCTGGCCGCTCACCGATCGCGACCCCCGCGTGCCGGCCTGGGACGACGTCGCCGACCAGGAGTGGGAGGCCATCCGCATGGCGGTCTACGCGGCCCAGCTCGACCGCATGGACCAGGGTGTCGGCCGCATCGTCGACGAGCTGAAGTCGAACGGGCAGTTCGACGACACCGTGGTGATCTTCCTCTCCGACAACGGGGGCTGCGCCGAGGAGATGCCGATCGAGACGGCGAAGGAGTTCGTCACCACCTACGTCACGTTCGACGCCACAACCCGCGACGGCCGGGAGGTGCGCCCGGGCAACGACCCGAGCATCGTGCCCGGGCCGGAAGACACCTACACGACCTATGGGCGCCCCTGGGCCAACCTCTCGAATACGCCGTTCCGCGAGTACAAGCACTGGATCCACGAGGGCGGCATCGCCACCCCGTTCATCGTGAGCTGGCCGAACGGTATCGGCACCGACCGGATGCTCCGCACCCAGCCCCACCAGCTGACCGACGTCATGTCGACCCTGCTCGAGGTGGCAGGTGCACCGTACCCGGAGCAGGTGGCCGGCCGGAACCCGTTGCCCCTCGAGGGCGTCAGCATGCTGCCGACGCTGCGGGACGACGCGCGCGACACCTCGCGTCTGCTGTACTGGGAGCACGAGGGCAACTGCGGTGTGCGCCGCGGGGACTGGAAGCTCGTGAAGAAGTACGGGCTCGAGTGGGAACTCTACGACATGCTCGCCGACCGCACGGAGCTGAACGACCTCGCGGCCGAGCATCCCGACATCGTGGCGGAGCTCAGCCAGGCCTACGACGGATGGGCGGAGCGCTGCGGGGTGATCCCGCGCCGCCGCGTGCTCGAGATCTACGAGAAGCGCGGAAAGGGACTGCCGTCGGAGTGACGAACGGGAGCATCGGTTAACCTGATCGGATGGATGGGGCAATGGACAATCTGGTCGTCAAGGCGGTCCACGTTCTCAGCACCCTCAGGCCCCTGGCCGGCGGGGCGAGCGCACGGGAGCTCGCCTCGCTGACCGGGCTGCCCCGCAGCACGACCCAGCGCATCCTGACCACCCTCACCTCGACCGGCATGGTCATTCAGGACCACACGACCCAGCGCTACAAGATCGGGCCGCGTGCACTGCTCATCGGTCTCGGCTACAACAGCGGGCTCACCCTCGTGACCGAGGCGCGACCCCAGATGATCGCGCTCCGCGACGCGACCGGGGAGACGGTCGGTCTCTCGGTCGCTGTTGACAACACCCGGGTGTTCCTCGAGGAGGTGCAGAGCACCGCCGAGCTGCGCTTCGCCTCGGAGCTCGGCAGGCTCTACCCGCTCTGGTCGGGGGCCAACGGCCGCGTGCTAATGAGCGGGCTCCCGGCCGAGCAGATCGACGCCGTTCTCGAAGGTCGCGCCCTCGAGGAGAACGTCGACCACCCCCTCTCCATCGACCAGACCCGCGAAGAACTGGAGCGGGCCCGCGAGGCCGGTTACGCGATGGCCTTCAACGAGGCGATCGCGAACGTGAACTCGCTGGCGATGCCGATCCGGGATGCGACGGGAGGGGTGACCGCCGCCCTGTCGATCTCGGGCCCCGCGGGCCGCTTCACTCCCGAACGGATGCGCGAGGCGATCGAGCCGCTCCGGGCGGCGTGCGCCGTGGTGAGCTCCCGGCTCGGTGGTGTCGCCCCGGCCGCGACGCCTCGCTAGTCGCCGACGCCTCCGACGCGTCCTTCTGCCGCCTGCCCCACTCTCGACGCGCCGTCGTGGTCGAACCCGACCACGACCTCCCCGAACAGCCGCTCGCTCGAAACCCCGACTCTGAGCACGTAGTCGCCCGGCTCGTTCTGCCAACCCGATTCCCAGTAGGCCAGAGTCCGGGCGGGAACACGGATGCGTGCAACCGCCGATCGTCCTGCATCGGCCCGGACGGACTCGAACCCGACCAGCCACCGTGCAGGCCTTTCGACCCGCGAGTCCGCCTTCTCCGCGTAGACCTGGAGCACCTGCTTACCGGCACGATCCCCCCGATTCGACGAGTGGACCGACACGATCCAGCCATCGCCGTCTGCGGAGGTCTCCACCGAGACGCCCTCGTGTGCCCACTCCGTGAACCCGAGGCCGTGACCGAACGGGTAGGCCGGAGTGCGACCCGCTCGGAGCCAGGCCCGATACCCGATGTGGATGCCCTCGTCATAGCGCAGCACTCCGTCCTGCGGCGTGACATCGAGCACGGGGACGTCGTCGATCGCTCCCGGCCATGTGGTCGGGAGCCGCCCGCCGGGCTCCGCGTGGCCCGCGAGCATGTCGCCGATCGCCGATCCGTACTCCTGACCGCCGAAGTAGGTCAGGAGGATCGCACCGACATCGTCGCGCCAGGGCAGCAGCACCGGTGAGCCGGAGTTCACGATGACGACGGTGCGCGGATTGGCGGCTGCCACTGCGCGAACGAGCTCGTCCTGCTCGCCAGGCAGGTCGAGGTCGGCGCGGTCGTAGCCCTCCGACTCCACCTGCGCGTTGGTGCCGACCACCACGACGGCGACATCGGCCCGGGCGGCGGCCTCGACGGCGCGGGCGCGTGACGCCTCCGGCGCCGAGGCGTCGGCTTCAAGCCCCACGGTGAGAGCCAGCGCATCGGTGAGGGCTTCGTCGCGGAGCGGCCGGAAGACGACGCGCAGGTCGACGGGCTCGCCCTGTCGGAGCTCCACGGGGGTGGAGGCCGAGGGCGGTGAGAAGAGCTTCGCGGCGACGTCGTTGCTCGTCGAGTCCGTCTGCAGCGAAGCCACCTCGCGCCCGTCGACAGAGAGGGTGCCCGCGCCCAACCCCGCGAAGCCGAGCAGGAACGTGCCTGTCGCCTCCGGAGTGAACCGCGTGGTGAATTCGATCGAGTCGGTGGAGCCGATCGGCGCGTCGCCTCCGATGAACACCAGGGCCGCGGCCCGCCGCTCCTCGGAGTAGAGCTCGACGCCCTCTGCATCGAAGAAGGCCACATGAGCACCCGGCTCGCCTGTCTCGGGGTTGACCATGACGGAGAGCGGCAGCTCGGAGACTCCTTGGGCGACCACGGCTCCGCGTTCGTACTCCACCCGCGCGTCGGGGAACGCCGCCCGGATGCCCTCGAGAGGCGAGACGACCGACTCGGGAACCACCGTCGCGCTTCCCCCGCCCTGCGACCGTGCTTCCCGTGCGTTGTGGCCGATGACCGCGATCGTTCGCACGGCCGAGACATCCAGGGGGAGGATGCCGTCGTTGTGCACCAGGACGGATCCTTCGCGTGCCGCCTCCCGCGCGAAGGCGACGCCGTCCTCGTCGTCGATCGGTGCGGTGGCGAGGTCGTCGAACCCGTCGAGCGCACCGACGCGGGCGGCGAGCAGGAGGATGCGGCGTACCTTGCGATCGATGGCGGCCTGCGTCACCCGCCCGTCCTGGACGGCGGCGAGCAGCGCGTCGCCCCAGGCGCCGCGGGGTCCGGGCATCGCGAGGTCTTGGGAGGCGTTCGCCGCCTCAACGCTCCGTACGGCGGTCCAGTCGCTGACGACGACCCCGTCGAAACCCCACTCGGAGTTCAGAGGGGTCTCCAGGAGCGGGTTCTCGGTCATGGTCACGCCGTCGACGGAGTTGTAAGCGCTCATGACCAGCCACGCCCCGGCCTCGGTGACCGACTTCTCGAACGCCGCCAGATAGAGCTCGCGCAGAGCGCGCTCGTCAGGCCTCACGTCGACGCTGTGGCGGTCGGTCTCGGAGTCGTTCGCGACGTAGTGCTTCGGGGTGGCGCCCACACCGTTGCGCTGCACCCCCGTGACGTACGCCGCGGCGAGCTCCGAGGTGAGCACCGGGTCTTCACTGAACGCCTCGAAGTGCCGGCCTCCGAGGGGCGACCGATGCAGGTTGATGGTCGGGCCCAGCACCACGTCGACGCCCTTCCGTCGCGCTTCGATCGCGCACACCGCCCCATAGCGTGCAGCGATCCGGGTGTCCCAGGACGACGACAGCGCGGTCGCCGACGGCAGGTTGATGGAGGGGCTCCGTTCGTCCCAGACCTCGCCGCGCACACCGCTCGGGCCGTCGGAGACCAGGATGCGCCGCAGGCCGATCGAGTCGATCGGCCAGGTGGTCCAGAAATCGCGGCCGGTGAGCAACCGCACCTTGTCTTCCAGCGTGAGCCGGTCGAGGAGCGAGTCGATTCTGTCGTCGGTCGTGGTCATCCTCATCCTTTCGCGGCGGAGGCGGCCCCACCGGTGTGTGCGTCGTAGAGCTCGAGCAGCGGGTCCGAGGTCTCGGTCATCCACGTCCGGAGGGCGCGGCGGGCCGCAGCGAGGGCCGCCGCGGAACGGGGGTCGTTCGACAGGTCGTGGAGACCGGCGGGATCGGCACGGAGATCGTAGAGCTCCTCGCGTCGCCGCTTCAGGTAGAAGCCGACGCGCGCGGCGATGGCCTCGTCGCGGTCCGCGGCCTCGACCATGGCGGGCCAGGTCAAGCCAGCCATGTTCTCCGCCCTGTAGTCGGTCTCGTCGTCGGCCCAACCGTTCCAGATGTAGCCGTGACGAGCATCCTGCACGCACCGCATCTCGTATCGGCCCTTGCCCGCGGTCTCGTGGAAGACGGTGACCACGTGGGTGCGAGCGGGGAGGGAGGGAGAGCCCTGGAGCACCGGGACGAGGCTCTCCCCGTCGATGTCACCTGCTTCGACTCCCGCTGCCTCGCAGAAGGTGGGGAACAGATCGAGCATGGTGAGAAATCGGTCACCCTCGATGCTGCCCGCCGCGACGACACCGGGCCATCGCACGATGAGTGGGGTGCGGGTCGACTGCAGGTAGCAGTTGGCCTTCGAGAACGGAAAGGCCATGCCGTTGTCGGAGAGGAAGACGACGAGAGTCGACTCGGCTTCACCCGAGGCCTCCAGTTCGCCGAGCACGGCGCCGACCACGTCGTCGCAGCGGCGGGCGGAGCTGAGGTACTCGGCGTACTCCTGCCTGACCTCGGGGAGGTCGGGCAGGTAGGCGGGTGGTGTGGCGGCCGGGCCGTCGGGGCTGAACACCTTCGACGGGCGTGGGATCGCCGCGGCGGCGTCGCCGAACGCACGTCGCTCGTCGTCGGCACCGTGGAAGGGCCGGTGCGGATCATGCGCGTTGACCATGAGGAACCACGGGCGGCCGTCCGTATTCGCGAGGAAGCGGGCCGTCTCGGCGGCATACCGGCCCGGGTCGCGGCCGAGTCCGAGCTCCCGCATCTCCACGACGGTGTCCCAGCCGAAACGCTCGACGGGTTGGAGGTGGTTCACCTTGCCGAGGATGCCTGTGACGTACCCCACCTCCGCGAGCTTCTCGGTGAGCACCGGCACGCCATCGTGGATGGGCTCGAACCCCTCGGCGCCGTTCCGGTGCGGCCACAGACCCGTCATGATCGCCGAGCGGCTGGGTTGGCAGACGGCGACCGCGACGTGGGCTCGCCCGAAGATCATGCCTTCGGCGGCCAGCATGTCGAGGGCGGGGGTCACGTCGCCCGCGCCTCCGAAGACGCCTGGCGTCGTGCCCTCCATGTCGTCGGCCGTGATGAAGAGGATGTTGGTGCGCATCAGCCTGGTCCGATCAGCCGACGGCGCGTCGGGCCGGGATTCCGCGTGCCACGTGGTCGTCGAGCACGTCCTGCCACGGGATCACGGAGTGCTCGCGTGCCCACTGCTCGTAGACCGCGGCGAGTTCGGCAGCGAGATCCGGCTTCATGGCCGAGAGGTCGTTCGACTCGATGCGGTCGACGGCGATGTCGTACAGCTCCCACGGGCCGCCCCACTCGCGCACCAGCTTGTACCTGCCTCGGCGCACGGCGGCGTTGCCGACGTGCTCCCAGCAGACCGTGCGGTCCTGGTCGTCAGACCCGGGAGAACGCCAGGCCTCGAGGAGACTCTCACCCTCGGCGGGGTTCGGAGCCCCGAGGATGTCCATGACGGTGGGCACGATATCGGTGACGTGGCCGAGGGAATGGCTCACCGATCCACCGGTGGGGATTCCGCCGGCGGGCCACGACGCGATGAAGGGGGTGGAGATGCCGCCTTCGTGCACCCAGCGCTTCCACATGCGGAAAGGCGTGTTCGAGACGGTCGCCCAATCCTTGCCATAGCTCTGGTACGACGTGACCGGCCCCGGCATGATCGACGGGTCGTTGCCGAACGGGATGGGACGCCCGTCGAGTGTGGTGGGCGGCGCGGTGAACGGCGGGAAGAACGATTCCCCGGCCGGGAGCTCCTCGGCGCATCCGCCGTTGTCGGAGAAGAACAGGACGATCGTGTCGTCGGCGACCCCGGTGCTCTCGAGCGCGTCGAGGATGCTGCCGACACCGCGGTCGAGCGACTCGACCTGTGCCGCGTAGACCGCCATCCGCTCGATCTGCCACGCCCTGTCCTCCTCGGGCCAGTCGGGAAGCGGCTGCTGTTCGGGGAGATGGTCGACCGCGGGCAGGATGCCCTCCTGGCGCAGCCGGGTCAGCCGCCGCTCGCGAGTCGTCGTCCACCCCTCCTCGAACCGCGCGCGATACTTCGCGATCTCCTCCTCGCGAGCGTGCAGCGGCCAGTGCGGCGCGGTGTAGGTGAGGAAGAGGAAGAACGGCTCCTCCGCCCCGGCATGCCGCCGCACGAAGTCGGTGCCGCTGGCGGTGATGTCGTCGGTGAAGTAGAAGTCGTCGGGCAGCTCCTCGTCGGGCACCCGGGTCTCGCCCTCGGTGAGGGGCGGCTGGTAGTAGCTCGACGCGCCGGGCAGGATGCCCCGGAACTCGTCGAAACCCCGTCGGGTGGGCCAGGTGTCGCTCGGAACGGCGAACTCGCTCGCGAGGTGCCACTTGCCGAACAGACCGGTGGCGTAGCCGCGGTCGTGGAGCAGCTCGGCGAGCGTGGGCACCTCGGTCGTGAGCGAACCGGCATAGCCGTTCGGGCGATTGTCGGTGGTGAGCACTCCGATGCCTACCGAATGAGGGTGGTGGCCGGTCAGGAGCGCCGCGCGGGAGGGGCTGCAGCGTGGGGTGACGTAGTAGGAGCTCATCCGGATGCCGCGATCGGCGAGCCGCTGCAGCGAGGGAGTGTCGATCTCGCCTCCGAACGGGGCGATGTCGGAGAAGCCGAGGTCGTCGGCCAGGATGATGACGATGTTGGGCTTGTGGGCCACGGGCAGATCTCTTTCGGTGGGGCGGATCAGCGATCCGCGGAGCGGTCGGCCGGGCGATCCAGCAGATACGGCTCGATGAATTTCAGGAACAGGTCGAGTTGGCCCGCGCGGTCGAAGGCGCTGGTGTCGAGCACCCACTGGGCGCCGAGGCCGTGCGCGAGGCCGAGCACCCACCTGGCGATCGTCGTCGAGGTCACCCCGTCAGGGAGTTTCGACTCGTCGACGGTCAGTGACACCATCTCCGTCATCGACACGACGAGGCTCTCGTTACGCCTCGCGAACCACTCGTGGCCCGGGTGGTCGACGGCGGTGGCCTCGGCGGCCAGGATCACGAACAACTGAACGAGCTCGGGGTTCTGGTCGTTCTCCTTCAGCGTCTTGATGTACGCCGCGAGAGGGGATTCCCCTTCGGCGATGTACTTCTCGCGCGAGGCGACGTTGCGCGCCTCGCGCTCCTGCAACACGGCCAGGAGAAGGGCCGCCTTGGTGGGGAAGTAGTGCAAGATCCCCGCCTGGGTGATACCGACCTCACGAGCGATGTCGGCGAGGCTGACGCTGTTGAATCCACCGGCCGAGAACAGCGACGTCGACGTGTCGAGGATCTCGCGCCGTCGTGCCTCACCGCGCTTCTGAGTACTGGTCAGAGCGCGGCTGCGCGGAGTACTGGTCTCGGCCGTCATCGTGTCTCCTACCCCTGTGATGACCTCGGTCATGCGATGGCCTTGTCGAGATCGGGCGTCGCCGCCAGCAATGTCCTCGTGTAAGGATGCTGGGGGTCGCCGAAGATCTGCTCGGTAGTGCCATGCTCCACGATCTGCCCCTTGAACATGACAGCCACGCGGTGGCTGATCTCCCGCACCACCGCGAGATCGTGGGAGATGAAGAGGTAGGCGAGGTCGTCAGCCTCCTGGAGTTGGCGAAGCAGGGCGAGG
Organism: Herbiconiux sp. A18JL235; assembly: GCF_040939305.1. Lineage (NCBI taxonomy): Bacteria > Bacillati > Actinomycetota > Actinomycetes > Micrococcales > Microbacteriaceae > Herbiconiux > Herbiconiux sp. A18JL235. The sequence goes on from NZ_CP162511.1 coordinate 314,356, forward strand.
ATCTGTTCCTGGATCGACACGTCGAGGGCGGAGACCGGTTCGTCGAGAATGAGCAGGCGCGGGTCGCTCGCCAGTGCCCGTGCGATCCCGATGCGCTGTCGCTGCCCACCCGAGAACGCCCACGGGTAGCGGTCGAGGTACTCCGGCCCGAGGCTCACCCGCTCGAGCAGTTCGACGCTCCGGTCGCGCAGATCGCGGCTGGGCACACCGGCAACGCTGAGCGCCTCGGCCAGCGACTGGCCGGCGGTCCGTCGAGGGTTCAGCGACGAATACGGATCCTGGAACACGTATTGCACGGCGCGGGCGACGCCGCGTCGTTCCTGTCCGGAGATGCCGTGGATCGACCTGCCATCGACCTCGATCACCCCTTCGGCCGGCTCGTAGATGCCGACGATCGTTCGTGAGAGCGTCGACTTGCCGCAACCGGATTCGCCGACGAGGGCCAGCGTCTCCCCGGCGTCGACGTGCAACGACACCCCGTTCACGGCGAAGAACGGCTGGGGCGACCGGAACAAGCTGGTGCGGTGCGTGTTCACGTTCGTCTTGAGTTCCCGCACCTCCAGCACTCTGGGCCGGTCGACGGGGGCGTCATGACGCAGCGGTGCGTCCATCTTGGGGATGGCGTCCATGAGGCGAACCGTGTACGGGTCCTGGGGGCGGGTGAGCACTGACCGTACGTCCCCGCGTTCGACGATCCTTCCGCGGTACATCACCACGACGTCGTCGCACAGCTCGGCGACCACCCCCATGTCGTGCGTGATGAACAGGATCGCGATGCCGAGCTCGTCACGCAGGTCGCGGAGGAGATCGAGGATCTGCGCTTGGATCGTGACGTCGAGAGCCGTGGTCGGCTCGTCGGCGATGAGCACCGAGGGGTTGTTGGCCAGCGCGATGGCGATGACCACGCGTTGCCTCATACCGCCGGAGAATTGGTGCGGGAACTTCGATGCCGCCTCGACCGGGTTCGGGATGCCCACCTTGTCGAGCAGCTCCACCGCGCGTTCGCCGGCCGTCCTGCCGTCCACTCCGTGGATCCGCAAGGCTTCGACGATCTGGTCCTTGATCCGCATGACGGGGTTGAGTGCCGCCTGAGGGTCCTGGAAGATCATCGCGATCTGCTCGCCGCGCACAGCCAGCATCTCCTTCTCGGAGAGTTCCGTGAGGTCGCGGCCGCGGAGCTCGATCGCGCCGCCGGTGACCCGACCGGGATGTCGGAGCATCCGCATCACGGCGCGGGAGGTGACCGACTTGCCCGAACCGGATTCGCCGACGATGCCGAGGATCTGACCGGGCCGGAGGTCGAACGAGACGCCGTCGACGGCGACGACGGGACCGCTCGGCAGATCGAAGGTCACGTGCAGGTCGGTCACCCGCAGCAGTGGCTGCGGCGTGGGGTCTGAGCTGGTCATTTGCGGATCACCGTTTCGTTGAGCGCGTCGGAGAGGAGGCTGAACGACATCGACAGCAGGATGAGCACGAGCGTCGGGCCGAGGATGTACATCGGCGATTGCTCGATGAAGCGGATGCCGACGTTCAGTAGCGAGCCGAGCGACGGCTCCGGCGGCTGGATGCCGAGGCCGATGATGCTGAGGCCCGCCTCGATGAAGACCGCCACGACAACGAAGATCGCGCCTCCGACGAGGATCGGGTCGACGGCGTTGGGCAGGATGTGGCGCACCAGGATGGTGCCCTTGCCGACTCCGAGGGTGCGGGCTGCGGTCACGTACTCCCGTTGCATCTGCTCCATGAGTGCGGCCCGCGCCTGCCGGCCGAAGGACGGCAGGCCGCTGATGGTGATCGCCACGACGAGCGCAGCCCATCCGGGACCCATGATGAGCACGATGCAGACGCCGAGCACCACACCGGGGAATCCGAGGATGATGTCGAGCACGCGCTGCACCACGGTACCGGCGATCCTGGACAGCGCGCCGAGCAGCCCGAGCGCGGTACCGATGATCATGCTGAGCGGCACGGCCACCAGGATGATGGAGAAGTCGGTGCGGAGTCCGTAGATCGTCCTGACCAGGAGGTCGCGGCCGAGTTCGTCGGTACCGAACGGGTGCGCGAGGCTCGGGGTGAGGAAGGCGTCGCGGGTCTGCTGGTCGTATCCGCCTGGGAACAGGATCGGGGCCGAGACGGCTAACAGCACCAGCACGATCAGGATCGCCGCGCCGATGATGCCGCGCGGGGTTCTGAAGGCTGACAGATAGCGCTGAAGGGTCGCTCCGGGCGTCAACCGCCGCTGACGGGTCTGCTGGAGGTTCACCGCTTCTGTACGAGGCGGGCTCGGCACGCGGGAGGATTTGCGCTCCATGCTCATCTCAGGCGTCCAATCTGACTCGGGGGTCGAGGGCGGCGAGGATCATCTCCGTGATCAGCTGAGCGAACACGGCGATGAGTACGGCTCCCATGATGAGGATCTGCACGAGCTGGTAGTCGCGCGAGTTGACAGCTTGAACGGCGAGTTGGCCGAGTCCGTTGCGGGCGAAGATCGCCTCGATGATGATGGCACCGCCGAAGAGCTCGCCGACCCTGATGCCGATGGCCACCACCGCCGCGCCGAGGCTCGTGCGAAGCACGTGGCGGAAGGTGATGCGTCGGGGTGACGCCCCTTTCGCCCTGGCGAGATCGACGAACTCCTCGCCCCTGGTGGTGCGCATCGTGGTCTGCAGGAGGCGCGCGACGGACGGGGCCTGGGACAGGCCAAGGGCGAGCGCCGGGAGCAGGAGGTATTGGATTCCGATCTCCGGGTTCTCCGTGAGCGGCACTTCACCGCTCACCGGCAGGATGCGCCAGGTGACACCGAAGAGCACGATGAGCAGCAGCCCTGCCAGGAAGGCGGGGGTGGCCAGCAGCAGCGTGTTCGTCGTGTCGACGGCGAAGCGGGCGATCTTCGATTGCGCCGACCCGCCGAGGATGCCGAGCGTGAAGCCGATGACGACGAGGAAGACCGCAGCGAGGAGCGCGAGCTCGATCGTGCTCTCCAGCCTCGTCCCGATCAGGTCGGCGACCGATCGGTTGAAGATGAACGACTCCCCGAGATTGCCTCGGAACACTCCGCCGAGCCACGTGAGGTACTGCACGACGAGCGGCTGGTCGAGGCCGAGGGACGCTCTGATCGCCTCCACCTGATCGGGTGACGCATCCGAACCGGCGATGGTCTGGGCCGGGTCGCCGGGGGCGAACCGGGGAAGGAGGAACGCGATGATCGACGTCGCGAAGAGCACGAGGAGGATCGAGGGCAGCTTTCGCAGGAGGAACCTGAGCATCAGTCGCCGCCCTCCCCATCGATCAAGGCGTGCAGTCGTGCCGCCACCTCGGGTTGCTCCCCTGACGCGTCCCGTTCTTCGAAGGGATCGGCGGCGAGGTCGACGAGATAAGGCCGCGGGAGGTCGGGGCTCGTGACCAGCTTGTGGGTGGCCGTGGTCAGCGCCCGCCACTCCCGGAGCCGAACCCAGGCGTTCGAGCCGTAGTGCCGCGCAGCCATCTCGATCTCGCGCTCTGAGCGGTCGAGGCCGGAGAGGGTCCATTCGCGGTGGGAGTCGGTGCTGCCGTCGAGCACACCGAGCACCGATCTCGCGGTCATCGGCGCCGGTACCTCGACGCCGGCGGTGTCGAGGATGGTCGCGGCGATGTCTTCGAGGGAGACGAGTGCGTCGCTGGTGGTGCCCTTCGCGCGCACCACGGGGCCGCTCACCACGAGCGGTATCCGGATGCTCGGATCGAGCGCGATCTGCTTGCCCCAGGTGCCGTGGTCACCGAGCATCTCACCGTGGTCGCTGGTGTAGATGATGACCGTGTTCTCCAGCTCGCCCTCAGCCGCGAGACGATCGATGAACGACCCGAGGTGGCGGTCGATGTTCTCGATCATCGCCGCGTACCGGCGCCGCACGTCGTCGTGGTCGCCATCGAACTCGCCGGGCGCGTGTGGGGGTGGGAACGAGACGTCGGCCCAGTCGTCGAGCATGCGGTCGGTCACGTCCATCGGGTCGTGCGGACCGGCGAAGTTGACGACGAGGTGCCACGGTGAATCGGAGGGGCGGCGATCGAGCATGGTATGGGCGTTGGCGGCGATCCAGTTGTCGAGATACGACTCCTCGGGGAGCGGGCTGGGCTCGACGTCGCTGTACGGTGCGTCCTTCCGTCGGTCGAAGTCCGCCCGGTGCGCGTCGGCGAGACCTGCTTCGTACAGGTGGTTCATGTAGGGGCCGTGCGGTCGGCCGTCGCGGGTCGACCAGAGCGAGTCGAACTTTCCCTCATTGTCGATGCCGTCCGACATCCCCCACTCGCCGAGCAGCCGGGAACCGTCGAGGTTCCAATCGAAGGTCGCCTTGTGCAGGTCGAACTTCCCCACGCCCGCCACGAAGTACCCGCCCTCGTCGCGCAAGGTGCGGTAGTAGGTGGTGCTCTCGACGGGAAGGTCGTGGAAGTTGTTCGGAACAGGAGCCGAGGTGTAGTCGAGGCCGGTCGCGAGGCACGCACGTGCCGGCGCACACAACGGTGAGGGTGTCGTCGCTCGGCGGAAGGTCACGCCCGATTCCTGCAGGCGCTTGATGTGGGGAGTCCGAACGGGCAGGCCGGGCGCGCCCTCCAGCCAGTCGTAGCGGTGCTGATCGGCGATCACCAGCAGCACGTTGGGGGTGCTCATGTCGGTCCTTCCGAAGGCGCGAGGTGCGGTGGCTCGCGAACGATGGGGTGGGGAGGGCGCCCTCTCGAGCGCCCTCCGGTGGATCACTGGGTGACGAACGCCTTCGAGGCGTCGAGGTAGGCCCGGGTGCTCCAGGACAGATCCTGGGCGTCGTCGGCCTGGACGAACTGGCCGTCGACCCGCACGACATTGGTGGAGAACGCCTGCTCGAGCATGTACTCCGTGAGTGCGTGCAGGGCGTCGCCGTAACCGGCCTCGTCTGCGGCAAGAAGGTCGTTCCGGAGCTGCTCGTACTCAGGGGTCCAGAACTTGGAGGGATTCCCCTTGCGGAGCGAGGGCAGAGTGTTCATGAGAGTGATGGGCGCGAGACCGTTCAGGCCGTGCAGCGGCATGAAGACCTGTCCGAGTTCACCGGCGATCTGGTTCTGGCCGAAGGTCTGTGTGTCGACGGCGTTGATGGTCGGGTTCAAACCCACTTCTTCGAGATTGTTGCGCACGATCTCCGCAACGCTGGCGTTCGCTGGAATGCTGATGACGTTGATCGTCACGGCTGCGCCCGTCGCTCCCGCTTCCTCGAGAAGCTCCTTGGCCTTGTCGGGGTCGTAGCTGTAGAAGTCGTCGAGATCGGACGGATAGTCGGTGGAGGTCTCGTCCCAGAAGACATCGGTGGGAGTGGCTGCATCGCCGAAGACCTGCGACGCGATGCGGTCCCGGTCGATCGCGTAGTTGAGCGCCTGGCGAGCCTCGACCTTGTCGAACGGCGCCTGGCTGACGTCGATTCCCAAGGGGTAGACGCTGCCGGAGGTGTTCACGATGGTGTATCCGCTGCTCGCGCCGATCGAGTTCACGTCTTGCGGGTTCATGCCGATGGCTACGGAGGAGCGACCACTTCTCACGGCATTCAGCATGGCGGTGCTGTCGGTGATGACGGCGACGTCGATCCCGTCGAGCAGGGGCTCGTCGCCCCAGTAGCCGTCGTAGCGATCGAGCTTCAACTCCGATCCCGGAGTCCAGCTGGTGAACGTGAACGGCCCGGTGCCGACCACTTGGGATCCGTCGGCAAGGCCCGCCGCGGTCTCCTGGTCGAGGATGAACGTCTGTTCGAAGAAGTCGAATAGGTTCGGGATCGGTGCGGAGAAGGTGATGGTCAGCTCGGTCGGGCTGGTCACCTCGATCCCTGAGAACATCTTCGCGATGTAGGAGGTCTGCGAGCTGGATTCGGCCGCCGTCTCGAAGGAGTACTTCACGTCGTCTGCGGTCATCTGCCGCCCGGTCTGGAAGGTCACGTCGTCGCGAAGTGTGATGTCGATGGAGAGTCCGTCGTCGGCGACCTTCCACTCCTTCGCCAACAGCGGCTGGGGATCGCCGTCGGCGTCGAGGAGTGTGAGCGTCTCGAAGACGTTCGCTGCCCAGGAGAAATTGCCGAGGCGGCCGGACTGGACGTTGTTGGGCTGCGCATCGGAGCTCTGCGCGATGGTCAGCCTTCCGCCGGCGACCGGGGTCGAGGAGGCCTCTGCGGCGGAGTTGACTGCCGACTGGCAGCCGGTGAGCGTCAAGGCTAGGGCGGCGGCGCCGGCGGTGACGCCGGTGAGCAACCTGAATCTGCGGGACTTCAACATCGTTGTTGTTCACTCCTCATCGGTGAGAGATTGGTGCTGTTGCAAAAACCTAGTGAGTAGATAGTAGGTTTGCAAGTGCAGATTTCGCGAGGAGGCGATGAAGATGACCGAGGGTCGACCCAATGTGCTCTGGATCATGGCTGACGAGCTGCGGGCAGACGCCCTCTCGTGCTACGGGAATGCGCACCCCGAGGTACGCACCCCGAACATGGACGCGCTCGCCGCATCCGGTGTGCTGTTCGAGCGCGCGTTCGCGTCGTCGCCCGTCTGCGTGCCTGCTCGTCAGGCGATGCTCTCGGGGGTCAGTCCGCTCATCAGCGGGGTGGTCAACAACGAGGGGTACACGCCGGCCGGATTCGAGCCTCCCGAGATGTTCCCCGAGATCTTCGCCGCGGCCGGCTGGTCGACGGCCAGCTACGGCAAAGAGCACCTCCCGGGGGGACGGTCGCCCTGGCAGCTCGACGACCACACCGGTTCGGGAATGCCGGAGTTGCTCGCAGTCGCCCGCGCTCACGGAGTGCCGATGCGGCGCTCGCCCGGTATCGGGCACGTCTATGACGCGGTGCTCCCCGCAGGGGCCGCTACGGGCTCCGAGGTGATCACCGAATCGGTGATCACGGCCCTGGCTGCGAGCGAGTCGCCCTTCCTGCTCCGCGCCAGCTACGTGCAGCCCCACAAGCCGATGGTCGTGCCGGAGCCGTGGGCGAGTCGGTACGAGGGGGTCGAGTTCGACGTGCCACGCGACCCCGACGCCGCGCAGAACGAGTTCGAGCGGGAGTGGGGCAGGCTCACCAGAGGAGCCGAGCTCAGCGACGACGAGCTCCAGCTGTCGTTCCAGCGCTACCACGGCTGCGTCGCCTGGCTCGACGATCAGGTCGGGCGCATCCTCGAGGCGCTCGACCTGGCTGGGCTGCGGGAGTCGACGATCGTGGTGCTCGGCACCGACCACGGTGCTTCGCTCGGTGAGCACGGCATCCTCGCCAAGCACACCTTCGCGCCGGAGAGTCATCGTGTGCCGCTCATCATCTCCTGGCCGGGTACTCTGCCGGCCGGGCAGCGACGCGGCGACCTCGCCGTGAGCGAGGATCTCGCGACGACCGTGCTGGGGCTTGCCGGGCTGCCCCGCGCGTCGACGATGACGGGCCGTGATCTCTTCGCCGACCCTGCCCCCGACACGGTGCTGTCGGTCATCGGGTACGGAGAGCCGTCGAGCCGGGCCTTCCCCAATCGCGACGAGGGCGGCTGGCGAGACGGACGCGGCTGGCCCCAGCGAGTCTGCGCCCGCACCGTGCGCTACCGCTTCGACGCAACGACTCGAAGGGCGGGGGAGCCGGTCAGCGTCGACGAAGCCGGGGCCTTTCTCGCCGACACGGTCCTCGATCCGAACGAGCGGGTGAACCGCATCCACGACCCGTCCTACTCCGACGTGGCGGAGGCCCTCGCAGAGACGGTCTCCACCGCGGCCGCGCGCCTTCCCGTCGGAGTCGTCGACGCCGACGATTTCGACCGCACCCGAGGCCGCACCGGCGCCGTCTGAGCGTCGCGCCCACCACCATCCGCATCACCATCGAAGGAGAACAAGGTGACCGACTCACCGAGACGCCCCAACATCGTCTTCGTCCTCACCGACGACCATGCAGCGCATTCCATCGGCGCCTACGGCTCGGTCGTCAACGAGACCCCGCACATCGATGCCATCGCCGACGCCGGGGTGAGGCTCGACAACTGCTTCGTGACCAACTCGCTCTGCTCGCCCAGCCGCGCGTCCATCCTCACCGGCACCTACAGCCACGTGAACGGAGTCACCACGCTCTGGACGCCCATCGACGCCTCCCAGCCCACCTTCATCTCGCAGTTGAAGGCCGCCGGGTACCGCACCGGCATCGTGGGCAAGTGGCACATGGGAGAGGAGGAGCTGTCCAACCCGAAGAACTTCGACTACTGGGACGTGCTGATCAATCAGGGGGAGTACCTCGACCCGCGTTTCCTGTCGCCCGACGGGGTGCGCCATGAGCCCGGCTACGCGACCGACGTCATCACCGATCTCGCGTTGCGCTGGGTGGAGAGCCTCGACGGCGACGAGCCGTGGTGCCTGTTGATCTGGCACAAGGCGCCCCATCGTCCGTGGGAGCCCGACGAGAAGCACAAAGACATGTACTCAGACCCGATCCCGGTGCCGGGCACGTTCTGGGACGACATGAGTACCCGCTCGGCGTCGGCCCGCCGTGCTCTCATGTCGATCGCCGACTACATCAACAGCGAGGACCTGAAGGTCGACCCGCCCGAGGGCCTCAGCTACGAGGAGCTCGCGCTCTGGAAATACCAGCGCTACATGGAGGACTACCTCCGCTGCGTCGCCTCCGTCGACGACAACGTCGGCCGGGTCACCGACTGGCTGCGCGAGCGTGGTGACCTCGAGGACACCGTCATGATGTACTCCTCCGACCAGGGCTTCTTCCTCGGCGATCACGGTTGGTTCGACAAGCGCTTCATGTACGAGGAGTCGCTGCGGATGCCTCTCGTGATGAGCTATCCGCGTGCCATCCCGGCTGGTACGGTGCACGACGGCATCGTCACGAACGTCGACTTCGCCCGGACCATCCTCGACGCTGCGGGAGTGGAGCCGCACGAGCGGATGCAGGGGAGGAGCTTCTGGGGAGACCTCGTCGGCCGGCCGTCGAGCCCGCCCGCCGAAGGCATGTACTACCGGTACTGGGAGAACGACGACTGGTTCCACAAGGCGCCGGCTCACTACGGCTACCGCGACAGCCGGTACAAGCTGATCTACTACTACAACACCGGGTACGGGCTGCCGGGCAGTGGATTCTTCGAATACCCGGCCGAGTGGGAGCTGTTCGACCTGGAGGTCGATCCGCACGAACTGAAGAATGTCTACGACGACCCCGCCTACGCCGAGATCCGCGACGGCCTCAAAGAACGAATGCTTGAGGCGCAGGCGGCAGTGGGTGACGAGCCTTGGGATGGCAGGCAGCCCGATGCGGATGAGCGGGCCTCCGTGATCGCACGGTTCACCGAGTCGCCCGGCATGAACCCGGTCGTGCCCACCGGCCCGCGATGAACGGCGACCCCGGTGCGCGCAGGCCGAACATCCTCTGGATCTCCACGCACGACATCAACCCCGACCTCGGCGCCTATGCAGGGGTCTGGCCGGGCGCTGATGCCGCGCGCACGCCGAACCTCGACAGACTGGCAGCGGAGGGGGTGCGATTCGACCAGGCGTTCGCGACGACGCCGGTGTGCGCCCCATCGAGGTCGGCGCTCATGACCGGCTGCCACCCGATCTCCATCGGCACTCACAACATGCGCACCAAAGCGGTGCCGCCGCCCGAGGTCAGATTGCTCTCGGAGTACTTCCGTATGGCGGGCTACTACGCCACCAACAACTGGTTCACCGATCTGCAGGTGCATCTCCCCGGAACGGCTTTCGACGAGTGCTCCGACACGGCGCACTGGCGCGGCCGGCCCGACGTGGAGACGCCGTTCTTCGCGGTCTTCCACGGGATGGCGACGCACGAGGCGCAGCTCTACCTGGCCGACGCGGAGTTCGACCGCATCACCGCCGGCCTGCCGGAAGCGCATCGGCACGACCCGGCGTCGGTACCCGTTCCTCCCTACCATCTCGACACTCCGGAGTTCAGGAAGGCGTGGGCGCGGTATCACGATCTCGTGTCGGTGATGGATGCGTGGGCGGGCGGGTTGCTCCGGCAGCTCGACGACGACGGACTCGCCGACGACACCATCGTCGTCTTCTGGTCAGACCACGGAGCCGGCTTGCCCCGCATGAAACGCGCTGCCACCGAAGCGGGGCTGCGAGTGCCGATGATCGTGAGGTGGCCGGCACGCCTGGCCGGGGGTCAGGTGCGCACCGACGTCGTGCATCTCGCCGACCTCGGCCCCACCATGCTCACGCTGGCCGGACTGCCCGTGCCCGAGCACGTCCAGTTCTCACCGTTGTTCGATGGAGAGGGCCGACCGGTCGAGCAGGGAGAGTACGCCTTCGGCGGTCGTGATCGCATGGACGAGCAGCAGGACAGCTCGCGCACGGTGCGCGATGAGCGGTACCGCCTCATCCGGCACCGCCACCCAGACCGTTCGCCGCTGCAGTATCAGCACTTCGCCGACCGCTTCCCGACCTGGCGCGCTCTCAGAACGGCAGTCAACGGCGAGGCGCGTCAACGCGCTGCCGGGCTCGTTCCTGATGTGATGACCCCTGTGCAGCGGCGGGCCACCGGTCCAGGGAAACCCGAGCTCGAGCATACCCGAGGGAACGACCATCTGGGTGCGGGCGTGGCGGCTCGGAATCACCCCCAGTGACGCGGTGGCCGTGCCGGGGCCCTCTGCCACGCACGGGATACTGGAAGCATCGCGAGAAGGGATGGGCGCATGAGTGACGAGTCAGGGTGCGGGCCGGGATGCACCTGCGGCGCTCCGGGCCGCTCGCAGTTCCTGACGATCGGATCGGCCCCGCCGAGCGCAGCCGCCTCGCAGCCCGAACGCGCGGAGTCGCCCCACCCCGTCGAGCAGATCCTCGTTCCCGCGGGTTCGTTCACCATGGGCGACTCCTCGGGCGACCGCAACGCCGCCGACGGCGAGGTGCCGCTGCACGAGGTGCGCACCGATGCGTTCAGCATCGACGCGACGACGGTCACGAACGACGCCTTCGCGCGATTCGTGGAGGCGACGGGCTACGCGACAGAGGCGGAGACCTTCGGTTTCTCCGCCGTCTTCCATCTCGCGCTCGCCGCCGCGCCCGACGACATCGTGGGCCGACCACCGGGAACCCCGTGGTGGTTCGGCGTGCGGGGAGCCGACTGGCGCCACCCGGGAGGCCGGGAGTCGTCGATCGAGGAGCTCGGCGAGCATCCGGTCGTTCATGTCAGCTGGAACGACGCCGTCGCCTACTGCGCGTGGGCCGGGCGACGGCTGCCCACCGAGGCCGAGTGGGAGTACGCCTCCCGTGGTGGTCTCGTCGGTGCGAAGTACCCGTGGGGTGACGACGAGGTGGATGCCGGGGGCTGGCGGGCGAACATCTTCCAGGGCCGGTTCCCTGCTGAGAACACGGTCGAGGACGGCTACCTCACCACCGCCCCGGTGCGCACCTTCGAGCCGAACGGGTACGGCCTCTGGCAGACCGTCGGGAACGTCTGGGAGTGGTGCTCGGACTGGTACTCGCCCCGCTACTACGCTGACTCGCCGGTGCACGGCCCCGCGGGCCCCGAGACCGGAGACGCGAGGGTGATGCGCGGCGGCAGCTACCTGTGCCACATCTCGTACTGCAACCGGTATCGCAACTCGGCGCGGTCGCAGAACACCCCCGATTCGTCGATGGGGAACGCGGGCTTCCGCACCGTCGCCCTGGAGGTCGCCGCATGAGCGACGAGCAGAAGCCGCAGCGCCGGTTCCCGTCGTCGGTGTTCGGGCGCGGCGGTGAACCGGATGCGCGGTTCAGCCTGGCCAACGAGCGCACCTTCCTGGCGTGGATCCGCACGGGCCTCGCGTTCCTCGCCGGCGGCGTCGCCCTCGAGGCCCTCGGTCTCGGCATCCACCCCGGGTTCCGGCTCGCCGCCTCGCTCATCCTGATCGTCGCCGGGCTCCTCACCCCCCTGCAGGGCTGGTTCGGCTGGATGCGTACCGAGCGCGCGCTGCGCCTCGGCACACCGCTGCCGAGTGCACCGCTCGCGCTGCCGCTCGCGATCGTCGTCGGGGTGGTGGGCGTGCTCGTGCTGGTCGGGGTGCTCGTGTGAGCGTCTTCGACCCCGGGCTCCAGCCCGAGCGCACCGCCCTCGCCTGGCGGCGCACAGCCCTCGCGCTGCTCGTCGGATCGCTCGTCGCCATGCGCATCCTGCCCGAGGTGTTCGGCACCTGGGCCGTCGCCCTTGGCCTCGCCGGCCTGCTCGCGGCGGGGGCTCTGCTCTGGGCGGTGCATCGGCGCTACGACACCCACCACCGCCTGCTCACCGAGGAGGGCGACCGCACGCCCCTCGCGGGCGGGAGGCTCATCGCGGCCATGACCGTGTTCTGCGTCGCCGCCGCGGCGCTCACCCTCGCGCTCGTCATCGCGATGGCGGCGACGGGGTTCTCCTTCCTCGCCGTCGACCGCTGAGCGCGGGGCACCCGGGCGACCGGCGCATAATCGAAGGGTGAACCGCACGGATCGGCTCTTCGGACTCGTGGAGGAGTTGAGGGCGGCGTCGCCCCGCCCCTCGAGCGCGCGGCGCCCCGCCGTGCGGTTCGAGGTGTCGAGCCGCACCATCGAGCGCGACATGCTGGCGCTGCAGGAGTCGGGACTGCCGATCTGGGCCGAACCCGGCAGAACCGGCGGGTACGTCATCGACGCCACCGCGACGCTCGGGCCGATGCGGTTCACCCTCGACGAAGCGCTCGCCGTGCTGATCGGCCTCGGTGGCCTCCGGCACAGCCCCTTCCGCCACGCGGCTCGCACCGCGGCCCGCAAGGCGCTCGCGGCCATGCCCGACGATCACTCCGCCCGGGCGGTCGCCCTGGGCTCGCGCATCCACTTCCTCGAAGACGACACGCCGACCGCCGCGGCGCCGGCCGACTTCGCTCGAGCGCTGCTCGCCGATCGCGTCGTCAGACTGCACTACCGCGACGGCACCGGAGCGGAGTCGTGGCGCGAGGTCGAACCCCTCGGGTCGATCGACAGAGACGGCGCCTGGTACCTCGTCGCCTGGTGCCGCACCCGAGACGGCGTGCGCGCCTTCCGCAGCGACCGGATGCTCGCACTGGAGATCACGGACGAGCGCCCGGTCAGGCGCGCACTCGCCGCCTCCGATCTCGCGATCGAGTACGGGCGGCTGCGTTCGGTCGTCGACTGGGACTGAGCCGAGCGCGGAGCATCTGCCGAAACACCGACAGGACGTCGTCGCGCCCGGGGGCGATCGTGGTTCTCTCACGTCCCCATCGCATCCGGAGGTACCCCCGTGTCCATGTCGTTCGCATCCATCCGTATCGTCACCGCCGATCTCGACGGCATGGTCGCCTTCTATGAGAGGATCACCGGTCAGAAGGCCGAGCGGCCCGCGCCGCCCTTCGCGCACTTCGGCGGCCCGGGCGCGAGTCTGGCCATCGCCGACGTGTCGACCGTCGCGATGCTGGGCGGTGCGATGGAACCCGCAGCGAATCGCTCGGTCCTCATCGAGTTCGAGGTCGACGACGTCGACGGGGACTTCGCCGCGCTGCATCCCGCCGCCGCCGACGTCGTGCTCGCTCCGACGACCATGCCGTGGGGCAACCGGTCGGCCCTGGTGCGCGACCCCGACGGGAATGTCGTCAACCTGTTCAGCCGTCCGGCGGGGTGAGGCGAGGGATGCCGCGGCCCGGCGGCGGGGCGCGCGCGAGCGGGGGGTTCTGAGCGATAGTAAGAGCATGACCAGCGCCGAGACCTCCCGCACCGTCGACGTCGTCGAGCTCGGCATCGCCGAGATGCTCGACGCCCTCGAAACGGGCGCGGTGACGAGTGTGGAGCTCGTCACCGCATACCTCAACCGCATCGCCTACTACGACCGCACCGGTCTCTGCCTGCATGCCATCGCGGTGCTCGACCCGAGCTGCCTCGAGCAGGCGGCGGCGTCGGATGCCCGTCGGCGCGCAGGGCGGGCCGGCCCGCTCGAGGGCGTTCCGTTCACCGTCAAGGACAGCTACAAGGTGAAAGGGCTGACGGTGGCCTCGGGCAGCCCTGCCCTGGCCGAGCTGGTGGCGACGGAGGACGCCGCGACGGTGGCGCAGCTGCGTGCGGCGGGCGCGGTGCTGCTCGGCAAGACGAACATGCCGCCGATGGCTGCAGGGGGGATGCAGCCGGGCGTCTACGACTACGCCAGGAGCCCGTACCACCCGCAGTTCTTGACGGCCGCGTACGGATCGGGGTCGTCGAACGGCTCCGGCACCGCCACGGCGGCGAGTCTGTGCGCGTTCGGGATGGCCGAGGAGACGGTCTCCTCCGGGCGCGCGCCCGCCTCGAACAACAGCCTCGTGGCCTACACGCCGTCGCGTGGGGTGCTGTCGATCCGCGGCAACTGGCCGCTGCGGCCGAGCTGCGACGTCGTGGTGCCGCACACCAGAACCGTCGACGACCTGCTCCACGTGCTCGACGTGCTCGCCGTCGACGACCCCGATCGCTCGGGCGACTTCTGGCGGCAGCAGACGGCCGTGGAGCTGCCGTCGCCCGAGTCGGTGCTCCCGCATCCGCTCGCCCGACCGCGGCCCGAACGACTCGACGGGTTGCGCATCGGTGTGCCCCGCCTCTACATCGGTGAAGACCGGGTGCCGCTCGTGCCGCCCGTCATCCGCCCCTCGGTGCGGGCCCTGTGGGACCGTGCTGCCGACGACCTGCGGGCGCTCGGCGCCGAGGTGGTCGAGGTCGACTTCCCCGTCGTGTCGAACTACGAAGAAGACCGGCCGGGTGCCCAGGGGCTCGCCGAGCGCGGGCTCGTGCCGCCCACCTGGCGGGCCCTCGAGGGCGGTCCGGTGACGGCCATGGCGCTCGACGGGTTCCTCCGAGACAACGCCGACCCCGGGCTCCACTCCTGGGCCGACGTCGACGGCGACACCGTGTTCCCGGTCGAGGATGCGCCTGTGCCGGTGTGGATCACGCGCGCCAGGGGCGGCTTCGACTGGCAGCGGCTCGCCGAACTCGTGAAGCAGGGCCTGCCGGGCAGCTACGACGAGGTGCCCGGCCTCGACCACCTGCTGCGCGGCCTCGAGGAGGCACGCCGGGTCGACTTCGAGGAGTGGATGCGCGACCAGGGTCTCGATCTGATCGTCTTCCCCGCGGCGGGCGACGTCGGGCGAGTCGATCTGTTCGAGCGACCGGAGAGTCTCGAGGCGGCCTCGCGCAACGGTGTCGTGTACTCGAACGGCAACCGGGTGATCAGGCACCTCGGCATCCCGACCGTCACGGTGCCGATGGGCTTCATGGGCGACCTCCAGATGCCGGTCGGGCTCACCTTCGCGGGGCCCGCCTACAGCGACGACGCGCTGCTCGACCACGCTTCGGCCTACGAGCGGGCGACGCGGCGGCGGCAGCCCGCGTTCCTCACGCCGACCCTCCCGTCGAACCAGATCGAGTTGCGGGAAGGGCTGACCGCCGGCGATCCAGGGGCGGATGCGACCCCCGAGACCGTCGTGGTCGTCGCGAAGGAGCGGTCGTGGGAGGTCGAGGTGCGGCTCGCCGCCGATGCGCCGGTGTCCGCGCAGGTGTGGGCCGACGGTCACATCCTCCGCCGCGCCGAAGGGGAGAACGGTGTCTACCGGGGTCGGGTCTCGCTCGCCCGCAAGCGCCTGTTCGACGAGATGATGGTGGTCGTGCGCACGACCCCGGCAGCGGCGTCACTCTCGCTCATTCCGCTTCCGCAGAGGGAGTGAGCGCCTCCCCGGTCATCCCTGCAGCACCCGTGCCACCGCCTGGGCGCGGGTCTCCACGCCGAGCTTGGCGAAGACGGCGTTCACATGGCTCTTCACCGTGGCCACGCTCAGCACGAGGCGGGCGGCGATCTCGGTGTTCGTGCATCCGTCGGCGATGAGCCCGAGCACCTCGGCCTCTCGTTCGGTGAGGGCCGGGATGCGCCGGCGCACCGCCGCGGCCGAGGTGCCGCCGCGGGACACACCGGAGAGCACCGCGTCGCGCACGAGCGGCGAGAGTGTCGTCTGGCCCGAGGCGACGGCGCGCACGGCGGCCTCGAGCTGCTGGCGCCCGGCGTCTTTCGTGAGGTAGCCGCGGGCGCCGGCGCCGAGCGCCTGGGCGATCGACTCATCGTCGGCGAAGGTGGTGAGCACGAGCACAGCCGTGCCGGGGTGCTCCTGCACGATGCGCCGGGTCGCGGCGGCCCCGTCGAGCCGGGGCATCCTGAGATCCATCAGCACCACGTCCGGTTGCGCGGAGGCCACCAGCTCGAGCGCCGCGAGCCCGTCCTCCGCCTCGCCGACCACCTCGATGCCGTCGAGGAGGCCCAGCACGGTCACCAGGCCGTCGCGCACGATGGCCTGGTCGTCGACGACGGCGACTCTGATCATGAGGCGACCACCTCCATCCGGATCGTGAAGCGGCCGGCGTCCCGGGAGACCTCGAAGCGGGCCCCCGGGAGCGTTTCGGCGCGCTCGCGCATGCCCGCGAGGCCGGAGCCGGTTCCCGAGGCGGCGAGGGGAGTCGTCGCGGTCGCCCCGATCGCGTTCGACACGGTGAGCACGACCCGACCGCCTGCGTGCCGGAGGTCGAGGGCGATCGGCAGGCCGGGGGCGTGCTTGCGGGCGTTGGTGAGGGCCTCCTGCGCGGCTCGCCGCACGGCTTCGGCCGACGCGGCGGTGAGCCTGGCGCCCTCCAGCTCGATCGCACCGTCGATCAAGACCCCGAGGGAGCGCTCCTGCGCGACGAGCGCAGCCACCTGCTGCTCGAGCGTCGCCGCCTCGACCTTCCCCGCGGGTTCCTCCCGGAGGGTGAGCACCGCGCGCCTGGCCTCGTCGAGCCCGTCGGCGGCCATCGCCCGGGCCGCCCGGGCGCGGGCGAGCACGTCGTCGGTCTTGCCGGCCTCGACGAGCGCCTCCAGCGCATCCAGTTGCACGACCAGGGCCCCGAGGGAGTGGGCGAGCGTGTCGTGCAGGTCGCGGGCGATCCGCGCGCGCTCGTCGAGGGCGGCCGAACGGGCGCGTTCGGTCTGGGTGGCGAGGCGCTGCTCGACGAGGCGCTGCTCGGCGAGCCGCGCGCCGGCCTGCTGCCGTCTCGTCACCCCGAGGAGCACGCCGAGCAGCACGAGCCCGAGGCCCGCGACGAGCATCCCGAGGGGCGGGGCGGTGATCAGGGAGACGACGGCGATCGCCGCGGCGCACGCCACGGCGGCGACCCCGCCGACAGCCCAGGGCAGCGAGGTGTCGGCGAAGAGACCGACGAGGCCGACGATCATCGGCACCACGGTGATCATCGAGGTGGGGACGGCGGCGAGCGAGCCGCCCGCAACCAGGATGCCGAGCGCCACGATCCGCACCGCTGCCGGAGCCCGGGCCGGGAGGGCGGCGATCGCGACCCAGGCGGCGAGGGCCACACCGGTCGCCGCCGGCACCCAGGGTGCGAGCTCGCGCCCGCCGAACACGACGGCCCAGCCGATGAGCACGACACCGACGAGCGCCAGGGCCCTCGACAGAGGGCTCCTGGTGCCGGCCGAGGTCGGTGGCGCCGTGCTCATCCTCGAATCCTGCCGTACTCCGTGTGCCCGGTGCAGCATCCGAGTCGCCGCTCAGGCGAGCGAGCGCATCGGTCCGCGCGATGCGCGCCACAGGATGACGCCCGAGCGCACGGCGCGGTTCACCGCGAACAGCACCAGCAGGACCCCTCCGGCCTGCGCGAGGTGCCCGCCGACCGACGACTCCCAGACGGTGAAGCCGATGCGGGCGGCGATGAGGGCGAGCCAGAGCACGAGGCCGAACCAGCCGTTGCGGGTCTCGAACAGCGGGGGCGTGGCGCGACGTGCACCGGGAGTGGTGCCCGGATGCTTCGCCGCACGTGCCCGCCAGGCGGCGAGCCCTTCGTCGCTGATCGGCCGCAGGTGGGCGACGAGACCGATCAGCGCGCCGACCATGGCCCCCATGGCCAGCTCGAGTACGAGCAGCGCGACGTCTGTGGTGTCGAACGCGGCGGTCTGGCCGCCGGAGACCATCATCGCGACCCCGACGACGGCGAGCACGGTGGGTCCACGGAAGAGGCGGGCGGGGTCGACCGCCGACCAGGAGGTCTGCTTGATGCTCAGCCAGACGAGCGCGGCGAGGAGGAGGACGATGGTGGTGAGGTCGGGAGGCGTCATGGCTCCACGATCCCGCCGCGGAGGCCACGCATCCACCACCCCAGGGTGGAACCCGGGTGGAGATCGACGCCAGGCGGCTGGTGAACCACCCCGGCACCCGGCAGACTGGAGAGATCATGCAGCAGATCACCGTCGACCAACTCGCCGCTCTGAACGACGCCCACGTCATCGACGTGCGCGAACCCGACGAATTCGCGAGCGGTCACGTGCCAGGCGCGACGAACATCCCCGTGTCGCAGCTCGGCGAGCGGTTCGGCGAGATCCCCACCGACACGACGGTGCACGTCATCTGCCAATCCGGCGGGCGCAGCGCCCGCGCCACTGAGGCGCTCGCCGCCGCCGGGGTCGACGCCGTCGACGTCGCGGGCGGCACCTCGGCCTGGCGGTCGGGCGGGCACCCGGTCGAGCCCGCCTAGCGGTCGCTCAGCGACCGTCTGGCATGATTCGATCATGAACGACGAGGCGCTGCAGAGGTTCAGCCTCGGAGGTGCTGACGTCGACGCGGCGAAGCAGCTCTACGAGAGCGGGTACCACGGCGCCGACTTCCGCATCGAGAAGACCGGGCAGAGCTTCGCCTACCGGCACACGATGGCCGGCACGGCTGAGATGTCGTTCCGGTCGTCGGCGATGGGCGGTCGCGTGCGGGGACGATTGGAGGCGAGCCCGGACTACTTCGTCACCTGGCTGCACTCCGGGGGCGCCACGGTCACGATGAACCGGCAGGAGGCGACGTGGGGCAGCGGCACGCCGTGGATCTTCCCCTCCAATGCGCCGTTCGAATTCGAGACCCTCGACTTCCGGCAGAGCATCCTCGCCTTCGACGGCGCCTACCTCGAGCGCATCGCCGTCGAGGTGGAGGGAGTGGTGGAGGGGCCGGTTCGCTTCCACTTCGCCACCACGCCGTCGGCAGCCGACCTGATCGCGTGGCGTGCCGTCGTCGACGAGGGGGCGGCGCTCGTGCTCGGCGGGAGTCCGACCCCGTTGCAGATGGCCGAGATGTCCCGCCGCACCGTGCTCGCGATGCTCGCGGTGTTCCCGCATGACCGTGCCCGCCCGTCTCCTGAGGTACTGGCTCCCCGCAACGCCAGGCTCCGTGCGGCGATGGAGCACCTGCAGGCCCACGCCGACCAGCCCGTGACCCCGGCGGATGCCGCCGAGGCCGCCGGGCTCTCGCCGAGAGGGCTGCAGCAGGCCTTCCAGCGCCACCTGGGAATCACGCCCACCGTGTACCTGCGGCAGGAGCGCCTCGAGAGGGCTCGCGTCGATCTGCTCGCGAGCGCGTCCCACGAGACCACCGTGGCCTCGATCGCCGCGCGCTGGGGCTTCACGCACCTCGGCCGCTTCGCCATCGCCTACCGGGAGCGTTTCGGCGAATCACCCCGCCACACGCTCGCCCGCTGACGCGGCGACCCGGCGCCCCGCGTCGTCCGGCCGACCGCTGCGGCGGGCCTTCGCGCGGTAGCTGTGGAGGATGGCGCGCTGCATCGGCAGCTCGACGCCGCGGTGGATGAGGAGCGCCAGGGCGACCGCCACGGCGAGGGCGAGGGTTGTCAGCAGGGCGCCCTGGGGCCAGGGGAGGAGCGGATGCCCGTCGGGCCAGGGCGCGGCAAGAGCGCCGATCACGAGGAGATGCACGACGTAGAAGGCGAAGGACGCGCGGCCGAACGTCTGCCAGAGGGGCGTGGTGAGGCCGGTCGGGAGGCCGCGCCGGTCGCTCTCGGCGAGCGAGGCGATGAGAAGGGTGAACGCGAGCACCGCGAACGCCGGCCCTGGCGACACCTCGGTCGCGGGCAGGGCGGGAGCGGCGGAGGCGAGGTAACCCGCGACCGCGAACGCGACGGCGGTCATCGGGCGCGGCGGCCGCCAGGCGCCGCTGCGGAGGAGCAAGGCGGCGCAGATGCCGACCACGAACTCGGGGAGCCGCAGGATCGGCGAGGAGTACGACGCCAGCGCATCGGGGGCGGCACCGGCGATCCACGGCGCGATGGCGGTGACGACCGAGCACAGGGCGACGGTGACGACGAGGGCGGTCACGCTCACCCGGTAGAGCACCCGGATGAGCAGGGGGAAGCAGAGGTAGAAGAAGGCCTCGCACACGAGTGACCAGCTGACGGGGTTGCCCGCCTGCCACCAGGCCGGGTTCCAGGCGCTGACGAGCGCGATGTCGGCGACGAACGGTGCGACGGCGGTCGTGGCGATGACGGGGACGAGGGTCGCGCCGACGACGACGGCGAGGGCGACACCGACCAGGTGGGTCGGGTAGACCCGCGCGACGCGGCGCATCCAGAAGTCGCCAGGGCGCTGCCCCGGCTTGTGCGACCAGGTCAGCACGAACCCCGAGAGGACGAAGAACATCGCCACCCCCGCCGACCCGGGGGCGAAGAACGTCGCCCAGAGCTCGGCCGACCCTCCTGCGAAGTACTGCACGGCCATCACGTGATCGCCGAAGATGAGCATCGCCGTCACCCACCGCAGCCCCGTCAGCGACGGCAGCACCGCCGCCGCGGCACCCGCCGCCCCCGCCGCCCCCGCTGGGGCCGTCGGGGCTGGGGCGAGCGTCGGACGTGCGGGCATGCCGGGGACCCTACGCGCACATCCCCCGTTTCTCCCCCGAAAAGTGCGTGAAGAACTCAGTCTTCACGCACTTTTCACGGGAGAACGGGTGGGCGGGGGCGCCCGACGGGTCAGGCGGGGCGGTAGCCCGTGGTGGCCGGGGGAGCCGCGTGGCGGATCATGAGGTGGCGGGTGACGGAGTAGTCGAGCAGCGGCTCGATCGACATGTCCTTCCCGAAACCCGAGCCCTTCACGCCGCCGTGCGGCGCCTCCGACGCGATCGGGAGGTGGTCGTTCACCCAGGTCACGCCCACGTCGAGCTGGTGGCTGACCCGGATGGCGCGGGCCACGTCGGTGGTCCAGACCGACGACGCCAGACCGTAGGCGCTGTCGTTGGCCAGCCGGATCGCATCCTCCTCGGTCTCGAAGGGCAGCGCCACGAGCACCGGCCCGAACACCTCGCCCTGCACGATCTCGGAGTGCTGCGGCGCCCCCACGATGAGCGTCGGCGGGAAGTACGATCCCGCGCGCTCCAGCGGCGCCCCACCGGTGAGCACCTCGGCGCCCTCGGCGACCGCGCGGGTGACGAAGCCGTGCACCCGGTCGCGGTGCTGCGCCGAGATGAGGGGGCCGACGTCGGTTCCGGCATCCATCGGGTCGCCGACCGTGATGCCCTCGAGCTCGGCGCGCAGCGCGGCGACGGCGTCGTCGAAGCTGTCGCGCTGGATGTAGACGCGGGTGGCGGCCGTGCAGTCCTGCCCCGTGTTGTAGGTGGAGCCGAGCGCGAGCGCGTGGGCCATCGGCGCGATGTCGGCGTCGGAGAACACGATCGCCGGCGCCTTCCCGCCGAGCTCGAGGTGCACGCGCTTTACACCGTCGACGGCACCACGCATCACCGCCTTGCCCGTGGTTGTCGAGCCGGTGACGCTCACCATGTCGACCCCGGCGTGGCCGGCGAGCGCGCTGCCGACCTCGGAGTGGCCGGTGACCACACCGAGCACCCCGGCCGGCAGGCCGCAGGCGGCGGCGAGCTCGGCGAGCCGCAGGGTGGTGCCCGGGGTGGGCGGAGCGGGCTTCAGGATGACGGAGTTGCCGGCGGCCAGCGCCGGCCCCGCCTTCCAGACGGCCATGATGAGCGGGAAGTTCCACGGTGTGATGCCCGCGACCACACCTACGGGCCGCCGGGTGAGCACCGAGGTGAAGCCCTCGCTGAACACCCCGGCGCCGGTGCCGTCGAGCGAGCGCGCCGCACCCGCGAAGAACCGCAGATTGTCGGCGGCGAACGGCAGCTCGCCGTCGAGGCCCGTGAGGTAGGGCTTGCCCGACTCGCGGGTCTCGATCTCGGCGAGCTCGGCCGCGTTCTCCTCGATCGCGTCGGCGAGCTTCAGCAGGATGCGCGCGCGGGCCCCCGGGGTCTGGCCCGCCCAGCCGGGTGCGGCGGCGCGGGCGGCGGCGACGGCCTCGTCGACGTCACCGGTGCCCGACTGGGTGAGGGTCGAGGCGGCGGCGCCGGTCGACGGGTCGATGAGCTCGACGGTCTCGCCCGCTCCCGCGCGGTACTCGTTGCCGATGAAGGTCCCTGAGGTCATGGTCGTGTGTCTCTCTGTCTGGTCGCTGCGGGGTCGTTCCGCAGCGGGGGGAGGAGGGTCAGGAGTTGAAGCCGAGCCCGAAACGGTCGAGGGTGCGCAGCCACAGGCCCCGACGACCTTCGTGGTCGTCGGCCGAGAGGATGCGCGAGCGGGTGAACTGCACGATGGGGTTCCGGAACGGCTCCGGCGGGATGGGGAACGGGCGCTTGCGCACGATCTCGTACCGCGTGCGCGAGGTGGGCTCGCCGGCCAGCAGGTCGAGCGCGACGTCGGCCGAGAACCGGGCCGCCCCCACCCCGAGCCCGGTGTGCCCGGCGGCATAGGCGAGGTCGCCGCCGAGCGCCGTGCCGTAGGCGGCGGTGAAGCGGGTGGTCGAATCGATGGGGCCCGCCCAGCGGTGCGTGAACCGCAGCCCGGCCAGCTGGGGGAAGGTGTCGAAGAACTGCCGCGCCAGCAGCCCGTGCGAGGCGTCGTTCTGCTCGAGCGCGGGGCTCACCTTGCCGCCCCGATAGTACAGAGCGTCCCATCCGCCCCACAGGATGCGGTGGTCGGCGGTCATCCGGAAGTAGTGGAACTGGTTGCCCGCATCCGTCAGCCCCTGCCGCTCGTTCCAGCCGAGCGTTGCGCGCTGCTCGGCGTCGAGCGGTTCGGTCATCAGCACGTGGTCGTAGAGCGGCATGATCCAGGTGCGCAGCCGCTTGAGCGGCGAGGGGTAGGCAGCGGTGGCGACCACGGCCCGGCGTGCGGTGACCGTGCGTCCGTTCGCGCGCATCCGGATGCCGCCCGCCGAGCGCTCGATCGAGGTCACCGGGGTCGCTTCGAACACCCGGGCGCCGCGCTCGCGGAGAACGCGGGCCATGCCCCAGGCCAGACGGGCCGGGTCGACCATGGCGGTGCCGCCGCGGGCGCGGAGGCCGGCGAGGAAGCGGGGGGAGTGCACGTCGGCCTGCACCGTCGCGCGATCCTGCAGCTCGACGTCTTCGCCGAACGAGCGGGCGAGCGCGGCGGCCTCGCCGAGGGCATCGACCTGCCAGGGCTCGATCGCCAGCGTGGTCTTGCCCGTGAGGCGCAGGTCGCAGTCGATCCCGGCGGCAGTGATCTGCTGCACCAGCTCGGCGAGGTTGCGGTCGCCCTCCTCGTGCAGGGCGTCGAGGTCGCGAGGCCAGAGGTGCTTGCCGTGGGCGAGCCCGTGGGTGAGCGAGGCGGCGACGAAGCCGCCGTTGCGCCCGCTGGCGCCGAAGCCGATGTGCTCGGCCTCGAGCACCACGACGTCGAGACCCGGGTCGCGGTCGAGGGCGCGCCAGGCCGACCAGAGGCCGGTGAAGCCACCGCCGACGACCACGAGGTCGGCGGTGATGTCGGCGGCGAGCGGCTCGCCCGGGGCGGGGGCGTCGGGCTGGTCGGTCCAGAACACGGTGGGCTCGGCGTCGGCGAGGGAGCGCGCGACGTCGGGGGAGAGGCCCGCGTCGAGGGTCACGAGCGGCCCTCCGCGGTGAGCTCGGCGGTGCCCGCGCCCGCGGCAGCGGCGCTCGCCGCGGCACCCGCGGCAGCGGCCTCGATGAGGTCGGCGGCCCGGCGCACGCCGTCGGCGGCCCGGATGCGCTCGCCGGCGGCCGCGACGCGCTCGCGCAGCGCGGTGTCGCCGAGCAGCTCGGCCAGCGCCGAGGCGAGCTCCTCGTCGGTGAAGGAGTAGGTCGACAGGCGCCGCCCGAAGCCGCGCTCGTGCACCCGCTGGGCGTTGTCGTACTGGTCCCAGAACAGCGGCAACAGCACCATGGGCTTTCCGAAGTGCATCGCCTCGGTGACGGTGTTGTTGCCGCCGTGGGTGATCACCAGGTCGACGGCGGGGATGATGGAGGTCTGCGGCAGGAACTCGGCGCCCCACATGTTCTCGGCCAGTTCGATCTCGTCGTGCAGCGGACCCTTCGACACGATCAGGTTGTACGGCAGGGTCGCCAGCACACCGATCACGCGCCGCATCAGCGAGACGTCGGCGCTGCCGAGCGAACCGAGGCTGAAGTACACCAGCGGCCTCGCACCGTCGAGGAAAGCCTCGGGGAGGCCGGCCGGCGCATCCGTCTCCCGCACCGAGGAGTCGAGCCGGTGCCACGAGGCGCCGAGCGGACGGGCGTCGGTGTAGTCGAGCTCTTCGGGGTAGACGTAGAGGTTGAGGTCGCCCTCGGGGAGGAATTCGAGCTCGGGCAGCGGCGCGGCGCCGTTCTGCTGCACCCAGGCGTCGAACGAGCTCCACAGCTCGCGGTGGGTGCGGTCGTACTCGGCACGGAAGGAGGCGTGTCCTGCGGTGTCGTCTTCGGCGAGGCCCGAGAAGGCGGGGGCGATCGAGTCGCCGGGGACCTCGAGCGGGTTGCAGGAGACGATCCGCACGAACGGCACGCCGGCCGTGGCCAGTGCCGGGAAGAGCAGCACGTTGTCCTCGACGATCGCGTCGGGCCTCGTGCGCTCGATGATGGCCTCGAGCGCCGGCTGGCAGTACTTCGCGCCCTCGACGAGCTCTTCCCAGATGGGTCGGATGACCGTGTCGAGCTGGGCGTCGGTGGGCCTGGCGAACTCGGGCGAGATCTCGCGGATGTAATCCTTCCAGAACGCCCCGGCATCGGGCTCCGGCGCATCCGGGCCCGCCGACTCGGCGGGAGGCGCGAGGTCGACCAGGTCTTCCTCGAAGCCGAGCGCGGTGAGCTTTCCCGCCCACGAGGCCTCGGCGGCGAACACCACCCGGTGCCCGCGGCGCAGCAGCTCGTTGCCGATGCCGATGCAGTTGTTCGTAGGGCCGTAGGCGCTCTCCGGCATGAAGAGGAAGGTGTACTGCTCTCCGGTCATCTCATCGCTCCTGCGCAATAGTTCTTTGAATGCGGATGTAAAGAAAGAGTAGGCCCAGAGGTGCGCGATGTCAGCGCTCGGGCTCGTAATATTGAACCGGGTCCGAAACTACGGTCGGATGCCGATCGGCAGTGGGAGGAGCGCTCGTGGCACGACCGAAGCGTCAGGAGCAGCGTCGCAGCGAGATCGTCGCGGCGGCCCAGCGCGCCATCGCCCAGCACGGCCCCGACGGAGCCCGGCTCAACCGCGTTGCCGAGGAGGCCGGGCTCACGAGCGGCGCGGTGCTCTACTACTACCCCGACATCGACGAGCTCGTCATGGAGGCCAACCGAGCCGGCATGGAGCGCTTCTACGACGACCGGGTGCGCATGCTGGAGAGCCTCGACGACGACCCCGTGCTGCGGCTGACCCGGCTGATCGACTCGGGTCTTCCCTCCGACCACGCCGACCCCGAGGTGCGCCTGCTCTGCGAGCTCGGCGGCTCGGCCGGCCGCAACCCGGTGATGGCCACCCTCCTCACGGCGCTCTACGACCGCCAGGTGGGCATGTACCAGATCGTCCTCGAGCAGGGCGCCGCCCGCGGGGTCTTCACGCTCACCGCTCCGTCGCTCTCCATCGCCCGCAACCTGGTGGCGCTCGAAGATGCCTACGGCTACCGGATGGTGGCGCGCCACCCCACGATCGACCACGCCGGCGCGCGCGCCCTCATCGTGGAGTACGCCCGGCAATCGACCGGTCACGCGCTGGCCTGAGCGGCGGTCGCGCGGTCGTCGACCACTACGACCGAGCGCTCGTGGTCGATGCGCAACCCCACCTGGTCGCCGCGGCGGGCGGTGCTGGTGGCGTGCACCGTGCATCCGATCGGTTCCGGTCGCCCGGGCACGGCCACCGAGAGGGTCGACGAGCCGCCGAGGAAGTAGCTGTCGATCACGGTGCCGTCGAGCGCGCCGGTGCCCGGCTCGACGAGGTGCACGTCTTCCGGCCGCACCACGAGCGTCGCCGCCGTACCGACCGCGAGCTCGTGCGCCGCGCGCAGCATGCCGAGGCCCGGCACGTCGACGCCGCCCGCCACCGCCGTGCCGTCGAACATGCTCGACGTGCCGATGAAGTCGGCAACGAAGCGGGTGCGGGGGCGGGAGTACAGGCCCACCGGGGTGTCGAGCTGCTCGACGGCGCCGGCGTTCAGCACGGCCACCCGGTCGGCCATCGACATGGCCTCCTCCTGGTCGTGCGTCACCACCACGAAGGTCATGCCGACCTCGTGCTGCAACCGCTTCAGCTCGAGCTGCATGTCGGCACGCACCTTGCGGTCGAGCGCCGAGAGCGGCTCGTCGAGCAGCAGCAGCCGGGGGCGCTTCACGATGGCGCGGGCGAGCGCCACGCGCTGCCGCTGGCCGCCCGAGAGCTGCGCCGGCCGACGCTTCGCGAAGGCGGCGAGCCCGACTGTGTCGATCGTCTCGCCCACCCGGTTGCGGATGTCGGCCTTCCCCATCCCCTGCGCCTCGAGACCGTAGGCGATGTTCTTCTCCACCGACAGGTGCGGGAACAGCGCGTACGACTGGAACATCATGTTCACCGGGCGCTTGTGGGCCGGCAGCCGGGTGAGGTCGGCGCCGTCGAGGAGCACCTCGCCGGCCTCCGGCGTCTCGAAGCCCGCGATGGAACGCAGCAGCGTGGTCTTGCCGCAGCCCGAGGGGCCGAGCAGGGCGAAGAACTCGTTGTCGGCGATCGTGAGGTCGATGTCGCGCAGGGCGCGCACGGCGCCGTAGGAGTGGCTGACGCCCTTGATCTGCAAGAGGGGTGCGGGTGACTCGGTGCTCATAGTGCTTCCGTGACGCGGGTGAGGCGCTGTGCGCCGAGAACGGCGACGACGCTGACGAACAGGAGGACGGTGGCGAGTGCGTTGATCTCGGGTGTCACACCGAACCGCACCATCGAGTAGATGACGATCGGCAGGGTGGGCGTGGTGGGCGCCGCCGTGAAGAACGCGATCACGAACTCGTCGAGTGAGAGGGTGAGGCTGAGCAGCGCGCCCGCGGCGATGCCGGGGCCGAGCTGGGGCAGCGTCACCCTGAGGAAGGTGCGCACGGGGCCGGCGCCCAGGTCGCGCGACGCTTCTTCGAGGCTCGGGTCGAGATGCGACAGTCGCGCCAGCACGATCGCCGTCACGAAGGCGATCGAGAACGCGGCGTGCGAGAGCAGCACCGAGTAGAGACCGAGCGTGAAGCCGAGCAGCGAGAACAGGCTCAGGATGCCGATGCCGAGCAGCAGGTCGGGCAGCAGCGCGGGCGTCAGAGCGAAGGCCCGCACGAGCCCGCCCTTGGTGTGGCGCTGGATGCCCACCGCGAACAGGGTGCCGACCACGGTGGCGATCGCCGTCGAGCCCGTCGCCACGATCAGGGTGTTGACGAGCCCCTCGCGGATGCGCTCGTCGCCCGCCAGTTCGGCATACCAGTCGAGCGTGAAGCCGCGCCAGACGAAGAGGTTCGACGAGTCGTTGAACGACAGGATGACGACCACGACGATCGGCAGGTACAGGAAGACGAAGGTCAGCCAGAAGGGAATGCGGATGAAGCGCGACCTAAGCATCGGCCACCGCCTGACCCTGCGTCTGTCCCTGGGCCTGGCGCCTGCCACCGCGTCGCCGACCCGGGCCATCCGTCAGTCTCTTCGACAGCCGCGACTGGAGGAACAGCAGCACGAGGAGCGACACCGTCAGCACCAGCGCCAGTGCGGCGCCGAAGGGCCAGTCGCGCGCCTCGAGGAACTGGTCGCGGATGAGGTTGCCGACGAGCACCGTCTTGCCGCCGCCGATGAGCTCGGGGATGACGAAGTTGCTCATGGCGGGGACGAACACGAACACGCACCCGGTGAGGATGCCGGGGATCGACAGCGGCACCGTCACGGTGCGGAACACCCGGAACGGGCTCGCCCCGAGGTTGGTGGCGGCCTCGCCGAGCTGCTTGTCCTGGCTGGAGAGGGAGGAGTAGAGGGGGAGGATCATGAGCGGCAGGTAGGTGTAGACGAGGCCGACCACCACGGCCTGCGGCGTGTAGAGCATCGAGATCGGCTCCCGCGTGATGCCGAGGGCCTGCAGGGCCTGGTTGATCCAGCCGGCGTTGTTGAGCAGCAGGATCCACGCGTAGGTGCGGATGAGGAAGTTGGTCCAGAACGGCAGCAGCACCGCGATGAGCGCGATGGTGCGCCAGCGGGGGCTGAGCCTCGTGATCATGAGCGCCGTCGGGTAGCCGATGAGGAGGGCGAGGGCGGTCACCGCGGCGGCGATGCCGAGGGAGTTGGCCACCACGCCGAGGTAGAGCGGGTCGAACAGGCGGATGAAGTTGTCGAAGGTGAACTCGAACACGACGCCGCCGAAACGGCCGCGCTCGAACAGCGAGTAGGCGGTGATGAGCAGCACCGGCACGAACACCAGCAGGGTGGTGAAGAGGAGGCCGGGGCCGAGGAACGGCAGGCCGGCCAGCCGGCCCCGCGCCCGCCGAGTGGGGGCGGAGGGCGCGGGGCCGGCGGTGGTGGACTGGGTCATCCGGCCATGATCTCCGTGGCGAGACGGGTGTACTCCGTGCTGAAGTCACCCACGTCGACGACGGTCTCCTGCTCGAGCAGGGTGGAGGGATCGATGGCGAGGTTCGGGAACTGTTCGATGAGCGCCGGGTCGAGCGACTCCACGGCGGCCTGGTTGGGCACGGCGTACAGGATGCTCGACGCCACGTACGACTGCACGTCGGCTTCGAGGATGTAGTTGACGAAGGCCATCGCCGCCTCCTTGTTCTTCGACGACTTCAGCACCGTCATGGTGTCGACCCAGAGGTCGCTGCCCTCCTTCGGCAGCACGAACTCGACAGTGGGGTCTTCGGCGATGGCGTAGTTGCACCAGCCGTCCCACGCCTCGACCATTGCCGCCTCGCCCGAGACGAGCTTGCTGTAGAACGTGGTGTCGTCGAAGGCGAGGAGGGTGTCCTTGGTCTTCTGCAGCTGCTCCTTCACCTTCTCGAGCACCGCGGGGTCTTCGGAGTTGACCGACTCGCCGAGCATCTTGAGGGCGGGCAGGGCCATCCAGCGCTCGGTGGAGAGCATGGTGGTCTTGCCCTCGAGCTCGGGCGCCGGGTTCAGCAGGTCGTTCCAGGAGGTGGGGGCGAAGCCGGTGAGGTCGGGTCGGTAGCACAGGCCCGTGGTGCCCCAGGCGTAGGGCTCGGAGTAGGCGTTGCCCTCGTCGTAGGCGAGCTCGAGCGCCTCGGGGTAGAGGTTCTTCTCGTTCGGGATGAGGCTCTTGTCGAGCGGCTGCAGCAGACCCGCCTCGTTGAGGGCCTGGGCGTACTGGCCAGAGACGAAGGCCACGTCGATGCCGGGGTCGGCGCTCGCCGTGAGCTTGGCCACGATCTCCTCGTTGGTGGCGTGGTTCACGATGGTGACGGGCACGCCCGTGGCGGCCTCGAAGTCCTCGGCCAGCGTCTCGGGGTAGTAGTCGGCCCAGATGCTCACCGTGAGGCTCTGCTTCGTGATGTCGGCCTCGGGGTCGATGGTGTCACTCGAGGAGCTCGCGCAGGAGGTGAGCGCGAGCGCCGTAGCCGCTGCTCCTGCGAGGATCGCTCCGGACTTGATGAAACGCACTGGGGCCTCCTGTGTCGGGTGGACAAGATCGTGGTTGGCCGATTGTTGCATCAGGCAGCAACGAATCACAATGCTCCAGGCCGCGTCGAGACCCGGAATTTACATAATTGTTCGAATTGCGATTCAAGGAATAGGTACGGTGGGATCATGATCGGCAGGCTGAGTACAGGGGGCGGTGCCCTGCACCTGGGCAGTGACGGTGCGGTGTCTGTGCTCCGGTCGGACGGATCCCCGGCGGTCGCCGGAGACGGGGTCGGCGCCGAGCTCGTGCTCGCAGCACTGGGTCGTCGGCCCGCCGCATTCCGCGGTGCGGAGCGGGCGCTCGGGGTCGACATGACCAACTGGGCCGTGGTCGTCGATGAGACCTGGCTGGTGAAGGTCCCCCTGGTGTGGGGCGGTTCGGAGCGGACGGTGCGGCAGCTGGCGAGGCTCGCCGCCGGCGGGTCGCGCTCGGCCGGTCTCTCGCCGCGACTCGGCGGCCTCGTGCCGTGGGAGCTGCCGGGCCGCGAGGCCGCGAGCGCGGCGATCGTCACCGAGCTCGTTCCCGAGGCCACCGACGGCTGGACCTGGGCCGTCGACGACGTGCTGTCCTGGCTGGAGGGCGAGGCGCCGGAACCCGAGTGGCCCGCAGAGCTGGGCGAACTCGTCGCCGAGCTCCACGCGGCGCTCTCCGCCGAGGCCCGCGGCGAGGTCGCCGCATCACCCTCCGGCGACCTCCGGGAACGCATCCTCGACGCCCTCGCCACCGCACTCGAGCTGGTCGAGGGCGACACCCGGGTGCGATGGGCGAACCGGATGCCGCGGCTGCGCGCCCTCGTCGACGATGCACCGTCGTCGCCGGGTGGTGTGCGGTTCCCCGTGCACGGCGACCTGCACGTCGGCCAGTTCCTGCGCACGACGGGGCCCGACGGGAGCCCTCGCTACCTGGTGGTGGACTTCGACGGCGACCCGCAGCATCCCGAGCGCGAGCTCGACATCGCCGCGGTCGACGTCGCCCACCTGCTGGTGTCGGTCGACCTCGTGGGCTCGATCGTGCAGCGCCGCCTCGGCCGGCGCGACGAGCGGGTGCTGTCGTGGGCCGGGCGGGCCAGAGCTACGCTGCTCGAGGCGTACCGGTCGGGCCTTGAGGCCCGCGACCTCGGCCGCGCCTCCGGGTCGCCGCTGTTCGACGAGCGAGCGGTGCCCGCCCTCGAGGTCGAGCAGTTCGCGCGCGAGCTCGCCTACGCGCGTCGCTACCTGCCGCGCTGGGAGTACGCCCCCGACGGTGCGCTCAGCGCCCGCTACGCCCCGGCCGACGACGCCCAGACGGAGGAGAATCCATGGACACCACCCGCTTCATCGACGACCTGACCGAGATCCCGGCGGCGTTCGAGCGCCTGGCCGCGGCGCTCGAGGGGGCGGCCGGTTCCGCCGCAGACCCCACCCTCGGCGACCTCGCACGCGCCCGCACGCTGGTGGCGACGCCCGGCGCGCGGGTCCTGGTGCTCGGGATGGGCTCGAGCACCTACGCGGCGTCGGTGGCGGCCAGGAGAGCGCGGATGCGTGGGCACTCGGTGGTGGTCGAGCTCGCGAGCACGGTGGAGCTGCCGGCAGCAGCATCCGATCTCGTCGTGGTGGCGGTGTCGGCGACCGGCCGGAGCGCCGAGACGCTGGCCGCGATCGAGCCGTACCGCGGCACCGGCCGGCTCGTCGCCGTGACCAATGACGCGTCGTCGCCGCTCGCCGACGCCTCCGACCTCGTGGTGCCGCTCGTGGCGGGGGCCGAGGTGAGCGGTGTCTCGTGCCGCACCTTCCGGCACACCTTCCTCGTGCTCGAGGCGCTGTTCGGCCTGGCGGCGCCCGAGGCGCTCGCCGCGACAGCCCGAGCGGCGGCCCGCTCGTCGGCGGCGCTGCTCGCGAGCGCGCCGGAGTGGCTCGACCAGGCCACCGAGCTGCTGCTCGGCCCGCACGGCACCTGGCTGCTGGCCCCTGTGGAGCGCCTGTCGTCGGCGCAGCAGGGGGCGCTGATGATGCGCGAGGTGCCCCGCCGCCCCGCCTACGCCAGCGAGACCGGCGACTGGTCGCACGTCGACGTGTACCTCTCGAAGACCCTCGACTATCGGGCGCTCCTCTTCGCGGGCTCGCGCTGGGACGACCAGGCAGCCGAGTGGCTCCGCGACCGGGCCGCCACCCTCGTGACCGTCGGCCCCACGCCGCTCGCCGCCTCCGCCGCCCTCGCCCTGCGCTACCGGGGCGACGACGACCTCGCCGTCGCCCCGCTCGTCGAGACCCTCGTGGCCGAACTCCTCGCCGCCCACTGGTTCGCGGCAGACCCGACCTTCGCCTGGGCCCCGTCCCTCACCTGAGAAGACTGTGGCCTGGGGCCGGTGCGGGCGGCGAGCTTTCGGTGTCTGATGAGACGGCCTCCTTCGCGCAGCGATCTCCTCGACGCTGCGCGCCTGTCCCGAAAGCGTGGTCATGACCCTCTCCCTCCCCTATCCCCTCGGTTTCTCGACCCTCGACGGCCGACACAACTTCGCCCTCTACTCGGAGACCGCCGACGCGGTGTTCGTCTGCCTGTTCGGCGAGGACGGGGCCGAGACCCGCGTTCGACTCACCGAGCGCACGGGTCATGTCTTCCACGGCTTCGTCGACGGGGCCGACGTGGGCAGCCGCTACGGCATCCGTGTCGACGGCGCCTGGAACCCGGGTGAGGGGCTGCGGCACAACGTCCAGAAGCTGCTGCTCGACCCGCACGCCACCGCCATCGAGGGCGAGTGGGAGTGGGAGGCCGACAACCAGGCGTTCTTCGCCCACGACTTGAACGACCCGCAGGCACTGAACGACACCGACTCGGCGCCGTTCAGCCCCCGCTGCGTCATCGTCGACGACGACTTCGACTGGGGAGACGACAGGTCACCGCGCCGGCTCCTCAGCGAGACCGTGATCTACGAGACGCACGTCAAGGGCTTCACGCAGCTGCACCCGGAGGTGCCGGAGGAGATCCGCGGCACCTACGCGGGTCTCGCGCATCCGGCCGCCCTCAAGCACTTCACCGACCTCGGGGTGACCGCCGTGGAGCTGCTCCCGGTTCACCAGTTCGTGCAAGACAGCCACCTTGCCGAGAAGGGCCTCCGCAACTACTGGGGCTACAACTCGATCGGCTTCTTCGCGCCGCACAACGAGTACGTGAGCGAAGCCGCAGGCCAGGGCGGCGGTCAGGTGCGCGAGTTCAAGCAGATGGTGAAGGCGATGCACGAGGCCGGGCTCGAGGTCATCCTCGACGTCGTCTACAACCACACCGCCGAGGGCAACGATCTCGGGCCGAGCCTGAGCTTCAAGGGCATCGACAACGCTGCCTACTACCGGCTGGTGGAGGGGGACGAGGAGCACTACTTCGACACCACGGGCACCGGCAACAGCCTGAACGTGGGGCACCCGGCCGCCCTCGGCCTCATCATGGACAGCCTGCGCTATTGGGTCACCGAGATGCACGTCGACGGCTTCCGCTTCGACCTCGCCACCACGCTCACGCGGCAAGGCGGCGACGCGGAGCTGCACAGCGCCTTCCTCACCCTGATCCAGCAAGACCCGGTGCTGGCACCGGTGAAGATGATCGCCGAACCCTGGGACACCGCGGGTTACCAGGTGGGCGGCTTCCCGGCCGACTGGTCGGAGTGGAACGGCAAGTTCCGTGACGACGTGCGCGACTTCTGGAACGGCACGGATGCGGTGCTCGGCACCCTGGCCCAGCGCGTGCTCGGCTCTCCCGACGTCTACGAGGCCGACCGGCGCTCACCCCTGTCGAGCGTGAACTTCATCACCGCGCACGACGGATTCACCCTGCACGACCTCACCGCGTACAACGACAAGCACAACGCGTCGAACGGCGAGGACGGCAACGACGGCGAGAGCGACAACAAGTCGTCGAACGGCGGGGCGGAGGGGCCGACCGACGACCCGGCCGTGAACGAGCGCCGCGACCGCAAGCGCCGCAACCTGCTCGCCACGCTCCTGCTGTCGGCCGGCGTTCCGATGCTGCTCGGCGGCGACGAGCTGGGCCGCACTCAAGGTGGCAACAACAACGCCTACTGCCACGACGACGAGACGTCGTGGTTCGACTGGCGAGCGGTCGACGAGGAGCTGCTCGCCTTCACCCGCGACCTGATCGCGCTGCGTCGCGACAACGCGGCCCTGCACCCGGCATGGTTCCGGCAGGCGCCGGGCACCGAGGATGCGCAAGACACCGTGCGACTCCTCCGCTCCGACGGCGAGGAGTTCGGCGACGACGACTGGGACAACCCCGACGCCCGGTCGATCGTGTTCGTGTTCGAGCATCCGTCTGCCGACTCGTTCGCGCTGCTCCTGAACGCGGCCGAGAACGGCGTGGAGTTCGTCGTGCCCGCGGCGCCGGGCGACGAGTGGGAGCTCGCACTGTCGAGCGACCCCGGCCAGGAGGTGAGCGCGCCCGTCAGCACCCTCATCGGCCGTGACGGCTCGTTCACCCTGCTGCGCTCCCGCGCGAGCTGACCTCAGTGGCGGGTGGCGCCGCACGCGAGCGCGGTCAGCGGGGCGCTGTTATCAAAGCTTCGCCGGGAGACGGCTCGGTTATCACAGAATGGCGTGGAATTTCGGGCCGGGTCCGGCGTTCGCTGGCCGGTCACCTGCCAAGATCCCGGGCATCTCGTCGAGGCTGACGGCGGCTGCCACCAGCGGCCGAGGATCGACAGAATCGTCTGCGAAGCTCGCGATCGTGCCTTCGATTCCACCTGATGCGCTCAGAATGCCTACAGCGGTGACGTCGGCGAGCGCCAGGGCGCGGGTATCGATGAGGCTTGGCGTTCCCGCCAGCCCGACGTAGACCACTCTCTTCCCGGGCTCGACCAAGCCGAGGGCCCTGGCCGGTAGTGTTGCCGCGTTGGATGCTTCGATAACCGCATCCCACGGTAGGTCGGGAAGTTCTGCCTCGGTGACAGCTTGGGCGAATCCGAGGCCCCTGGCGAAATCGAGCGACCGCACATTGCGCCCGAGGATGTGCACCTCGGCTCCCTGGGCCCGGGCAAAGAGTGCGCACAGGAGTCCGATCGTGCCGCTGCCCGTGATGAGCACACGATCTCCCGCCGACAGGTTGGCGGCACTCACCGACCTGAAGGCGTTTCCCCCGGGTTCGACGAGTGCACCGGCTGTGTCATCGACGGAATCGGGGAGAGCGTGCAGTGCGCGGGCGGGCACGGCGACCTGTTCGGCGAGCGCTCCCGGTTTGCCTCCGCGGACGCCCAACTCGTATCGAAACTCACACACACGCTGGAATCCCGATCGACAGCGTCGGCAGCGACCGCACCCGAGCATCGTGTCGCCGGTGACACGACGTCCGACCCACGAGGTATCGACATCTTCTGCCACTGCAGAGACGACGCCCATCCATTCGTGTCCGATGCGCACGGGGTATTCCGCGTTACCGTCGTGAAGGTATTGCATCTCGCCGGAGTAGAACTCCATGTCCGTGCCGCAGATGCCGGCTCGCCGGACGTCCACGATAACTTCGCCGGCGGCTGCCTGCGGTGGGTCGACCTCCTGAACCTCTGCTCGGTGGGGCCCGGTGATGATCAGGGCTTTCACGGTGACGTCTCCAATCGGATCTCGTAGGCGCCGCTGACGGCGTGGCTGGTGCCATCGGGCAAGCGGATGGACGCCGTGACGGATTGGGGCACCGTCCCGAAGAAGACGATGCCTGTGTCATCCCGCCGCCAGGCCGAGTGAATCCACCCATGCGGTGTCTCATGACTTCCTGAGACGGCCGCCACGCCGGGCGGACACTTCGGTCGAAGCAGCACTTTGCGCCACGCTATCGACGTGTCGTCTTGGCGGATCCCGGCGAGACTCCGCTGCATCCAGTCAAGGACCGAGGCGTACATGAAATGGTTCTGGCTGAACCCATAGGTCGGGCCGTCCCAGGTCTCGGTGAGGCTCGTTGCTCCGTGGGCCGCCATGTACCCGAAACCCGGGAGGTGGTCACGGTGGCACAGACTGTGCAGGAGATCGTGGCGGTCACGTACGCTCAGCGCTTCGTACAGTGCGGGCAGAGCGATGGAGCCGATCGCCTCCAGAGAGAACTCCGGCATGCCGACGACGTTCTCAAGACGGTCCAAGATGTAATCGTCATGGTCGGCCACCGCACGTGATCCATGGAGGACAGCGAGCTCGGCCGGAGTACCGACCCAGGCGGGGTGAGCGAACGTCTGACGGACGATGGCGTGCCTAAGGTGCATCCTCTCCTGTTCCCAACGGTCTTCGCCACCCTGCTCCAGCGTGTTGTCAATCTCCGACGCGATCGAAAGCAGCTTGTAGAGGCTGGCGCTCGACGTCAGGGCCACCGAGCGGCGTGGCTCGATCGGATGCCCCTCGAACTTGGTCTCGCCATTCGTCGCGACCGACTTTCCCGTGAAGTCCCCGAGGCCTACCCGAAGCATCCCATCCGAGTCGCGCAGCGCGAGCAGGTGATCGAGGTAGCGCCGTGCCGTGGTCGAGGTGCGCTCGAGGAGGCGCAGGTCCCCGTACTCCAGATAGAGCAACCAGGGCAGGACGACGATCGCCCCGCCCCAGTTCGGGTCGGTCTGCCATTCATCGGGAAAGACATCGAGCTCGGGCACGAAGAGGGGGATGTTCCCAGACGGCTGCTGTGCCTCGACCATGAGGGTGACCATGTTTTCCAGGACCGGTCGAAGGTGGAGTGCGCGGACGAGCGACGTAAACTGAAGGTGGGTCTGCTCCAGATATCCGAGCTTCTCTCTCTGCGGGCAGTCGGTCAAGACGGAGAACGCGTTCGAACGGATGCTTCGCTCCGACATCTCGTAGAGCGTGTTGAGTCGATCGTCACTTGAGTGGAACGATCCAGCTCGTTCGGCGGCCGAACCGACGATGTGAGAGCGGACGTGACGCGGGTCGAACTCGTCGATGTCGCCGGTTATCTCCACGTAGCGGTACCCGTTATAGGAGAAACGGGGTCGCCAACGAACTGGACTGCCGCCGCTTGTCACCCGGTGGTAGACCGGGCCCCATCCTTGGGTGGTCGGGTCGATTCGGAGACCGTCGAGGAGTTCGGCGGGGCGGACACGGATCTCGCTGCTCGGAGGCACAACGACCTCGATTAGGCCCGAGTGGGTGAAGCCGAAATCGACGACGACAGCGGGAGATCCGTCTGAGGCAGACGGTGCACGCCACCAGCTCACGGGAAGCCGGGTCTCGATCTGCCTTGTGGGCGGGGCGATTCGCGGGCGCACGGTGAGTTCGTCGAGGATCAACTCGCGAGCCGGCCCCCAGCTGAGGATCTCTTCCGCCGTGTAGTTCAGGGCAAGACGATCGTCGTACTCCTCGCCACCCACCCAGCTACTGAGGGCGGTCGCGTGTGTAGACGCACCCCAGTTTCGGCCTGTCTCCAACCTGTGAACACCTCGAGACGAGTCGATCGACACAACTGCTCTGAGAGCGGGGCTGCCGAGCGACGTGGTGAGCTTGCTCCAGCGGTCGGAGGGGAGATGGTGACTGGGGCCGGAACCCAGCTCGACGACGATCGTGTTGGTGCCCGAGCGCACGTAGCGCGAAAGAGTGAGGTGAATCAGCTCGACACTCTTCCTCGGGTCTGAGTACCCCGGGAAAAGTACTTCTTCCGTGATGGATTGGCCATTGACGACCACATTCGCCACACCGCGGCATGCCAGGTCTATCGAGGCAGACCGGGGCTCATTGCTCTGAAACACGACTCCGAAGGCGGGCAGATCGTTATCGGTGCCTGCGATCCACGATGCCTGGCCGAGGCTATCGTGCGTCACGAGCGAGGAAACGGCCGAGGACGACCGCGGCAGCTGACGACCATCCGTGCATCGGAACGGCCGGGAAGCGCTCCACAGGGAGATCGATGTCGGGCGCAGCGACGTTGTATCGCTCCCACAATGATCCGGTGAGCGCGAACCGCTCGAGTTGCACCTGCACGAATCGTGCCGCCTGTGGTGCGGCCACGTCATCTCGACCGTAACGACGGAGCGCATCGAGAACGATGATCTGCTCGGGCGGCCACCCGGACGGGAACTGCCACTGCACCCAATTCCATTCCGGATGCGGGCTCGGCCACTCCGACGCGGTCGATGCCCACCCTCCCGGTTGAGCGTAGGGCATGAGCTTGGCGATGGCACGAGCGCCCTGTCTCGGTGATGCGACGCCGGCCCACAGTGGCCAGACCGAGCTCAACCCTGTGACCTTCGACGGGCGCTTTTCGACCCAGTTGTATTCGACATACTGCCCTGCGCGCTTGTCCCAGCAGAGTTCATTGATGAGTCTGATCCGACGGCTTGTCTCTGCCCGCCAGCGAGCGGCGCGCTCAGGAGCCGCCCACCTCTCGCACATCTCGGCCAGTGCCCGCGCGGTGGCGACGAGGGCTGAGTTCGTGATGAGGGGTACGAATCTTCGGACATCTCCCTCGAACAACGGTGTGAAGTCGAGGCCGGTCTCGGCCTCCGAGGCGAGTTCGGGCCGAAGACTCGGGTCTCCCAGATCGCGGTTCGTCGTCAAGCCTGTCGACGTGACGTGATGATCGGCGCCCCAGTAGTCGTTGTACTCGGCCTCCAGCGCCGTGATGGCCCGTGATGCAAGACTCGCGTCTGGCTGTCGCTCAAGCAGGGCTGCTGCGATGGGGGCCAGCAGCGGCGGCTGGGAGCGTGTGAGGTAGAAGGTTCGGTTGCCGTTCAACACCATCCCGTAGGTCTCGATCATGTGGAGTTGGTTCTGCACATGGCCCCGGACGATGTCGAGGCGGTCGTGTTCGAGGAGGGCGCGATTGATGAAATAGGTGTCCCACCCGTACATCTCGGGGAATGCCGCCTCGGAACCGCCGGCGGAGCTGTACGGGTGAGGGAGCGGCAAGAGGGTGCCGTCGGAGTCCGCTTCCGTCGCTGTCGACAGGTCGCCGTCCCACCAGCCGCGGATAGTCTCATCGAGTGACCGCCACGAGCGGATGAGGTCCTTGTCCGGATTCATGGTGCGGTCGACTGCCCTTCGAGGTTGTCGGCTAGGTCGGCCTTCATGGCCATCGCTGCACCCTCCGGGTCGACTGCGGCGATGCGATCGCGAATCTGAGCGTGTCGCTCGATTGCCGTCTGGACGTCTCCACCCGCGCGGACGTACTCCGCCCAGACGGTCAGACGCGACTGGGTCAACAAGGAGTTGAGGCCTTCAAGCACGTACCCGTAGAGCGGATTCGCGATACGAGCCACGGCGAGGTGGAATTCGACGTCGGCCGCGAGCATCTCCTCCTCCGTGGTCGCACCACTCATGCTGTGCAGGATGTCAGACAAGTGGGCGACATCGAGCATGGAGGCGCGCCCGGCGGCTAGACGCGCCGCGTCGACCTCCAGCAGCTCTCGGAATCCCTGGAGATCGGAGAAGGATACGTCGCGCGCGTTGAGGCGGTAGGCGAAGACTCGGCCCAAGGTCTCTTCGCCGGGGACACGGAGCATCCCCTCGCGCCCCTGCTGGCGATTAAGTAGACCGCGCCCGGTGAGCTCAGCTAGGGCCTCCCGCACCACAGGGCGGGACACGTTGAACTCCTTGGCCAGCTCGTGCGTCGGCGGGATCAAGTCTCCTGCGGAGAGCCCACGAGTCGTGAACAAGTCCTCGATCGCATCCGCAAGGGATGGGTTCGGCGTTGTCTTGGGCGCCGGCGCGTTCATCTAGTCCTCCTGAGCATGCCTTCAGTGTGTCACACACTTGTATGCCTTGTCGATCGTTCGGTTGCGGCGTTCACCACTTTGTTGGGTGATTTCGGATTAACTTGACATATAAGTATCGGTAACGGTTTACTCCTTGGAGATCTACTTGACTGTCAGGTGGACGACGAATCCGACGGGGGATTGAATGCGCATCGATTCTGTAGACCTCTTCTACGTAGCGATGCCGACCATCCTCGACATCGGTGACGGAAGCCAGGATGCGCTTCTCGTGCGAGTGCAAGCGGATGGGTTTGTCGGTTGGGGGGAGTGCGAGGCGTCACCGTTGACCTCCATCGCGAGCCTGATCGCCCCCATGTCGCACAGCGCATGCAAGCCGGTCGGCGCGAATCTCCTCGGTGCGACGATCACCGACCCGGCTGACATCCGGGCGCTGGGGGAGCGAGTTCGCTGGGATTCGTTCGATCTTCTCCAAGCTGCTCACACGTGGTCCGGAATCGACATCGCGCTGTGGGATCTTTTGGGAAAGCAACGCGAAGTGCCTGTTCACGAGCTCCTCGGGCCCGAGCCTGCACAGCCCAAGCTGCCCTACGCGTCGGTTCTCTTCGGGCAGGACCCAGAGCAGACACTGAGCATCGCGAAGGAGGCGGCTGCCTCGGGATTCGCTGCGGTGAAATTCGGCTGGAGCGACTTCGGGCGGGGTACCGTGGCCGAAGACATCGAGCAACTGGCTGCTGCACGTGAGGGAATCGGCGAGGATGTCGAGTTCATGGTCGACGCCGCGATGGCCTGGGGTGATGACGCGGTATCGGCCTCGAAGCGCATGAAGTCTCTCCACGACTTCCGCGTGCTCTTCCTCGAGGAGCCGTTCGTCCCCGGCGCGACGCGTGCGTATCGAGAACTCGCACTCTCCAAAGGTCGGGTCGGTATCGCCGCGGGCGAGGGCTCGTCCTCGTACGAGGCGGCGATCTCGATGATCGACGATGCCGGCGTCGACTACGTTCAAGTCGACGCCGGTCGTGTGGGCGGTATCACCGAGGCCTTCCGAGTGGCCTCTTATGCTGCTCGCGCCGGAGTCAGCTACATCAACCACACCTTCACGACTCATCTCGCCCTCTCCGCCTCCCTGCAACCGTTCGCGTTCGACGCGAACTCCGGCTGGTGCGAGTATCCGCTGATGCCGAGCTCGCTGGCGCAGGCCCTGACGATCGACGGAGTCCCCGTCGGCGCGGACGGCCGCGTGCGCATACCCGAGGCGCCCGGTTTAGGTGTCACCATCTCCGAGGAGGCGATCCGCTCACACCTCGTCGACGTCGAGATCTCTGTCGACGGCACCAGGCTCTTCTCGAGCCCGAGACTCTAAGGAATCACGATGAACATTCTCGCCATAGGCGCCCACCCCGACGACGTAGATCTGCTCTGCGGAGGCACCCTCGCGCTCTACGCGCAGGCCGGCCACGTCGTGACCATCGCCGTGGCAACCGACGGTCGTGTGGGTGAACAGGGCGACGACATCGCCGCGACGATCATCAGACGCCGAGCCGAGGCGGAAGCGTCGTGCGCGGTGATCGGTGCGCGACTCATCTGGATGGGCTACGAGGACGAATGGCTCATGGACGACCGTGAGACGCGCACGCGATTCATCGATGCCTTTCGGGAGAGCGCTGCAGACATCGTGCTGGCGCACAGTGTGGGCGACTATCACCCGGACCATCGGACGGCAGGAAAGCTGGCGCTCGATGCGCAGATCCCGTCCGCCGTCCCGCGGGTGCGAACCACGCATCCCTCCCTGCCGAAGATCCCCGCCCTCTACACGATGGACACTGTGGGTCAACTCGAGAACGATCTCGACGTGACGGTCGACATCTCCTCGGTCATCGACATCAAAGAGCAGATGCTTCGCAGCCACGCCAGCCAAGAGGATTGGCTCGAGCACATCTACGGGATGGCCTACGTCGACTTCATGAGGAGTCAGGCCGCACGACGGGGCGAGATGTCGGGGCTGCAGTACGCGGAGTCATTTCGACAAGTGCCTACGTACCCGCCCAGTCGACCGGACATACCGCTCCTCGGTGACCTCTGACGCTTCCAACAAAACCCACGAGAAAGGTTCGATGTGACCAGAAAATTGCGCACCATGACCGGTGCTGTGCTCGCGGCCGCGGCCGTCCTGATGACGGCGTGCTCTGCGAATCCGACGACGTCGACGAGCGACGGTGAGGTTTCGGGATCCATCCGGTTCTCAATCTGGTTCGGTGAGGGGGATCGGGAGATGTGGGACAAGGTCATAGACGACTTCGAGTCCCAGAACCCCGGCACGGAGGTTGCCTTCGAGCCCCTGGAGTACGGCGCGTACTGGACGAGACTGAACACCCAGCTGGCCGGCGGCACTGCTCCTGACGTCATCGGGATGCAGTATCAGCAAGGCGTCCTCGGGCCGGAAGGTCAGCTCGAACCGCTCGGCCCGTCTCTCGGTGACGATTTCGCTCAGGTGCCCGAGACTCTCCTATCAGCGGGGATCACGGAGGTCGATGGCGAAGACCAGCAATACGCGCTGCCCTGGCGTTTCGTGGGAGGGTCGCTCTACGGGAATCTCTCCGCCATGGAAGCCGCCGGGGTCGAGATCCCCACCGAGGGTTGGACAGTGGATGAGTTCCTCGCAGCCGCACAGGCGCTCACCACCGACACCACGTATGGCACCTCTGTTCCGTCGCTGACCATGGCCACTTCCCTCGAATCGGCCTTCGGAGCCGCCCCCGTATCGGCTGACGGCAAGACTGCGACCTACGACACCCCGCAGATGCTGGAAGCGAAGACGTTCCTGCGCGACCTGGTGTGGAAGTACAAGGTCGCACCGCATCCTGCAGACCTCTCGACGCAGGCCGACCCGTTCGCGTCGGGCGCGGTCAACATGGCTTTCATGGGTAGTTGGATGTCGCCCGTCTATCGATCAATCGAGAACTTCGACTGGGATATCCTGCCCAACCCGAGCGGCTCTGTAGACGCGAAGAACTACGCCGGCCCCGACATGATCTCCGTGACGACAGGAAGCAAGAACAAGGCCCTTGCCGAAGCATTCGTCGAGTTCATCGTCTTCGACCAGACGGCACAGGAGCTCATCGGCCAAACGGGTGCCCCGGTGCTGACCGACTATCTGAACGATCCCGCGCGCATCGAGGCGGAAGCTGCAGAGAAGCCGTCGAACTACGGCTACTTCGTACAGCAGGCCAGTGACAACGGCGATCCGTGGACCTTCGCGCTTCCTCAGTCGCAGGAACTCGGCAAGCTCGAAGCCGATGCCGATTTCAAGATCCTCGCCTCAGCTGACTCCGACATCGCCGGCATCCTCGCGGAGCTTGACACCGCAGCTCAGGCCGAGCTCGACTCGTCCAACGAATGACGGTCGCCCAGAAGGGCGCTCGGCGCAGATCGAGCGTCGCCGGTGCGAGGGGGTGGACTCTCCTCTTCCTCGCCCCGGTGACGATCGGCATCGCCGTCGTCTACTACGCAGCGCTACAAGGGATCGCGCTCGGGTTCACCGACTGGAACGTCATCAGCGACCCCGAGGTGATCGGGCTGCAGAACTATCAGACGCTGGTGAACGATCCCCGCTTCTGGACGGCGATCCGGAACACAATGGGCATCGTCCTCATCACCGTCCCTGTGAAACTCGCCATCGGGCTCGTGTTCGCTCTCGCGCTCAACAGGGTGATCAGATTCGGCAACTTCTTCCGACTGGCCCTGTTCTTCCCTTTCACGTGCTCGGTCGTGGCGGTGTCATTCATCTGGAAGTACTTCTACGACGCCGATGGTGCTCTCAACCGCATCCGTGAGGCCTTCGGCTGGGGGAAGATCGCGTGGATGGACCCCTCCATCGCACTGTGGTCAGTCTCGGCAATGATCGTCTGGTCAGGCGTCGGATACATCGCTCTGCTGTTCCTGTCAGGTCTCCAGTCCATTCCTCGGCAGTACTACGAGGCAGCGATCATCGACGGAGCGGGCGCCTTCGCGCGATTCCGTCACATCACCTTGCCGTTGCTGACCCCCACGACATTCTTCCTCGTCGTGATCTCGCTCATCGCAGCGTTTCAGACCTTCGGCGAGGTGTACATCCTCGTCGGGCCGCTTGATTCGACCCTCACCCTCATGTCGTACATCTACGAACGCGCGTTCGCGGGTTTCGAGATGGGGTATGCCTCGGCCATCTCGGCGGTCCTGATCGGGCTCATCCTGATCGTCACCCTGGTACAGCTGTGGATGCAACGGAGGTGGGTCTCCTATGACAATTGATGTCGTTCAGACAGAATCCGATACCTCGCCGCGCGATTCCGCTCCGCCGCCGGTCAGGAGCAGGAGTCGGTCGCGGGGGCGCCGAGTGGAGGCGGCTCTCGCCTACTTCGTGCTCACGATCGGAGCGTTGCTGATCCTCGGTCCGTTCGTCGTCACGATCCTGACGAGCTTCCGCACGTCGGCCGACATGGCAGTCAATCCCGGCCTGTGGCCGGCGGAATGGACACTCGACAGTTACGTCACGGCCTTCACGGAGGTTCCGCTGGCGCGGATGATCCTCAATGGACTCTTCATCTCGACCGTCGCGACGGCCGGTGGACTGCTCGCCAGCCTCCTCGGCGCATTCGCTTTGGCCAAACTGAAGTTCCGGGGCCAGCGAACGTACTTCGGGCTCGTGTTGTTCACCCTCCTCATCCCAGGGACCGTCACTCTCATACCGCTCTACATCATCATCCGATCGCTCGGCCTCATCGATTCACCGTGGGCACTCATCCTGCCCCTGTGGACAGGCAGCGCCTTCGCGGTGTTCTTCCTGCGGCAACACCTCATGACGATGCCGGTCGAGCTGTACGAGGCCGCGATCTTGGATGGATGTTCTACCCCGGGGGTCGTCTTCCGCATCTTTCTCCCCCTCCTACGTGGACCTCTTAGTATCTTGGCAATCCTGAACTTCCTCGCGTCGTGGAACGATCTTCTCGGGCCGCTCGTATACCTCAGTTCGCCCGATCAAATGACACCGACGGTCGG
Source organism: Herbiconiux sp. A18JL235 (assembly GCF_040939305.1). Lineage (NCBI taxonomy): Bacteria > Bacillati > Actinomycetota > Actinomycetes > Micrococcales > Microbacteriaceae > Herbiconiux > Herbiconiux sp. A18JL235. The sequence continues at coordinate 358,795 of NZ_CP162511.1, forward strand.
ATTGACGTACTTCCAAGGTCAGTACACGTCGAATCTCCCGGTCATCCTCGCCGGTGCACTCGTCATCGTGATCCCGACGACGATCATCTTCTTGCTCTTCAGCAGACAGGTCCGTGAGGGCCTCGCCATCTCAGGATTGAAATGAGGCCGTCATGGGCGTGATGTTGTCCGTCGCTGGTTCGATCGGCGAAGTGGTCCGAGCGGATGGCGCTGACGCCGTCGAAATCTCCCCGGGCACGTGGCAGGTGACGTGGGTTGAGGACGACCCAGAGATACTCACCTTCGATTACGCGGCGCACACCCTCACGATCCGCCCGTCCGACCTCCGGGCGGGCATCCCGATCGTCGTCCGCGGTGTCGATGTGGCGATCGTGTCGGGGGCAGACCCGACGTCGTTCGCAGAACATCGGGAGCGCGTGCACGGTGTGCGCGTCGACGACTCCTCGAGTCACCGCGAAGCGACCTTCGAGAGCGCTGCTGCCTCAGCGCGGAGCCTCCAGGTCCCTACCTGGCTCGGTCTCGGTCGGAACATCGAACTCTTCGCAGTGGGGTTCCGGGGAATCGGAGCCACCCGCCAGAGCGAATTGCTCTGGGACTGGATCGCTCCCCAATGGCACGGAGAAGGAGTGCCGATGCCCGAAGCCGACGATCAGCCGGTTCGTTACCAGTACATGGTGGGTCGCGGAATCAGTACGCAGCACGTCATCCGGCGGTCGCTGCAGGACGGATGCCTGCCGATCCTTCACGCGGAGATCGAGGATGGGCCCCTGACCTATCGGATCATCCAGTTCGTCGGCCCGCTCATCGGTTCGGCCGCGGAAGTCGAGGGAACTCCCTCTCTCGTGGCCGATACCCACTCCTTCGGCGCGACGTTGACGGATGAGCAACGAGACCACGCCAGACGCTTGGAGGCCGGCCGCGCCGCGAAGGACGCGCTTGTCTGCCACACTCGCATCGAGGTGACCAATCCCAGCGCCACGCCGCGATACGCCTTCCTCACGCTTCCGGTGCCGTTCGTCGGTGACTCTCACTTTCCCGTCGGCCACGAGTTCGACGCTGCCACAGGAACCGCGGCGTACACCAGCGGCCGCCGCTATCTGGCGGCGACGGTGGACGGAGACCCTGCAGGAGGCCCGCAGATCAGCCGGCTGCTCTATCCCGGTGAGTCCATGACTGTCGAGATGTGGATTCCGCACGAGCCCCTAGGGGTCGAGGACGCAGAACTCCTCTGCGCTCTTTCGAGCGATCTCATGAGGTCAGATGTCATCGAGCACTGGCGTGCGGCGTTGTCGCAGAACGCAGAGTTCGACCTACCCGACCGTCGGCTCACCGACATGGTTCGGGCCGGCTTCGCGCATCTCGACCTGATCACGTACGGCGACAGCGGCGGGGCGCTTGCTGCGACCGTGGGTTTGTACGCACCCATCGGTTCTGAGAGCTCACCCATCATCCTCACCTTCGATTCGCTCAACCGCCCGGACCTCGCAGAGCGGTCGCTCCAGTACTTCCTTGACAAGCAGCGACCCGACGGCTCAATTCAGAACTTCAACGGCTACATGCTGGAGACCCAAGCGGTGCTCTGGACACTCGGTGAGCACTACCGGTACGTGTGCGATGACCGATGGGCCGAGCAGATCGCCCCCGGAGTGATTCGGGCAGTCGACTTCCTCCGCCGGTGGCGTGAGGACAGCTCCTCCAGCCAGGGCGGTCTCCTCACCGGGAAGACCGCAGATCCTGACGACGAGACCGGCTCGTTCATGCTCAACGGCCTCGCGGCTGCGGCTCTTGTCCGCGCGGCGGAACTGATTCAGACGTGTGACCCAGAGCGTTCCGCATCGTGGCGCGGAGAGGCGGAGGCCCTCGTGGCAGACGTACTCGCAGCGCTTCACGACGCGGTCGCCGCCTCGCCACTCGTCCCTGTCGCAGACGGCCTCTGGACCAAGAGCGTTCCACCATGGCCGGGGTACCCGGGCGTGCTCGCGCTCAACCCCCTGCAGAACGAGTGGTACTCCCACGGCAGTGTCTCGCTCCGCGACAGTCTGCTCGGCCCGTTGTGGCTGGCCTTCTACGAGGTGTTGGACGTCGATGATCCCCTCGTCACCGACATGCTGCGCTATCAGGCCGACATTCTCTTCCACGAGAACCTGGCCTTCAGTCAGCCGTATTACAGTCCTCATCCCCGACTCCACCTCCTTCGTGGGGAGCGCGAGCAGTTCCTCCAGGCCTACTTCACCGGCATTGCGGGCCTCGCCGACCGCGAGACGTATTCGTTCTGGGAGCATCTGTACGGTCTCAGTCCGCACAAGACCCATGAGGAAGCCTGGTTCCTGATGCAGACGAGGTGGATGTTGTATCTCGAAGACGGCGATGTGCTTCGTCTTCTCGCCGGGATCCCGTCGTCCTGGCTGGAGCCGTCCCAGCACATCGGGCTCCACCGGGTATCGAGTCACTTCGGGGTCTTCGACTTCGATCTCACCGTCGACGAACGTGGCGAAGTCATTGAAGTGTCCTGGCTCTTCGCGTCGCCGGATCGGGCGCCCTCAGAACTACGAATCTCTTTGCCCGGAGTCGGTGAGGCGCTGGTGGACGGCGTGGCTGGAGGACATTTCGACCCCCTCGACCAGACGCTCGTCGTTCGCCTGTCCGGGGGCGCGACTCGTGGAAAACTCCTGCTCCCTCCGGCGAAATCATGATCACGGCTCGGCGTCTAGCGGTCGGTGGCTCCTCGAATCCGGTTCCGGAGTCCTCAGGTGCGCATTGGAGCGAGCGCGGCACCTGGGATGCGATGTGGATCACCTCGGTACAGCAGACCGAGGGCGTCTTCGGCTTCCGACTGAGCTTCAAGACAGCGCACCCTGAGCGACTCGTCTTGCACGTTTCGGCCGACGAGCGGTTCGAACTGTACCTGGACGGGCAGCTCCTCGACACGGGCCCGGGGCCGGCCGACCGTGTCGCGTGGGCCTTCGTTACGCTGGAAGCAGAGGTGCCCGCCGGACACCACCACCTCGCGGCTCGAGTCTGGCGCTTGGGTGATCGCGCTCCGTACTCCCAGATGAGTGCCCATCGTCTCGGGTTCATCCTTCAGAGCGAGGGTGTGAGCCCCCCTCTGCACACCGGACACGCGCCCTGGGTGGTTGCTCCACTCGCGGGCATCCGCTTCAGCGAGAGCGATTCGACCCGGGCGGCGGGATGGAACTCCCACTTCGACGGCAGCGCCTACCCCTCAGGGTGGGAGGTTGGCGAGGCTCGTGCCCAATTCGGTCCTCCCGTCGTTCTCGAGCGCGGACGGAGCGCACAGGACGCAAACGAATATTCACTGTCGACGCGGCTTCTCGTTCCCACCCGACTCCCGGCTCAGCAGCGCTCCTCGCGAGGCCTCGGAACCGTCCGAGCGGCAACATTTCTCGACCGTGACGCGGTCGCGGGCGACCACCTTCTGAGTGCACTCGTCGATCTGATCGAGAGCGGAAACGACACGGTCGTCCCGCCGGGCGTGGCCGTGGAGCTGATCTGTGACCTCGAGGACTACATCTGCGCTTACACCCGGCTCACGGCCGAAGGAGGTGAGGGGGCCCGTATAGGCGTGTGGTGGCAAGAGAGCTTGTACGAACACGACGGACAGAAAGGCAACCGGGACATCGTTGCGGGGAAGGTGTTTCCGGATGGCGAACGCAGTTCGGCGCCTGCCGGGCACACCTTCATCGCCGGGGGCGGACCCTGCTCGTTCTCGACACTGTGGTGGAATGCCGGTCGATACATCCGGTTCGTCGTCGACACCACCGGCGCGTCACACCCGACGAGGATCGCGGCATTGACACTTCTCGCGACCCGCTATCCCTATGACAGCCGCGCAGGAGTCGAGCCCTCTGATCCGGATCTCGCTTGGGTGGTGGAGGTGTGCACCCGCACCCTTCACAATTGCTCGCACGAGTCGATGATGGACTGCCCCTATTACGAGCAACTCCAGTACGTTGGGGACTCGCGAATGCAGGCGCTCCTCGCGTACGCCACAACAGACGACGACCGTCTCGCACGCGCTGCAATCGAAGCGTTCGATCGCAGCCGCTCCCTTCCTTCTGGCCTGACGGCGAGTCGATACCCCAGCCGGGTTCGTCAAGAGATTCCCGGCTTCTCCCTGTGGTGGGTGGCCATGGTGTACGACTTCGCCCTGTGGCGCGGGGATGAGGTGTTCGTCAGATCGATGCTCCCCGGCGTGCGAGCGGTGCTGGATGTCTTCTACGCACACCTTGATGGCGAAGGTCTCCTGAGGCCGCCGAACGGATGGCAGTTCGTCGACTGGGTCGACGACTGGGCGCAGGGCGTTCCGCCGGGGGCCCAGGCGGGGCAGCCGTACGCTCACCTGCAGTTCCAGTACGCCCTTGCCCTGGCGATGGGCGCGCAGGTGGAGGAATGGATGGGGGAACCTCACCTGGCGGAGATGCACACGGAGCGGAGGCGCCATGTGCTGAGCGCGGCCGAGAGGTTCTTCTGGGACGACCAGAGAGGGGTGTACGCCGACGATGTGGCGCACAGCGCGTTCAGCGAGCATGCTCAGGCTTTGGCCGTTCTCGCCGGGGCCGCTCACGGGTCTAAGGGGCTCGCGCGAGTGCTGACGGACGACCAGGCCGCAAAGGCCAGTCACTACTTCGCGTTCTACGTGATCGAGGCGCTCGGGGTCGTGGGTGACCACCGCCAGATCAGGGCACAACTGCAGCGTTGGACAGCTCTTCGCCCGACAGGTCTCCTGACCACGCCTGAGGAGCCTGAGCCCAGTCGTAGTGATTGCCACGCATGGTCGGCCCATCCGATCGTCCATCTCGCGACGACGGCTGTCGGAGTGAAGCCGGCGGCCCCGGGGTGGTCGAAGATTCGCATCAGCGATCCCGTGCGCGGAATCGGTGAGCTCCGAGTCTCGATCCCGACTCCGCGGGGTGTTCTCCACGCCGACTTCGTCGGGGGTTCCGCCGCCTACCGATGGCAAAACGGCGACCATCTCAGCTCCGATGACCTCATCAATCTCAGTTCCAGCACGTCTCAGCCAAGAAGGAGAGTTCAATGAAGAACCACATCAGAGTGCTCGGTGCGTTGAGCGCAGTGGGGGCTCTAGCCGCCACCATCGCCTTCGCGCCGAGTGCGGAGGCGGTCTATGTCGAACCGTCGGCACCAGATCGTCAGTTTCCCGTGGGGATATTCTTCCCGCCCGATCCGACACAGACGTCGGTCGAGGAGTACGCGAGGATCGCGGAGTTCGGTGCCAACTTCATCGTTGGGACCAACGAGGTCGTGACTCATGGAACCAACCTCCACGCTTTGGATGCCGCAGCAGCAAACGGAATCCAGGTACTCGCCCACGACTGGGGGCTCGTCTTCAGGACGGAACGGGTTCGGAGCGGGGCGGCCGGGGACGCGACACCGGTGCGACGCGACAACGTCGTCGGTCAGACGTTCTCGTTGCCGGCAGGGGCCGGTTGGACGGCCGGTGTCATCGGCGTTCCTGTCGACCGCGACAGCTGGAAGAGTCACGCACGCCTCAAGCTCTGCCTCTACGACACCCCGACCAAAGCGACGCTCTGGGGATGCGATACGGTGACCGGGCCGCCACCCACCGATCTCGCCGAATTCGCCGTCAATTCCCCAACGATCTCAGCGGCCAGCGCCTACCTCGAGTTGACGACACCCGACAACTACGACATCGCGGTGGAGGGTTCTGCCGCAGACAGCTACAGCGGTGGAGACAGGTACGTCAACGGCGCCGTCGAGACCGGGGACCTCGCCTTTGAGGTGCGACTGTCCACCACAGATCAGACGTTCACCGAGACGGCACGGCCGTCGGATGAGTACCTGGAGTCTTTGGTCGACGACTACTCCGACCATCCGGCCTTCCTGGGGTACCACATCAAGGACGAGCCGGCTCGCAACACCTTCCCGGCGGTCTCTGCAGCGATCGAGAAGCTCCGTGTCGAAGATCCGGACAACATGTCGTACGTCAACCTGCTTCCGACGTACGCTACGCAAGAGCAACTCTTCGGCGGGGCGCCGCAGGTGTCGACGGCAGACACTGTCTCGTCCACCCGCTCTGTAGGACAGACGTTCCGGACGCGCCCCGACCAGACGTCACTGACCTCCCTGCAGTTCTACATCGACAGCCGGAGTTCGATTCAGAGCGGGACCCCGCTGACCGTCACCCTGTGGGACTCGCCCGCCAAGGCCACCCAGGTGGCGCAGGGCAGCTTGACCTCATTCGGGACACCCGCGACCGACTTTCCGACCATTCCGATTTCGGCAGTGGTGACGCCATCGACCGACTACTACATCGAGCTGAGCTACGCCGGCACCAACGAAATCGGTGGTGTCGTTCATTCCCCGCTCGGAACCGAATGGGAGACCGACGGCACCGGATACCTGGCCGGAGCCGCCGCCGACTGGGATCTGTGGTTCGCTGTCGATCAGACGATCGTTCCGTTCAGCTACGAGGACTACGTCTACCGGTGGATGCGCACCAATCCCGACGTGCTCGTGTTCGATCACTACCCCTTCGTGAATGCCGAGATCAGAGGAGATTTCTACTCCAACCTCGAGATCATTCGTCGGCAGGCGAGCGAAGGCGATGTGCCGTTCTGGTCGTTCCTGCAATCCTTCGGCACCGAGGAGGGATGGCGCATCCCCTCCGAAGGCGACATGGCCCTGCAGTTCTACGCCAACCTCGCTTATGGGGCGAAGGGGCTCATCTACTTCACGTACTACACCCCGCCGGACCTCTCGTGGAACGAGAACTTCCTCGACGGGCTCATCCGCAGAGACGGGACCGAGAACGTGACCTATGCCTCGGGGCAGGCGAACAACTCTGTTGCCTCCGCCTGGGCGGACGTGCTCAACACCGCGGAATCGACGGGCGTCTACCACGTCGGTTCTGTCCCGTCGGGCTCACTCGGAGTTCCGTCTTCGTTCGCGCTGCAGCCCACATCGACGGGTACCGCACTCGTCGGGGCGCTCAGTAACGCCGATGATCAGTATGTGATGGTCGTCAATAAGAACAACGTCGAGTCGCAGACCATATCCTTCAGTGTCGCTGGATCGCCGACATCGTTGGACGAGGTCTCGAAGCTAGACGGGAGCCTGGCGCCGGCGAGTGGCTACACAGCCTCCTCCGGTACGCTGCAGGTTACGCTGCAGCCAGGTGAGGGGCGTCTGTTCCGCTTGCCGTAGGGAAAGTACACACAGGGGTCCTCTGCAAATCGGGAGACCCCTGTGTGCGCTGCACATCAGAGCACGATTTCCGCCGGAATGCCCGGCACGCCCTCAGAGCCCCAGCACGCGCTCCAGGTACGGGTTGCGGAAGCGGCGCTCCGGGTCGAGGGCGTCGGCGAGGGCCGCGAAGCGGGGGAGGGACGGATAGAGGGGCGCGATGGTCGCGGCGTCGGCGGCGAACCACTTGCCCCAGTGCGGGCGGGCCTCGAAGGGGGCGAGTGCCTCCTCGAGTTCGGGGAGCAGCTCCCGCACGGAGTCGGGCTGGTTCTTCCACGTGAAGTGCAGGGCGACCGAGTCGACGCCGCGCGTCGGGCTCAACCACTGCGCATCGCCCGCCACGGTGCGGATCTCCGACACCAGCAGGTGGGGCCGGATGCGCGCCCCGAGCGCCCGCACCGCTGAGATGGCGGAGACGGTGACGGCCCGGTCGACGAAGTACTCCGTCTGGATCTCGTCGCCGTTCGAAGGCGTCGCATCGATGCGGAAGTGGGGGAGGCGCTCACACCACGGCCCGACGACACCACCCTGCACCGTCGTGTTGTCGTGCCCCTCGTCGGCCGGCGACATCACCTTCTCACCCGCCGAGACCGCGCCGAAGTAGCCGAGACCCGGGTCGATCGCGGGCGTGAGAGGCGCCTCCGACGACGACACCACCGACTTCACCCACACCTGGTGCGGCCCGGATTCTCGCCAGTCGGTGAACAGGCTCACCGAGTACGCGCCGCCCATCACGGCGTCGAAGTCGGACTCGACCGACGACCACGGGAGATCGAGATAGACGTCTTGGCGCATCCGGTAACTCGGCACGATGCGGAGGGTCAGTCGCGTCACGACGCCGAGTGCGCCGAGGGCGATGACGGCACCCGGGAAGCGCTCCGGGTCGCCGCTCTCGGTGAGGGTGACGAGTGAGCCCGAACCGTCGATCAGCTCGACGCCGACGACCGCCGCCGAAAGGTTGCGGTTGCGCTCGCCCGATCCGTGGGTGCCGGTGGCCGTCGCTCCTCCCACCGAGATGTGGGGCAGCGAGCCCATGTTCTCGAGCGCCCACCCGTGCTGCTCGAGGTGGGTGGCGAGGGCGGCGTAGCGGGTGGCTGAACCGACGGTGACGGTTCGCGCATCCGGGTCGATCTCGATCGAGGCCTCGTCTCCCGAGAGGGCGGCGAGGCTCAGCAGCAGCCCGCCCTCGCCGGGGTCGGCGATGTCGTTGAAGGAGTGGCGCGAGCCCAACGCGCGCACCCGAGAAGCGGATGCGACCAGCCGCTGCGCCTCGGCGATCGAGGCTGGTTCGGCCAGGCGATCGGCGGCATAGCGGTGGGTGCCGGCCCAGTTGTCGCCGGGCGACCCGGCGGCCCCATCGGCGCCGCCCGCCGGTGCGGCCGCCCCGCCCGAACGTGCGCCCTGCGCGGCGACCCCGCCCGCCTCAGCCACGGTTCTGCCCCGTGCCGTGCACCGCGTGGGGTTCGATCGCGGCGATCTCCTCGGCCGTCAGTGGCGCCGCAGCCAGCGCCGCCACGTTCTGCTCGAGCTGCGCCACGCTCGACGCGCCGATGAGCGCCGAGGTCACCTGAGGGTGCCGAAGCACCCAGCTCAGGGCGAGCTGCGCCAGTGTCTGGCCTCGCGATGCCGCGATCTCGTCGAGCGCACGCGCGTGACCGAGGTACTCCTCGTCGATGCCTTTCTCGGAGAGGAAGTGCGAGGTCGCCGCCCGTGAGTCGGAGGGCACGGTGCCGTCGAGGTAGCGGTCGGTGAGCAGACCCTGCGCGAGGGGCGAGAAGACGATCGAGCCGGCGCCCACCTCGTCGAGCACGGGGAGCAGCCCGTCTTCGATGTGCCGGTCGAACATCGAGTAGCGGGGCTGATGGATGGTGAGCGCGATCTTGTGCTCGGCCAGCAGTCGCGCGGCCTCACGGGTCTGCTTGGGCGAATAGTTCGACACGCCGACGTAGAGGGCGCGGCCCGACTGCACCGCGGTGGCGAGCGCGCCCATCGTCTCCTCGAGCGGGGTCTCGGGGTCGAAGCGGTGCGAGTAGAAGATGTCGACGTAGTCGAGCCCGAGCCGCCCGAGCGACTGGTCGAGCGAAGCGAGCAGGTTCTTGCGCGAGCCCCACTCCCCGTAGGGCCCCTCCCACATGTGGTAGCCGGCCTTCGACGAGACGATGATCTCGTCGCGGTAAGGGGCGAGGTCTTCGGCGAAGATCCGGCCGAAGTTCGTCTCGGCGGAGCCGGGGGGCGGGCCGTAGTTGTTGGCGAGGTCGAAGTGGGTGACGCCGAGGTCGAAGGCGCGACGGATGATCGCCCGCTGAGTCTCGATCGGCCGCTCGTGGCCGAAGTTGTGCCAGAGGCCGAGCGAGAGGCCCGGCAGCTTCAGCCCGCTGCGCCCTGAGCGCTTGTAGAGCATGTCGTCGTAGCGGGAGGGGGACGCGAGGTACGGCTGGTCGGTCACCTACCGATCATGCCACGCAGGGTGGGAGCGGGTGCCGATCGCCGGAACTATTCAGTTGCGCTGTATATCGGTCGACTGTACAGTTGAACTGAGGAAGAGAGGTCGTCATGAGGGATCCATACCTGCCGCTCACCGAGACGGTCGCGTACACGCTGCTGGCGTTGGTCGAGCCCGGCCACGGGTACGCGGTGATGGCGCGGGTGGAGTCCATGAGCGACGGGGAGGTGAGGCTCGCGCCGGGCACGATGTACGGCGCCCTCGAGAACCTCGAGAAGCAGAAGCTGATCGCGCGGGTGGCGAATGCCGACGCGCGTCGCAAGGTCTACCAGATCACCGAACTCGGATACCGGACACTCGCCCGAGACGCCGAACGCATGGCACATCTCGTGAGCCTGTTCGAGAACACCCGCGGCGACGCGAGCGCACGGGACGAGAAGGAGGAGCAACGATGAGCACGTCATTCAAGATCTTCGCCGACTTCGACAAAGAGGAGCGGTGGCTCAACCAGCAGGTGGCCGAGGGGCGCCTCGTGAGCAAGGCGGGCCCGTTCTACCGCTTCGCCCCGATCGAACCCGGTTCGGCCGTGGTGCGCGTCGACTACCGGCCCACCATGAGTGCAGCCGACTTCGACGACTACGTCGCCCTCTTCACCGACTCGGGCTGGCGACACCTCGCCGGCACCCGCACGAGCGGCACGCAGTACTTCGCCGCCTCGGCCGAGCGTGCCGACACCGAGATCTTCTCCGACACCTCGTCGAGGGCGTTGCGCTACCGCCGGGCCCTCGGTGTCACCGGCGGCATCGCGGCTCTGTACCTGCTCCTGGTGTTCGTGCTCGTCGTCTCGGGCAACGGCGTCTTCTCCTCCCTGTTCACGCCCGGCGACTGGTATCTCACCCCGGGTCTCTGGCAGAAGGAGGGCTGGGCCTTCGTCGGTGCATTCCTCTTCGAGACCCCGTTCGTCATGCTCCGCCTCGGCGGGCCGGTGCTGCTCGTCGTGGCCTGCGGCGTCATGCTCGCAACGGTCGCCCACCAGTGGCGGTTGTACCGCCGTGCCTCGGCGGTCGGCCGGACGGCCTAGCTCACAGGCGCTCCGAGGTGCACGCGGGATGCTCGGCGAAGAGCGCCCCGAGCGCGAGCGCCGCGGGCTTCGGCCGCCCCCACCAGTCGAGCAGTGCAAGACTCACCGCGCACGGGAACGAGTCGTGCCCGAGCCACACCACGAATCCCGCGCACGACGGGAAGCGCTCGAGGGTGGTGCGGGCGGCGTAGCCGAGCAGGCGTGCCTGGCGTTCGGCGCTCTCGGCGACCCACTCCTCCACCTGCTGGGCCGGGTCGGCGGAGTCGAAGCGGGTGAGCCACCAGCCCGAGGAGTGCGTCCAGCGCTGCCGCAGCGCTGCTCGGTCGGGCGCGTCGAGCAGGTCCATGGCGGCGAGCAGGTCGAGCGGGCTCGCGCCCGCCACCCCTACCTCCGAGCGCAGCACCGCATCGTCGCCGTTCCAGTAGGCGCGCCACTCTGCGTCGTCGCCCGAGAATTCCCAGGGGCCGTGCACGTCGTGGTGGAGGCCGAGGCCGAACTCGCGTGCATCCGCTTCGAATCGCGGCCCGGTGGGCGAGGTCGCCACCGAGCGCCGGCCCGGGTCGGCGGCCTCGAGTGCATCGCGGGCGGCGGCGAGGGCTGGGTGCCCGAAGTCGAGGGGGGCGCCGGGAACCGCCGGGGCCGTCACCCGGGTGAGTTCGTTGCCCCCACCCCAGAGGGCCAGGCTCGGGTGGTGGGAGAGCCGCTCGGCGTAGGAGGTCGCGATGGCGGCCAGTTCGGCGGCGAACACGTCGTCGGCAGGGGGCTCGTTGTCAAGCCCCGATGAGCTGAGCGGCAGCTCCTGCCAGACCAGCAGCCCGAGCTCGTCGCAGAGCTCGTAGAAGACCTCCCGCTCGGCGCCGGCCCCTCCCCACACGCGGATGAGCGTGAAGCCCAGGTCGCGGTACGCCGTGAGGCGCGTGCGGTACTCCTCGTCGCCGACGTCGGCGAAGTCGGGCCGGATCGGCACCCAGTTCACCCCGGCGAGGAACACCGGCGACCCGTTCACGACGCAGAGCCAATGGTCGGCGGCGGCGGGGGCAGCGGATGTCGCCTCCCACCGCAGCTCGCGGAACCCCACCCTGCGGCGCAGTTCGTCGAGCACGGTGCCGTCGGCCGCGAGGAGACGCACGAGCACCTCGTAGAGCCCCTGCCCGTTCTTCGGCCGCACCTGCCAGAGCGCGGGATCGGGCACCTCCAGCACTCCGCCGGCTGAGCCCAGTCGCGCGGTCGCCGCGGCGGATGCGGGGGTGCTCTCGCCTTCGACCGGCACCGTCTCGACGGCAGACACCGTCACGTCGAGCCAGAGTTCCGGGTCGATGCCGTCGCCCCCGTCACGCTCGAGGTGCACCCTGCCGACCCGCGCATCCGTGTCGTACCCGGCGCTCACCCGCAGCCCGTCGAGCGACGCCCCGACCGGCCCCAGCTCGAGCACGGGCGGGGCGGTGATGGCGGTCTGCACGATGCGCGGCGTCCAGTCCCAGCCGTAGTAGAACCGCGGCTTCCAGTCGCGGATGCGCGACGACCAGCCGTTCTGCCCCAACCCGTCGGGCACGGTCGTGAAGACGATCGAGAGCGTCGACCCACCGGCACGCACGGCGTCGGTCAGGTCGAAGCGGTGCGGCGTGAACGAGCCCTCGAAAGTGCCGACGACGGCCTCGTCGACGAGCACGGTTCCGGCGTGATCGAGGCCGGGGCAGACGAGTTCGACGAGGTCGTCGGGATGCTCGTCGAGCCACACGGAGGCCTCGGCGGGGAGGGGGCGGCTGTACGTCCAGTGCCGGTGCTCGATCCACTCACTGAGGCGCGACTGCTCACCGTGCCAGGGCGCTACGGCGAGGCCCGCTGCGGTGAGCGCGCCGCGCACCGAGCCGGGCACCGTCGCCGGGGCGGGCCCCGCATCCGGGTTCTGCACCTTCGCGCGCTCGGGGGTGAGGCCGAGCTCCCAGTCGTTCTGCCGCCACCCGCGCAGCTCCCAGGTGCCGGAGACATCGAGGCGCAGCCGGCGCTCAGGCATCGGCCGCGCCCGAACCACTCGCGGCACGTGTGCCGGCCCCGTCGGCGCCACCCGCGCCGTCGCCCGCAGACGGTTCCGTCGCCTTGTAGAAGTACAGCTCCCGGCTGTACTCGGCGGCATCCCACCCCTGCGCGAAGTACAGCTCGCCACCGAACTCGGCGAGGCCGCCCCAGGCGAGCGACCCGCCGCGGTGCAGCTCGCGCTGGGTGAAGGGCGCGTCGACGCTGTAGAGCGCCTGGCCCGCGGCGAGCTCGCCCTCGGCGTCTTGGTAGAAGAAGTCGAGCACCAGGTCGCCCGAGTCGTCGTGCCCGGTGACGGCGCAGGCCACCTCGAACAGGGTGCCTCCCCACTCGCCGAGGTCGAGGTACTCCTGTGGCTCGAACCGCCAGGTCACCAGGTCGTCGGAGCGGCCCACGTAGCGCACGCCGTTGCAGCCCTCGGAGAGGTACATGAGGTACTCGCCGCCGATGCGCACCGCCTCGCCCTTGGTGTTGCGCGGAATGACCGCACCCTTCACCCAGAGCCTCGTGATCTCGTACGGCACGACGACGCCGCGCTTCTCCCAGTGCACCAGGTCGTCGGAGACGGCGACCATGATGTCGCAGCCGATGCCCTCGAGCGGGTGGCCGAAGGAGGGGTAGCGCTCGTTCTCCTCGGTGCCCTCGAAGTCCCAGATGCCGTTGTAGAACAGCACGTAGCGCCCGTCGTCGCGCTTGTAGATCTTCGGGTCTTCGACGCTCAGCACCTCGTTGTCGCGGGTGGGGTAGACGATCGGGTTGCCCGGGTCGTCGACCCAGCCGCCCGCCGCCGTGTAGCTCGCGTGGCCGATGCGGCTGCACATCGACTCCTTGCGGGGGGATGCGCGGTAGAACAGGTGCAGCGTGTCGCCTTCGACGAGCAGCGACGGGTTGAACACGAAGCCGTCCTTCCAGCCGATGCCGGTGGGGTCGGGCCACTCCCCGGGCTGGGTGAAGGTGAGCGAGTCGTCGCGCCGGAACGGGCCGATCGCCCAGTCGGGGCGGTCGGGGTAGACGGCCGAGAACTGGTCGGTGGTGATGTAGGAGATGAGCGGGTCGTCGAAGCGGGTCGCGGTCTCGTAAGCGGCGCGCAGCAGCTCGGTGGAGATCGGGTGCATGGGTGGTTCCTATCCTTTGACGGCCGAGCCGACGTCGGTCGACACGAAGTGGCGCTGGAAGACGATGAAGAGGATGACGACGGGTGCCGCGAGCACGACAGCGCCGGCGAGCACCGCCCCGTAGGGGTTGGCGGTGGAGGCCGCCACGTTCGTCACGTAGTTGGCGAGCGAGACGGCGAGCGGCTGCATCGCCGCGTCTTTGGTGATGAGGAAGGGCCAGAGGAACTCGTTCCACGGCCCGATGAAGGTGAGCAGCACCGCCGTCACGAGTGCCGGCCGCACGAGCGGCAGGGCCACCCGCCAGAGCAGCTTCAGTTCACCCGCCCCGTCGATGCGCGCGGCGTCGAAGAGCTCGCGCGGCAGCTGCAGGAAGTACTGCCTGAAGATGAGCACCGCCGTGGAGTTGATGGCGAAGGGCAGGATCATGCCGAGATAGTTGTCGCTCAGCCCGTAGTTGCGTGCGATGAGCACGTAGAGCGGAATCATGAGCAGCTGGAACGGCACCACCTGCACCAGCAGCACCAGCGCGAAGGTCGCCCCGCGCCCGCGCCACGTGAGGATCGCCAGCGCATACCCGGCGAGCACTCCGAACACCACGGTGAACAGCACGACGCCGCCGGTGAAGATGCCGGAGTTCACGAGGCCCGCCAGAAGATCGATGCGACTGTTGATGGCCTCGTAGTTCTGCGTGGTGAGGTTCCCCGGCGAGGGGAACGCGCCCGCCACCGAGGTGTCGGGGCTGGCCTGGAGCGAGCCGACCACCATGTAGTAGAAGGGGAAGAGGAAGACCACCGCCCCGAGGCCGAGCACGACCGCTCTGAGTGCGATCTGCATCCTGGTCATTCGTCTCTCCCTCCGGCGAAGCGGCGCTGCAGCAGCGCCACGATGAGCACGGCGATCGTGAGCACGATGCCGAGGGCGGCGGCGAAGCCGGGATGCCCCTGCTGGATGCCGCGCTGGTACATGATGAGCACCGGCGAGGCTGAGGCACCGTTCGGGCCGCCACCCCCGGTGAGCAGGTAGGGCTCGGTGAACAGGTTCGCCCCGATGACGGTGGAGAGCATGAGCACCAGAACCGTGGCCTGTCTGACGCCAGGGACGGTGACGGAGAAGAAGCTCCGCACTGCCCCGGCGCCGTCGGTGGAGGCCGACTCGTACAGCTCGCGCGGCACGTTCTGCAGCGCCGCGAGGTAGAGCAGGATGTAGAACCCGAGCTGCTTCCAGGTGACGAACAGGGCGATGGTCGGCATGGCGAGAGTCGGGTTGACCAGCCACGACGGATCGGGTGCGAGCGGCCCCAGGATGTTGTTCACCAGTCCGTCGCCGCCGAACAGGAACAGCCACACCCCCACCAGCGCCACGCTCGCCGTGACGTAGGGCACGTAGTAGCTCACCCGGAGGAAGGTGCGCAGGTGCACCACCCGGTTCAGCGCGGTGGCCAGCACGATCGACAGCACCACGGTGAGCGGCACGTTGATGACGAGGAACACCAGCACGTTGCCGAACGACTGCAGCACGGCGGGGTCGGTGAGCACGGCGACGTAGTTGTCGAAGCCCACGAAGGGCTTCTCCACGTCGACCCCGGGTGCGGTGAAGAAGTAGTCGAAGAACGACATGTACACCGCGAAGCCGAGCGGGTAGGCGAATACCACCGCCGCGAACACCAGGTAGGGGGCACCGAACAGCCAGCCGATGGGCTGGGCGCCGAGGAGGCGCTTCATACGATCACCCCTGGTCGGCGAGGCCGTCGATCTTCGCCGCCGCGTCGTCGAGGGCCTTCTTCACGTCGCCGTCGCCGCTGATGATCGCGCTCGTGTAGGCGTCGCGGAGTGCCTGCATCATGGCCACTGCCTCCGGGTCGGTGGGGTCTTCGACCGTGCGGGCCGCCTGGTCGCCGAACACCTCGTACGACGGGTTCGCCGCGAAGTAGTCGGAGTAGGTGGTGGCGAGGTCGGTGCGCAGCGGCATCTGGCCGGTGACCTCGAGCAGCTGACCGTCCTGCTCCTCGCTGGTGGCGAACTTCAGCACGTCCCACGCGGTGCCCTGGTTCTCGCACGAGCTGTACATGCCCACCGACTTGGCGTCGGAGAAGGTGTAGGTCTCGTCGGCGGGAGTGCCGTTCTCGGTGGGAACGGGAACGACGCCCCAGTTCTTGATGGTCTCGCCGTAGTAGGCGATGGCCCAGGGTCCGACGATCGCCATGGCGGCCTTGCCGTCGACGAAGGCGTCGCCCTCGTACTTCTCCTTGCCGGCGAGGTCGTCGGCGTAGACGCTGCGCCAGAAGTCGCCCACGGCGTAGCCCGCGTCGTCGGCGAAGGTCGCCTTGCCGTCTTCGACGATCTGCTGGCCGCCGGTCTGCGCGGCGAACAGCGGGATGTAGTCGAAGTTCGGCTGGAAGAACTCGCTGGTGGGCGAGGGGTTGATGGCGTAGTCGGCGGCGCCCGAGTCGACGATCTGCTTCGCCGAGGCGAGGAACTCGTCGTAGGTCGACAGCGAGGGGTTCTCGGGGTCGAGTCCGGCGGCGGAGAACAGATCCTTGTTGTAGAAGATCATGACGGGGTTCGACTTCCAGGGCAGCTGGTAGTAGTCGCCGTCGGCCGACTTGTACTGGTCGGCGGTCGCGCCGCTGCGCTCCTCGATGTAGGAAGCGCCGTCGGAGAACGACGACAGGTCGACGAGGCCGCCCTGCTTCTGGAACTGCCCGGTCGCGGCCGGGAGGTTGTTGAACACCAGGCACGGGGTGGTGCCTGCAGTGATCGCGGCGGTGATGACCTCTTCGCTGCTCTTGCCGGCGGGGATCTCCTGAGCCGAGATCTCCTCGTCGGGGTGCTCGGCGTTCCAGGCCTCCACCATCTGCTTGCCCCACTCCACCTCGGCGGCGTTGTTGGAGTACCAGATGGTGATGGGGCCGCGCGCCGTGGTGGCGTCGGAGGCCTCGCCCCCTCCGCCGCTGCTGCAGGCGGTGAGGCTGAGTGCTGCCGCCGCCGTGGCGGCGAGGACTGCTGTGCGGGTGCGTCGTTGCACGGGTGTCTCCTATCTCGTCGACGGTGCGACCGTCGGTGGTGGTGCGATGGAACCGCGGGGGATGAAGGCCGCGGCGGGGAGCGTGACATCGTCGGATGCCCCGGTCTCGATGAGGGTGAGCAGCGACCGGGCCGCGGCTCGCCCCCACTCGGCCGGGTCGTTGCCGACCGTGGCGAGCGGGGGGAAGAGGTAGCGCGACATCTCCGAACCGTCCATGCCGGTGATGGAGAGGTCGTCGGGGAGGCGCCGCCCGAGCTCCTGGGCCACCGCCATGCCGGCGATGGCCATCGGGTCGTTCGCGAACACGATGGCGGTGGGCGGGTTCTCGGAGGAGAGCAGGGCGTGCGTCGCCTGCGCCCCGGCGTCGGGGGAGAAGTCGGCGGCGACCACGACCGCTTCACCACCACGGCTCGTCACCGCCTCGGCGAACTGGTCGCGGCGGCGGGTGCCGTGCAGCATCCGGTCGTCTCCTGCGACGTGGGCGATGCGCACGTGCCCGAGGTCGCGGAGGCGCTCCACCACGGCGTCGATGCCGTGACCGTAGTCGCGGTCGATGACGGGGAAGACGCTCGGCACGTCGGGGCGGCCGAGCGTGACGGCGGGGAGGCCGAGGCCGTCGAGCAGCGAGATGCGTGGGTCGGCGTGGCGGAGGTCGGTGAGGAAGACGCCGTCGACGCGGCTCTCGGCGGCGAGCTTGCGGTAGGTGGCGAGCTCGCGTTCCTCGTCGGGAACGACGCTCAGCACCATGACGCGCCCCGCGTCGGCGAGCACCGACTCGACGCCCGAGATGAAGGCGGGGAAGAAGGGGTCGGAGCCGATGATGGTGGGGTCGCGCAGCACCACCAGCCCGAGCGCGTAGGCGGTGCGGGTGGTGAGCGATCGGGCGTTCGGGTTCGGGCTCCAGCCGAGCTCGGCGGCGGCGGTGAGGATGCGCTCGCGGGTTCCCGCGGAGACGCCCGGGCGGCCGTTGAAGACGAACGAGACGAGGCCCTTCGAGACGCCGGCCTGCTGGGCCACGTCGCTGATGGTCGGCTTCCTGCTCACCTTCACCTGCCTCCTCGTCGAGTCCGGCGCGGGCCGTCAGCCCTATACCGGTTTAGCTCGATCAACCTATACCGGTTTAGGACGCAGGTCAAGAGTTGCGCCGATAGCCTTGTCGCATGCGAGCAGAGCAGCTGACCGACTCCATCACCTACCACGGCGAGGGCGCCGTGTGGCACGAGGGGTGGGGCGGGCTGAAGCTCGTCGACATGCTCGCGGGCGACGTGCTGACGATCGGGGCCGACGGCGGCGTCGACCGGCTGCACACCGGGTCGCCGGTGGCGTGCGTGGTGCGGCCGCGAGCATCCGGGGGCTTCGTCGTAGTGACCGAGCGCGAGTTCACCCTGTGGAACGCGGCGGGGGAGAATGAGTGGGCCTCTGAGCCCGTCGTCGAGGAGGGACTGCGCTTCAACGAGGGCACCTGCGACCCGGCCGGGCGGCTTCTGTGCGGCACCCTCGCCTACGGCATCGTCGAGGGGGCGGCGAGCATGTACCGGCTCGAGGTAGACGGCGACGACCGTGCGGTCACCCGCCTGTTCGGCGGCCTCACCATCTCGAACGGTCTCGGCTTCACCGCCGACGGCTCCCGCGCCTACTACGCCGACACCCCGACCCAGCGGGTCGACGTGTTCCAGGTGGGCGCCGACGCCTCACTCGGTGTGCGCCGGCCGTGGGTCGTCGTCCCGAAGGAGACGGGAAGCCCCGACGGGCTCTGCGTCGATTCCGCGGGCGGGGTGTGGGTCGCTCTCTGGGGCGGCTCCGCGGTGCACCACTACGACGCCGACGGGGTGCTCGACGAGGTGGTGGAGGTGCCGGGCGTCACCCAGGTCACCTCGTGCACCCTCGGCGGCCCCGACCTCCGCACCCTCTACATCACCACCTCCCGCGAGGGCCTCCCCGCCCACGCCGAGCCCGCGGCGGGCGCCGTGTTCGCCGCCCCCGCCGCCACCCCCGGGGTTCCCACGCTCGAGTTCGCGGGCTGAGCCGCCCCTCGCCCCCTGCCCCGCGCATCCTCTCCCATCGAGCGGACGCAAAGTGCCCCCTCCCGGCCGCGGAGGGGGCACTTTGCGCGCAGTCGAGGGTGCAGGCCCGCCGCCGCTTGCTGCGGGAAGGGTTCCCCGGTGCGGAAACGGCGCTCGGGGTCAGACTGGAGGGGATGACTGCACACGACGCCCGCGAGCCCCGCCCTGCCCGAAGCCCATTCGATCTGGTGCGGGTGCGGGGTGCCCGTGAGCACAATCTGCAGAACGTCGACGTCGATCTGCCGCGCGACGCCCTCGTGGTCTTCACGGGCGTCTCGGGGTCGGGCAAGAGCTCGCTGGCCTTCGGCACGATCTACGCCGAGGCGCAGCGCCGCTACTTCGAGTCGGTGGCCCCCTACGCCCGCCGGCTGATCGACCAGGTCGGTGTCGCCGACGTCGACTCCATCGACGGGCTCCCGCCGGCCGTCGCCCTCCCGCAGCAGCGCACCGGAGGGAGCGCCCGCTCGACCGTCGGCAGCGCCACGACCATCTCGAGCGTGGTGCGCATGCTCTTCTCCCGGGTGGGAACCTACCCGCCCGGCGCGCCGATGCTCTTCGCCGAAGACTTCTCGCCCAACACCGTGCAGGGCGCCTGCCCCACCTGCCACGGCATCGGCCGGGTGTTCGACGTGCCGCTCGAGCTCATGGTGCCCGACGACTCGCTGAGCATCCGCGAGGGGGCCCTAGCCGCGTGGCCCACCGCCTGGCACGGCAAGCAGCTGCGCGACAGCCTCATCTCGCTCGGCTACGACGTCGACGTTCCGTGGCGCGAGCTCTCCGAGGAGCAGCGCAGCTGGGCGCTGTTCACCGACGAGTCGCCGCAGGTGCCCATCTTCACCGACCGGTCGCCGGCCGAGGTGCGCAAGGCCGTCGCCGCCGGCCGCACGCCGCGGTACATGAGCACCTTCCTCGGGGTGCGGCGCTACGTGCTCGACACCTTCGCCAACTCCAAGAGCGCCAGGATGCGCGAGCGCGCGTCGAGCTTCATGCGAAGTGTGCCGTGCCCGAGCTGTGGCGGCCGTCGGCTCAAGCCCGAAGCCCTCGCGGTGACCTTCGAGGGTCGCAGCGTCACCGACGTCGCCGCGATGCCGCTCGACGAACTGGCCGAGCTGATGGCCGTCGCGCTCCGCCCCGAGTGGGAGCCCCTGGGTGCGCCGCCGCTTCCCGCCGAGAAGCGCCTCGCCGCGCAGCGGCTCGTCGACGAGCTGCTGGCCCGCCTGGCCCCCATCACCGACCTCGGCCTCGGCTACCTGTCGCTCGACCGCACCACGATCACCCTCTCCACGGGTGAGCTGCAGCGCATGCGGTTGGCAACGCAGGTGCTCTCGCAGTTGTTCGGCGTGGTGTTCGTGCTCGACGAGCCCTCGGCGGGACTCCACCCGGCCGACACGACGGCGCTGCTCGGCATCCTGCGCCGGCTGCGCGACAGCGGCAACTCGGTGTTCTTCGTCGAGCACTCGCTCGACGTCATCCGCGAGGCCGATTGGATCGTCGACATCGGCCCTGGCCCCGGCGCGACGGGCGGGCGGGTGGTCTACTCGGGTGAGCTCGAGGGGCTGCGCGGTGCCGAGGAATCGGTGACACGCCGGTACCTGTTCGGAGACGAGCTCGCCTCTGCGACGCAGCGCCGTGCATCCGGCCCCCGTACCGCGGATGGTGTTCTGGAGCTCAGCGGCGTGACCCGCAACAACCTGGCGGGGCTGTCGGTGTCGTTCCCGCTGGGGTGCCTGACGGCGGTCACGGGAGTCTCGGGGTCGGGCAAGTCGACGCTGGTGAACCAGGCCGTGCCCGACCTGCTGCGCGCCAGCCTAGCGAGCGAGGTCGACGAGCGTGAGGGTGGGGCAAGCGGGTCGGGCGGGACGGGTGGTTCGGGCGGCCCGGGCGCTGAGAAGACGCCGGATGCGCCTGCCGACGACCTGCTGCTCACCCCGGCTCCCGCGGCTACCGTGGGGCGCGCATCCGGGCCGGCCGATCGGCTGCGGCGGGTGGTGCAGGTCAGCCAGAAGCCGATCGGGCGCACGCCGCGATCGAACGTGGCGACGTACACCGGGCTGTTCGACCGCATCCGGGCCCTGTTCGCGGCGACCCCCGAGGCGCGCAGGCGGCGCTACGCCGCCAGTCGCTTCTCGTTCAACCTGCCGAGCGGCCGGTGCCCCACGTGCAAGGGCGAGGGCACCATGGAGGTCGAGCTGCTCTTCCTGCCGACGGTGCACGCGCCCTGCAGCACCTGCCACGGGGCGCGGTACAACAGCGAGACGTTGGAGATCAGGTACGAGGGCTTGAGCATCGCCGAGGTGCTCGCGCTCAGCGTGACTCGCGCGCGCGATCTGTTCGCCAGCGACCCCGAGGCGGTGCGGCACCTGGATGCGCTGCTCGATGTCGGCCTGGGCTACGTGGCCCTCGGGCAGCCGGCCACCGAGCTGTCGGGCGGTGAGGCCCAGCGGGTGAAGCTCGCGTCGGAGCTGCGTCGCGTGCAGCGCGGAGACACCCTGTACCTGCTCGACGAACCCACCTCGGGGCTGCACCCGGCCGACACCGACCGCCTGCTGGAGCACCTGCAACAGCTGGTCGACGGCGGCAACACGGTGATCATGGTGGAGCACGACATGCGGGTGGTGGCCCAGGCCGACTGGGTGATCGACCTCGGCCCGGGTGCGGGCGACGCGGGCGGGCGCGTGATGGCCGCGGGCACGCCGCGCGAGGTCGCTGCCGCGGAGCCGAGCGTCACGGCGCCGTTCCTGGCCGCCGCGCTCGGGGCCGCCGGTCGACTCTGAGCGCAGAACCGTCCGTGACGTCCCGGCACACCTCGACGTGAATGTCAGTGGTTCGAAGACTGACCTCAGATACCGTCGACGCGACGCGAGATACCCCAAGCGTTCCGTTCGGCCAGAGCGTCGGGGAGCAGTTCGTCGGGCATGCTCTGATAGGCGACCGGGCGCAAGAAGCGACGCAGTGCCGAGGAGCCGACCGAGGTGAAGCGGCTGTCGGTGGTGGCGGGGAAGGGTCCGCCGTGCACCATCGCCGCACCGACCTCCACCCCCGTGGGCCAGTCGTTCCAGATGATCCGTCCCACCTTCTCCTCGAGAACGGGCAGGAGCGCCCGCGCCGCGTGCGCGTCGTCGGGGAAGCTGCCCTGCAGAGTGCCGGTGAGCTGCCCGTCGAGGGATTCCAGTACCGAGGTGAGCTGGGCGTGGTCGTCGCACTGCACCACGAGACCGGCCGGGCCGAAGGCCTCCTCACGCAGCGTGGCGTCCGCCAGGAAGTCCTCGGCGCCGACGGTGTAGAGCGCAGCTCGGCCGGCTGTTCCGACGGATGCGGCGACGCCCTCGGCCACGCGGCGGGCTCCGCTGCCCTCGGCCCAGGCTGATCCCGCAGCGACGAACGCGTCGCGGATGCCGGGCGTGAGCATGGTCTGATCGCTCGTCTGCGCCACCGCCTGCGCAGCCGCAGCCACGAACGCATCGAGGCCCGGCCCCCGAACCCCGAGAACGATCCCGGGGTTGGTGCAGAACTGACCGCTGCCGAGCGTGAGCGATGCGACGTAGCCGCGGCCGATCTCGGTAGCCCGCTCGTCGAGCGCGCCGGGCAGCAGCACCACCGGATTGGTGCTGCTCATCTCGGCGAAGACCGGGATCGGCACCGGGCGCGATGCAGCGGCGGCGGCGAGGGCCAGGCCGCCGCCTCGCGATCCCGTGAACGCCACCGAAGCGATCGCCGGATGCCTCACCAAGGCCTGCCCGATCGTCGGTCCGTCGCCGAGCAGCAGCGAGAAGACCCCCTCGGGCATGCCGGTCTCCCGTGCCGCCTCGGTGATGGCGCCGGCGACGAGCTCGCTGGTGCCCGGGTGTGCCCCGTGCCCTTTCACGATCACCGGGCAGCCCGCAGCGAGCGCCGAGGCGGTGTCGCCGCCCGCCACCGAGAAGGCGAGCGGGAAGTTGCTCGCGCCGAACACGGCCACGGGTCCGACGGCGATCGTGCGCCGCCGCAGATCGGCCCTCGGCAGGGGAGTGCGGTCGGGCCGGGCGGGGTCGATCACGGCGTCGGCGTCGCTTCCGGCTCGCGCGACCTCAGCGAACATCCGCAGCTGGCCGACGGTGCGGGCCCGCTCGCCCGTGAGTCGCGCGGTGGGGAGACCGCTCTCGGCCGCCGCCCGCTCGAGCAGTTCGTCGCCCAGAGCTTCGATCCGCGCGGCGATCGCCTCGAGGAACGCGGCGCGCTCGGTGGGCGACGTCGACCGGAAGGCCCGCGCGGCGGCCGCGGCAGCGACGGCGGCGCGCTCGAGTTGGGCCTCGTCGGCCAGGGTGAAGGCGGGCTCGAGTTCGGTCTCGCGTGCGGGGTCGTATGCGCGGCGGGCGGCCGACGAAGCAGCTCCGGTCTCTCGGCGCCCTGCGATGTACATCTGTCCGGTCACGGTCATGGGGTTCTCCTCGGTCGGAATCGGAGGTGGGGCGGGAAGACGGGGCGCAAGCGGCCCCGGGGCGTCACGGTCTCTTCTGCACGGCGAGGATGTGCTCGCACACGACCGCCACCGACCCGTCGGACTTCGTGCCCACGTAGCGCTTCGTGACGAGGCCGATGCCCGGCCGCTTGTGGTCGCGCAGTTCGATCACCTCGGAAGTTGCCGTGATCCGTTCCCCCGCGAGTACCGTGCTGGGAAAACGGATGCGGTCGTAGCCGTAGGCCACCGCGTGCCCGTTCAGCTCGACGGTCATGCCCACCACGACGGCGAAGGTGAGTACGCCGTGCGCGATCCGGCCGCCGAATAACGGGCCGGCGAAGTCGTCATCGGTGTGGGCGGGATGGTGATCTCCGGAGAGCTCGGCGAACTCGGCGATGTCCATTGCGGTGATGACGCGCTCGGGGAACTCGTGCTGCTCACCCACGCGGTACTCCTCGAAGAACCGATCGGTGGTGCCGGAGGTGGTCGCCGTGCTCATCGTGCCGCGGCCTTCGCTACACGCTGACCGCGCGACTCGACCACGCGAATCGATCCCGTGGTGTCGGCGTCGAAGTGCGTGTCGTCGCCCTGGTCGGCGTCGGAGCGGAAATACTTCGAGAAGTACACCGCCACCATCGCGATGATCGCATTGACGGTCATGAAGATCGCCACGAGATACCAGTGGCCGGTCGCGGCGAAGAACGCCGTGGCGATCAGCGGGGC
Source organism: Herbiconiux sp. A18JL235 (assembly GCF_040939305.1). NCBI lineage: Bacteria > Bacillati > Actinomycetota > Actinomycetes > Micrococcales > Microbacteriaceae > Herbiconiux > Herbiconiux sp. A18JL235. The sequence continues at coordinate 382,961 of NZ_CP162511.1, forward strand.
TGTGCCCCCGAGCAGAGCGCCGCTGACCTCGCGGGCGAAGGCGACGCCGGAGTACCGGATGGCGGGCGGGAAGAGTTCGGTGAGGAACGCGGCTTGTGCGGCGTAGCAGGTGGCGACCGCGCCGACGAAGCACACGGCGAGGGCGAGGATGATGATCACCGGCTGGCGGGTGTCGATCAGCATGAACATGGGGAACGCCCAGATGATGCCGAAGCCGGTTCCGAACAGGAACAGCTTGCGCCGACCGATGCGGTCACCGATCCGGCCGAACAGCGGCATGAAGGCGGCGCCGGAGAGCAGCACGATCGCGTTGGTCGCCAGGCCGAGCGCTGCGGCCAGCCCGATGTTGTTGGTGAGGTAGCTGAGTGCCCAGACCTGGGGGATGTAGGAGAAGCCGGAGAGCATGAAGTTCGAGCCGAGTGCCACCGCCAGTCGGCGCTTCTCGGTCTTGAAGAGGGTGAACAGGGGGATGCGCTGCACCTCGCCCTCGCCCACCACCTTCTCGAAGTGCTTGGTCTCGTTCACCCGGTTGCGGATGAACAGGCTGACCGCGAGCATCACCAGACTGAGCAGGAACGGGATGCGCCAGCCCCAGACGGTGAACTGGTCGCCCGTGAGCACGAGCATGAGCTGGAAGGTCAGGAGGCCGAGAGCCGAGCCGATCCAGACGCCGGCGCCCGACCAGGAGGCGTAGAAGCCGCGCTTTGTCGGCGGGGCCGACTCCGAGGAGAGAACGATCGCACCCGCGTACTCCGCGCCGGCGCCGAGGCCCTGCAGGATGCGCAGGAGTACGAGCAGTGCCGGGGCGAGGAAGCCGATCGCGTCGTAGCTCGGCAGCAGGCCGATCAGCGCCGTACTGATGCCCATCAGCGTCAGCGTGATCATCATCACCGGCTTCCGGCCGATCTTGTCGCCGAGGTGGCCGAAGACGATGCCTCCGAAGGGGCGGGCGAAGTAGCCCACCGCGAAGGTCGCGAACGCGGCGAGGAGGCCTGCCGCCGGGTCGTCGGCGTGGAAGAAGAACTGATTGAACACCAGGGCGGCGGCTGCGCCGTAGAGCGCGAAGTCGTACCACTCGACGAGGCTGCCGATGGCGGAGGCGGCGGCCGCGCGGCGGGCGCCGGCCTCCGAGACGCCCGCGGAGCCCGGTGAGGGCGAGGGGGTGGGTGAATGCTGATCCATGACTGCTCCTTTGCGATTCTGGACGATGTCGGGCTGACCCTGTGCGGTCAGACGATCGAGGGGGTGTAGCTCGGGTGCTGGCGCACCACGCCCGAGGCGATCAGGGTGTCGATCTCGGCGCGCTCGAGGCCGAGCTCCGCCAGGATCTCGCCGGAGTGCTGACCCACCAGGGGAGCGGGCCGGGTGACCTCCTGGCGCGATGCGCCGAGCCGGAAGTTGAAGCCCGGCGTGCGCACGGTGCCTTCCGTCGGGTGCTCATACTCCACGAACGATCCGTTGTGCACGACCTGCGGGTCGGTGAGCAGGTCGTCGTACCCGTAGACGGGGCCAACCCACGCTCCGGCCGCGGTGAGCACCTGGAGCCAATGCTCGGTGCTGCCGCTGGCCAGACCCTCCCGCACGAGACGTGAGATCTCGTCTTTGTGAGCGAAGCCGTCGCGCTCCATGTCGAAGCGCAGGAAACGCTCGTCGTCGAAGACGCGGGCGAGCATCTCCGACTCGGCGAACGAGAGCGCGATGAAACCATCCGCGGTGGGGAACACCCCGTACGGCGCCCGGATGTAGGAGTGCGCGTGGATCTCCTCGGCCGTCGACTGCGCGATCCCGCCCACCGTGTGCACCGAGATCTCCTGCATCTGAGCCGCGATGATGGCGTCGAGCATGTTCACCTCGACCAGCTGCCCCTCTCCTGTGCGGAAGCGGTGCAGCAGGGCGGCCAGCGCGCCCTCGAAGGCGGAGTAGGCGGCGAACGCGTCGACCAGGAAGAACGGGGCGGGACGCGGGGCCTCGCCGGGGACCCCGGCGCTTCGCAACCCACCGCTCATGGCCTGGAGGATGACGTCCTGCCCGGGGCGGGTGGCGTAGGGGCCGGTACTTCCATAACCCGACATCGACACATAGATCAGCTCGGGGTTGATGGCCCGCAGGGTCTCGTAGTCGACGCCGAGGCGCTCGGCCACGCCGGTGCGGTAGTTCTGAAGGAAGACGTCGGACTCGGCCGCGAGGCGCTGGACCACGCGGCGGCCCTCCTCCGATTTGAGGTCGAGTGCGATCGAACGCTTGTTGCGGTTCAGCGAGAGGAACGAGGCGTTGACCTCGTTGCCCCTGGCGCCACCCGCGGAGACGTGGCGCTGCCACTCACCCGTCACGGGCTCCACCTTGACCACGTCGGCGCCGAGGTCGGCGAGCTTCTGGGCGGCGAAGGGCCCCGACATCGCGATCGACACATCCAGCACCCGGATGCCCTCAAGAGTCTTCATCGTCACCTCACTGTGCAGGTGGCCCGCTCGACGGGCCGGTCGTTAGCGCTAACGGAAGCGCTAACGACGACGCTAACACAATCACGACCTCGCAGAAAGTGGGCGCTGCTAGTCTCGAGCGGGAGAGCACGACCAGCCAGGGAGGACGCGATCATGGAGCCGATCGACGACCCCTGGATCCCGCCGTCAGCGCGTCGCCGCCGCTCGGCCACGCAGGGCCTGACCCTCTCCGACGTGGCGCAGGCGGCCGGGGTCTCCACGCAGACGGTCTCGCGCGTCATCCGCGACCACCCCGACGTCTCGGAGTACACCCGCAAGCGAGTGGCCGAGACCATCCGGAGGATCGGCTACGTGCCGAACCTCTCGGCGGCCAACCTGGCTTCGAATCGCAGCAACCTGATCGCCACCGTGGTGCCGTCGATCTCGACGTCGGTGTTCGCCGAGACCATGGCGGCGGCGGGGGACGTGCTCGGCCCGGCGGGGTTCCAGATGATCGTCGGCGTGACCGACTACTCACCGGAGACGGAGGAGCAGCTCGTGCAGAAGCTGCTGGGGCGTCGGCCCGACGGCGTACTGCTCGTCGGGGTGATGCACACTCCGGCGGCGACGCGGATGCTGGCCGCCTCCGGCGTGCCGATCGTGGAGACGTGGGGCTGGACCGAGTCGCCGATCGGCAGCTTGGTGGGTTTCCCGAACGACGACGCGATGGCCGACTTGGTCGACGCCGTTCTCGCACGCGGCTACCGCCGGCCCGTCTTCGTCGGCTCGAGCGAGGCGGGTGATGTGCGTGCGCGAGAGCGTTTCGCGGGCTTCCGGCGCGTGTGGGAGCGCGAATTCCCCGGCGAGGCGATCAGGGTGGTCGACGCGGCCGGTCTGCCGTTGTCGCTCGCGGCCGGTGAGCAGTTGCTGGTGCTGGCGCGCGAGCGTTTCCCCGACAGTGACGCGGTGGTCTTCGCCACCGACATCCTCGCCAGCGGAGCGATTCTGGGGGCGGCCAGACATGGCTGGAACATCCCCGACGACATCGCCGTCACGGGCTTCGGTGATTTCGAGCTGGCCACCGCCATCACACCCGCCCTCAGCACCGTCAGCATCGAGGCCGCGCGGGTGGGGCGGGAGGCAGCGAGCATCCTGGTCGAGCAGATCGCCGACCCCGCCGTGCCGCCTCGGGTGATCGACGTGGGCTACCGCATCACATTGCGCGCGAGCACCTAGCGTCCGTCTGCCGCACCGTGGAGCAGTCCGCGGGCGGCCAGGTTCCGTAGCAGCGCCCCCGCGCCGAAGCTCCACGGCGCGCAGTCCTCCGAGTGGACGATCCGGTTGCTCAGGGTGCCCAGCCGGGGCGAGGAGATCCGCACCTGGTCGCCTGCGACATGCGTGAACCCGCCTCCGACCTCGAACCGGTCCGAGGTCGGCGCGAACATCGTGCCGAGCAGCAGCACGGCGCCGTCGGGGTACTGGTGGTGCGGCCCGACCAGCTGCGCGACGAGCGAGGCGACCGATCGGCTCGACTCCGCCTGCGACGAGACAGCGTGCAGGGTGTAGCCCTCGGCGCCCTCCACCTCGAGAGCCACCTCGGCCGTCTCCACGTCGGGCAGCGAGAAGTGCTCGTCGAAGAGCCGGATGAACGGACCGACGGCCCCCGAGGCGTTGTTGTCCTTCGCCTTCGACAGCAGCAGCGCGGAGCGGCCCTCGAAGTCACGGAGATTGATGTCGTTCGCGAGCGTGGCGCCGACGACCGTGCCGGTCGACGCGACCACCACGGCCAGTTCGGGCTCGGGGTTGTTCCATGTCGAGCGGGAGTAGATGCCGGCATCCGCTCCGGTGCCCACGGTCGACATGGGCTGGGCCTTGGTGAAGATCTCGGCGTCGGGTCCGATGCCCACCTCGAGGTACTGGCTCCACAGGCCCTCGCTCTGCAGCGCCGCCTTGAGCTCCTCGGCGCGGGTCGAGCCCGGCACGAGGTTGCGCAACGAACCGCCGAGGATGCCGGTCACGCGCTCCCTGATCTCCGCTGCCCGCGCCGCTTCGCCGCCGGCCTGCTCCTCGATCACCCGCTCCAACAGTGAGGCGGCGAAGGTCACACCGGCAGCCTTGACGGCCTGCAGGTCGAGCGGCGAGAGCAACCAGGGCCGGCTCGGGTCACGGGACGGTTCGGCGGAGTTGGCGATCATTTCCGCGATGCTGGCGACGGTTGGGGCGTCGGCGACGACGGAGCGGATGGCCGAGGCATCCGTCGCCTGTTCGACCAGCTCGCTCGTGGTGGGGAACACCGCGGTGAGGTCGACCGCCTCGTCACCGCGCACCGCGATCACGGAGGGACCGTGCAGCTCCGGTAGCCAGGCTCGGCCGATCAGCAGGGCGCGGTCGGCGTCGTCGGGGAGAGTCGAGCCGGCGTCGAGGGCGGTGGGGACGGTCATGACGGATCCTTCCGGGTGTGGTGTGCGGGGGCTGGCGACGGGTCGGCAGCGAGCAGGGCGACGATGTCGGCCGCTGCGACGCCGATCGGGGTCGCAGCAGTGCAGGCGTCGCGCACCACCGCCGAGACCCGGTTCTGGAGGGCAGGGAAACCCGTATGCCGAGGCCGCAACCACGAGCCGGTGATGGTTTCGAGGGTGCCCGCGTAAAAGCGGTCGGTGGTCGCGTCGAGGGCAGGATCAGTCCACGCCGACAGTCGTGCCGGCTGCCCGGACCGGGCCGGAATGACCCCGCGCTGGACTTCATCGGAGACGAGCCGGAGCAGGTGGTCGAGCAGTGCCGCGCTCGGGGTGCAGCGAGCCGAGACGGCGAGTCCGGTGCCTCCGATCACCGAGCCGCGGCGTCCGCCCGGCCCTGCGGGGGCGTCGCTGAAGCGCAGCCGGTGCGGAGCGCGGGGGTCTGTGTAGGTGACGAACTGATAGACCAGCGGGCAGTAGTGAGGGCCGGCGCCTGATGCCATCAGGTCGAGCAGGCGGATGGAGTTGAGGCTCGCCAGCTCAGGACGGTCACCCGCGATCCGTGTCATCAGGGCGAGCGCCTGCTCGACCGCATCCTGGTCCAGCTCGCCCCGCGGGCCCGGTTCGGCGCCGAACGAGAGGGCGATCGAGTAGAGGGTGATGAGAGCGTGCGGGCCGCCGAGGCCCAGCGCGGTCGGCGTGTCGCGAGCGAACTCGACCACCTCCTGCCAGGTGCGCGGCAGGCCGGACGCCTCGACGAGCTCGGAGTTCGAGACGGCCGTCTGGGTCGCGGCGTCGAGCGGGAGGGCGTAGAGGTGACCCTGGAACGTGTACGATTTCCATGACGGACCCACGAAGTCATCGGGTGCGAGCGTTGCGGTGAGGCGATCGCCGAGCAGCTCGTCGAGGGGCAGCAGCGCGCCCGAGGCGACGGCCTCGCCGAGGTGCGGGTGATCGATGACGATGACGTCGTACTGCTCGGCGAGATCGTCGATCGGGGCGGCCTCGAAGCCCTCGAGAGGCTGGATCGACCATTCGATGAGCGGGCCGCCGGGCTCGAGTTCCGCCGCTGCGCGCAAGGGAGCCCATCCGCGCGGGTGATCCCAGGTCAGACCCCTGAACATTGCCATCTCCTTTGATCGTTAGCGCTAACGGTAACGCGAACGACTCTAACGGAAAAAGATGGCAGCTGCTCATGGCATGGGCGCGAGGCCGCGGGAGGTGACGTGTCGCAACCGCAGCGAGGTCGAGTGCATCCGCTTCGCCCAGAAGCAGCGGGAATCGGTAGCGCGAAGTGCTGCCTCCCGCGACCGGGAGAGCACTTCGCGCTACCAAGACGCCGAGGGCTACGCCCGCCGCCGCCCGTAGAGGGAGATCACGAGGAGGATGATGACCCCGTAGATGAGCTGCTGGATGTTCGCGCCGAGGTTGAGCACCGCCACGAGCGTCGACACCTGTGCGAGCACGAGCGCACCGCCGACGGTGCCGACGACCGAGCCGCGGCCGCCGAAGATCGACGCGCCACCCACGACGACCGCTGCCACCGAGGACAGCAGATACGAGGCGCCCATGGTGGCCGAGGCCTGCTGGTAGTAGCCCACGATCACGATGCCGGCGAAGGCGGCGAGCCCGCCGCTCAGCATGTAGCCGACTACACGGATGCGGTCGACCGGCAGCCCCGCAAGCCGCGCCGTCTCGGCTGCCGAGCCGACGACGAAGAGCGAGCGCCCCCATCCGGTGAACGACAGCACCAGCTGCAGCACGAGCATGAGCCCGAGGCCGAGCGGGAGCACCGCGGGCATCGACAGCCCGAGTACCGAGATCTTCGCCGAGGTCATCGCGATGACGAAGTCGGGGGTGACCGTGAGCTCGGAGAAGTTGAACGCCAGCAGGATCACCCCGAACAGCAACCCGTTCATCGCGATCGTGGTGACGATCGGCGTGAGCCCGAGCTTCGCGATGACGATGCCGTTGAGGAAGCCGATCACCGCACCGGCGAGCAGCGCCGCCACGAACGCCCCGAACGGCCCGAGCGGCCCCACCAGGGTGAGGAACGCCAGCGCCGAGAACCCGATCGTGTTCGGCACCGACAGGTCGATGCCGGCCTGGATGACCGCGATGGTCTGCCCGAACGAGGCGATGGCGAGGATGATCGCGAAGGTCGCCGTGCCGATCAGCGCGTCGACGGTGATGAGGTTCGGCCTGATGATGCCGCCGATGCCGAACAGCACGAGGAACGCCACGAGCGGCCACACCGCGCGCGGCACCCGGGCGATGACGCTGCCGAAGGTGGAGCGCCCGGTGGCGCCGGTGTTGCGCTCCGAGCCGTCGGGCGAGTCCCCCGCGCCGGAGGAGCCGGAGCCCGAGCCGCCGGGGCCGGATGCGCCGGCCGCGTTGCCGACAGGAGGAGCGACGGTGCTCATGAGCGGTTTCCCTTCACGCGGAACGCCACCTTGCGCCAGACGACGGGGATGCCGACGACCGCCACGATGATGAGCGCCGAGATGACGTACTGCCAGTAGGAGTTGACCCGGGCGAAGAACAGCAGATTGCCGATCAGCCCGAGGGTGCAGGCTGCGAGGATGGTGCCGATGATGGAGCCCCGGCCACCCGTGAACACCGCCCCCGCCAGCGCCACCGCGGCGATGGAGGAGAGCAGGTACGGGTCGCCCGAGCGCGGGTCGCCGGTGACGGTCGACGACGCGAGCATCATCGCACCGAGCGAGGTGAGCACGCCGGCCAGCCCGAACGCGAGCAGCTTCGTGAGCTTGGCGTTCAGGCCCGCGGCCCGCACGCTCTCCATGTTCGAGCCGACGCCGTAGATGTGGCGGCCGAGGGAGGTGCGCTGCAGCAGCAGCCAGAGCAGCACCGCGATCACCGCGAGCCACACCAACGACACCGGGAGGTAGGGCAGCAGCTCGCCGCTCGTGGCGAGATAGATCTCCTTCGTCACGCCGCCGCCCGGCGCATCCAGCACTTCGCGGGCGAGGGAGCCGAAGATGAACGCCGAGGCCAGCGTCACCGCGATGGCGGGCAACCCGCCGTAGGCCACCAGGAACCCGTTGAACAGGCCGCAGCCGAGCCCCACCCCGATGGAGAGCAGGATGGCGACGGGCACCGGCATGGTCTCCAGCTGCACCGCGAACACGACGTTCGCGAGGCTCATGATGGCGCCGATGGAGATGTCGATGCCGCCCACCAGCACGATGACGAGCTGGGCGAGTGCCACCAGCACGAGCGGCACCACGAGGTTCGCCGCGGTCTGCAGCTGGAACCGGGTGAGCAGCGCCGGGTTGATGATGACGTAGACGACGAAGAACACCACGAACGCGAGCACAGGCGCGACGGCGCCCTCGCGGCGGAGGCGGGTTACGCCTGAGGCGTTCCACCACCGCGACCAGGCCGGGGCGGTGCTGGGGCTGACGGCGCTCACTGCGCACCTCCTGAGGCGAGATTGATGCCGCCGGTCGCACCGACCGCGGCCCCGACGACGGCGTCGGCGGTGAGGCGGTCGCCGACGAGCTCGTCGGCGACCTGCCCCTGGTAGAGCACCACCACGCGGTGGCAGACGTGCACGAGCTCCTCGACCTCGGTCGAGAACCAGAGGATGCCGACGCCCTGCCGGGCGAGGTCGACGATCGCCCCGTAGAGCTCCTGCTTCGCCCGCACATCGATGCCGCGGGTGGGGTCGTGCAGCAGGATGACGCTGCGGTCGCGGTTCATCCAGCGCCCGAACACGAGCTTCTGCTGGTTGCCGCCCGACAGCGAGCCCGAGGTCTCATTGGCGCCGCGGGTGCGCACAGACAGCGCGGTGAGGATGCCGTCGATCCACCCTCTCTCCTGCGACAGCCGGGGCCGGCCGCCCAGCTGGTACGCCTTGTACCAGGGCGCCAGCAGGTTCTCGCCCACGCTCATCTCGAGCGCGAGACCCTCGCGCTTGCGGTCTTCGGGCACGTAGCCGAGCCCGCGGCGCACCGAGCGCACGGGGTTGGCGTGGCGAACGGATGCGCCGCCCACCGTCCACGAATCGGCGACGGCAGGGGAGGCCCCGAACAGGGCCCGCAGCAGCTCGGCCTGGCCGTGGCCCTGCAGCCCGCCGATGCCGAGGATCTCGCCCGCGCCGAGCTCGAGGCTCACCCCGTGCAGCCCTTCGCTGCGGAGGTTGTCGACCGACAGCACCACGGCATCCGAGGTGCGCTCGGGCGGGTCGGGGAAGAAGCGTTCGGCTTCGCGGCCGGCCATCATCGAGATGAGCTCGTCGTCGGTCCATGAGCCGCGGGTGAACTCGCCCGCAACCATGCCGTCGCGGAGCACCGTGCCGCGGTCGGCGATCTCGGCGATCTCGCCCAGACGATGCGAGACGTAGATGACGCTGCCACCGCGGGCGGTGAGCTCACGGATGCGCTCGAACAGCCACTGCACGCCGGGCGGGGTGAGGGCGGAGGAGGCCTCGTCGAGGATGAGGAGCTTGGGGCGTCCGGCGAGGGCGCGGGCGATCTCGACCAGCTGCCGGTCGGCGAGCGAGAGGGTGCCGACGGCGGCGCGCGGGTCGATGCGGCCGAGGTGGAACTCGGCGAGCAGCTCCTTCGACTTCGCCACGGCCTTCTTCTGCGAGAAGCCGCGCAGGGGAGCGCCGTCGGGGAGCGAGAGGTTCTCGGCCACCGTCCAGTCGGGAACGAGTGCGAGCTCCTGGAAGGCGCAGCGCACTCCCGAGAGGCGCGACTGGCGCACGCTGCCCGAGGCGAGGGGCTCGCCGCCGACGGTGATGGAGCCCGAGGTGGGGGTCACGGCGCCGGCGAGCATCTTGGCGACCGTGCTCTTGCCGGCCCCGTTCTCGCCGACGAGCGCGAGCACCTCGCCGGGGTTGCAGTGGAAGGTCACGCCGCGCACCGCCTTCACCGGACCGTAGCTCTTGACGAGCTCGGTCGCGACGAGGAGGGCGTCGGCGGGTGCCGCGACAGTGGTCGCGGCACCCGGTCGAACGTCGGTCACGAAGATCTCCTAGGAGCCGGAGTAGAAGGCGAGAACCTCGTCGAGCGTGAGGTCGAGGCCGGGGAAGTCGTAACCGAGCTGGAAGTTGTTCGGCTTGTCGGCGATGCAGTAGTCGGCGGCGTTCTCCTCGGTGATTTGGAGCGGCTCGTAGTACTGCTCCTTCTCGATCTCCTCGCCCTCGAGCAGCTTCACGGCCTGCTCGAGACCCTTGGCGTAGATGGCGGGCTGACCGAACACCATGTTGCCCTTGAGGCCCGCCGCGGCGTTGTCGGCGAGGGTGCACGCCTCGCCGTTGTAGCCGGAGCCGCCGACGACGGGCACGAAGGGGAGCCCTGCGGCCTTGAAGGCCTCGGGCACGCCCTGGCCGCCGGTGAGGAAGGAGTACACGCCGCCGATGTCGGGGTTGGAACGCAGGATGTTCGACATGGCCTCCTGCGCGGTCGCCTCGTTCCAGCCGTTGGTGTCTTGAGCGACGACCTTCGCGCCGCCGTCTTCGAGCGTGGTGATGACGCCGGGCATCGAGCCCTCGTTCAGCGGCACGCCCGCGAGGCCCTCGAGCACCGCGATGTTCTTGTTGTCGCCGAGGTTCTCGAGCAGCCAGTCGGCACCGATGGTGCCGGCGTTCGCCCAGTCGGTGGAGACGATGTAGACGTCTTCGGAGTCGTAGGGGCCGCCGTTGGCGATCACCGGGATGCCCTGCGCGGTGGCCTGGGTGATGGCCGCGTCGGCGCCGGAGGAGGAGGCGGGGTCGAACAGGATGAGGTCGACACCGTCGGCGATGAGGTTCTGCATCGCCGCGTTCTGCTGGGCGGCGTCGTTGTCGTTGGTGCGCACGATCTTGAGCTCGACCTTGTCGGCGTACTCGGGGGTGGCGGCCAGGGCCTGCAGGGACGCGAGGCCCATCTCGCGCCAGGCCTGGCCGCCCAGGGGCTGCTCGAAGCCGATGACGAACTTGCCGTCTTCACCGGATGCTCCGGTGGAGCCTCCGCCCTCGGCGGGCGCGCTGGTGCACCCGGCGAGAAGAGCGAGCGAGGAGGCGGCGGCGAGGGCCGCCGCGCCCTTCGCGAATCGGGTGCGCTGTGGACTGTGCATGGATTTCTCCCTTGAAATCGGACTGTGCTCGGTACGGTAGCGTAGAAATGGCAGCGCTACCAGTAGCGCTATCAATTCGTTTCCGTTACGGTGATGAAATCGTCGCAACGACGCGATTGGAGTGAATGTGACCACCTCGACAACAGCCCGGCCCGAGCTGCGGCCCGACGTCGACATCCGCACCCGGAGCCACCGCATCGGGTGCATCGGCGCCGGCGCCATCATGGCCGACCAGCACCTGGCCGCGTATCAGCTGGCCGGGTTTCCCGTCGTGGCCATCGCGTCGCGCACCGAGGCCAACGCCCGCGCGGTCGCCGAGCGCTACGGCATCCCGACCGTGCACGGCACGCCCTCGGAGCTCATCGCCGACCCCGAGGTCGAGATCGTCGACATCGCCTTCCCGCCCGACCAGCAGCCCGCGCTCATCCGCGAGGCGCTGGCGCAGCCGCACGTCAAGGCCGTGCTCGCGCAGAAGCCGCTCGCGCTCGACCTCGACGAGGCGCTCGCGCTCCGCGACGAGGCCGCGGCGGCCGGCAAGATCCTCTCGGTCAACCAGAACATGCGCTACGACCAGTCGATCCGCGTGCTCAAGCAACTGCTCGACTCGGGCGCGCTCGGCGAACCGGTGTTCGCGCAGATCGACATGCACGCGGTGCCGCACTGGCAGGGATTCCTCGAGGGGTACGACCGGCTGACGCTCGCGAACATGAGCGTGCACCACCTCGACGCACTGCGCTACCTGTTCGGCGACCCGAGCGAGATCACCACGGTGGTGCGTGAAGACCCGCGCACCACGTTCGAACACGAAGACGGCATCGTCGTCTCCACTCTCCGTTTCCCCGGTGACGTGTTGGCGCTGAGCGTCGAAGACGTCTGGGGCGGCCCGCGCGAAGAGGGCTACGACGACGACTTCTTCATCAGGTGGCGCGTCGAGGGCACAGCGGGGGTGGCCAACGGCACCATCGGCTGGCCCACCGGCGAGCCGTCGAGCATCCGCTACGCCTCGCGCACCCACACCGACGGCGAGTGGGTCTCGCCGAGCTGGGACACCCACTGGTTCCCGCACGCCTTCATCGGCGTGATGGAGCAGGTGCAGCACGCCGTCGAGACGGGTGGTGCCCCGGAGTTGAGCGTCGCCGACAACGTGAAGACGATGGCGCTGATCGAGGCGGGCTACCGCTCGATCGCCGAGAAGCGTCCGGTGCAGCTCTCCGAGTTCGCCCTCTAGACACCTTTCCTACCGAACAAGCCAGACAACAAGGAGCAACGACGCCATGATCCAGCTGGGCATCTTCACCGCCTACTACCCCTACGACCTCAAGACCACCGCCGAGAAGATCCGCGCGCACGGCTTCAACACCGTGCAGCTCGACCTCCACTTCAAAGACCTCGACCTGAGCGCCGGCCAGATCACCAAGGAGAAGGCGAAGCTCGTCAGCGACACCTTCCGCGACCACGACCTGCCCATCTCGGCCATCTCGGGCTACACGAACATCGTCCACCCCGACCCCGAGCACCGGAAGGCGAACGTCGAGTACCTCAAGGAGATCATCCGCAACGCCCGCAACTTCGGCTCGAAGTACGTCATCTCGGAGTCGGGCACCTTCAACCCCGAGAGCGAGTGGGACCACGACCCGCACAACCGCTCCGAAGACGCCTACGAGCAGGTGCGCACCGTGCTCGCCGAGCTGGCGCAGGAGGCCTACGACCACGGCGCGACGTTCCTCCTCGAGACCTACGTGAACAACGTCATCGGCTCGGTGCGCGAGACCGCGCGCGTGTTCAACGACATCCGCACCCCCGGCCTCGAGCTGCTGATGGACCCGACGAACTACTTCGACGCCTCCAACATCGACGACCAGGCCGGTGTGCTCAACGAGGTGTTCGACGTGCTCGGCGACCGTGTGCGCATCGCCCACGCCAAGGACGTCAAGCGCGCGGGCGACGACAAGAGCGAGAAGCACGCCGACATCGGCGACGACGACGCGCTGGCCTCGCACACCTTCCGCGGCGTCGGCGAGATCGAGCTGCCGGCCGCCGGCCTCGGCTCCCTCGACTACGAGCTGTACCTGCAGCGCCTCAGCGAGCAGAACCCCAACGTGCCGCTCATCATCGAGCACCTCGACGAGTCGGACATCCCGCGGGCCAAGCAGTTCGTCACGGATATCCTCAAGAAGTACACGATCTAGCCGGTATCGGGGAGCGGGACGAGAGGGACGACAGACGTGCATCAGAAGGTGGCGATCATCACGGGCGCGGGCGGCGCGCTCGGCCGGGCGACGGCTCTGCGGCTGGGGGCCGACGGCTTCGCCGTGGGCGTGCTCGGCCGGCCGAGCGACGACCTCGCCGAGACGGCGGCGCAGCTGGAGGGGGCAGGGGTGCCGGTGCGGATGCTCCAGGCCGACCTCCGCGACGCCTCGGCGATCGAGTCGGCGATCACCGGAACGGAGGCCGAGTTCGGCCCCGTCGAGGCGCTCGTGAACAACGCCGCGATCTACCCGAGCACGCCCTTTCTCGAGATCCCGCTCTCCGAGTACGACGACGTCGTCACGGTGAACCAGCGCGGCTACTTCTACGCCGCCCAGGTGGCGGCGCGCGGCATGGTCGCGCGCCGCTCCGGGGCGATCGTGAACGTGGGCTCCATCACCTGGAACGGCGGCTGGTCGAACCTCGCCAGCTACGTCTCCACCAAGGGCGCCGCCGTGGCGCTCACCCGGGCCCTCGCCCGCGAGCTCGGCGAGTTCGGCGTGCGGGTGAACGCGGTGTCGCCCGGCGCCTTCCCCACGAAGGCCGAGGAGATCCAGGGCGACGCCGCCGAGTACTCGGCGCACGTCATCGAGCACCAGGCGCTGAAGCGCCGGGGAACGGATGCGGAGCTCGCCGCCGTGGTCTCCTTCCTGGTCGGCCCCGACTCGTCGTTCGTCACGGGCCAGACCATCAACGTCGACGGCGGATGGGTGATGAAATGAACATCTTCGGCGCAGACCTCAGCGCGGCGCAGCTCGCGGAACGCACCGGCGACCTCTCGGCCGTGGCGGGCATCCGTCAGGTGGTGCTCGACAACGGCGTGGAGCGCGGCGTGCGCGCCATCGACCTGCGCACCTCGGCCGGCCTCGAGCTCGAGGTGCTCGTCGACCGGGCGTTCGACCTCGGCTCGGCGCGCTTCAAGGGCGCGCCGCTCGGCTGGCGCTCGGGCAACGGCTTCCGGCACCCCGGGCTGCACGAGCACAACGACGAGGGCGGCCTCTCCTGGTTGCGCGCCCTCGACGGGCTGCTCGTGTCGGGCGGCCTCGACCACACGCTGTTCGGCGGAGAGGTCGACGCCACGCGGTACGCCTACCCGCCCAAGCAGAGCGTGACGCACGGGCTGCACGGCAGGCTCACGGCCATCCCGGCCCGGCTGCTCGAGGCGCGCGAGGTGCCGGGCGCTACGGGCACCCCCGTGCTGCGGGTGGTGGGCGAGGTCGTCCAGGCCACCTCGTTCGGCGAGCACCTGCGGCTCACCCGCACCATCGAGCTCGACTTCGACGGGCGGCAGATCCGCCTCCACGACGTGGTCGACAACCTCGGCTTCGAGCCGACGCCGCACATGTTCCTCTACCACCTCAACATCGGCTGGCCCTTCGTCGACGAGGGCACCGAGTTCGTGGCCCCGATCGCGCGCATGCTGTGGGAGAGCGACTCCTGCGCCGAGCAGGGCATCTCGTACCGCACCCTTCCCGCACCCATCAAAGGATTCGTCGAGCAGGTGCGCGAGCACGAGCTCGTGGCCGGCCCCGACGGCCGCCACCGCGTCGCGCTGATCGCGGCCGACGGGTCTCGAGGCGCCGAGGTGGCCTGGGAGGCCGCCGGCATGCCGCACTTCTTCGAGTGGCAGAACCTGCGCAGCGGCCAGTACGCCGTGGGTCTCGAGCCCTCCACCCACCACGTCTCGGGCGACGGCGCCGCGCGCGAGAACGGCTCGATGACCTTCCTCGAGCACGGCGAGAGCCGTGAGTACTCGACCACCATCACGGTGCTCGAGGGCGAGGCCGAGACCTCGGCCGTGCGCGAGGCCATCCGCGCCATCCACGGTCAGCCCGAGTAAGCACGTCGATGATGACCTGCCGCACTCCCGCTGATATGCTGATGTTAGCGCTGCCATTCCATCATACGAATGTGCGGCCACGATCGATGAGGAACGACCATGACTGACACCGGCACGGGTGCCTACACCGCTGCATCCGAAGCATCTGCATCCGCAGAGTCCGCCCCCGAGGTGCTCTCGGGCATCCGGGTGCTGGACTGCTCCATCGCCATGGCGGGCCCCTTCGCGGCCCAGCGCCTCGGCGACCTCGGCGCCGACGTCATCAAGGTCGAGCCGCCCACCGGCGAGTGGCAGCGGCACGCGGCGGCGGGAGGCGCGACGGGCAACCGCATCAACGTCTCCTTCCTCTCGCTCAACCGGAACAAGCGCTCCATCGGCGTCGACCTCAAGTCGGCCGAGGGCAAGGAGATCCTCTACGAGCTGGTGAAGTCGGCCGACGTCTTCCTGCAGAACTACCGGCCCGGGGTCGCCGGCCGTCTCGGCGTCGACTACGAGACGCTGCGCCAGATCAACCCGTCGCTCGTCTACGTCTCGATCTCGGGCTACGGCGAAGACGGCCCCTACCGCAACCGGCCGGGGCAAGACCTGCTGCTGCAGGCGATGAGCGGGGCGATGCTCTCGGCCGGTTCGGCGGGCAACCCGCCCACCCCGGCGGGCCAGTACCTCGTCGACGCCGTCACCGCCTCCACCGCGTTCGAGGGCGTGCTCGCCGCGCTCTTCCACCGTGAGCGCACCGGAGAGGGTCAGCTCGTCACGGTGAACATGCTCGACGCCATCACCACCCTGCAGATGCAGGAGCTCTCGGTCTTCACCGTGGGCGGGGTGGGGCAGCACCGCAGCGAGCAGCCGCACGCGCACGTCTACATCCGCGCCCCCTACGGCACCTTCTCCACGGCCGACGGGTACCTCGCCCTCGCCATGCCCGACCTGCACACGCTCGGCGAGGTGATCGGCGAGCCGAGCTTCCTCGGCATGGACACCGAGACCGACAGCTGGGCCCATCGCGACGAGATCTACCGCAAGACCGCAGAGCGCCTCACCACGCGCACCACGGCGGAATGGATGGAGGCCCTCGGCGCCGTGGGCATCTGGGCGGGGCCCGTGTACGGCTATCAAGACCTCGTCGACGACGAGCAGATCAAGCACAACGGCACCTTCATCGAGTACGAGCACCCCACCGAGGGGCTCGTCAAGACGCCCGGATTCCCGTACAAGCTCTCGGCGACGCCCGCGCGCATCGACCGCGGGGCGCCGCTCACGGGGGAGCACACGCGGGAGATCCTGGTCGAGCTCGGCTACGACCCCGCGCGGGTCGACGAGCTCGCCGCCGCGGGCGCGGTGGCGGTGCCGGCCGACGAGCCGGCGCCCGAACCTGCCGGGGAGCGTGCGTGAGCGGCTACCGCGGCATCACCTGGGACCACCCGCGGGGGCGCAACGCGCTGACCGCGGCGGCGGCAGCGGGCGCGGCGGCGGCAGCGGCCGGCTCGAACCGTGACGGCGGGGCGAGCGGTGGCGCGGCGGCCGACGGTGCCGGGGGCGAGGGCTCGCCCGCCACCCCGCCGCCCGTCGACCTCACCTGGAGCGCGCACTCCCTCGAGCACTTCGAGTCGCACCCCATCGACGAGCTGGCGCGCGAGTACGACCTCATCGTGCTCGACCACCCGCACCTCGGCGAGGCCCTCGAGCTGCACTCCCTGCAGCCGATGGATGCGGTGGTGGGCGCCGAGCGCATCGAACGCTGGTCGCGCGAGAGCGTCGGCCCCTCCTTCGACTCCTACTCGGCCGACGGCTACCAGTGGGCGCTTCCACTCGATGCCGCCACCCAGGTCGCCGTGCACAAGCCGCGCCTGGTGCCCGTGGCCGAGCTGCCCGAGACCTGGGCCGAGGTCGAGCAGCTCTCCCGCCGGGCACCCGTCGCCCTGTCGCTCGCCGGCCCCCACGCCTTCCTCACCTTCGCCTCGCTCTGCGTGGCCTGGGGTGAGGAGCTGCCCGCGCATCCGGACTTCGGCTTCGTCTCCCGGGCCACCGCTTCCGCCGTGCTCGAGACCATGAGGTCGATCGGCTCGCGCATCCCGGCGGGCTCCGAGCGGCAGAACCCGATCGCGCTGCTGCAGCGCCTGAGCGACGGCGACGACATCGCCTACTGCCCGCTCGTCTATGGCTACGTGAACTACTCGGGTGCCGAGGTGCGGTTCGCGGATGCTCCTTCCGTCACCCCCGGCGGCCGCCGAGGCTCCACCATCGGCGGCACCGGCCTCGCCGTGAGCTCGCACGCCGAGGTGACGCCCGAGCTCGTGGCGCACATCGCGTGGCTGATGTCGCCCGAGGCGCAGCGCCGGTTCATCCCGCAGCACGACGGGCAGCCGTCGGCGCGTGCCGCCTGGGCCGACCCCGAGGTCGACGCCGCCGCGAGCGGCTTCTACTCGGGAACCCGCGCCACCCTCGAGCAGTCGTGGGTGCGCCCGCGGTACGCCGGGTACATCCCGTTCCAGAGCGAGGGGTCGGCGATCGTGCGCGACGTCGTGGTCGGCGAGATCGGCGTCGACGCGGGGATCGACCGGCTCGAGGCGGCGTTCGCGGCGTCGGTCGCGGCATCCGTTCCCACCACCAGAGAGAAGGTCACGCGATGAGCGAGGTCATTCCCGAGCTCGGCACCGAGGAGATCACCGCCGAGCTCGACGAGCAGGTGCTCGTCGTCACCCTCAACCGGCCGCAGAAGCTCAACTCGGTGACCCAGGAGATGTCGGATGCGCTGGTCGTGCTCGCCGAGTGGGCGAACGACAGCGACGCGGTGCGGGTCGTCGTGCTCACGGGGGCGGGGGAGCGGTCGTTCTGTGCGGGCTCCGACATCCGTCAGCTCGACAAGTACGCCACCCCGTGGGACTTCAGGAACCGCACCGACTACTGCGACGCCCTGCGCGAGCTGCGCAAGCCCGTCATCGCCGCGGTGAACGGGTATGCGTTCGGTGGGGGGCTCGAGACGGCGATGACGTGCGACATCCGCATCGCGTCGACCACCGCCTCGTTCGCGGCGCCCGAGATCAAGCTCGGGTGGATCGGCGGCGGCGGCATGAGCACCTTCCTCGGCCACTCCATCGGGGCGAGCAACGCGGCGCTCATGCTGCTCACCGGCGACCCGATCGACGCACAGCGGGCGCTCGGCTGGGGGCTCGTGTCGGAGCTCACCGAGCCCGCCGACCTCGTGCCCCGGGCGATCGAGCTGGCCCGGGTCATCGCCTCGCGACCGCCCATCGCCGCCGAGACCGCGAAGGCCAACCTGCGCGCGGCCTACAACCTGCCCCAGGATGCGGCGATCGCCTACGAGCGCGACCTGCAGACGGTGACCTTCGCCACCGACGACGCCGCCGAGGGCCGCGCGGCCTTCGCCGAGAAGCGCCCCGGCGTGTTCAGGCGCCGCTGATGCGCACCTCCCGCGCCCCCTTCCGGCTCGCGTTGGTCGGACAGAGTGCTCCCTCGCGCGCGAATGAGAGCACTTTGCGCGACCAGGATGAGCGTCGCGCCACACCCGCCCGCGACCGACGCGGGCGTCGCGCCACCCCCACCCACCAGGAGACTTCATGAGCACCCTCGAGACCACTCCCGCCGCGTGGGCGGGCACCGCCGAGCAGGCTCTGCCCGCCGACCGCTACGCCGGCGCCCTCGTGGGGCGCGCGTGGATACCCGAGGTCGAGGGCCCCTCGCCGGTGCTCGTCACCCAGGAGGGCGTGTTCGACATCAGTGCGAGCTACGCGACCGTGGCGGCGCTCGCCGAGACCGCCGACCCGGCGTCGGCGGCGCGCGAGGCTGCGGCAGCAGCATCCGCCACCCGGCTCGGCTCGTTCGACGAGCTCTACGCCAACACGCCCGCCGAGGTGCGCGACCCCGCCGAGCCGTGGCTGCTCGCCCCCGTCGACCTGCAGACGCTCAAGGCCGCCGGCGTCACCTTCGCCGTCTCGATGATCGAGCGGGTGATCGAGGAGCGCGTGCGCGGCGACATCGACGCGGCGGCACGGATGCGCGAGAGCATCCTCGCCGAGATCGGCACCGACCTCAGCGAGGTCAAGCCCGGCTCCGACGCTGCGGTCGCGCTGAAGCGCTACCTCGTCGAGCAGGGCCTCTGGAGCCAGTACCTCGAGGTGGGCATCGGCCCCGACGCCGAGATCTTCACCAAGGGCCCGACGCTCTCGGCGATGGGCCCCGCCGTGCAGGTGGGAGTTCTCTCCACCTCCTCGTGGAACAACCCCGAACCCGAGGTCGCGCTCCTCGTCGACGGCTCGGGGCGCATCGTCGGCGCCACCCTCGGCAACGACGTCAACCTGCGTGACGTCGAAGGCCGCTCCGCCCTCCTGCTGCCGAAGGCCAAGGACAACAACGCCTCCTGCGCCCTCGGCCCCCTCATCCGCCTGTTCGACGACGGCTTCGACCTCGACGCGGTGCGACGGATGCGCGTGACGCTCGAGATCGACGCGGGCGAGGGCGGCGACGGCTTCCACCTCGACGGCAGCTCGGAGATGGCGCAGATCAGCCGCGACCCGGTCGAGCTCGTGGGCCAGCTCGTCGGCCCGCAGCACCAGTACCCCGACGGTGCCGTGCTCATGCTCGGCACCATGTTCGCGCCCATCGTCGACCGCGACGAGCCCGACCGCGGTTTCACCCACAAGACCGGCGACATCGTGCGGATCTCGGCACCCGAACTGGGTAGTCTGGTCAATCAGGTCGAGCAGAGCGAGAGGTGCGAGCCATGGCATTTCGGGATCGGCTCGCTGATGGCGAACCTCGCCGGGAGGCGGCTGCTGTGAGCGCCGAGGGCGCGACCACCGCCCTCGCCCTGGATCGCGAGCCCGACGTCGAGACCGGGGAGGATGCGGGAGCAGTCGCCGTCACCGAACCGGGCGCGACAGGGGTGGTCGCCGCGCGCCCGTCGCGCCGCTCCACGAACACCGTGACGCTCGACGACGTCGCCCGCCACGCCCGCGTCTCGCCGCAGACCGTGTCGCGCTCCATCCGCACGCCCGAGCTCGTCTCGGAGTTCACCCTCGAGCGCGTGCGCAACTCGATCGCCGCCACCGGGTACGTGCCGAACCTCGCCGCGTCGAACCTCGCCTCCAACCGCAGCATGACAGTGGCGGCGATCATCC
The DNA here is from genome assembly GCF_040939305.1 of Herbiconiux sp. A18JL235. Lineage (NCBI taxonomy): Bacteria > Bacillati > Actinomycetota > Actinomycetes > Micrococcales > Microbacteriaceae > Herbiconiux > Herbiconiux sp. A18JL235. The sequence goes on from NZ_CP162511.1 coordinate 403,146, forward strand.
CCGCCATCTCGGCGTCGGTCTTCGCCGACGCGCTCCACGGCCTCGAAGAGGTGCTCTCGCCCGCGGGGTACCAGCTGTTCATCGGCTCCACCGACTACCGGCCGGGGCACGAGGAGGAGCTCGTGCGGGCCTTCCTCGGCCGCCGCCCCGACGGCATCTTCATCGTCGGCACCGACCACTCGCCGAACGCCACCCACCTGCTGCGCGAGTCGAAGGTGCCCGTGGTCGAGGCCTGGGACCTCTCCGACGACCCCATCGACAGCGTCGTCGGCTTCTCGAACAGCGAGTCGATCGCCGCCCTTGTGCGCTTCGCCGTGGAGCGGGGCTACCGGCACCCGACCTTCGCCGGCTCGTTCCAGACCGGCGACTTCCGAGCCCTCGCCCGGCGCACCTCGTTCGAGGAGAGCGTGCGCAAGGAGTTCCCGGGCGAAACGGTGCGCGTCGTCGACTCGGGCACCGCGACAGTCGACTTCGAGACCGGCCGTCGGTTGCTCGACGAGACGTTGCGCGCGCATCCGGAGACCGACGTGCTCATGTTCGCGAGCGACGTGTTCGCCGCCGGTGCGGTGCTGGAGTGCGCGCGCCGGGGTATCTCGCTGCCGGGCGACATCGCCATCACCGGGTTCGGTGACTTCGAGATCGGGCGGCACCTCGTGCCCACGCTCACCACGGTGGCCGTGCCGAACCGTCAGATCGGCACGGTGGCGGGAGAGCTGCTGCTCGCCCGGATGACCCACCGCACCGTCGACACCGCCGAGATCGACCTCGGCTACTCCGTGGTCGCGCGCGAGAGCGCCTGACCTGCCCCCACCCCCACACGAAGGATGCACCTCATGCTCACCACCACCGATCCACGCTCGGGTGTTAGCGCTGCCACCGACCTGGAGCCGACTACCGTCGAGGGCGTCGACCAGATCGCCCGCTGGGCCGCCTCCGCCGCCCACGAACTGCAGTCGCGCGGGCGCGAGTTCCGCGCCCGGCTTCTCGACGCCATGGCTGACGCCGTTGACGAGGCCCGCGACGAACTCGTCGCCGTCGCCGACTCCGAGACCGGGCTCGGGGTCGCCCGGCTCACCGGGGAGGCCGGGCGCAGCGCCTTCCAGTTCCGCTTGTTCGCCGAAGCCGTGCGGGAGGGCAGCTTCGTCGAGGCCGCCATCGACCACGCCGGGGACACCCCGCTCGGCCCGGGCCCGGATGTGCGGCGCATGCTGGTCTCGATCGGTCCGGTTGCGGTGTTCGGGTCGAGCAACTTCCCCTTCGCCTTCTCGGTGCTCGGCGGCGACACCGCCTCGGCCATCACTGCGGGTTCGCCCGTCGTCGTGAAGGCGCACGGGTCGCATCCGCTCACCTCGAAGCTCTCGTTCGAGGTGCTGCAGCGTGCCGCGGAGACCGTCGGGGCGCCCCGGGGAACGTTCGGCATCGTCTACGGGCAGCGGGCGGGGGTGGCGCTGGTGAAGCATCCGTCGATCAAGGCGGCGGGGTTCACCGGATCGCTGGGGGCGGCGTCGGCGCTGCAGGCGGCGATCGACGAGCGGCCCGACCCCATCCCGTTCTTCGGGGAGCTCTCGAGCATCAACCCCCTCGTCATCACCCCGGGCGCCGCGGCGGCGCGCACCGCCGAGATCGCGAGCGGGTTGTTCACGTCGTTCACGGGGTCGGCCGGGCAGCTGTGCACGAAGCCCGGCATCGCGTTCGTGCCCTCTGGGGCTGCCGGTGAGGCGCTGGTCGAGCAGCTCAAGGGGCTCACGCGGGAGGCGGGGGCGCAGGTGCTGCTGAACGACCGCATCCGCGACTCGTTCGGTGAGATCTCGGCGCGGCTCGAGGCGGGGGGTGCGCCGGTGGCGGCCCAGGGCTCTGCCGACGTGCCCGACGGCGCGGGTTCGGCCGACGGGTTCTTCGTGCCGCCGACCTTGCTCGAGACGACGGCGGGGGCGCTCGACGAGACCCTCGCCGAGGAGTGCTTCGGGCCGCTCGTGGTGGTGGCCAGGTACTCGGAGCTGGAGGAGGTGCAGGAGGCGTTCGGGCGCATCCCGAAGTCGCTGACCGCGACCCTGCACGTCGAAGACGACGAGTCCGACCTGGTCGCCTCGCTGGCGCCGACGCTCGAGGCGAGTGCGGGGCGCATCGTGTTCAACGGGTTCCCCACCGGTGTGCGGGTGACCTGGGCGCAGCAGCACGGCGGGCCGTGGCCCTCGACGAACTCGCAGCACACCTCGGTGGGCGTCACGGCGGTGCGCCGCTTCCTGCGCCCGCTCGCGTGGCAGAACGCGCCGCAGGCGGCGCTCCCCGTCGAGCTGCGCGACGCCGACCCGGGCATCCCGCGCCGCGTCGACGGCGTGCTCGTGCTGCCCGCGTAGCGCGGCGCGCGCCGCCGAGCGCCGGTGCGCGCTCCGCTGCCGCACCGCGGGCCGCCCCCCCGCGCGCCGCGTGCGGGCCGATGCGCGCGCCGCCGTGTCGCCAACCCGTCGCGAAGTGCCGCTTGGAGGGTGCTGAGGCGGCGTCTTGTGACGTGTCGATCGTGCGATCGGGGCCTGCGGGGCCGACGGGGCCGACGGCCCAGCGGGGTGCGGGCCGATGCGCGCGCCACCGTGTCGCCGACCCGTCACGAAGTGCCGCTTGAAGGGTGCTGAGGCGGCGTTTTGTGACGTGTCGATCGTGCGGTCGGGGCCTGCTGGGCCGACGGACCCGACGGCCCAGTGGAGTGCGGCCCGCGGCGCGCGGCACTGCGGTGCCGACCTGTCACAAAGTGCCGCTTGGAGCGTGGTGAGGGGGCACTTTGTGACAGGTCTATGGGCGCTCGTGCTGCGTGCGCGCCCGGAAGGGAAGGCGGGAAGGCGTGCAGGCGGGGTGGGTCAGCTCTCGGGGACCGTCGCTGCCCAGAGGGGGAGGGAGGCGGATGCTGCGCCGGGTGTCGAGACCGTGACGGAGATGATGGTCTGGCCGGTGCGGAAGTTCCAGTCGGGGGAGGCGCTCTGCGACTCGACGGTGGCGGTGAACGAGATGCTCGCTCCGTCGGCGAGCGGGGTGAGGGTCTGCAGAACCGCGGTGCCGCCGTCGATTGTCACCGACCATCCGGTGACCGACGGGAAGTCGGCGATGAAGATGCCCGATGCGGGTGCCTGGTAGGGCATCGATACGCTGACCACCCCCTGCGTCGCGCGCCCCGTGTTGTTCGTGACCGTGACCTCGACAGTCTGGCGGAGCGAGGTGCCGCGATGGATGATGACCGAGCCCGGGTTCGCCGCGATGCCGAGGGCGATGGTCGGGCCGGTGCTCGCCGCAGCCAGGGGCGCGGCCGCCGCCGCGACGATGACGGGCGCAGCCCACACGGTGCCGATCAGGGTTCTGCGGGTGAGGTCGCTCATAGGTGGGCGGGCCGTTCTGGTAGGTGGAGAAGACTCTCGCGGAGGCGGTCTCCTCGACGCTAGCCGAGGATCGGGTCGGTGGTGATCCCCTGACGGGTGGATGTGCGGGCGTTCGTCGGGGCCACCGAGAGCAGCACCAGTACGAGGGCGATCACCCCGAGACCGGCCCAGCCCACCGCGTTCAGCTGCTCGCCCACCACCAGCACCGCCAGCACAGCCGCCACCGCGGGCTCGGTGAGGGTGACGATGGTGGCCGTGCTCGCGGAGACCCGCGTGAGACCGAACCCGAACAGCAGGTAGCCGAGGAACATCGGCACCAGCGCCATGTACGCCGCCACCGCGAAGGCCTGCGGGGTCGCCACGAGGGGCGCGCCCGTCACGAGCAGCACGGGCATGAGCAGCAGGCCGCCGGCTCCGAAGACGGCGCCCATGGAGGCGGCGCGTCCGATGCCGTCGTCGATGAGGCGGCGCGCCACCCAGGAGTAGACGGCGTAGGTGGCGCCCGCCACCAGGCCGAGGAGGATGCCGAGGGGCACGTCAGCGCCCGCGGCCGCCACGGCCTCCGCCTCCGCCCCCGCGCCCGCGCCCGCCTCGAGCTTCGAGACGCTCAGCAGCACGCAGCCGACGAGCCCGAGCCCGGCGGCGAGCATCCACCACCGGCTGAGTGGCAGGCGGTCGACGATGCGCTCGAGCACCCCCGAGGCCAGGGGCGCCGAGGCGAGCGACACCACCGATCCCACGGCGACGCCGGCGAGACGCATCGAGCTGTAGAACGCGAGGGGGTAGACCGCCACGGCGACCGCCCCGAGCAGCACGAGGGGCAGACGGATGCGCAGGGCCGGCCACGCAGCACGCAACGCCGGCACCGCGATAGCGGCCTGCATCAGCCCGCCGATACCGAGGGCGGCGGCGCCGATGGCGAGCGGCCCGGCGTCGGGGGCGAAGGTGGCCGCGGTTCCCGTCGTTCCCCACAGCAGGGAGGCGAGGGCGATCAGCCCGATGGCGCCGAGCCGCGCTCGGCGCGCAGTGCGGCCGCCCGTGCGGCCGCCACTGCCGCTGGCCGGGCGTCGCCCGGTGTCGCCGAAGGCGCCGCCACCGCTCACAGCGCGGCCCCGGTTGCCGCGGCTCACAGCGCGCCGCCCGATGCCGCCGAGGCGCGCCCGGCTCGCGCTGCCGCCGCCGGTGCCGCTCACAGCGCGTCGAGCAGGTCGAGCGCGAGGGCGCGGGCGTGCTCGAGGCGGGGTGTGCCGCCCTCGAGGCCGGCGCGGCTCATCGAGCCCTCGAGCAGGAAGGAGAGGTGCTCGGCGAGGCGGTCGGCGCGCGGAGCATCAGGCACGAGCTCGCCGAGCGGCTCCCGCACCAGCCCCTCCACCTGCTCCTTGTGTCGCCGCACCGCATCCCGCCCCGTCGCTCCGGCCGGCAGCTCGGCCGCCGCGTTGAGCAGCCCGCACCCGCGGAACCCCCGCGCGTACTCGAATCGCGCGTGGTCGATGTAGGCGTCGAACACCGCCAGCACCCGCTCCCGCGGGGTCGTGGCGCCGGCCAATCGTTCCCGGTACAGCCCGAGCCACTCCTCGTGCCTGGCCTCGATGTAGGCGAGCATGAGGTCGTCCTTCGACGCGAAGTTGTTGTAGAGGCTCTGCTTGGCGACCCCGGCCGCCGCGGTGATCGTGTCGATCCCGGTGGCCGTCATCCCCTCCTCGTAGAACAGCCGCGACGCGGCATCGAGCAGACGCGACTTGGCGGATGCAGCACCACCGACCATGACAGCCCTCCCATTAGGTAGACCAGTCTACCTAGATGCCCGCCCCGACCTCTACCCATGGCGCCTCCTGGTCGCTCGAACTGCGCGCATCCGTGGTCTGAGGAGCAGATTGCGCGACCATCCCGGGCGTCCCTCGAGGCGCGAGCCCTCACCCCGCCGCCGCCTCCAACCGCACCACGATGGCCTTCGACACGGGGGTGTTGCTGCGCTCCGCCGTGGAGTCGAGCGGCACGAGCACGTTCGCCTCGGGGAAGTAGGCGGCCGCGCATCCGCGAGCCGTGGGGTACGACACCACGCGGAACCCGCGCAGCGAGCGATCGGGCTGCCCCGGCCACTCGCTGAACACGTCGACGAGCTGCCCGTCGGCGAGGCCGAGCGACGCCAGGTCGTCGGGGTTCACGAACACGACGTTGCGGCCCTTCTTGATGCCCCGGTAGCGGTCGTTCAGGCTGTAGATGGTGGTGTTGAACTGGTCGTGCGACCGCAGCGTCTGCAGCAGCAGGCGGCCCGGCGGGCACACCAGCGGCTCGAGCTCGTTCACCGTGAGGAGTGCCTTGCCCACCGCGTTGGTGAACGTGCGCGAGTCGCGCGGCCCGTTCGGCAGCACGAACCCCTCCTTGCGCCGGATCTTCTCGTTGTACCCCTCGCACCCCGGAACCACGCGGGCGATGTGCTCGCGCAGCAGGTCGTAGTCGTCTTCGAAGCCCGCCCAGTCGATGCCCGCGCCCGAGACGCCCGCCGAGCCGAGCGTGGCCCGCGCCATCCGCGACACGATCGCCACCTCCGAGAGCAGGCCGTCGGCGACGGGCGGGATGCGCCCGTGCGAGGCGTGCACCGCGCACACCGAGTCCTCCACGCTCACGATCTGGGGCCCGGATTCGCGCAGATCGATCTCGGTGCGCCCGAGCGTCGGCAGAATGATGGCCTCCGCACCCGTCACCGCGTGCGAGCGGTTGAGCTTGGTCGAGATCTGCACCGTCATGCCCGTGCCGCGCATCGCCGCCTCGGCCGCCGCCGTGTCGGAGATCGCACCCACGAAGTTGCCGCCGAGCGAGACCCAGGTCGAGATCTCACCGCGCTGCATCGCCCGGATGGCGTCGACCGCATCCACCCCGACCTCGCGCGGCATCGGCAGCCCGAATTCGCGCTCCATCGCGTCGAGGAAGGCGGGGGGCATCCGTTCCCAGATGCCCATCGTGCGGTCGCCCTGGACGTTGCTGTGCCCGCGCACCGGCGACGCGCCCGCGCCCGGCTTGCCGATGTTGCCGCGCAGGAGCAGGAGGTTGACGATCTCCTTGATGCTCGCCACGGCCTTCTTGTGCTGGGTGACGCCCATCGCCCACGTGATGATGGTGGCGTTCGAGCGGATGTACCGATCGGCGAGCTCGTCGATCTCGCCCGAGGTGAGCCCGGTCGCCTCGATCACCTTGGCCTCGTCGAGCTCGGCGAGGTGCGCGGCGAGGGCGTCGAAGCCGATGCAGTGCTCGTCGAGGAACACGCGGTCGAGCACCGTGCCGGGCGCCGCCGCCTCGGCCGCCAGCACCCGCTTCGACAGCGCCTGCAGCAGCGCCATGTCGCCGCCCAGCCTGATCTGCAGGAACTGGTCGGAGATGACGGTGCCCTTGCCGAGCATCCCGCGCACCGACTGCGGATTCTTGTAGCGTTCGAGCGCGGCCTCGGGCAGCGGGTTCACCGACACGATGGTGGCGCCCGCCTTCTTGGCGTCTTCGAGGGCGGTGAGCATGCGCGGGTGGTTCGTGCCCGGGTTCTGGCCCATCACGATGATGAGCTCGGCCTTCTCGAAGTCGTCGTACGAGACCGTCGACTTGCCGATGCCGATGGTCTCGCTGAGCGCCGTGCCGGTCGACTCGTGGCACATGTTCGAGCAGTCGGGGAGGTTGTTGGTGCCGAAGGCGCGCACGAAGAGCTGGTAGGCGAAGGCCGCCTCGTTCGACGCGCGGCCGCTGGTGTAGAAGGCCGCGCGGTTCGGCGAGTCGAGCGCGTTGAGGTTGGCCGCGATGCGCTCGAACGCCTCGTCCCAGCCGACCGGGCGGTAGTGATCGGAGTCGGCGGGCTTGTAGACCGGCTCGGTGAGCCGGCCCTGCATGCCGAGCCAGTACTCCGACTTCTCGGCCAGCTCGGTGAGCGAGTGCTCGGACCAGAACGTCGAGGGCACGGTGACGGGGGTGGCCTCCCAGATCACCGCCTTCGCGCCGTTCTCGCAGAACTCGAGCGTCTTGCGGTGATCGGGGTCGGGCCAGGCGCAGCTCATGCAGTCGAAGCCGCCCTGCTGGTTGATCGAGGTCATGAGCTCGAGGGTGCGGCGGGCGCCGAGCTGGCGGAGGGCGGGTTCCATGGAGTGCACGACTCCGGGGAGGCCTACGGCGTAGTGCTTCGGATGCGAGACCTCGATGCCGTCGTCGGTCACGTCGTCGACGGGGGGCTTGGCGGTCATCGGGTGGCTCCGGTCGGGGAGAGGGCGGGGGTCGGGTGGTCGGGGCGGGCGCGTGCGGGTTCTGGTGCCGGTGCGTTCTCGTCGCGGCGGTCGGTGTCGGACGACCGGATGCGCTCCGCACCGCTGTAGACCACCATCGATTCGCCGCGGAGGAATCCGACGAGCGTCATGCCGAGCTCGGAGGCGAGCTCCGCCGCGAGCGACGACGGCGCCGACACGGCGGCGAGCATCGGGATGCCGGCCATCGATGCCTTCTGGGTGAGCTCGAAGCTCGCGCGCCCGGAGACCATGAGCACGGTGTGGCGCAGGGGGAGCAGATTCTCTTTCACCGCCCATCCGATCACCTTGTCGACGGCGTTGTGGCGGCCCACGTCTTCACGCAGCACGAGCAGCTCGCCGGTGAGCGCGTCGAACAGGGCGGCGGCGTGCAGGCCACCCGTCTTCTCGAACACGGCCTGCTGCTCGCGCAGCCGGTCGGGGAAGGTGACGAGCACGGAGGCATCGAGCTCGAACGCATCGCCGCGCACCTCGTGGTGCGAGAGGGTGCGCACGGCGTCGATGCTCGCCTTGCCGCAGATTCCGCACGAGCTCGTGGTGAAGAAGTTGCGCTCGAGGCTCGGGTCGGGGGCTGCGACGCCGGGGGCGAGGGTGACGTCGAGCACGTTGTAGGTGTTGAGGCCCTCGTCGGTGGCGCCGGCGCAGTAGCGGGCGGTGGCGAAGTCGTCGCCGTGCCGGATGACGCCCTCCGACACCAGGAACCCCGCTGCGAGGTCGACATCGTGCCCCGGCGTGCGCATCGTGATGGCGAGGGAGCGGCCGCCCACCCTGATCTCGAGCGGCTCCTCGGCGGCGAGCACGTCTTCGCGGCGCTGGCGAGGGCCGCCCACGGTGATGCGGGTCACCCGGCGACGGGCGGTGATTCTGGCCATCGTCCAGGGGTATCACGCGGTGCCGCGGGGAGCAAGGTGGCGTCGGGCCCGCTTCTGTGGGGGGCTGGTGTGCTGTGTACCAGGCGGGGGTCGCGCCCGGCGTCGAGTTGAGTGTCGAGTCGGGTGTCGAGCCTAGGGTGGAGACATGCACGTCGACGTGATCGTCTTGGCCGGGGGCCGCTCGTCGCGCCTCGACGGTGTGGCGAAGGCGTCGCTCGTGGTGGGCAGCACGACCCTGCTGCAGCGAGCGGTGGAGGCGGGCCGCGGGGCCGTCGCCGTCGGTGAGGGCGGCTCGCCCGGCACCGGCGGCAGGGTCGTCGTGGTCGGCCCAGACGACGAGACCACCGCGCTCGGCGACACCCTCCGCGACCCGCGAGCCTCGTCCTGCGCGGTGCTGCGCACGCGCGAGGCGCCGCCCTTCGGCGGCCCGGCGGCGGGCATCGCAGCGGGGCTCGCCGCCCTCTCGGGCCCGCCCGCCCCGGCGGCCGCGGGGCCCGCCGCCGCACGTGCACCGCTCGTCGCGGTCATCGCCTGCGACCACCCCCGAGTCGACCGTGCGCTTCCGGCAGTGCTCGCGGCTGTCCTCCGTGACGGCGCCGACGAGTCCATCGACGCGTGGGCGGCGCGCGGGCGCGACGATCGCCTCCAGCCCCTCCTCGCCGTGTACCGTCGTGCCGCCCTCGATCGTCGGGTCGCCGCCGTCCGCCGCGAGCGCGCCCACGGCCTCGACGGCGCCTCGATGCGCACCCTGACCGAGGGCCTCACCTTCGCCCCTGTGCCCGTCCCCACCGTCGACACCGCCGACATCGACACCTGGGCCGACGCCGCCCGCTTCGATGCGACGCCGCCCACCGCATCCGTCGCCGCCGGCGACCACCCGACGCACTCCGGAGGAGCACGATGACCACCCCCACCGACGACACCGCCGCCGAACTCGCAGGGTGGGCCGCGCTGGCCTGCGAGGAGCTCGAGATCAGCGGGTTCACGCCCGACGTCACGGCCGTGCTCGACCTGGCCGGCGTCGCGGCGCACGCGGTGCGGCGGCCTGCCGCGCCGGTCACCACGTACCTGCTCGGCATCGCCGTGGGCCGGGCGATGGCCGCGGGGGACGACCCGGTCGAGGCCGAGGCCCGCGCCTCGGCGGCGCTCGCCGCCCTCGCCGAGCGGCACGGCGGTCGGCGGCCGTGACACGAGCCCACCGCCCTGCGTGCGATGCACCCCGAGCCGACACGCGCACGCCCACGGCGACGACCTGGCACGATGCACGGCGCCTGGCACATGAGGCGGGCGCCGCCACCGCCGCGGCCCACGGCGCCGAGTGGACCGAGCAGGTGCCGCTCGCCGAAGCCCTGGGGCGGGTCGCTGCACTCGACGTCGTCGCGCGCACACCGCTGCCGCACTTCGCGTCATCGGCCATGGACGGCTGGGCCGTGTGCGGGCCCGGCCCGTGGCGGCTCCGCCCCGATGCTCCGCCCGCAGACTCACCGCAGGTGCTCGCTCCGGGAGACGCCGTCGACGTCGTCACCGGGTCGCTGCTCCCCGAGGGCTGCGACGCCGTGCTCCGTAGCGAGAACGGCCGGATCCGGATGCTCGACGGCACGCATCCCGTGCTGCACCGCGCCCCGTGGTGTCCCGCCGACGAACCCCGCCCGGGGCAGCACATGCGGGCCGCGGGGGTCGAAGCATCCGTCGGCGACGTGTTGATCACGCGCGGCAGTGTGCTCGGCCCAGTGCACTTGGCCGTCGCGGCGGGGGCCGGATGCGACACCCTCTCGGCCAGGCGACGCCCCACCGTCGCGCTCGCGTTCACGGGTGACGAGGTCGTGACGCAGGGCTCGCCCCTCGCCGGTCAGGTGCGTGACAGCTTCGGCCCGTCACTCCCCGGCATCGTCGACGCCCTCGGCGGCGAGGTGGTGACGCTGGAGCGCGTCGGCGACTCCGCCGGCTCGACGACGCTCGCGCTCGGCCTGAACCCCTCCTCATCGGGCGGCGCACGAGAGCCCGTACCGGCGCCCGACGTCGTCGTCACCACGGGCGGGACGGGCGCCTCCGCCGCCGACCACGTGCGCGCGGTGCTGCTCGAGGCCGGTGCCGAGTTCGTCGTCGACGGCATCGACGTGCGGCCCGGCGGCCCGGCGTTCCTTGCCCGTACTCCAGACGGCCGCTGGTTCGTGGGGCTCCCGGGCAACCCGCTCGCCGCCCTGCTCACCTGCACGACCCTCCTCCACCCGCTCCTCGCGGGCCTGCTCGAGAGGCCCCTCGCGGCGCTCCGCGAGATCGAACTCGGAACGCCGATCGACCCGGCCCGGTCTCACACCCTGCTCCGCCCCTTCACGCGTCATCCCGACGCAGCGCGCCCGGGGGTCGACCTGGCGTTCCCGACACCCTGGCACGGCGCCGCCATGCTGCGCGGCCTCGCCGACGCCGACGGCGTGCTCGTCGCGCCCGGTGAAGGCGCCCACGCGGGCGCCCTTGCGCGCTACCTGCCCCTGCCCTGGTAAGCAGCGGGCCCGCCCTCGACCGACTCGCGCGTGGGCATGAGCGGGCAGCGCCTGCGTTAGGCGCGGGCGCCGATGGCCTGGTGCACCGAGCGCACGGCGCTCGCGCCCTCGCCGACGGCGGCGGCGACGCGCTTCATCGAACCGGCGCGCACGTCGCCCGCGGCGAACACCGCGGGCACGCTGGTCTCGAAGGCGAGCGGCGCCCGCCCGAGGATGCCGTACGCCGCCGGCCACTCCGACTCGTCGCGGCCGAGGAGGCCGTCGGTGAGCACGAAGCCGGGTTCATCGGTGAGCAGCTGATCGCCGAGCCATGCCGTCGAGGGCGCTGCGCCGATGAAGCAGAACAGTCCGCGGCACTCCTGGTCGACGGATGCTCCGGTCGCCCGGTCGGTGAGCGTCACGCCCGCGAGCTGCACCCCCGAGGCGTCGCCGTGCAGCGCGGTGACCTCGGTGCGCGTGCGGATGGTGACGCGGCGGTGGGCCTTCAGCCGATCGACGAGGTAGGCCGACATCGTGGCTCCCAGCTCGTCGCGGCGGGCAGCGATCGTCACCGACGCCCCGCGCTCGGCGAGGAACAGCGCCGCCTGACCGGAGGAGTTCGCACCGCCCACCACCGTCACCGCACTGCGCCCGCAGGCCTTCGCCTCGAGCTCGGTGGCGGCGTAGTAGATGCCCGCGCCCTCGAAGTGCGACCATCCGGGCAGGGGGAGGGTGCGGTACTGGGCGCCGGTCGCGATCACCACGGCACGCGCCCGCACCACCTCGTCGTCGTCGAGCGTGAGCTCGAGCGGCCCGCACCCGGTGTCGAGCCGCACCACCTTGCACGGGCTGTAGAGGCGGGCGCCGAACTTCTCGGCCTGCACCATGGCGCGGCCGGTGAGCTCGGCGCCGCTGAGGCCCGAGGGGAACCCGAGGTAGTTCTCGATGCGCGAGCTCGACGCCGCCTGGCCGCCGGTGGCGACCGCCTCGAGCAGCACGGTGGCGAGCCCCTCCGAGGCGCCGTACATGGCGGCGGCCAGCCCGGCGGGGCCGGCTCCGATGACGGCGAGGTCGAGCATCCGTTCTGATGACCCCCGCGGCACGGAGATGCCGACGTTCTCGGCCAGCACCCCCGGGGTGGCGTTCTTCAACACGGCGTCGGGGAGGATGACGGCGGGCAGGTCGTCGGCGGTGAGCCCTGCTGCGCGCAGCAGCGAGTGGCCGTCGACGCTGTCGCAGTCGAACCAGGCGTGGGCGAGCTGCTGCCGCGCCGCGAAGGTGCGCAGGGCGAGCGCGCTCGAGGAGTAGGCGCTGCCGATGATCTCGATGCCGCGAGCGCCGGCACTGCGCTGGAGCTTGCTGCGGCGGGCGATGAAAGCGCGCAGGAGGAGGTCGGAGAGGTCGGGCTCGTCGGCCATGATGCGGCGGAACGCCTCCTGCGACACCATCACCATCTCGCCCGCCTCGGCGACGCGCGCGTCGAAGAACACGCGCTGGCCGGTGAGCAGATTGAGCTCGCCGAGGAAGTCGTGGGCCTCGAACCGGGCGAGCACCTCCTCCGGCGCATCGACGGTGGCGGCCTGCACGAGGTCGACCGACCCCGAGCGGATGACGATGAGGTCGGGCGCCGCCTGTCCCGCCGCGAACAGCACCTCTCCCGTCTCGCGGTGCGCCGAGTCGCCGTAGCCGGCGAGACGCTCGAACTGTTCCGGCGTGAGCTCGGGGTGCGAGGCGCGCACCAACTCGTTCCATTCCCGCGCCGCGGCGTCGTCCATGACGTACGATTTTACCGTGACAGCCCTCCGCGGAATCGACCCCCTGGCCACCCCGAGCGGCCCCGGTTGCGCCGATTGCGACCCTGAGCACGGGTGGTGGTTCCACCTCCGCCGCTGCGCCCAGTGCGGACACATCGGATGCTGCGACTCCTCACCCTCGCAGCACGCCACCGCGCACTTCGCCGAGACCGGCCACCCCGTCATCCAGAGCTACGAACCCGGAGAAGACTGGTTCTGGGACTACGAGACCGCCTCCGAGACGGAGGGCCCGCACCTCGCCGCCCCCACGCACCACCCCCTCGACCAGCCCGCCCCCGGCCCCCGCGGCCACGTCCCCGCGAACTGGCAGTCCCTCCTCCACTGAACCGCCCTCACGCGGGCGCCTGGACGCCGGCGATCAGGCCTCCCACAACGCGGCCTCGGCGTTGTCCAGCATTGCTCGATGCCGACAGGCTGACCTAGAGCTGCGGCGCGCCGTCAGATGCGGAGCGGGGCTCGCGCGGCGGGTCGGTGGGGGTGTACTCGTCGACGATGAGGATGTCGCGGCGGAAGTGGTTGGTGCGGTATGCCGCCCGGCCCGCGAGATGCGCCGAGACCGGGGCGGTGAGGCTCTGGAAGAAGACGATGGCGACGGCGAGCGTGATGGTGCCGGCCGAGGGGTTCGACACGGCCACGTCGGCCGAGATGGCGATGAGTCCGAGAATCTGCGGTTTCGTCGCGGCGTGCAGGCGCGACAGCACGTCGGGGAAGCGGATGAGGCCCACCCCGGCCGCGAAGCACATGAGGGCGGCGAGCAGCACCAGCACGGCGGTGATGACGTCACGGATGTCCATCAGGTGTCGTCCCTCGACGAGATGAAGCGGGCGACGCTGACCGAGCCCACGATGCCGAACAGGGCGAGCCCGAGCATGACGGGCAGGTTGTCGGTGTGCCGGTTGATCGCCATCTCGGCTCCGATGGCGATGATCGCGGTGGCGACCAGCACATCCGAGGCGATGATGCGGTCGAGGGCCGATGGGCCCGTGATGATGCGGTAGAGCGCACCCACGGCGCCGGCGGCCATGAGCGCTCCGGCGATGACGATGACGACGATCACGATGCCGACTCCTTTCCGGCGCCGGCATCCGCCGTCTTCTGCTCCTCGGCGCGCAGCCGCTCGAGGTCGTCGCGCGACCCGCCCGCGAGGATGATGCGCCGCTCGGTCGACAGCACGTCGCGCTTGAGCTTCGGGATCTGATCGGCAGACGTGACGTTCAGCGAGTGCAGGTACAGGATCCCCTCGTCCCGATCGAGATCGAGCACGATCGAGCCGGGCACGAGGGAGACCGCCTCCCCGGTGAAGGTCATGACGAGGTCGGAGCGGCTGCGCAGCTGCACCGCGATGATCGCGTTCGACGGTCGGTAGCGCGGGTTGATCGCCACCCAGGTGATCTGCAGCGACGCCACGACGATGTCGACGAGCAGACGCCCGAACATCACGGCGGCCCAGAACAGGTTGAGCCGTCCGCTCAGCCGCACCGCAGGCAGATAGAAGGTGATCGACACGAGAAGGGCCAGCAGCACGCCGATGAGCAGGTTGATGACGGTGAACTCGCCCCAGAGCAGCATCCAGAGCAGCACCAACCCGAGGAACGGGACGACACCGGAGGCGATCACGGCTTTCACGGCGCACCTCCCGGGAAGACGGAGTCGACGTAGTTCGCGGGGGTGACGACGTTGATCGCCGCCCGCTGAGTGAGGGAGAACAGCGGCCCGGCGAACACGGTGAGGCAGAGGGTCAACACGATGAGGCCCGTCGTCGCGCCCGTCATGAGCTTCGAGGTGCGCACCGGAGCGAGGGTTCCCGTCTCGGTCACGGTCGCCGTCTTCGTGGTGCCGCGGTTCGCATCCGGGCTCTCCTGCAGCGACTCGATGAGGGGCGACTCGTAGCCCTCGACCTCGTCTTTCGACCGCCAGAACGCCATGTTCCACACCCGCATGAGGGCGTAGAGGGTGAGCAGTGACGTGACCGTTCCGGCCCCGATGAGCACGTAGACGAGCGGCGATGGGCTCTGCGCACCGGCTTCGAACAGTCCGACCTTGCCGAGGAAACCCGAGAACGGCGGGATGCCGCCGAGGTTGAGGGCCCCGATGAAGAACAGGGCGGCCACGAACGGCGCCTTGCGCAGAAGCCCGCCGAGCTTCGTGATGGAGGTCGAGCCTCCGACGCGTTCGACGAGTCCGACCACGAGGAACAGCGCGGTCTGCACGGCGATGTGGTGCACGATGTAGTAGATCGTGGCGCCCATGGCGAGTTCGGTGCCCAGGGCGACACCGAAGATCATGTACCCGATGTGGCTCACCAATGTGAACGACAGCAGTCTCTTCACATCGGCCTGGGCGAGCGCGCCGAGGATGCCGATGAGCATCGTCAGCCCGCCCACGATGAGCAGCGGCACCATCAGCGGAACGTCGAAGAACAGCAGCTTGTCGGTGCGGATGATCGCGTACACGCCCACTTTCGTGAGCAGGCCCGCGAACACCGCGGTCACCGGCGCGGGCGCCGTCGGGTAGGAATCCGGCAACCAGAACGACAGCGGGAACACCGCCGCCTTCACCGCGAAGCCCACGAGCAGCGCCGCGCAGAGGATCGCCTGCACGTCGAGCGGCAGATCGCCGAGACGCTCCGACAGCAGTGCCATGGTGACGGTTCCGGTGGCCCCGTAGATCAGCGCGATCGCGCCGAGGAACAGCAACGACGACACCAGGCTCACCACCACGTAGGTGACGCCGGCCCGGATGCGCGACCCGGTTCCGCCGAGGGTGAGCAGCACGTAGCTGGCCGCGAGCAGCATCTCGAAGCCCACGTACATGTTGAACAGGTCGCCCGCGATGAAGGCGTCGAACAGGCCCGCCGACAGGATGAGGTAGGTGGGGTGGAAGATCGACACCGGGGTGTCGCGGTCGCGGTCGGCGATGCCCTGGCCCACCGCGAACACGAGCACGCCGAGCAGCATCAGGGCCGAGACCACGACCATGATCGCCGACAGCCGATCGACCACCAGCACGATGCCGAAGGGCGGTTCCCAGCCGCCGACCCGCACCACCACCGGGTCGCCGGTGTTGTCGACGTAGCCGAGCAGCACGGCGGCAGCCGCCGTCACCGCGGTGAGCGCCGTGACGGAGATGGCGATCTGCACCCTCGGGTAACGGCCGAGGATGAGCGTGAAGGCCGCCCCGACGAGCGGGATGAGCACGAGCAGGGGTGCCAGGGCGTTCATCGCATCACGTCCCTGTCGCGTTCGCTCGGATCGACGTGGTCGAGGTCGTGCTCGTCGTCGTCGTGATCGGCGTCCTCCTCCAGAACCTCGAGCACCGCGGCGTCGTCTCCGCTCAGCCCTGCGTGGAACTGCTCCGCCTGGTCGGCCGAGATGGCGTCCTCCTCGTCCTCGTCGCTCATCACGTCGTCGCCCTCGTCGCCGAGGTTCGACAGCCACCAGGAGCGGTAGATGAGGGCGAGGATGAACGCGGTGACACCGAAGTTGATGACGATCGCGGTGAGCATCAGCACCTGGGGCACCGGGTCGACGATCTCTGCGCCCGTCGTGCCGTCGTCGATGATCGGCGATGCTCCGGAGCGGCCCGACATGATGAAGATGAGCAGGTTCGTGGCGTTGCCGACGAGCAGGAAGCCGATGAGGATGCGCGTAAGACTGCGCTCCAGCATCACGTAGACGCCGGTGCCGTACATCAGCGCCATCAGCACGATGAGGGTGAGGGAGGCGTTCATCGGGGGCCACCTCCTCCCGGGGCGGTGCCGGCGGTGACTGCGCCGCGCTCGGCCTCGTCGGCGACGACCGAGTGGCCGTCGGCGTCGTCGTCTCCCGAACCGTCGCCGCCGGCCTCGGCCTCCGCCTGCTGCCGGTCGACCTCGCCGCCGAGGGCGCGCAGGATGTCGAGGATGACGCCGACCACCACGAGGTACACGCCGATGTCGAAGATGGTGGAGGTGCCGAAGGAGACGTAGCCGAGCACCGGCAGCTCGGTGGAGAAGTAGGCGGAGGTGAGGACGTCGGCGCCCAGGAAGAGCGAGCCGATCGCGGTGCCGGTGGCCAGCAGCATCCCGACGCCGAGCAGGGCGCCAGGGCCGATGGGCAGCGCCTCGCCGAGCTCGTAGCGACCGCCGGCGAGGTAGCGGGCGATGAGCGCGAGACCCGCGAGCACGCCGCCGGCGAAGCCGCCGCCCGGTTCGTTGTGGCCGGCGAACAGCAGGAAGATCGACACCACGATCGCCGGGTGGAAGATGAGCCGCACGAGCACCTCGAGAATGAGCGAGCGGTTCACCGGCGACAGCGTCTTGCCGCCGAGCAGCCACGAGTGCTGACGGTCGTCGGGCGCGTCGTCGGAGGTGTGGGGGTCGTTCACGAGCTTCACCCGGGCCGTGCCCTGCCGGCGGCCCTTCGACTCGCGGAGCCTCGGAATGGTGATGTTGCGGCCGGTGACGAAGAGCAGGCTGGCGACGCCGGTGGCCACCACGATGAGCACGGAGAGCTCGTTCATGGTGTCCCAGGCCCTGATGTCGACGAGCATCACGTTCACGACGTTCAGCCCGTGGCCCTCCTCGACGGCGAGGCGGGCCAGTTCTTCGGCCATGCTGCCGGCCTGCCGCGCCCCCGCGGCGACGTAGCCCACCACACCCATCGTCGCGCCCACCAGCACGCCGATCACGATGCGGCGGCCCCGGCGCACCGGCCTGTTGTGCTGAGCGATCTTCGGGGGGAGACGGCGGAGCACGAGGATGAACACCACCACCGTCACCGTCTCCACGAGCGCCTGGGTGAGGGCCAGGTCGGGCGCGCCGTGGAAGGCGAACAGCACGACGAGGCCGAAGCCGGTCGCGCCCACCAGCAGCACGGCGGCGAGGCGGTGGGTGGCGCGCGCGGCCATCACGGCGGCGACGCCCATGGCGGCGGCGACGAAGACCTGCGCCGGATAGTCCCAGAGCACGAAGGTGTCGGGCCAGGTGCGGTTGAGGGCGGTCGTCGCTCCCAGGCAGATGACGAAGACCATGAGGATGGTGCCGATGTACTGGGGCAGGCCGCCCTTCTGCGCGAAGACCGTCGTGCGCGCGGCGAGGGCGTCGACCCCGCGCACGATGCGGAGGTAGTCGCGGGCGGCGTCGAAGGTGTGCGGCACCTTGCGCTGCAGGCGGGCGAACGGTCGTCGCAGGGCGAACAGCACGAGCCCTGCGGCGATGATGAGGGCCGAGATGCCGAGCGCCGGCTCGAGACCGTGCCAGAGCGCGAGGTGGTACGGGCCCTCGCCCGCCACGTAGGCGAAGTCGTGGGGCACGGTGTCGGCGTAGGGCTCGAGTGCCTTGCCGAGCGGGGTGGCGAGAAGGCCTCCGGCGATCGTGGCAACGGTGAGGATGAGCGGGGCGATCAGGATGAGCGGGTCGGGCTTGTGCTGCGGCGCCGGCTGCTCGGCCGGCTGCACCTGCTTCTTCGCCATGAACGCTCCCCAGAAGAAGCGGGCGGAGTAGGCGACGGTGAGCACGGAGCCGAGGGAGACGCCGACGAGCGCCAGTATGCCCCAGACGGAATGCGATTCGAGGAGGGAGGTGAGCACTGCTTCTTTCGCCACGAAGCCGAGCAGCGGCGGCAGCCCCGCCATGGAGGCGACGGCGATGAAGCCGACGGTGGCGAGCACCGGGCGCCGCCGCCCGAGACCGGAGATCTCGCGCAGGTCGCGGGTGCCCTCGTCGTGGTCGACGATGCCGACGACGAGGAAGAGGGTCGCTTTGAACAGGGCATGACCGAGCAGCAGCGCCGCTCCGGCGAGAGCGGTGTCGCGGGTGCCGAAGCCGACGACCACGGTGAGGAAGCCGAGTTGCGACACGGTGCCGTACGCCAGCAGCAGCTTGAGGTCGTACTGGCGGAGCGAGCGCCAGGCGCCGAGCAGCATGGTCCAGACCCCGAGCGTGACGAGCACGGGGGTCCAGCCGGGGGTGTCGACGAAGCCGGGGGCGAGGCGCGCGATGAGGTAGATGCCGGCCTTCACCATGGCCGCGGCGTGCAGGTAGGCGCTCACCGGGGTGGGGGCGGCCATCGCGGCCGGCAGCCAGAAGTGGAACGGCGCGATCGCCGACTTCGACAGCGCCCCGGCGAGGATGAGCATGATGGAGGTGGTGACGAGCGCGCTGCCCTCCGGCGGCGCCGCAACGAGCTCGGCGAGCGATGTGGTGCCGGCGTCGACCGTGAGCAGGATGATGCCGACCAGCATCGCGAGCCCGCCGAAGGTGGTGACGAGCAACGCCTGCAGTGCGGCGCCTCGGCTCTCCTTCCGGGCGGTGTAGTGGCCGATGAGGAGGTAGGAGAGCACGCTCGTGATCTCCCAGAACATGAACATGACGTAGATGTCGTCGGCGGTGACGAGCCCGTACATGACGCCGGCGAAGGCGAGCAGGAGAGCGGCGAAGCGCCCGAGCTGCGGCTCCCGGGGCGAGAAGTAGCGGGCGCAGTACACCAGCACGAGCGCTCCGACGCCGAGCACGACGAGCGAGAGCAGCCAGCTGAGCGTGTCGACGCGGAACGAGAGGGCGATCGACAACTGCGGAATCCACGGCAGCATCTCGGCGACCGAGCCGCCCTCGAGCACGACGGGCGCCTGCGTGAGCGTGTAGACGAAGGCTCCGGCCGGCAGCGAGGCCACGAGGTAGAAGACCCGGGTCGACAGGATGCGCGTGAGGAGGGGAGTGAGCGCCGTCAGTCCTGCGAACAGCAGCAGGACAACGATCACGCGGACTCCTCAGGTCGGGGAGAGGGCAGGTACCCCAGTCTACCCGGCCTGACGGCAGACCCTGTCGCCATCTGGGATATCGTCGAGGGATGAAGGTGCTCTCCATCCAGTCTGCGGTCGCCTACGGGCATGTCGGCAACTCGGCGGCGGTCTTCCCCCTGCAGCGCATCGGGGTCGAGGTGCTTCCCGTCTACACGGTCACTTTCTCGAACCACACGGGGTACGGTGCCTGGCGCGGACCGCGCATCGCCCCCTCCGACGTGCACGAGGTGATCCTCGGCATCGAGGAGCGCGGCGCCTTCCCGAGCGTCGACGTCGTTCTCTCGGGGTACCAGGGCGACTCGGGTGTCGCCGACGTCGTGATCGACGCCGTGCGCCGCGTGAAGGCCGCGAACCCCTCGGCCGTCTACGCCTGCGACCCCGTGATGGGCAACGCGGTGTCGGGGTGCTTCGTCGCCCCCGAGATCCCCGACCTGCTGCGCGACCGGGTCGTGCCGGTCGCCGACATCATCACCCCCAACCAGTTCGAGCTCGGCTACCTGACCGGCACCGAGCCCGCCTCGCTCGAATCGACCCTCGACGCGGTCGACCTCGCCCGCAACATGGGCCCCTCGGTGGTGCTCGTCACCAGCGTGGAGCGCCCCGACCGCGAGCCCGACACCATCGAGATGCTCGCCGCCGACGGCGACGAGGGGTGGCTCGTGCAGACCCCCCGCATCCCCTTGAAGGCGAACGGCTCGGGCGACGTCACCGCCGCCCTGTTCACCGCCCACTACCGCGAGACCGGGAGCCTGCAGACCGCGCTCGAGCGCACCGCATCGAGCGTCTTCGACCTCATCGAGGCCACGCACCGCTCCGGCGAGCGGGAACTCCGCATCGTGGAGACGCAGGAGGCCTTCGCCCACCCCCGCCTGCAGTTCACCGCTCGCCGCGTGCGCTGACACGCGTCGCCCGCCGGCCCTCTCGTGCGGCGCGCCCCCGGCTAGGCTCGCGGCATGAGTTCCATCGCGGTACACGAAGTCGGTTCGCGGGGCGAGGGCCCCTACTCGGTGGCGATCACCGACGACGGGGCGGTGTGGTGCACGCTGGTGCACGCGGGCGCGGTGGTGCGGGCAGTGCCCGGGCGGCCCGGTGCTGCCGGAACGGATGCTCGGCTGCCGTTCGAGCGTACGCAGGTCTCCGTCGCATCCGGGGTGGGCCCGATGCAGAGCTCGCAGGTGGTCGCCGCGGGTGAGGACACCGTCTGGGTCTCCGACACCGGCGGCGACGCGCTCGTGCTGGTGGGGCCGGCCGGCGTGGTGCGCCGCATCGACGTTCCGACGCCCGAGGCCCAGCCGTTCGGCATCGCCTCGCAGGCCGACGGCACGGCCTGGTTCACCGAGCTGGGGCGCGACGCGCTCGGGCACATCGACCTGTTCGGGCGGGTCACCGAATTCCCGTCGGGCACCGACGAGGGCTTCGTGTCGATGATCGCCTCCTCCGGCGAGAGCCTCTGGTTCACGGCGAACCAGGCCAACGCCATCGGCTACATCAGGGGCGGCGACTCGGCGGTGCAGCTGTTCGAGATCCCCACCCCGCACTCCGGGCCGGTGGGCATCGTCGTGGGCGACGACGGGGCGGCCTGGTTCACCGAGATCCTCGCCGGCGCCGTCGGGAGGGTGGACAGGCAGGGGAAGTTCACCGAGCATCCGCTGCCGTGGCCGGAATCGAAGCCGCACGCACTCTGCGTCGACCCCGCCGGCGGCTTCTGGGTGACGCTCTGGGGGGCGAACGAGCTCGCCCACCTCGACGTCGACGGCACCGTCGAGCTCATCGACCTCGCTCCCTCGGGGCACGAGGAGCCCCACGGCCTCGCCGTCGACGCCTCCGGCACCGTGTGGGTGGCGATGGAGACAGGCGCGCTGCTCGCCGTCGCCCGCTGAGCGGGGAGCGCCCACACCCCCGTGGAGGGGGATGACCCGCGCCGGGCCCTCTCGCTAACCTCGAGTCATGATCGACGATCGACTTCGTTCTGTTCCCGAGGGTCTCACCGACGTCAGCGTCGTGGTGGAGCTCGATCCGCTCGCCGACGTCGATCCCGGCGACCCCTCGCTCGTCGACTACCGCATCATCGCGAACAACCGGGTGCCCGCGGCGCTCCGCGACATCATGATCGCGCCCGTGCGCACCGGGTACATCGGCGCCGACCGGGTGAAGCCCGACCCGGCGCTGGTTCCGCCGAGCGGTGCGGAGGCGGTGCCCGAGGTCGACGTCGACGAGGTCTTCCTGCCGGTGCGCGACGGGGTGGTGCGCTCTCTGGTCTACCGACCGCGCTCGGCCGCGCCCGACGAGGCACTGCCCGTTGTGCTCTACTTCCACGGCGGGGGATTCACCGTCGGCTCCTGCGACGACACCGACTACCTCACCCGGCGCATCGCCGTCGAGAGCGGTGCGCTCGTGGTCTCGGCGGGCTACCGGCTCGCGCCCGAGCACCCGTTCCCCGTTCCGCTCGACGACGCCATGGATGTGTATCGCTGGCTGCGCCTCGAGGCCGGCCGTCTCGGCGGCGACCCGGCGAGGGTCGCCGTGGCGGGAGACTCGGCGGGCTCGAACTTCGCGGCGGCGCTGCCGCTGCGGGCGCGAGACGAGGGCCAGTCGGTTCCGGATGCGGTGGTGCTGCTCGGCGCGTTCGTCGACTTCCAGGCGGAGCGGTACCCCTCCTTCACACGGCTGGCGCCCCGCGGGATCGTCTACGACAGCGCCTTCTTCGGGTTCATCCGCGGTGCGTACCTGCCGACCGTGAGCTGGGCGCATCCGTGGGCCAGCCCGATCGAGGGGGAACTCGGCGCCTACCCGCCCACCTTCCTCACCGCGGGCACGCACGACCCCATCGTCGACTCGGCAGCCGAGTTCGAGGCGCGGCTGCGCGCGAAGGGCTGCGACGTGACGGCGCTGTACCCGGAGGGTCTGCCGCACGGCTACTACTTCTTCCCGGGCATCCACGCCGCCGAGCAGGATGCCGCCTACTCCCAGGCCGCGCGCACGCTGCGCCGGTCGTTCGGTACGAGCGCTCAGGAGGCGTGAGACATGTTCGGGTTCGTGACGGCGTTCCTGCCGTGGGTGGTCTACTGGATCCTCATCGGCAACGCGACCTACCTCATCGCCGTGGCTGTCGCGTTCGCCGTGGCCGTCGCGCTGTTCCTGGTGCAGCTCATCAGGCACGCGCGGCCGGGGTCGCTCGAGGTGGGCGGTCTTGCCTTCTTCGCGCTCTCGCTCGTCTCGGCCTTCGTGCTCGACGACGCCGTGGTGGAGCGGTGGCTGCAGCCGGCGAGCAACGGCGCCCTCTTCCTGATCGCGCTCGTGGGGGTGCTGGTCGGCCGGCCGTTCGTGCGCGACGCCGCCCGGTCGACCGTCGATGCGGCGACCGCGGCCACCGACGGGTTCCGCTACATCACCACAGCGATGACCTGGATGTGGGTGGCGGTGTTCGGACTCATGACGGTGTCATCGCTCATCCCGCCCCTTACCGAGGGTTCGGCCACCATCCGCGACGACGCGAGCACGCTCTCCATCGTCTGCTACTGGGTGGTGCCGTTCACGCTGTTCGGGGTGGCGGGGACGGTGTCGGCGGTGTTCCCGGGGTGGTTCGACCGGGCGACCGGGCGGCTCGACGCGGCTGCGGCGGCTGCCGCGTCGGCGCCCGCGGCGGAGGAGCCCGCGGTGGAGGAACACGGTGCGGAGGAGCACGGGGTGGCACCCGCGTCGACCGCGGTCGGCGAACCCGACTTCGCTCCCGGAGGGGTGCGCGTCGAGGCGCCCGCCGAGAGCCTCTACTCCGACCCTTTCCCCGTCGTGGTGGAAGGGCTCCCTTCCGGGCGGCGCGTCGAGGTGGTGTCGAGCTGCGCCGATCTGCTCGGGCGGCGCTGGGCCGCGGCCGCGGTGTTCGATGCGTCCGCCGACGGTCGTCTCGACCTCGCCACGACCGCACCCCGCTCGGGCGACTGGTCGACGGCAGCGCCGGGGGTGGCGGTCACCGCGCTGCGTTTCGCCCAGCCCGGCCAGGTGCCCGATCTGTTCGTACCGCCCGTCGACGCCCTGCGGGTGACGATCGAGGTGCGTGAGCCCGGGAGTTCAGGCTCACCCCTGGCGCGGCGGACGGTGCTGCGCCTTCCCGCAGCCGCGGGCGTGTCGGTGTCGGAGGTCGACGTCGACGGCCGGCGCGGGTTGCTCGCGCTTCCCGCAGCCGACGGAGTGCACGAGCACCCGGCGGTGGCCTGTTTCGGCGGATCGGAAGGCGGCGTCGACTCGCTGCGGCTGGCCGCGACGCTGTTGGCCAGCGCGGGATTCGTCGCGCTCGTCACCGACTGGACCGATGCCGACGAGTCGGGCGCCCCCGTCATCTCGCGCATCCCGCTGGAGCGCTTCGGCGCCTCGCTCGATTGGCTGCGGGCTCGCGCCGACGTCGACTCGGCACGCGTGGCCGGCTACGCGATCTCGCGCGGGGCCGAGGGCCTGCTCGCCGCCGCAGCGGCGGGTGCGGCGCGAGCCGATGCCTACGTCGCCCTCAGCCCGAGCTCCACGCGCTGGCAGGCGGTGGGTGACGGCGGGGAACAGGCCGGCGTCGGGTCGTGGACCCTCGCGGGCAGCGAGCAGGGGTGGCTCCCGGTGCGTACCGGTGAGCTCGTGCCCCAGCTCGCGCGCAACGGATGGCGGCTGCGCCGCGACGCCGCGCACGACCGTCCCACCCTGCTGCGTCTGCGCCCGGCCTACGAGGGCGGGTTGTCGCACGCCGGGCGGGTGGAGCGCGAGGCCGCGCGCATCGTCGGCGAGCGGATCGCGGCGCCGCTGTTCGTGGCGGCGGGCGCCGATGACGCGGTGTGGCCGTCGGCGTCGATGGCGGCCGAGCTGATGCGCGCCCGGCGCGACGAAGGGGTCGCCGGTGCCGATGCCCGGCACGAGTTCCCCCACGCCGGGCACCTGCTGCGCCTCGGCCTGCAGCCCACCGACGCGCTCTTCACCGGCGGCATCGAGCTGGGCGGCAGCCGTGAGGGACATGCCGCAGCAGAAGCCCAGCTCTGGCCGGCGGTCAGGGGTTTCCTGCAGTCGGCCGTCGCCGCCGCTCAGCGGGAGGCGACGACGAGCTGACGCTGGGTGCCGAGGCGGTCGATGCCGAGGGTCATCACGTCGCCGGCGGCGAGGTAGACCTGAGGGTTCAGGCCGAGGCCGACGCCGGGCGGGGTTCCGGTGTTGATGAGGTCGCCCGGCTCGAGCACCATGAACTGGCTGATGTAGTGCACGATGACGAAGGGGTCGAAGACCATCGTCGAGGTCGAGCCGGTCTGCCGGCGCACGCCGTTCACGTCGAGCCACATGCCGAGGTCGCGTACCTCGGGCACCTCGTCGGGCGTGACGAGCCAGGGGCCGGCGGGGTTGAAGGTCTCGGCCGACTTGCCCTTCAGCCACTGACCGCCGCGTTCGAGCTGGAAGGCGCGCTCGCTGACGTCGTTGACGAGCGCCCAGCCGGCGATGGAGTCGCGGGCGTCGTCGACCGAGTCGAGGTAGCTCGTGCGGCGGCCGATGACGATGCCGAGCTCGACCTCCCAGTCGGTCTTCGACGAGCCGCGGGGCAACCGCACCTCGTCGTCGGGACCGACAAGGGTGTTCGGTGACTTGGTGAACAGGATGGGCTCGTCGGGAACCGCCTGCCCGCTCTCGGCCGCGTGGTCGGCGTAGTTGAGCCCGACGCAGATGATCTGGTGGGGCCGCGCGATGGGAGCGCCGACGCGCTGACCGGCGAGGGGTTCGGCCGCGACACGCCCGGCTCGTACGGCCTCGACCCGCTCGGCGACGACGGGACGGATGCGGTCGAGACCGCCCGAGCCGAAGAACTCCTCGTCGAAATCGCCGACGAGGTCGGAGAGGTCGAGGTAGGTGTCGTCGTCGACGAGGGCGGCCGGCTTCTCGGCCCCGGGCGCTCCGATGCGCAGCAGTCTCATGCGGTGTCTCCTTGTGCGGGTGCGGGTACAGGGGTAGATGCGCGGTCGGCGACCGGCGAGAAGGGCGCCCCGGCGCGCGGCGTCTGCGCGGGCAGCACCGTCACCGGCTCTGTGACGCGCGGCAGCACACCTGGGTCGACGGGGCAGGCGCCGGGGGCGTCGACCTCGATGGTGAGCGCGGCGATGTCGCCGTAGGCGGCCCGCCAGGCGAGCGCACCCTTGGCGACGATGATGCTCGCGCGCGCCGGGTCGATGCCGAGCGAGGTCACCTGCTCGCGGTGGAAGGGGGGCGTGGCCCGCTCGGTGACCACCACGGTGTTGCCGGCGACGCCGAGCACCGCGGTGCGGCCCATCTCGAAGCGCACGCCGGCCGCCCACGACCCCTCGGAGACGTAGGTGCCGTCGGAGAGCGACACCACCTCGGCGCGCAGCGGAAGCGGGTCTCCGTGCAGCGAGTCGGTCTTGCCGCCGAGCGCGCAGTCGATCTCGGCGCCCTCGCCCGCATCCCACGCCTGCGCCACCACCTCGGTATCCGCGATGACGGCGAGCCCCTCGGTGGTGCCGCTCGCCAGCAGCTCGCGGAGGATGACCGTGCCGTCTCCGGCGCTGCCCGCCCCGATGTTGTCGGCGACGTCGGCGAGCACCACCGGGCGCAGCCCGCTGTGCCTGGCCCGCATGACAGCCTCGTCGGCCTTGGGCAGCTCGAGCCGGAACTCCCCGGCGCCCTCGGCGGCGAGAACACGCTCGGCGAGTTCGCCGGCGAGCCCCTCCGCCTCGGCGCGACGGGCGACGGGGGCCACCACGAGCACCGAGATGCCGGCGCGCTCGGCGTCCTGATAGGCGAAACCGGCAAGCACGGAGATGCGCGCGAGTCCGAGTTCGGCAGCCCGCGCGTTCCCCTCCGCGATCAGCCGGCCGAGCACGCCGTGCTCGGTGCCCTGCACGAGCGGGCAGCTGAGCACGGGCACCTTGGCGACGCTGGTGGCGAGGCGCTCGCCGCCGAGCATCCGGTCGATCAGCGCCACCGCCTCGAGCCCGCACTCGCGCATGTCGACGTGGGGGTAGGTGCGATAGGCGATGACCGCGTCGACTTGCGCGGCGAGTTCGACCGAGGGGTTGCCGTGCAGATCGAGCACGGCGGCGATCGGCACGTCGCCCACACGGGCGCGGATGAGCTCGGCCACCCGCGCCTCGACGTCGGCTTCGCCCACGGCGACGGTGGCGCCGTGGAGGTTGAGGGCGACGGCGTCGAGCGGGCCCGCCGCCTCGAGCGCCTCGTCGAGCCGCCGCAGCAGCTCGGCCATCGCATCGGCCGGAGTGCAGCCGGAGGGCCACGCGCCCGCGGCGAACACGGGCACCGCCCGTTCGCCGAGCGCCTCGAGCATTCCGCCCACCACCGAGGAGGTGCCGGCGTGGGCCGCGAGCAGTGCCTCGCCGGTGAGCAGCTCGTAGTCGATCCACTGCTGCAGCCCGGCGAGGCGGGCGGAGTACTCGTTGGTCTCGTGCCAGAAGCTGACCACCCCGACCCTGGTCATCGAGCCGCCAATGCGCTGTCGACCCGGTCGAGGGTCTCGGCTACGTCGTCGTCGGTGTGCGCGGCCGAGACGTACCAGATGCCGCGGCCCGCCACCCAGACGCCGTGCTCGGCGAGCTGGGTGCTGAGAGCGGCGTAACCGGCCAGGTCGCGCGAGGTGAGCCCCCGGTAGTCGTGGTACTCGCCGTCGGGGCCGCCGAGCGACGCGTGGAAGGCCATCGGCAGGCC
Organism: Herbiconiux sp. A18JL235; assembly: GCF_040939305.1. Taxonomy (NCBI): domain Bacteria; kingdom Bacillati; phylum Actinomycetota; class Actinomycetes; order Micrococcales; family Microbacteriaceae; genus Herbiconiux; species Herbiconiux sp. A18JL235. The sequence goes on from NZ_CP162511.1 coordinate 430,429, forward strand.
CTGCAGGTGCAGCGGCAGCCCGTGGCGTGCGGCGAGACGGGCGAGCCCTTCCCGAAGAGATGTGCCCACCCGCTCGAGTTCGGCGTACGGCGGGTTCTCGCGCAGGCGGGTCATGGTGGCGGCCACGGCGGCGCAGGCCATGACCGAGGAGTTGAAGGTGCCGGAGTGGTTGACCTCGCCGGTGCCGAACATGCCCATCAGGCGCTCGGAGCCGGCGAGCGCGGCGACCGGCCAGCCGCCCGCGATCGCCTTCCCGTAGGTGGCGAGGTCGGGCACCACGCCGGTGAGGCCGACGGCGCCCTGCGGCCCCACCCGGAAGCCGCTGATGACCTCGTCGAAGATGAGCACGATGCCGTAGCGGTCGCACAATTCCCGCGCTTTCTGCAGGTAGCCGTCGCGGGGGAGCACGGCGCCCATGTTGAACATGACGGGCTCCATGATGACGGCGGCGATCTCGTCGTGGCGGGTGGCGAGCAGCGACTCGAGCGCGTCGGCGTCGTTCCAGGGGATGACGATCGAGTCGCCGAGGTGGCTGGCGAGCTGGCCGGCGCTCGCCGGAACCTCGGGGTCGGGCCCGAGCAGCACGTTGTCGAGCCATCCGTGGTAGTGGCCCTCGAAGCGCACGAAGCGCGTGCGGCCTGTGGCGGCGCGGGCGAGACGCAGCGCTGCTTGAACGGCCTCGGTGCCGGTGAGGCCGAAGCGCACCCTCTCGGCCCAGCCGAGGGTGGTGAGCACGCCGGCTGCCGCCTCGATCTCGAGCGGATGCTCTGCACCGAAGACCATTCCCCGAGAGACGGCGAGGGCGACGGCGTCGTTGATGTCGGCGGGGGCGTGGCCGAGGAACATCGGGCCCTGGCCGAGGAGGTAGTCGAGGTAGTCGTTGCCGTCGACGTCCCAGAGCCGGGAGCCCTCGCCACGGGCGAAGAACACCTTGGGCGAGGCGAGTCGCACGTTGGAGTGGACTCCACCGGGCGTGAGGTCGAGGGCCTGCGAGAAGAGCTCGGCTGAGGCGGTTGAGGTGCGTGTGTCTGACATGGTCTCTCTTCGGTCGCGGGGTGACAGCAGCGATGCTAGCCGTGAGTTTTTTGTAGTGCAAGCAGTATGTTCTGCAATGCGAGCATGTGCGAAGCATGCAGCACGGAGCACCCCCACCGGCAGGTGCCGTGGGGGTGGAGGGATCGGCCGGCGCGGGCGCGGCGACCGGGCGGCGCTAAAGCGCGCCGGCCGCCGTCTGCATGAGCCCGGCGCCGAGCGACTCCTCGAGCTTCGCCGCCGACTCGCGCAGGCTCTCGGCGATCTGAGCCGCGAGGGCGTCGTCGATGCGGGCCGTCGGCCCGGAGATGCTGAGCGCGGCGACGGGGGTGCCGTCGACACCCGTGATGGCCACCGCGATGCAGCGCGAGCCGATCTCGTTCTCCTCGGCGTCTTCTGCCCACCCGGCCTCGCGCACCCGCTCCATCTCGGCGAGCAGGCCGTTCAGGGTGGTGATCGTGCGGCTCGTGCGACGCTCGCGCGAGGCGGGCGGGAACAGGGCCTCGACGGTGTCGTCGCTCAGCCGTGCGAGCAGGGCCTTGCCCATGGCCGTCGAGTGGAGCGGGTCGCGCGCTCCCGGTTTCGATGCCATGCGCAGCCCGTGCTCGCTCTCGACGATGTGCACGTACTCCACCGTGCCGCCCGCGAGCCTCCCGAGGTTCACGGTCTCGCCGAACTGATCGCGCAGCCGCGTCATCGCGGGCTGGGCGAGCGAGACGAGGTCGACCCGTGAGTCGAGGCGCGACAGCAGGGCGAGGAACTGCTCTCCGATGTAGTACTTCTTGCTGTCGGGATGCTTGCTGAGCCAGCCCCTGCCCTCGAGCGTGGTCGCGATGCGGAACACCGAGCCGCGGCTGACACCCGCCGCCGCGGCGAGCTCCGTCAATCCCAGTCCGTTCGTACCCACCAAGGCCTCGATGACGTCGATGGCCTTCACCAGCACTCCGACGTCGTAACGTCGTGATTCGTCGTCGGTCACGATGCTGTCCTCTCCTGGGCGGGCGGCTCTGGGCGCGGTACATCGCAGACCATGCCGCTTCCATAGTGACACGCGCTGCGCGCATCCCGAGCATCAGGGGCACCTCACGCGATCACCCGCGCCGGCTTGGCGAGCAGGTGCCGCAGCAGGGCCGCGGCGGCGGGGTCGTCGACGCAGTCCCAGACGTGCGCCTGGCACACGACGGTCGACCCGTAGCGGTTCTTGAACTCCTGCACCGCCCAGTACTGCAGCCGGGGGCCCGTGCTCGCCCAGCCGGGCGACTGCCGGCCGTCGGCGGCCAGCACGGGGTGGGTGACCACCCTGCCGTCAGGGGTGGGCCAGCGACTCAGGTCGTCGGTGCGCAGGCCGCTGTCGAGAAGCGAGAACTCGGCGTGCGCGAGCTCGGTGTGCAGGTCGCCCGCGATGACCGCCGAGACGGACGGGCTCGTCCACCCCACGTCCTCACCCGCGGGGCGCTCGAGCAGCACCAGCCGGCCGCCGCGCGCAACACGTTCGATCAAGGTCTGCCGTGTCTCGTCGTCGAGCGGGGCTCCCGGGGTGACGACGACGGTGGCCGCGCCGGGCGCCCACGGCACCACCTCGCCGAGCCAGCCACCGGTGCGCTCGGCGAAGCCCTCCACGTCGCCCAGCACGGCCACCTCGAGGTCGAGGGGCTGCAGGGCGGGGCGCGCCTCGAAGGCGGCTCGCAGGGTCGTGTACTCCCGGTCGTCGAGATGCACCGCGACCTCGACCTCGTGCCGGCCCGGTTCGGTGCCCTCGACGAAGACGATGGGCCCGGCGTCGAGCGAGCTGTGGGGCTCGACCGCTCGTGAGACCTCGCCGCCGCCGACGTGCACTCCGTCGCGCGTCACGGTCCATCGGGCGCGCAGCCCGACGCGCTCGGCGAGGTCGTTGTAGAGCCACAGTGTGCCGCTCGCCGCAGACCCTTCGAAGACGCGCTCGGGCAAGCCGAGCAGCTCCGCGGCCACGGGGCGGTAGGCCTCCCGAAGGGCCTGGAAGGCGGCGGTGGGCTCACCTGCGGCATCGACGATGGCCAGATCGAACCACGAGTTGTAGAGATAGTCGGTGGGTTGCCGGAAGTAGTGCTGGATGCATCCGTTCGACGCAGCACGGTCACGACGGATGCGACCCGCCTGCCGCGAGAGCACGCGGGCCTGATGGGCCTGCGAGGCCGCCCGGGTCGACTCGAAGTCGGGGTGACGGCCGACGGCACGCTGCAGCAGGTCCATCGTTCCGCCGATCACGTGGGTGCGTGCGGCTTCGGCGTGCCACGCCTCTGCGGGCGAGGCCGGAAGGGGGAAGGGCGAGTCGTCGATGCGGTGGGCGCGCGCGGTGCGCTGGAGCGCCTCCCAGGAGGGCGCGCCCCCTGCTCCGAATTCCGAGATGATCGCCTTCGTTCCCTCGCCCTCGAACGCGATCGCCGAGAAGGTGCTCGCGGAGGTGCCGTCGAAGTACCCCGGGTACTCGTGGAAGCTCTGCGGGGTGACCTGCGGGCGCGTGGGCCCGGAGTGGTCCTGCACGACAAGTAGGGAGTGGCCGAGCTCCTCGACGCGTTCGGCCGCGCGGGTGACGAACTCGACGTCGCTGTCGTGGAAGGGCTCCCACATGTGCATCTCGTTAGGGAACGAGAGCACCACCACGCTCGGGTGCCGGCGCACGAGCCGCAACAGCTCGGCGACCTGCTCCACCTCGGGGTCGAGGTCGTCGCGCACCGGTTCGAAGCAGTGCCATTGCAGGGGAGCGTCTTGATAGATGAGGATGCCGAGCTCGTCGGCGCAGCGGTAGAACAGGTCGGGCAGTACCGAGACGTGGACACGCAGCACGTTGGCGTTCAGTGCGCGCAGTTCGAGCAGGCGCTCGAGCAGCAGCTCACGATCGCCCGACCAGGCGGGCTCCCAGAGGTCGCCGATGGTGGTGGTGCCGCGCACGAACAGGGGTGTGCCGCCGAGCTCGAGCGAGCCGTCGGCGAGGCGCTCGAAGCGGCGCACCCCGGTGCGCTGGGCGTGCCGGTCGAGCAGCTCGCCCGCCCGGCGCACCTCGATCTCGAGCACGAAGAGCTCGGGGGCGACAGGCGACCACTCGGGCAGCGCCGGCGGGTCGAGGGTGAGGGTGTGCCGGCCTGCGGGGTCGCCCCCCAGCTCGGTGCTGGTCTCGGCGAGGACGGTGCCGTCGGATGCAGAGCGCAGCAGCACCTGCAGGGTGGCGGTCGCATCCTCCCCGGCCGCGGCGGCCGAAGCCCCTGTCTCCAGTTCCACCTCGACGACCACGGCTGCATCGCCGAGCCGGCACCACGCATCCGTGATGCCGATCGCAGGCAGGGCCTCGAGCCGCACGGGCTGGAGCAACCCCGTGCCTGCGGTCGGCAGACCCTCGCACACCGAGCCGAGACCCTTGCCGTGCGCGTCGCCGGCGTTCGGCGCACTGTCGGTGCCGTCCCACGTCACCGAGTCGACGGCCCGCCTCGTGACGACGTCGATCTGCACCTCGTCGCGCCCGGCCCGGTCGAAGCGTGCGGAGAACGGTGCGAAGTACCCGCGGTGGTGGGCGAGCGCGACACCGTCGACGAACACCCACGCTTCATAGTCGGCGGCCCCCACGGTGAGGTTCAGGGTCTCGCCGAGCCCGTCGATGTCGCGCGCCGTGCTGCGGAAGTGGAGGTAGGGCGCGATCGCGGTGTGCGGAAGCTCCACCGGCGCGAAGTCGTCGTCGCCGCGGGCGTCGGCGACCGGCGCGCCGTCGCCCGGGGTGAATGTCTCGAGGGTGCGCACCCGCCACTGCAGCTGCACCCCGTCGCGGGTGGGGCTGTCGTCGAAGGCGCTGGGCGGGCCGGCGGCGGCGGCGAGGCGCGCCACCTCGGCGGCGAGCTCCGCGCCGGTCGTGATGGCGTGCGGGGCGTTCCAGTCGATGGTCTCGTTCATCGTCGCTTTCGGGTTCGTCGTCTCGTGCGGGGTCGTCGGGTGCGGGGTCACTTCACGGCGCCCAGGGTGAGGCCGTTGCGCAGGTACTTCTGCATGAAGAGGAAGAGGATGATGAGAGGGATGATCGACAGCAGCGACCCGGTGATCACCAGCGGGTACATCACGGTGCTGCCGGCCGCGGGGAAGGTCGCCTGGTTGTTCCACCCGGTGAGCCCGAGGGTCACGGGGTACATGTTCACGTCGTTCAGCACGAGCAGCGGCAGCAGGTAGTTGTTCCACGTGTTCACGAACGAGATGAGGAACACCGTCGCGAGCCCCGGCGACACGATCGGCAGCACGATGCCGCTGATGATGCGCGGCTCCCCCGCCCCGTCGACGCGAGCGGCGTCGAGCAGCTCGTCGGGCACCGCCGACGCGGTGTAGAGCCGCATGAGGTAGAGGCCGAACGGGCTGGCGATGGAGGGGAGGATGATCGCCCACGGGGTGTTCACGAGACCCGCGCCGCTCAGCATCTGGTAGGTCGGGATGGCGAGCGCCGTGGTCGGCACCATCATCGCCGCCATGATCGTCCAGAACAGCGCCGACCGCCCGCGGAACTCCCACTTCGCGAAGGCGTAGCCGGCGAGGAAGCAGACCAGGGTGGCGCCGAGGGCGCTCGCCGTTGAATAGAGGAGTGTGTTCCCCATCCAGCGCAGGAAGATGCCGTCGCGCTGCGCGAACACGTCGACGATGTTCTGCCAGAGCTGGGGTGTGTCGGAGAACCAGAAGCCGAAGCTCGTGTAGAGCTGGCTGTTCGACTTGGTGGCGTTGATGACGAGCCAGAGCATCGGCGCCAGGATGTACAGCGCGAAGCCGATGAACACCACCGTCGCCAGCGCGCTGGTCGGGTCGCGGTCGATGCGGCGGGAGGTGCGGATGCTCATGAGTCGACTCGATTCGCCTTGCGGGTGATGCGGAGGTACACCAGGGCGACCAGCCCCACCAGCGCGGCGAGCACGAAGGAGAGCGTCGCCACGTAGTTGAGCTGCCGGCCGGCTCCCGCGAGGGTGTAGGCGTACAGGTTGGGGGTGAAGTCGTTGGGGATGGAGGTGGGCGCGAGCGGCTGCAGCACGAACGGCTCGGTGAACAGCTGGAGCGACCCGACGATGGCGAAGATGACGACCATGGTGACGATGGGCGCGACGAGCGGCACCTTGATGCTGAGGGCGATGCGCCAGGTGCTCGCGCCGTCGAGCCGAGCGGCCTCCACCACATCGTGGCCGATGGTCTGCAGGCCCGTGTAGAAGATGATCATGTTGTAGCCGGCCCAGCTCCACAGCCCGATGTTCACGATCGACCACAGCACCGCGTCGTCGCTCAGCAGGTTGGGGCCGGGGAGGCCGAGCTGTTCGGCGACGAAGTTGAGCGGGCTGATCGAGGGCCCGTAGAGGAACCCCCACATGAGCGTCGCGATCACGCCGGGTACGGCGTAGGGGAGGAAGAAGACGAGCCGGTACAGCCCGCGCGTCTTCACCGCCTTGGCGTCGAGCACGAGCGCGAGGCCGAGCGGCACGATCACGAGCAGTGGCACGAAGACGAGCGCGTACAGCACGATGCGCCCGAAGCCGGCCCAGAAGTCGCTGTCGGTGAAAGCCTTGACGTAGTTGTCGACACCGACGAACGACACCCCGCCGATGAGCCGGTCGACGAACAGGCTGTTGTAGAGGGCGAGCAGGATGGGCGCCACGACGAAGACGACGAAGGCGACGACGAACGGGGCGACGAGCAGGTACGGGATGAGCCGTCGCCTGCGGGCCGATGAGCTGACTGACATGGTGATCTCCTTCTCAGCGGTTCGCGGGGGCCCCTCGGCGGAGCCCCCGCGAACCGGTCGAGCGACTACTCGCTGACCGTGAAGCCCTGGTCGGTGGCGAAGTCGGTCACCGTCGACTGGATCTCGGCCATCGCCTCCTCCGGCGTCAGCTTGCCCTTGGTCATGTCGCCGAGCTTCTCGTTGAAGGCGCTCATCACGGTCGAGGAGAACGGGCTCCACTCCCAGCCGTCGGGCACGGTGGTCATGGCCTCGGCGAACACGGCCTTCGAGGCCTGACCGCCGTAGAAGTCGACCGGGGTGGCGAGGAACTCGTCGTTCTCGGCGTACTGCTTCAGCACCGGGAAGCCGGCGTTCGGCAGCTTCGAGATGCGCTCGTCATGGCCCGCGAACTCCGCGAAGAGTGCTGCTGCCTGCTTGTTGGCGCTCTGCTCGGTGACCGCGTAGGCGCTGCCGCCCCAGAGGGCCGATGCGGGCGTGCCCGCCTTCCAGGTGGGGAGGGGCGCGACGGTCCACTTGCCGGCGTTCGTGCCCTCCGCTGCCGGTGCGGTGAGCTGCTCGCTCCAGGCCGCGGCGAGCATGCTGCCGATGGTGTCTTCGGCGATCGCCTTGTTCCAGTCGGGGGAGTAGACGGGGATGCTCGACACCAGGTCGCGCTGCACCAGGTCGTTCCAGAACGACACCACGTCGACAGCCTCCTGCGAGTCGTAGTCGATGCCGATGGTGTCGCCGTCGATGTGGATGGGGAAGACCGAGGCCTGCCAGAGCATCTGCTGCGTGTTCGTGTCGGCGAACGGCGAGTTCGCGATGTAGGAGTCGGGGTAGGCGGCCTTATAGGCCTCCGCCGCTTTCGCGAACTCGTCCCAGGTGGTGGGCACGGCGATGCCGGCCTGCTCGAACAGGTCGGTGCGGTAGGCCAGCGCCATGGGGCCGGCGTCGCTCGGGATGCCGTAGAGCGTTCCGTCGATGGTGGCGAGGCCGATGGTGGCGTCGGTGAAGTCGCCCGCGATCTCGTCGGCGCCGAGCGCCGAGAGCGAGGTGATGTCTTTCGACAGCGCCCACTGCGGGATCATGTCGAACTCCACCATGGTGACGTCGGGTGCGCCCGAGCCAGCCTCGAAGGCTGTCTGGATCTGCTGGTAGAGCGTGTTGCCGTCGCCCTGGTGCACGAGGGTGACGTCGATGTTCGGGTACTCCTCCTCGAACATCTTCACCGTGTCTTCGACGGTGGTCTCCCAGCTCCACACGGTGATGGAGCCGCTCACCTCGTCGGGGTCGGGTGCGCTCGGCGTCGCGCCCGAGCATCCCGCGAGCAATGCGGTGCCGGCGATCGTCGCGCCGATCGCCGCGAGGAGTCTGCCTCTGTTCCTTCGGCCTAGTGCCATGGGTGTTCCGTCCTGTCTGTCGCTGTCGAGTCGAGCCCGGCGGCTCGCGTGCCCTCAGACGATCGAGCTGCATCGTCGCAACCGGCCACGGAGGTGACAGTAATCACTCACCGCGTCTGAGGTCAACCGTTGTGTTTTACATCGCAACATGTTTGTAACACGATGCGAGCAAATTGGAGAGGCTGGCATGGCGCTCATGAACGATGCCCGCTATTCTCGGTGCATGGTTTCGCATCCCGAGCACGTCGCCTACCGCTTCGACGCCTTTCCCGCCCGGCGGGACGCGGAGGGAGTCGACCCGCGCTGCGACGCCTGGCTCGACGCCATGAGCCTCGGCTTCCTGGTGCCACAGGCCTCGCCGCAGCACCGGCATCGTCTCGCGAGCTGGCTCGCGGACGACGGGGCCGTGCTCGACGCGGCGTGGCCCGAGAGCTCGCGCCCGGGTGCGCTGCAGGCGCCGGTGGCGACCTTCGCCGACTACGGCAAGCCGCTCACGGTCGCGGTGGGGCGCGAGCTGGAGACCCACCTCGTGGCCTACGTCACGGTGCGGCCGACCCATCGCCGGCGCGGACTGCTGAGGCAGCTCATGGAGCGGTCGCTCGGCCGCGCGGTCGAGGCGGGCCGGCCCCTGGCCGCGCTCACCGCGAGCGAGGGCGCCATCTACGGCCGCTTCGGCTTCGGTCCGGCCACGTCGACGGTCTCCGTCGTGCTCGACTCCTCGAAGCCGTTCGCGCTCGCTGCTCCGCTCGTGCACAGCGTGGAGCTCGTGACCGAGGAGTTCGCCGCCGAGCAGTCGGAGCGGGTGTTCGACCGGTTCCACGGCGCCAGGGTGGGTTCGATCGGCAGGCCCTCCTCGTACCCTGAACAGACCCTGCACCCCTACTCGCCCACGGGTGACGCCGACGCCGCCGTGCGCTACGCGGCCGCCTTCGCCGCCGACGGCTCGGTCGACGCGGTGCTCTGCTACCGGCCTTCGGGCTGGACGGGCGAGCCCGGTTCGATCGAGGTCGTCGACCTGGTCGCGGCGGACACCGCCTCTGAGCTCGCGCTCTGGGACTTCCTCGCCGGGGTCGACATGGTCGATACGGTCACCTGGCGGCACGCTCCGGTCGACCCCGTGCTGCCCTGGGCGGTGACCGACCCCGACAGCGTGCGCGTCGAGCGCCAGCGCAACGCGGTCTGGCTCCGCGTGCTCGACGTGGCGGAGGCCTTCTCGGCACGCGGGTACGAACGCGACGGCGAGCTGGTGTTCTCGGTGAGCGACCCGCAGGGGTACGCCGCGGGCGCCTACCGTCTCGTCGTGCGGGAGGGGGCGGGCCGTGTGGAGCGCGTCGCAGCCGACGTGCCCGTCGACCTCGAGCTCGACGCACCCACGCTCGCGAGCCTGTACCTCGGTGGCACGGAGGGGCGTGCCGTGGCCCGGTCGGGGAGGATGCGCGAGCTCACCCCGGGCGCCGCAGACCGCTTCGCACGCCTGCTGCGTACCGACAGCGCTCCTTACGGGGTCACGGAGTTCTGAGCCGCGCATCCGTTCGCCCGTCGCTCAGTCGAGGTACCAGCCGCCGTCGACGACGAGCGACTGGCCGGTGATGAACGAGGAGCGCTCCTCGGCGAGGAACGCCACCGCGTGCGCGACGTCGTCGACGGTGCCCCGCCGCGGAACCGACTGCACCTCGGCCATGCGCTTCGCCAGCGCCTCCTGGTCGGGGAACGAGGCCAGCTCCGACTCCGTCTGGATGGCGCCCGGGAGCACCGCGTTCACGGTCACTCCGCTCGCCCCGAGCTCGCGCGCCAGCGCGCGGGTGAACCCGATCACGCCGCCCTTGGCTGAGACGTAGTCGAGCAGGTGCCGCTGGCCGCCCAGGTAGGTGACCGAGGAGAGGTTGACGATGCGCCCCCATCCGGCGGCCTCCATCGCGGGCGCGACCGCGCGCGAGACGAGGAACGCCGAGCGGAGGTTCACGCGCAGCGCGTCGTCCCAGTCGGCCGGCGTGATGGTGCGCCAGTCGCGGTGCCGGCTGAGCCCGGCGTTGTTCACGAGCACCTCGACCTCGCCGAGGCGCTCCCGCACCCGGGCGATGGCGGCGGTCACCGAGGCGTCGTCGCCGACATCGGCGAGCTCGGAGACGACGGCGGCGAAGGCACCCGCCCCCGGGGCGGGCCCGGCCGCGGCGAGCTGCCGGGCGGTCTCGTGCACGAGGGGGTCGATGTCGAGCAGGGCCACCGCGTGCCCGTCGGCGTGGAACCGGGCGGCGACGGCCTTGCCGATGCCCTGAGCCGCGCCGGTGACGACGACGACCCGCGGGCGGGCGGCGGAGAGATTCTCGCGCGCGGAGCCGCCGTCAGTCACGACGCGACACCTGCCGCACCAGGCCCGGCTGGGCGAGGTACTGCTCGGTCAGCTCCGCACCGAGGCCGGGGCGGTCGGGTGCCGCCATGAGGCCGCCGCTGCGGGTCCACTCGGTGTCGACCATCGAGGGGTAGACGTCGCTGAGGTAGCTGCGCAGCACCTCCTGGTAGGCCACAGTCTGATTGGCCATGGCCAGGTGCAGTCCCGCGAGCAGATTGATCGGACCGGTGCAGTCGTGCATCGACGCCACGACGCCGTGGGCCGAGGTGAGCGCGAGGATCTTCTGCGCCTCGCTGATGCCCCCGCACCAGCTGGGGTCGAGGTGGAGGTACTGGATGGCGCCCTGCTCGAGCAGCTGCCGGTACTGCCAGCGCCCACCCAGGTACTCGCTCGCGGCCAGCGGCACGGGTGAGCGCTCGGAGAGCCAGCGCAGGGTCGCGGGATCGTGCGCGAGCACGAAGTCCTCGGCCCACTGGATGTCGAACTCCGCGACCGACTGCAGGATCTTGAGAGCGGGCGACGCGTCCCACTGAGCGTGCCCCTCGAGCATGATCTCGAGGTCGTCGCCGACGGCGTCTCGGATGCGCTCCACCACCGAGCGGCCCGCCCTCACCTCGGCGGAGGAGATGCGCATGCCGCCGTATTGCTGGGCGGCGGCGTCGAAGGGCCAGACCTTCATGCCCACGAAGCCCTCGTCGCGCAGTTCTTGCGCGAGCCCGCCCGGGTCGTTCGCCGCGCGCCACAGGTCGTCGGGGCCGGCCTGGCCGCCGCGGCCCACGTGGGTCGATGCCGCGTAGGCGATTCCGGCGCAGGTGTTGTAGACGGCCACTCCCGCTCGGGAGGGCTCAGCGCCCCCGAGGAGGGCGTAGACGGGTGCGCCGGCGGCCTTGCCCTTGAGGTCCCAGAGGGCGAGGTCGATCGCCGAGATGGCCCGCATGTCGGTGCCGCCGCCCACCCGGCGGGCCGACTGTGCGTAGAGGGTGTCCCAGACGGAGTCGTGAAGCGCGTCGGCGCCGAGAACGACGGGCGCGATCGCCTCGTGCACGTAGGCTGCCACGGTCTTCGGCGTGTAGTAGGTCTCGCCGAGACCGGTGATGCCCTCATCGGTGTGCAGCAGCACGAAGGTCACCGACGGTGAGGGCCCCTCGGGCTGCGAGAGGGTCTCGATGGCGGTGATCTTCATGGGGGTGCTCCTTCGGTCGAATCGCTTGTTACATCATGCAAGCAATACGTTTCACATATCAACACGCAATGCGCGCAATCGTCGGTCGATTTCCTCGACCGACGACGCCGGCGGTGAGACCGCCGCCAACTCCGCCCGGAGAGCGCGGCCGGGCACCCACCGCACGAACGCGTCGAACTCCCGCGCCAGATCGGGGTCGTGCTCAGCCAGAGTCGTCGAGACGACCCTGCACGCATCACCTGTGTCGGCGACGTCGGCGAGATCGGAGTCGACCGTCACCGCTTGGTGAAGCCGCCCGCCCAGCGGAGCGGCGACTCGCCATTCGTAACCGCCTGCGCCCACCGTGAAGGGGGCCCGATCGGGGAGGACGATGTCGGCGAGCGTGCCAGGTGGAACGACCGCCGAGACAGAGACCTCCGCGGGGTCGGCCGGGTTCCTGCGCCACCGCACCTCCGCCCGCCCGTAGGGGGTGTCGTGCCTCACCGCCGCGTGTTCGAGCGCCTCGACGAACCAGGGCTCGACGCGCAGCCGGCGGTAGCCGGGAGCGGCGGGGGCGAGTCCGCCGACCCGGCGGTGCAGCACATCGGCGATCGAGCCGAGGGCGTAGTGGTTGAAGGAGGTCATGCCCGAGGGGTTGATGGAGCCGTCGGGAAGCATCGAGTCCCAGCGCTCCCACATCGTGGTGGCGCCCATGGTGACGGGATAGAGCCACGACGGGCACATCCGCTGCAGCAGCAGCTGCTCGGCGGCGTGCGCCTGGCCGTTGTCGAGGAGGGCGTCGAGCACGTGCGGCGTGCCGAGGAACCCGGTGGCCATGCGGTAGCCCCCCGCGCGCAGCAGGAACGCCAGCCGGCTCGCGAGGGCCGCGCGCATCGATGCCTCGGTGACCAGGCCGAAGGCGAGTGTGAGCGCGTACGCGGCGGGTGCATCCGACATCAACCTCCCGGCAGGCGTGAGGTAGGCCCCGACGAAAGCCGCGCGGATCTCCTCGGCCACTCGGGCGTACCGCCTCGCCTCGGCAGACGGCGAGACGATGTCGGCCACCGGGCCCGTCAGCTGCGACAGGCCGTCGGCGAGCAGCCGGGTCGAGCGGAAGAGCCAGGCCGTGGCCACCACGCCGGGGTCGGCCTTCGCCTTGTCGGGGCGGGAGGCGGTGGGGTCGAGCCAGTCGCCGTACTGGAAACCGCGCTCCCACAGCCGGCCGGGGCCGGCGGCTTCGAGGGCGTGGTCGACCCAGGCGGCCATGCTGGGCAGCTGGCGCTCGAGCAGGGCGAGGTCGCCGTAGCGCTCGAACAGCACGCTCGGCACTGCAGTCGCGGCGTCGCCCCAGCCGGCTGCGGCGACGTCGCTCAGCTCGCCCAGAACGTCGGGCACCACGGTCGGCACCCTCCCGCCGCGCTCGCGCTGCTCGAGGGAGAGGTCGGTGAGCCAGCTGCCGAAGAAGGCGTCGACGTCGAAGAGGGAGGTGGCTGCCGGGGCGAACACCTGGGCGTCACCGGTCCAGCCCAGCCGCTCGTCGCGCTGCGGGCAGTCGGTGGGCAGCGCAAGCGCGTTGCCACGGAGGCTCTGCACCACGTTCTCGTGAAGGCGTTCGAGGAGCGGCTCGGAACAGCTGAACCACCCGGTGCGCGTGAGATCGGTGTGCAGCACGACGGCGCGGAAGGCGTCGATGTCGAACTCGCCGGGCCAGCCGGCCACCTCGACGTAGCGGAAGCCGTGGAAGGTGAACTCGGGCTCGACGGTCTCCGGGCCCTCCCCCGCCAGCACGTGCGTGTCGATCGAGCTCGCGGCGCGCAGCGCCCGCACGCACAGCTCGCCGTCTTCGAGCACCTCGGCGTGCCGGAGAGTGATGGTGGCGGCGCGGGGGCCGTCGACGGTGTAGCGCACGCGGCCCACCACGATGCGCCCGAAGTCGAGCACGGTCGCGCCGGAGGGGGTGGTGAGCACGTCGACCGGGGCGATCTCCCCGATGCGCCGCACCGGCTCCATGTCGACCGACTCCGGTTCGAGCGCGAGCGGGCGAGTGGCGACCGGATGCCACGACGAGTCGTCGAAGAACGGCTGGTTCCAGCCGGGCTGCCGGCGGCGGGCATCCGTCGTCTCTCCGGCGTAGAGCCCGCTCGACACGAACTCGCTCTCGACGGTGCTGCGCCAGCCGTCAGCGGAGCCGAGGCGCTCGACGGTGCCGTCGGCGTGCTCGAGCCTGAGCTCGATCGAGACGGCGGGCTGGTCGCCGTAGAAGCGGGCAGCCCGGGCGCCGAAGCCGTAGGCCTCGGTGTACCAGCCGCCCGCGAGCCGCACGGCGAGGGCGTTGCGGCCGGTGCGCAGAAGCGGGGTCACGTCGGTGGTCTCGTGGGCGAGCCGATGCTGGTACACCGTCCACCCGGGTTTCAGCAGGTGGTCGTCGACGTCGACGCCGTTCACGGCGACCTGGTAGACGCCGAGGGCTGTGGCGAACAGGGTGGCTCGGGTGACGGATGCGGCGACATCGAGCTCGGTGCGCAGCAGCACCGGTTGTGCCTCAAGGGTGGGTGCCGGGTGCGAGAGCAGGGGAGCGCGCCAGGGCTCCTCGCGGAAGGCGGTGAGGAAGGGGAGCGGTTCGCTCCAGGGGGTGAGCGAGCCGTCGTCGCCCACGAGCTGCAGGTCGAGCGAGTGCTGCGTGCCCGGCTCGAGCGGGGGGAAGGGCCAGGGCACGAGCACGGATTCGGCGCCCGCGAGCTCGCGCACCTCGGTTCCGTCGAGGCGGAGGCGCGCGCCCGCCTGCGCCCAGGGCCCGTGGGCCTCCACGATCCACGACACCGGCGGACCGGGCTCCGTGATCGGAGCCCGGCCGCGTCGGCGGCCCAGCCTCAGCGACGCGATGCGCGCCGAGGCCGGGCCGTGCCCGTCGGGGGTGTTCAGCTCTCCGCCCGACGGCGTCGCACGAGAGCGAAGGCGCCGGCTCCGAGGAGCAGGAAGGCGACCACGGCGAGCACTCCCGCCGCCGCGTTGCCGGTCTCGCCGAGCGCCGAGGCGCCTGCGGAACCGCCGCTCCCGTCGCCCGACCCGCCGTCGTCGCCGCCGTTGCCGTTGCCCGGGCCGCCCGGCGTTCCGGGGGCCGGGGTAGCGCCGGGAGTGCCGGGAGCCGGGGTGTCGGTCGGCGTGGGCGTGCCCGTGGGCTCGGGCGTCGGGGACGGCTCGGGCGTCGGCTCCGGCTCCTGCGCCGCGAGCAGGTGCAGCGCGTTGAACTGTGCCGAGTCCTTCTCGGCGGCAATGCCGCCTCCCCAGGCGATGTAGCCGGCGCGACCTGAGCCGTCGGCCTCGTTCACGAGCAGCGATCCGCTGAACAGTGCCGAGTCGGCACGCGCACCGCCGAGTCGCTGCCACGGCACGGCCACCTCGTACACGGTACGGCCGGCGGCGTCGTCGCGGGTGATCTGCACCTGGGCGCCGGTCACGGTTCCCGCTCCTTCGCCGACGGAGAGCCAGCGGTAGAGTTGCGGGCCGTCGGCGGTGAGCGCGACACCGAACTCGTTCCAGGCGGTCGCCTCGCCGGGTGCGCCGTCGGCGACGGTGAACTGGATCGAGTCGCCCTGCCAGATCGTGCTGCCCGAGGAGGGCTGGTCGTGCACGTCGTCGGCGATGTCGGCGCTCAGGTACAGGTTGTCGTCGTCCCAGGTGTACCAGACCGTGCCCGACAAGTCGGCGGGGCCGGTCGAACCCACGGTCTGGTCGTCGCCGACAGCCGCGAGGTCGATCGACGGAACGCCCTCGAGGTCGTCGAGCACCCCGTCGACCGCGATGGTGCGGTGCGCGACCTCGGCTGCGGCGCCCACGTCGAGCGGACGCACGCTGCCGGATGCGGTGAGCTCGCCACCGTCGACCGACGCCCGGGCGGTCCACGCGGTGGTGTCGGCGAGCTCGGCGAGGGGCACGTCGGCGACGAGCTCCGAGGAGCCGGCCAACGCTCCGTCCGTCACCAGCACTCCCGAGGCGTCCCCGAGCGTGTACGACAACTCCGACACCGTGGTGGCGTCGGGGGAGGCGTTGCTCACCCGCAGCCGCAGCACCGAGGCGCCGTCGTCGTCGATGGCGTGACCGCCCGAGAGCTGGAGTGCCTCCGAGACCGTGGTCGAGGCGCTGAGCGTGCCGAGATACGTTCCCGCTCCGGTGAGCTCAGCCGACACACTGTAGCTGCCGGTGGCGGTCGGGGCGGGCAGCTCGAAGTCGAGCGTCGCCTGCTCCCCGGCGCCGGCGGTCTGCGAGACCTCCGTGCCGTCGGTGAACGTCAGGGTGAACGCCGTCTCCGTCGCACCCGCAGTGTTGTCCATCGTCCAGTGCGCCGAGACCGGCGCCCCGACGAAGGCCGCGTCGAGCGTGAGCGAGGTGGCCGAGCTCACCGGGGCGGAGACGTCGCCGCTCAGGTAGACCGGGGCCTCGCCGAGATCGAGCGTGAGCTCGGCGCCGTCACCGGCATCCACCGTGTGGGCCGCACCGTACGCATCCGTGATGGTCACGGTGCCGGTCGCCTCGACGCTCACCACCTGGGGGCTCAGCGACCACAGCGCGCGCAGCGGGCCGCCCGGCGTGGTGAAGCCGAGGTTCCAGACATCGGCGATGCTCTCATCGCGGTCGGTGAAGCTCGCACCGGCCAGCTGGTGAGCGGCCGTCGAGTAGGCCACGTAGCCGGGCTTCGGGGTGAAGGCGCCGAGCGCGTCGTCGGGGTGGTGCAGCAGACCGAAGTTGTTCTCGGTCTCGGCCGGGTCGGTGCCGTCATTGACGAAGTCATAGTAGTAGTACCGCTCGACGCCGTCCATGGTGGCGATGAGTGCCGACTTCGCCACGTTCGCCGCCTGCGAGGCCTCGCTCACCGCGCGCGCGTTCGTGCCGGTCGGCCAGCCGTGCTCGGTGATCCACATCGGCTTCGACTGGCCGTCGTTGTACTCGCGCACCAGCGCGTCGACCTGCTCGAGCCGGTCGGCCAGCGCTTCGGCACCTGCCGGGTAGCTGTACGGGTGCAGCACGATGCCGTCGACGTAGTCGAGCGCGCCGAGGGCGAAGGTGTCTTCGAGCCACGAGGTGTTGAGGTCGGCGACCGCAGGGCCGATCACGGGCAAGCCGGGAGCAGCTGCCTTCACGGCGGGAGATGCCGACTTCAGCAGGTTCACGTAGTCGGCTGCCGAGACGTTGGTGTTGCCGCCGAGGCCGAGGTCCCACTCGTTCCACAGCTCGATGCCCGAGGCGCTGTCCTGGAACTCGCTCGCCATCGCGGCAGCGTACGAGGAGTACGCCGCGACCGCCTCATCGCTCACCGGGCCGTTGCCCGAGTCGTAGAGCGGGTTGCCGTAGCCGGCCAGCAGCAGCGGGGCGACACCCAGCTCGTCGGCCTGGTCGAGGAACTCGGCGCGCGGCCGGGCCCAGTCGTAGACGCCCGGCTCGGTCTCGACCTCGCTCCAGTAGACCTCGTCGCGCAGCTGGGCGAAGCCGCCCTCCGCGAGCAGCTGCATGCTGTCGGGGCTCCAGCTCTGGCCGTAGTGCGTCGCTGCGGCAAAGCGGCCTTCGGCAGATTCGTCGCTGGACAGCGGCTCTGCGAGCCGGGCGAAGGTGGTCTCCTGGTGGCCGATCACCGTGTCGCCCTCCCAGGCGTCGACGGTGAGCTCATACCAGCCGAGGTCGAGTCCGTCGATGCCGAGCGATCCGGCTCCGCCTTCCACCTGATGCTCGCCCGACGAGATGACGGCGCCCGAGGTGTCGGTCACCCGCCAGTCGAGTCGGTCGGCGGTCGTGGTGAACGGGAACGCTGTCGGCTCGCCCGGGGTGAAGATGTTGCCGACCGTGCTCTGCCCCAGGGCGAACGACGATGCCTGGTCGGCCGCGTGAGCCACGATGTCGTCGATGAGCAGGCTCGCCGTGGGCACCGAGGTATCGGTGCGCGCGAAGGCGTTCAGCACGAAGCCGAGCTGCTGGGCCGGGCCGTGCCAGACGCCGTCGGCAGCGCCGCCCCACGAGCCGTGCTGCTCCTCGCCGGCCGGTGAGGCGAGGGTGATCTCCTGCCAGCCGTCGGAGGCGGGAACGGGAAGGAAGGTCTGGTGCGTCTGGCCGGTGCTGTCGACCAGCTGGACGCCGAGGCTCGAGACGTTGACCGTCTTCACCCAGAAGCTGAGCGAGTCGACCTCCACGCCTGCGAGCGGGCGGTAGGCCATCTCCCATCCGGCGTCCGACACCGCGGCGGTGTCGAGATCGATCGCGAGCGCCGCGGCACCCGAGTGCGAGTCGGCCGAGACGGCAGCGGGCACGCCGCTGCCCGTGGTGCCGTCGAAGCTCACCCCCGACCAGCCGTCGGCCGACTCGACGCCGAGGTCGGTCGTGGCTGCGGATGCGGCTGTCGCGGGCGCGAGCAGGGCGACCCCTGCGAGGGCGGCCGTGGCGATCACCGCCAGGGCGCGCCGGGCGCTGCGGCGGGGGAAGGGCGGGGGATGACCTGACACCTGTTGTCTCCTCGTCGAGTTATTGATGCAGGAAAAGCGTTTTCCTTGTGGGACATTGTCGGGACATCGCGGCGTTGGTGTCAAACGGTTCTTGAGAAACCGGCTTTGGCCACAATTCCGCATCATTCGGCGGATCTTTCCAAATTTGGTTTTGACGAGCGGCCCTTTGGGTGGTAGACATCGATCAGGGAAAGCGATTTTCTTCCCAGCACCCCCGTCCTCATCCTCAGATCCTCCCCAAGGAGTTTCAATGACGAAACGCATCCGCTCAGCAGCGGCTCTCCTCGCCCTCGGCGGTCTCGCCGCGGCCACCCTCGTCGGGTGCTCGAGCGGCACGTCCGCCGAGTCCGACGGCAAGGTCGTGATCCAGATCGGCGACCGGCCGAGCTCCGACCGCCCCGAAGACCGGCAGTACTTCGACGATCGCGTCGCCGCGTTCGAGGAGGCCAACCCCGACATCGACCTCGACCCCGTCGAGACCGGTTACGACGCCACCACCTTCCAGGCGCTCGCCGCCGGCGGGAGCCTCCCCGACGTCATGAGCGTGCCGCTCACCGAGCCGCAGGGCCTCATTGCCCGCGGTCAGGCGGCCGACCTCACCGACGCCCTGAAGTCGGAGGGTCTCTACGACTCGCTCAACCCGACCATCCTGAAGCTCGCCGAGAACGGCGACGGCCAGGCCTTCGCCATCCCCACGAACGCCTACTCCTTCGGCCTCGTCTACAACCGCGACCTGTTCACGAAGGCGGGCCTCGACCCCGACAACCCACCCACGACGTGGGAGGAGGTGCGCGAGGCGGCCAAGGCCATCAAGGCGGCCACCGGCGCTGCCGGCTTCTCGGTGCTCAGCACCAACAACACCGGCGGCTGGCAGTTCACCGGCATCACCTACTCCTACGGCGGAACCGTCGAGAACGCCGACGGCAGTGAGGCGACCTTCGACGACACCCCGTCGACCGAGGCGCTCGAGAACATCCAGGCCATGCGCTGGGAAGACGGAACGCTCCCGGAGAACGCGCTCTACGACGTGCAGTCGCAGGGCCAGGACTTCGCCGCCGGCAAGATCGGCATGGTCATCGGCGCATCCGACTACTACTACACCGTGGTGCAGAACCTGAAGCTGCCCGCCGAGAACTTCGGCATCGGCGGCATGCCGCAGAACGACGGTGTCAACGGCACCCTCAGCGGCGGCACGGTGCAGATCGTCAACCCGTCGGCGACCGAGGAGGAGAAGGAGGCCGCTGTCAAGTGGGTCAAGTTCTTCTACCTGCAGCCCTACCTCGACGAGGAGACCGCCGTCGCCGCCGCCAAGGCGTCGAACGAGGCCGGTTCCGTCACGGGTCTCCCCGGTCTGCCGGTCGTGAACTCCGACGAGTACGACACCTACTTCCAGTGGATCGCCGACTACGTCAACGTCCCCACCGCCAACTTCGCGCCCTATCAGGCAGCCTCCTCCGAGATCCCGGTCGTGGCGGAGCCGGTGAACAACGCTCAGGAGGTCTACGGTGCACTCGACACCGTGGTGCAGACCGTGCTGACCGACCAGAACGCCGACATCCCGGGCCTGCTCAGCAAGGCCCAGTCGGACGTGCAGTCGCGACTCGGTCGCTGACGCACCGGGGAGGCGGGCTTCGTGGTGGGGCCCGCCTCCCCTCTCCTCTCCACCACCACGACAGGAGTCTCCCGATGAGCGAACAGCTTCGTCTGCGTCGCACCGCCGTTCCCCGGGCGGGTGATGTGCCCGCCCTCACCCGGCGCTGGCGCCGTGCCCGCCCCGGGTTCGTGGCACTCGGCATCGCCCTTCCGGCGATCCTCGTCTACCTCTACTTCTCCTGGGGCCCGATCGTCAGCTCGCTCATCATGAGCTGGCAGAACCCGATCCCGGGCGGCACCGCGGAGTGGGTGGGGTGGGACAACTTCACCTACGTGCTGAGCGACCCCGGTCTCCCGCAAGCCGCCCTCAACACCGTCTACTACACGGTGCTCGCCGTGCTCTTCGGCTTCCCGGTGCCGCTCGCGCTCGCCGTGTTCATCTCGGAGCTGCGCAAGAAGAGCTGGTACTTCAGCGGGCTCGCCTACCTCCCCGTCGTGGTGCCGCCGGTCGTCGCCATCCTGCTCTGGAAGTTCTTCTACGAGCCGAGCTCCGACGGCGTCTTCAACTCGATTCTCGGTCTCGTCGGAATCGGCCCGCTGCCCTGGCTCAACTCCACCGCCATGGCGATGCCCTCCATCGTGCTCGAGACCACCTGGGCCGGTGCCGGCTCGGCGGTCATCATCTACATCGCCGCCCTCACCAGTGTTCCGAGCGAGCTCTACGAGGCGGCCGAACTCGACGGCGCCGGCATCTGGAAGCGCGTCTGGCACATCACCCTCCCGCAGATGCGCGGCATCATCGGCACGATGCTGCTGCTGCAGGTGATCGGCACCATGCAGATCTTCACCGAGCCGTTCCTGTTCACCGGCGGTGGGCCGCAGAACGCCACCAAGACGCTGCTCATGTCGGTCTACGACTACGCCTTCATCAGGGTCGACTACGGGGCGGCCACCGCGCTCAGCGTGCTGCTCGCCGTCGTGCTCAGCATCTTCTCCGTCGCCTACCTCCTCCTCACCCGCCGCTGGAGCCGCTCATGACCGCCGCAGCCCCCCGCATCCGCCCTCTCGGCGGCCGGGCTCGCCGCCGTGCCGAGAACGCCGACCCCGAGACCCGCACCAACATCTCCGACGCCGACCGCTCGCGCCCGGTGGTGCGGGCGACCCTCGCCATCGGCCAGGTCGTCGTGTTCGTGCTGCTGCTCATCGCAGGCCTCGGTCCGCTGGTGTGGCTCGCGCTCGCCGCCGTCTCGCCCACCCAAGACCTCATCCAGGGCCCGTTCTCCTTCTTCAGCAGCGGCACCGTGCAGTGGGAGAACCTCGGCATCGCGTGGGAGCGCGGCCGCATCGGCCACTACCTGCTCAACACGGCGATCCTCGCGCTCGGTTCGATGGTGGCGACGCTGTTCATCTCCACGACGGCTGCCTTCGTCATCACGGTGCTGAAGCCGCGCTGGGGCGGGCTGTTCTCCGGGGCCATCCTCGCGACGCTGTTCATCCCCGGCATCGTCTCGCTGGTGCCGCTCTACCTCACGGTGCGCGACCTGCCCGTGGTGGGGATCTCGCTCGTCAACACCTGGTGGGCGGTCTGGCTGCCGGCGGCGGCGACCGCGTTCAACGTGCTCATCATCTCCCGCTTCCTCGAGTCGATCCCGGCCGAGCTGTACGAGGCGGCGCGCATCGACGGGGCCGGCGCCCTGCGCATCCTGTGGAGCATCGTGCTACCGCTGGCCCGCCCCATCCTCGGCGTCGTCGGGCTGCTCACGGTGGTCGCCTCCTGGAAGGACTACCTGTGGCCGCTGCTGGTGCTGCCGAACCCCGAGAACCAGCCGGTGTCGGTGGCGCTGCCGAGGCTCGCCGAGCAGACCGAGCTGAGCGTGCAGATGGCGGCACTGTTCCTGTCGCTCATCGTGCCCGTCGTGCTCTTCCTCATCTTCCAGCGCCAGTTCCTCCGCGGCGCCAGCATGTCGGGAGGAATCAAAGGATGACCCGCGTACTCGTCACGGGCGCCGACGGCATCATCGGCCGCGCGGTCTCCGAGCGGCTGCTCGCCCAGGGCTACCAGGTCACGGCGCTGTCGCTGTCATACTCCGGCGCGCATCCGGC
Organism: Herbiconiux sp. A18JL235; assembly: GCF_040939305.1. Classification (NCBI taxonomy): domain Bacteria; kingdom Bacillati; phylum Actinomycetota; class Actinomycetes; order Micrococcales; family Microbacteriaceae; genus Herbiconiux; species Herbiconiux sp. A18JL235. Next base: position 452,270 of record NZ_CP162511.1, read on the forward strand.
CGACCGGGTGCTCGAGGGCGACGCCACCTCGGTCGACGACGTCGCCCGAGCGCTCGACGGGGCGGATGCGCTCGCCCACTTCGCCGCCATCCCCCACCCCAGCCTCGGCACGCCCTACGACGTGTTCCGGGTGAACACCGACTCGACCTTCAACGTGCTGAGCCAGGCGGGGGAGCGCGGCATGGGGCGCGCCGTCATCGCGAGCAGCATCAACGCCATCGGCTACCCGAACAACCCGCACAACGTGCTGCCGCCGAGCTTCCCGCTCGACGAGTCGACGGTTCCCGACATCGCCGACGCCTACTCGCTGTCGAAGCTCGTCGACGAGCGCACCGCTGCACTCGCCCACCGGAGGTGGGGTGTCGACGTGATCGCGCTGCGCTTCCCCCTCGTGAAGTGGCCGCACGTGCTCGACGAGGTGCGCGCCGAGATCTCCGGCGACCCGGGGCGCATGGTGCGGGAGGGGTGGTCGTACCTCACCATGGCCGACGCCGCGCGTGCCGTGCAGTGTGCATTGGAGTCGGATGCCCGGGGTGCGCAGGTGATCGCCCTCAGCGCCCGCGACACCCTGCTCGACACCCCGACCGACGAGCTGCTGCGGCGGTGGGCGCCGCAGGTGCCGGTGACCCGACCGCTCGTCGGCAGGCAGAGCCTGGTCGACACGAGCCGGGCGCGCGCGCTGCTCGGGTTCGAGGCGGCGGAGTCGATCCACGACGGGTCGGCCACGCCGTCACCCGCCGCGCTTCCCACCAGCTAGACGTCTGACCCGCTAGGAGATCACGCACCATGTCCGACCTCGACGTGACGCCCGCCACCTTCGCCCAGCCCTGGGTGCCGCGCGACGACGTGCGCATCACCGACGTCAGGGCCATCGTCACCGCGCCCGAGGGCATCCCACTCGTCGTCATCCGCATCGACACCAGCGACGACGGGCTCTACGGGCTCGGCTGCGCCACCTTCACGCAGCGCTGGAAGGCGGTCGTCGGGTACCTCGAGCACGTGCGCAGGCTGGTGGTGGGCCGCTACCCGGGTGACATCGAAGACCTGCTGCGCGTCATCCGCTTCACCGGGTACTGGCGCGAAGGGCCCGTCGGCAACAACGTGCTGTCGGGCATCGACATGGCTCTCTGGGACATCGCGGGCAAGCGCGCCGGCGCCCCCGTCTACGAACTGCTCGGCGGGCGCGTGCGCGCCGCCGCCGACACCTACCTGCACGCCGAGGGGGCCACGCCCGAGCAGACCGCAGAGCACGCTCGGGAACTGATGGATGCGGGGCTGCGGCACGTGCGCATCCACACCGGCCAGCCGGGCATCGGCCACTACGGCGCGCCGCCTTCTGGCGACGAGTACACCTGGGCCAAGACGCCGACGGGCTGGAGCGTCGACGAGTACCTGCGCCGCACCCCCGCGCTGTTCGCGCGCATGCGCGAGCTGCTCGGCGAGGAGGTCGAGCTGCTGCACGACGCGCACTCGAGGCTCACTCCGAAGACCGCCGTCATGCTCGCCCGTTCGCTCGAAGAGTTCAGGCCGTTCTTCCTCGAAGACGTGCTCGCACCCGAGTTCTGGGACCGCCTCCCCGAGGTGCGTGCCGCCTCACCCGTGCCGCTCGCCGTGGGCGAGCTCGCGACGAGCGCCACCGAGGCGGCGCGGCTGGTGCGCTCCCACGCCGTCGACTTCATCCGCTGCCACCTCTCCGACATCGGCGGGTTGAGCGCCGGCCGCCGACTCGCCGTGCTCGCCGAGTTCGAGGGCGTGAAGACGGCCTGGCACTCGCCCGGCGACGCGTCTCCCTTCGCGGTGGCCGCGGCCGTGGCGCTCGACGTGTCGAGCCCGGCCTTCGGCATCCAGGAGGGGCACGTCTACAACGAGGCCACCCACGAGGTGTTCCCCGGCATGATCGACATCGTCGACGGCTGGCTCACCCCCAACGACGCCCCGGGCTGGGGCATCGACCTCGACGAGCGGGCCGCCGCCCGCTTCCCCGCGGGCCTCTCCGGCCACGACGGCTGGGCCGCCGGCGTGCGCGCCCCCGACGGCGGCCTGCTCGCCCCGTAGCGCGCGCGTCCCGCGCCCGCCGCGCCGCCCGCCCCAGCCCGCCCGCCGCGCCCCGCGCCGCCCGCCCCAGCCCGCCCGCCGCGCGCCGCTCGCGCGTCCCGCGCATCCTTCGCCGACCCGTCACAAAGTGCCGCCTCACCGCCCGCGAAGCGGCACTTTGCGACGGGTCGACCCGCGTTCCGCGGTTTCACCTGCTCGCGGCGCGCGATGAACTCCTGAAGTGCGAGGGTGCCGACCGCCTTCTTGGTGCTCTGAGCGCTCACGCTCAGAGCGTGCTCGGGCAGTTCGAGGTCGAGAGCTCTGCCCCTGTGTGGAGATGCCGGCCGATCACGTGCGGTGAGGAGAGGCGAGGGTGGTGCCGGCGATGAACTCGCCGCGGAACGTCTCGTGGGCGGGGGTGGTCTGGGTGCCGTCGAGGCGGCGCATCATGATGTCGGTCGCGGCGACGGCCATCTCCTCGACGGGCTGACGCATGGTCGCCAGACCGAACAGCGACGAACGGTAGACGCCGACGCCGTCGAATCCGGTGACCGACACCTTCTGCGGAGCGGGGACGCCCCAGGTGTCGAGGGTCTCGAGGATGGCGACGGCAGACGGGTCGTCGCCGGCCATGATCGCGGTGGCACCGTCGTCGAGCGCGCTGCGGAAACCCTCGGCGAACCCGTCGATACCGACACCGGGAATCATCGTGACGGTCGCGCCGAGCGACTCGAGGGCCTCGCGATAGAGATCGGTGCGCCGCTGCAGCACGATCGAGGCGGCGGAGTGCCCCGCCGTGAGCGCAACCCGACGATGCCCTGCCTGGAACACCTGTGATGCCATCTCGATCTCGCTCGCAGCGTCGATCGAGACGGAGTCGAAGGCGTCGTCGTCGGAGGGTAGACCGACCAGGACGGTTGGCACGAAGGAGGCCGCGTGTTCAGCTGCGGCCAGCGACGCTCGCCCCGAGGCGATCATGATGCCGGCGACCCGATGCCCGAGCAGGTTGTCGAGCGCACGCATCTGCATGGCGTGATCGTCACCGCCGTTGACGATGAGCAGGTCGATGCCACGCGCGTCGGTGACCGCCTGCACCCGTGCTGCGATCTCCCCGTAGAACGACCGCTCGGCACCGCGCAGCAGCAACCCGACCGTCGTCGGTGCCGAGCTGGCGAGCTCCGCCGCCCGACGATCGCGCACGTACCCCAGCCGGGCCGCCGTCGCGAGCACGTGCTCGATGGTCTCCGCGCTGACCCGAGACTCGCCCCGGAGCGCTCGGCTGGCCGTCGACTTCGAGACACCGGCGGCGTCGGCGACGTCGGTGAGCCCGACTCGAGCGCGGTGGTTCACGGTGCGGTACTCCCTTCGTCTGCCCGGCAGTCTAATGTCCGAGCGCCCACTCCCTGATCGTCTCGAAGCGGAAGACGCCGGCCTCCCTGTCCTGGTCGACCGCCACCAGGCTCACCGACGACAGACCCATGGCCGTGGGCTTCGCGGCCGGGGAGAGGTGATGCCGGATCACGGCATCGTCGGTCTCCTCGATGCAGTAGCTGACCGTGTAGTGCGGTGCATACGGTGACGCGGTGAGAGTCTGCCGCAGACCCGCGTCGGCGAGCGTCTGCCGGATCGTCGCGACAAGCGCAGACCAGTGCAGGCTGAGGCCGCCGACGGCCTCCACTGCATGCGACCTCACGGTCGGAGGCGCGAACCTGACCTCGAACCCGGGGAGCAGCCCGAGGGCCGGCCCGAGGGAATCGAGGGTCGACACCCACTCGGGGTCGTCGAGGTCGTCGGCGTAGGCATCGAGTCGCTGCACCGTGACGTGGAGGTACTCCTCCGGCATACGCCCCAGACCCGGGACCGTCGAGAGGGCCGACGAGACCGAGCGGAAGTCCCGGCGGAGCTGCTCGCCTTCAGCGGGAAGCGCGTAGAAGTGGAGGCACCCCGATGGCCTTCGCCATTCGGTGTCGGCGCGGTCGAAGAATCGTTGCATCTACCTGCTCCGCCTCGGGTCGGTCTCGAGCTGAGCTGGTGTGGTGGCGTCGATCATTCGGTGATGAGCCAGACCTCGGATGCCGAGAACTGGCAGCTCACCTCGGTGCCTGCCTCGAGCTGGCGCTCGATTCCGTTCGCCTGGCCCTGCAGCTTTCCGTAGGCGGTGTCGACGGTGTAGCGGGTGATCGCCCCGTCGAAGGCCGAGAAGAGGACGGTACCGGGGATGCCGTGCCCAGGAGGCCCGACGTGGAGATTCTCGGAGCGGACGAGCGCCTTGCCCTGTCCCCCCTGTACGGCCCGGTCGTCGCTCGGTACGTCGATCATCGTTCCGGCGATCCCGATCGTTGCCGTGCGCGGAGCCCCCGCCACGCCGTCGTTCACCGCGAAGACCTCGACGTCGAGGAAGTTCGCCGTGCCGAGGAAGGATGCGACGAAGAGCGAGTCGGGTCGGTGATAGATCTCCTCGGGAGTCCCCACCTGCTCGATCCTCCCCTCTCTCATGACCACCACGACGTCCGACATCGTCAGCGCCTCCGACTGGTCGTGCGTGACGAAGACGGAGGTGATCCCCAGCCGCTGCTGGATCGACCGGATCTCCTCCCGCATCCGCATCCGCAGTTTGGCGTCGAGATTCGAGAGGGGCTCGTCGAACAGCAGGATGCTCGGCTCCATCACCACCGCCCGCGCCAGGGCGACCCGCTGCTGCTGGCCCCCGGAGAGCTCGTGGGGGAACCGCTTCGCGTACTGCTGGATGCCCATCAGGTCCATCACGGTCGCGATGCGTTCAGTGCGACTCTGCCGGGGCTCGCGCTTGATCTTCAGACCGAAGGCGATGTTGTCTTCGACGGAGAGATGAGGGAACAGGGCGTAGGACTGGAACACCATCGACATCGGGCGCTTGTTCGGCGCCGTCTTGACGATCGACTTCCCGTCGACCCGGATGTCGCCGCTGGTCGGGGTCTCGAAGCCGGCGATCATGCGAAGGGTCGTCGTCTTCCCGCAGCCGGAGGGGCCGAGCAGGGTGACGAACTGGCCGGGTTCGAGGACGAGGGTGAAGTCGTCGACGGCGCGCGCATCGGATCTGCCCGTGGTGTACGACTTGGCGACACCGATGAGCTCCAGTGCGCCCTGAGACTTCCTCCCCGTCGCCGGTCGCCGGTCGGTCTTCTCGGTCGAGGTGGTGGTGGTCATGAGCTGGTTGTCCTTTTGGATCGGTTGAGGCGGCGGAGAAGGAGCGAGGTGATGCTGAGGATGACCAGCACCATCACGATGAGCACCGTGCAGTAGGCGAAGGCGTTGCCGAACCTCCCGGCATCGACCTCATCGAGGATCTGGGCGGTCATGACCTTGGTCTGCGGCGTCGTGATGAAGATGATCGCCGTGATCGTCGTCATCGACTTCGTGATCGCATAGGTGACCGCCGTGATGATGGCGGGGCTGATCAACGGGACGGAGATCCTGACGAACGTCGTGAACTGGTTGGCGCCCAGCGAGATGGCGGCCTCGTCGACCTGGGGGTTGATCTGCTTCAGCGACGAGATGGAGGCCTGCTGGCCGGTGGGGATGCCGCGGGCGATGAAGACCATCACGATGGCGACGGAACCGGCGCCCGCGGCCAGGCCGCCGGCAAGGGCGGGGAGGACCTGCTGCCCGAACAACCAGGTCGGTTGCGAGTAGGCCAGGGCGAAGCCGAGGCCCAGAACGGTGCCCGGGATAGCCGACCCGAGCATGCCCACGAAGTCGAGCACCCGGCCGAAGCGCTGGAAGTGCCGTACCACCAGCCACGCGATGCAGACGGCGAGGGCTGCGGCGATAGGCGCCGCGACGAGAGTCATCGTCAGCGTCGTACGCATGGCATCGGAACCGAGCCTCCAGACGAACTCGTAGTGCTCGAAGGTGAAGGAGTTGTTGACCCCGAGGATGCTGACGAAGCCGCCCACGAGAATGGTGCCGAAGACCAGGATGACGAGCGCCATCCATGCCGTGACGACCGTGAGCACGGGTATCCGCACCGCGAGACTCTCCATGGGGCGGATGCGACCGGTCGGCTTTCCCGTCACCGTGACGACCGACTTCTTGCCCGCCCAGTACTTCTGGATGACGAACACCAGGAGGGCGGGAACGAGCAGCACGAGTGCGATCCCCGCTGCCGCGGCGATGTCTCCGCTCCCGGCGATCGCGAAGTAGATCTGGCTCGCGAGCACACGGAACGACCCGCCGAGAACCAGAGGGTTCGCGAGGTCGGCGATCCCCTCGACGAAGAGGATCAGGAACGACGTCAGGAGTGAGGGCACGATCATCGGGAGCATCACCCGGAAGATCGTCCGGATCTCGCTGGAGCCGAGCGCGGCCGACGCCTCGAACAGAGACGGGTCGAGGTTCTCCAGCATCCCCCGGATGTTCATGTAGGCCAGGGGCGTGAACGTCATCGACACGACGAGCACCAGCCCGCCGAGGCCGTAGATGTCGAGTTCCAGCCCGAACAGGTGGTACGAGACGATGCCTCGCCGACCGAACAGGGTGATGACGGCTGTGGCGGCAGCGAACGGAGGCGAGATGAGCGGTAACAGGGTCAGCCAGTGCAACAGCTTCTTCCCGGGGAAGACGAGGAACACCTGGGCGAAGGCGGAGACCAGGCCGATCATCGTTCCGACGATGCCGACGAGGGCACCGAGCAGGAGGGAGTTCGTGAGGGTCGTGACATCGGTGGTGAAGGATGCCCCGATGGCCTCGAGACCGGCCGGTGACGTCCCGGCGGCGAGGAGCTTGCTCACCGGCAGTCCGAGGAGCAGGGTCATGGCGACGAGCACGATCGCGAGGACGAGCCAGACGCTCGTTCCGCGATGGGACGTCGCGCGGGTGGGCCGGCTTCTGCGGGCTTTCTGTGTCGGCGGAAGCGCAAGAGGTAGGTTCATGTCCTCGTCCTGTTCGAGAATGGGGGGAGGGGTTCGGTGGCCACTCGACGGCCACCGAACCCCGGTCGGTGGAGTTGACCGGCTACTCGGTGGCGGAGGTCTGCGACGCCACGTCGCTCTCGAAGCGCGCCAGAAGCGGTTCGCGACTGTCGGCCGCCTTCTGGAGGTCCCACGTGACCTTGTTCACCGCATCCTGATCGGGAACGGACGCCCCCTGCTGCGCATCGGCGAGTGTCGGTGCCGCGTAGGAGGGGACGTCGGCGTAGAGGTTCTGGGCGTCGGTCGAGAGGATCCAGTCCATGTAGGCCTTCGCGCCGTCGATGTTGCGGGCATCCTTCAGAATGGAGACGGCGCCGACCTCGTACCCGGTGCCCTCTTCGGGGTAGCTCGTGACCAGGTCGGAGTACCCCGCCTCCTTGGCCTTGACGCAGTCGGAATCGAGCGAGATGGCCACGGCGACCTCGCCTCGGCCGGCGAGCTCGGTGCCCGAGGCTGCCGACTTGGAGTACTGCAGCACGTTCTCGTCGAGCTGCCTGAAGTAGTCGATCGTCTCGTCTTCGGCACCGCCGTTCAACGTGTCGACGGCGAACATCGCCATGTATCCGACGCCGGCCGTAGCGGGGTGGGGCATCGAGACGGTGCCCTTCAGCGCGGGGTCGAGGAGGTCGTCCCATGACGTGGGCGCGTCGATGCCCAGCTTGTCGAGTTCAGCCTTGTTCGAGCAGAACCCCACCGAGTCGGTGTAGAAACCCGACCACACCCCGTCGGTGTCGTTGTACTCAGCGGCCAGCGCGGCGGCGTTCGGGGAGACGTAGGGCTCGATGAACCCGCGGTCGTCGGCGATGAGGTGGTTCTCGGCCTGACCGCCCGACCACACGTCGAACTCGCCCGGGGTCGTCTCGAGGCGCGCGAGCACCTCACCGGAGCCGAGGCGCACGTAGGTGGCGTCGATGCCGGTGGCGGCCGAGAAGGCGGCGGTGATCGCCTGACAGAAGTCTTCCTGCTGAGAGCAGGCGATGTTCAGGGAGCCGGTGGCTTGGGGTGCCGTCGTCGTCGCACCCTGCCCTTCGGGGGGAGAGCAGGCCGCCAGTGTGAGCATCAGGGATGCTCCGACGGTGACAGCGGACAGCTTCGTGGTAATGCGCATCATTGAGCCTTTCAGACCATCTCCGGGTGTTGCGGGAGCGTTCCCGCACCTGAATCATGCATGGACTCTCGAGCGATGTCAATGACGTCGGCCGCACACCATCGACCGTGGCCGAGCGACAGGGGCGCCAGGAGGGCCCGACGGGTCAGGCCTGATGCGTGATCTCGCCGCCGGTGATGGTGAGGGCGACCGAGGTGTCGAAGGCGCCGGTGGCGAGGGGATCCTCGTCGAGGAGCACGAGGTCGGCGAGCTTGCCCGGGGTGAGGGAGCCGCGGGATGCGCTGAGGCCGCAGGCCGCGGCGCTGCCGGTCGTGTAGAGCGCGAGGGCTTCACGTGGGGTGACCCTCTCGGCGGGGTCGCCGAAGAGCTGTCCACCCGCCGTGAGCCGCTCGACGTACGCCGCCATCCCGCGCAAGGGGTCGCCGTCGGCGACGGGGCGGTCCGAGCTGCCGCCGACCACCACGCCGCTGTCGAGGAACGACTTCACGCGATACGCCCATCCGGTGCGTCGCGGCCCGAGGGACTTCGTCATCGCGTCTCCGCCGTGTTCGAAGAAGCTCGCCTGGGGGGTGACCGCGAGGCCGGCGCGTGCGATTCGCGACAGCTGGTCGGGGCGCACGATCGACGCGTGCTCGATCCGGTTCGGCATCGTTCTCGGCCGGCCGCGCTGCTGCAGCTCCTCGAGGCAGTCGAGGGCGAGGTCGATCGCCCTGTCGCCGATGGCGTGCACCGCGAGCGACCAGCCGGCCGCGTAGGCGCGGGCCATGGTGTGCCGGAGCTGCTCCGGGTCGTCTTGGAAGTATCCCGACCCCGCATGCGAGCAGTAGGGCTCGCTGACCGCAGCCGTCTGCCCGAGCAGGGAGCCGTCGAGGAAGACCTTGGCGGGCCCGAGCGACAGGAGCTCCGACCCGAACCCGCTGTGCAGGCCCAGATCGAGCCCGGTCCCGCCGCCGTCGTCGGGATGGGCGGCGAGCCCGTGAAGCGCGTCGAGCACGGGCATGACCTGGGCGCGGGCGGCGAGCGACCCCGCTGCCGCGGCGCGCTGGTAGGCGGCGAGCTCGACCGGGCTCTGGCCGATCCACCCCCCTCCGATGCCGGCGTCGGTGAAGCTGGTGATGCCTTGCGCTGCGTACCTCCGGGTCGCCACTTCGACCGCCCGTTGCAACAGCTCGAGGGGCCTCGGCCGGAACTGCTCCTGGAAGATCTCCTGGGCCGTCTCCTCCACCCTCCCGGTCGGCGCGCCGTGCTCGTCGCGGCTGATCTCACCCCCGACGGGGTTCGGATAGCGAGCATCGACAGCACCCACCCGTCGCAGGGCGGCGCTGTTGACGAACGCGAGGTGGCCCGAATTGTGCCGCAGGAAGACGGGGGTGTCGCCGGTCACGAGGTCGACGGCGAGCAGATCCGGGTAACCGCCCACCACGGTGTGATCGAAGCCGTTGACGAGGAGCCAGTCGCCTGCAGCGCCGGCGCGATCGGCGGCGGCCTCGTCGAGCGCGGCGTAGAGCTCGTCGAGGGAGCGGCAGTGCTCGACCGAGGGCTCGAGGATGCTCAGCCCGAACCAGCTGGTGTGGCAGTGCGCATCGATGAAACCGGGGAAGACGGCGCGCCCCCCGGCATCGATGACGTCGCGGCTCGTGACGCCCCGGAGGTCGTCGTCGAGACCGACGACGCGGCCGTTCAGGATGCCGATCGACGACGCGCGAGGCGTGTCGTCGTCAAAGGTGCGGATCGTCGCATTCTCGACGACCAGATCGAGCTTCATGGTGTCTCCTGCTCCGTGCCGCCGCGCCGGCCGCGGGTCGTCACGCCGCGGCCGGCGCGGCGGTCAGTGTGCCGTGGTCGTGACGAGTTCGTCCTCGTCGTCGTGGGCGGCCGCGCTCTCGCGCCAGAGCCGCTCCGTCCACGCGTCGCGGTCGGCGTCAGGCTTCGCGGCGTAGGCACAGATCACGTACACCGCGGTGTTCACCACGAGGGCGGCGACGCCCGAGGTGAGGCCGCCGAGCCACGGGATCGACACGGGATAGAAATACTGCAGAACAGCCGCGGTGACGAATCCCGTGATCATGCTGAGCACTGCGCCGGTGGCGGTGCCCCGTCGCCAGAAGACCCCGAGCAGCAGGGTCGGAGCGAGCTGCACGATGCCCTGGTACGAGATGAGGGCGAGCGAGAGAAGGCCCGCGCTGACGTTGACGGTGAACAGCGCACCGATCGCCGACACCAGGGTGACCGCCGCGACGGCGATCCTGCCGGCCCGTGCACTCTGGATGCGCGTTCTGGTGAGCGGGCCCACGATGTCGTTCGCGGTCTGTGTACCGACCGCCTGCAGGTTCGCGCCGACGTTCCCCATCGTCGCGGCGACGACGCAGATGCTCGCGACGGTGAGGAGCGCGACCCCTCCCACCTGGGCGACGGTGAACCAGACCCGGTCGGGTGCCGCCGCCACCTCGGGCATGCTGCCGGCGAGGAAGGCCACGAGGAGCACCGCCGTGCCGAACACCAGCAGGATCGGGGCGGCCTGCCAGGCGGTGCGCTGAACGGTGCGCGCGCTCTTCGCGGTGAACAGGCGCATGAAGATGTCGGGCCAGCACCAGGTGCCGAGTGCGCCGGTCACCGTGATCGACAGGGCGTAGAGCGGGCCGAGCTCACTGTCGGGGCCGGGGAGGGTGAAGAAGGATGCGGGGACCTCGGCGAAGCCGTGGCCGTTGGTGAGCAGCCAGACGATGAGGCCGATGGCGACGAGGGTGCCCCCGAAGTAGGCGACGATGCCCTGCACCATGTCGCTGATGATGATGCCGCGCATACCGAAGCGCACCGTCCAGATCTGGCGCACGCCGATCACGACGACACTGATGATCACCGCGAGCAGGGGGCCGACCGCACCGAAGGAGAGCACGTCGAAGACGAGGGCGAGCGATTGCATGCCGAGGATGATCCAGGGGATCGTCGCGATGATGCCGATGACGGCGGAGACCGCCTGCACCGGCTTCGACCGGTAGCGGAGCCCGAGCAGGTCGGATTGGGTGCGGAGGTCGTGCTTGCGTCCCCAGGTGTGCACGTGCCGGGCCAAGGCGTGCATCAAGAACATTCCGAGGAGGGCGTACGCCACCAGGTAGAAGCCGATCAACCCCGACGCGGCGGCGAGCCCGGCGAAGGAGATGAAGACGGTGCCGGGAAGGAAGGTGTTGAGGTAGGCCATGGTCCCGTAGAACGGCCCGAACGAGCGGCCGGCCGTGGCGTACTCGCTGAAGTCGGCGTCGCGCTTGCGGGTCAACTCCATGACGAGCGTCACGGCGACCAGGAACAAGCCGATCCCCGCGTATCCGATGAACATATCCATGATCTTTTCCGATCTGTGTGGGTGGAAGGGAGTGGTGCGTCGGTGCAGGCGCTCTTCTGAGGCGTGGGGTGCGACCCGGGTCGGGTCTGGTGTGCGGAACGGTGAGCGCGCACGCGGTGGCGGCCGCGCATCCTGTCAGGTGGATCGAGATGCGGCGCGCAGGGTGGCCTGCTCGACGATCGCGAGGTAGTCGACCGCGGCTCGAGCCCCCTCCAGCACGTCGCGCTCGACGTCGCCGACGACGAGCTGGTCGTGCGGCCCGGCGGTGACGACCTTCCGGCCGTAGGGGTCGGCCAGCACGCTCGACCCCGAGAAGGCGGGCTCGGCATGGTTCGCGTAGGCGATGAAGAGCTGACTCTCGAACGCCCGGGTCGGGACGACCATGAGCGAGACCTGGCGCGTGTCGAGCGGGTTGGGCCCGCTCGACGTGGGCTGCCGCAAGGGAACGGCGGTGGGTACGAGCAGCAACTCCGCCCCTCGCACGGCGACGTCGCGCACGAACTCGGGGAACTCGACGTCGAAGCAGATGCCGAGAGCGACCTCCCAGCCGTCGATCTCGACGATCTCCGGCCGCTCGTCACCCGGAAGGAACATCGTGCGCTCGTCGATGCCGAAGAGGTTCCGTTTGCGATAGCGGGTGACCTCGCGACCGCGCGGGTCGAACAGGGATGCCGTGATGCGCGCTTCGTCGTCGATCCGTTCGACCGTCGACCCCACGACCCAGAGCCCTTCCCGCCGCGCGGCCTCAGCCAGCTCGGCGCGATCGGCCCGTCCGTCGGTCGAGGCCACGTCGCGCGGTGCATAGGAGCTCAGGAAGAGCTCAGGAGTGACGAGCACCGACGCGCCCAGCGCCCTCGCCTCACCGGCGGCGCGACCGAGGGCGCGGGAATTCTCGTTGCGGGAGCGACTTGTTGCTTGGAAGAGCGCGACGCGCATGGAATCCGGCCTTTCCTGATTGCCGTAACGTTACGGCATGCAAGAGAGTATGCGGCCACTTCCTCGATGGCGTCAAGCGCTCGTTCTCGAATAGGCTTCGACGAGCGCGATTGGAGGAGGCCGTGGCAGCGCCCACCATCCCTGAGATAGCGAAAGAACTCGGTCTCAGCAACACCACTGTCGCCGACGCACTGCGGGGTACCGGGCGCGTCGCGGCGTCGACCCGGGAGCGTGTCAAGCGCTACGCGGAATCGGCGGGCTATCGCGCCAACAGATCGGCTCGGCAGCTGCGCACGGGTTCGGCGGAAGCGGTGGGCCTCTACATCGGCTCCGACGTGCGGAACATGCCGTTCTACATGCCCTTCACCTTCGGCGTGATGGAGGAGCTTGCCAATCGCGGCCTCGACACGACGCTCATCTCCCACGCGCCGGCGAACTCCTCGGCCGTGCAGGTCGGCGGCCTGCTCGTGATCGACGCTCTGCCCGACGATCCGGTGCTCGAGAGCCTGCTCCGCTCAGGTGTTCCCCTGGTCTCCGCGGGCCGGCTGGCGAGCGCCGAGAACCCTGCGATCTCGTCGATCTCGATCGACTACCCCGCCACGATCAGGGCTGCGCTCGATCGACTCGATGCCAGAGGCGGACACCGGCCGGCGCTCCTGGCGCCCGAGCCCCGCGATCCCCTGGCCTGGTCGGAGCAGATCGTCGCGACCTACGACGAGGTGTGTTCCGAGCGCGGCATCCGGCCTCTCGTGATCAGGCTCCCGTCCTACGCGACCAATGAACGGCTGCGCGAGGCGCTCGACACGGTCGAGGCAGACGGGACGTTCGACAGTCTGTTCTTCTCCTGGCAGGACATCGCCGATCGGTCGCACGCGCTCCTCCTCGACCGGCGGGGTGAGGCACCCCGCTGGGCGACGGCGACCCTCATCGACTCGAGGGTGAACACCCACTACCCCTACGACGTCCTTGTCGATCTCGACGCGCGGCGGTTCGGCGTCTCGGCGGCGGAGTTGCTCGCCACCGTGATGGAGCAGCCGGGCGAGGCGGGTTCGCACCTCACGCATCCGGCACAGGTGACATCGGGCGGCTGAGGCGTCGGCACCGGATGCGGCACGGCCTCGCGCGGGCTCAGGCCGCCGCCGGCGCTCCGGCTGAGCGGGGGCGCACGCCCGTCGACTCGCCAGGGATCAGGGTGCAGGGGATGGTGTGCACCCCGCCCTCGTACTCCCCGCCCTCGATGGCGTCGGCGAGGTAGCGGGCCGCGACGGCGCCGAGCTCGGTGAGGTGCGGATCGATGGTAGTGAGAAGGCCGTCGTGCTGGCCGGAGAGGCCGCTGAGGTTGTCCATGCCCACGATGGCGACGTCTTCGGGTACCCGCGTTCCCGCATCCCGCAGCACCTCCTGCACGGCGGAGGCGATGGTGTCGTTTCCGCAGAAGACCGCGTCGAAGCTCTCGCCGCCGGCGAGGAGGCGTCGGGCCGCCTCGATGCCCCACGACCGGCTCCAGTCGCCGTGCAGGGGCTGGCCCGACACCAGCGACAGGCCGGCGTCGGCGAGCCCCGCCCGCAGGCCCTCGGCGCGGGCGAGCGCCGAGAGGTCGCTCGGCGACGCCGTGATGTGTGCGAGGCGGGTGCGGCCTAACCCGATGAGGTGCTCGGCGGCGAGCCTGCCCGCCAGGAACCCGTCGTGCATGAACGAGGCGTCGTGCGGGTCGTCGGAGACGCCGTACGCGTAGACGACGGGCACCGAGAACCCCTCAGAGACGGAGTGCATGTCGGTTCCGGTGCCGTCGCCGATCATGAGCAGCCCGTCGACCTTGCGGGCCTTCAGCTTGCGCACGGTCGACGAGAGCACGGTGCGGTCGAGGTGCGAGTCGTACACGAGCACCGAGAGGTCGCGCTCGCCGAACGCCGTGGTGGCACCGGTGAGCACGGGCATCGTGAACGCACCCGGCGCGTTCTCGGCGAGGATGCCGATGGTCGCGCTCCGCCCCTGCGCGAGGAACTGCCCGAGCGCGTTGGGCTGGAAGTCGAGTCGCTCGGCCGCCTCCAGGATGCGCTTGCGCGTCGCCTCAGAGGCCTTGCCCTGGCCGCGCAGCACCTTCGACGCCGTCGACAGCGACACGCCCGCCACCGCCGCGACGTCGCGCAGGGAAACCGCTTTTCTCTCCATCGTTGACCGATTCTAAGCCCATCGGCGGACCTCGCTCTACGCGTGTCGCGGGGTCGCGTCAGACGGCGGGCATCCGTCGAACGGTCAGGCTCAGCGTCGACGACAGGGTCTCGCCGGGCGCCACGGTGAGCGCCCCGAGCCGATCGCCGCCGAAGTCGAAGGGCTGAGACGCCGGTTCGATGCCGACCGCGTCGACCGACCCCCACCACGGGAACCCGGCCGACCCGCGCCGCTCCTGCCACAGCTGCAGGCGGGGGAAGACTGCGGCGTCCCAGTCGAGCGTGAGCCGCCGCGCGATGGCGGGCGCCTCGACGGTGCAGGTGCCGACGGGGGAGTCGAGGTCGGCGAAGGCCGTGGCGGGAGGCTCGACGAAGGCGCGCGGGGCCTCCTCGCCGAGGGCGAGTGTCGCACCGTCGAAGAGCGCGCCGTCGAAAGCCGGATGCTCGACCCAGCCGAAGTCCACAGCCACCGGCCCGAACGAGGTCACCTCCTGAGTGACGCTCAGCGTGTCGCCGTCGAGGCGGAAGCGGCGGGTGAGCCGCAGGGGGACGGTGCGCAGGTCGACGGTGGCGTCGCATCCGTCTTCCACCGCTTCGAGCCGCCAGTGCCGCCAGGCGGCTTCGCCGTGGAACGGCTGCTCCACGCCGTCGATCACGACGGGGTCGCCCGAACGGGGGAGCAGCACGTGCCAGCCGCCGGGGTAACGGCGGTGCCACTCGTGGCTGCTGACGGGCATGGTCCACGCGCCGTCGGTGTCGCCCGACCAAGGGGTGACGAGGAGGAGTTCGCGGCCCGCGCCGGGGTCGGGCGTCGGGCTGGGCGTCGCCGGGTCGGTGCCGGCGAGGCGCAGCGACGAGAGCCGGGCACCCTCCGCCTCCACGACCGCGGTGAGGTCGGGGGAGGAGAACTCGATGCGGGTGGGACGCGCCGGCGCAGCGGTGCCCTGGTCAGGCACCGGAACCGCTGCCCGCGCTCGCGTCGCCCGTCGCGCTGACGGCCGTGCCACCCGCAGTCCCGTCGCCCGTCCCGCCGATGGCCGTGCCGCCCGCAGTCGCGTCGCCCGTCGCGCCGACGGCACCCAGAAGAGCCCGGATGCTCTCGACCGGTTCACGGAACAGCGCACCCCCGATGCCCACGGCCACCGCCCCGGCGTCGAGCCAGTCGGCAGCCGTCGCCGGCGCGATGCCGCCCGTGGGCATGATCGCGACGCCGGGGAGCACGTCTTTCACCGCGCGCAGGTGTGCGATGCCGCCGGTGGTGGCGGGGAAGAGCTTCGCGACGCCCGTGCCTGCGCCGGGAAGGGCCGCCACCCCCGCGATCTCGGCGGGGGTGAAGCCGCCCTGGACGAACGGGGTGTCTCCGGCCGCCCGAAGCACCGCCGCGTCGACCCGGTAGGGCGAGACGAGGAAGGATGCGCCGGCCTCGAGCGCCTGCTCCACCTGCCCCGTCGTCGTGACGGTGCCTGCGCCCACGAGGGTGCCCGCCGGTGCCGAGGAGACCGCGGCGGCGAGCACCTTCTCCCAACCGGCGCCGGTCGTGGTGATCTCGAGCGCCCGCACCCCACCCCCCACCGCGTGATCGAGCTGGGCGGCGAGTGCCGCCTCGTCGGCGGCCCGCAGCACGGCGACCACGCGCGCTGCGCGCAGTGCCTCGATGAATGCGCTCATCGCGCGACCTCCTCTGTCTCGGTGATGGTCTCGACGGTCGCGTCGCCACCGGCCGGGTGGCCGTCGACGACGTCGCGGGTGGTCGGGCCGTCAACGGTCGCGTCGCCCAGGGCGTCTGCGGGGCCGCCCAGCTCGGGCGCGCGGGTCGTGCCGCTCTCGAGCTCGCGGAGCACCGCGTCGAAGGCGACGCGTGCGGGGAACCCCTCATGGTCTCCGGGATGCGCGACCACCTGCGCGGCCACCCACGCCGACAACGGCAGCGCGATGGCGGGCCCGACGCCCTCGAGCTGCAGGGCGATCCAGGCGGCGTTGAACGAGTCACCGGCACCCACCGGGAAGGTGGGGAGCGGCACGGGCCAGACGCCCGTGCCGAGCGTCAGCCCGTCGACGAGCGCGATCGCGCCCCGTCGCCCCAGCTTCACCACGACGACCCGCGGGCCCCGAGCGGCGAGCGCCCGCAGGGCGAGCCCGGGGTCGTTCTCCCCGGTGAGCAGCTCGGCCTCGACCTCGTTGCAGAACAGGGTGTCGACCGCGTCGATGACCTCGTCGACGATGGCGCGCATCCCGTCGGCGTCGACGAGCTGCGGCCGGTGGTTCACGTCGAACGACACCGCGATGCCCCGGGTGCGGGCGAGCGCGACGAGCTCGCCGACCAGGGCGCGGGGGCCGTCGCCGAGGGCTGGGGTGATGCCGGTGAGGTGGAGGAGGGAGGCGCCGTCGAGCATCCGCGTCTGGCGGGCCGGGTCGACCGTGGCGGGCGACAGGCGGGAGGCAGCCGAACCCGAGCGGTAGTGCTCGCTCCGCACGGTGTGCTCGTCGAGACGGCTCGTGACGATGAGGCCCGTCTTCTCTGCGGGGGCGCTCAGCACGTGCTGGGCGTCGATGCCCTCGCGGTGCAGTGCGTCGCGCACCTGAGCTCCGAACGCGTCGTCGGCGACACGCGACGACCACGACACGGGCACGCCGAGCCGGGCCAGGCCGACGGCGGTGTTGAGCTCGGCGCCGGCGAGACCGACCTCGACCGGGGAGTCGAGCCGGCCCACGTCGAGCGTGGCGAGCGCCTCGCCGACCGTCGCGACACGGGTCACGAGGTGGACGTCCGTACGAGTATGAGGATAGCGTTCATATACAGGGACGATACGAAAGGCGCAGGAGAGTGTCAAGGGAGTCGCGGATGCGCGCGCGCGAGCGCTCGGGCGAGGGCGCGTGGGCGTACGCACCGCCGTCGGCCCCCGCGGCGCCGCCGTGCTCGCGGGCGGTCTCAGGCCCCGAAGCGGCTGAGCAGCGAGTCCGCCTCGCGCGCCCCTTCGGAAAGCGCCGTCACGATCTCGTCGCGGTGCGCGTCGGTGAGCCGCGCATCCGGGAGCGAGCAGCTGATCGCGTTCAGCGACGAGCCCCTGCCGATCGCCACCGCGAAGCACGAGATTCCCGCGCTGTTCTCGCCGCGATCGTGAGCGATGCCGGCCTCGCGCACCGAGGCGAGCTCGTCGTCGAGCCGCGCTCTGTCGGTGATGGTGGCGGGAGTGAGCGCCCGGAGCGGCCCCGGGCCGAGCGCGGCGTCGACCGCCTGGGGCTCGAGCTGCGCCAGCAGCGCCTTGCCGAGGGCGGTGGCATGGGCGGGAAGCCGGCGCCCCACCGCCGAGTACAGGCGCAGCGGATGCACCGACTCGCGCTTGGCGAGGTACACCACGTCGGCCCCGTCGAGCCGCCCGAGGTGAACGGTCTCGCCCGTGCGTTCGGCGACGGCATCGAGGGTTCCGCGGGTGAGTGTGACCACGTCGTCGGTCTCGATGTACGAGGTTCCCGCGAGCAGCGAGCGGATGCCGAGCCCGTACCGGGTGCCGTCGGCGCTCACCTGCAGCCAGCCGCGGTCGGCCATGGTGTGCACGATGCTGTGCACGCTCGACTTGGGGCTGCCGAGCTCGCGGGCGATCGAGGTGATGGTGCGGCGCTGGTCGTCGGAGGCGAGCAGCTCGAGGATCTCGAGCGTGCGCAACGACGACTTCACCCCCGAACGCTCGGGGGTTCCGGTGCTCTCGTCGACCACTCTCGGCTCCCGTTCCTCGCACGCCAGACGCGCAGACCAGACCACCCTAACGCTCTCCGAAACCCCTGAACCCCCGAACGACTCCCGTGAACGACACACCCGAACGACTCCCCCGAAAGGACGACGAATGACCCGCTGGAGCATCGCCCCCGACCACCGAAGCCTCCTCGCCGACGGCGAGCATCGCTTCCTCCTCGCCGACACCACCTGGGCGGCGTTCACCTCGCCCACCGACGCGGAATGGCTCGACCATCTCGAGCTCCGTCGTCGGCAGGGCTTCAATGCTCTACTCATCAGCGTGCTGCCCATCGCCCACGACCGCTCCGACGCCGCCCGCAGCCCGTTCGCCATCACCGACGGTGCCGTCGACTTCGGAGGGGGTGACGCCGACTTCTGGAGCCACGCCGAGTGGGTGCTCGAACAAGCGCGCGAGCACGGTCTCACGCCGATCCTGGTGCTGCTCTGGAACAACTTCGTGCCCGGCACCTGGGGTGCCGGCCTCACCCCCGACC
Source organism: Herbiconiux sp. A18JL235 (assembly GCF_040939305.1). Classification (NCBI taxonomy): domain Bacteria; kingdom Bacillati; phylum Actinomycetota; class Actinomycetes; order Micrococcales; family Microbacteriaceae; genus Herbiconiux; species Herbiconiux sp. A18JL235. Next base: position 471,035 of record NZ_CP162511.1, read on the forward strand.
ATGTGCTCACCGAGCAGCAGACCGTCGACTACGTGCGACGCGCCGTGCGCACCTTCGGTCGCTTCGACCCGGTGTTCGCGATCTCGGGCGACGACGACCTGAACGACGCCGAGGCGATCGAGCGCTACTCGCTGGCGGCGCGCGTCGTGCGCGAGGAGGCCCCGGATGCGCTCATCACCTGGCACGACACGCCCACCGCGCGCATGCCGAAAGAGGTGGCCGACGGCCCGCTCATCGACCTGCACGGCCTGCAGTCGGGTCACAACGAAGCCTGGGACACGCTGCCTGCCGACCTCACCCGCTACTACCGCGCCCTCGACGTCGAGCGCCCCGTCGTGAACCTCGAGCCGTGCTACGAGGGCCTCGGCCGCTTCGCCGGTGCCTCCCGCCACCGCCGGGCCGACGTGCGCCGTGCCAGCTGGACGGGCGTGGTGGCCGGTGCGAGCGCCGGGCTCGGGTACGGCGCGCACGGCGTCTGGTCGTGGCACCGGCGCGAAGCGTCGTTCACGGCGGAGGCCGTGCACGGCACCCCGTTCCCGTTCTCGGTCGCGGCGGGCTTCGAGGGGGCCTTCGACGCCGCCTTCGTGCGTCGGGTCGTCGAAGCCGAGAACCTGTTCGGGCTGGTCGAAGACCCCTCGCTGCTCGAGCCCGAGCCGTCGGGCGCCGTGGCGGGTCGCGTCGGCGACACCGTCGTGGTCTACGCCCCCGAACCCTTCGCCCTCACCCTCCGGCTCGACCGCCCGGTCGCGTCGATCGCCGTCTACGATCTCGAACGGAGGCAGACGGATGCGGTGCGCACCACCGCGGTCGACGCCGGCCTCCGGGTGGAGCAGCCCGAATTCCTCGGCGACGCGCTCTACGTGCTGCGACTGGAGGATGCCCCTCGATGACCGACGACCACGAGAGCGCCTTCTGGGTGGGCGGATACACGAGCGATGCGGGCGGGCACGCTGAGGGCATCGCCCGGGTGGTGTCTTCGGAGGTGACCGGTCTGCGGCTGGCCGGGCCCGTGCATCCGTGGAGCTCGCCGAGCTTCCTGGCGCGGCACCCCGTGCTGCCCCTCGTGTACTCGGCCGACGAGGTGGCCGGCACGGTCACCGCGCACCGGATCGAGTCGCCCGACCCCGTGGCGCTCACGGCGGTGGCGTCGCAGCCGGCGGGGCCGCTGGTGTGCCACGTGGCGGTGTCGCCCGACGCCGCGTATCTCGCCGCGGCGTGCTGGGGCGACGGGGCTGTGCTCGTCTACCCGCTCGGCGACGACGGGCTGCCGGGGGTGCCGCTGGCGGTCGCACCCGTCGTCGACCCGCACGCCGGCGCGCGACGCGAGACACCGCCGCCGTTCGGCCTCGAGCCGGGCAGCCGCGCGCACTTCGTGCACTGGGTGTCGGCGACGCGCTTCGTGGTGACCGACCTCGGGTTCGACCTGCTGCGGGAGATCGAGTTGGTCGACGGCGCGCCCGTGGTGCTCGGCTCGACCGCCCTGCCGTTCGGCAGCGGCCCCCGCCACCTCGTCGCCGACGGCCCCCGCCTCATCGTGGTGACCGAGTACTCGTGCGAGGCGGTCGTGCTGGAGCCCTCCGACGGCGGGTACCGGATCGCGCAGCGTCTCGCCCTCCGCGAGGGCGGCCCTCGCCCCGGCGACACCGCCGCCCATCTGTGCGCCTCGGCCGACGGGCGCCTGCTCTACGCGGGCGTGCGCGGGAGCGACGTCATCGCGGTGCTCCGCCGCTCCTCGCCCGACGGCGAGCTGGTGAGGGCGGGCGAGTTCGCGAGCGGCGGGGCGATCCCGCGACACCACGTCGTCGGCGGCGCCCTGCTCCACATCGCCCACCAGGGCTCGAACGAGGTCACCACGCACGCCCTCGACCTCGTCACCGGCCTCTCCGCGGGAATCACCCACCGGCTGGCCCTCGGCACCCCGTCGATGCTCCTCCCCGCCGCCTGACGGACTCCGGCCGCTCATCATCGTCGCCGCGCGGCGGGCGGCGCGGGTCAGGGGAGGGCGGCAGCCACGGCGGAGAGGAGCTGGGGGGTCGTGGGCACGCCGGAGGCGCGCATCAGCTCGGCCCCGTCGGCGCCGGTGATGACGACGGTGGGCGTGGTGACGATGCCGCTCGCCTCGCTCTCGTCGGGGGCGTCGGCGACGTTCACCTCGTTCCAGTCGAGGCGGTCGCCGACGAGCTCCGCGACGCGCTCCACGGTCGCGCGCGTGCTGCTGCACGCCCCGCAGAAGCTCGACGAGTAGAGCGTGAGATGGAGCTCGGGCATGTTCTCCACAACCAGCGGATGCGCATCCTGATTCCCCAGGCGTGGCCCACATCCGGGGCGCCGAGACCACCGCACGATAGAATCGACTGTCAACCGGCACCCTCGCCGGACACTGACATCGGAACCTCGATCCGCTTCCGGAGGGAATCCACATGCCAGCGATCGTCCTGATCGGCGCCCAGTGGGGCGACGAGGGCAAGGGTAAGGCCACCGACCTGCTCGGCAGCCGTGTCGACTACGTCGTCAAGTTCAACGGCGGCAACAACGCCGGCCACACGGTGGTGGTGGGCGACAAGAAGTACGCCCTGCACCTGCTGCCCTCCGGCATCCTCACCCCGGGCGTCACCCCGGTCATCGCCAACGGTGTCGTCGTCGACGTCGAGGTGCTGTTCCACGAGCTCGAGGCGCTCGGGTCCCGCGGGGTCGACGTGTCGCGTCTGCTGGTCTCGGCGAACGCGCACGTCATCACCGCCTACCACCGCACCCTCGACAAGGTCACCGAACGCTTCCTGGGCAAGCGGCAGATCGGCACCACCGGGCGCGGGATCGGGCCGGCCTACGCCGACAAGATCAACCGGGTCGGCATCCGCATCCAAGACCTCTTCGACGAGGGCATCCTGCGGCAGAAGGTCGAGGCGGCCCTCGATCTCAAGAACCACGTGCTGGTGAAGGTCTACAACCGGCGGGCCGTGCTCGCCGACCAGGTCATCGACGACCTGCTGTCGTACACCGAGCGCCTCCGCCCCATGGTGGCCGACACCTCGCTGGTGCTCGACCGCGCTCTCCGCGACGGCAAGACCGTGCTGTTCGAGGGCGGCCAGGCCACCATGCTCGACGTCGATCACGGCACCTACCCGTTCGTCACCTCCTCGAACGCCACCTCGGGCGGTGCCGCCACCGGTTCGGGTGTCGCGCCCAACCGCATCGACCGGGTCATCGCCGTCGTGAAGGCGTACACCACGCGCGTCGGCGCGGGCCCGTTCCCCACCGAGCTGTTCGACGAGTCGGGCGAGTTCCTGCGCTCGAAGGGCTTCGAGTTCGGCACCACCACAGGTCGACCGCGCCGCACCGGCTGGTACGACGCGCCGATCGCCCGCTACACCGCACGCATCAACGGCGTCACCGACTTCGTGCTCACGAAGCTCGACGTGCTCACGGGTCTCGAGCGCATCCCCGTCTGTGTCGCCTACGACGTCGACGGCGTGCGAGTCGACGAGGTGCCCGTGTCGCAGAGCGACTTCCACCACGCGCAGCCCATCTACGAGGAGTTCGAGGGCTGGTCGGAAGACATCACCGGTGTGCGGCGCTTCGAAGACCTCCCCGCCGCCGCGCAGCGCTACGTGCTGGCGATCGAGGAGATGAGCGGATCGCGCATCTCCGCCATCGGCGTCGGCCCCGACCGCGACGCCATCGTCACCCGTCACGACCTGCTCGAGTAGGGCACCGGCCGCGCGCTTCCGCCCGGCCCCACACCCTGCCGGGCGGTTCTCCCGCGAAAAGTCCGTGAAGACCTCGTTCTTCACGGACTTTTCCCGTGAGAATCGCGTGAGACTCCGTCGGCGAGTCCTTTTTCTTGCGGACAAAGTCCGTCGGGATGTGCGTTCGGACGGACTTCATCCGCAAGAAGCGTGGGGTCACATCCCGCCTAGGCGCTCGGCCGCTCCGCCGCCGCGCGCCGCGCGCGCAGCGTGGCCAGCGCGACGCTCACCGCGACGCCGACCGCCGCACCGAGGAGTGTCTCGAGGGTGCGGTCGCGCAGCAGCGCCCACTCGTCTCCGGGGTGCGCGAGCTGCGCCATGATGAGCGCGAGCGGCGTCACGAACACCATCGTGAGTCCGTAGTTGCGCATCACGAACAGCTCGGCCGCCACCTGCAGCAGCACCACGAACGCGATGAGCACCACGGGCGACGAGCTCACCGCGAGCAGCACCGCCGCGAGACCAACCCCGAGCAAGGTGCCTCCGACGCGGTGCCCGGCGCGCACGAGGTGCCCCGCCACATCGGCGGCTCCCAGCGCTGCGACCGCCGACACCATCGCCCAGTACGGATGCCCCAGCCCCGTCGCCGTGGGAATCGCCCCCGCCACGAGCACCGCCACAGCGATCGCCGCCACCCTGCCGAGCTCGTGCGGTCGCGCGATGGCCGCCGCGAACAACCCGCCGAACCGCGTCGCCACCCGCTCCCGCGCCGCCGCAGCGCGCGCTCGCGACCTCGCCGCCTCGTGTGCCCGGGACTCGGTCGCCGCTCGCGCCCGCTCCCGCGCCGCCGCCGCGTGTGCCCGGGACTCGCTGGCCGCTCGCGCCCGCTCCTGCGCCGCCGCGGCGCGCACCCGCGACCCCGCCGCGGCGTGCGCTCGCGAGCCCGCGGCCGTGTGCGACCGCGACTCCCTCGCCGCTCGCGCCCGCTCCCGCGCTGCCGGGCGCACGAGACCGGCAGTCGACACCGCCATCGCCACCAGCGCGCTCGCCGCCGCGAGGGCCAGCGCCACCGGGATGCGCGAGGCTTCGGCCGGAACCGACGCGCACGCGGCAAGCGCGAACACGAAGAACAGTGCGCCGGGCGGGTGCCAGTCGAGCGCGTCAGAGACGATCGTCGCCACCCCGGCCACCACTGCCGCAACCGGCACCACGATCCACTCCCGCGCGACGGAGGCCCCGATCGCCGTGCCGATCACCACGCAGGTGACGAGGGCCGCCCCGGCCGCGGCCTGCATCTGGAGTCGTGCGAGGTGCGTGTGCGCGCGCCCGTACAGTGCGGTGAACGCGCCGAACACCGCGTACAGCGCGAGATCGATGTGGCCCGTGAGCTGCAGCCCAACGAGCGGAACCGCCATCGCGACGCCGGCCCGCACCGCGACCCGATGGGCGCCCCCGTGCGGCCCGAACTCGACCAGACGGCGCGGATGCGGCAGTGCGGAACGCACAGAGGTGCGGGTCGTCGAGGTGGTCATCCGAGATAGTTTACTCGTGAACTAGTGTACGGTTGCCGCATGAGTCACGGCAGCCCCCGCCAGCCCGACGACGTGGATCGCATCCGTGCCGACTGGGCGGCGCTGCATCCCGAGTTCGAGACCGAGGTGATCGAGCTCACCGGGCGCATCCTCCGCAGCGCGGCGGTCGTCACCCGGGCCGGCGACGACTTCCTCGCCCGCTACGACCTCACCCGCGGCGAGTTCGACGTGCTCTCCGCGCTCCGGCGCGCCGGCGGGCCGCGGTCGCCCGGAGAGCTGCGCACCGTCTCGCTCGCCAGCGGGCCCGCCATCACCAAACGGCTGAAGGCGCTCGAGCAGCGAGGCCTTGTCGTGCGGTCGCCGAACCCGGTCGACGGTCGGGGGGCGTTCATCCGGCTCACCGACGAGGGATGCGAACTCATCGACGGGGTGTTCCCCGAGCTGCTGGCGCGCGAGCGTGAGCTGTTCGGCGCGCTGCCCGACACCGAACGTGCGTCGGCGGTCGAGGCGCTGCGTGCCGTGGTGCGCGCGCTCGGTCAGACCACCGAGTAGCCGGCGGGGAGCTCGCCTCGGCCCGTGAGAGCGAGCAGCAGCACCTCGGCGTCGCCCTTCGCCGCCGCGACACCGGCAGCGAGCTCGAGCGTCGCCCTCACGCTCTCGGAGGGCTGCCCGTGGGGGAGGCCCGTGGCGCGGGAGATGTCGATCGAGTGCACCACGAGCTCGAACACGCGTGTGCGCAGGTACTCGCCGAGCTCGATGCCGAGGCCGCCGATCGACACGATGCGCTCGGGTGGGGCGGTGTCGACGAGCGCCATCGCGCGCACGAGGGCGTCGCCGACGGCCTGGGCCGGGTCGTCGCCCAGCCAGATCCCCGCCTCCACGCCGCGGGCGGCAACCGCCTCGGGATCGGTGAGGTCGCGGTAGACCCGCGCATAGTAGCCCTCGGCGTTCGACACGGTGGGGAAGCCGGGGTCGTCGAGCTGGAGGTAGCTCTCCACCGTGAGGATGGCGCGGGTGGTGTGGCCGACGAGGGAGCGCAGCGTCCAGTCGCCGAGGGCCGGGCGCTCCCACTGGTCGTCGCCGATGGCCGCCACCAGCTCGTGGAACGCTGAGGCGGAGTGGAAGAACATGGCTGCGCTGCCCATGGCACCATCGTGGCACAGCTCCGCGGCGGCGCCAGCCGCAGGGTGGGGCCAGCCGCGGGGCGGCGGCGCGGGGTGGGGCCAGCCGCGGGGCGGGGCCAGCCGCGCCGCGGGGCGGGGCGCGAGTCGGGCGGGGGCGCGCCGGCGCAGCCGCGCCCTCGCAAGTGCGAGACTCGAAGCATGGTCGCCATCTCACCCGAGCCGAGCATCCTCACCGGTCGCTACATCCGCCTCGAGCCCCTCACCCGCGAACTGCTCCCCGAGCTCCATGCCGCCATCGGCCGGCCCGAGGTGTTCGCGGGCGGGTACGGGGGAGGGCCCGCCGGCTACCGCGCCGACGTCGACGACTTCGTCGCCTGGGCCGAGGGCTACTACCAGTGGTCAGGCGGCAACGCCTACGCCATCCGTCTCGTCGGTGGACCCGACGACGGCGTGCTGGTCGGCACCTCCACTCTCGGCGACCTGAACGAGCGACTCGAGTACGCCCACCTCGGCTGGACCGCCTACGACCCCCGCGTCTGGGGCACCGTCGTGAACCCCGAGGCGAAGCTGCTGCTGCTCGGGCTCGCCTTCGACCACGGTTTCGGGCGGGTGAAGATCCAGGCCGACGTGCTGAACGCCCGCTCCCGCGCTGCCATCGCACGGCTCGGCGCCACCTTCGAGGGCATCAGCCGCCGCGACGTGCCGCGGGCAGACGGCAGCTGGCGCGACTCGGCCGTGTTCTCGATCATCGTCGACGAGTGGCCCGCCATCCGCGAGTCGCTTGCTGAACGTGTGGCGAATCAAGGCGGGGGAGTGCCTGTGAGCTTGGCCGACGGCGGCCGGAAGTGATCAACTAGAACCATGGAAGCCATCTACACCGCAATCGCCCACGCCTCCGGTGGAGGCCGTGACGGACACGTCCGCAGCGAAGACGACCGCCTCGACTTCGACACCCGCCCCCCGAAAGAGATGGGCGGCTCGGGCGAGGGCACGAACCCCGAGCAACTGTTCGCGGCGGGCTACTCCGCCTGCTTCCTCGGCGCTCTGCACGCGGCGGGTCGCGAGCTGAAGCTCGACACCACCGACGCCGGCGTCTCGGCGAGCGTCTCCATCGGCAGCAACGGCGAGGGCGGTTTCGGTCTCGCCGTCGAGCTCGACGTCTACGTGCCGAACGTCAGCCCCGACGAGGCTCGTCAGCTCGCGGAGAAGGCGCACACCATCTGCCCCTACTCCAACGCCACGCGCGGCAACATCGACGTCACGCTCTCGGTCGTCGAATAGCGGGTCGGCGTCTCGGCGACACGTCATCCCGGCGGCTCGTCGACGCGTCGTCTCACCGTCGAGAAACGGACACGCGAGCGCCTCGGAGTGCCACTCCGGGGCGCTCGCTCGTTTCACGAGCATCGGTGTCGGATGCTCGCGATAACCTCACAGAGTGCCCAAGAACCGTCTCGCCGTCGCCCTCCAATTCTCGGCGCTCGGCCTCATCTGGGGTGCGAGCTTCCTCTTCATGAAAGTAGCGCTCGACGGCCTCTCCTTCGGGCAGGTCGCATGGACGCGACTCGTTCTCGGCACCCTCACCCTCGCTGTGCTGCTGCTCGTCACCCGCACCCGCCTGCCGCGAACCCCCGCGGTCTACCTGCACTTCGTCGTCATCGGGGCATTCGGATGCGCGGTGCCCTTCCTCCTGTTCGCCTGGGCCGAGCAGTATGTCACCTCCGGGCTCGCGAGCATCTACAACGCCGTCACCCCCATCGCCACAGCGCTCATGGTGACGCTGGTCTTCCGGGTCGAGAAGCTCGGCCGCTCGCGGGTTCTCGGGGTGGTTGCCGGCATCGTCGGGGTGGTCGTCATCATCGGTCCGTGGTCGTTCGCGGTGAACCAGGCGGCCCACGGCGATCTCGCGTTCGAGCTCGCCGGCCAGTTGGCGTGCCTCGGTTCGGCGGTCTGCTACGGGTTCACCTTCGGCTACATCCGCCGGTTCATCACGGCGCGGCATCCGGTCTCGGGCCTCACAGCAGCCTTCCTGCAGGTGGGCATGGGGGCGGTCATCCTGCTCGTGCTCACCCCGTTCGTCGCCCTCGGGCCGATCGTGCTCGACCTGCCGATCGTGCTCAGCCTGGTGCTGCTCGGTGTGCTCGGCACCGGTGTGGCCTATTACTGGTACATGAACGTGCTGGGGGCGTGGGGGCCGACGGCCACGTCGACCGTCACGTACCTCACGCCGGTGGTGGGGGTGTTCCTCGGCATCGTGCTGCTCGGGGAGAGCCTCAGCTGGAACGCACCGCTCGGGGCCCTTCTGGTGTTCCTCGGCATCCTGCTCGCGCAGGGCAGGCTGCGGCTGCCGGGCCGCCGCTCCGCGCGCACGGCTTCCGCGCAGGAGTCGCCGCGCGAAGCTGGCTAGAGTTCTACCTATGAACGACGAGCGTAAAACGCCCGCGGGGGGCTTCGACACCAGTGCGGATGTCTACGAGCGGCTGGAGAGCATCCGCCAGTCGATCGACAACATCGACGCCGCCCTCATCCACATGCTGGCCGAGCGCTTCAAGTTCACGCAGACCGTGGGGCGCCTCAAGGCCGAGTACGGGCTGCCGCCCGCCGATCTCGACCGTGAGGCTCGCCAGATCAAGCGTCTGCGCGGCCTCGCCGAAGAGTCGCACCTCGACCCGGCCTTCGCCGAGAAGTTCCTCGGGTTCATCGTCGCCGAAGTCATCCACCACCACGAACGCATCGCCGCCGACGCCGACACGCCCCCCGCCACCCCCGCCGCGTAGCGCACCCCCGCTCCCGAGCGGGCGCTGCGCGCCCCGCGCCCTGCTCACCCCGCGCGTCGGTCGCGCGAACCGCTCCCTTGGGGCCCTGGTGTGAGCAATTTCTGCGACCAGCTCGATGCCGATGAGTGGCGTCGACCTGAGCGGGTCACCCGCTCGGGTATTGGTCGCGCAAAGTGCTCTCTCGCGACCTTGTGAGAGCACGTCGTGCGGGGTGTTGGTCGCGCAGAGTGCTCCGTCGGGGCGCTTGGGGCAGTTTGTGCGACTAACTGGGGGTGGGTGGGTGGCTCCGAGTTGCGGGGGTCTCTCGCTAGGTGTGTTGGTCGCGCAGAGTGCTCCCTTGGGGCGCTTCGGGAGCAGGTTGCGCGACCAACTCGGCGCGCAGGGCGCGCGCGGGTCAGCCGCCGACGACGGGGCCGAAGTGGTCGGGGAGGGTGGCGCTGTGGATGCCGGCGAGCTCGGGGATGGGCACCTCGAACAGGCCCTGCACCTCGAGGGAGCCCGAGAGCGCGTCGGTGACGCCGATGCGCAGCAGCGGGATGCCCCGGCCCGCAGCGAGGCCCTTGAACTTGACGTCGTCTTCGCGGGGGACCGCCACCAGCACCCGCCCCGTCGACTCGCTGAACAGCGCGTCGGAGATCGAGACGCCGTCGCGCTCCACGATCTCGTCGAGCCATACCCGCGCCCCGATGCCGAAGCGCAGCACCGACTCGGCGAGGGTCTGCGCGAGCCCACCGTCGGAGAGGTCGTGCGCCGAGTCGATGAGACCCTCGAGGGCCCCGGCGCGCAGCAGCTCGCCGAGCGCGGCCTCGCCGGGCAGCGACACCTCGGGCGGGAGCCCACCCAGGTGCCCGTGCACCACCCCGGCCCAGGCCGAGCCGTCGAGCTCGGAACGGGTGGTGCCGAGGAGGTACAGGTTCGACCCCTCGTCTTGCCACCCCGAGGGCACACGGCGGGCGACGTCGTCGATCACGCCGAGCACGGCGACCACGGGCGTGGGGTGGATGGGCTGCGACCCGGTCTGGTTGTAGAACGACACGTTGCCGCCCGTCACCGGGATCTCGAGCTCGAGGCATCCGTCGGCCAGCCCCTCGACGGCCTTCGAGAACTGCCACATCACCTCGGGGTTCTCGGGCGACCCGAAGTTGAGGCAGTCGGAGACCGCGACCGGGGTGGCGCCGGTGACGGCGACGTTGCGGTAGGCCTCGGCCAGCGCGAGTTGCGCGCCGCGGTACGGGTCGAGCTGGCAGTAGCGCCCGTTGGCGTCGGAGGCGAGCGCGAAGCCGAGCCCCGACTCCTCGTCGACGCGGATCATTCCACCGTCGTCGGGGAACGACAGCGCCGTGTTGCCCAGCACGTAGCGGTCGTACTGGTTCGTGATCCACTCCTTCGACGCCATGTTCGGCGAGCCCACGACCCGGAGGAACTCGTCGCGAAGCGCCTCGCCGTCGCTCGAGCGGGGAAGACGGGATGCGGAGTCGGCCTGAAGCTCGTCGATCCACGACGGGTAGGCGACGGGCCGCTCGTACACGGGCCCGTCGACCGCGACGGTGCGCGGCTCGACGTTGACGATCTCTTCACCGTGCCAGTTGATGACGAGGCGCCCGGTGTCGGTGACCTCGCCGAGCACGCTGGTCTCCACATCCCACTTCGCGGTGACGGCGAGGAAGCCCTCGAGCTTCTCGGGCTTCACCACCGCCATCATGCGCTCCTGGCTCTCCGACATGAGGATCTCTTCTGCGGTGAGCGACGGATCGCGCAGCAGCACCTTGTCGAGCTCGATGAACATGCCGCCGTCGCCGTTGGAGGCGAGCTCGCTGGTGGCGCAGGAGATTCCGGCGGCACCGAGGTCTTGGATGCCCTCGACCAGCTCGCCCGCGAACAGCTCGAGGCAGCATTCGATGAGCACCTTCTCGGCGAACGGGTCGCCGACCTGCACAGCGGGGCGCTTGGTGGGCCCGCCGGCGGAGAAGGTGTCGGAGGCGAGGATTGAGGCGCCGCCGATGCCGTCGCCACCGGTGCGCGCCCCGAACAGCACGACCTTGTTGCCCACGCCGCGGGCGTTGGCGAGGTGCAGGTCTTCGTGGCGCAGCACACCCACCGAGAGCGCGTTCACCAGCGGGTTGCCCTGGTACACCGGGTCGAAGTACGTCTCGCCGCCGATGTTCGGCAGGCCGAGGCAGTTGCCGTAGAAGGAGATGCCGCTCGTGACCCCGTGCACGACGCGCGCGGTGTCGGGCTCGTCGATCTTGCCGAAGCGCAGCTGATCCATCACGGCGACCGGGCGGGCACCCATCGAGATGATGTCGCGCACGATGCCGCCGACGCCGGTGGCGGCGCCCTGGAAGGGCTCGATGTAGGAGGGGTGGTTGTGCGACTCGACCTTGAAGGTGACGGCCCAGCCCTCGCCCACGTCGACGACACCGGCGTTCTCGCCCATGCCGACCATGAGGTTCTTCTTCATGGCGGGGGTGACCTTCTGGCCGAACTGCCGCAGATAGATCTTCGACGACTTGTACGAGCAGTGCTCGCTCCACATCACCGAATACATGGCGAGCTCGCCGCTCGTGGGGCGCCGGCCGAGGATCTCCTTGATCTTGGCGTACTCGTCGCTCTTCAGCCCGAGGGCCTCGTAGGGCTGTTCCCGGTCGGGGGTCGCGATGGCGTTCTCGACGGTATCGGCAGTGCTCACGCGGCCAGGCTCCTTGGAAGTGCGGGGTGGGATGCGCCTCGATTCTACCGGGCGCACACAGCGCATCCGCTGGTCTCGACCGCCTGTGCACGACGGATGCGCGCTGTGCGCCCTGTGGAGAAGGCACAGGCCGTCATAGGGTTGCGACATGCCCCGCCGGTCGAGCCCCTTCCCGAAGCCCCGCCGCTTGCGCGCACCCCGAGTGATCGCCGTCGCGGCGTCGTCGCTCGCGGCCGCCGGCGGCATCGCCGCCTGGGCGAGCTACCTCTCGCGCCGCCAGCACCACTGGCGCGGGCGGCTCTCCGACGCCATCCCCGTGCACTCCTCCTTCTGGCGTGACCAGGCCTCCCGCCCACTCCGCGAGAACGAGCTTCTCTACGTCGCGATCGGTGATTCCGCCGCCCAGGGCATCGGCGCGAGCCGGCCTTCCCACGGCTACGTCGGCTTCCTGTTCCGGCACCTCGGCGAGCGCACCGGCCGGCCCGTGCGCGTCATCAACCTCGCCGTCTCGGGAGCCCGCCTGCGCGAGGCCCTCGAGCTGCAGCTGCCGAAGCTCGAGCGCATCGTGAACGGCTCGGAGGGAGCATCCGGTCGCCGACCCGACATCGTGACCGTCGCCATCGGTGCGAACGACATGGCCGAGTTCGACCCCGAGCGCTTCCGCACCGAGATCGCGCGGCTGCTGACGGGTGTCGCCGCGCTCGCTCCGGATGCTGTGGTCGCCGACATCCCCAGCTTCTACTTCCTGCCGGGAGAGAAGAGGGCCCGCGCGGCGAACCGGCTGCTGCGGGCTGCGGCCGACCGGGCGGGGCTCGAAGTGGTTCCGCTGCACGCGCTCACCGAGCGGCAGGGGCTCTGGGGCGTGACGACCCAGTTCGCTGGCGACCTCTTCCACCCCAACGACCGTGGCTACCGTGTGTGGTCCGCAGCCTTCGTGCCGGCCCTGGACCGTCGCCTCCGCCGCACCGCCTGAGCGCGCGACCTCTTCGGGCCCCCGCACGTTCTTGCGGACAAAGTCCGTGAAGAACGCAGTTATCACGGACTTTGTCCGCGAGAAATGTCTCGGGTGGCGGGTGGAGAGGTCCTCGTGCGCGAGAAACTCGTGGGGGCCCGATGGGGGGCCGTGGGCGCGCGGCACGAGCGCGCGGGGGCGGCAACCCCTGGCGAGGAGAGGGGAGCGGCGTACGCTCCTCCGCATGAGCGACGACCAGCAGCAGAATGACCAGCAGTACGACCCGGCCACCGCGGGTGGTGCGGGCGACGAGGCCCTCGCGACCGCGCCCGGGGAAGGTGCGGAGGCCCAGGAGCCTCAGCAGGAGACGCTCGGTGGCGAGCGGCCCGATCCGGCGGAGCCGGCGAGCAAAGACCCGAGCGAGTGGGTGACGGGCGACGAGCCGATGACCGGTCCGCAGAAGAGCTACCTCGACACGCTGGCCCGTGAGGCGGGGGAGGAGCTCCCGGCCGACCTCACGAAGGCCGAGGCCTCCGAGCACATCGACCGCCTGCAGCAGAAGACGGGCCGCGGCGCATGACCGAGCACCACGACACGGATGCTGCCCACCCGTCGGACGAGCCGCATCCGGCCGCTGACCCCGGGCCGGAGCGCGCTGGCGACGGGCAGGCGACCGATGCCTCCAGTGCGGCCGCCGGTTCCGGCTCGGAGCACGCTGACGACGAGCTCGAGACGATCGCGCCGACGCCCGACTCGGAGCTCGCCGACGAGCTCCGCAGCATCAGGGCCGTGGGCGAGAACCGCACGTCGGAGCGCTGAGCGCACATCCGCATCCGCTCGTCACGAGTGACGGCGGCGGCTCGTCACGCCGCCGCGGGGCGCCAGCCGAGTGCGGGGCCGAGGTGCTCGGCGATGTCGCCGAGCAGCTGCAGGTAATCGTCGTGCTCGAAGGAGAAGGGGAGCGCGAACGCCACCTCGTCTATCTCGCGGAAGGCGGGGTCGGAGTGCAGGGTGTCGGCGATCTCGGCTGAGCCGCCGAGGAGGTCGCGGGCGAAGAGCATCCGCTTCGGCCCGTGGGGGACCCCCACCCGCGCCGACCGGCTCGCGGCATACTCCTCGTAGCGGGCGCGCTGGGCCGGCGTGGCGGAGTCGGTGGGGATGACGACGAGCCCCTGCGAGACCCGGGAGCCCCCCGCCTCCCGGTAGGCGCGCACCTGGGCGAGCTGGTTCTCGGCGAAGTCGTCACCGAGTTCGCCCTGCACCACGCTCGAGGTCAGCAGATGGAAGCCGTTCGAGCCCGCCCACACCGCCGAGCGCGTACTGCCGCCGCCGTACCACAGGCGCTCGGAGAGCCCGGCCGCGTGCGGCTGCACCGTGTTCGCGAACACCTCGATGCCCTGGGTTCCCTGGAAATCGCTCGCGATCTCGCCGCGCACGAGGTCGCGGAACCGCAGCAACCTGCCGTAGTCGAGATCTTCATGCTCGGCCGTCATGGGGTAGATGGCGTCGCGGTAGCTGTCGAAGTTCATCGGCACGCCGGCCGAGAAACCCGGGTTGAGGCGCCCGTGGGAGAGCACGTCGACCGTGCCGAAGTCTTCGGCGAGCCGGAACGGGTTCTCCGCCCCGATGGGCACCACCGCGGTGCCCAGCTCGATGCGGCTGGTGCGCTGGGTGGCGGCTGCGAGAACGGCGGTCGGCGATGAGATACCGTACTGGAGGTGCCGCTGACGCACCCAGGCGCTGTCGAACCCGAGCCGTTCGCCGTGCTCGATGATCTCGAGTGTCGCCTCGTGGCCGGCCGCCGGGTCGGCCGGATCGAACAGGCCGATGGTGAGGAATCCGAGCCTGCGAAGTGGTGTGGAGGAGTCGGGCACCCTTCGAGAGTAGGCCCGACCGTCTTCGCCGCTCGACGTTGGCGCAGGATTGCCTGAGGTTTCGATCAAGATCGGCTCAGCTGCGCCTCAAGTTCGAGGCTCGATCGGCGCTTGACGGCCCGCGAAATGCCTGATCAGCAGAAGCAATTCCGAATGAACCACCGGCGCCGCCGAGGCGGCCCGGCCTCCCTGGGAGCCACTCGATCCGCTCTCGACCCGCTAGTAGTGTCGCTCTCGAACACAGACCTGGCGATCACGGAGACCCCGACCGTGGATCGCCGGCGGCAACCCCCATATGCCGCCGAGGCGCGTGCGGCAACACCCTGGGCTTTCCCGAGCCCGCCGCACGCGCCTCCTTCTGTGTCACCCGGAATTCCGGATGCGCCGCCCGCCCGCGGAGTCGAGCCGGCAGGCCCGTGACGCCCACCCCTCCCGCGTCTCCTACGCTTGTTCGGTGACCCGAGCATCCGAACGCCTCCGCCGCCTCCTCTGGGGCGGAGCGCCGGCGCTGCCGCGAGACGTCGTGGTGCTGGGTGTCGTCGCCTTCTTCGTGATGCTCGGCTTCGGCGTCGTCATCCCCGTGCTCCCGGTGTACGTGCGCAGTTTCGGCGTGGGCTACCTCGAGGTGGGCGCCGTGGTCTCGGCGTTCGCGGTGATGCGTCTGATCGCCAACCCGTTCGTGGGCAAGCTGCTCGACATCGCCGGCGAGCGCGTCATCCTGGCCGTGGGGATCGGTATCGTCGCGGTGTCGAGCGCCCTGGTCGGACTCGCCGACTCGTACCTGCAGGTTCTGCTGCTACGCGGGGTGGGCGGAATCGGCTCGGCCATGTTCACCGTCGCCGCCATGACCCTGCTGCTCGCCTCCTCAGACCCGAGTACCCGAGGTCGTGCCGTCGGCTTCTACCAGGGCGGCTTCCTCATCGGAGGGATGGCGGGCCCGGCGGTGGGTGGCCTCCTGTCGGGCATCTCGCTTCACGCGCCGTTCTTCTTTTATGCGGGCACCCTCGTCGTCGCGGGTGCCGTCGGGCTCGCGCTGCTCCGCCGCCACGACCGGACGGCGGATGCGGTGAGCACGCTCCCGCTCCGCCCCTTCCGAGAGGTGCTCGGTGACAGTCGCTACCAGTCGGCCCTGCTGGCGAACCTCGCGCAGGGGTGGGCGGCGATGGGGGTGCGGAGCGCGCTCATCCCGGTGCTCGTGGTGGAGGTGCTACGCGGTGAGCCTGCCTGGACGGGCATCGCGTTCGCCATCGCGGCCGTCGCCCAGACACTCGCACTCCTGCCGGCGGGACGCTTCGTCGACGCCGTCGGTCGCCGCCCCGCGATCGTCGCCGCCTTCGCCGTGGGGTCGGTGGTGATGATCGCCATCCCCTTCGTGACCGAGCTCTGGATGCTCGTCCTCCTCCTGTGCGTCTACGGCGTCGCCGCCGCTTTCATGGGCACCGCACCGGCCGCCGCCGTGGGTGACGCCGCGGGTGCGCGGGGCGGGCAGCCCGTCGCCGTGTTCGAGGCGTTCGGCGACGCGGGGGCCATCGCCGGGCCGCTGGTGGCGGGCCTGCTCGTCGACGCGTTCGGCTTCGAGGCGGCCTTCGGGTCGGCGGTGGTGCTGATGGCGGCGGCGGCCCTGTTCGCGCTGCGCATGCCGCGCGGGCGGGTCGCCTCAGCGGCCTGACTCGGCCTCCGGCCCTGGACTCGAGCCCTCCATTCCGGCTCCAGCCCCGGCCTCTGCCCCCCACGCACCTCTCGGCGTGATCGCTCACCCACCGGAGCGGGGGGCTCAGAGCGTGCTCATGCCCCCGTCGATGAAATACGTGCTCCCCGTGGTGAAGGCGGCCTCGTCGGAGGCGAGGTACACCATCATCCCCGCGACGTCCTCCGGTGTGCCCGGCCGGCCGAGCGGCACGCGCGACACGATGCCCGCGCGCTGCTCCTCGTTGTCGGAGATCGCAGTGACGAGGGGCGTCGTGGTGAACCCGGGTACCACGCTGTTCACACGGATGCCCGCCTTCGCGTAGTCGGCGGCCACCGTGCGCACGAGGCCGAACCCGCCGGCCTTGGTCGCCGAGTAGGCGGTGAACCCTCCGCCCTCCCCGGTGAGCCCGGTGGGGCTCCCGGTGACGAGGATCGCTCCTCCCGTCGGGAGCATTCCCCGAACGGCATGCTTCATCGTGAGGAAGGTGCCGGTGAAGTTGATGTCGACGGTGCGCCGCCACACTGCGAGGTCGAGGTCGGCGATGGCCGCGTCGTGCCCGAACAGCTGCACCCCGGCGTTGGCGACCACGATGTCGAGCCTCCCGTGCCGCGCGAGCACGGCGTCGAACGCGTCGGCGACCGACCGCTCGTCGGTGATGTCGGCGACCAGTGGATGCACGTGCTCGGTCTCCGAGAACGCCTCGGCGAGCCGGTCGGCGTCGCGATCGAGGCCGTGAACCTCGGCCCCCTCGGCGGCGAAGCGCAGCGCCGTCGCCAGGCCGATGCCCGAGGCGGCGCCGGTGACCACGGCGATCTTGCCCGTCAGCCGGCCGGTCACGAGGTCGCCCCCGAGCCCTGGCCGTAGAACTTCTGCGAGTCGTCGAGGTGACGTTGCATCGCCTCGCGGCTCGCCGCCGCGTCGCGGGCGCGCACCGCGTCGAGCACGGCCTCGTGCTCCTCGAGGGCGACGGCGAGCCGGCCCTCGACCGTGAAGCTGTTCGCGCGGATGGTGCGCATCGTCGCGTTGATCGACTCGATCAGAGTGAGGTAGAGCGCGTTGTGGGTTCCCACGGCGAGTAGCCGGTGGAACTCGGCGTCGTGCCGTGCCGCCGTCTCGGGGTCGTGCGCCGCCGACATCAGCTCGTGCTCGCGTTCGATGGCGGCGAGATCGTCGGCGGTCGCGCGCTCGCAGGCGATCTCCACCAGGCGGGTCTCGAGCGTCTCACGCACCTCGGCGATGTGCTCGGGCCGGATGATCTCCTGCGACTGCGCACCGCGCAGGTACAGCTCGAGCGCCTCGGTGACCCGGCTCGACGACACGGTGGCGATCTGCACGCCCTTGCCCGTCGTGATCTCGAGCACGCCCTTGGCGTGCAGCCCGCGGACGGCCTCGCGGATGACCGTGCGCGACACACCGAACTGATCGCTCATGTCGCGCTCGCTGGGAAGTCGCTCACCCGGCCGAAACCGGCCCGCGGCGATCGCCTCGAGCAACTCCTCGGTGACGCGCACCGCGAGCGACGGCTGTCGCGTCAAGGGCACGAACTCTGCCATCTGTCCACCTTCCTCGGCTCCCATCATCATCGATGACCTCGCACGAACACTAGCATGCACTTGGTATACCAAAGTCCAGACGGAGGAACCCCGTGTCCAGATCCCTGTTGCGACTTGCTTAATTCGGCCCGCCGTGGCTATGTTCTCTCGTACCAGCGGCGAAATGGTTCGTCGCATCCCCGAGTCAAGGAGGCCTCGTGACACGATTCCGCACTGCGATGGCAGGGGTAGCAGCCCTCGCCCTCGTCGCCACCCTCAGCGCCTGCGGCACCACCACCGGCGGAGGCGGCAGCAGCACCGACGCCGCCACCGAGGACATCAGCGTCGAGGTGGGCGCCGACCTCAGCGGCAAGCGCATCTGCTTCGGCTTCTCCGGCAGCGAGACCGAGTTCTGGGCGGCGGGCATCAAGTCGATCAGCGACTCGCTCGAGGCCGCCAACGCCACGGTCATCGAGCACAACTCGAACGAAGACCCCAACCGCCAGCTCGAGCAGGTGCGCGACTGCATCACCCAGGGCGTCGACGGCATCATCGTGATCCCCGAGGACGGGTCGAGCGCGAACACCATCATCAAGGAAGCCAACGACGCCGACATCCCGATCGGCATCTTCAACCGTCCGCCCGCGACCGAGGACGGCGCGGCCATCGTCGCCGTCGCCGACAACCGCGACGTCGCGGCACAGACCACGCAGTACCTCGCCGACGAGGCGAAGAAGCTCGGCCGCAAGGTGCAGCCGCTCATCATGGTGGGCAACCTCAGCGACCAGAACGCGGTCGAGCGCCGCAACGGCTTCTACGAGGTGATCGACGCCAACCCCGACCTGTTCCTCACCCCCATCGAGGTGCAGACCAACTGGGATGCGGCGACCGGCCAGGCGAACCTCCAGGCGGCCGTGCAGGCGAACCCCGACATCGACGTGCTGTTCACCTCGAGCGACTTCCTGTTCCCGCAGATCCAGGCGGTGCTGGAGCCCCTCGGCAAGTGGAAGCCCGTCGGCGAGGACGGCCACGTGCTGATGGGCGGGCTCGACGGCGACAACCGCGCCTGCGGTCTCATCCGCGACGGCTACGTCGACGCGACCGGCGTGCAGGACCTCTTCTACGAGGCCTCCTCACTGCTCGAGGCGCTCGGCCAGGCGATCGCCGACAACGAGTCCGACCCCGACGAGACCATCGTCGACCCCGGCTTCGCCCTGACGCAGTCGAACTTCGACGAGCGCGAGAAGGACATGTGGGGCTGCGTCATCACGCCCCCGAGCAGCTGATCGGCCCGACCGTCACCCCGCCGGCGCCCGGATGCTCAGCACCGGGCGCCGGCGCCCCCCACGTTTCCTCCGGAAGGACCTCGTCGTGACCGCTGCACCACCCGTCGCGAGCTCGCCCGCCGCTCCGCCGCCGCCCGGCACCACCCGGCCCCGGCGCGGAGCCGTGCTCCGCCGACTCTTCGCCGGCGAAGGCTTCGTCGCCATCCTCATCGTCGTCTATGTCGTCGCGATGGCACCCTTCGCCCAGGGGCTGCTCTCCGAGCGCAATGCGCTCAACGTGCTGTCGAACTTCTGGCCTCTCGCCATCATCGTCATCGGGCAGACCTTCGTGCTCGTGCTGGCCGGTATCGACCTCGCGCAGTCGGCGATCATCAACCTCACCAACACCGTCGGCGCGCTGCTCGTGACGCAGGCGCTCGAGCCGTCGCTGTTCGACAAGTCGGCCCTCTGGGGCAGCGTCGTGGGGCCGGACGGCGGTCCGCTCGGCGGTGGCGGAGGCATCGCGCTCGCCGTGGTGCTCATGGTCGTGATCGGCGCCGTTCTCGGCACCGTCAACGGCCTCCTCATCGCCCGGCTGAAGATGCCCCCGTTCATGGTGACGCTCGGCACCATGCTGCTGTTCAGCGCCGTGGCCGTCTGGCTCACCCGCAGCGAGAACGTGCCGAACCTGCCGGAGGCGTACATCGAGATCGGTCAGGGCCGCATCTGGGGCGCCATCACCGTTCCGGCGATCATCGCGGTCGTGCTCGGCGTCGCGGCCCACTTCGTGCTGAGCAAGACCCCCTTCGGCGCCTGGCTCTACGCCGCGGGCACCAGCCGCGACACCGCCATCATCTCGGGAGTGCCCTACCGCCGCGTCGTCGTGCTCGCCTACGCGCTCTCGGGCGTGTTCGCCACCATCGGCGGCATCCTCTACTCCACGCGTCTCGAGGCCGGGCGCCCGACGCTCGCCGACGACCTGCTGCTCGACGTCATCGGCGCCGCGGTGATCGGCGGGGTCTCGCTGTTCGGCGGCAAGGGCTCGGTGCTCGGCGCCGCCCTCGGCGCACTGTTCTTCGTGGTGCTCTCGAACAGCCTGAATCTGCTCAACCTGCCGTTCACCGTCGTGTTCATCGTCAAGGGCCTCGTCATCGTGGCCGCAGCCCTGCTCGACGTCGTGCGCAACCGCATCCTGGGAGGCACCCGATGACCGAGCCGCGCCTGCGCATCGACGACGTCTCGCACAGCTTCTACGGCGTCACCGTCAACAAGCACCTGAGCCTCGAGGTGGCCGCCGGCGAGGTGCTCGGTCTCGTCGGCGAGAACGGTGCGGGCAAGAGCACGCTCATGAACATCGTCGGCGGCGTGCTGCAGCCCGATTCCGGCTCGCTCTGGGTCGACGGGGAACGCTACGAACCGCGCAGCCCCGCCGAGGCCCGCAAGGTGGGAATCGCCCACGTGCACCAGGAGCTCAACCTGTTCGCGCCCCTCACGGTCGCCGACAACATGTTCCTCACCGGCTACCCCAGGCGGCTCGGCGTCTTCACCGACAAGCGGGCGGCGCGGGCGAAGGCCCGCGAGGCGCTCGCCCTGATGGACCTGCCGTTCTCGCCCTCAGCCCTCGTCGAAGACCTCAGCCCCGGCCAGCGGCAGATGCTCGAGATCGCCAAGGCGGCGGTCGGCGACCCGAAGCTCGTCATCCTCGACGAACCCACCACCTCGCTCACCTCGCGTGAGACGGCCCGGCTGTTCGAGCTGATCGCACAGCTGACCGAGCGCGGCACCTCCGTCATTTACGTCTCCCACATCCTCGAAGACATCAAACGGCTCTCCGACCGCATCGCCATCATGCGCGACGGCGCGCTCGTCGACGTGCGACCCGAACCCGAGCTGCCGGTCGGCGAGGTCATCACCCTCATGGTGGGCCGCAGCCTCGACAACCGCTTCCCCTCCCGCGACGGGCACGCCGAACGCACGCCCGTGCTCGAGGTCGCCGACCTCTCGGCCAAGGGCGTGGTCGACGGCATCGACCTCACCGTGCACTCGGGCGAGGTCGTCGGGTTGTTCGGGCTCATGGGCGCCGGCCGCACCGAGCTGGCCAGGATGGTCTACGGGCTCGACCCCGTCGACCGCGGCAGCGTCGTCGTCGACGGCACCGACGTCTCGAGCCGGTCGACCCGCTCACGCATCGCGCGCGGCCTCTCCTTCGTCACCGAAGACCGGCGCGGTGAGGGCCTGCTCATGGACTTCTCCGTCATCACCAACGCCGCGCTGCCGTCGCTCAAGCGCTGGGCGGGCGGGGTGCTCGGGCCCATCAGGCGGCGAGCCGTCGCCCGCGACGTCGCCGAGGTGACGAGCGGATTGCGGCTCAAGTCGGCCGATCTCGACCGCTCCCCGGTGCGTTCGCTCTCGGGCGGCAACCAGCAGAAGGTCGTGCTGGCCAAGTGGCTGCTCACGAAGCCGCGCGTGTTCATCCTCGACGAACCCACCCGAGGGGTCGATGTGGGGGCGCAGTACGAGGTGTACCGCACCACGCTGGAGCTCGCCGACCAGGGGACCGCCGTGCTCGTCATCTCGTCGGAGCTGCCGGAGCTCATCGGCATCTGCGACCGCATCCTGGTGATGCGGATGGGGCGGCTGGTCGGCGAGTTCGACCGCTCGCAGTTCGACGCCCGCCGCATCCTCGGCGCCGCCTTCGGCGAGTCGGGCGGTGCAGCCGAGAGCGGCGCGGCCGCAGCCACCACCCCCGTTCCCCTCGACCAGGAGGCAGCACGCTGATGTCGAAGCTCCGTCAACTCGCCCTCGGTAACGTGCCGATCATCCTGCTCGTCGTGGTGTTCGTGATCTTCTCGCTGCTCGACCCGCGCTTCTTCGACCTGCAGACGCTCGGCAACATCGCCCGCAGCACCGCCTACATCGGCATCGTCGCGGTGGGGATGACGCTCGTGCTCATGACGGCGGGCATCGACCTCTCGGTGGGCTCGATGCTCTATCTCGTCGCCGTGGTGGTGGGACAGATCATCAACACGGCGGCCATCCCGGTGTTCGTGGTGCCGTTGCTCGCCATCGGTGTCGGGCTCGTGCTCGGCGCCGTGAACGGGTTCGCCATCTCGTTCCTGCGCGTCATCCCGTTCATCGTCACGCTGGCGATGCTCACCGTGTTCCGTGGCATCGGGTTGGGGCTCTCCGACTCGCGCGAGGTCAACTACCCCGACGTCATCGGGGCGCTCGGCTCGCAGCCCATCCTCGGCATCCCGCTGCCGGTGTGGGTCTTCGCGATCGTCGTGCTGATCGCCCACATCGTGGTGACCCGGACGCCGTTCGGACGGCAGCTGCTCGCGACGGGAGAGGACCGCGCCGCCGCCGAGCGGGCGGGGATACCGGTGCGCCGGATCCTCTTCACCGTCTACGTCATCGCCGGCGGGCTCACCGGTCTCGCCAGCTTCGTCGCGATGACGCAGCTGCGCACCGCGGCGCCGGGCTTCGGCTCGGGCGACGAGTTCGACGCCATCGCCGCGGCGGTGCTCGGCGGCACGAGCCTGTTCGGTGGTCGCGGCTCGGTGTTCCCGGGCACGGTGGTGGGGGCACTGCTCATCCAGCTCATCCAGACCGGGCTGCAGTTCCTGCAGGTCGACCTCTATGTCACGCCGATGATCCAGGCCGGCATCATCCTGCTCGCCGTGTTCGTCGACGCGCTGCGCACCGGCAGGCTGGAGAAGCTCACGCGCCGCGTGGTGATGTCGGAGCGCACCGAGGAGCTCACCCCGTGAACACCGACCTCGCGCCCCTCGATCCGCCCGCCGACGGCCTCGTCGTCGCGTTCTACGGCGACGACTTCACCGGGTCGACCGATGTCATGGAGACCCTCGAGGATGCAGGGCTGCCCACCCTGCTCTTCCTCGAGCCGCCCACTCCGGAGCAGCTCGCCGCGCACCCGGAGGCCAGGGCCGTCGGCGTGGCGGGTGTCAGCCGCACCATGACCCCGGCGCAGATGCACGAGGAGCTGCCACCGGCGTTCCGTGCCCTCGCCGCGCTCGGCGCCCCGCTCGTGCACTACAAGATCTGCTCGACCTTCGACTCCTCGCCCACGGTCGGCAGCATCGGGCGCGCCACCGAACTGCTGCGCGCCGAGCTCGGCGACGGCCCGACACCGCTCGTCGTCGGGGTGCCGCAGCTCGGCCGCTACACCGCCTTCGGCACCCTGTTCGCCCGCTACGGCAGCGAGGTGTACCGGTTGGATCGGCACCCCACCATGACCGTGCATCCGATGACTCCCATGCACGAGGCCGACCTCCGCGAGCACCTGCGCCCGCAGACCGCGCTGCCCGTGGCGCTCGTCGACCTGCGCGAGCTCGACGGCGACGACGACACCGTCGGGCGAAGCGTCGCCTCGCGACTCGCCGAGGCCGAGGGGCTCGTGCTGCTCGACGTCGACGACCTCGGCTCGCAGCGCCAGGTGGGCAGGGCACTGCACCGGATGCTCGAGACCGCCCGTGAGACCGGCTCGCCGGTGGGGGTGGTCGGCTCCTCGGGCGTCGAGTACGCGCTGGGCGCGGCCTGGGGCGCGAGTGGCGCCGCCGAGTCATTGCCTGTGCGGCAGCCGACGAAGACGCTCACCGTCGTGGGATCGCTGGCTCCGGCGACCCGGGCGCAGGTGGAGGTGGCGCTCGACGCCGGGTTCGCCCTCGTCGAGGTCGACGACCACGCCCTGGTCGACCCCGAGCGCAGCGCGGCGGCGTGCGCCGACGCGGTCGCCCGCACGGTGGCGGCGCTCGGCCGCCACGACCGCGTGCTGCTGCGCACGCCCGTTCCCGCCGCGGGCGGCGGCGCGGGTGGTGCGGGCGGCGACTCCGCGCCCGTCGACGGCACCGCGCTCGCCGACTCCGCGCCCGTCGACGGCACCGCGCTCGCCGCCGCGCTCGGCGCCGTCACCGCCGAGGTCGTGCGACTCACCTCGGTGCCGCGACTCGTCGTCGCCGGCGGCGACACCTCCGGCTACGTCGCGAAGGCGCTCGGCATCGAGGCGCTGCGGCTCGTGCGCCGCCTGGCTCCCGGAGCGCCGCTGTGCCGCGCCGTGAGCCCCGACCCCGCGCTCCACGACCTCGAACTGTGCCTCAAGGCGGGCCAGATCGGAGACCCCGACTACCTCGTCCTGCTCGCCGAGCTGGGCTCAACCCCTCAGGAAGGAACCTCATGACCACGATCGCCCTCATCGGAGCCGGCGGCAAGATGGGCTCGCGCCTCACCGACAACCTGCTGAAGACCGATTACGAACTGCTCTTCGTCGAACCGAGCGAAGCCGGCATCGCCCGTCTCGCCGAGCGCGGCGGCACCCCCACGAGCCTCGAGGCCGCTGTGGGCGCTGCCGACGTCGTCATCCTCGCCGTTCCCGACAACCGCATCGGTGTCGTCGCCGAGCAGGCGGTTCCGCTCATGAAGTCGGGCGCCACCCTCATCGTGCTCGACGCCGCAGCCCCCTATGCCGGGCACCTGCCCGAGCGCGACGACGTGAGCTTCGTCGCCTGCCACCCCTGCCACCCCTCGGTGTTCAACAACGACGAGACCGAGGCCGCGGCGCAGACCGACTACTTCGGCGGCGTCGCGGCTCGCCAAGACGTGGTGATCGCCCTCATCTCGGGAACCGACGCCGACTACGAGCGCGCCGAGCATGTCGTCCGCGCGTTCTTCGCCCCCGTGCTCACCGCGCACCGCATCACCGTCGAGAACATGGTGCTGCTCGAGCCGGTGCTCGCCGAGACCACCGCCGCCACCTGCGTCGTCATCATCAAGGAGGCGATGGACGAGGCGGTGCGCCGGGGCGTGCCGCAGGAGGCCGCGCGCGCCTTCATCCTGGGTCACGTGAACGTCGAGCTCGCCATCGTGTTCGGCGAGATCGGTTCGCCGTTCTCCGACGGGGCGCTCAAGGCGATCGAGACCGCCAAGGACATCCTGTTCAAGGAGGACTGGAAGCGCGTCTTCGACGACGAGGTCATCGCGGCCAGCGTCGACGAGATCGTCAACCACTAGGCATCAGGGCGAGGAGCGGACCACGATGACGGATGCGGCACACCGGCTAGGCGCGTGGAGCTTCACGCTCTCCGCGGCGGGAGACGTGGAGCACCTCGCCTTCGACGGCCGCGAGGTGCTGCGCGGGCTCCAGTTCGTGGTGCGCGACGACGCGTGGGGCACCATCGCCGGCGACCGCGAGGTCGCCGAGGTGCCCCGCGCTCTCGCCGACGTCGAGGGCACGCCCGGCGCGCGCTTCGAGGCCACCGGCTCCTACGGGTTCCCCGAGGGCAGGGCCGAGTCGGTGGCCACCCTCGTCGTCACGCCGACCGAGCTCCGCTACGAGGTCGACGTGCGCGTGACCGGAACCGTGCTCACGAACCGCATCGGCTTCGTGGCACTGCATCCGCTCACCCTTGCCGGGGCACCGGTCGAGGTGCGTCACGGCGACGGATCGACGGAGGTGTCGGCGTTCCCGCGCCTGGTGTCACCGCACCAGCCGTTCCTCGACCTGGCCGGCCTCGCGCATCCGCTGCCCGGTGCCGCCGGCACCACGGTCGACATCGCGTTCGAGGGCGAGGTGTTCGAGAGTGAAGACCAGCGCAACTGGTCGGATGCGTCGTTCAAGAGCTACAGCCGGCCGCTCGCGCTCCCGTATCCCTACGAGCTCGCCGACGGCGACCTCGTGCGGCAGGCCGTGACCGTGCGGGTCAGCTCGACGCCTGCCGCCGACGAGACGCGGGCACCGGATGCGGTGGTTCGCGACGACGAGGGCGTCTCGGTCGCCGTGGCCGCCGGCTGGGCGGCTCCGGTGGAGCGACCGAGGGTGGGCGTCATGCTCGGCCCCGACGACCTCGCCCTCGGGGCCGCCGGACGCGACCAGCTCATCGAGGCGCTCGGCGTGGATCATCTCCGAGTCGACGTGGAGGCTGCCGGAGACCGGCTGGGCGGTGGGGAGGCGCTCGCCCGTGTCGCGTCGTGGCCCGTCGAGCTCGTCGTGCACCTCGGCCCTCGGCCGGGGGAAGCACTCGGGAGGCTCGCCGCCCTGCTGCGCGAGCACCGTGTTCGCCTCTCCTCGGTGCTGCTGTTCGACCTGGAGCACCCCGCCACGCGCTCTGAGGCCCTCGACGCGCTGAGAGGAGCCCTCGGCACGCTGCTCGAGGGGGTGCCCGTCGCCGTCGGATCCGACGACAATCTCGCCGAGCTCTCCCGCAACGCTCCGGCGACCGTCGACGACGGTGGCCTCAGCTTCGCCCTCAACCCCCAGGTGCACGACCGGCGCGACCGTGCCGTCCTCGAGACGGTGGAAGCGCTGCCCGCGATGATCGAGACTGCCCGCTCCCTCGCGCCCGCCGGCACTCCGATCGGCATCGGGGCACTGACGCTGCGTCCGCGTCGGGTGATCTACCGTCCGGGGCCGATCGACCGCCTCGGGCGAGACGACGACTCCGTCGACCCCCGGCAGCACGGCGACTTCGCCGCAGCCTGGCTCGTCGCGACCCTCGCCGCGCTCGCCGCCGCGGGCGTCGACAGCGTCACCGCGTTCGAGCTCACCGGGCCGCGCGGTGTGGTGCTCCCGGGCACCGCGCGCGGCGGGTCGGGCGTCCCCGACGAGGTGGGCATCTCCGACCTCGTCCCGTCTCCGGCGGGAGTGGTGCTCCCGGGCACCGCGCGCGGCGGGTCGGGCGGCTCCGACGAGGCAGACATCGCCGACCTCGCCCTGTCCCCGGCTGGGGCGGCGCTCGCCGCCTTCGCCGGGGCGCGGCGCCTCGGCACTCCGGTCGTCGACCTCGCGACCGACATCGCCGCCCTCCCGCTCGAGGCACCGGGCGGGCGATCCGTGCTCGTCGCCAACCTCGCCCCGCGCGACCGCACGATCGTCGTGGCCGGCGTCGCGCATCCGTTCTCCCCCTACCAGACCAGACTCCTCCCGGAAGGCCCCACGACGTGACAGACCGCATCCGTGCCCGCTACCTCATCGAGACCCCCCGCGGGCTCGACGCCGCCGCCGAGGCGATGGCGGGGGAGCAGTCGACCGGCACCTTCATCGCGCTCCCCGGCGAGACGCCGGAGCTGCACCGCGAGCACGCGGCGCGGGTCGAGGAGGTCGTGCCGCTCGGCGAGGTCGAGCATCCCTCCCTGGCGGGCGCCACGGGGCCCGGGCCCCACGTGCGCGGCGAGGTCGTGCTCTCGTTCCCGCCCGACAACATGGGCACCGAGTTGCCGAACCTGCTCGCCACCGTGGCCGGCAACCTGTTCGAGCTGCAGCAGCTCTCGGGCATCAGGCTGATCGACCTCGAGCTGCCGGCGGCGTTCGGGGAGGCGCACCCCGGCCCGCAGTTCGCGCTCGAGGGAACCCGGGAGCTCGCCGGAGTGGCGACCGGCCCCATCATCGGCACCATCGTGAAGCCGAGCGTCGGGCTCACCCCCGAGCAGACCGGCGAGCTCGCCGAGCAGCTCGCCCTCGCGGGGCTCGACTTCATCAAAGACGACGAGCTCATGGCCGACTCGCCGCACTCGCCCTTCGAGGAGCGCCTCGACGCCGTGCTCCGCGGGCTCGACCGGGCCGCCGAGGTCACGGGGCGACGGCCGCTGTACGCGGCGAACGTGAGCGGCGAGATCGACGAGATGCGCCGTCGCACCGAGCTCGTCGCCGCGCGGGGCGGCAACTGCGTGATGGTGAACGTGAACGCGGTGGGCATCGCGGGCCTGCGCGACGTGCGGCTGCACAGCAGCCTGCCCATCCACGCGCACCGTGCCGGCTGGGGAGCGCTCACCCGCGACCCGTCGCTCGGCTACTCGTTCCGCGTGTGGCAGCAGCTGTGGCGGCTTGCCGGAGCCGACCACGTGCACGTCAACGGCCTGCGCAACAAGTTCTGGGAGCCCGACGACTCGGTCATCGCCTCGGCCCGCTCGGTGCTCGAGCCCATGAACGGCGGACCGGCCGCGGTTCCCGTGTTCTCCTCCGCCCAATCGGCCGACCAGGCCGCCGACACCTACGCCGCCCTCGGCTCGGCCGACCTGCTGTACGTGTGCGGCGGCGGCATCATGGCCCACCCCGACGGGGTCGCCGCGGGCGTCACGAGCATCAGGCAGGCGTGGGATGCAGCGCTCGCGGGCCGCACGCTCGTCGACTACGCCGAGACGCATCCTGAGCTCGCAGCGGCACTGGCCA
Organism: Herbiconiux sp. A18JL235; assembly: GCF_040939305.1. Classification (NCBI taxonomy): domain Bacteria; kingdom Bacillati; phylum Actinomycetota; class Actinomycetes; order Micrococcales; family Microbacteriaceae; genus Herbiconiux; species Herbiconiux sp. A18JL235. The sequence continues at coordinate 499,334 of NZ_CP162511.1, forward strand.
CCTTCGGAGACCGGCGGGCCTGATGATCGGCCTGTCGAGCTACGCCTACCAGTGGCGCCTCGACGCGGGCGCCGGCGACCGCTGGACGATCGAGCGGGTGATCGAGGATGCAGCACGGCTCGGAGTGGGGTTGGTGCAGCTGTGCGACCTGCCGGAGCTCGACCGGATGGCCGGGGAGGGTGTGTCGCGCATCCGTCTCGCGCAGTTGCGGCGGCTCGGTGACCAGCTCGGGGTTCGCTTCGAGGTGGGCACCAAGGGCATCGCGCCGGCGCACCTGCTCGCCTACCTCGACATCGCCGGTGAGCTCGGCAGCCCGCTGGTGCGGTCGATGCTCGTCACCCCGGCCCATCGGCCCACGCCCGTCGAGGCCGAGACGGCCCTGCGCGGCGTGCTGCCCGCCTACGAGGCCGCCGGTGCGACGCTCGCCCTCGAGACGTACGAGCAGGTGGCCACCGCCGAGCTCGTCGACCTCGTCGCGACGATCGACTCGCCCCGGCTCGGCATCTGCCTCGACCCGGGCAACGTCGTCGCGCGGCTCGAGCACCCGGCCGACGTCGTGGCGCTCACCGCGCCGTGGGTGCGCAACCTCCACGTGAAGGACTTCGCGTTCACCCGCAGCCCCGACATGGTGGGGTTCCGCTTCGCGGGTTGTCCGATGGGGGAAGGACTGCTCGACTACGACGGGCTGATGGCTGCCGTGCAGCCCGGACGGCGCGGTATCAGCCGCATCGTCGAGCAGTGGGTGCCGTGGCAGGGCGACTCCGCCCGCACCGTCGCTTGCGAGACGGAGTGGGCCGAGCACGCCGTCCGCTGGCTGCGCGCCGCAGACGCGCGGGGCGCCCGTCCCGCCCCCGAGCGGCCCGCCCCGGCGTGACCGTTCGAGCGGTATGAGAATCGGGCCGCCGAGCCTCCCCAGGGCTCGAGCGTGCGATTCTCATACCGCTCCGACGGTCACGCCCTGCCGTCGAGGAACGCGCGGTACTCGGCCGCGTACGCGAGCAGCCCTTCGGCGAGGGAGTCGAACGCGGAGTGCACGCCGAGCTGGTCCCGCACCGGGGCCATCTCGAGCACGCCTCGGTAGCGGCTCTCGACGCCGGTGGGGTCGAGGTCGTCGTCGGTCACCTCGAGCCGAGCCTCCGGGAACGTCTCCCGCACGACCTCGGCGAACTCGAGCGGCGACAGCAGCGGGCGGCCCGTTCCCGCGTTGAAGACGCGATCGCACGACGCGTCGCAGTCGACGAGGGCCGCGAAGATCGCGGCGACGTCGTGCACGGGCGTGAAGTCGCGCAGCGGGCCCCGGCTCGCCACCGCTACCTCGCGCCCCTCGACGATCCCTTCGACCACGGGCTTGACCCCCACCGGCCACTGCATGCCGAAGCCGTACACCGCGCTCGGCCGGGCGATGCGCACGTCGAGCGGGAACGCATCCGCGTAGCCCAGCGCGATGATCTCCGACACCGCCTTCGACACCCCGTAGAAGCCGCCGGCCGGCCCCTCCCGGTTCGTCACGAGCGGATGCGCGGCGTCGATCGGCTGGTACCTCACCGTCGGCAGCACCGACACCGACGACGCGAACACGAACCGCCCCACCTCACGGGTGCGGCACAGCTCGAGAAGCTCGAGAGTCGGGTCGACGTTCATCTCGAGCGCCTTCACCGGGTCGTCCTTCAGCGCGACCGGGTTGACGTAGGCGTCGAGGTGCACGACGGCGTCGGGCCGCAGCCGGTCGAGGGCGCGGCCCATGGCCTCGCTGTCGTGCAGCTCGGCCCGGATGATCTCCGGCGGGTCGTCGCCGATCACCCGTAGCGCTTCAGGCCGGTAGTCGTAGCGGCTCAGCACCGCCACCTCGTGCCCGCGATCGCGCAGAGCGCGCACCGTGTAGGAGCCGATGAAGCCCGTCGCCCCCGTCACCACGATCATCCGTTGCTCCACTCCGACGCCCCTCGAAGTCTACCGAGCGCTTGTCTCGCGGCTCGGTGTCGCGCGACACGCCGCGCAGTAGGGTCGGGCGCATGGATGCACGCGAAGCTGTCGAGGAGACGGCGTTCCTGCTCGAGCGCGAGCTGGCGCCGGGGTTCAAGGTGAAGGCATTCCGGACGGCGGCCGGGGTACTGGCCTCGTTGACGCCCGAGGAGATCGCGGAGCGAGCGTCCGATGGGCGGTTGAAGGGCACGAAGGGGATCGGCGCGCGCACGCTCGAGATCGTGACGCAGGCGCTGGAGGGGCGGGTTCCCGACTACCTCGCCGATCTCCGATCGCGCAGCGGTTACGAGCTCGAGCCCGCGGCGACGCGTCTGCTCGAGGCGCTCCGGGGCGACCTGCACGCGCACAGCGACTGGAGCGACGGCACGACCGACATCGCGACGATGGCGCGGGCGGCGCAGCGACTGGGGCGCGAGTATCAAGCGCTCACCGACCACTCGCCGAGCCTCACCATCGCGAACGGGCTCTCGCCCGAACGGTTGGAGGAGGAGCTCGACGTCGTCGACGCGCTGAACGAGGAGTTCGCGACGTCGGGCACGTTCCGCCTGCTCTCCGGCATCGAGGTCGACATCCTCGACGACGGCTCGCTCGACCAGGAGCTCGCGCTGCTCGAGTCGCTCGACGTCGTGGTGGCGAGCGTGCACTCGAAGCTGCGCGCCGACCGCGCCACGATGACGGCACGGATGCTCGCTGCCGTGCGCAACCCGAACACCGACGTGCTCGGGCACTGCACCGGCCGGCTCGTGCAGGGGTCGAGGGGCACCCGGCCTCCGTCGGAGTTCGACGCGGAGGCCGTCTTCGCCGCCTGTGCGGAGGAGGGGGTCGCGGTCGAGATCAACTCGCGGCCCGAGCGGCAGGACCCGCCCGACGAGCTCCTCGCGCTCGCACTCGACGCGGGCTGCCTGTTCTCGATCGATTCCGACGCGCACGCGCCCGGTCACCTGTCGTTCCTCGACCACGGCGCGGCGCGTGCTGCCGCCGCCGGCGTGCCCGCCGAGCGGGTGGTCACCACCTGGGAGCTGCCGCGCCTGCTCGGGTGGACCGCCCGGCGCCGCTGAGGCGACGGCGGCTCGCGTCGGCTCTTGGTACGCTGGGAGCGACCCAGGGAACGGAGACCTTCATGGTGGCGGAAATACTGCTCGGCGTCGTCGGCCTCATCACCCTCGTCGGTGGCGTGCTCGGCATCATGGCCATCGTCGAGATGGCGAAGACGCCCTACCGCAAGTAGCACGCCCCGGGCCGACGCGCGGGCTACCGTATTCGCCCGATGACGACGGTGGCGTCGCGCTCCTCGTCCCTCACGATCTCGGCATCGAACCCGGATGCGGTCATCAGGGCGGCGGTCGACGGTGCCTGCCGCTCGCTCGACTCGATGAGCAGGGTGCCGCTCGCCGTGAGCCAACGAGGTGCCTCGGCGATCACCCGACGCTGCACGTCGAGCCCGTCGGTTCCGCCGTCGAGAGCCACCCGCTTCTCGTGGTCGCGGGCCTCGGGGGGCATGGTCGCGATCGCCTGCGTCGGCACGTAGGGCGCATTGGCCGCGATCACGTCGAGGCGCCCCCGCAGCCGCTCCGGTAGCGCGTCGTACAGATCGCCTTCGAACACGCTCGCCGCATCGGCGAGGTTCGTGCGGGCGTTGGCGACGGCTGCCGGATCGACATCAGCGGCCACCACCTCGAAGCCACCCGCGGCCTCGACGACTGCCGCCACGGCGCCCGCCCCGCAGCAGAGCTCCAGCACGACGACACCGGCAGCGCCGGTCGTTCGGCCGTCGGTGCCGGGCCGAAGGCGAGAGGCGCGCTCGGCGCGCACCCGTTCCGCCTCGGCCACCGTGCGCTCGGCGAGCAGCTCGGTGCGCCGGCGCGGCACGAACACCCCCGGGTCGATCGCGATCCGGCGCCCGCAGAACTCCACCCACCCGAGCAACGGTTCGAGCGGTTCCCCGGCCGCCCTCCGCGCCACGAGCCCATCGAGCTCCCGCTCCGACCCCGCCGCCGCGATGAGCAGCCGCGCCTCCTCCTCGGCGAACACGCACCCCGCCACCCGCAATGCCTCCACCGCCCCCACGAAAAGTGCCGCCTCGTTCTTCACGAGGCGGCACTTTACTCCTGGTGCGTGTCAGGGGCGTTGTGGCCCCTTACGGGTCAGCGAGGAACCGAGGGCCACGTCAGGGCACGATGAACCCTGCGAGCTGGCCGGCGACCTTCTGACTGACGGAGAGGTCACCGCCGAGGATGACGATGTGCTTCGGCTTCGCCGCCGTCAGGTAGTCGGAGACGGAGGCGGGTATGGCGTCGGGCTGCACCAGCACGATGGGCCCCTGCTCATTGATGGCGAGCGGACCGCCGGCCAGCGCGTCGGGGAAGTTCTGACCCGAGGCGACGACGACGGTGCCGCCCGGGGTGAACTTGCCGGCGACCTGAGCCGCCGTGGAGTAGCGGTCTTCTCCCGCGATGCGCGTGACGTTCGGCTGGATGGCGCGGAGTCGGTCGAGCACGGTGTCGGACACGCTGCCCGGCCCACCGAGCACGATGATGCGCTCGGGACTCAGCCGCTGCAGCTCGGCATCGACCGAGGCGGGGAGCTCGCCCTTGCGCGTCAGCAGCAGCGGCCCGCGCGCGGTGCCGTTCTCGGGAGCGGCGGTGCCTGCGGCGCCGGCGAGCGCGTCGGGGTAGTTCTCGCCGGAGGCGACGTAGACGGTCTTGACCATGTCGGTCGGGTTCTGCTTGAACGCTCCTGCCGAGGCCTTGGCCGAGACCTCGTAGCGGTCGGCTCCCTCGATGCGGCTCACCGGTGCGCCGTAGACGTTGAACTGGGCGTCGAGCGAGGGGTCGATGGTGTTCGGGCCGCCGAGGATGACGATCTTCTTCGGCTTGAGAGCCGTCAACCGGACTTCGACGATGTCGGGGATGGAGTTCTTCGTGACGAGCAGGACAGGGCCGCCGAGGTTGCCCGCGATGGCCGACGCGGAGAGGGCGTCGGGGAAGACTTCGCCGGAGACGATGTAGACCACAGGGACGGGTGTGCGGGGGAAGGTCGTATTCGCCGCGATCGAGGAGGCGACGATGAAGCGATTGGCTCCGCCGAGCCGGATCACGCCAGGGTCGGTCGTCTGCTGGGTTTCGGTTGCTGCCGTGGCGTCGGGTGCGGGGACTTCCGTGGCCGAGGCGAGGGTGGTGGGGAGGGGCGCGGCGAGGGCGCCGGCGAGCAGGGCGACGACTCCGAGGCGGAGGGAACGTGATGGGGTCATCCCCCGACGGTAGGCGCGGGAGGGCCGCCGGCGGGATGAGTAGTTGCTACTCCGCCGCCGGGGCCGACGGCAGGGAGGCCTCGATCAGGGCGATGATCTCGGGGTCGTCGGGCTGCACGGTGGGGCGGAAGCGGTGGACGGCGCCGTCGGCGGTGACGAGGAACTTCTCGAAGTTCCAGGTGACGCGCCCGGCCTTGCCCGACGCATCCGGTGTCTTCTTGAGCTCCTGGTAGAGCGGGTGGGCGCTGCGGCCGTTGAGCTTGACCTTGTCGAACATGGGGAAGGTCACGCCCCAGGTCATGGAGCAGTACTCCTTGATCTTCTCGGTGTCGCCGAGCTCCTGCAGGAACTGGTTGCTCGGGAAGCCGAGCACCGTGAACCCGCGATCGCCGTACCTCTTCTGCAACTCCTCGAGCTTCTCGTACTGCGGGGCGAGCCCGCAGCGCGAGGCCACGTTCACGATGAGCTTCACGGGTGCGTACTCGGCGAGCGTCGCGGTGCCGCCGTCGATGGTGGTGAGGGGGATGTCGTCGATGCTCGAGGTCACGATCGTCACTCTACGCCCGGGCCCGGAACGTCTCGACACCCGTCTCCCAGGTGCGCGCGGAACGGCCGCCGTAGCATGACCACCACATGCAGCTCTTCGTCGACATCGTCCTCATCCTCATCGCGGTTCTCGCCGTGCTCGGAGGGTGGCGCCGTGGCGCCCTCGTCACCGCCGCATCGCTCGTGGGCCTCGTCGGCGGCGCCCTGCTCGCGACGGCCGTGGCACCCGGACTGGTCGACTGGCTGGCGAGCCTCGGCTGGAACACGCCCGTGCAGCGCGCCGTCGCGACCGGCGCCGTGCTGGTGCTCAGCATCGGCCTCGCCATCACGGCGCTCACCATCGTCGCCCAGCTGCTGAGGCGCGTCATCGGCTCGGTGCGCATCGGCCGCGGCATCGACGCGCTCGGCGGCTCCGTGCTCGGACTCCTCACCTGGGCCGTCGTGGTGTGGCTGCTCGCGGGCTTCCTTCAGACCACGGGCATCCCCGCCGTCACCCAGGTCGTCGGCTCCTCGCGCGTGGTCGCCGCGCTCGACGCGGTGGCACCGGTGCCCTCGTCGACGGCCCTCGGCACCCTCAACTCGGCGCTCGACGACTCCGGGTTCCCGCAGGTGTTCGCGTTCGGTCCCGAGACCATCCAAGACGCCCCGGCACCCGATCCCTCGATCCCGCAGGCGGTCAACGACGCCGCCGGCGGCGTCGTGCGCATCCTCGCCTCCGCGCCCGGCTGCGGCTCCGACGCGGAGGGCACCGGCTGGGTCGTGGCGGGCGACCGCGTCATGACCAACGCGCACGTGGTCGCGGGCTCGGAGACGACGTACGTGCAGCTCGGCGGCACGGGGGAGCTGCGGGAGGCCGAGCTCGTCGTGTTCGACCCCGAACGCGACCTCGCGGTGCTGGCGGTGCCCGGACTCGGCGTCGACCCCCTGCCGCTCGGCTCGGAGCTCGCCGCCGGCGACTCCGCCGTGGTGGCGGGCTATCCCGAGAACGGCCCGTACGACACCGAGTCGGCCCGCGTGCGCGAGGTGATCCAGGCCGTCGGCCGCGACATCTACGAGCAGGATGCGGTGACCCGCGAGATCTACTCGCTCCGTTCTGTGGTGCGCCCCGGCAACTCCGGCGGGCCGCTGTTCGCCGCCGACGGCACTGTGGTGGGGGTGGTCTTCGCCAGGTCGACCCTCGACACCGAGACGGGCTACGCCATGACGCTCGACGAGATCGCCCCGGTGCTGGCTGCGGTGTCGTCGACCGGGCCGGTCGCATCCGGAGCCTGCGCGGGCTGAGCCGCACACCCCGGCGCCCGGCCCGAGGTGGCGCAGGGGCGACGGATGCGCGCCACGGCACCGATCGACGACCCGGTGAGTGGCGCAACCGGGAGTTCGCGGCAGGGAAACACGGGTGCAACGGCCGGCGGCGAGACTGGCAGCGCCCCGCACCCCCACTGCACCACCGACAGATGGAGATCCCATGCGCCGCACCACCTCCCGCCCGAGCCGTCGCCCCTCCCGTTCGCGAGCGGCGGTGTCGATCGGCGCCGCCGCCGCCACGGCCCTCCTGCTCACCGCCTGCAGCTCGGGGTCGTCGGCGACGGAGGAGGGCGCCGAGTCCTCAGCCGCGGGCCTGACCGTGGGAGCCGTCGATCTGGCGGCGGCCGGCTGCCCCGCCACCGTGGTCATCCAGACCGGCTGGAACCCGGAGGCCGAGCACGGGCACCTCTACCAGCTGCTCGGCGACGACCCCGCCATCGACGCCTCGAAGAAGGTGGTCTCGGGTCCGCTCATGGCGAGCGGCGAGTACACCGGCGTCGACGTCGAGATCAGGGCGGGCGGCCCGGCGACCGGCTACCAGACGGTGACCAGCCTGATGTACACCGACCCCGACATCCTCCTCGGCTACGTCTCGACCGACGAGTCGATCGCCCAGTCGGCCGAGATGCCCACCACCGCGGTGTTCGCCTCGCACGACATCAGCCCGTTGATGATCATGTGGGACCCGGCCACGTATCCTGAGGTGAAGGGGGTGAGCGATCTCGTCGATGCCGGCGCGATCATCCGCTACTTCGGCGGCTCGGCCTACATGGAGTACCTGACCTCGGCCGGGATCGTCCCCGAGTCGCAGCTCGACGCCTCCTACGACGGCACGCCCGCGTCGTTCGTCGCCTCGGGTGGCGCCGACGCCCAGCAGGGGTACGCCTCGGCGGAGCCCTACGTGTACGAGAACGAAGTGGAGAGCTGGATGAAGCCCGTCGCCTACCAGCTCATCGACGACCTCGGTTTCCGCCCCTACCAAGACCCCGTGGTGGTGCGCTCGGCCGACGTGGAGGGCTCGGCGTCGTGCCTGGAGGCGCTCGTGCCCGTGCTGCAGCAGGCCGAGGTCGACTACTTCGCCGACCCCGCGGCGACGAACGCGCTCATCCTCGACCTGGTCGAGCAGTACGACACCGGGTGGGTCTACACCCAGGGTGTGGCCGACTACTCGGTCGAGACGATGCTCGCGGAGGGCATCTCGGGCAACGGTGAGAACGCGACCCTCGGCGACTTCGACGAGGCGCGGGTGCAAGACCTGATGGACAAGATGATCCCGGTCTGGGAGGCGCAGGGCGTCACCGTGGCCGAGGGTCTCACGCCCGGCGACCTGGTGACGAACGAGTTCATCGACCCGTCGATCGGGTTGGCGGAGTGAGTTCGTGAGTCGTCCCCCGCGGTCGGATGCGGCCGGTTCGGAGCGTACAGCGCCCGAGCCGGCCGCTCCGGCGTCTGCGGAGGCCGCGCCGGGCGGCACCGGGGGCGACCGGCTCGCCGAGTCGTCGGGTCGCCCCCGCGGCACCTGGGGCATCGGTGGGCAGGCGGTTCTGGTGTGCGCCTTCATCGCCTGCGTGCAGATGACCTGGGGTGTGATCGTTCCGGCGCTCCCCGTGCTGGTCGAGCATTTCGGTCTCGCCACGGGGAGCATCGGAGTGCTCATCGCCGCGTTCGCGATCGGCCGGGTGATCGCCAACGTGCCGGCCGGTCTCGCGCTCCGCCGCATCCCTCCCCGCCCCTTCCTGCAGGTGGTGTGCGTGCTGCTCATCGCGGTCACCGCGGTGACCGGTCTGCTGCCGAACGAGCCGGCGTTGCTCGCCGCACGGCTGGTGGCCGGAGTGCTGGGCGGAGCCGCGGTGACGATCGGCTTCGCGGTGATCGTGGCGGGCGCCCCGCCCGAGCGCCGCGGCCGCACCATGGCCATGGCCACCGTCGTGCAGATGAGCGGTGGGGCGATCGGCGCGCTGATCGGCGGCGCCGCGGTGAGTGCGTGGGGTGTGCAGTGGGCGTTCGCGGTGGCCGTGCTGCCGCTCGTGGTGTGCCTCTGCGTCGATCTGGTGCGCCCGGCGAGCTGGTTCTGGTCGGCGTTCGCCGATCGTCCGGCACCGGATGCGCGGCTGCGGCCGAGCACGCCGGTCGCGACGGGTGTGCCTCGCCCTCCGGGTTCGCGCCTCCTGGCCGTGGGTCTGGTGGCTGTCGCCTTCGCCACCTTCTTCGCCCGCTTCGCGGGCGAGCAGGGCCTCATCCCGGTGCTCGCCTACGACATCGGCGGGCTCGACCCGTTCGGCCTCGGTGTCGTCATGGCCATCGGTACAGTGGTGAGCATCGGCGCCCTTCCGCTCATCGGGCGCGTTGTCGACCGGGGAGCACGGCTCACGGTGCTCATCCCCTCCACCCTCGTCGCGGCAGGTGCCGTGATGCTCTTCCCCGCCATGACGGCACCGCTCGCCTTCTCGGCGGTGCTCGTGCTCTACTACGTGGCCACCAGCGTGGCCGGCATCGTGCCGAACGTGGTGACGGGTGAGCGGTTCCCGCCTGCCACGGCGGGAACCATCATCGGCTTCACCCGTTCGGCGGGCGATATCGGCGCGGCGCTCGGGCCCATCCTGGTGTTCGCGGTGGCCGACCTCGCGGGGCCCGTGCCCGCGGTCGGCGTCATCGCCGCGACCCTGGTGCTTGCCCTGATCGTGCTCGTGGTGCCGATCGTGCGCGGCTTGCGCCTCGCTCAGAGCTCGTCGCGGGACGGGTCGAGGGCCACCCGCACCTGATCGGAGCGCTGCCGCCCGTGGTACACCATCACGACGTGGCCGGAGGCTGCGCGCACGGTCGTCTCGATGAACAGCAGCGGCGTGCCCACCTCCACCGCGAGCAGCTCCGCCGCGGAGAGGTCGGCCGAGATCGCGCTGATCTGCCGGGAGGCGCTCAGCGGGCTGTGCCCGAAGCGGTGCTCGAGCGCCTCGAGCACGTCGTCGTTCGCATCGGCCTGGCCGAACTCGTCGTGCGCGCGCAGCGGAAGGTAGTAGGTGCGCAGCGAGCCGGGGCGCCCGCGATAGAGCACGACCCGCTCGAACACGGCCATCCGCACCGCTCGGGGGTCGAACACCGCGGCCATGGGGGCCGGGATCGCCGAGGTCTCGTGCCAGCCGATGAGGAGGTAGTCGTGGTCGACCGGCTCGGGCGAGATGCGCAGCTTGTCGAGCAGCCGGTCGGTGCGCCAGGTGGTGGGAGGGGTGCGGGCATGCGTTCCCTGGCCGGCCGCGCGACCGATCGAGTTCTCCTGCACCAGCATCTGCATCGCGATGCGCGCGGTGTTGCGGGTGCAGGAGAACTCGCGGGCGATCTCCTCGTCGGAGGGCAGCCGTTGGCCGCTCTCGGCGGCGGAGAGCACGAAGGCCGACACCAGGTCGCGCAGCCGCCTCGCCTCGTCCTGCCTGCGGTGGCGGCCGAGGTCGAGGATCTTGTCGTCGGTGAAGCTCCGCCGCCGCGGGGGGTGGGGCGGCCTGGCGGGTTCGGAGGGCGTCATCGCGTCGAGCCTCTCACGCGAACTCCGGCACCCCCAAGGTGTCGCGCAGCGTCGAGCCGTCGTAGCGTGTGCGGAACCTGCCGCGGCGCTGCAACTCGGGCACCAGCAGCCCCACCACGTCGATGAGGTCGCGCGGGGTGACCTGCGGGTGCGCGATCATGAAGCCGCCCCGGCTGCCGCTGGCCTCGTAGGAGTGCTCGAGGTAGTCGGCGACCTCGGCGGCGCTGCCGGCGACCGTGTGCTCGTATCCGGTGGCCACCCTCCAGAGCCCCTCGAAGAACTCCTCGCGGGTGAGCTCTGTGGTGGCGCCGTGCTCGTTCACCAGGTCGCGGAAGCCCATCGGGCTGGCCTGCTTCGCGATCACCTCGGCCTGCAGCTCCTCAAGGGTGAAGCGCTCGGGGAGGGTCTGGAAGTCGTAGCCGGTGTTGTGCGCGAACTGCGCAGCGGAGGCCTCGGGCGGCAGCAGATCGGCGAGCTGGGCCTTGCGGCGGCGTGCGTCGTCGGTGGTCTCGCCGACGATGAGCTGGAGGTCCCAGAGGATGCCGACGCGCGAGGGGTCGCGCCCTGCGGCGAGCAGCTCCTCGTCGAGCAGGGTGCGGTGGCGGAGGCGATCGGCGTCGGAGAATGCACCGCCGAACACGAGGTCGGCGAAGCCCGCTGAGGCGCGGATGCCGCGCGGCGACCCGCCGGCCTGGATGAGCACGGGCGCCTGCTGTGGGCTCGGCACCGTGTTGAGCGGGCCGGCGACGTCGAAGAACTCGCCGTGGTGGTCGATGGGGCGGATGCTGCCCGGCTCGGCGACCATGCCGGTCTCCCTGTCCCACACGAAGGCGTCTCGGTCGACACTTCTCCACAGCTCTTGGCAGACCCCGACGAACTCCTCCATGCGTCGGTAGCGTGCGTCGTGATCCATCAGCGAGTCGAAACCGTAGTTCGCGGCGTCGGCTCCGCGTGAAGAGGTGACGACGTTGAACGCCATCCGCCCGGCGGTCACGATGTCGAGGGAGTTGAGCAGCCGGGCGACATAGAAGGGATGCATGAATGTCGACGAGTAGGTCAGTCCGAAACCGATGTTGCTGGTCTGCTGCGCGAGGGCGGCGATGAACGGGCTCATGTCCTGGCGCGGGAACCCGATGCCCCACTCGAGGGCGGTGTCGATGGTGCCGCCGTAGGTGGAGGGGATGCCGGTGCCGTCGCCGAAGAACACCATGTCGAGGCAGCCGCGCTCGGCCGCGAGCAACAGCTCGCGGTACATGCGCAGGTCGGGGAAGTCGCGGCCCGCCCAGGAGCCGGGGAGTCGCCACCGGCCCTGGTGGTGGGAGAAGGAGAGGTCGAGCGCGAGGCTCATCTGGTAGGGCACGGGTCAGCCTTTCGGAGAGGAGGCGGGCTCGGAGGAGCGGGTGCTCGCAGACGGCGGAGAAGGAGTGCGTGCGGGCAGGTGGTCGAGCAGCGGCATCACCTCGGTGCCGAAGCGGTCGGTGCCCTCGAGGAAGTCGTCGAAGGTGAGCATGACGCCGGCGGTGCCCGGCACGGCGGCGATGGCGTTGAGGTGGTCGGCGACGGTCTGCGGCGAGCCCACCAGCGCGCGCCCGCCGTAGAAGGGCGACACGTCGGCGCGGTGGCTCTCCGCCACCATGGCGCTCGAGCCGTCGGTCGAGGTGTCGTTCGAGTACTCCCGCACCATCCCTGCCACGGCGCCGAGGTCGACGCCCCGTTGGTAGAGCTCGGCCTTGCGCCGCGCGTCGGCATCGGTGTCGCCGAGCACCACGAGGGTCTGCGCGAACGCGCCGGGGGTGCGGCCGAGCTCGGCGCTCGCGGCCGCCAGCGCGGTGTTCGAGGCGGCGACCTCCTCGGCGTCGCCGCCCGCCCCGAAGTGGTAGTCGGCGTACTCGGCCACGAAGCGGCGCCCGCGCGGTGAGGTTCCGGCGGAGATGAGGTCGATGTGGCCCGTCGGCACGGGCGCCACCTCGCAGTCGTCGATGTCGAAGTAGTCGCCGTGGAAGGTGACCCTTCCGCGCTCCCAGGCGGTGAGGAGGATCTGGGTGAACTCCGAGAGGTAGTCGTAGCGGTAGCCGTAGTAGTCGTCGCCGCGCCAGGCGCCCATCTGGGCGTACTCGCTGCGGTTCCATCCGGCCACGAGGTTGATGCCGAACCTGCCGCCCGAGATCTCGTCGATCAGCTGCGCCATCTTCGCCACCACGATGGGGTTGTAGCTGAGCGGCGACACCGTGGCGTAGAGCTTGATGGTCGAGGTGATCGGGGCGAGGGCTGCCATCAGGGTCATGGGGTCGATGGTGTGGTTCCAGTGCTGCGTCTCCCCGCCGTACCCGCGGTACTTCAGCATCGCCAGCGCGAAGTCGAGGCCGTGCTTCTCGGCACGGTCGACGATCGCGCGCTGCAGCTCGAAGGTGGGCTCGTACTGCGGCGAGGTGGTGGACAGGATCCAGCCGTTGTTGCCGACGGGGAGGAAGACGCCGTAGCTGACCATGGGGTGCTCCTTCGGGAGGTGGGCGGGTCGAAAGGATCAGTGGGTGTCGAAGACGAGCTGGTACTCGGCGACTTTCGAGCGGATGGCGTCGAGCTCGGTCGCGGTAGGCGCATCCGGGTCGCCCGGCACCGGCAGGGCGCCGAACTTCAGCAGGCTCGCCATGAGCAGGATGCGTGCCTTCGGAGCGGACAGGTTGCTGCCGCGAACGAGCAGCCCGCCCATGGTCGACTGCCCGAACGCGTAGCCGCCTCCACCGCGCCCGACGGCGACCACCGGCATGCCGCGGAAGACTGCCTGCAGGAGTGCCGCCCGCATCGACTCGTACACTCCGCCGTAGGGAGCGGAGCCCTCGGCGACGATGCCCGACAGGGGATGGTCGCGCAGGTTCTTCGCGATGCGGGCGAGGATCTCGACCTCGCTGTCGGCGGAGTCGGAGAAGTCGTCCTGGCCGTAGTTGACGTAGCGCGCGATGGTGACCTTCGGCAGGGCGCCCGGCAGCAGGTGGCCCTCGCCGTCGACGGTCTCGACGGGCGAGCCGTGGATGCCCGGCACGCTCGTCGGCAAGGTGTCGAGCGTGAGCGCCGAGGTGTGGGTGTGCCTGGCGACCGGCACGAACGAGAGCACGGGGTCTTCGACGGTGTTGCCCACGATGCCGCCGTGACCGCCGTAGGCGATGTACCCGCCGGGCCGCGCATCCGCTTTCTGCACCTCGCGCGAGGTGAACACCTGCCCGTTCTGGATCATCACGGTGCCGACGCGGTCGTCGCCGTTCGCGTCGGCCCAGACCCGGGAGGCGATGTAGGCCGTCGACTGCACGAGGTTGTGGTCGCCGTCGTTGCCGAAGACTCCGTGCCCGTACTGCGAGCAGTTGCCGATGAGAGGGCGGCGGGTGGGGATGAGGAGGTTGAACCAGTAGACGGTCTCCTCGGTGGTGGGGCTTCCCTCGAGCCAGATGGCGCCGTCGTAGTCGCCTTCGGCCAAGGTGTCGTAGACGATGTTGGTGAGCGTGGCGAGGGTGGGGAGCGCCGGCTCCTGGCGCATCGGCATGTACGGGAAGAAGTTCTCCCCGAGCACCTCGGGGGCGAGATCGCCCGGCTCCCCGCGGTGGCCCGCGGGCGTGGGCGTGTCGGTACGCTCGGCCGCCGGCTGCCCCTTGGTGTAGCCGCCCGAGGGTGCTGCCCGCACGAAATCGAAGTCGGCGAGGCTGCCGAGCAGATTGTTGCCGCCGTAGCCGTCGAGCCCGAAGTGGTCGATCTCGCGCACGATGCGCGAGGCATCGGGGTAGAACAGCTGGCGGGCGTTGCCGGCGTCGTCGAACGGGCCGTTCCAGGGCTCGCCGTTGGCCTGGGTGGCGGCGTAGGGGAGGGGGTAGGGGCCGTCGGCGGGGTCGAGGGTGACCCGGTAGACGGGGGTCCAGCCGTCGGGTCGGGTGGCGTCGTCGTCGCCCTCGGCCTCTGCCGCGTCGAGGAACTCGCCCGACACGGGGTCGAGCCAGCCGTCGACCGGGCCGTAGAGCTCGGCGGCATCGCGCTCGAGCGGATGCGCCGAGAACGCGGCGACGTACGCCGTGACGGGTGCGGCGAGCTGCTGCGAACGCAACGACTCGGGGGCGGCCGGGTCGGCTCCCGCGAGCCCCCTCGTCCGGCGCACCGACTGGCTCGTGCGCAGGGCGGCGCTGTTCTGGATGGTCGCTCGGGGGCCGGAGAAGATCACCACGCGGGCCCGACGGTCTGCCGTGAAGCTCATGCCCGAAGCGTAGGAGTGCCCTGTTTCGCCACCGTTGCCGCCGTGTGACCGATGCGCTTCGCCACCACGCGGCCGTGTCGATCGGCGTCACCCCGCGCATCCGCCGCCGCTGCGCCGGGCGGGAGGATCGTCGCCGCAAGTATGTGTACAGCGTTCACATTTGCTATTAGGGTGGGACGCGGGAGCCCGCCGCGAGGGTGTGTTCCGAGCGGGAGGAGCCGTCATGACCACCAACCTCAACCCCTACATCGCGTTCAAGGGCGACGCGAAGGAGGCGATGGAGTTCTACCGGTCGGTGTTCGGCGGCGAGCTCCGCTCGAACACCTTCGACGAGTTCCAGATGCCGGTCGACGAGGGGGAGGGCTCACTCATCATGCACTCCCAGCTGGTGACGCCGGGCGGCCTCGTGCTGATGGCCTCCGACACCCCGAGCTCGATGGAGTACACGCCGGGCAGCGCCATCACCATATCGCTGAGCGGCGACGACACCGAGGAGCTGCGCGGCTGGTTCGAGGCGCTCTCCGCGGGCGGCACGGTCACACTGCCGTTCGAGAAGGCGCCGTGGGGCGACTACTACGGCCAGTTCACCGACAGGTTCGGCGTGGCCTGGATGGTGAACGGCGGGTCGACGGCCGACTCCGCGCCCGACGGCGCCTGAGCCCGCGCGGAGGAGTGCGTCGGGGCGAGTCGGGGCGAGTCGACGCGCCCGTCATGGCTGACGGAACCGCGCGAGATTCGGCAGCGGCGTCCACGCCCCCAGCTGCGGGTAGTCGACCGTCACGCCCGATACGCCGGCCGCTTCCAGCCCGAGCACCCACTCGAGCGCAGCGGGCAGGGGCATGCTGAACATCGGAACCGCCTCGTCCTCCGGCACCAGGCCGTTGGCGAGTGCTCCGGCGCGAGCGCGCTCGGGGGTGCTGTAGACGCACACGAGGTGTCCGGCCTCGGCGGCCAGGGCGTAGGGCCGCGGCTGTTCCGCGCTGCCGCGATTGACGAACACCCACTCCTCGAGCGACGCGACGGCGCTCCAGAGCGCGATCTGCGGCTCGATCTCCTGAGGGGCGGCCCGGCAGGCCTCATCCAGTCGATCGAGCTCTGCGGTCACCGAGTCGCCGTCGCGGGCATCCGTCTCGTCCATGCGCACGACCGTACCCGGGCGGGCGGATGTTGCCCACCCGTCGGCGGGGCGAGGAACGCCGGGCGCGGGGCGTCAGTCGTCGGCCGCGTGCTTGGCCTTCTCGGCGCGCTTGGCCGCGCGCTTGGCGATGAGGGCCTCCTTCTCGGCCTTCAGCGACGCCACGGTCGACTCGTCGAGTCGGGGGTCGGGGATGTCGAGGAAAGGGCTCTCGCTCCCGGTGCGCGAGTGCAGCATCGAGGCATAGGCGATCGCGGCGGCGCGCACCTTCGCGGTGGCGCGATCCCGCTTGCCGCGATTGCTCTTCGGGTCTTCGAGTACGTCGACGTGCTTCTCCAGGGCCTTCACGAGTTCCTTGAGCGCGGTCCGGGTCTTTTTCGCCATGCCCGCATTATGCACGCCCAAGGTTAACTGCCCGCTGCCCCGCTGCGGTGCCTCCGGGGCGGTCGTAGGCTCGGGCGCATGACGGATGCGATCGAGATCGTCAGAGCCGACATCACGACGGTGGAGGCCGACGCCATCGTGAATGCGGCGAACAGCTCGCTGCTCGGCGGCGGCGGGGTCGACGGCGCCATCCACCGCCGCGGCGGGCCAGCGATCCTCGAGGCCTGTCGGGAGCTCAGGCGCACCGTGCTGCCCGACGGGCTTCCCGCGGGCGACGCGGTCCACACCACCGCGGGCGATCTTCCCGCCCGCTGGGTCATCCACACGGTCGGACCCGTGTGGAGCGCGCGCGACGACCGCTCGGCAGTGCTGGCGTCGGCGTACCGCAGGTCGCTCGAGGTCGCGGTCGAACTCGGGGCGGCATCCATCGTCTTCCCCGCCGTGTCGGCCGGGGTCTACGGCTGGCCGATGGACGACGCCGCGCGCATCGCCGTGGAGTCGGTGCGTGCGAGCCCCTACGACGGGTCGGTGACCTTCGCGCTGTTCAGCGCCGAGGCCGAGGAGGCGTTCAGGCGGAGAGCAGGCTCTGCAGGGCGCTCGTGAACATGGTGAGGCCGTCGACGCCCGAGCGCATGGCGGCAGCGGTGTCGGGGCCGAAGCCGGGCTCGATGGCGTGCTCGGGGTGCGGCATGAGCCCCACCACGTTGCCGCGCTCGTTGGTGACGCCGGCGATGTCGTTGAGCGAGCCGTTCGGGTTCACGCCGACGTAGCGGAATGCCACGAGGCCCTCGCCCTCGAGGCGCTCCAGCGTCTCGGCCGAGGCGATGTAGCCGCCCTCGCCGTTCTTCAGCGGGATGGTGATCTCCTGGCCCGAGGTGTAGCCGTTCGTCCAGGCCGTCGAGGCGTTCTCGACCCGCAGCACCTGGTCGCGGCAGATGAAGCTGCCGTGGTCGTTGCGGATGAGGCCACCGGGCAGCAGGTGCGCCTCGGTGAGCATCTGGAAGCCGTTGCAGATGCCGAGCACCGGCACTCCGCGTTCCGCCGCGGCGACGACCTCGCGCATGAGCGGCGAGTGCGAGGCGATCGCGCCGCAGCGCAGGTAGTCGCCGTAGCTGAACCCGCCGGGGAGAACGACGGCGTCGACGCCCTGCAGGTCGTGGTCGCCGTGCCAGAGCGCGACCGGCTCGGCACCCGCGAACTTCACCGCACGCTGCGCGTCGCGGTCGTCGAGCGAGCCGGGGAAGGTGACGACTCCGACCCGGGTCACGCCAGGGCCCCGGATGCGGCAGCGGCGCTGTGCTCGCCCGCCGCGTCGACCACGGTGATGTTCACCACGTCTTCGATCACGGAGTTCGAGAGCAGCTCGTCGGCGACCTCGCGCACGGCGCTCAGGATCTGCTCGTCGACAGGCCCCTCGACGGTCAGTTCGAACCGCTTGCCGACGCGCACGTCGGTGAAGGCCTGGTGGCCGAGGCGGGCGAGGGCGCCGGCGACGGCCTTGCCCTGAGGGTCGAGAAGTTCTGCTTTGGGCATGACGTCGACGACGATCTTCGGCACGTGCTGCTCCTGCGGTCGGCGGGGGAGGACGACCACAGTCTACCCGCCGCCCGGAGCATCCCCGCTGCGCTGCGACTCATCGGCCCCGGCGACGATCCTGCCGAGCTCCCGGCGCGTGCGCGCGCCCAGCTTCCCCCTGGCGGTGTACACGTGGGACTCGACGGTGCGCACCGAGAGGTAGAGCTGGTGGGCGATCTCCTTGTTGCTCAGCTGTCGCGCCACGAGCAGCGCCACCTCGAGTTCCCGCTCGGTGAGCACGGCGCCCATCGCGCGGGCACCGTCGCGCTGCCCGGCCTCGTCGGCCGAGCCCTGGCCTGCGGGTGCCGGTGCTGCCGCCGGTGCTCCCACCGGGGCTGACGTGGCCGCGGGATCTGGCCGCGTCACGGTCGCTCGCGGCGGGACGGATGAGGTGGGGTGCACCCCGGCCCGGGCCCGCTCGCCCGGTCCGCCTCCGCGGGCGAATCCCCGACGTCTCGGAAAGTAGGTGTCGGGCGAGGTCTTCGTCTCCACCGGCCGACGACCCACCGGCCGGTGCGAGATCTCCGCCGCGGTCGTCTCGCGCGAATAGCGGTAGATGAGATGGTGCGACAGCAGCTGGTCGTCGATCTCGTCGAGCGCCGCCCTGGCGTCGTCGGCGCGCCCGTTCCTCGCCAGCGCCGTCACCCTGAGGTAGGCCAGCAGCGGCCGCCAGACGGCGAGCTCGATGCGCTCGAGGCGTCGCAGCGCCGCCTCGAGCTCGAGGTCGGTGACGTCGGGGTCGTGCGCCGCGATGCCGAGCACGACGGCGGCGGCGACGCCCGCGAGGGAGAGGCTCGACCGATCGTCGCGCTGAGCGGCGAGCAGTGTCACCGCTCTCAATCGCTGCGCGTGCGCCGGCATCGCCCTGCCGGCGGCCAGGGCGGCGCCGCCCTCGAAGCAGAGCAGGGCGAGTTCCACCATCAGCGACACCGGTCTTCCGGTCACCGGGTCGCGGTTGGCGCGGTCGGCGGCCGCGAGTTTCGCGAGGCCCTCCTCGAATCGTCCGCGCTGCGTGTCGGCGAACGCCGACATGATCGCGGCGCGCACCCGCGCGAGGGTGTGGACCTCGTCGACCTCGAGCACGGCATCAGCCACCGCTACCGCGGTGCTCCAGTCCATCGCGAGGCAGGCGGCCTCGGCGCGATGCACCTCGATCTCGCAGAGGATGCTCGGGTCATCGATCCCCGACGCCTCGAGCCAGGCGGTGAGCGACGCCCCGACGCCCTCGACGGGCAGCCAGGTCGTGAGCGAGCCCCACCAGCGCACGATGCGTCGCAGGTCGGCGGCCGCGACGCCGGCGGCGTCGATGCCGGTCAGCTCGGCGAACGCCGCGGCGAAGTCCTGCAGGCCCGCGCGGGCTCGCGATGCCTCGAGGCGCAAGGAGGCGTGGTCACCATATCTGCGGGCCATCGCCGTGTACGCCAGGGCGAGGTCGCTCCTGCCCGCGGAGTTGGCGCTGTGTGCGGCCCCGGCGAGGATGCGTCGTCTCGTCTCGGGGTCGACGCTCTCGGGCGGGGGCGTCGAAGGCCGGGCGGAGTGCCACGAGGCGGCGATCAGGCGGTCGAGGGCCGCGCCCCTGGGGTGCTCGGGGGTGGCGAGTGCCCTGGTGACGATGACGTCGAGGGCGACCTCAAGACGGCCGGTCGCCAGGCGGGCCGTCGAGGCTGCGGCGAGATAGGGGTCGGCGTAGAGGCCGCGGTCGGGGCGGTCGTCGACGTGCACCGCGCCGCGCAGCACGAGCGAGTCGATGACGACGGGGTCGATGAAGCGGCACGCGGTCGCCGAGGCGATGCCTCGCAGCCGTCCGACGACGGCGAGCGCACGATGCTGCTCGTCGTCGAGGTCGGCGACGGCGGCGGCGAGCACGTCGCCCACCCGCGAACCCGCGGGGAGCTCACGACCGGGGGCGATCGGGTCGCGCCCGGCGACGGACTCGGCGGCGGCGTCGAACGCGAGTTCGCGCAGCAACCGCCGTGAGCCGTGCGCTCTCACGTGCAGCACGCGGCGCGTGACCGAGTCGAGCAGGCCGGCGCCCACGAAATCGGCGAGCAGCTGCTCGGAGGTGTCGGGGTCGAGCGGGGCGAGGTCGACACGATGCAGCCTGCCTTCCAGCCACAGCTCGTTGAGGGGGGTCGGGGTTCCCGGCACGTCGCCGGCATCGGGGTCGGCGCCGACGGCGAAGACCGCGGCGGATCGCCCGCGCAGGATGCTCCGGGTGAGCAGCTGGAGCGAGAACTCGTCGAGGAGGTGGGCGTCGTCGACGACGATCATCGTCGGGGCGTCCTGGCGCACCTGCTCTCCTGGCCTCAGCGCCTCGAGACGGTCGTCTTCGGCGACGTCGAGGGCGCCGTACGGCGCGGAGCGCAGGGCGGCGGAACCGTGCACCACGACGGGATCGTGACCGAGCCGTGCCAACTCGGCGGCGACCGCTGCGGCGAGGTGGCTCTTGCCCGAGCCGAACGCCCCGGCGAGCAGGACGCTCTCGCCCGACAGCAGGCGCTCGGTCAGCACGCGCACGCTGCGGTCGGCGCCGATCACCTCTCGCACCCCGGCCTCAGCCCGCTGTGACGGCCTCATCGTCACCCGTCATCCCGAGCCTCCTCGTACAGAGCTTGCCCCAGACTACCGAGGGCATCGACCCCGCCGGCGGATTGCCTCCCACCGACGCTACTCAATTCGTCGACTACCGAGAATTACCGAGCTGAGTCTTGCGGTGCGTCTGGCGCCTCGGTTAGCCTTTTGTCCCCCGAGGGGGTGACGTTCTATCAGTTTCACTTAATTTACCTAATAGAAACGTGAAGCTCGCCTTTCGTTACTTCGGGTCCCTACGATGGCCGAATCCGTGTGAACCGTCTGAGGAGATCCATGACGCAGAAGTCCACGAGGTCGCTCCGGGCGGCACTCACCACGATCGCCACCGGAGCCGTGCTCGCGGCACCGCTCGTCGGGGTCGCCGCGGCGGCCCAGGCCTCCGTCGACGGCACGGGTGTCGTCATCAACGAGGCCTACCTCAAGGGCGGCAGTGCAGGCGCCCCCTTCAGCTCGAAGTTCGTCGAGCTCTACAACCCCGGCGCCGCCGCCGTCTCGCTCGACGGATGGTCGCTGCAGTACCGCTCGGCCGGCGGCGAGGGAACGGTCAACGGCGTGGGGCTCCTCAGCGGGTCGATCGCCGCCGGCGGCTACTTCCTCGTGGCCGTGCAGGGCAACGGGGCCACGGGTGCCGCACTCCCCACGCCCGACCTCGATCTGGGCTCTGCCATCACCCCCTCCGGCACTAACGGCACCCTGGTCCTGGCCGACGTCGCGGAGCCGCTGGCCCCGGCCCCGGGCTCGGTCACCGAGGCCGAGGGCGTCGTCGATCTGCTGGGCTACGGCACCTCCAACACCTTCGAGCAGGCGGCAGCAGCGGTCGACGGCGGCAACGCCGTGCCGAACTCGCTCGCTCGCACCGGCTTCGTCGACACCGACGACAACTCCGCCGACTTCGCCTCCACCGCCACCGTCACGCCGCAGAACTCCACCGGCACGGGTGGTCCGACCGAGCCGGAGGAGCCGGGAGACCCGACCGAGCACACCATCGCCGAGCTCCAGGGCACCGGCGACGCGTCGCCGTTCGCCACCCCCGAGAAGCCCCCGGTCACGACGACCGGGGTGGTGACCGCCGCCTATGCCACCGGAGGGTTCCGGGGCTACTACATCCAGACCCCGGGCACGGGCGGCGCCATCGACCTCGCCACCCACACGGCGTCCGACGCGATCTTCGTCTTCTCCGAGTCGACGGTGGGCTCCGTCGCCGTGAGCGACCTCGTCAAGGTCACCGGTCACGTCGAGGAGTTCAACGGGCTGACCGAGTTCGTCGTCACCTCGGCGGCCGGGCTCGAGAAGCTCACCGACGAGGTCGACCCCGTCGCTCCCGCGACGGTCGCGCTGCCGCGCGAGGAGGCCAAGCGCGAGTCGCTCGAGGGCATGCTGCTTGCACCCCAGGGCGAGTTCACCGTGAGCAACACCTACTCCACCAACCAGTACGCCGAGATCGGCCTGGCCTCGGGCAGCACCCCGCTCATCACCCCCACCGAGATCGCGCGACCGGGCACCCCCGACTACACCGCCGCCGTGGCCGAGAACGCCGCCCGCGCCGTCACCCTCGACGACGGAGCGAGCATCAACTTCCTCGGCTCGGCCGCGAACCAGGCGCTGCCCCTCCCGTACCTCACCGACGACCGGTCGATCACGGTCGGCTCGACGGCGACCTTCACCTCGCCGGTCATCTTCGACTACCGCAACAACACCTGGAAGTTCCAGCCCACCACCCAGCTGGACGCGGGCGACACGCTGCCCGCGACCTTCAGCGACGTGCAGCCCCAGGCACCCGACGGGGTGGGCGGCGACATCGTGATCGCCGGCTTCAACGTGCTGAACTACTTCACCACGACGGGCGACCAGCTCACGGGCTGCACCTTCTACACCGACCGCGACGGCAACAACGTCACCGTCGACGAGGGCTGCGACGCCCGTGGCGCCGCCGAGGCAGACGACCTCGAGCGTCAGCAGGCGAAGATCGTAGCGGCGATCGACGGGCTCGGCGCCGACGTCGTCTCGCTCGAGGAGATCGAGAACTCGGTGAAGTTCGGCAAAGACCGCGACGAAGCCCTCTCCACCCTCGTCGACGCTCTGAACGAGGGCCTCGCGCCGGCCGAGCAGTGGGCGTTCGTGCCCTCGCCGGCGGCCGATCAGCTTCCCCCGCTCGCCGCTCAAGACGTCATCCGCACGGCTTTCATCTACAAGAAGGCCGTCGTGGAGCCCGTCGGCGCGTCGCGGGTGCTCCTCGACGCCGCCTTCGCCAACGCCAGGCAGCCGCTCGCCCAGGAGTTCATCCCCGCGGGTGGCAGCGACGACGACGCCTTCATCGCCATCGTCAACCACTTCAAGTCGAAGGGTTCGGGCAGCGGGGCCGACGCCGACCAGGGCGACGGGCAGGGCGGCTCCAACGCCTCCCGCGTGGCGCAGGCGGGTGCTCTCGTCGCGTTCTCCGACGAGCTGCAGACCGAGCTCGGCACCGACGAGGTCTTCCTCATCGGCGACTTCAACGCCTACTCGCAGGAAGACCCGGTGAAGGTCATCACCGACGCCGGCTACGTCGATCAGGGGGGCAAGACCGGCGAGTACAGCTACTCGTTCAGCGGCCAGAGCGGTTCGCTCGACCACATCTTCGCCTCGGCGGCCGCCGACGCCAAGGTGACCGGGGTCGACATCTGGAACATCAACTCCGGCGAGTCCATCGCGAAGGAGTACAGCCGGTACAACTACAACGCCACCGACTTCTACGACGAGAGCGTGTTCCGGTCGAGCGACCACGACCCGGTCATCGTGGGCTACGCCGTCGGAGACGAGCCCGTCGAGCCGGTCACCGATCGTGTCGCCGGAGCAGACCGCTACGCCACCTCGGTCGAGGCCTCGCTCGAGGGCTTCCCCGAGGGCGCCGACACGGTCTACGTGGTCTCGGGCGAGGTGTACCCCGACGCGCTGTCGGCATCGCCGGCCGCCGCGAAGGCCGACGCGCCCATCCTCCTCACCCCGCAGGCTCAGCTGCCCGAGGGCGTCCGCGCCGAGGTGGAGCGCCTCGACCCGGAGAGCATCGTCGTGGTGGGAGGACCGAACTCGGTGTCGGCCGCCGTGCAGACGGCGCTCGGCGACATCGCCCCGGTGACGCGCATCCAGGGTGCCGACCGCTACGAGACCTCGCGCCTGGTCGCCCAGGCGGCGTTCCCCGCCGGCGCCACTCAGGCCGTCGTGGCGGCAGGGGCCAACTTCGCCGACGCGCTCTCGGCGGGCGCCGCCATCGACGGAGGCGGGCCGGTGCTGCTCGTCGACGGCACGGCGGGCTCGCTCGACGCGGCTTCCGCGTCGCTGGTCGACGAGCTCGGGCTCGACGAGATCGCCGTGGCGGGCGGGGAGAAGTCGGTCTCGGCCGGCATCGTGAGCCAGCTCGGCACCTTCGCCGACACCGTGCGACTCGGCGGCGTCGACCGCTACGAGTCGTCGCGACTCATCAACGCCCACTTCTTCGAGTCGGCCGACCGGGTCGTGCTGGCCACGGGTGTGGGCTTCCCCGACGCGCTGTCGGGGTCGGGTCTCGCCCCGAAGCTCGACGCCCCGCTGTTCACGGTTCCAGGCGACTGCGTGCCGGCCGAGACGCTCGCCCAGATCGACGCCCTCGGCGCCGACCGGGTGACCCTCCTCGGCGGCGAGAACACGCTCACGCCGGCCGTCGCCGAGCTCACCGCCTGCGCGACGGCAGCCGGGTGACCGACCGTGGCGCGCATCCTTCCCACGACCCCTTCCGATAACCAGCGATCACAGAGGAGTTCCATGTCCCACACCGCGTCGAGGCCGCTCAAGGCGGCCCTCGCGACCGTCCTCGGAGGTGCGCTGATGGCGGCGCCCCTCATCGGGGTCGCGTCGTCGGCATCGGCCGCCCCCGGCGACCCTGTCCAGATCAGCCTCATCGACATCAACGACTTCCACGGCCGTATCGATGCGAACACCGTGAAGTTCGCCGGAACGATCGAGAAGCTCCGTGAGCAGTACGGCGAAGAGAACTCGCTGTTCGTCTCGTCGGGCGACAACGTCGGCGCCTCGTTGTTCGCCTCGAGCGTGGCCGAAGACCAGCCCACCATCGACGTGCTGAACGCCCTCGACCTGGCCACCAGTGCCGTGGGCAACCACGAGTTCGACCAGGGCTACGCCGACCTCACCGATCGCATCATCGGTGCCGACGGCGCGCGCAACGCGCAGTGGGACTACCTCGGCGCGAACGTCTACGAGAAGGGCACGACGACCCCCGCCCTCGACGAGTACTCGATCCAGGAGGTGCAGGGCCTGCGCGTCGGCGTCATCGGCGCCATCACCCAGGAGACCCCGACGCTGGTCTCACCCGGCGGTATCGCCGACCTCGAGTTCGGCGACCCCGTGGAGGCCGTGAACCGTGTGGCAGCCCAGCTGACCGACGGCGACGAGTCGAACGGCGAGGCCGACGTCATCGTCGCGAGCTACCACGAGGGCGCGAGCGCGGGCACCCCCGACGGTGCCAGCCTCGAAGACGAGCTCGAGCTCGACAACGCCTTCACCGACATCGTCACCAAGACCGATGCCTCCGTCGACGCCATCTTCACCGGCCACACCCACAAGCAGTACGCGTGGGACGGCCCGGTTCCCGGCGAGGCGGGCACGACCCGTCCGGTCGTGCAGACCGGCTCCTACGGGGAGAACATCGGCAACGTCGTGCTCACGGTCGACCCGGCCACCAAGGAGGTGTCGTCGTACACCGCCACGAACGTGGCGCGCACCACCGACGACGACGCCGCTCTGGTCGCCGCGTACCCGCGCGTAGCCGAGGTGAAGACCATCACCGACGCGGCGCTCGCCGAGGCCGCAGTCATCGGCAACCAGCCGAAGGGCTCGGTCACAGCCGACATCACCACCGCCTTCGCGGGCGGCTCCTACGTCGACGGCGTCTACACCGGGGGCACCCGCGACGACCGCGGCTCGGAGTCGACCCTCGGCAACCTGGTGGCCGACTCGCTGGTCTCCTCGCTCGGCTCGCCCGAGCGAGGCGGCGCGACCATCGGCGTCGTGAACCCCGGCGGCCTCCGTGCCGAGCTGTTCAAGGGCGACGACGGTGTCATCACCTACGCCGAGGCCAACGCCGTGCTGCCGTTCGTGAACAACCTCTGGACCACGACCCTCACGGGCGCCCAGTTCAAGACCGTTCTCGAGCAGCAGTGGCAGACGAACCCTGACGGCACCATCCCGTCGCGCCCGTTCCTGAAGCTCGGCCTCTCCGACAACGTCGAGTACACCTTCGACGGCGCAGCCGCCCAGGGCGAGCACGTCACCGGCATCTGGGTCGACGGTCAGCCGATCGACCCCGCCGCGAGCTACCGCATCGGTTCGTTCAACTTCCTGCTGCAGGGAGGCGACAACTTCCGCGAGTTCTCGGAGGGCACCGACACCCGCGACTCGGGTCTGATCGACCGCGACGCGTGGATCGCCTACCTCGAGGCCAATCCGAACCTCACCCCCGACTTCGCCCGTCACGCGGCCGAGGTCACCGGGGTGACGGGAGAGGCCGTCATCGGGGCCGACGTCTCGGCGACCGTGTCGCAGCTCGACCTCACCTCGCTCGGCAGCCCGAAGAACACCTCGCTCGAGATCTCGTGGGAGGGCTCCGCAGCCACCTTCGAGCCGGCCGTGGTGGCCGACGGCTCCGCGACGATCACCGTCGAGGTTCCCGCCGACGCCCATGTCGCGAGCGAGCTGGTGCTCACCGCGCAGCCGAGCGGCACCGTGGTGCGCATCCCGGTGCGTGTTCCCGACGGCCTGCCGTCGACCGACCGCGTCTCGGGCGAGAACCGCTACGCCACCTCGGTCGCCGCCTCGAAGGCCGGCTTCCCGAGCGGTGCGGCGACGGTCTACGTCGCCTCCGGCGAGACCTACCCCGACGCCCTGTCGGCTGCTCCCGCCGCGGCCCAGGACGACGCGCCCATCCTGCTGACCGCCGCCGCTGCGCTCCCCGCCGACGTCGCCGCCGA
Source organism: Herbiconiux sp. A18JL235 (assembly GCF_040939305.1). Lineage (NCBI taxonomy): Bacteria > Bacillati > Actinomycetota > Actinomycetes > Micrococcales > Microbacteriaceae > Herbiconiux > Herbiconiux sp. A18JL235. The sequence continues at coordinate 525,854 of NZ_CP162511.1, forward strand.
GATCGAGCGCCTCGCGCCCGAGAACGTCGTGATCGTCGGTGGCCCGAACTCGGTTTCGGCCGGGGTCGAGGAGCAGCTGGCGGGCCTCGCCGACGTCACCCGCATCGAGGGCGCCGACCGCTTCGAGACCTCGCGCAAGGTCGCGGAGACCGCGTACCCCTCGGGTGCGCCGGTCGCCGTCGTGGCTGCAGGCGCCAACTTCGCCGACGCGCTGTCGGCGGGTGCGGCGATCGACGGCGAGGGCCCCGTGGTTCTCGTCAACGGCACCGCGGGCTCGCTCGACGACGCCACCGAAGCCCTGCTGAAGGGCCTCGACTCCGCCGAGATCTCGGTGGTCGGCGGCGGGAAGTCGGTCTCGAAGGGCATCTACGGCGAGGTCGGCGCGATCACCAAGGCCGTGCGCCTCGGCGGTGTCGACCGCTACGAGTCGTCGCGCCTCATCAACGCGCACTTCTTCGAGAGCGCGAACCGTGTGTTCCTCGCCACGGGTGAGAGCTTCCCCGACGCCCTCTCAGGCTCGGGCCTCGCACCGAAGGTCGACGCACCGCTGTTCACCGTGCCGGGCACCTGCGTGCCGGCCGACACGCTCGCGCAGATCACCGCGCTGGGCGCCACGCAGGTCACCCTGCTGGGTGGCGACCTCACCCTCTCGCCGGCGGTGGCCGAGCTCACCGCCTGCGCAGCGGGCTAGCGTCACCTGAGCGATACCCCCTAATTATGAACTGTTCATAATTAGGGGGTATCGTCGTGTCATGGCCACCGATCTGGAGACGCGCATCCGCGATGCGGGCCTCAGGGTCACCGGCCAGCGACTGGCGGTGCTCACCGCCCTCGAGCGCGCGCCGCACGCCGACGCCGACACGGTGCACCGCGCCGTGCAGAGGGAGCTTCCGGGCACCTCTCTGCAGGCCGTCTACGTCGTGCTGAACGCGCTCGCGACCGCGGGGCTCATCAGGCGCATCGAGCCCGCGGGCTCGCCGGCGCTCTACGAGCGGCGCATCGGTGACAACCACCACCACGTGGTGTGCACCTCGTGCGGAGCCGTCGCCGACGTCGACTGCGTGCACGGGGCGGCGCCCTGTCTCGCGCCGTCGTCGACAGGCGGCTTCGTCATCGACACCGCCGAGGTCACCTTCTGGGGCCTGTGCCCCGCCTGCCAGCCGCAGCAGCACCGACCGGCGCACGAGCGCCGGGCAGATCAGCAGACACACCACGTCACGTCATACGGAACCGAGGACTAGATGACCGACCAGAACTTCACGACCACGAACTCAGGAGCCCCCGTCGCGAGCGACGAGCACTCGCAGAGCGTCGGCGCCGACGGCCCCGTCGTCCTCCACGACCACTACCTGGTGGAGAAGCTCGCCCAGTTCAACCGTGAGCGGGTTCCGGAGCGCGTGGTGCACGCGAAGGGCGGCGGCGCGTTCGGCACCTTCCAGACCACCGGCGACGTGAGCGCCTACACCCGGGCGTCGCTGTTCCAGCCCGGCGCCAAGGTCGACATGCTCGCCCGCTTCTCGACCGTCGCCGGCGAGCAGGGCTCGCCCGACACCTGGCGCGACCCGCGCGGCTTCGCGCTGAAGTTCTACACCGAGGAGGGCAACTACGACCTCGTCGGCAACAACACCCCGGTGTTCTTCATCCGCGACGGCATCAAGTTCCCCGACTTCATCCGCTCGCAGAAGCGCCTCCCCGGCAGCCACCTGCGCGACCACAACATGCAGTGGGACTTCTGGACCCTCTCACCCGAGTCGGCCCACCAGGTCACCTGGCTCATGGGCGACCGCGGCCTCCCCGCCTCCTGGCGTCACATGGACGGTTTCGGCTCGCACACCTACCAGTGGATCAACGCCGCGGGCGAGAAGTTCTGGGTGAAGTACCACTTCAAGACCAACCAGGGCATCGAGATCCTCTCCCAGGCCGCCGCCGACCAGATCGCCGGTGAAGACGCCGACTTCCACATCCGCGACCTCTCCGAGGCCATCGACCGCGGCGACTTCCCCAGCTGGACCCTCTCGGTGCAGGTCATGCCCTATGCCGACGCCGCGACCTACCGGTTCAACCCCTTCGACCTCACGAAGGTGTGGCCGCACGGCGACTACCCGCTCATCGAGGTCGGCACCATGACCCTCGACCGCAACCCCGAGAACTACTTCGCGCAGATCGAGCAGGCCACCTTCGCTCCGTCGAACTTCGTTCCCGGCATCGCGGCCAGCCCCGACAAGATGCTGCTCGCCCGCATCTTCAGCTACGCCGATGCGCACCGCTACCGCGTGGGCACGAACCACGCCCAGCTGCCGGTGAACGCGCCGCTGCACGAGAACAGCTACTCCAAAGACGGTGCCATGCGCTTCGGCTTCAAAGACCCGTCGCAGCCGGTGTACGCGCCGAACTCCTACGGCGGCCCGCACGCCGACCCGGCCAGGCATGGCGACGACTCCGGCTGGGAGTCCGACGGCGAGCTCGTGCGCAGCGCGGCCACCCTCCACCCCGAAGACGACGACTTCGGCCAGGCCGGAACGCTCGTGCGCGAGGTGCTCGACGACGCGGCGCGCGAGCGCTTGGTGAAGAACATCGCCGGCCACGTCTCGAAGGTCACCATCCCCGAGCTGCGTGTGCGCGTGCTCGACTACTGGGCGAAGGTCGACCCGGAGCTCTCGCAGCGTGTCGCAGCGGCGCTCGAGCCCTCGGCCCCCGGCGCCGACGTCTCGCCCGAGCAGGCCGGCATCCCGGCCTGATCGATGGCAGGGTGGGGGTATGGAACCGCTGAAGCGGGTGACCGCCCCCACCCTCGACGTGCTGTCGCTGCTGCTCGAGAGCGGGGGCACCGCCTTCGGGCTCGAGATCATGAAGCGAAGTGGCCGCCCCTCCGGCACCGTCTACCCCATCCTCGAAAGGCTCGAGGCACAGGGGTGGATCAGCTCGGCGTGGGAGGAGAACGTCACCACGCAGCTGCACCGGCGGCGGGTCTACACGTTCACCCCTGAGGGTGCTGAGGCCGCGCGCGAGCTGGTCGCCGAACGGTCGTAGGCTCGATCAGCTCGCCGCGGGGCGCAGCACGATCGTGTTGTCCCATGGGTCGTTCACGGTCACGGTGAGCCCGTCGTCGGCCGTCTGCAGGCCGTGATGCCGCAGCCTGGCGTCGGCGGCGGCGACCTCATCGGCATCCGGGAGCACGATCTCCACCTGCCCGAGCCCGAGCGCGAGCCCGCGCCGACCGGCGCCCGCCGAGTTCCAGGTGTTCATCGCCATGTGATGGTGGTAGCCGCCCGCCGACACGAACAGCGCCTGCGGCCCGTAGGTGGCGGTGACCTCGAAGCCGAGCTTGTCGACGTAGAAGTCGCGGGCCTGCGGCACGTCGCCCACCGAGAGGTGGACGTGCCCGATCGAGGCGCCTCCCGCCCTCGGCGACTCGAGCGCTTCCGGGGTGAGGTGCTCCTGCAGGTAGCGGTTCGGGTCGAGGAAGAGGGTCGACATCTCGACCTGCCCGTGGGCCCAGCTCCACTCGGTGCGGTCGCGGTCCCAGTAGAGCTCGACGCCGTTGCCCTCGGGGTCGGTGAAGTAGAAGGCCTTCGACACCAGGTGATCGGATGAACCGGTGAAGCCGTGAGGGTGGCGTGACGCCACCGAGTACACGGCCGCGGCGAGGGCCGCCTCGGTGTCGAACACGATGGCGGTGTGGAAGAGCCCGGCCGAGCGCGGCTCCGCGCTCCTCAGTTCGGGTGCGTGCTGCAGCACGAGAAGCGGCCGGCCGCCGCGCCCGAGCAGCGCGTAGCCGCCCTGCTGCGAGATCACGTCGAGGGTCACGGCGTCGCGGTAGTACCCGATCATGCGGTCGAGGTCGCCGACGCGCAGGGTGACGGCTCCCATCGCGGTGTCGGGGGCGAGCAGGTCGGCGGCGTTCGTCATGTCACTTCAAACACTTGTAGCCACAACTAAATTCCGGCACCCGCCCCAAACGACCGGCGTCGTCAGCCGGCGTCCGGCGGCGCGGCGCGGAGGCGGTTGACGAAGTCGATGATGTCGACCTCGTCGCCCGGCACCGCCCCCGTGGTGAGCGTCTCGTAATAGAGGCCGTCGCCGAGCAGCAGCGCGACGCGCGCGAGCAGCGGGTCGCCGACGTCGGCGGCGATCAGTTCCTGGTAGCGGGAGCGCATCATCGCGAGCAGGGTGCGCGCTCGCTCATGGTCGTGGGCGAGGAACCCCACCGACACGGTCGCGCGATCGAGCGGACTGTCGATGTAGTCGCGCAGGGGCAGGTAGTAGGCGAGGGCGCCGCCCGGTGCGGTGCGCATCCGTTCGAAGTCCTCCGCGGCGACTGCCTCGAGGTGGTCGACGAGGGCGTCTTCGAGTGCGCGGCGGGAGCCGAAGTGATAGAGCAGGCCGCCTTTCGTGACACCGGCGCGACGGGCGACCTCGTCGAGGCTCGCCGAGGTGCCTCGCGATTCGATCAGCAGATTCTGGAACGCCGTGAGGATGGCTTCTCGGGCGTTGTCCTTGTGCTGGGCCATCGTTGAAGTTTACTGCACTGTTTGGTACAGTGAATTTGCTGCACCAAGTGGTGTAGTAAAACCCGCACGTAACAGGTCACCCATGCAGTCCGCCACGCCCGCGCCCGCCCTCGACCGCGCCGCCGCACCCCTCTACAAGCACCGGTACATCTCTCTGGTGCTGCTCATGCTGCCCGTGCTGCTGGTCTCGGTCGACAACACCGTGCTGAGCTTCGCCCTGCCCTCGATCAGCCGCGACCTCGGCCCGAGCAGCACGACGCTGCTCTGGATCGTCGACGTCTACCCGCTCATCCTCGCCGGCCTCCTGGTGGCGATGGGCACCGTCGGCGACCGCGTCGGCCGGCGCCGCCTGCTCATGATCGGCGCCACCGGGTTCGCCCTCGTCTCCGCCGCCGCGGCGTTCTCCCCGACCGCCGAGCTGCTCATCGCCGCTCGCGCCCTGATGGCGTTCTTCGGCGCCATGCTGATGCCCTCGACGCTGTCGCTGCTGCGCAACATCTTCACGGATGCTCGCGAACGCACCATGGCCATCGCCATCTGGGCGGGTGCTTTCGCCGCAGGCTCCAGCCTCGGCCCGATCGTGGGTGGCATCTTGCTCGAGCACTTCGCCTGGGGCTCGGTGTTCCTGCTCGCGGTGCCCGTGCTCATTCCGCTGCTTGCGCTCGGCTTCGTCTTCATCCCCGAGTCGCGCGACCCGAACCCGGGGCGCATCGACCTGGTGAGTGTCGTGCTCTCGCTCGCCGCCCTCACTCCCTTCGTCTTCGGCATCAAGCAGCTCGCCCACGACGGCGTCACCGTGGTGGGGGTGGCGGCAGTGATCGTGGGGCTCGTGGTGGGTGTGCTGTTCGTGCGGCGGCAGCGCCGCATCCCGAACCCGCTGCTCGACCTCACGCTGTTCGCCAACGCGCCGTTCGCCGGGTCGATCGTGGCGAACTTCCTCAGTGTGTTCAGCCTGGTCGGCTTCCTCTTCTTCGCTTCGCAGCACCTGCAGCTGGTGCTCGGGCTGAGCCCGCTCGACTCGGGTCTGCTGCTCTTGCCCGCCACCCTCGTCGGCATCGGCGCCGGGATGCTCGCGGCCGTTCTCGTGCGCCGCTTCAGCCCGCGCTCGGTGGTGCTCGGCGGCCTCAGCTGCACGGCTGCCGGGTTCGCCATGGTGGTGCTGTTCCAGCACGACCTCGTGGCGATGGTGGTGGCTGTCGCCTTCGTCGTGCTGTCGTTCGGCGTCTCGTTCGCGGAGACCATCTCGAACGACGTCATCCTGGCCTCGGTTCCCGAGGAGAAGGCGGGGGCCGCCGCCGGCATCTCCGAGACGGCTTACGAGCTCGGAGTCGTGCTCGGCACCGCGGTGCTCGGGGCCGTGCTCTCGGCGTTCTACCGTGCGAACGTTGTGGTGCCGGCCGGGCTCGACCCGGCGGCCGAACGTGCGGCGGGCGAGACCCTGGGCGGTGCGATGAGCGCGTCGACGTCGCTGCCGGGCGGCTCGGGCGACGCGCTCGTCGCCTCGGCGAAAGCTGCGTTCGAAAGCGGCATCGGGGTGACCTCCACGATCGCGGTCGTGCTCATCGCCACGGCCTGGGCGGTCGTGCACCGCACCCTCCGCTCCACCCGCCCCACGGGCCGCCCCGTGCCAGCCGCGCCGGTCGCTCCCGCCACCGCGCCCACGGAGCCCGTCACCGACTGAGCGGAGCGGGCCGAACCTCGCCCGAGCTACCGGGTCTCCCTCCCTTTCGGCAGGACGACGGATGCCGACCCTTCGAACCCGGCACAGCATCCGTCGTTCCGCTGCCGATCGCAGCCGGCACCCACCCCGCGCTACTCGACCAGCTTTCCCACGGTCGACACGTCGCGCATCAGCGCGGCGATGTCAGCGGGGATCTCGGGAATGGACTCCCGCACCACGCCGGTCGACGGCGACCACACCAGGTTCACCTGGAGCTCGGGGTCGAGCTCGGGGTAGTCGCTGCGGTTGTGGCAGCCGCGTGTCTCACGCCGTTCGAGGGCGGCGAGCAGCGTGGCGCGCGCCGCGAGCGACGACGACTTGAGGTCGAAGGCGTGGGCGAGGTCGTGGTACCCGGCGATGTCGGGGTGCACCCCGATCCGTGCGATGCGCTCGTCGATGGCGTCGAGTTCGGCGAGCCCCGCGAGCAGCCCCGCCTCGTCGCGCACCACGCCGGCGTGCTCCGTCATGGTGTTGCGGAGGGCGCGCTGGAGCGCGCGCACGTTCTCGGGCCCGTCGGAGGCGAGCAGCCTCGCGATCTCCTCGCGCGCGACGGCGACGGCCGCAGCCGAGCGCTTCTGCGCGGGCAGAGCTGCCGAGTACGCGGCGGCGGCCTGACCGACGATGCGCCCGAACACGAGCAGCTCGATGAGCGAGTTGCCGCCGAGCCGGTTCGCCCCGTGCAGCCCCGACGACGCCTCGCCGATCGCATACAGTCCTGGAACGTCGGTTCCGTGATCGGAGGGCCGCACCCACACCCCGCCCATCGAGTAGTGCGCGGTGGGCGCGATCTCGATCGGCTCCTTCGTGACGTCGAGCATCTGCAGCTCGAGCATGGTCTGGTACACCCGAGGCAGCTTGGTCATGATGGTCTCGCGCGGAAGGTGCGAGACGTCGAGCCAGACTCCGCCGTTCGGTGTGCCCCGCCCCTCCTTGATCTCGGTGTAGCAGGCCAGGGCGACGCGGTCACGGGTGGAGAGCTCGAGCCGCTCGGGGTCGTACTTGTGCATGAAGCGCTCGCCGAGTCCGTTGCGCAGGATGCCGCCCTCGCCCCGCGCGGCCTCCGAGATGAGGGTGCCCGCCGCGCTCTCGGGCTCGATGATGCCTGAAGGGTGGAACTGCACGAGCTCGGGGTCGCGCAGCCGGCCGCCGGCCTCGACGGCGAGGCGGAAGGAGTCGCCGGTGTTCTCGTCGCGACGCGAGGAGGTGCGGCGCCAGATGCGGTTGTGTCCGCCGGCGGCGAGGATGACGGCATCCGCATGGATGAGGTAACGCGTTCCGTCTTCGAGGTCGAAGCCGTAGGCGCCGAACACCGCTCCGTCGTCATTGGTGAGGATGCGCGTGATGTACACCCGGTCGAGGATCGGGATGTCGAGGAGCGCCGCCCGGTTGACAAGCGTGCGCTGGATCTCGAGCCCCGTGTAGTCGCCCGCGAACGCTGTGCGGCGGAAGGTGTGGGCGCCGAAGAAGCGCTGCGAGATGCGCCCGTCGTCTTCGCGGGCGAACGGCATGCCGTAGCGTTCGAGGTCGTCGATGCCCTGCGCCGCGCCCTCGGTGACGATCTGCACCGTGTGCGGGTTGGCGAGCAGGTACGACTCCTTGAGGGTGTCGGCGGCGTGCTGCTGCCAGCTGTCGTCCTCGTCCATCGTGCCGAGGGCCGCGTTGATGCCGCCGGCGGCGAGTGAGGTGTGCGCATCCGACCGGGGGCGCTTGCCGACGGCGAGCACGTCGACCCCCGCTTCGGCGAGTTCGATCGAGGCGCGGAGGCCGGAGCCGCCGGTGCCGATGACGAGGACGGTGGTGGAGATCTGGCGTTCGGAAGGTCGCATGCTTGAACCGTAGGCAGCATCGTCTGATTACTCCAATGCATATATTCGGTCGATACGATGCGGCTACGCTATGGTGATGAATCTCGATCAGCTCCGCGCCTTCGCCGAGGTGGCCCGCCTCGGCAACTTCACGCGGGCTGCGGATGCCCTCCACCTCGCCCAGCCTTCCCTCAGCCGGCAGATCGCTTCGCTCGAGCAGGAGCTCGGGGCCGAGCTCTTTCACAGGGCGCGTTCAGGCAGCACCCTGACGAGTGCGGGTGAGACACTCCTCCCGCTGGCGCGACGGATGCTCGCCGACGCCGCCTCGGTGCGTCGCGAACTCGCCGAGCTGGCCGGCCTCCGGCGCGGGCGGGTGCGCCTCGGCGCGACGCCGACGCTGTGCATCAGCCTCGTGGCCGAGGTGCTGAGCGCGTTCCACACCGCGCATCCCTCGGTCGAACTGCACCTGTCGGAACAGGGTTCGAGGGGGCTCCTCGACGAGCTGGCCGGGGGAGAGCTCGACCTGGCGCTCATCACCACCTCGTCCTCCGACGCGGCGGAGCGCTTCACGGTGACGCCGTTACTGGAAGAGGAGCTCGTGGTGGTCTCGGCGGCGTCGGCGCCGCCTCCCGTGCGACGTCAGACGATCACGCTGGCCGAAGTCGCCCAGCTGCCGCAGATCGTGTTCAGCTCGAGCTACGACCTGCGCAGCACCACCGACGCAGCGTTCGGCCTCGCCGGGCTCGTGCCCGAGGTGGTGCTCGAGGGCGCAGAGATGGATGCGGTGCTGCGCTTCGTCGAACGCGGTCTCGGTGTGGCGATCGTGCCGGCGATGGTGCTCCTCGACCGCCCGGCGCTGCGGTCGGTGCGGCTGGTGGAGCCGGTACTCACCCGCACCATCAGCCTCGCGCGACCTGCCGATGTGGCACCGGCTGCCGCCGTCGGCGTGATGCAGCGCACGATCGCGGCGACCGCCACCGGGTTCGCCGAGCGCTCGGGCGTGACCATGCGCCGCGTCGGGCCGCCTGCGCTCTCGTCGGGGCGCCAAGCCGTGCCGGGGCCTGCGCCGGCGCCTCAGGGCCGCGTCTGAGCCGACCGCTCCGCGATCGAGGCGCGGATGGCCTCCTCGTCGACGTCGATCTCGCCCACGTCGTCGGGACCGCCCTCGCCCGGCACCGTCTTCACGGCGCTCGCGTCGATCTCGGGGTCGTCGAGGTGCGTCGAGCCGCGCGGATCCTCCTGCGCCTCCTCCGTTTCCTGCCCGCTGGCCGGGCTGTACGACATGTCCTTCTCGACGGTCTCTTCGTCGTTACCGCTCTGAATACCCATGCCCCCGACGCTACGACCGTCCCGCGCATCCGCAACCCCGTGCATCCGGGCCCACGTCGGTCGCGCACAGCGCTCTTCCCGCCCCGTGACAGAGCACTCTGAGCGACCAACGCCAGCCCAGGGCGGCCCGCTTGCGGACATGTCCTCATCAGGGCGGCCCCGACTGGATAGCCTCGCGGCATGAGCGAACCCGGCCCCCATCCCGTCGCACGTCGCACGCTGCTCGGTGCAGCGTGGGCGGCACCCGTGGTCGTCGCGGCTGCAGCGGCGCCCTCGGCGGCGGCGAGCCCGGCGTCGCCGACCCTCTCCGTGCGCCTCTCGGGGCCCTCGCCCCTGGCAGGAGTCACCTCGTGGCTCATCTGGGTCACCAACGACAGCGCCGCGCCGATCGCCGCCGGCACCCTGATGGCCGGCCTCCCCGACCCGGGGCCCGGGTACTTCTACAGCGGCTACTCCGGCGACGTGCGGTGGGTCTACGGCGACGACCCGTCGGGCCTCACCGTCGTGTTCGTCTACAACGACGTCATCGCTCCCGGCGAGGAGGCGGGCACCTTGCTCCTGCTCGTCGGCAAGACCGATCCCGGCTCGACCCCGGATCCGGTCGCGATCCTCACCCTCACCGCGCCCGGGTTCGACCCCGTCGCGCTGCCCCTGACCGTCGCTTACTGACGCGCGACCCTGCGCATCCGAGCGACCAACGCGAGCGTAGGGGGGCGAGGGCAGGATGCGCGGGGCGAGTGAGCGCCCGGGCTCAGAGGCCCAGGGCCGACTCCTCGAGGGTGCCCTCGGCGCCGGGGCCCTCCTGCACGACGTGGCCGGGGAGGGGCACGATGCGGGAGTGCACGGCGTCGACGATGTCGGCGGGGGTGACGAAGTACTCCCACTCGAGCTCGGCGGGCGGGGCGATCCAGTTGCGGGTGCCGAGCACCACGACGGGGGCGTCGAGCTCGTCGAAGGCCTCGGTCTGCACGCGGGTGGCTACCGTGTTGAGCCAGCTGCCACGCACGTTGGCGTCGGAGGCGAGCAGCAGACGCCCGGTCTTCGCCACCGACTCCAGCAGGAGCGTGTAGTCGAACGGCACCATCGAGCGCGCGTCGATGACCTCGGCCTCGATGCCGTACTGCTCCGACAGGGCGCTGGCGGCCTCGAGCGCCCGGTAGAGGGTGGCGCCCACCGTCATGATGGTGAGGTCGGTTCCGGCCCGGGCGATGCGAGCCTCGCCGATGGGGGTGCGGTAGTACTCCGCGGGCACGCCGTCGGGGAACACCGTCTCGACGGTGTCGTAGAGACGCTGGCTCTCGAAGAACACGACCGGGTCGTTGCCCGCGAGCGCCGACGCCAGCAGGCCCTTCGCGTCGTGGGCGGTGGCGGGGAACACCACCTTGAGGCCGGGCACGCCCGCCACCATCGAGCTCCAGTCCTGCGAGTGCTGGGCGCCGTACTTCGCGCCCACCGAGACCCGCAGCACCATCGGAACCGTGGTGAGACCGCCCGACATGGGCTGCCACTTCGCCATCTGGTTGAAGATCTCGTCGCCCGCGCGCCCGATGAAGTCGGCGTACATCAGCTCGACCACCGGCCGGCCGCCCGAGAGCGCGAAGCCCACGCCGGCGCCCACGATGGCCGCCTCCGAGATGGGTGAGTTGAACAGGCGGTGCCGGGGGAGGATGTCGGTGAGACCCCGGTAGACCCCGAACGCCCCGCCCCAGTCGCGGTTCTCCTCGCCCCACAGCGTCACCCGGTCGTCGGCGACGGCGTGCGCGAGCACGGCCTCGAACAGCGCGTCGCGGAAGGTGATCGCCTTGGCGCCCGAGTGCGGCTTGCTGCCCGGCCCGTCGGAGAGCCCCGAGCGCGACTTGCGAGCGAGCGACGCCGCGTGCTGCAGCTCCTCGACCGGGATCGTCGTCTCGCCGGCCGGCGCATCCGCCAGCTCGATCGAGGTGTCGTTGAAGGTGAGCCCCGCCATGACCTTCGGGTCGCGGCGCAGTGACAGGCGGGGCGACACGGATGCGTCGATCGCCACCTCGAGGGAGGCCGACACGGTCTCCTCCGCCCACTGCTTGAGCTCGGCCTGGCGGGTGGCGGCCACCACGCCGCCCTCCGCCAGGCGAGCGAAATAGCTGTCGATCGGGTCGATCGACGCCCACAGCTCGACCTCGTCCTTGGTGCGGTAGGAGGAGGCGTCGGAGGGGGAGTGTCCGGTCTGCCGGTAGGTCTGGCAGTCGATGAGCACGGGGCCGTCGCCGGCTTCGAGGTGCTCTCGGGCGAGGGTCATGGCCTCGATGACGGCGAGCGGGTTGTTGCCGTCGACCGTCTGGGCGTGCATGTTCTGCGCGTTCACGCCGGCGCCGAGTCGGGCCAGGCGGTCGTAGGCCATGGTCTCGCCGATTGTCTGCCCGCCCATGCCGTAGAAGTTGTTCACCACGAAGAACACCACGGGCAGGCCGCCGCGGTGCTTCTCGTCCATGAGCGTGGTGAGCTGCCCCATGCTCGCGAGGTTGAACGACTCCCACACCGGGCCGGTGCCGGTGGAGGCGTCGCCGATGGAGGCGACGACGATGCCGGGCTGTCGCTGCAGGCGGTTGTAGAGTGCTGCGCCGGTGGCCAGCGGCGCCGAGCCGCCGACGATGGCGTTGTTCGGGTAGATGCCGAGGGGCGGGAAGAAGGCGTGCATCGAGCCGCCGAGGCCGCGGTTGAAACCGGTGCGACGGCCGAAGGTCTCGGCGGTCATGCCGTAGACCAGGTAGTTGACGGCCTGCTGCTCGAAGTCGTCGTCGGCGAGGCGATCCTTAACGACGTTCCAGATGGCGCCCTCCGACCAGCCCTCGAACGCCTCGAGGAGGGCCTCCTTCGACGAGGAGTGGATGGCCGAGAGACCCTTCGCGATCACCTCGCCGTGGCTGCGGTGGCTGCCAAACACCTTGTCGACCGCGCCGAGGGTGAAGGCCTGGCCGACGGCCGCCGCCTCCTGGCCGATGGAGAGGTGGGCGGGGCCGGCGTGCACGTAGGAGGTGCCGCGGTAGGCGCCGTCGCGCTTGATCGACTGCAGCATGAGCTCGAACTCGCGCACCAGGATCATGTCGCGCCCGATGCGCTCGAGCGCGGCGTCACCGTGCAGCGCTCGCTCGGCGGCGAGATCGGGCCGGTAGTTGTTGATCGCGATGGTCTCGAAAGTCAGCTCTGCCTGCGAACGGGTGACCGCCGGGTCGATGAGCAGTTCTTTTGCCATGGTGGTGACGTCTTTCCGGGTGAAGGGGAGCGGGGGTCAGAACGCCGACAGCACGTCGACGGTCTCGATGGCCTGGGCGATGGAGGCGAGCGCTTTCGCGGCAGCCGCCCCGTCGAGGGCCCGGTGGTCGAAGGTCAGGGAGAGCGGCAGCAGGCTGGGGGCGTCGGGATGCGACCGGTGCGCGGCCCCGACCCCGAGGATGCAGCTCTGCGGGGTGTTGAGCACCGGGGTGAACCAGTGGACGCCGAGCGAGCCGAGGTTCGACACGGTGAAGGTGCCGCCCTCCATCTCGGCCGCGGTCAGCCTGCCGGCCCGCGCCTTCTCGATGGCGTTCGCCGCTGCAGCGGCAACGGCCGAGACGCTGAGAGCGTCGGCGTTCGGGATGACGGGGACGAGCAGTGCCTGCCCGGTGTCGACGGCGAAGCCGATGTTCACCCGGCGGTACTGGCGGATGCCGTCCCAGTCGAACACCGAGTTGGCCTCCGGATGCCTCGCCACGGCCTTCGCCGTCGCGAACAGCAGCACGTCGTTGACGCCGATCTTCGGCAGCCCCTGCGCCTCGGTGAGGGTGCGCAACCGCTTCACGTACGAGAGCATCGCCGTGGCGTCGGCGTAGCGGGTGAGCGTGACCTGGGCGGTGCCGGCAAGCGAGGCGTGCATCCGTTGCGCCGTGACCTTGCGTGCACCGCGAACCGGCACGAGGTCGAACTCGGCTTCGGGCGTCTCGGGCGCTGCGGATGCTCGGGTCGCCCCGACCTCGGCCCCGGGTGCGGGTCCGGGTGCCTGTGTCTTCTTTGCACTCAGCACGTCGGGAACGATGATGCGGCCGCCCGGCCCCGAGCCCACGACGGACGAGAGGTCGATGCCGTTGCGTTCGGCCAGGATGCGCGCTCGAGGTGAGGCGCGGTGCCGATCGGCGCGATCGGGCTCGGTGGAGCTCCCCTCGCCGACGACCTCGGCGGTTCTGACCGTCTCGGTGATCGCAGGGGTGGGCTCGGCGGGAGCCGTCGTGCCCGGATCGGAGGGGTCACCCAGTACCTCGCCTGCGGCGCCGATGACAGCGAGCACCTCGTGCTCGGGCACCTCGTCGCCGGAGCCGAACAGCACGCGCAGCACCTCGCCGGCCTCGGGCGCCTCGACCTCGATCGTCGCCTTCGCGGTCTCGAGGGTGACCAGCACGTCGCCGGCACTCACCCGGTCGCCGACCGCGACGTTCCAGTCGACGATCACGGCGTCTTCTCCGGCGTTCCCGGTGGTGGGGACACGAACGTCGATCGACATCGCGCTCCGTTCTCTCGCGTTGCTCAAATGTGCATAAAGCGCTCATAGGAGCGCGCTGTTCACAGTACACTGACTTCGAGGTCGCGTCAAAGGTCGACCCGATCCGGCCGGGAGGGCGAAAATGAGCGATCCAGGTGCCCGCGCCCGTACGCCCGTCTCCCTCGAGGCGGCGATCGTGGCCCGCCGGTACTACATCGACGACCGACAGAAGAACGAGATCGCCGAGGAACTCGGCATCTCCCGCTTCAAGGTGGCCCGGCTGCTCGACGAGGCCAAGGCAAGCGGCATCGTGCGCATCACCGTCGACATGCCTGCCGACATCGACCTCCCTGTCGGTGAGGAGCTCGCCCGCGCCTACGGCATCACCCGCGCCATCGTGGTGCGCGCGATCGACGCGGCGCCGGGCGCCACCCCCGGGCTCATCGGCGATGCCGCCGCGCAGTACCTGCGAGGCATCGTCGGGCCCTCCGACGTGCTCGGCATCTCGTGGGGAACGAGCCTCACCGCGCTGGTCGACGCCGTCTCGAACCTCGACCCGGCCGAGGTCGTGCAGCTGGTCGGCGGTGTGCGCGCGGCCGAGCTCGAGGTCTCGGGGGTCGAGCTCGTGCGCCGGCTCGCCCGCAAGACCGGGGGGCGCGCGCATCCGCTGCATGCGCCGCTGCTCGTGCGCACGCCCGCGATGGCGGAGGAGCTGCGGCGCGACCCCAGCCTCGCCGACGTCATCGAGAGCTTCGACAGGCTCTCCGTCGCGCTCGTCGGCATCGGCTCGTGGCAGCCCCCGCGGTCGTCGCTGTTCGGCGAGTTCACCGAGACCGAGCGCGCCGAGCTCGCCGCCGCCGGTGCCGTGGCCGACATCTGCGCCATCGTCGTCGACGCCGAGGGCCGCGAGATCGAGTCGTCGGCCCTCTCCCGATCGGTGGGGATCTCGGCGGCCGAGCTGCGCCGTGTGCCCGAGGTCGTGGCGGTGGCGGGCGGTTCCGAGAAGACGGCGGCGATCGCGGCGGCGCTGCGCAGCGGACTGGTGCGCACCCTGGTGACCGATTCGCACACGGCGACGGGGCTGCTGGCGGCGGCGCACTAGGGTCGATGGCGTGTCAGTTCGAATCCACCCCAGCATCCTCGCCGCCGACTTCGCCCACCTCGCCGACGATCTCGAGAGGATCCGCACGGCGGATCTCATCCACTTCGACGTCATGGACTACCACTTCGTGCCGAATCTCTCGTTCGGCATGCCGCTGTTCGAGTCGATCGCCGCGAACTCGCCGCTGCCCCTCGACGTGCACCTCATGATCAGCGACCCGCTGCGCTGGGCGCCGGGCTATGCCGAGGCCGGCGCCGAGTCGGTCACCTTCCACGCCGAGGCCACCGAGTCGCCCGCCCAGGTCGCCAAGGCGATCCGTGCCGCGGGGGCCCGAGTGGGGCTCGCCCTCAAGCCGGGGACCGATGTCGACGACTACCTCGAGCTGCTGCCCGAGATCGACATGGTGCTCGTGATGACCGTGGAGCCGGGCTTCGGCGGGCAGGCCTTCATGCCCGAGACCATGCCGAAGCTCGCCCGGCTGCGCGAAGCCGTCGACGCCTCGGGCCTCGAGGTGCGCGTGCAGGTCGACGGCGGCATCGACGAGCGCACCATCTCCATCGCCGCCGAGAACGGTGCCGACACCTTCGTCGCCGGCTCCAGCGTATTCGGGGCCGAGAGCGCCGCCGACCAGATCGCGCTGCTGCGCGAGACCGCGACCGCCCACCGCCACTGACCGGGCGATCGCCGACCCGCGCGGCGCGACGGGGCCGCGCCGCGCCCGGCGCCCCGCGCCCGGCGCCCGCGCTACATCGTGCGCAGCAGCTCCGCGAGCGAGTTGTCGGTGACGAGGGTGGTGCCGAGGCCGGCGTTGATCACGGCGTGCACCGCCTCGGCCTTCGACTCGCCGCCCGCGATAAGCACGAGCTCGGGGATGGTGCGCAGTACGTCGATGCCGGTGGCCATCGACCTGTCCTGCAGGTCGGGCAGCACGGTGCCGTCGTGCTTGATGAGGGTGGCGAGCACCTCGGCGGCGACGCCCTTGCCCACCAGCGCCTCGCGCTCGTGCAGCGGCAGGCTCGCCATCATCTGCGAGTCGGGCGGGTCCCAGCTGCCGACGGCGACCGCCGCCACCGTGATCGACTCGAACAGCTTCATCGCGGCCGCCACGCCGGGCTGGGTGCTGAGGCTCTTCTTGGTGAGCGCATCCTGCACCACCAGCGGCACGAACAGCGGGTAGGCCTGGCCCCCTCCGACCTCGCTGATCTTCCGCACCAGCTCGAGCGAGTTCTCGGCGACCGAGCCCACCATGCCGCCCATCTGCACCACGAGACTGCGCGGCAGCTCGGTGAGCTCCTGCGACATCGCGCTGAGGGTGCGGCCCCAGCCGATGCCGAGCACGTCGGTCTCGGTCACCAGCTCGCTCAACACGGCTGCGGCGCCGCGCCCCACGGCCTGGCGGATGCCGGCTGCCGTGCGCTCCTCCTCGGGAACGTCGATCACGATCACCCGGCGCAGGCCGAAGCGTTTGCGCAACTCTTCGGAGAGCTCGGCGTCGAAGGAGTTCGGGGTGGCGATCTCGAACCTCACGATGCCCTCACGCACGCTCTGCTCGAGCAGCCTCGCCACCTTGAACCGCGACAGGCCCATCTCGTCGGCGATCTCCGACTTCGTGCTGCCGTCGATGTAGAAACGGCGCGCCACAGTCGCGGCGAGGATCGCCGCACCGGGACTCAGCGTTGATGGCACGCAGCCCATCCTAGGGGTTCACCCCCGGGAACGATGTGCTCATTTGAGCGGGCTGTTTGACAGATGTGCAGACGCATGCTCATACTGATGGCCGGTACACCGCCGTGCGAGAAGGAAGCTGGAATGACCCTCACCCCTGAGACCACCGCCGTGATCGAGGCAGGCCGCCAGCAGATCCGTGTGGAGACCGAGGCGCTCGCCGACGTGCTCGACCAGATCGACGAGCGCTTCGTGCGCGTCGCCTCGCTGCTGCAGTCGATGACCGGCAAGGTCGTCATGACCGGCTCGGGAACCTCGGGTTTCATCGCCCGCCGTTCCGCTCACCTGTTCTCGGTGTCGGGAACCCCCGCCTTCTTCCTGAACCCGGGCGACGGGCTGCACGGTTCGATGGGCGCGGTCGAGGGCGACGACGTGATGATCGCGCTGTCGAAGGGCGGCTCCTCGTCGGAGCTCAACGACCTCGTGGCCCGTGTGAAAGACGTCGGCACCCGCGTGGTGGCCCTCACCGCCAACGCCGCCTCGCCGCTCGGCGAACTCGCCGACATCACTGTCGAGATCCGCAACTACCCCGCCGCCGACCCCGGCAACCTGCTCGCCATGGGCTCGACCCTCGCGCACAGCGCCTGGCTCGACGCGCTCGCCGTCGTGCTCATGCGAGCGCGTGCGGTGAGTTGGGAGCGGGTGCACTTCACCCACCCCGGTGGTGCGGTGGGCCAGCTCGCCCAGCTGCCCGACCAGCTCGACGGTCTCGTCATCCCCGAGGCGCAGGCCGTCGCCGAGCCGGCGGAGAGCCGCTGACCATGCCCGTCGTCGCCGGGGTCGACTCCTCGACCCAATCCACCACCGTCGTGCTGCGCGACGCCGACACCGGAGCCACCCTCGGCTCCGGCAGGGCGCCGCACACGCCGACGTTCCCGCCGGTGAGCGAGCAGAACCCCGCCGAATGGTGGGCCGCCACGACCACCGCGTTCGCCGTGGCCCGCACCGCGGCGGGCGTGGTGCCCGACGACATCGTCGCCGTGAGCGTTGCCGCGCAGTGCCACGGCCTGGTGCCGCTCGACGCGCGCGGCGAGGTCATCCGTCCCGCGAAGCTGTGGAACGACACCACGGCCGCGGGCGAGATCGCCGAGCTCACCGCCCGCCTCGGCGGCGACGCCTGGACCGACCGCGTCGGCACCCTCCCCCCGCCCTCCTTCACCATCGGAAAGCTCGCCTGGCTGAAGGCGCACGAGCCCGAGAACTTCGCTGCTCTCGCCACCGTGCTGCTGCCGCACGACTACCTCACCTGGCGCCTCACCGGCGGGGCGGCCGGCGGCCGCGCGGTCACCGACCGCTCCGACGCGAGCGGCACGGGCTACTACAGCGCGCCCGAGGGCCGCTACCTCACCGAGGTGCTCGAGCTGGTCGACGCCGAGAAGGACTGGGCGGCGATGCTCCCCGAGGTGCTCGGCCCCTCCGAGCAGGCGGGCACCGTCCCCGCCGCCGTCGCCGCCGAGATCGGGGTGCGGGCGGATGCGGTGGTCGGCGCGGGCGCGGGCGACCAGCACGCGAGCGCGGTCGGCCTCGGCATCGCGCCCGGCGAGCTCGCCTACGTGCTCGGCACCTCGGGCGTGGTGTTCACGACGAGCGAGTTCCCGGTGTTCGACCACACCGGCATCGTCAACTCCGTCGCCGACGCCACCGGCGCCTACCTCCCTCTCATCTGCACCCTCAACGCCGCCAAGGTCACCGACACGATGGCGCGCCTGCTCGGCGTCGACCACGCTGAGCTCGAGCGCCTCGCCCTCTCGGCCGAGCGCGACGCCCGCCGCCCGGTGCTGGTGAGCTTCCTCGACGGGGAGCGCACGCCGAACCGACCAGCCGCCCGGGGCATCCTGGCCGGCCTGTCGAACGACACCTCGCGCGAAGACCTGGCTCTCGCCGCCTACGAGGGCGTCGTGCTCGGCATGGAACGCGGCGAGCGTCGCATGGCCGCGATGGGCCTCTCCCTCGACGGCCGTCGGCTCGTCACGGGCGGCGGCGCCGCCTCGGCCGCCTACCGCCAGATCGTCGCCGACGTCACCGGCCGCCCGGTCGAGATCACCGACGCCGTCGACGCCGTCGCCGCGGGCGCCGCCGTGCAGGCCGCCGCCGTGGCGCAGGGCGCCGACATCCGCACCCTGCGCTCCGAGTGGGCGCCCGCATCCCGAGTCGTCGCCGAACCCCAGGGCGTCGACTACCGCCAGGTCCGTGAGCGCTACACCCGCGCCGCAGACATCACCGAGCTCGACGGAGCGTTCTGATGACCGATTCCGGTTCCCTCACCCGCAAGCCAGCCACCACCACGAAAGGGGGCCCCGTGAAGAAGCGTCGCGTGCCCGACGAAGCCGGCATCTTCATGGTGCTGGTCGCCGTGCTGCTGGTGTTCAGTATCTTGTCGCCGAACTTCCGCACCATCGACAACGGCTTCACGCTGCTCGTCAACGGCACGGTCATCGGCTTCCTCGCCCTCGGCCAGACCTTCGTGCTGCTGACGGGCGGCATCGACCTCTCCACCGGCGCGAACATCGCCATGTCGGGTGTGCTCGTCGCCCTCGTGATGCAGGCCGGGGTGCCGTGGCCGGTCGCCGTGCTCATCGCGCTGCTCGCGGCGACCTCGCTCGGCGTGCTGAACGGGGCGCTGATCCACTTCGTGCGCATCCCGCCGTTCATCGCGACGTTCTCGACGCAGGGCGTGGCGCTCGCCATCCCGCTCATCATCACGGGGGCGAACTCCATCCAGGTGCGCGACATCGGCTTCAGCTGGATCGGCCAGGGCCGCATCGCCGGTGTGCCGCTGCCCGTGCTGCTGCTGCTCGTCGCCGCCGTCATCGCGGGGCTGTGGCTGCGCATGACCCGCCAGGGCGTTCACGTCTACGCCCTGGGCGGCAACAAGAACGCCGCGCGCCTGGCCGGTGTGAACATCGCCCGCACCACCATCCTCGTCTACGCCATCTCGGGCTTCTGCGGCGGCATGGGCGGCATGATCGTGACCAGCAGGCTCATGGTCGGCTTCCCGGCCACCGGTACCGGCAACGAGCTGTTCTACTCCATCGCCGCGGCGGTTGTGGGCGGCATCTCGCTGTTCGGCGGTGTCGGCACCGTGCTCGGCGCCATGATCGGCGCCGTGCTCATCGCCGCGGTGTCGAACGGCATGAACGTGCTGAGCGTGCAGAGCTACTGGCAGTCGCTCGTCATCGGCGTGATCATCCTCGTCGGCGTCTCCTTCGACACGCTGCGTCGCTCCCGCGCCGGCAAACCCGTCTTCTCCAAGCGCCAGGCGGCACCCGCCGTCTCGCCTCCCCCCACCACCACATCCTGAATCACACCAACGAGAGGAACATCATGATCAAGAGGAAGGCACTCGGCGCCGTCGCCGTAGGAGTCCTGGCTCTCAGCCTCGCCGCGTGCAGCAATGCCGCCACCGGCGACGGCGCGGGGAGCTCCACCGACGAGGCCGGCGCGCTGCCCGCGTCGTGCTCGAACGACAACCCCACCATCGGTGTGGCGCTGCCGAACACCATCAACCCCTACTACATCGCCATGCAGGAGGGCTTCGAGGACACCGCGAAGGAGCTCGGCTACACGGTCGACATCGCCATCGCGAACGACAGCGAGAGCGACCAGCTCGCGCAGATCGACGCGTTCGTGCAGAAGGGCGTGTGCGCCATCGCGCTGAACGCCGTGAACTCCGACACCGGCGTGTCGAGCGTGCGGGCGGCGAACGCCGCGAACATCCCGGTGTTCTCGGTGAACGTCACCATCGACCCCGAGGGCCTGAAGAACCAGAACGCGACGATCGTGCAGTACGTCGGCGCCGACCAGACCGCCGGCGGCACCCAGCTCGGCGAGGTGGCCATCAAGGATCTCGGCACCGAGACCCCTCTGGTGGTCGGCATCCTCGGCGAGCCGTCGCAGATCCCCACCAACCAGCGCGACGAGGGCTTCATCGAGGCGCTCAAGGCGAACCCGAACACCACGATCCTGCCGACCCTCGACACCAACGTCGACCCGGCCGTGTCGCTGCAGGTGACGGGCGAGCTGCTGCAGGGCAACCCGAACGTCAACGTGATCTTCGGTGACACCGGCCCCGCCGTGGTCGGTGCCCTGCAGGCCATCAAGGAGGCCGGCAAGCAGGACCAGATCAAGGTCTACGGCTTCTGCGCCGCCGACACCCCGCTCGAGGGCGAGTACGTGGCCTGCGCCGCGCAGGAGCCCTACGAGTACGCCAAGATCGTGCTCGAGAATGTGCAGAGCTACCTCGCCGGCGACGACGTGCCGGCCGAGATTCTGCAGCCGCTGAAGATCTACACCACCGGCCAGGAGGTCGGCGCGAAGGAATTCGGCTAGACCGCACCACCCGTGACGGTGGCCGGGCCGGGGCCCGCTCGGCCCGGCCACCGTCGCATCCGCACCACCCGCGTCCGTGACCGAACGGATGCGCGCACCACCCGCATCCGCACCACACCGAAGGAGACCGCTCATGACCGGCGAAGGACTGCTCGTCGACGGCATCTCGAAGAGCTACGGGCCGACGAAGGCGCTCACCGACGTGAGCCTCGCCATCAGGCCCGGTCAGGTGACGGCGCTCATCGGCCACAACGGTGCGGGGAAGTCGACGCTGCTGCGCTCGCTGTCGGGTGCCGAGGTGCCCGATGAGGGCAGCATCCGCATCGACGGTCAGGCGCAGGAGTTCCACGGCCCGCGCGACGCCTCGGCTGCGGGAATCGCCTGCGTGTACCAGGAGCTGTCGCTCGTCGACCAGCTGACCGTCGCCCAGAACATCTTCCTCGGGCAAGAGCAGGTATCGGGGGGTGTGCTCTCGCGCCGCGAGATGAACCGCACCGCCGACCGGCTCTGCGCCGAGTACGGCATCGACGCCCACTCCACCGACCTGGTCTCGGCCCTGCCCGTCGCGCAGCGTCAGATGGTGGAGGTGGCGCGAGCCATCAACCAGAACGCTAAGTACCTCCTGCTCGACGAGCCCACGACGGCGCTCGAGCAGGAGCAGGTCGACCACCTGCTCGCCATCGTGCGCCGGCTCGTCGACGAGCAGGGCATCGGCGTGCTGCTCGTCGACCACAAGCTCGACGAGGTGTTCGCCGTCGCCGACCACATCGTGGGCCTCTCGGGAGGCATGATCGTGCTCGACGGATCGGTGGACGACGTCGATCGTGCAGCCGTCATCGAAGCGATCGTCGGCGACCACGGCCCCGTCGACACCGCCGCCGTCGCCGCCATCGTGGGGGAGGGCGTGGGCGAGACCCCGCTCGACGACGTGCAGGTGCTCACCGAGGCCGAGCGCGCCCGCGAGTTCGGCGCTCCCGTGCTGGAGGCCGTCGGCGTCTCGGGCAACAACCTCGACGGCATCGATCTCACGGTGCATGCCGGCGAGATCCTCGGCATCTACGGGCTCGTCGGCTCGGGGCGCACCCGTTTCCTCCGCACCGTGTACGGTGCGTTCCCGCTGGCCGCCGGCCAGCTGCGCCTGCTCGGCAAGGACTACAAGCCTCGCAACCCTGCCCAGGCCATCAAGGCGGGCGTCGCCTTCCTCAGCGAGGAACGCAAGTTCGACGGCTTCGTGCCGCAGATGTCGTCGGTGGAGAACGTCGTGCTTCCGGTGCTCGGCAAGTACATCCGCGGCGGGCTGCTGCGCTGGCGTGCCCTCAAGGGTTCGGCCGACGACGTGCTCGCCCAGGTCACCATCCGCGGCGAGGTCTCGGCGCCCATCACCTCGCTCTCGGGAGGCAACCAGCAGAAGGCGCTGTTCGCCAGGGCGACGCTGCAGGCGCCGCTCCTGCTGCTGCTCGACGAGCCCACCAAGGGCGTCGACATCGGCGCCAAGCGCGAGATCTACGGCATCATCCGCTCCCTCGCCGCCGAGAAGAACGTGGCGGTGATCGTGGTGTCCTCCGAGGAGGAGGAGCTGACCGAGCTCGCCGACTCGATCGCGGTGTTCCGCTCGGGGTCGTGCGACGGCGTCGTGTACCCGCGGGCGTCGGTGAGTGCGGCGCAGCTGCGCGAGCTGGCGTGGGCGGATGCGTCGCCTGTGTCACAGGGGTAAACACTCGTTCAACCTTGCTGTACACTCGAGGTCATCGCGACGTCGCGGTCAGGCCTTCCGGGTCGACGGGCGCTGCCTCCGCTCGACCTAGGAGTGTGCATGACCACGTCCCGCCTTGTTCCCGCCCCCGGCCACATGGGCGTCGACTACGAGGAACGCGTCGACTTCGACCGCCTGCGTCGCTACCGCATCGACCGGGCCAAGGCCGCCCTGGAGTCGAGCGAGTGCGGCGCTCTGCTCCTGTTCGACTTCTACAACATCCGCTACACCACGAGCACCTGGATCGGCGGCGCCCTCGGCGACAAGATGATCCGCTACTGCCTGCTCACCCGCGACCGCGAACCCGTGCTGTGGGACTTCGGCTCCGCCGTCAAGCACCACAAGCTGCACTCCAAGTGGCTGCCCGACGAGAACTGGCGGGCCGGGTTCCTCGGGTTCCGCGGCGCCGTCGCTCCCGATGCCGGGCTCATGGCCGCCGCCGTCACCGAGATCAAGGCGCTGCTCGTCGAGGCAGGGGTGGCGGGTGCGCCCGTGGGCGTCGACATCGTCGAACCGCCCTTCCTGTTCGAGATGCAGCGGCAGGGCCTGACGGTCGTCGACGCTCAGCAGCTCATGCTGGATGCGCGGGTCATCAAGTCGAACGACGAGATCGTGCTGCTCAACCAGGCGGCGGCGATGGTCGACGGGGTCTACCAGGAGATCGTCGACGTGCTGAAGCCCGGGATCCGCGAGAACGAGATCGTCGCGCTCGCCAACAAGCGGCTGTACGAGCTCGGCTCCGACCAGGTCGAGGCGGTGAACGCGATCTCGGGGGAGCGCTGCAACCCGCATCCGCACAACTTCACCGACCGCATCATCAGGCCGGGCGACCAGGCGTTCTTCGACATCATCCACTCGTTCAACGGGTACCGCACCTGCTACTACCGCACCTTCGGTGTGGGCAGCGCCACCACCGCGCAGCGCGACGCCTACAAGCGCGCCCGCGAGTGGATGGACCGGGGCATCGAGGGCATCAGGCCCGGTGCGGGCACCGACCAGATCGCCGCGCTGCTGCCGAAGGCGACCGAGTTCGGGTTCGAGACCGAGATGGAGGCGTTCGGTCTGCAGTTCGCGCACGGGCTCGGGCTCGGGCTGCACGAACGGCCGATCATCTCGAGGCTCAACAGTCTGGAGAACCCGGTGGAGCTCGAGGCGGGGATGGTGTTCGCGCTCGAGACCTACTGCCCGGCCTCCGACGGCGTCTCGGCGGCCCGCATCGAGGAGGAGATCGTCGTCACCGACGACGGGCCCGTGGTGCTGACGAAGTTCCCGGCCCAGGAACTGTTCGTGGCGAACGAGTACTGAGCCGGGACGGACGGGGGAGGACTCGGATGACGAACGCAGACGCCCTGCAGGGGGTCGAGATCGCCTGGGTGGGGCTCGGCCGCATGGGCTCGGCCATGGCCTCTCGGTTGCTCGCGAGTGGCGTCGACCTCGCGGTATGGAACCGCACGCCCGAGCGAGCGGATGCGTTGGTCGCCCGAGGCGCGCGGAGGCTGCGGTCGCTCGGGGAGGCCGGTGCCTGCGACGTGGTGTTCTCGATGGTGCTCGACGACGCGGCCCTCGACTCGCTGCACGACGGCGAGAGCGGCCTGTTCGGGGCGGCGCACCCGGGGGCGGGGAGCGCCCGCGTCTGGATCGACGGCTCCACGGTGTCGCCCGCGGCATCGGAACGGGCCGCCCGAGCGGCGGCCGAGGCGGGCGCCGCCTTCGTGGCCGCGCCCATCAGCGGCAACCCGGCTGTCGTCGAGGCGGGCCAGGCCATCTTCGCCATCTCGGGCGACGACGCCGGGCTCGAGGTGGCCGAGGCGATCGGGCTCGCCATCGGGCGGGCCGTGCACCGCGTCGGGTCGCGGACCGAAGCATCCGTCATCAAGCTCTGCGTGAACGCCCTGCTCTCGGTGACGATGCAGTCGTTGGCCGAGGTGGCGGTGCTCGCCGACCGGGCCGGAGTCTCCCGGGCGCTGCTGATGGAGTTCCTGAACGACAGCGCGATCGGTTCGCCGTTCACCCGGTACAAGACCGCGCCCGTCGTGACCCTCGACTTCCCGCCGGCCTTCACACCGGAGGGGCAGCGCAAGGATGTGCGGCTCGCGCTCGAGCTCGCCCGAGCGCTCGAGGTGCCGCTGCCCGTGCTCGCCACCACCGAGGTGGCCTACTCGAGCCTCGTCTCGGGCGGACTCGGCGAGGGGAAGGACTTCGCCGCCCTCATCCTCGAGGTGGCGCGCGATGCGGGCCATCAGTTGCGACCGGAGGAACTCAGATGACGATTCCCGAGACCATGCGCGCCGCCGTCTACCACGGCCGCCGCGATCTCCGCTTCGAGGAGGTGCCGGTGCCTTCGCCGGGGCCAGGCGAACTGCTCATCGAGGTCGGCACCGTGGGGGTGTGCGGCTCCGACGTGGGGGAGTGGGCGCACGGGCCGCACCAGCATCCTGTCGACACCCCGCATCCGGCGACCGGGCACCACGGCCCCATCATCCCCGGGCACGAGTTCTCCGGCGTCGTGGTGGCGCTCGGCGAGGGGGTCGACGAGCGCTGGCTGGGCTCGTCGATCGCCTCCTGCGGCTCGGTCGCCTGCGGACGGTGCCCCGCCTGCCTGCGCGGCGAGACGAACCTCTGCCGCAGCTACGCGGGGGTGGGCCTGCATCGCGACGGCGCCCTGGCGGGCTACGTGACGGCGCCGATCGAATGCTGCC
Organism: Herbiconiux sp. A18JL235; assembly: GCF_040939305.1. Taxonomy (NCBI): domain Bacteria; kingdom Bacillati; phylum Actinomycetota; class Actinomycetes; order Micrococcales; family Microbacteriaceae; genus Herbiconiux; species Herbiconiux sp. A18JL235. The sequence continues at coordinate 551,316 of NZ_CP162511.1, forward strand.
TCGCCCTCGAGGAGACGGGTCTCTCGCTCGACGAGGCGGCGCTCGTGCAACCGATGTCGATCGCGGTGCACAACGTGACCCGCGCGGGTGACGTCGACGGGCAGACCGTGCTGCTGCAGGGTGTCGGGGGCATCGGCGCGTTCCTCGTCTGCGCGCTCGTCGACGCCGGGGCGCGGGTCGTCGCCAGCGACATGGATGCGGAGCGGCTCGCCATCGCCAGGCAGCTGGGCGCGCACGAGACCGTGCTCGTGACGGGCGAGGCCGCCGCGGACCGAGAACTCATCGCGGCGGCGGTGGGCGGCGCGGAGCTGCGCGTGGTGTTCGAGGTGAGCGGATCGCGGCCCGGGGTGCTCGCCGCCCTCGACCTGGCGCCGCGCGGCAGCCGGATCGTGCTGGTGGGAATCCAGAAGGCACCGGTCGAGATCGACCTGGCCCGCTTCACCCTCGACGAGAAGACGCTCATCGGCACCAACGCGCTCGTGCGCGAGTCCGACTTCCCCCGCGCCCTGGAGCTCGTCGCGAGCCGGCGCGACTGGGGGGTCATCGCGCCGCGGGTCGTGCCGCTCGACGAGGTCATCGACGAGGCGCTGCTGCCCATGAGCGAGGGCAGGCCCCGCGCGATCAAGACGCTGATCGATCCGCGCGGCGCTGTGGCGCGACCTCTCCTCGGACGATCTCAGCCCGATGCGTTCAGCCCGGCTGTCGCAAATTGAAATACGACACCGATTTGTGACCCGAATTGATCGACATAACTAAACACATCGTGTAGTAATTATGAACAGCGTCATCGGCGACGCTGATCCACACATCACTGGGAGTTGCAATGAGGCAATCGACATCGCGTCTCGTACGCGTGGCAGCGGCAATCGGACTGACGGCGGTGATGGGCTTCGGGCTCGCCGCCTGCTCGTCGGACGGCACCAGCGCAGGGGCTGGATCGACCAGCGCCGCCGGTGAGGGGACGGGCTCGCTGAACGGCGACGGCAAGACCATCGTCATGTTCATGCCCTCCACCGCCACCATCTACCAGTCCGACGAGGCCGCCTCCGTCAAGGCCGAGGCCGAGAAGCTCGGCTACGAGGTCAAGATCTTCGAAAACAAGACCGACCAGACCGAGCAGGACCAGCAGGTGCAGCAGTTCATCGCCACCGGCGAGGTTCCCGCCGCCTTCGTCTGGTGGCCCTCGAACTCACAGGCCGGCATCAACTCCAGCCGTCTGCTCTCGCAGATCGCCCCCGTCTTCCAGGTGAACCAGTCGGTGCTCCCGGAGGGCGAGGACTACATCACCGCCTACGCCGGCGTGCGCGCCTACGGCATCGGTGAGACCGCGGGCGAGATGCTGAAGGCGGCGCGTGAGGACGCGCTGGCCGCGGGCAAGCAGCTGCACTCCGAGCAGGGCAACCTCATCGAGATCACCTTCCCCGCCGGGTACCAGTCGGGCATCGACCGCCACGACGGCATGCTCGCCGCCACCGAGGACGAGCCGTTCGACCTCCTCGCCAGCGAGCCGACCGCCGCGGGCTTCGACTCGCAGGCCGCGTTCGACATCGCCAGCCAGGTCATCCCGAAGTTCTCGTCGGGGGGCATCGACTTCGTGTTCGCCCAGAACCTGTCGATGGCGGCCGGTGTGGTGACGGCGCTCGAGCAGAACGGCCTCACCCCCGGTGAAGACGTCTGGGTCATCGCGGGCAACGACGCCGGTGACAAGACGCCGCTGAAGAACGGCAAGGTCTACAGCGCCGTCATCCAGTCGCCCGTCGTCGAGGGCAAGCTCATCATCCAGACCGTGGCGAAGTACCTGGCCTCGGGCGAGGTCACCGACGAGGTCGTCAACCTCGAGCTGGAGCCGGCCGAGCCGGAGCTCACCGCCGACCCGCCGGCCAAGACGACCTACATGCCCAACCCGCCCATCCGGCTCGCCGACATCGACGGCTTCGAGTTCTGGGGCCTCGGCTACGAGCAGCTCGGCAGCCAGTAACACGACGGGATGCGCCGGGCCCGCACCAGGGCCCGGCGCACCCCGCATCCGGCGCACCGACGGAAGGAAGGAACACCATGGCTGACGGCACCCCCGCCGCCCCCGCGCGACTCGTCGCGACCGGCCTGAGCAAGCGCTACGGCGCCGTCCAGGCGCTCGCCGACGTCGACTTCGACCTGAGGCCGGGCGAGGTCGTGGCCCTGCTCGGCGAGAACGGCGCCGGCAAGAGCACCCTCGTGAAGGTTCTCTCCGGGCTCGTGACCCCCGACACGGGCACCATCACGATGGACGGCGAGCCCGTGAACATCTCCTCGAGCGCCCGCTCGCAGGCGGCCGGCATCGCCGTGGTGCAGCAGGAGTACAGCACCGTCGGCGCCCTCTCGGTTGCCGAGAACCTGGTGCTCGGCAAGGCGAACTCGCCCTTCCTCTGGACGCGGGGGCGCCTGCGCGCCGAGGCGCAGGCCCTGCTCGGCGAGGTGGGTCTCGGGCACATCGACCCCTCCACCAAGGTCGAGGAGCTGTCGGTCGCCGAGATGCAGCTGCTCGAGGTGGCCAGGGTGCTCGCCCGTGAGGCCCGGGTCGTCATCTTCGACGAACCCACCGCCGCACTCTCCGACGCCGAGACCGAGAAGGTGCTGGCGGTCGTGCGCGGCCTCGCCGCGAAGGGCATCAGCATCGTCTACGTCACCCACCGCCTCCCCGAGGTGTTCGCCATCGCCGACCGCGTCAGCATCTTCCGCAACGGCCGGAGCCTGCCGAGCGTTGCGATCGGAGACATCGACGTGGCCGGCATCATCCAGATGATGCTCGGGCGCACCCTCGAGACCATGTACCCCGAGCGCAGGCCGGTCGAGGGCGACGAGCGGCTGGTGCTGCGCGACGTCGTCATCTCGGGGCTCAGCGCGCCGGTGTCGCTCAGCGCCCGCCGGGGCGAGATCCTCGGCCTCACCGGCCAGCTTGGATCCGGCGCCGATCTGGTGGTGAAGGCCCTGGCCAGCGAGACGCCCATCCTCGGCGGCGTGGTGGAGGTCGACGGCTCGCCCCTCAAGGCGAAGGACCGGTCGAAGGGCCTCGCCGACGGCATCACCTACTGCTCGCCCGACCGCAAGCGCAGCGGCATCTTCGCGGGTCTGTCGATCGTGCGGAACCTCTCGTCGTCGTGGCTGTCGTCGGTGGCCACCGCCGGCACGGTGAGCACCCGGCGCGAGCGCAGCGCCGCTGAGGCGCTGGCGTCGGCGTTCGCCATCGACAGCAAGCGCCTCGGCTCCAGCGTCGGCAAGCTCTCCGGCGGCAACCAGCAGAAGGTCGCCCTGGCGAAGTGGCTCGGCAACAACCCGACGCTCTTCCTGGTGGAGGAGCCCACGCGCGGCGTCGACGTCGGGGCGCGCTCCGACATCTACGCGAAGCTGCGCGGTCTCTGCGAGCAGGGGATGACCGTGGTCGTCTCGAGCTCCGACACGAACGAGATCCACGGCCTCTGCGACACCATCGCCACCTTCTACCACGGCGAGATGGTGGGCGTGGGCCCGGCCGACGACTGGACGGAGGACGCCCTCGTGGCGGCCGTCATGAACAGGAGCGAGAAGTGACCCTGCAGACCGACACGGCGTCGCTGTCGGCGACGACCGCCCCACCCGCGCCCTCGCGGCGCGCGGCGGAGTTCGTGATCAGGTGGTCGCTGCCCCTGATCCTCCTCATCACCCTGGTGATCGCCACCGCCACCACGCCCGGCTTCCTCTCGTTCGAGAACCTCCGCGGCATCCTCATCAACACCTCCGTCATCGGCATCGCGGCCGTCGGGCTCACGCCCGTGACGCTCTCGGGCAACCTGGTCTCGCTCGCGGTGACCCAGCAGGCGATGCTCGCGGCCGTGGTGTTCTTCCCCCTCCTCGCGGTGGGGGTCCCGCTGCCGCTCGCGATCATCCTGGTCATCCTCATCCTCGCGGCGACCGGCTTCGCCCAGGGCGCGTTCGTGGCCCTCGGCCTCAACCCGATGATCACGACGCTGGCCGCGGGCGCGATCATCTTCGGTCTCGCCACGCTCGTCACGGGCGGCCGCGTGGTCTCGGCGCCCGAGGTCGACACCAGGTGGATCGCGCTCGCCAGCCCGCTCGGGCTGCCGCTGCCGATCTACATCTTCGTCGGTTTCACCATCCTCACGACCTTCTTCATCGACCGCACCGTCACAGGCCGCAAGATCTCCCTCGCCGGCGCCAACCGCGAGACGGCCCGTCTCAGCGGCGTCTCGTTCCGAGCGGCAACCATCGCCGCCTTCGTGGTGCTCGGCATCGGCACCGCCATCTCGGGCATCGTCGTTGCCGCGCAGGCGGGTCAGGCCACCACGCTCGACCTGCCGACGCTCACCTCGAACGTGATCGCCGCCGTGCTGGTGGGCGGCACCGCCATCCAGGGCGGCTTCGGCTCACCGTTGCGCTCGGCGCTCGGCGCTCTCATGATCGCCATCTTCAGTCAGGTCATGCTGTTGCACGACTTCTCGCACGGCGTGCGGCTCGCCGCGGTGGGACTGCTCGTCGTCGTCATGGTCTCCGTCCTCCACGTCATCCGAAAGAAGGCGATCTGATGCGCGGCGCACTCACCACCACCCTGCGGGAGTACGGTCTGCGGATCGTCATCCTCCTGGCCGTCATCGTGACGTTCCTGATCGTCTCGAAGAGCTTCGCGGGGCCCTCCTCCGTCTACGCGGTGCTCGAGTCGTTCGCCTTCGTCGGCATCGTCGCCCTCGGCCTCTCGGTCACCATGATCGCCGGTGAGCTCGACCTCTCGGTCGCATCGACGGCGGCGCTCATGGGAGTCATCGCCATCGAGGTCGCCCAGTTCGGGCTGGTCGTCGCCATCGTGACGGCGCTCGCCGGAGGGGCGGTGCTCGGTGCTCTGCAGGGTTGGCTCATCGCACGCCTCGGCATCAACTCCCTGGTGTTCACGGCCGGCAGCCTCATCGCCATCCGCGGCTTCGCCTACATCGCGAGCAACAACTCGCCCGTGGTGCTCACCGACTTCGCCATCTCCGACCCGCTGCACACCCGGTTCGCGACGTTCTTCTCGCCGTCGAGCGTCATCGCGATCATCGCCTTCGTCGTCGTCGGTCTCTTCCTGGCGTTCACCCGGCCCGGCCGGCACATCTACGCCATCGGTGGGGCGCGCACCGAGGCCATCGCCGCGGGAGTGCCGGTCACCGGCTCGATGACCCTCGCGTTCTCCCTCTCCGGAGCCACCGCCGGTCTCGCCGGAGCCATCGCCTGCCTGAAGGGCGGCAGCGCCGCTCCCGAGGGATTCCCCGACCTGCTGCTGCTCGCCGTGGGCGCGGCGCTCATCGGAGGCATCGGGCTCTACGGCGGTGTCGGCACGATCTGGCACGTCGTCATCGGTGTGGCGATCACGGGCACCCTCACCGCCGGCATGGCGACGCTCGCTGCGCCGTCGTACCTCAGCAACCTGGTGCTCGGCGTGCTGCTCGTGCTGCTCCTGGTCGCCGACTTCTTCATCGCCAAGGCCGTGCGCCGCCGCCGGCTCAGCCGGCTGCGCGAGATCGTGGCCACCGACGGGGAGGTGCCCGCTGAGGCCCTTGTCGCGACTGGCCGCTAGAGTCGTCACGAATCGACGACGGAGTGCACATGAAGAGCGATCTTGGCCCTGGTCTCAGAACTGTCCGCGAAGCGAAGGGGCTCAGTCTGCGCGCGGTCGCGGCAGCCGTGGGCATCTCGCCGAGCCTGCTGTCGCAGGTGGAGACGGGAAAGACGCATCCCTCGGTGAGCACGCTGTACGCGATCGTGACCTACCTCGGCATGTCGATCGACGAGGCACTCGGCACGAGTGCGGCACCCGTGCCCCCGGTCGACGGCGGCGACCCTCGCGGTCGTGCGCTCCCCCTCCCGGGTCCGCGCGTCTCACCCATCCAGCGGGTGGAGGACAACCCGACCATCGAGATGGAGAACGGGGTGACCTGGCAGCGCCTCGCCGTGGGCGGCTACAGCATCGTCGACCCGCTCATCACCACCTACGCGCCCGGCGGCTCCAGCTCCATCGAGGGCCGGCTGATGCGGCACTCGGGCATCGAGTACGGGTTCATCCTCTACGGCGAGCTCACGCTGAAGCTCGACTTCGACACCTACATCCTGAGGCCGGGTGACTCCATGGCGTTCGACTCGCTGCGGCCCCACCTCTACATCAACCACACCGACCAGGAGACGCAGGGCATGTGGTTCGTGCTCGGCCGCCACGAGGGCGACGACGGCAGTGAACTGCTCGCCGAGCACGGCATCTCCCGTGCCGGAACCCGGCCGCTGCAATCGGCGGTCGACGTGCTGAGCGAACTCCACAAGGGAGACCAATGACGAACGCACCCAAGATCGCCGTGCTCGGCGCCGGAGCGAACGGCGCCTCCATCGGCGTCGACCTCACCCGCGCCGGGCTCGACGTGACCCTTATCGAGCAGTGGCCCGCCCATGTGGAGGCGATGCGCGCATCCGGCGCCACCATCGTGATGCCCGAGGAGACCCTGCACCAGGAGGTGCGGGTGCTGCATCTCTGCCAGGTCGCCGAGGTGCGCGAACGGTTCGACATCGTGCTCATGCTCATGAAGGCATATGACACACGCTGGGCCGCTGAGCTCATCAGCTCGGTGCTCGCCCCCGAAGGACTGCTCGTCGGCGTGCAGAACGGGATGACCGTCGACACCATCGCCGACGTCGTCGGCCCGGAGCGCACGATCGGATGCGTCATCGAGATCACGTCGATGATGTTCGAACCCGGTGTGGTGCAACGCCACTCCGCCCACGACCGCAGCTGGTTCGCCGTCGGCAGCATCGACCCTGCGACTGCCGATCGGGTCGGTGAGGTGACGGCGCTGCTCGAGCACGTGGGGTCGGTCGAGGTGGTCGACGACATCCGGGCGGCCAAGTGGATGAAGCTCGTGAGCAACGCCACGACGCTCGTGACCACCGGAATCCTCGGGCTCCCGATGGTGGAGGCGGCGGCCATCCCGGAGATGCGCGCACTCATGCTGCGTTCGGGCGAGGAGGCGCTCGCCGCCACGACAGCGCTCGGGAACCCCGTGCTCCCGATCTTCGGCCTCACCCCGGAGGCGGTCGAAGACCCCGCCACCGTGGTCGAGACGCTGCTCGACACCCTGCTCGGCGGCTTCGTCATGCCCGACTCCAAGACGACGGTCCTGCAGGACTGGATGAAGGGCAGGCGCAGCGAGGTCGACGAGCTGAACGGCCTGGTCGCCCGCACCCTGCGCGAGCACGGGCAGGCGGCACCGGTGAACGAGGCGGTCGTCGAGCTCGCCCACCGCATCGAGCGGGGCGAGCTCGAGCCCGGGCCGCACAACCTCGAGCTGCTGCTCGAGCTCGCGGGCTGAGGGCCACCCCGCTCAGACGCGGGTCGCCGCCAGAGCGTCGACGAGCAGGGTCGAGTTCGCCGGGTCGGGCGTGAGCTCACCGCGCTCGATGCGCTCCGCGATGGCAAGGATCGCCTCGTTCACCGGCACCGCGACGCCGAGTTCGCGGGCCCGGGCCACGATGTAGCCGTTGAAGGCGTCGAGCTCGGCGCGGCGACCCTTGTCCCAGTCCTGCAGCACGGCCACCCGGGTGTCGGGAAGGGAATACGACTCGAGCACCGACTCGAGCAGGTCGATGCCGTAGCGGTCGTCGCCCGGCACATCGGCCTCGGTCTTGCCGAAGATCGGCACCATGGCGATGCCGAGGGCCGTCGCCACCCGGTAGGCCTCGCGCGACGCCTCGTCCATCACCGGGCGAACCCCCTCGATGCCCGCCGCGGTCAGCAGCGGCACGTTGAGGATGGCGGAGGGCAGCATCTCGGGGATGTTGGCGATGAGCTTCATCCACTTCGACGCCCTGATGTCGGGCGAGACCGAGATGCTCCCGGCGTGCCCGAGCGCCTCCACGACGTGCTCGAGAGCCGGGGTGCGAGCGCCGCTCAGGGTACCCACCGTGAGCCAGGTGCCCGCGGGAGCCACCTGGCGCACCACGACACCCGGGGTGAACATGTTCGCGGCGATGCCCAGCACGGCGCCCACCGTGCGCTCGGCCCCCACGACATCGGAGACGGCGTCGATGGTCATGCCGTTCTGCAGCCCCACCACCACCGAGTCCTCCCGCAGCAGTGGCTTGATGAGCTCGGTCACCCAGCGGGTGTCGTAGCTCTTCACGGAGACGAAGACGATGTCGAAGGGCTCGCGCAGCTCGGCGACCTGGCAGAAGTGGTAGGCCGACACCGGGGTGATCTCGGTGGAGCCGTCGGGCAGATGCACGGTGAGGCCGTGCTCGCGCATCGCCTCCACATGGGCCGGCCACTGCTCGATGAAGGTCACGTCGAGGCCGGCGCGGACCATGTCGGCTCCCATCGAGGCGCCGTTGGCTCCCGTTCCGACAACTGCGATCCTGCGTGCGCTCATAGCCACCACAACTCCCTCGGTGTGTTCAAACAGACTAAACACTATCGTATGGGTGTTCAATCAGGCTGTCGATAGCCAGCGGGTGCCGGTCCGTGATTTGCTAGACCCGAACGGAGGACGACGATGACCCCGACCGACACCTTCTCGAGCGACCGCCTGGGCGACCGGCTTGAGATCCAGCACCGGGTGCACCAGTTCTGCCGGGCCATCGACCGGCTCGACCTCGAGATGCTGCGCGAGGTCTACCACGACGACGCGCACGACGACCACGGCTCCTACCAGGGCGGGGTCGACGGCCTCATCGAGTGGATCGGCGAGCGCCACCGCGCCATCGGCTTCTCCTCGCACCACGTCACCAACACCTTCATCGAGTTCGCCGACGACGACTCCGCCTTCGTCGAGACCTACTTCCTCGCCTGGCAGAGCGTGAGCCCCGGCACCGGCGCCGCGGTCGACGGCGGGGGGAGCCAAGAGGCCATCTCGTCGGGTCGTTACGCCGACCACTTCGTGCGCAAGGAAGGCCGATGGGCCATCCAGTCGCGCATCGCCATTCCGGGATCGTTGCTGGCCATGACCGAGCGCCTCGCGCCTGCCGGCGCCCCCGAGCGGGGCTCCCGCACCCCCGACGACCCGGCCGAGCGGCTCCGCGCCCAACTGGGCCTCGCCTAGCGCGGCCGGGCCGCCCCTCCCGTCACGCGGGCGAACTTCTCGTGCAACAATCAGCACACCCGTGTTTGCGCAAGGAGGGCACCTGGTATGGCGACCAAACGACCGACGATCGTCGACGTCGCCAAGAAGGCCGGGGTGTCGAAGTCGCTCGTGTCGCTCGTGATGCGCGAAGCGCCCGGGGTGAGCGACGAACGGCGCGCGATGGTGCTGCGAGCCGCCGACGAACTCGGCTACCGCGTCAACTTCGCGGCCCGCTCCCTCACCGCCAATCCCCGTTCCGGCAAGCTCGTCGGCTTCGTCATCCGCGACCTCGAGCAGCCCTGGGCGTCCGACGTGGTCGACATCATCAAGCCGATCATCGAAGACGCCGGCTATACGGTGCTGCTCACCCTGTTCTCGCCCACGAACGGCAGCCGACGTCTCGATTTCTCGGCGCTCGACGTGCTGCGAGACCTGCGGGTGACCGGGCTGGTGTTCATCGGGTCGATGCACGATCATCCGGCGCTCAACCGGGTCGACTTCGCGCGGGCGGTGGTCTATTCCGGCTGGGGCCCCGACGGGCCGACGGCCGACGCCGTGCGGGGCAATGACCAGCTGGGCCTGCAGCTCGTGGTCGACCACCTGGTGGGTCTCGGCCATCGCCGCATCGTCCACGTCTCGGGAATCCCCGGCGCCGTCGCCACCGATCGGGCCGACGGCTACCGCAAGGCGATGCAGCGCCACGGGCTCCGCGAGCATCTGTCGGTCATCCAGGCCGATTACACCATCAGCGCCGGTCATGCGGCAGCGATGCATCTGCTGCGTGACAACCCGGAGCCCCCCACCGCCATCACCTGCGCCGACGACATGTCGGCGATGGGTGTGATGTCGGCAGTCGCCCACCTCGGCCTCGACGTGGCGGTGACGGGGTACGACAACATCGCCATGTCTGCCCTCAGCCAGATCGACCTCACCACGGTCGACCAGAACAACGCCGAGATGGCCGAGCGTTCGGCCCGGGCGCTGCTCGCCAGGCTCGAGCAACCGGGCGCGCCGTTCATGACCGACGTCGTGCGGCCGCGTCTGGTGGTACGGGGCTCGAGCTTCAGGGGAGTGAGCGCTTCCGGGACCTCATCCGCGTAGTGCTTCGTCGGCCCTGGCGAACTCGCCGAGCGTGGCCGATCGGGCGGCGTCGAGCGCCTCGTCGAGTCTGCGGGAGCGGTGGGCCGCGGAGAGGATCTCGACTCCCCACGGGCCGTCGAAACCGAGGCCGCGGATGACGTTGATGAAGCCTGCGACGTCCCATTCGCCCTCGCCGGGCAGCATCCGCTCGTCGACCGTGTCGATCCAGAGGTCGGCCGGCTGCGCCGCCCGGGCATCGTTCAGCTCGACGGCGAACAGGGTGGCCGGGTCGACGAAGCCCGTGAGCTCGTCGATCGGCGTTCCGCCGCGGTAGACGTGCCAGATGTCGATGCACAGCCCGGCCGCCGGATGCGCGACCTCGCTGAGGAAGCGCTGCCCGGCCTCGATGGTCGAGAAGTTCGTCATCGGCAGCGCCTCCAGCGCCAGGCGGGTTCCTGCATCGGCGGCCTCCTCGGCCAGCTTCCTGAACTCGCGCACGAGCAGCTCGTCGTCGACGACCCCGCCCGAGAAGTCGCCCGCACACTTGATGTGGAGGGGCGACAGCGCTCGTGCGGCCTCGAACAACTCGCCCCGCATTGCGTCGGAGACGACGCGGCGGTCGCCGTCGGTCCACCAGTCGCCGAGGAACTCGAGCTCGAGGTAGCGGAGGCCGGCGTCGTCGAGGGCGCCCCTGATGTCGGCGTAGTCGAGGGTGGTCAGAGCAGTCTTGAGGTCGGCGTGCACCAGCCCGAAACCCGACCATCCGGCGGCGCCGGCGGCGCGGATGCGGTCGAGGAGCGCGAACGGGCTGGTCTCGTCGCCTCGTTGCGGGGCGGCATCGCCGGCCGTGGTCCAGCAGGATGCGATGAGCTCGGGCTCTGGCATGGAATCTCCTCGTCGTTGAGTCCGGGTGAAACGAATGCCCCTCAATGTATTTCCAGACTGCACAGTTGACAAGCTCAGTTGAACGATGATGCAATCCTCACGCCGGGGCCCGACGGGTCGGCGACTCCCGCCGAGAGCGACGTCCCGGCCTCAGCGGGCCCGTGCAGCGGGCCCTTCGATGACGAAGGAGACATGAGATGGATCTCGGACTTGCAGGCAAGACGGCGTACGTGACCGGCGCGGCCACAGGCATCGGGCGGGCGACAGTCGAGGCGCTCGCCGCAGAGGGTGCGGCGGTCTACGCCGTCGACATCCAGGGCCAGACGCTGAGCGCCTACGTCGACGAGCTCGAGTCGGGCGAGGTGGCGGTCGGCGAGTTCGACTTGTCGACCGAGGCGGGCGTCGACGCGGCGGCCGACGCCATGCTCGGTCATTTCGGCTCGGCACCCGACATCCTGGTCAACAACGTCGGGGCGGGCAAGATGCTCGGCTTCGAGGAGATCGACGATGCGCTCTGGCACCGCACCCTCGAGCTCAACCTGTTCGCCATGGTGCGCACCTGCCGCGTGGTCGTGCCCCGCATGGCGGAGCGCGGCGGGGCGGTCGTGAACGTCGCCTCCGACCTGGCACGCCAGGCGGAGCCGGTGATCGTCGACTACGCCGCGAGCAAGTCGGCGATGCTGAGTGTCAGCAAGTCGCTCGCTCTCACCTATGCACCCTCGGTGCGGGTCAACTCCGTCTGCCCCGGCCCCATCTGGACCCCGTTCTGGTACGCGCCAGGCGGGTTCGCCGAGACCATGGAGAAGACCTACGGGGCCGAGGGGCAGGAGGCCATCGATGCCTTCATCGCCGACCGCGGCATCCCGCTCGGCCGAATGGGCCTCCCCGAGGAGGTCGCCCGCACGATCGTGTTCCTGGCCTCGCCCGCGGCTTCGTACACGACAGGTTCGGTGTATGGCGTCGACGGTGGCACGATCCGTGCCACCGCGTGATCGGGACTTGACACGACGAGAATGGAACGGTCTACTGGAACGGTCTATTCAGGCCCGACCCTGTCGCACCACGAACAAAGGAGTTCACGGATGAACCATGCACGACGCCACCGGCCCCGCCGCATCGCCCCGGTGCTGCTCACCGCAGCGCTCGTCCCCGCCGTCCTGGCAGGCTGCAGCAACACGCCCATCGGAACCGGTGGGGGCTCGACCGCCTCCGGCGACTCCGCCACGGTGGGCCTCGCCGGCTCGTTCCTCACCAACCCGTTCCAGGTGGTGCTGGTCGACGGCATCGGTGTCGACTCCGAGAAGATCGGGCTCGACCTGCTGCCGGCCACCAACGCCGACGCCGATCCCGCCCAGCAGATCACCGACATCCAGAACCTGCTCGCCCAGAACGTCAACGGACTCATCGTGGTGCCGGTCGACTCGAGTGCGGTCATCCCGGGCATCGAACAGGCCAACAACCAGGGCGTGCCGGTGGTGACCGTCGACGTGGCCCCCAACGGAGGCGATGTCTACATGGTCGTGCGTGCCGACAACTACTACATGGGCACCGCGGCGTGCGAAGCGATGGGCGAGGCGATCGGCGGAACGGGCACCGTGCTCAACCTGCAGGGCGACCTGGCATCGGTGAACGGTCTCGACCGCTCCGACGGCTTCACCGACTGCATGACCGAGAAGTTCCCCGACGTCGAGGTCATCTCCCGCCCCACCAACTGGGTCGCCCAGGAAGCCGCCGACGCGGCACAGGCGGTCGCCTCGACCACCGACCTCGCCGGCATCTTCATGGCCAGCGACACCGTGATGGGTCCGAGCATCGCGCAGGTGCTGCAGACCCAGGGCAAGTGGACGACGTCAGACGACCCGAACCACATCTTCCTGGCCGCGATCGACGGCGGCAGCGAGGCGCTGCAGTTCGTGCGCGACGGCTATTTCGATGCCGTCGTGTCGCAGCCGGCCGACCTGTACAGCAAGTACTCGACCCAGTACGTCAAGGACGCGATCGACGGCAAGACCTATGAGGCCGGCCCCACCGATCATGACAGCGAGATCGTCGAAGACGAGAACGGCATCCTCGAAGACCTGCTCCCCTCGCCCGTGGTGACGAAGGACAACGTCGACGACCCCGCCCTCTGGGGCAACTCGCAGGGCTGACGGACACCGGAGGAGGAGGCACGATGACGACGACCGACGGCCGGGAGCGCCACGACATCGCCGTCCGCATCAGCGGGCTCACGAAGATCTACGGATCGACCCGCGCACTCGACGGCGTCGACCTCACGGTGGCCGTGGGGGAGTCGCGAGCGCTGCTCGGCCGCAACGGCGCCGGCAAGTCCACCCTCATCGGCCTCCTCTCCGGGCTCGGCCGTGCCGACGGCGGCACCATCAGCGTGCTGGGCGCCGACGGTGCGATGGAGGGCGCGGGTTCTGACGCGATCGGCTGCGTCTATCAGAAGTCGACCCTCATCCCCGGCCTCACCGCCGCCGAGAACATCTGGCTCGGACGGTACCCGACCGACCGGCTCGGCGGCGTGGCCTGGGGCAGGCTGATGGCGGATGCGCGTTCCCTGCTCGACGAGTGGGGGATCGGAAGGGTCGCCGATCGGGTGGCCGATCAACTCGAACCGGTCGAGCGCAAGATCGTCGAGATCTGTCGTGCCCTCTCGCAGGGGCCCAAGGTGCTGCTGCTCGACGAGCCGACCGCCGGTCTCGACGAGGGCGGCAGCCAGGAGCTGTTCGCCAAGATCGCTGAGGCCAGGCGACGGGGTGTGACCGTCATCTACGTCTCCCACCACCTCGAGGAGGTGTTCGAGGTCTGCGACTCCGTCACCATCCTCCGCGACGGCACGGATGTGCTGCACGCGCCGGTCTCCGAGATGACGATCGATTCGATCGTCGATGCCATGGTCGGGCCCGCCCTCACCGATTCCCTCGCCGCCGACCCGGCAGCGCGGCGCCGCGCCGAGCTCGGCGAGACCGTCCTCGCGGTCGAGGGCGTCTCGGTCGACGGGGCGGTCGATGGATCCGACCTCGTGCTCCGCCGGGGGGAATGCCTCGGTCTCACGGGGCTCGACGGTGCAGGTCACGTGCAGCTCGCCGAGGCCATCGCCGGCCTCACCGTCCCCACCGCGGGCGTCATCACCCTGGAGGGACGCCGAATCTCCACCTCCTCGATCGGGGCGAACATCCGTGCCGGAATCGGCTACGTTCCCGAAGACCGGCACGAGAGCGGGTTCATCCCGGCGCTCAGCGTCGAGGAGAACGCCACCATGACGATCTTCGACCGCATCCGCAACCGCGCCGGCCTCATCAGCGGGTCGCGGCGGCGACAGTACTACGACCGCCTCCAGGCGGCCTGGAGCATCAAGGCGGCCGGCCCGACCCAGCCGATCGAAGAGCTGAGCGGCGGCAACCAGCAGAAGGTGGTCCTCGCGCGTGCCCTCGCATCCGACCCGGCCGTGCTGGTGCTCATCAACCCCACAGCCGGCGTCGACGTCTCAGCGAAGGCCTCGATCTACGAATCGATCGCCGAGCTCACGGCGGCCGGACGCTCGGTCATCGTCGTGTCGAGCGACGACGCCGATCTCGCCGTCTGCGATCGCGTGCTGGTGATGTTCAAGGGCCGCGTGCACGCCCAGCTCCCGGCGGGCTGGGACGAACGAGAGCTCGTCGCCGCCGTGCAAGGGGAAGCAGCATGACCCGTGAGGCAGGCACCCCCACTCGACACTCCCGAACGACCAGCGATACCGAGAAGGCTACCCAGATGACAGATCAGACGGCGGTCGCCACCGCCCCGCGGCGGACGCCGCTCGCCGACCGCTTCGGCGGACTCCGTGAACTCGTGCTGCTGCCGGTGATCATCCTGGTCATGATCATCGGCTCGATCCTCACGCCCAACTTCTTCACCGTCAACAACCTGGTGAACAAGGTGCTCGTGACCTCAGCGGTGCTCGGCGTCGTCGTCATCGCCGAGAGCATGATCCTCATCGCCGGCTACTTCGATCTGTCGCTCGAGTCGACGGTGGGCCTCGCGCCGATGCTCGCTGCCTGGCTCGTGCTCCCCGCCGCGGTGGGCGGGTCTGGGCTCGGCCTCTCGCCGTGGGCCGCCTTCGGCGTGATGTTCGTGGCGTCGATCGCGATCGGCCTGTTCAACGGCTTCCTCATCGCCGTGCTCAGGTTGAACGCCTTCATCGTCACGCTGGCGATGCTGATCTTCCTCCGCGGGCTCACCCTCGGCATCTCCGGCGGCCAGACCCTCTCCGGCCTCCCGCCCGAGTTCACCGCGCTGGGGAACTCCTACATCTTCGGCATCTCGGTGCAGGTGTGGATCGTCGTCGTCGCCTTCGTCGTCGTCGCCCTGTTCATGCGCAAGCATCCCGTCGGCCGCAAGATCTACGCCATCGGCGGCAACGAAGAGGCGTCGAAGGCGGCGGGCATCAACACGGTGCGCATCACCATCGGCCTGTTCGTGGTCGGCGCCATGCTCGCGGCCCTCGCCGGCCTCATGCTCACCAGCCGCATCGCGTCCGTCACCGCCAACCAGGGCGACGGCATGATCTTCACTGTCTTCGCCGCCGCCGTCATCGGCGGCATCTCGCTCGACGGCGGCCGGGGCACCATGGTCGGAGCAGCCACAGGCGTGCTGCTGCTCGGCATCATCCAGAACATCCTCACGCTCACCAACGTGCCGTCGTTCTGGATCAGCGCGATCTACGGTCTCATCATCCTCGCCGCTCTGGTGTTCGGTCACTTCTCCGGTCGCCTCAATCTGCTCCGCTCCGCGAAGCTGGGTCGCGCATGAGCGTCGAGCATGACGAGCCGGCGCGCTGGCCGACGGGTGAGATGGCCGGACTCCAGTTCGTCGCGGCCGGCCGAGCAGAGTGGATGCGCGTGCCGGTGCCCGGGGAACGAACCGGTCACGTGCTGGTCGAGGTGGAGCGCCTCGGCATCTGCGGCACCGACGAGCACCTCCACTCGGGGCACTCCGCATATATAAGGAGTGGACTCACCACCTATCCCTTCCAGCCGGGCCACGAATTCGTCGGCCGCGTCGTCGCCGTAGCTCCCGGGGTGCGCTCGGTGGCCGTCGGAGACAGGGTGGTGGGCGAGCCCTTCCTCCCGTGCCTGGCCTGCCCGGTCTGCCGTTCGGGTGCCATCAACCTGTGCCCGAACCGGGCCGAGCAGGGCGTGCGCGGCAACGTTCCCGGGGCCGCCGCGCGTTATGTGCGCACCCCCGCCGCCAACCTCGCGGTCGTGCCCGAAGGGGTGGGACCCGATGCCGCTGTGCTCGCCGAACCCTCCGTCACGGCGCTCGGCGCCCTCGAGGCCATCAGAGTGATGCCGGGCGACGAGGTCGCCGTGATCGGCACCGGCACGATCGGGTTGCTCGTCGTGCAGATCGCCTCGGCGCTCGGTGCCCGGGTGACCGCCGTCGGTATCGACGAGCACGGACTCGCGCGGGCGGAGGAGTGCGGTGCCGTGGCGATCGCCCGCCCCGAAGAGGCGCCGAGCGACCGTTTCGACGCGACGGTCGAGGCCTCGGGTGCCACTCCGGCTCTGCTCACCGCCTCGCGCATCACCGGCCCCGGCGGCCGCATCGCACAGGTGGGCATTCCCGGCGGTGCCGATGTGCCGGTCGACGGCTCGTCCATCGTCGCCAAGGGGCTCACCATCACCGGCGTGCTCGGAGGGGTGGCGCATCTGTCACGGGCCGTGGGGCTCATCGCCGCCGGTGTCATCCGGCCCGAGCTGCTCATCCGGCACGTCATCGGATGGGAAGACGCGCCTGACGCGTTCGGAGTGCCAGCCGGCGACGCGAAGCCTAAGGTACTGGTCGACCTCTCCGCGCTCGCCCGCGATGATGCAGCCGCACTCGGTGTCGGCGTCGGTGCGGGGAGGGGCATCGCATGAGCGAGAGCTCGAGGCGTGACACCGCTTCCGGCGGCGTCGGTGGTGCCCTCGCCGGCGCCATCGGTGCGGTGATCGTCGACCGAGACGCGTCGGGAACGGTCGGGGTGAGCTACCGAGCGCACCCCCGCCCGGTGCCCGGCGCGGGGGAGCTGCTCGTGCGCCCCGCCTTCGTGGGCATCTGCGGCTCCGACCTGGAGCAGCTCCACGGCGGCATGCCGGAGTCGTTCGTCATCGCCTACCCCCACGTGCTCGGACATGAGTGGGCCGGCGTGGTGGTGGAGACGGGCCCGGGCGCCTCACGCTTCTCGGCGGGCGACCGCGTGCTCGGGCACGGAGACCTCGGCGGCAACTCCTGGTTCGGCGTCACACACGACGGCGCGATGGCCGAGCTGTTCACGGTCTCGGAGACGATGTGCTTCGCCGTGCCCGAGTCGGTCGAGCTGCAGACCGCCGCCATCATCGAGCCGTTCGTCTGCGTCTTCACAGCTCTGCAGCGGGTCGGCGGTGTCAGTGCCTCCGACACCGTGCACGTGTACGGGCTCGGTGCCATCGGCCTCTCCGCCGTCATCCAGGCGGCGACGGCGGGAGCCGAGGTCGTCGTGTTCGACCCGAGTGCGCCTCGGAGAGAGCTGGCGCTGGCACTCGGCGCGGCCGTCGCGGTCGACCCTCTCGGGGCGGAGGCCGACGGCGACCCGCTCGAGGTCGTCGAGCGGGAGACCGGCAGGCGTCTCGCCGATCTCGTCGTCGAAGCATCCGGAGCGCCCTCGGCCCAGGCCGCAGCGCTCGAGAGCGCCGACGACCGGGGGAGGGTGCTGCTCATGGGCGTCTCGGTGCCGCGCGCCGTGCCGTCGCGGCTCGGGCTCGTGCAGCAGCGCGGCCTCACCGTGTCGAGCTCGACCGGGGCACCGCCGGAGTACTGGGCCCCCGCAATCAGGTTCGTCGAACGGCGCGGCATCGACCTGAGCGTGCTCGTGTCGTCGACCCTCGACTTCGCCGACATCGCGGAAGCCGTGAGGCGGGCGGAGGATTCGCGTCACGAGATCAAGGTGCTCGTCAGGCCGGGTGCCACCCCATCGACCCACGCAGAAAATGGAGCACCGAGATGAGACTCACCGACAAGATCGCGATCGTGACCGGAGGTGCGAGGGGCATCGGCCGGGCGACCGCCGAGCTGTTCGCCGAGGAAGGAGCGACGGTCGTCGTCGCCGACCTCTCCGTCGACACCCCGCTGGCCGACGGCATCGAGTTCGTCGAGCACGACGTCACCGATGAGGAGTCGTGGCGCCGGCTCGTGGCGGGCGTCGTCGAGCGACACGGTCGCGTCGACGTGCTGTTCAACAACGCCGGAACCGTGGGCTCGTACGAGCCGATCGACACGATCGACCCCGAGCTGTGGAAGCGCATCGTCGACATCAACCTCAACGGCTGCTTCTACGGCGTGCGCCAGGTCGTCCCGGTGATGCGGGAGAACGGCGGTGGGTCGATCGTCAACACCTCGTCGATCTGGGGCATCGCCGGGGCGGCGGGGGTCTCGGCGTACACGGCGAGCAAGGCCGCGGTGCGGTCGCTGTCGAAGAACGTCGCCCTGTCGTACGTCGGCGACGGCATCCGCTGCAACTCGATCCACCCCGGCATCATCGACACCCCGATGATCGAGGCGCAAGACGCCGGCGTGACCGCGGGCATCGTCGACATCACCCCGATGAAGCGACTCGGCACTCCCCGCGAGATCGCCAACGGCGTGCTGTTCCTCGCCAGCGACGAGTCGTCGTACATGACCGGGGCGGAGCTCGTGATCGACGGCGGCTACACCGCGCAGTGAGCGTGCCTCCGGCGTGACCGGCGCCGCCCGCGAGAAGGTCGAGCATAGAAGATCGGGCGTGTGGTCGCGCAAAGTGTCACCAAGGCGGGAAATGGGCGCACTTTGGGCGACCAGGATGTGTCAGGACAGCTCGTGCAAGGTGACGTCGCGGAGCGCGCCCGCGTCGGCCACGGCGGTGAGGTAGGTGCGGAAGGGCTGACGACGGCGGTCGGTCGGCGAGCCCGGGTTGAGCAGGCGCAGGCCGTTCGGGGTCACGGTGTCCCACGGGATGTGGCTGTGCCCGAACACGAGCAGCTGCGCCGCGGAGGAGTCGGCCGGGTCGGGCCGGAACAGTGCGTCCATCCTGCGCTCCCGCCCCGTCGCGGCGCCCGTCTCGTGGATCACGGCCATCCGCACCCCGTCGATCACCTCGTGCGCCACCTCGGGCAGCCGCTCCCGCAGCGCGGGCCCGTCGTTGTTCCCCCACACCCCCACGAGCTTGCGGCTCAGCCCCTCGAGCAGGTCGAGCGTCTCGACGTCGACCCAGTCGCCCGCGTGCACCACCACGTCGGCCCGCTCGATCGCCTCGAGCACCTCCCGCGGCAGCACCTTCGCCCGCTTCGGCACGTGCGTGTCCGCCACCACCACCACCCGAGTCGCCACCCACCCATCGTCCCACGGTCGCTCGAGGTGGGTACGCATGACGTGGTCGCGCGCGATCTCTGCGGCGCGAGTGACCCGTCGACCCGGAACGCGACGTTCTCGACGGGGACTGGCATCTGCGGCACGACAGTGTGCACACGGTCGTAGGGTGGCCACACGAGGGAGGGGTGGGCGTGTCGGCGGTGATGAGGGTGATGGGGCCGGTGCTGAGGGTGCGGCGGATGGTGGGGGAGAGGCCGCGGCGGGTGGAGGAACTCGAGCGGATGCTGCGGGGTCGGGTGTACCCGGAGTCGGCGGAGGTGCCGCGGGGACTGCGGCAGCGGTGCCACGTGCGGGAGGAGACGGTCGGCGCGTACCGGGTGATCACGCTGACGCCGCGGGAGGGTGCGAGCGGGGTGCGGGTGGTGCACATTCCCGGGGGCTCGTACGTGCATCCGCTCGTGGTGCAGCACTGGTGGCTCCTCGGGGCGGTGATGGCTGCGAGTGGGGCGACGGTGACCGTGCCGTTGTACGGGCTCGCGCCGGAGTTCACGGTCGACGATGTCCTGCCGTTCCTCGACGAGGTGCGCCGCCGTGTGTTCGCCGAAGCGGAGGGCGCGCCTGTGTTCTTCTCGGGAGACTCGGCGGTCGGCGCGTTGGCGCTGCGGCAGGCGGTGCGTGCCCGACCGCGGCCGGGCGGCGGCCGAGCGGTGGAAGGTCGACCCGACCCTGGCACACCCCAGGCGCCGGGCGCACAGCCGGCACCGGGCGCCCAGGGAGTGGCCGGAGTGGTGCTCGTGGCGCCGTGGCTCGACGCCGGTCTCGGCGATGCCCGGGTGGGGGAGCTCGCGCGCCGCGACGCGATGCTCGATCCCGCCCGCCTGCGGGTGTGCGGGAGGTTGTGGGCCGGGAAACGAGACGTGCGCGACCCCGAGGTGAGCCCGCTCTTCGCCGAGCCCGACGAGTTCACCGGCCTCCCGCCGGTGCGGATCGTGCAGGGCGGGCGCGATGTGATGCTGCCCGACACGCAGATGCTCTCGCGCATCCTGCGGCGGGCCGGCGTCGACGTCGAGACCCGCGTCTATCCCGACGGCTTCCACAACTTTCCCGCCGTGCCGGTGTTGCCCGAGTCGCGCGACGCGATCGCGTGGATCGGCGACTTCCTGCGCCGCCCGGTCGGCAGCCACGAGACAAGGGGCGTCGCGCCGTCCGCACCCGCGAAAAGCTGACCGAAGGCTTCTCGACGACGCGCGCGACCCCGGCTCGGCCGGGGGTACGGATGCGCGTCACATCGCCCAGGGCTCCGTCGTCTGAAAGAGTGAGGAGCCCGTCAACCAGCGGGCGGAAAAGGTGGAGTGCGCATGAAGATCGCCGTCGCGGGAGGAACGGGTGCCGTCGGCGCCCTCGTCGTCGACGAGGCCCGCGCTCGCGGTCACGAGGCGGTGGTGCTGGCCCGCTCGGCGGGCATCGACCTCACCACGGGCCGCTCGCTCGAGCACGCGCTCGACGGGGTCGACGCGGTGATCGACACCACGAGCATCCAGACCCAGTCGGCCAGGGCGTCGACGGCCTTCTTCACGACGGTGTCCCGGATGCTGCAGCAGGCCGAGCAGCGCGCCGGCGTGGGCCACCACCTCGTTCTCTCGATCGTCGGCGCCGACCTCGCGCCGCACGACTACTACGCGGGAAAGCGCGCGCAGGAACTGCTGGTGGCCGAGGGCGCGGTGCCGTGGACGCTGCTGCGCGCGACGCAGTTCCACGAGTTCGCCCCGCAGATGCTGAAGCGGCTCGGAGTGGGCCCGGTCGCCCTCGCGCCCCGGATGCGCACGCAGCCGATCGCGGCGCGCGAGGTCGCCGAGCACCTCGTGACGCTGGCCGAGGCCGGTCCGGCGGGCGAGATCGCGCCCCTGGCCGGGCCACGCGAGGAGAACCTCGCCCGCATGATGCGCGCGCACGATCGCGCCGCGGGCCGGCGACGAGCGGTGCTCGAGATCGCGTTGCCGGGGCCGTTCGGGCGCGCGCTCCGCGACGGCACCCTGCTGCCCGGGCGGGATGCGGTGCTCGGTCGGCAGAGCTACGACGACTGGCTCGCGAGCCGCTGACCGCGTGCTCCGCCGCTACCCGGCGGGAGCAGGGGACGGAGCAGGAGTGCTGCCCTCGGTGCCCGTACCGCCGTCGGTCGCGCCATCCTCCGTCGTCCCGTCGCCCGCGGCGGCCGCCGACTTCTCGGTGAACACCTCGGTGATGAAGGTGTTGAGCGCCTCCGTGTCGTCGAGCGCCCCCGTGTAGGCGGTGCCGTCGACGACGAGGAGCGGAACCGTGCTGAGCGCCGTGACGTCGGAGTTCGGGATGCTCGCCTTCGCCCGGTCGGTCGCCCCCGTCACCCAGTCGGAGAATTCGTCGCCCCGGATGCATGAGGCGATGCCGTCGTCGGTGATCCCGGCATCCTCCATCAGCTTGACGAGCTCGTCGTTGCTGAGCCCGCCGTCGGGGAGCGTGGGCTGCGCGGCGACGAGTGCGTTGTGGGCGACGAGAGCGGCGTTCGGCAGGCCGTTCGCCACGCACGCGAAGGCGTTCGCAGCGCGCGCGGCGTAGCTGCCCGGGCCCTCGAGGGCGACGGGGTGCAGTTCGAGGCTGGCGTAGCCGGCCGACACGTAGCCCTGCAGTGCGGCGCCGTTCGTGGTCTCGAAGGTGGAGACGTCGGCGCTGGCGTAGTCGACGTACTCGGTGAGCCGCAGCACCTGGGAGGTGTCGAGCTCGGAGGCGATGGGCTCTTCGCCGGGCTGCAGCGCGTCGGTGGTCGTGGCACTCACGCTGCTGCCGTCGCCCGTGAACAGCACGCCGTCGCTCAACATGTTGGCGGGACCGACGAAGGTGGCGCGGATGCCGTTGTACACCGCGAAGCCCACCCCGGCCAGAATGGCCACGGCCACCACGACCGAGCCGGTCACGAACAGGATGCGGTTGCGCCGGCGCCTCGCCCGTTCCTCCTCGCGCTTGATGCGGGCGAGTTCGCGGGAGAGCGCCTGGCGGTCCTTCTTCGACAGTCCGTCGTAGAGGTCCTTCTCGGACTTCGCGGGGCTCATGCGGAGGCTTCTCCTCGGTCGTGGGGCGGGCGTGCGCCAGTACACACTAGTGAGGAAATCTATGAGCGCGCTGCCCGATCGCCCGGCGAGGCGGGCGCAAGACGGGTCTCGGCGGCGGTGCGCCGCAGCTCAGCTCAGCCTTCGGCCGAACGCTCCTGCAGGTAGGAGCAGAGGGAGGCGGCGACCTCGAGCTCGGAGGCGAGGGCGTGCAGCTGCGCCGCGTCGAGCTCGACGTCTTCGGTGCGTGCGTTGAGGGTGACCGTCCAGCGCGACTCGCCGATACCGACCGGCTGCATGTAGACATCGGTCGGAGCGTTGCGCAAGGGCACCACGACGAGACCGGTGTCGGCGCCGTCTGTGCCGTCTTGAATGATGACGTTCACGAGGATCCCGCCTTCGCGGGAGGAGCGGAAGTCTTCGAGCCACTGCTCGAGAACCTCTTTGCTTCGGAAATCCATGCCCTGCCTTTCTCGGCACGGCAGTCTTCCGCGCTCTAGAGCCTTACGACGGTAACATCATCCACTGACAGCGCGCCTGGGGTTGACGCGAGCGGCCTACACGGACAGCCCGTACTCAGCCTACGGGGATGCGTTCGAGCGCCCCGCGCATCCGGATCAGCTCCTCGGCGTGAGCGTCGAGGCGCAGGTCTTCGGCCGAGTTCAGCGGGAGCGGGGCGACGGGTCTCGCGCCCTCGTCGCCGAGGTCGACGAAGATGCTCATGCACTGCGTCGTGAGTTGCAGCTCGTGCGGGGTGCGCGGCGAGCCCGAGCGCACCCGCACGGCGACGTGCATGCTGCGCTCGCCGGTGTGGATGAGTCGCGCGTCGACCTCGACGATGTCGCCGATGCGGATGGGGCGGAAGAAATGGATGCCGCCCGAGTAGACCGCCACCGCCGCCTCCGAGCTCCAGCTCGCGGCGCAGGCGTACGCGGTCTCGTCGATCCAGCGCATCACGGTGCCGCCGTGCGCGTTGCCGCCGTAGTTCGCGTCGGCCGGGGCGGCGAGGAAGCGGAACACCGTGCGCGGCGTGGTGCCGGCGTCGGAGTACTCCTGGGCGAGCATGGCGTCGCGGATGGCGCGCCGCGGGGCCAGGCGTTCCTCGGCGCGGTCGTGCAGCATCCGGTCGCCCTCGGTCGACGGGTGCCAGGTGGGCACCTCCTGCGGCCGGCCCTCGGCGTCGACGGCGACGAACACGAGGAGACAGTGCGTGGCGGGCGTGAACTCGCGGCTGCGCACGTCGGAGGCGGCGACGGTGACGAGCACCTGCATGCTGGTGCGCCCGGTCTGGATGACGCGCGCCCGCGCCTCGATCATGTCGCCCGCGGCGATCGGCCGGGTGAAGTGCACGTTGCCGACGTACGCGGTGACGCAGTACGACGCGCTCCAGCCGACGGCGCAGGCGAAGCCCGCCTTGTCGATCCACTCGAGCACCCGACCGGCGGCGACGGTGAGCCCGCCCGCCGCGGTGTCTTGGGGTGCGGCGAGGAAGCGGAGGGTCACGCTGTCGTTCATGTCCTCAGGATGCCAGCCGAGCGACGAGATTCAGGCCCCTTTTCCCATCGATCACCCCGGAAGATCGCCCGATCTTTCGCGGCTGTCAAGCCCCGCGCGGATGCGCACACCCACCCGGCCGCCGGAGTACGGTGACCGGCATGATTCGGGTGGGTACCTCGGGCTGGAGCTACGACCATTGGAACGACGTCCTCTACCCCGCGGGCACGCTGTCGGCCGCCCGCCTCGAGCACTACGTGCGTCGCTTCGACACGGTGGAGCTCAACGCGAGCTTCTACCGCTGGCCGCGCGACGACGGCTTCCGCCGCTATCGTGAGCGGCTGCCGCAGGGCTTCCTGCTCTCGGTGAAGGCACCCCGTGGCCTCACCCACGCCAAGCGACTGCTCGAACCCGAGACGTGGATCGGCAGGCTCACGAGCGGCTTGCACGAACTCGGCGACCGGCGCGGGATGCTGCTCGTGCAGCTGCCCCCGACGATGGTGCGCGACGACGCGCGGCTCGGGTACTTCCTCGCGGCGTTGCCCGGCTGGATGCGAGTCGCCGTCGAGTTCAGGCACCCCAGCTGGAACGACGAGGCCGTGTTCCAGCTGCTCGAGCGCGCCGGAGCGTCGTACTGCGTGCTGAGCGGAGCCGGACTGCCGTGCGTGCTGCGCGCGACGAACGAGGTGGTCTATGTACGGATGCACGGGCCTGACCATGAACACCTCTACGGCGGCTCGTACTCCGACGACGACCTGCGATGGTGGGCCGACCGGGTGCGGGAGTGGGAGGGCGGCGGCCGCGAGGTGCTCGTCTACTTCAACAACGACGGCGAGGGCAACGCGGTACGCAATGCCGAGTCGCTGCTGCATCTTCTCCATTGACCCTACGCCCGAGCGTTCTGCTATTTCTGTACCCAGACCAATTAACCTAGGCTGGCGCTATGACAGTGTTCGTCGACGAAGGAGTGGGGCGGCGGTTCGTGCCGTATGCCGAGGGTCTCGCGCTGCAGTCACGGCTGCACGACGAGGTGACGGCGGGAGTGTCGCCTCCCACGGTCGTGCTGCTCGAGCACGAGCCCGTCTACACCGCGGGCAGGCGCACCGAGCCGTCGGAGAGGCCGGTCGACGGAACCCCCGTCGTCGACGTCGATCGCGGCGGCAAGATCACCTGGCACGGGCCGGGCCAGCTCGTGGGCTACCCGATCGTGCGGCTTCCCGACCCGATCGACGTGGTCGCCTACGTGCGCTCGCTCGAGGCCTTGCTGCTGGATGTCGTGGGGGCGTTCGGCATCGACGCGCACCGGGTGGAGGGGCGGTCGGGTATCTGGGTGACCGAAGGCGGCGGGGGTGGTGGCCGGGGCACTCGCCCACGCGAGAGCAAGCTCGGGGCGATCGGCATTCGCGTGGCGCAGGGCGTCACCACGCACGGCTTCGCCCTCAACTGCTCGAACTCCCTCGAGGCCTACGACGCCATCGTCGCGTGCGGCATCAGGGATGCGGGGGTCACCACGATGAGCGAGGTGCTCGGCCGAAGGGTCGAGCCGGTCGACGTCGTGGCGGAGGTGCGGGCGCGATTCGTGGCCCCGGGCGCCGTGCGCGAGCTGGCGGAGGTCGCGCGATGAGCGGATGCGGGCCTGCGGGCGGTGCCGTGGCATCCGGTTCTCTGCTGGCGCCCGCGGCTCCGGCGCACGCGCCGGGTGGGCGACGGATGCTGCGGCTCGAGGTGCGCAACGCCGAGACGCCGATCGAGAAGAAGCCGGAGTGGATCAAGACCAAGGCTCGCTTCGGCCCGGAATACCAGCACCTGCAGTCTCTCGTGAAGACCCAGGAGCTCCACACCGTGTGCCAGGAGGCGGGATGTCCCAACATCTTCGAGTGCTGGGAGGGCAAGGAGGCGACCTTCCTCATCGGCGGCTCGCAGTGCACGCGGCGTTGCGACTTCTGCCAGATCGACACAGGCAGGCCCGCCGACTACGACCGCGACGAACCGCGCCGGGTGGCGGAATCGGTGCGGGCGATGGGTCTGCGTTACGCGACGGTGACCGGGGTCGCCCGCGACGACCTGCCCGACGAGGGGGCGTGGTTGCACGCCGAGACCGTGCGGCGCATCCATGAACTGAACCCGGGCACGGGGGTGGAGATCCTCGCCACCGACTTCTCGGGCGACCCGGAGCTGCTCGCGGAGGTGTTCTCGTCGAGGCCCGAGGTGTTCGCCCACAACGTGGAGACGGTGCCGCGCATCTTCAAGCGCATCAGGCCGGCGTTCCGGTACGAGCGGTCGCTCGACGTCATCACGCAGGCGCGGGCGGCGGGGCTCATCACGAAGTCGAACCTCATCCTGGGCATGGGCGAGACGCGCGAGGAGGTGTCGCAGGCGCTCGCCGACCTGCACGGTGCCGGATGCGACATCATCACGGTCACCCAGTACCTGCGGCCGTCGCCGCGGCACCTGCCGGTGGCGTCGTGGGTGAAGCCGGAGGAGTTCGTCGAGATCAAGGAGGAGGCCGAGGAGATCGGGTTCCTCGGCGTGCTGGCGGGGCCGCTGGTGCGGTCGTCGTACCGGGCCGGGCGGCTCTGGGCGCAGTCGATGCGGCGGAAGGGCCGGGAGATCCCGCCGGCGCTCGCGGGGCTGGGGGCCGGGGCCGAGGCGGGGTTCGCGCAAGCCGTGTGAGGGTCGGCGCGGCCTGCGCGAGCGTGCGTGCGTGCGCTGGCGTCAGCGTCTGCGGCGGCGGTCGCCCGGGGTGCGCCAGAGGCCGGGGTAGCGCAGTCGTGCGACCACCACCGCGAGGGCGAAGAGCCCGCCGAACAGCAGCAGGCCGGCAGGGTTGCCGTTCACCGCGGTGAACACGAGCGGCACCACGGCGAAGACCGCGAGCAGCGCCACGCCCACCACGACGATCGCGACGACCAGCACGCGGGCGCTTCCGCCTCGGCCGGGATCGTCGCTCATGCCTCCATGTAACACCGCCGGCCCGCTCGGCGGTGCCTCGTGCACAGCTGCACCTCCGCGAGAGTTATCCACAGATCCTCCTCGGTGGCACCTGACGCACCTCGGAAGTCTGTAGCTTCTCCGATCAGTCGAACCGGTCGAGAGGAGATACATGCACCAGGTGCTGGCGATGATGGTGGCCACCCTGTGCGCCCTGGGGGCGGGTGGTGCGGGGGCCGGTAGCCCCGGCGATGCGCCGTGGCCGCCGGCGCCGGTCGACGATCCCGATCCGGTGGTGGTGGAGGTGCCGGCCGGGTGGCCGGAGGCGGAGAAGACCGAGGCGTGGCGATGGGTCACGGTGCAGGGCGACACCCGCGCCTGTGGGCTCCGGCACGGGCTCGACTACCGATACGACGCGCCCTGGCCCGAGGGCTCCCCGCCCGCGGAGTGGCAGCCGCTGTTCGAGGCGCCGACCTGGCCGGCCCCGGTTCCCTCGCTCGTCACGGCCTGCTTCACCCGGGCGCTCGACCTCTCCGGCCGCCCGCCCGACCGGCGCGGCCTCGTGAAGGCTCTGGCGACATGAGTGCCCGTGGTGCAGGGTGGGTGGCACGCGCCCACCGCCTCGCAGGTGCACACGCGCCCGCGCGGCGACGCGCACACGCGCCCGCGCGGCGGCGCCCGCACGCGTCCACGCGCACCTGCGCCGAGACGACCCTGACGACACTGACGACACTGACGACCCCGACGACAACGACCACGACGACCACGACAAAGGAGCGACGATGCAGCAGCGGGCAGACTTCCTCACCGTGTCCACCTCCGATCTCGATGCGGCACGCGCCTTCTACCGCGACGGGCTCGGCTGGCAGCCGCTGCTCGACGTGCCGGGCGAGATCCTGTTCTTCCAGATCGGCCACGGCCTCGTGCTCGGCCTGTTCGACGCGCACGCCTTCGACCGCGATCTCGAGGGCGACCCGACCGCACCCGAGAACGCCGCTCCGGTGCCGAACGCACCGGCGGCCCCTGCCGGCTTCACTCTCTCGCACAACGTCTCCTCTCCCGAGGAGGTCGACCAGGTCGTCGAGCGGATGCGCGCGGCCGGCGGCACCGTGCGCAAACCCCCGCAGACCGCCGCGTTCGGAGGTCGCCATGGGCACGTGCTCGATCCCAACGGTGTGCTGTGGGAGATCGCCCACAACCCCGGCTGGAGCGTCGACCCCGACGGCACGGTGCGGCTCGAGGCCGTGGAGTCCGCGGAGTAGAGCCGGGTTCGGCCCCAGGCCGACGTGCCGTGCGCATCCGTTCATCACCCGCGCTCACGCCCGGTCGCTCGGGTAGGCTCACCGTGTCATGCGCCGCACCGAGATCTCACCGCGACCGAACTGGCGCGAACGCTGCGACGCCGTCGGGTTCACCTTCTACGACCTCGAGTCGGAGGGCGGGCGACCGTATTGGAGCGAAGCCGCCGCCTACGTGTTCGAGCCGCCCGAGATCGAGCTGCTCGAGCAGGCGACGACCGAGCTGTTCGCCCGCTGCATGGACGCCGTGGAGTTCGTCGTCCGCCAGGGCCGCTTCGACGAGTTCGGCATCCCCCCGCAGTTCCACGCTCTCGTGCGCGATTCGTGGGACGACGACGACCCCACCGTCTACGGCCGCTTCGACCTCGCCTACCACGACGGCCGCGCCCGGCCGGGCGACGCCCACCGCGCATCCGCCCCCACCGTCACCCTGCTGGAGTTCAACGCCGACACCCCCACCTCCCTCGTCGAGACCGCCGCCGCGCAGTGGCAGTGGCTCGAGGAGCAGAAGTCCCGGGGTGTGCTCCCCGAAGGCGCCGACCAGTTCAACGCCGTGCACGAGCTGCTCGTCGAGCAGTGGGAGCACATCCGCTCGGCCCGTTGGGGAGTCGCGCCCGGCACCCGTCTGCACCTGGCCTCCCTGCGAGACACCGGCGACGGCGAGCTCATCGTCGAAGACTTCGACACCGTCGCGTACATGGCCGAGACGGCGAAGGCCGCGGGCTTCGACCCGAAGCTCGTCTTCATGGAAGACCTCGCGTTCAGCATCGACCGCGGCGTCTTCCTCGACGCCGACGACGAAGAGGTGCACCGCATCTTCAAGCTGTACCCGTGGGAGTGGATGATCACCGAGCAGTTCGGAGCCTTCCTCCCCAACAGCCGCTTCGTCACGCGGTGGGTCGAACCGCCGTGGAAGCTCCTGCTCAGCAACAAGCAGCTGCTCGTGGTGCTCTGGGAGCTGTTCCCCGGGCATCCGAACCTCCTCCCGGCGTTCGCGTCACCGGATGCGCTGCCCGATCGACGAGCGGGCTACGTCGCCAAACCCCGCCTAGGCCGCGAGGGCGCGAACGTGCGTGTGATCGACGGTTCGGGCTCCGTCGTGGCGGAGAACGACGGCGGCTACGGCGAGGAGGGCTTCGTGTTCCAGGAACGCGCGCGCTTCACTCCGATCGACGGCAAGACCGCCGTGGTCGGCAGCTGGGTGGTCGGCGAGACCCCGGCCGGCGTCGACCTGCGCGAGACCGGCGGCCCCATCACGGGCGACCTCGCCGAGTTCGTGCCCCACCTCATCCTCCCGGCGGGAACGGAGACGATCTGATGGCAGCTCGTACCGGCAGACTCGAGCTGAGCGGCATCGGCGCGGCCCACCGCGCCCGAGCGCGTGCCGGGGGCGTCGGCCTCTCGCCCGCCGCGACGCGCGGAGTCGCCGTCGCCTCCATCGCCGGCGCGGTGCTCGCCCTCTCGGGGTGCACCCCGACCGAGGAGGGGATCGTGCTGGAAGGCGCCGACGGCCAGAAGTACGTGGTTCCCGACAGCGCCGAACGCCCGATGTACGACTCGAAGGAGGCCTGCATCGCCGATGTCACCGAGCAGATCGCCATCCTCGAGCGGCAGGGCGAGCAGATCGTCGACACACCGGAAGAGCTCTGCGAGCCCTCGAGCAACTACCCGAACGCGCACTACGGCCACGCCTGGCTCGGCCCCATCCTGTTCGCGGGGTCGCGCTGGGCCTCGCCGAACGTGGCCGGCTGGTCGAACGTGGCGTCGGGTGGGTTCGCGGCCCCCGGCTCGAAGCTGCAGAGCGACGTCGTGTCGCCCGCGCCCGCGGGTGCGCAGACCGGGGAGCGCGCGCCGCTGAAGAGCGGCTTCGGCTCGTCGGGCAAGTCGGGCTTCGGCTCCACCGTGGGCGGCTGAGCGGATGCGCGGGCCCGCCACGATGTCGGTGGTGACCGCCAGGATGGGTGCATGAGCGACGCCGACCGAGACGCCTTCGACCCCCACGACGGCACCTGCGGCTGGGCCAACGGCAGCCCGGCCATGCGCCGCTACCACGACGCGGAGTGGGGGGTGCCGAGTCGCGACGACCGCCATCTGTTCGAGATGCTGCTGCTCGAGGGGGCGCAGGCGGGCCTGTCGTGGGCGACGATCCTCGGTCGCCGTTCCGGCTACGCCGCCGCGTTCCACGACTTCGACGTCGATGCGGTGGCGACGATGGGCGACGACGAGCTAGAGCACCTCATGGCCGAGCCGGGAATCATCCGCAACCGCCTCAAGATCTTCGGCGCGCGCAAGAACGCGCTGGCCTTCCAACGGGTGCAGCAGGAGTTCGGCTCCTTCGCCGCCTACCTGTGGGGGTGGGCGCCGGGTGGTGAGCCGATCGTCGGCCATCCACGCGGCCTCGGCGACCTGCCGGCCACCACCGAGCTCTCCGACCGGCTGAGCAAAGACCTCAAGAAGCGCGGCTTCACCTTCGTCGGGTCGACGATCGTCTACGCGTACCTCCAGTCGACCGGGGTGGTCGACGACCATGTCGACACCTGCCCTCGCAAGGGAGTCGGGCGATGACAAGCGCATCCGCCCGATTGTCAGACAAACGCGCACGCCTCGCTGCCGGCGGGCACCTCGACGGATAGGCTCGGGTCATGGCTTCCAGCGACTTCTCCGTGCCCCAGCAGCGCAAGCTCGTCACCGAGCTCCCCGGCCCCCGCTCGCGGGAACTCCACGCCCGGCGGCGTGCGGCGGTCTCGCGCGGAGCCGGTACCCTCGCCGACATCTACATGGACCACGGGTCGGGCGCCATCCTCGTCGACGTCGACGGCAACCAGATCATCGACCTCGGCTGCGGCATCGGCGTCACCACCATCGGCCACGCGCATCCTGAGATCGCGGCGGCCGCCGCCGCTCAGGCCGACAAGCTCACCCACACCCTCTTCACCGTCACGCCGTACGAGAACTACGTGAAGGTCGCCGAGAAGCTCGCCGAGATCACGCCGGGCGACTTCGAGAAGCGGTCGATCCTCGTGAACTCGGGTGCGGAGGCAGTCGAGAACGCCGTGAAGATCGCCCGCAAGTACACCGGCCGCCGCGTCATCGCCGCGCTCGACCACGCGTTCCACGGCCGCACCAACCTCACCATGGCGATGACCTACCGCCCCTGGCCCGAGCGCGCGGGCATGGGCCCGATGCCGGGCGACATCTTCAGCGTGCCGATCAGCTACCCCTTCCGCGACCCCGAGGGCATGACGGGTGAGGAGGCCGCCGAGCGCACCATCGACTACATCGTCACTCACATCGGCGCCACCGAGCTCGCCGCGCTCTTCGTCGAGCCGATCCAGGGCGACGGCGGCATCATCATCCCGGCACCGGGCTACTTCAAGCGGCTCAGCGAGTTCTGCACCGAGAACGGCATCGTGTTCGTCGCCGACGAGATCCAGGCCGGCATCGCCCGCACGGGTGCCTGGTACTCCATCGAGCACCACGGGGTCGTGCCCGACCTGGTCACCAGCGCGAAGGGCATCGCGGGCGGCTTCCCGCTCGCCGCGGTCACCGGCCGGGCCGAGATCATGGATTCTGTGCAGCCCGGCGGCGTCGGCGGCACCTTCGGCGGCAATCCCGTCTCCACCGCCGCCGCGCTCGCCGTGTTCGACCTGGTCGAGCGTGAGAACCTCATCGGCGAGGCGCAGCGCGTCGAGAAGGCGTTCTTCGACCGCATCGGCGACTGGCCCTCGCGCTTCCCCATCGTGGGCGAGGTTCGCGGCAAGGGCGCGATGATCGGTGTCGAGCTGGTGCTGCCCGGCACGAAGAAGCCGAACCCCGAGGCGCTGAAGGCCGTCATCCAGTACGCCGCCTCGCAGGGGGTCATCGTGCTCGACGCGGGCAGCTGGGACAGCGTGCTCCGCTTCCTGCCCTCCGTCGTCATCAGCGAGGAGCTCATCGACGACGCCGCCACCGTCATCGAACAGAAGCTCACCGAGCTCTCCGCCTGACGGGAGGCCCGTCTGCTCACCCATCCCCGGGTTCTCACGCACAAAGTCCGTGAAGAACGACGTTTACACGGACTTTGTCCGTGAGAAACGCGGGATGGCGGGGTCGGGGCGGCCGGGGCCGCCCCGACCGCCTCAGGCGATCGCGGTGAAGCGGGCGCGGTGGTGGGCGGGGCTCTCGATCTCGTCGACGATGGCGAGGGCCAGGTCAGCGGCCGAGATGGTCGACGCCCCCGACTCGTCGCGCAGCAGCACGTCGCCGCCGAGGGTGTAGCTGCCCTTCGTGTCGGTGCCGAGCCACGACCCGAAGTCGGCCGGGGGGCTCACGTAGAACCAGTCGAGCGACTCGGGGCTCGAACCCAGCAGCTCGAGGGCGTTGAGGCCGGTCTCGATCTCGGGCTTCACCTCGGCGGGGAGTTCCTCGTGGGTGACGTCCCAGAGCCGCGGCCCGCCGGGCTCGACCTGCAACGAAGATGCTCCACCGACGTACCCGAGACGCGTCGGCGTGCCCGCCAGGCGTTCCACGAGCTCCGACACGATCGGCTCGAGCTTGCCCGCCATGTCGCCCCGCGGCGACAGCGCGATCACGACGGCGTCGCGACCCTCGACGACCCGGTCGAGCACCGCGGAGTCGAGCGCCGACCCCTCGACGTAATCGACCCCGTCGACGGGCTGCTCGGCGGCCGTGCGGCTCACCGCGGTCACCTCGTGCCCGCGCTTCTTCGCCTCGGCGACGATAGCCGCTCCCGCGTAGCCCGTACCGCCCAAGACCGTGATGCGTGCCATTGCCGTTCCTTCTCTCGTCGTGACTCCGCCACCCTACGGCTCGCGCCGCCCGGGCGTAAGTACGCACTTCCCGGTAAGCCCACCCCGGCGACCTGCCGTCACGCGCGGACTCCGGATGCGCATCCGCACCCCGATGGTCCCGGAGGGGGAGCGGCGTCAGCCGCCCGCGCCGGCGGCAGGTGTCGGGGTGGGCGCGGCGGGCGCCGGGGGCGCGGGGTCGACCGGCTCCGGGTCGGGCGCGGGCTCCGGGTCGGGGGCAGTCGTGGGCGCGGGGGCCGGCGCGGGAGCCGGTGCGGGAACGGGCGCCGGGGTGGCGGTCACCGACGGGATGGGGTCGGGCGCGTCGGAGTCGTCGGAGCTGTCGAACCGTGAGCTCGAGCCGTCGACAAGGGCCTCGTCGGGCTCGGGGAACTCGCCGCCCCCGCGCAGATCGTCGTTCGCCGTCATCACGGCCCGCCAGATGCGGTGGCGCACGGAGGAGCCCGTCCAGTCGTTCGGATAGACCTCGGTCATCGACACGTTGCCACTGACGTTGCCCACCCAGACTGCCGTGGCGGCGGCGGTGGAGGCGCCGACCATCCACGTGTCCTTCTCGTTGTCGGTGGTGCCGGTCTTGCCGATGTGGGTGATGCCGTCGTAGGGGTTGGAGGCGGTGGCCGTGCCGCTCTCGATGGGCCCGAGCATGGCATAGGCCACGGTGGAGGCGATGGTCGGGTCCCAGGCCTGGTGGCAGTCGGCGTTCGGCGTCGCGATCTCCTGACCGGAGGGATCGACGATGCGGTCGATGGCGACAGGGGCGCAGTAGACGCCGTTCGCGGCGATGCCCGCGTACGCGGCGGCCATGGTCACCGGCGCGATCTCGTTGGTGCCGAGCACCGACGAGGGCTGCGAGTCGAGCTCGTTCCCGTCGGCGCGATGCACGCCGAGCTCCTCGGCAGTCTTCTTGATGTTGCACAGGTCGAGCTGCTGCGACATGGCCACGAAGGCGTTGTTCACCGAGTTGGTGAGGGCGCTCTGCACCGACATCGTGCCGGGGCGCGAGCTGCCGTCGTTGGCGGGCTCCCAGCTGCCGCTGACCGGCTGACAGCTGTTAGGGATGGTCGCCATGTCCCACGTGGTCTCGTTGCCGCTCACCCGGTCGGAGAGGGTGTGGCCCTGCTTCAGCCACTCCGCCAGCGCGAACACCTTGTAGGTCGAGCCGACCTGGAACCCCGAGGAGCCGCCGTAGTCGATGTCGGTGTTGTAGTTCACCGCGGTGGCCCCCGGCACCTGCGTGTCGGGGTCGTCGTCGAAGGTGGTGTTCTGCGCCATCGCCAGGATGCGCCCGGTGCCGGGCTCGACGGTCACGATCGTGGAACCCAGGTCGGCGCCGGCGTAGGTGGCGGGGATGTACTCGGTCATCGTCTCGTGGGCGTTGGCCTGCAGCTGCGTGTCGAGGGTGGTGTAGATCTCGTACCCGCCCTGCTTGAAGTGCTGCCAGCGCTCGTCGGCGGTGTCGCCGAAGGTGGGGTCGTTCTTGACGATCCAGGTGACGTAGTCGCAGAAGTACGCCGCGCCGTCGGCCGCCGCCTGGCAGCCGGTGGTGGGCTGCGTGATGTTCGGTGTGACGGGGGTGGCGACCGCCTCGTCGTACTGCTGCTGCGTGATGGCCTTCTGCTTGAGCATCGACGCGAGCACGTCTTCGTCGCGCCGCGCCTTGTTGGCCTCGATGTTCTCGGGCTCGTCGATGCGCAGCCCGTTCGGCTCGTTCACGGTCGCGGCGAGGGTCGCCGCCTGGGGCAGCGTGAGGTCGGCGGCGCTCACGCCGAAGTAGTACTGCGCGGCGGCCTCGATGCCGTAGACGGAGCCGCCGAAGTTCGCGATGTTGAGGTAGCCGAGCAGGATGTCGTCTTTCGAGTACTGCTTCTCGAGCGCGATGGCTAGGCGCATCTCGCTCATCTTGCGGTCGAGCGACTCGGTGGTGGCGGCTTCGTAGGCGGCGTCGCGTTCGGCTTTCGTGTCCATCATCTCGGCCTGCTGCACGAGGATGTTGCGCACGTACTGCATCGTGACCGTCGACGCTCCGCTCGAGACGCCGCCGGATGCCACGTTGCCGACGGCCGCCCGCAGGGTGGAGGCCACGTCGACGCCCGAATGCTCGTAGAAACGCGGGTCTTCGGTGGAGACGACGGCATCCTTCACGAATTGCGACACCTGGTCCCAGCCCACCTCCTGACGGTTCTGGTCGAACACGGTGGCGAGCAGGGTGTTCGAGCCGTCACTGTTGGTGGCGTAGATCTCCGACTTCTGAGCGAGCTCGCCGGGCCGGATGGAATCGGGCAGCGTGTCGAGGGCGGTCGCGGTGCGCGAGGCGTAGACGCCGGTGACCGCCATGGCGGGCACGGCGAGCACGGTGACGAGCAGGGCGGCGGCGATGCTCAGAGCCAGCATCATGCCGAGGGGGCGCTTCGTGCCGTCGATCAGGCGCTGGAAGGCGCTGACGACGCGGAGGGGACTTTCGGGCATATCGGCCAGGGTACGGCGCGTGATGGTGAAGACGCTGAAAAGGGCCCGTCCGCGCGCTGGGCGCGTGTGCCTATGCTGGCGGCATGACGACCACCATCGATCTTCTCGAAGATGCCTTCACGCGCATCCGCGACACCGTCCGACGTGCTGCCGGAGAACTCACCGATGTGCAGCTCACCGCCCGGGTGGCACCTGAGGCGAACACCATCGCGTGGTTGGTCTGGCACCTCACCCGCGTGCAGGACGACCACGTCGCCGAGCTCGCCGGAACGCCGCAGCAGTGGGAGTCGGGTGGGTGGCGCGAGCGCTTCGCGCTGCCCTTCGCCGCGGATGCGACGGGGTACGGGCATTCCTCCGAGGAGGTCGGGCAGGTGGCGGGCGCCGGTGTCACGAGCGAGTCGCTCGTCGGCTACCACGAGGCGGTGTACGCCGCGACAGTCGCGTTCCTGCGCTCGCTCGCCACCGGAGCCGAGGCGCGACTCGATACGGTCGTCGACGAGAACTGGACCCCTCCGGTGACGATGGCGGTACGACTCGTGAGCGTCGTCTCCGACGACCTCCAACACGCAGGCCAGGCGGCGTTCGTGCGGGGGCTCGTGGCGTAGGGGCCCGCCCCGCTCAGCTGACGAAGCGGGCAGCCTCCACGCCGTCCAGGGCGTGACGGATGCGGGCGTGCATCTCGTCGCTCATCTCGGGAAGGGCGTCGAGGGGGAACCAGCGCACGTCCGTGTTCTCCCCGTCGGCGGGGAAGGGCTCGCCCGAGACGTAGCTCAGCCGGAACGTGATGTCGAGGTACTGCGACACGTCGCCGTTCGGGTAGACGATCGTGGGGATCACATGCACCCAGGCCAGGTGCTGCGCCTTCGCGTGGATGTCGGCCTCTTCGAGCACCTCCCGCACGGCGGCGATCGCGGGCTCCTCGCCGGGGTCGACGATGCCGGTCACAGGCGTCCACGCTCCGTTGTCGCTGCGCCGCACCAGAAGCACCTCGTCGCCGCGCACCACCACCGCGGTCACCCCGGTGAGCCACAGGGGTGCGTGCCCGATCTTCTCCCGCAGCTCGAGCACGAAATCGGGGGTCGCCATCGCCTGCTCCTAGCTGTTCTGAGTGACCTCGACCCAGGCCAGGTACTCGGGGCTGACGGTGCCGGTCACGTAATCGCCGGTGAAGCAGCTCATCTCGAGGTCGGTGACGAGCGAGGAGCCCTCGGTGATGGCCTTCCGCATGTCGTCGACCTCCTGGTAGATGAGATGGTCGGCGCCGATGGCCGCGGCGATCTCGGGGATCTTGCGGTCGTGCGCCACGAGCTCGTGCCGCGACGGCATGTTGATGCCGTAGACGTGCGGGAAGCGCACGGGGGGTGCGGCGCTCGCGAAGGTGACCTTGTTCGCTCCGGCGGCGCGCGCCATGTCGACGATCTCCTTCGAGGTCGTGCCGCGCACGATGGAGTCGTCGACGATGAGGATGTTCTTGCCCTTGAACTCGGTCGACATCGCGTTGAGCTTCTGCCGCACCGACTTCTTCCGGGCCGCCTGCCCGGGCATGATGAACGTGCGCCCGACGTAGCGGTTCTTGTAGAAGCCCTCGCGGTACTCCACGCCGAGCTTCTGGGCGACCTGCATGGCGGCCGGCCGCGAGGAGTCGGGGATGGGCATGACCACGTCGATGTCGCCCATCGGGGTGTAGCGGGCGACCGTGTCGGCGAGGTAGTTGCCGAGACGCAGTCGCGCCTCGTACACCGAGATGCCCGACATCACCGAGTCGGGCCGGGCCAGGTAGACGTACTCGAACGAGCACGGCACCAGAGCGTGCTGCGGGGCGCACTGCTTGGCGATGAGCTCGCCGTCGAGCGTGATGAACACCGCTTCGCCCGGCTCGACGTCGCGCACGATGTCGTAGCCGAGGCTCTCCATGACGAGCGACTCCGAGGCGACGATGTACTCCATCTGCCCGTTCTCGAGCAGTCGCCCGCCGATGGTGAGGGGGCGGATGCCGAACGGGTCACGGAAGGCGAGCAACCCGTGCCCGGCGATCATCGCGATGGTCGCGTACGAGCCCTCGACGCGCTCGTGAACCCGCGACACCGCGGTGAAGATCTGCTCGGGGTCGAGCGAGAGGCCGGTGATCTGCGACTGCAGCTCGTTGGCGAAGACGTTCAGCAGCACCTCGGTGTCGGAGTCGGTGTTGAGGTGCCTGCGGTCGATGTTGTAGAGCTCGCCGGTGAGCTCGCGGGTGTTCGTGAGGTTGCCGTTGTGCACCAGGATGATGCCGTAGGGCGCGTTCACGTAGAACGGCTGCGCCTCCTGCTCCTTGGCGGCGGAGCCCTGCGTCGCGTAGCGCACGTGCCCGAGGCCCATGGTGCCGAGCAGCGACCGCATGTCGCGGGTGCGGAAGGCCTCACGCACCTGGCCCTTGGCCTTGACGCTGTGGAAGATGCTGCCCTCGGCCGTGGCGATTCCCGTCGAGTCCTGCCCCCGGTGCTGAAGCAGGAGGAGTGAGTCGTAGACGAGTTGGTTGACGGGCTCGGCCGAAACGATGCCCACGATGCCGCACATTGCATCGATTCTATCGTGCGCATCCGGGTGTCTTGTCGGGGGAGGGAGGTGGTGCCCTAGGATGAGCGCATCCGGACCGGGGGGCCCGGCTTATCGAGAGGCACCGATGCTCCGCATCACGCTGCGCTCCGCG
This sequence comes from Herbiconiux sp. A18JL235, assembly GCF_040939305.1. Classification (NCBI taxonomy): domain Bacteria; kingdom Bacillati; phylum Actinomycetota; class Actinomycetes; order Micrococcales; family Microbacteriaceae; genus Herbiconiux; species Herbiconiux sp. A18JL235. The sequence goes on from NZ_CP162511.1 coordinate 589,503, forward strand.
CGCGCCACAGCAACCGTCCTGCTCACCGGCACAGCACTCGTGGCGGTCTCCGCCCTCGGCGTCGCGCCGGCCTCGGCGAGCACCGAGCCCGATCCGGCAGGGGGTGAGGTGCTCAGCGCCATGCCCGACTTCTCGCTCGAGTCCTACAGCGCCGCAGCCGCCGGGCTTCCCGCCGAGCTCACCGAGGCACTCGCCGCAGATGTCGGCGAGAGCGCCGAGGAGTACCTCGCGGGGGCCGACGCGGCCTTCGCCGCGAGCGCGGTGATCGACGGTCTCGAGGCGCAGGGCGTCGTCGTCGCCGACTCGCGGCTCGACGGCACGACCCTCGTCGTCACGGTGCTGAGCGACGCCGAGGTGCCGGCCGTCGAGGCCGCGAACGCGGTCGCCGAGGTCGGCGAGGCTCCTGGCCGCGACCGATACGCCGACGCGTCGATCGCGTCGTTCGCCGATCTCGTCGGTGGTCAGGGCTACTACTTCACCGACGGTTCCGGCCGGGGTTACGGATGCTCGACAGCCTTCAACGGACTCGACCGCTCGGGTGGTGGTGAGCAGTTCGTCACCGCCGGCCACTGTCAGGGCGCGGGTGGCAACGGTCGCATCGACCAGATCGTCGAGAACCGCCCGAACGACCCCGACGGCCGCCTCGGCAGCCGCCTCGGCCAGCAGGTCGCGGGCAGCTACCGCTTCGGCAACGAGTTCGACGGCGGTCTGGTTTCCACCGCATCCGGCTGGAACGCCCGCGGCTTCGTGGGCACCTGGAACTCGGGTGCCAACAACGGCGCGGTGACCGCCGGAACGCCGCAGCTCGTGCGCGACTACGGCGACGCCGTCACCGGCCAGACCGTCTGCAAGTCGGGCCGCACCACGGGCTGGACCTGCGGCAAGGTCGCCGCGGTCGACCAGCTCGTGGGCGTCGACGACGTGCAGGTGAACGCCGACATCGTGCGGGGGCTGTGCAGCGACCACGGCGACAGCGGTGGCGCGGTGGTCTCCGGCGCCTACGCGATGGGGCTCATCTCGGGCGGCACCACAGACGCCTGCTCGGGCGGCATCACCGCGGTGTTCCCGATGATCGGCGGTTCGGAGAACGGCCAGCCCTACGGCTCGATCGTCACGCTCGCCACGAACTGGTGGCTGAAGGTCGCCGCCCCCGGGCCGGCGGTGAACACCGTCGTGGGGCCGAACGGGCTGGTCACCGGAACGCTCCCGGGCGGCACGGGCAACTACGCGGTGCGCATCGCCGTCGACGGCGGCGAACCGCTCATCGCCGACGTCATGCCCGACCTCAATTGGAACCTCACGGTCCCGGGCCTCACGCCCGGCATCCACAGCTATACCGCCTACTCCACCTTCGGTCCGGGCGACGCGCAGTCGCAGAGCGGCTCCGTGTCGGGCTCGCTCTTCGTCGGCTCGGTCGACCGCATCGCGGGCGCCGACCGGTACTCGGGTGCGGTGGCGATCGCGCAGCGCGCGTTCCCCGGCACCGCTCCCGTGGTCTACGTGGCGACCGGTCTCAACTACCCGGATGCGCTGAGTGCCGGCCCCGCCGCCGTCGCTCAGGGCGGCCCGCTGCTGCTCGTCACCCAGAACGAGGTGCCGGCGGTGGTCGCCGACGAGATCCGTTCGCTGCAGCCCGAGCGCATCGTGGTGGTCGGCGGTCCCAACTCGGTGTCGGGCGGCGTCGTAGCGACGCTGAAGACGCTCGTGCCCGGCGTCGGCGTCGAGCGCCTGGCGGGGGCCGACCGCTATGCGGCCAGCCGCGCAGTGGTCTCGGCGGTCTTCCCCGAGGCAGCGCACTCGTTCGCGGCGACCGGGACGAACTTCCCCGACGCGCTCTCGGCAGGGGGAGCCGCCGGGTCGGCGCTCGAGCCGGTCGTGCTGGTGAACGGATCCCAGCCCGCGGCCGACAAGCCCACGCTCGACCTCTTCCGCGACCTGAAGGCGCAGTCGATCACCGTCGTGGGCGGGCCGAACTCGGTCTCGAGCGGCGTCGCCGACTCGCTGAAGACCGTGCCCGCGGCCGTCGACCGGGTGTCGGCCGAGAACCGCTACCTCACCTCGATCGCACTCAACCGGGCGTCGTTCGAGACGAGCAGCACGGTGTACCTCGCGACGGGTCTGAACTTCCCCGACGCCTTGGCCGGTGGTGTGCTCGCGGGCCTCGACGACGCTCCGCTCTACGTGGTGCCCACCGATTGCGTGCCGCAGGGCGTGCTGAGCGACATCGGCAGCCTGGGTGCGACCGAGGTGGTGCTGCTCGGCGGGCCGAACTCGCTGACGCCGGCGGTGCAGAAGCTCACCGCCTGCGCGAGCTGATTGGAGAGCGTGCGGTGATGCGCATCCGAGGGTGACGATGCATTCATAGTGTCGCCCAAGGAGTGGTCAATGGTGCTGATAGACGGCGTTCATAGCGTCGACGAGTCAGTTGTCCGTCCCTCAGAGGGAGACCATGAAACTCGCCGAACGCGCCAAGCGCCTCCGCCCCCGCACCTGGATCATCGCCGGCCTCGCCGCGCTCGTCGTGGTCGGGGGCGGGACGACCTGGGCCGTGCTGTCGACGACCTCGTCGGCCACCGCCCAGGTCGCCCCGACCACCACGACCGTCGCCGCGAGTCTCGAGACGCTCGAGAAGACCGTCGACGCCTCGGGCACGCTGGCCCCCACGGTGAACGAGAGCGTCGACTTCTCCGTCGGGGGCACCGTCACGGCGGTGAACGTGCAGGCGGGTTCGATGGTCGCCGCCGGCGACGTGCTGGCGACCGTCGACACGCTCACGGTGCAGGCCGATCTGCTCGCGGCGCAGGCGACGCTCGCCAAGGCGCAGGCGACCCTCGCGTCGGCGGAGGCGGATGACGACGGCACGGATGCGGCCGCCGCCCAGATCGCCTCCGACGAGGCCGCCGTCGCCGTGGCCCAAGCGGCGGCCGACAAGGCGGCGGCCGCCGTGAGCGGCACGACGCTGGTGGCTCCGGTGGCGGGGCTCGTGACCGCGGTCGGTCTCGAGGTCGGAGACGCGGTGAGCGGGTCGTCGTCGGGCTCCGCGTCATCGTCGGGTTCGAGCTCGAGCTCGAGCTCGGGCTCGAGGTCGGGGTCATCGGGCACGGGCACAGGCACGGCGGCGGGCGGGACGGGCAGCAGCAGCTCGAGCTCGAGCAGTACCGCGCAGTTCACCATCGTCAGCACCGACTCCTGGCAGGTCTCCCTCCAGGTGGGTGAGACCGACCTGAAGAACATCGCCGTCGGTGACCAGGTCGAGCTCGCCACCGACGACGGCACGTCGTTCTTCGGCACCGTCTCCGAGGTCGGCATGCTGCCCTCCACCAGCTCGGGCGCCGCCACCTACCCCGTGACCGTGGCCGTGACGGGGTCGCCCGAGGGGCTGTACGACGGCGTCTCGGTCACCGCCTCCATCGTCTACGAGCGCCGCACCGACGTGCTCACGGTGCCGAGCGCTGCCGTGTCGACGGATGCGGATGGCACCTCCACAGTCACGGTGGTCGGTGCCGACGGGGCGGAGACGGTGACCACCGTCGCCGTGGGTGAGACCTCGGGCTCCCTCACCGAGATCACCGCGGGGATCGCCGAGGGCGACGAGGTCCAGGTGACCCTGTTCACCCCGGGCCAGGGCGACACCGGCACCGGAGGCAGCTCGAACCAGGGCGGTTCCGGCGGATTCCCCGGCGGCGGAACGCTCCCGGAGGGCTTCGATCCGTCCCAGATGGGTGGGGCCGGCGGCGGGCAGTTCCCCGGCGGAACGACGGGCGGCAACTGATGACGACCGTCACCGAGCGGCGTATGCCGCTGGAGGAATACCGCACGCCTGTGATCGAGCTCGCGGCGGCCCGCAAGGTGTACCGCTCGGGCGCGATCGAGTTCGAGGCCCTGCGCGGCGTCGACCTGCAGATCGGCGAGGGCGAGTACGTGGCCATCATGGGCCCCTCGGGCTCCGGCAAGTCGACGCTCATGAACATCCTCGGCTGCCTCGACACGCTCACCGCAGGCCATTACCGCCTCGCGGGGCACGACGTCGACGATCTCGCCGAGGCCGAGCTCGCCGAGATCCGCAACACCGAGATCGGCTTCGTGTTCCAGCAGTTCAACCTGCTGCCCGCGCTCGAGGCCTGGCGCAACGTCGAGCTCCCGCTCATCTACGCGGGGGTGCCGGCCGCCGAACGACGCCGGCGGGCTGAGCGCGCCCTCGAACGAGTGGGGCTCGGTTCGCGATTGGCCAACAAGCCCGGCGAGCTCTCCGGCGGGCAGCAGCAGCGCGTCGCGGTGGCGCGGGCGCTGGTGGCCGAACCCACGATGATCCTCGCCGACGAACCCACCGGCAACCTCGACTCGGTCTCGACCGCCGACGTGCTCGGGCTGTTCGACGAGCTGAACGAGCTCGGCCGCACCATCGTGCTCATCACGCACGAGCTCGAGGTGGCGGAACGGGCGCGGCGCATCGTGTGGGTGCGCGACGGCGAGATCCGCAGCGACGGCCCCGCGCGCGAAGGCGGCGGTGACGGCGGTGCTGCGGCCGGAGGCCCGGCGCGCGCCGGATCGGCGGGTGCGGCATGAACTGGGCGGAGACCCTCAGCACGAGCTGGGCGGCCGTGCGGGCGCATGCGCTGCGCTCCCTGCTCACGGTGCTCGGCATCCTCATCGGCATCGCCGCCGTCATCATGACGGTCGGACTCGGCCTCGGCACCCAGAAGGACGTGAGCGAGCAGATCAGCTCGCTCGGCAGCAATCTGCTCATCGTCTCACCGGGGTCGAGCACCGACAGCTCCGGGATGCGCGGAGGCTTCGGCACCGGGTCGACCCTCACGGCGGCCGATGCCGAGGCGCTCGACTCCGCGGTGAACGCGCCCGACGTCGCATCCGTCGCCGCCGAGAAGACGAGCTCGCTCGCGCTGGAGGCGAACGACACCAACTGGACCACCACCGTCACCGGCACCACCCCGTCGTGGCTCGAGGTGCGTTCGCGGGAGCTCGTGGCAGGCGAGTTCATCACCGCCGACGACGAGGCGACCCAGGCCGCGGTCGTCGTGCTGGGATCCGAGACGGCGACCGAGCTGTTCGGCACCACGAACGTGGTGGGCCGGAGCGTCAGCATCGACGGTCGCTCCTTCGAGATCGTCGGTGTGCTCGCCTCGGCGGGCTCGGACAGTTCGTCGAACCTCGACGACCTCGCCGTCGTGCCGTTGTCGACCGCGGCGAACCAGCTCATCGGCGGCACCGACTCGAGCTCGGTCTCGACCATCTACGTCAAGGCGGCGTCGGATGCGCAGCTCGCAGCGGCGTACCAGGAGGTGCAGACGGTGCTGCTCAACCTGCACGCCGTCGCCGACGCCGACTCGGCCGACTTCACCATCAGCTCGCAGAACGCCCTGGTCGACACGGCGACCTCGATCTACCAGACCCTCACCGTGCTTCTCACCGGCATCGCCGCCCTGTCGCTCCTCGTCGGCGGCATCGGGGTGATGAACATCATGCTGGTCTCGGTCACGGAGCGCACCCGTGAGATCGGCCTGCGCAAGGCGCTCGGTGCTCCGCCGTGGGCCATCCGACGGCAGTTCCTCGTGGAGTCCGCGATCCTCGGGCTCACCGGGGGCCTCCTCGGCGCCGTGCTCGGCATCGGCGCGGCGCTCGTGCTGCCCGGGGTGATCGGCTCGTCCATCGTCGTGTCACCCGCCGCCGTCGGGGTCTCGATCGGTGTGGCCCTCGCCATCGGCCTGGTGTTCGGCGTCTACCCCGCCACCCGGGCCGCCAGGCTCGCCCCGATCGACGCGCTCCGCAGCGAGTGATCCTTCCTCCCCTCAACCCCTCCCACAGAAACGGTTACGACGATGACACTCATTCGAACCCTCACCGTGCGCGCGGGCCTCGTGCTCGCCGCCGCCGGCGTGCTCACGCTCTCGGCCTGCGCCAGCTCGACCACCGCATCCTCCACCCCGGCGGCCACCAGCGCTCCGTCGCAGGCCGGGGGCCGGGCGCCCGGGGGCGGCGGCATCTCAGGCGAGATCGCCGCCATCACCGGCACCACTCTGCAGGTGCAGTCGAGCGACTCGCAGACAGCGGTCAGCTACTCCGACTCGACGAGCATCTCGAAGACCGTCGCCGCGGCGCTCTCCGATGTGACAGCCGGTGTCTGCGTCACCACCCTGTCGTTCGGCGGGGGAACGGATGCGGGCGCCGGCAGCGCCGACGCGGCAGGTAACGATTCGGCGGGCACCGACTCGGCGGCCGCCGACTCGACGGGCGCGGCGACCTCGGTGGTGATCAGCGCGGCGGCCGACGGCGCGTGCGAGACTGCGGGCCCCGGCGGGGCGGGGGGAGGGTTCCCCGGGGGCGACGGGGCGCCTCCTACCGACCTCCCCGACGGTGCCACCCCGCCCACGGACGCTCCCGACGGCGTGATGCCCACCGGCGCACCCGGCGACTCGGGCGCGGGCGGCGGAGGGGGCTTCGGCGGGTTCACGAGCGGACTGGTCACCGCCGTGTCGGGCTCGACGATCACCGTCGAGACCACCGACGCCGACGGCGCGAGCTCGAGCACCGAGGTCGCCGTCGACGACTCGACGAGCTACACCTCGACCGTCACGGCCGACTCCTCGGCGCTCGTCGTGGGGGCCTGCGTCACGGCGCAGGGCGAGGCCGACGACAGCGGGGCGGTGACGGCGACCTCGCTCACGGTCTCGGAGGCCGGCGAGAACGGATGCTCCACCGGCTTCGGCGGCACACCGGGCGGCCCCGGCGGCATGAGCGGGCAGCGGCCGTCGGGCTCGGGCTCAGGCTCCGGTGCCGGTTCGTCGACGTCGAACGGGAGCTGACGATGAGGAAGCCAGGCGAGAGGGGCAGCCGGTGGCGGAAGGCCGACCGCGGCGTCGCGGCGGCGCCGCCGATCGCGACAGGGGCCGACGACCCGGCGAAGGGGTCTTCGAACCTGCTCACCGCATCCGAGGTGCCGGCGAAGCAACCGACACCTCCCTCTGCGAAGAAGGCGACGGCGCGACGTCGCCGCAATCGGCGGGTCGTCGCCGTTCTCACCGCGACGGCGGTGCTGTGCGCGGTCGGCGGCGGGGCGGCTTTCGCCCTCTCGCAGGGGTCGGGTGGGAACTACCGCACCGCGACCGCCGAGCTCGGCACGGTCGACGAGACGCTCGCGCTGAGCGGCACGGTCGCGTCGGTGAGCCGCAGCGACACGTCGTTCCAGGTGGGCGGCACGGTGAACGGGGTATCGGTCTCGGTGGGCGACACCGTCGCGGCGGGGCAGCGACTCGCGACGCTCGACACCTCCGATCTGCAGGATGCTGTCGATGAGGCCCAGGAGGCGGTCACGGCGGCCGAGGAGCAGTTGGCGAGCGATCTCGAAGCGCAGTCCTCGGGGTCGACGAGCAGCTCGACGAGCGCCGGAGGTTCTGCCGAGACGGGGGTCTCGGGCGATGCGGCAGCGGGGGCGGCGGGCGACGCGCCATCGGGGGCGGGTGGGTCTTCGGGTGCGACGCCTTCCGGCGGGACAGGGGGCGGCAGCGACTCCGGCTCGAGCGGTGGGGCGGGCTCGGGCGGATCCACCTTCGACTCCGCCGCCATCGACACCGCCGTCGCGGCGGTGAAGGCGGCGCAGCAGGCCCTTCTCGACCAGTACGCCACTGCCCGGGCGGCGACCGACGCCACTCAGGAGACCATCGCGTCGAGCGACACCGCGTGCCGCCCCTTCCTCGAGGCCACGATCGACGACATCGTCGCCGGAGGCGGCACCGGTTCGTCGGACGGCGAGTCCGACGCCGGTGACGATGCGTCCGACGACGATGCGGATGCCGGGGCCGGCACCGGCGGCGACGCGGGCACCGCAGACGGTTCGGCTGCGCTCGACGCGATCAAGTCCGATCTCGCCGCCTGCCAGACGGCGATCGGGGAGGTGCAGACCGAGCAGGTCGCGGTGCAGGCCGCTCAATCCACCCTGCTCGACCTCATGACTGCCCTCGACGACGCGGTCGCCCGCCTCCAGACCGCCGTCGCCGCCGCGGTTGCGGCGGCGGGCTCGGCCGACGGCTCGAGCAGCGGGTCGGCGGGTTCCGACGGCGCATCCGCGACCGCGACCCCGGCCCCGACCTCGACCTCGACCCCGACGCCGACGGCCTCCGCCGAACCCACGCCCCAGGCCGCGCCCGCGGCGGCGACGGCCTCCCGCTCGGGCTCGGCTTCGGCCGCAGCCACCACGACGGTGGCGCTCGTGGCGGCGGTCGACACGGGGTCGAGCTCCGGCGCGGCCGCCGCCAGCGGTGGGGGCACATCCGGCACCGGTACGACCGGCACCATCACCGCCGAGACGATCGTCGCCGACCAGGCCGAGATCGAGGTGGCGAAGTCCGACCTCGCCATCGCTCAGCAGCAGCTCACGCTGGCCGCTCTCACCAGCCCCATCGCGGGCATGGTCGCTGCGGTCTCCCTCGCGGTCGGCGACACCGTCACGGCGGCCTCGACCTCCGCCGCGATCACGGTGCTCGGCGACGACGGCTACCTCGTGTCGACCACCGTCACCCTCGCGAACGTGCCGAAGCTCGCGGTCGGGCAGACCGCATCCGTTCCTCTGGCGAGCGGTGAGGGCGACATGCCGCTGACCGGTGTCGTGAGCTCGATCGGCGTGCTCGACGTGTCGACCGACTCGTCGACGCCCTCCTACGACGTGGTGATCGCGCTCGATCCCACCGACCAGACGCTCCTCACCGGGGCGTCGGCGCAGGTGGAGGTCGCGGTGGCGTCGCAGGCATCGGTGCTGACAGTGCCCACCTCGGCGGTGCACCGCTCCGGGACGGACTACACCGTCGACCTGCTCGTCGGCGGCACCTCGCAGCCGACCCCGGTCGAGGTCGGCGCGATGGGAGCGGAACGCACCGAGATCACCTCGGGCGTCTCGGAGGGTGACGTCGTCGTGCTCGCCGACCTCGATTCCGACGTGCTCGACTCCGACTCGGAGACCGGCACCTCGGGACTCAGCGGCCTCGGCGGCTCGTCGACCGCGGGCACCGTCCCGAGCGGCGGCTTCCCCGGCGGCACCTCCGGCTTCCCGGCGGGGCCGCCGACGCAGTGACGCGCAAGAGCCCCGCGCCCCGGCCGCGGGTGGGATGATGCCCCGTCCATCACCTCCGGCCATCATCCCTGTGGGGGAGCGGGTTCCCCCTCTGGCCGGATGTGCGGGACGACGCCGGCCTGTTGACTCGGGGTATGAGCGACGAGATCTTCGACCAATCGCCCACCACGACCCTGCGAGGTGACCGTGGCGCCGCGCGCGACCGCCCCACCCGCCGCCGACGGGCAGGGCGCGTCGGCGCGTCCGCCGCCGCCCGTTCCGCCGCCGCCACCGCGACCGCAGCGGCACTCGCGCTCACGCTGGCCGCCTGCACGCCCGCCGGGTCAACCGACCCGGGGGCCGCAGCATCGGCCACCGCCGTCGCGGCGAGCGAGGTCGAACTGCCGGCAGGAGCGCTCGGCGAGCAGGCCGCGTGGGTGCTGAAGGCCATCAACGGCGACATCACCGAGAAAGACCAGCGGGCCGATGTCGAGGCCCGGTTCGCTCCTGAGGCGCTCGAGTCGATCAGCCCAGACGAGCTCGTCGCGGTGTTCGGTCAGCTCGGGGCGCAGGCCCCCTGGGTGCCGACCGCGGTCGAAGCCCTGGGGACCCAGGCCGTCATCACCATCACCCCGGCCTCCGGCGATGCCCTCGACATGCAGCTCGCGCTCGACGCCGAAGACCGCCTCGCGGGCCTGCTCTTCACCCCGGTCGCTGCCGATCGGGTGCCCGCCGCCAGCTGGCAGGAGCTCGAAGACGCCGTGGAGTCCTTCGCCGCCGACGGCCGACTCGTCGTCACCGAGGTGACCTCGCCCACCGACGAGCGGGTGGTGTCGGCGTCGGGCCTTGCCGCCGACGAGCCGATGCCCTCCGGTTCGATGTTCAAGCTCTACGTGCTCGGCGCGGTCGCCCAGACGGTCGCCGACGGCGGCATCACCTGGGAGACGCCCCTCGCCATCACCGACGACGTGAAGAGCCTCCCCTCGGGCGAGCTGCAGAACGAGCCGTCGGGCACCGAGGTCACCGTGCGCGACGCCGCCGAGAAGATGATCGCGATCAGCGACAACACCGCGACCGATCTCCTCATCGAGGCGGTCGGCCCGGATGCGGTGCGACAGGCGTTCACCGAACTCGGCCACCACGATCCCTCCGAGGCCGACCCGCTGCTCACCACTCGCGGTCTGTTCCAGCTCGGCTGGGGCGAGGGGGCTGCCGAGACAGCAGGGCGCGACGCCTGGAACGATGCCGACTCCTCGGAACGACAGGCACTGCTCGACTCCCTGCCCGGCGGTCTGCCCGACGTGAAGGCGTCGGCGGTCACCACGCCGGTCTGGCAGTACGGGCTCGACTGGTTCACCACCGCCGACGACCTCACCGCCGTGCACCTCGGGCTGCAGCAGCTCGCCGAGACGGAGGCCGGGGCGCCGGTGCGGGAGATCCTCGCCGTGAACCCCGGGCTCGGGGCGGATGCGCTCGGCGACGACTGGAGCTACGTGGCCTTCAAGGGCGGCAGCTCGGTGGGGGTGCTCGCGGGCTCGTGGTACCTCGAGCGCGAAGACGGCAGGGCGTTCACGATCTCGATCCAGGGCCGCTCCGACGACCCGGCCGAGCTCGCCGACCAGGCCACCTTCTTCGGCCAGGTGCAGGACGCCGTGGCGCTCCTCGCCGCTGAGTGACCGCCGCGCGGCCGACGCCGGGCGGTGACCGGTGGCCTCTGGCGTCGGCCCGCGTCGCCTGGCGGGACTCCGGGCGCCGCATCCGCGACAATAGGGGCATGAGCAACTCTTATGCGGCGGCCGGGGTCGACACCGAGGCGGGCGACCGCGCGGTCGAGCTGATGAAGGCCGCGGTGCAGCGCACCCACGGCCCCGAGGTGCTGGGCGGGGTCGGCGGCTTCGCCGGACTGTTCGACGCGGCGGCGTTGAAGGGGTACGCGCATCCGCTCCTGGCCACCTCGACCGACGGTGTCGGCACCAAGATCGCCATCGCGCAGGCGCTCGACAAGCACGACACCATCGGGCAAGACCTGGTGGGCATGGTCGTCGACGACATCGTCGTGGTGGGCGCCCGGCCGTTGTTCATGACCGACTACATCGCCTGCGGCAAGGTCGTGCCGGAGCGCATCGCCACGATCGTCGCCGGCATCGCGAACGCCTGCGCCGAGACCGGCACGGCGCTCGTGGGCGGCGAGACGGCCGAGCATCCCGGCCTCATGGGCGAAGACGACTACGACGTGGCGGGAGCCGCGGTGGGCGTGGTCGAAGCGGATGCGCTGCTCGGCGCCGACAGGGTCGTCGACGGCGACGTCGTGCTGGCTCTGGAGTCGTCGGGACTGCACTCGAACGGGTTCTCGCTGGTGCGGCACATCCTCGCGGGGGCCTCGCTCGGCTACGGCGACACCTCGGCAGACTTCGGCGGCGTGGTGGGCGAGGTGCTGCTCGAGCCGACCCGCCTCTACACCGGCCCGCTCGTGCGGGTGCTCGGCGACCCGGTGCTCGCGGGGGCCGTGCACGCGCTGTCGCACGTGACCGGCGGGGGCATCGCCGCCAACCTGGCGCGGGTGCTGCCGCAGGGCTCGTGGGTCGAGGTCGACCGGTCGAGCTGGTCGCCGGCGCCGGTGTTCCGCGTGCTGTCGTCGCTGGCGGGCAGCTCGCTCGAGAGCTCGGAGGGCACCTGGAACCTCGGCGTCGGGTTCTTCGCCGTGGTCTCGGCCCGCACCGCGTCGGCGGTGGCGGCGGCGATCGAGGCGGAGGGCATCCGCACCTGGCCCGTCGGCACCGTGTCGACGGCACCCCGCCCCGACGGCCTCGCGGGATTCGAGCAGGGCGCCAAGGGCGTCGACGGCGGCGCCGTGCGCCTGGTCGGCAGCTACGCCCCCTGATCCGCGGCGGCGCGCGGCCGGCTGCACGCGGTGGGCGGTACGCTGGCGGCACAGCTGAGCCCCGCGGCGCGGGGTGCCGATTCCGGGAGGACGCATGGCCGCACCCGTTCCGTCGCAGCAGGCGCTCGAGGTGTTCGATCGGGTGGCCGCCGAGCTCGGCGACACCGCCATCGAGCGCGGGCGCATGATGGGTCGGCCCATCCTCAAGCTCTCGGGCACGATGTTCGCCTGCCTGAACGGTGAGCTCATCGGGCTGAAGCTCGGCGCGGGCACCCCCGAGCACTCCGGCGCCCTGGCCCTCCCCGGGGCCGAGCTCTTCGACCCCGGCGGAGCGAAACGCCCCTTCAAAGACTGGGTGAGCATCCCCGTCGACCTCGCCGACGACTGCGTCACCTTCGCGGGCTTCGCCCTCGCCCACGTCGCCGCCCACTGACCAGCCCCACACTCCTCGCACGACACGACCGAATCTCGAGCCGGATGCGGCGGCACCGGGATCCGTCGCCCTCCCGCCTCGGAGGGAGGCTCCGTCGTTCGGCCGGAGCGACGCGGGGTGAGCCGACGCGGCGGGCGGCAGGCCGCCTCAGCCGCGCGTGGCCTCGTAGTGGGCGGAGCGGAGGAGCACGACGACCCAGGTGCGGTACGGGGCCCAGGCTTCGGCGAGCGAGGCGATGTGTTCGGCGGTCGGGGGAGTGTCGAGGTCGTAGGCCCACTGCACCGCCGCCGTGAGGCGGGCGGTGTGCTCGGGAACGTGGTCGGGGTCGCCGGCCCCGCGCAGCAGCACGAGCTCGGCCGAGAGCGGGCCGATGCCGGGCAGCTCCTGCAGCGCCGCCAGCGCTTCGGCTCGGGGCAGCGAGCGCAGCATCGCGCTGTCGAACCTGTTCACCCGCGCAGTCTCGGCGAGGGCCCGCAGCCTCTCCACCTTCGCGGCAGTGAGCCCGGGGAAGTACTGCAGCTCGGCCAGCTGCCGGGGAGCCGGGAACGCCCGCTGCGGCGACCCGCCCACCTGCACCTGCGTTCCGAGTTCGGTGGCGAGCCCGGCCTTGACGGCCGCGGCCTGGCCCATGCGCATCCGCTGGCCGATGATCGACCACGCCGCCGCCTCGTACCACGACCAGAAGCACACCGGCCGGAGCCCAGGAAAGGCGGACTGGAGGCGCCTGATGACCGGGTCTCGCTCGCCCACCTCGGCGTAGCCGCTGCCGTCGACGTCGAGCGACAGGATGCGCTCCACCTGCGACTTCGCCGCCGACAGCTCGGCCCGCCCCAGCGCGCGCTCGGAGAACAGCCGCCCCTTCACCGCGCCCGACTCGCTCTGCTCGACCGACACCCCCACCGTCAGCCACGAACCCTCGAGCGCGAAGGCGGCGTCGAGCACCGCGGGCGCACCCTCGGGCGCCGACGGGAAGGCGGCGGGTTCGAAGCCCTCGAGGAACCGGATGCTCGCGGCGAGCGAGTACCCGCCCCGCGGCTCGATCGTGAACGACCCGCGGGGCTGGGCCGGGCCGCCGCCCGCGTTCGGTGCTCCGCTCATGATCGCCTCCTGCGCACATCCTGGGGTACACCACCGACATCCGCAAAGGGCGCCTGCCCGGGTAGCCTGGGACGATGACCACTCCCGCACTCGCCCACCTCTCCGGCGGCCCGCTCGACGACCAGACCATCCCGCTCGACGACGGCGCGCCCGAAGAACTGGTGCTGCCGTACAGCGAGGGCCAGCTCGTCTACCGCTTCGTCTCCGCCACCGACGGCACCGACGGCCCGGCGACGGCGAACTACCGCTTCAACGAGGTCTCCGAGATCCTCTTCGAGGGCAAGTACGACGAGCACTGATCGGCTGCGACGAGCACGCGACGGCGCCGGCACGGTCGGCGCCACGCGCCGAGGCTGAAGCGGCGCAGGCGCCCGCTTCGCCGTCGTCAGCCCTCCGTCGCGGCGTCTGCACGTCGTTCGGCGGAGAGCACCGTCGCCCTCGGCGACTCCCCGACGATCGCGCTGTACCGGCGCGCGAAGTGGGCGTAGTCGGCGTACCCGAGCTCGGCGGCGAGCGGGCTGAGCGCGGTCGACGGATGCGCGTGCAGCCGCGTCGCCGCCTCCTGCAGCCTGCGGCATTCGATGAGCCACTTCGGCGTGACGCCGATGAACTCCCGCGTGAGCCGTTCGAGCGTTCTCAGCCCCATACCCGTTCGTTCGGCGAGGTCGGCGGCACGCACGAGGTCGGGCTCCGACTCGGCAGCGTGGGCGATCCGGTTCACCAGCACCCCGCTCTCGTCGACAGCGGCGCCGAGCGGGACGAGCCACGAGCGGAGGGCGGCGATGAGCTCGTGGCGTGATCCGCCGCGCTCGAGGAGGGCGGTGATGCGCCCCGACGGCGCACCCCGGAACGGAACCACCCTCCCCACCAGCTCGCGCGGCGGCTCCGTCGCGAGCAGCGGCCCGGCGGCGGGCCGGAACAGCACGCCGACGCCCCAGCCGCTGCCCTGGAGCTCGGTCACAGAGACCCTCGGGTCGGGCCCCGCCAGCACCGCGCCGTGGGCCTGCACCACGACGTTGAGGGCGGGATAACTCAGCACGCGCTGCGGCCGGGTCTCGCCGACCGGCAGGCTCCAGCGCACCACCCAGACGTGGCGGACGAGTTCACCGAGACCGGGGCCCAGCTCGAAACGGTCGAACGAGACCCCGGCATCGCCGGGGTTGAGATGCCCCTTCGAGGTCGGTTCCGACATCGGATGCGCCTCCTCCCCAGAGAGCGCCGAAACGGCATCTCTCCACAGTGTCGCGAAAGTTCAAGACGGGCCCGCGCAGCCTTCCTACGATGGCGCCATGACCACTGAATCACACACCCCCGTCACGGGAGTCACCGGCGAGCACACGACCGACGGTCTGCCCCACGGCTCCACCTCGATCACCCCGCACATCGTGGTGTCGCCTGCCGCCGACGCGCTGGAGTTCTACTCGGCGGTGTTCGGTGCCCGTCTCGTCGACGTCACACGCTTTCCGGGCGACGCCGGCACCGAACTCGTAGCGCACGCGGTGCTCGACTTCGGCACGGGCATGCTCACCCTGAGCGACCCGCTGGAGTCGTACGGGCTCGTGCTCACCGACCCCGAGCGCGGCGCCAGCTACTCGCTCGCGGTGTACGTCGAGGCCGTCGACGAGGTCACCGCTGCCGCCGAGGCGAAAGGCGCCACCGTGCGCGAGAAGCCGATGAGCTTCGTCTCGGGCGACCGGTTCGCCTCGGTGCTCGACCCGTTCGGGGTGCGCTGGTCGATCATGACGCGGGTGGAAGACATCTCGCCCGAGGAGAGCGCCCGTCGCGTCGCGGAGTGGGCGTCGACGCAGTCGTGACCTCAGCGCGCGCCGCGGCGCCTCGAGGAGCCCCCACGGAAGACTGCCCGGGAGAGGTCACCTCGAGAGCGGGCCGCGTTCGGGTCACCGGTCGTTGCGCCGGGCCTCCGGCGCGGGCAGAGTGAACACATGTCGAGGCTTGACGACGTGATCGAGGCCCTCCGCGACCCACGGGCACCCCTGCTGTCCGTCGCGTACGACACCGGGCCGGGCGCGAGCTCGACCCCGGGCCGCGCACCCGTGGTCGTGATGATCCATGGCATCGCCTCGTCGTCGGCGACGTTCCACTACCTCGAGCCGCTCGTCTCGAAGACCCATCGGGTGATCGCCATCGATCTGCTCGGCTTCGGGGGTTCGCCCCGCCCCGAGCACGCCGAGTACACTCTCGACGAGCATGTGGCGGCCCTCGCCCACACGATCCGGTCGCTGCACCTCGAACATCCCTTCGTGCTGGTCGGCCACTCGCTCGGCACCCTCATCGCGAGCCGCTACGCCGCCACCCACGAATCCCACATCGACAAGCTCGTGCTGGTCAGCCCGCCGGTCTACCTCTCGCCGAACGAGATCGGCGACCCCCGGGTGCGGCAGCGGGTGAGCGGCTACCTGCAGGCGTATCAGTTCTTCCGGCAGAACAAGGACTTCACGATCGCCCACGCGGCCATCGTCTCGAGGCTGCTTCCGGTCGAGCACGTGATGGAGATCACGGAGGAGAACTGGGACGCCTTCGTCAAGTCGCTCGAGCACTGCATCGAGTCGCAGACGGTGATCAGCGATCTCGCGCAGGTCGATCGCCCGGTCGAGGTCGTCTACGGCCGCCTCGACGAGTTCCTCGTGCCCGGCAACCTCGCCATCATCGAGAAGATGCGCAACGTCACGACCCACGTCGTCAACGTGAGCGACCACATGATCCGCCCGCGGATGGCCCGCGTCGTCGCCGCCGCGATCGAGTCGCCGGCTGCCGCCACCTGAAGAAGAGCGCCGAGCTATTTGTGCTCACTGGCAACAAATTAGGGTGAAAAGGTTGACCGAGCGCCGATGAGTATCTACCGTGGTGTCGAAGCGCTTCCGCGAAGCGCTTCGACACTGCTGGCAGAGACGACAGGGAGGGCGCGAGATGGCATCGATCCAAGACGTCGCCCGCGCGGCCGGTGTATCGATCTCGACGGTCTCGTACGCCTTGAGCGGCAAGCGCACCATCGCCGCAGCCACCCGCGACCGCATCGACGCCGCCGTCGCCGAGCTCGGCTACCGACCGAACGCCGGGGCGCGGATGCTCGCCGGCAGCCGCACGAACCTGCTCGCCCTGAGCGCCCCTTTGCACGCCGACACCTACGCTCCGGCTCATATGACCTTCGTGCTCGCGATCGCCGAAGCCGCCCGCGAGTTCGACTACGACACCGTTCTGCTCGTGCAGGACGAGGCGGTGAACGGCCTGCGCCGCATGGTCTCCTCGAAGCTCGTCGACGGCATCGTGCTGCTCGACGTCGACCGCGACGACACCCGGGTGCCGCTCGTGCGCGAGCTCGACATCCCGGTCACCCTCGTCGGCATTCCGGGCGACACCTCAGGCCTCACCTGCGTCGACCTCGACTTCGAGTCGGCCGCCCGCCTGTCGGTGGAGCGGCTGGTGAGCCAGGGCCACCGCCAGATCGGCCTGATCGGCCACCCCTCCGAGCTCTACGAGCGCGGCTCGAACTTCCCGATCCGCTTCCGTGACGCCTTCGCCGCGGCCGCCGTCGAGTTCGGTGTCGACACCCTGTTCGTGATGCCCGAGCAAGACCCGGCGAGCGTGAGATCGGCTCTCACCGAGCTCTGCGCATCCCTCCCCGATCTCACGGCCCTCGTGCTCAACTGCAACGAGCCCGTGCACACCATGCTCCTCGAGCTGCTCCGCAAGGAGGGCCGGAGCGTTCCGGGCGATCTGTCGATCGTCTCGGCCTGCTCCAGCTTCCCGACCGATCAGCTCGATCCCCCGCTCGACGTCATCCCTCTTCCCGCCCTGGTCACCGGGCGCCGAGGGGTCGAGCTCACCATGAGCCAGCTCAGCGGGTCGACCGACCCGGTCGTCGAACTGGTTCCGCCCACGTACATCGCCAAAGGGTCGACCGCCACAGTCACCTGACCCCGCAGGCGTTGTCCCGCGAGTGTCGTCGCACACGATCGAAGCGCTTCGACAATCCGGACCCCACCACCGCACCACACCCAGAACACCGAGCATCCTGCTCACTACAAGGAGGTAGACAGTGAAACGACGCACCCGCGTCCTCGCCGGAATGGCGACCCTCGCCGCCGCGACCACGGTTCTCGCCGGCTGCTCGAGCGGCTCCGGCGACTCCGGCGACGACAAGACGCTCACTCTCTGGCATTACGAAGGCGCCGACAGCGCCATGGGCAAGGCCTGGGACGAGGCGATCAAGGTCTTCGAGGAGGAGACCGGCGCCACCGTCGAGTTCGAGGAGAAGGGCTTCGAGCAGATCCGCTCGACCGCCAGCCAGGTTCTCAACTCGAACGAGGCGCCCGACATCCTCGAGTACGCCAAGGGCAACGGCACCGCGGGCCTGCTCGCCAGCCAGGGCCTTCTCACCGACATCACGGATGCGGTGGAGGAGTACGGCTGGGACGACAAGCTCGCCCCGGCGCTGCAGACCACCGCGCGCTACGACGAGGACGGCGTGATGGGCTCGGGCCCCTGGTACGGCGTTCCCAACTACGGCGAGTTCGTCACCGTGTACTACAACAAGGACGCCTTCGCCGAGGCCGGCCTCGAGGTGCCCACGACCTACGCCGAGTTCGAAGCCGACATGAAGGCGTTCAAGGACGCCGGCACCACGCCGCTGGCCGAAGCCGCTCAGGAGTACCCCCTGGGTCAGCTCTGGTACCAGCTGGCACTCAGCAAGGCCGACCGTTCCTGGGTCGACGACTACCAGCTCTACAGCAACCCCGTCGACTGGCAGGGCGAGCCGCTCACCTACGCCACCGACACCGTGAAGGACTACGTCGACAAGGGCTACATCTCGCCCGACGCCTCCGGCCTCAAGGCCGAAGACGCGGGTGTGTCGTTCATCAACGGCGACGCCCCGATGTTCGTCTCGGGCAGCTGGTGGTACGGCCGCTTCACCGAGGAGATCACGGGCTTCGACTGGGGCATCTTCGAGTTCCCGGAGTCGGAGCTGAACCTCGGCTCGGCGGGCAACATGTGGGTGGTGCCGACCAGTGCCAAGAACCCCGACCTCGCCTACAAGTTCATCGACATCACGATGCGGCCCGAGATCCAGGCCATCCTCGGAAACAACGGAGGCCTCCCGGTGGCCGCCGACATCGCCGACATCACCGACGAGAAGAGCAAGGAGCTGATCGACCAGTTCAACACCATCAACGAGCGCGACGGCCTGGCCTTCTACCCCGACTGGCCCACCCCCACGTTCTACGACGAGCTGAACGGCGAGCTGCAGAACCTCATCAACGGCACGGAGGACTCCACCACCGTGCTCACCACGCTGGGCGACGACTACGACTCGTACGTCGACGACTTCCGCAAGTGAGTCGGCGCGCTGAGAAGCGCGCTCACGAGACACACCAAGACACACCAAGAAGCACCAAGGAAGCAGGAAGGCCCCTCATGGCAACCTCCGTGCCCTTCGTCCGCCCGGCGAAGCGCGCGGCCCGGGTCGCCCCGACTCCGGATGAACCACTCATCCCGAGTCGGGGCGGCCGCGGCCGCGGCGCCTACTGGCTCTACCTGCTGCCCGGCTTCGTGCTGCTGACGGTGATCGTGCTCATCCCGCTGGGATGGAACGTCTACCTCAGCTTCACGGAGTGGCGCGGCATCAAGCCGCCGGAGTTCATCGGTCTCGAGAACTGGATCGAGCTGTTCGGCGACGCGGCCTTCTGGGCCTCGTTCCGCAACTCGATCGCGATGATCATCGCGATGGTCATCGTGCCCACGGTGCTCGGCCTCCTGCTCGCGGCGCTGCTGTTCGACCTCATCGGCCGTCGCTTCGGGGGCCGGCTGGCGAGCTTCCTGCGCGCGACCTACTACCTGCCGCAGATCCTCCCCGTGGCGGTGGCCGGCATCGTGATCGGCTGGATCCTCCGGCCCGGCAATGACGGTGCGCTCAACCAGATCCTCGAGGGGATCGGGCTCGGCCAGCTCGCCCACAACTGGCTGGGCAGCCCCGACACCGCGCTCGCCAGCATCATGGTGGTGATGGTCTGGGTGCAGATCGGCTACCCGGTTGTCATCTTCATGGCGGCACTGCAGCGCGTCGACCCGGAGCTCTACGAGGCGGCGGAGCTCGACGGCGCGAACTGGCTGCAGCGGTTCCGCTCCATCACCATCAGCATCATCCGTCCCGAGATCTACGTGGTGGCGCTCACCTGCACCATCGCCGCGCTCAAGGTGTTCGGCCCCATCTACGTGCTCACGGGCGGCGGCCCGGGAACCTCCACCCTGGTTCCCGCCTACTACGCCTACAGCGAGTTCTTCCAGGCGCAGCAGGTGGGCTACGGCGCCACCATCGCCACCGCGCTCACCGTCATCATCGCGGTGGTCGCCATCGCGTTCATCCGTGCCCAGCTGCGCGGTGAAGAGAAGGAGAGGGCCGGCCTGTGACCGCCACGACTGCTCCCGTCCGCCCGGCAGCGCCGACCGACGGCCCCGCCCCGGTGAAGCGCCGGAAGAACGGCAAACGCCCCCGCACGGTGACCGACTGGGTGCTGCTGATCGCTGCGATCGTGGTGGCCGCGCTCATCGCCTTCCCGTTCATCCTCATCCTCATCAACTCGTTCAAGTCGCCGCAGGACTATGCGGCGACCGGCCCCCTGCAGCTGCCCACCCAGCTCTACTTCGACGGCATCGTGCGGTTCTGGGAGCGCGTCGACTTCCCCGAGAAGCTGTGGAACAGCATCTTCATCTCGGGCGCCGTCGCCGTTCTCGCCGTGCTCATCTCGGTGCTGAACGCCTTCGCCATCGGCATCGGCCGGGTCAGGGCGCGCACCTCGATCATCGTGCTGTTCCTGCTCGCGAACCTGCTGCCGCAGGAGGCGCTGCTCTACCCGCTGTACTACATGTTCAAGCAGGTGGGTCTCTACGACAACGTGTGGAGCGTCATCATCATCTTCACCGTCATCCAGAGCGCGTTCGGCACGTACCTGCTGTCGTCGGTGTTCGGCACCTTCCCCAAGGAGGTGCTCGAGGCGGCGGCGCTCGACGGCGCCGGGCGCTGGAAGACGCTGTGGCGGGTGATCGTGCCGATCTCGCGGCCCACGCTCGCCGTGCTCCTCATCTTCTTCTTCATCTGGACCTGGAACGAGTTCCTCATCCCGCTCACCTTCCTGGTCTCGAACTCGAACCAGACGGTTCCGGTGGCCATCAGCGTGCTGCAGGGCGACCGACTGATGGATGTCACCACCACGAGCGCCTCGGCGCTGCTCGGTCTCATTCCGACCCTGGTCTTCTTCCTCATCTTCCAGCGCACCCTCACGCGCGGCATCACCGCCGGCGCCGTGAAGTAGACACACCCCCCAGCTTCCGTACCACCCCCACGAAGGACATCCATGAAGTTCACCGACGGTTTCTGGCACGTGCGCCCAGGAGTCACCGCCCTCTACGCCCAGGAGGCCTACGACATCGACGACCGGGGCGACAGCCTCGTCGTGTCGGCGCCCACCAAGGTGATCGAGAAGCGTGGCGACGTGCTCAACCGACCCCTGCTCACCGTCACCCTCTCCTCGCCCCTCGAGGGTGTGGTGCGGGTGCGCATCGAGCACTTCCAGGGCGCGCGCCGCTCGCCGGGCTTCGAGCTCGTCGGCGCGGTGGAGGGTGGTACCGGGATCGGCAGCACCGCATCCGTCGACGGTGGGGTGGCGCTCACCACCGGGTCGCTGATTGCGACGGTCGCGGAGGGTGCACCGTGGTCGCTGAGCTTCGAGTCGACGGCGGGCACCGCGGGCGCGGCGGGCGCGGCGGGCACCGCGGGCACCGCGGGCGCCGCAGAGGGCGGCACCCGCCCCCTCACCGCCAGCGGCCACAAGTCCGTCGGCTACATCACCTTGGCCCCGGATGCCCCCGTCGCCGCAGAACCCACCGGCATCGCGGGGGTCACCTCCACGGGCCTCGCCCCCGCCACCCACTACGTGCACGAGCAGCTCGAACTCGGCGTGGGCGAGACCATCTACGGTCTCGGCGAGCGCTTCGGCCCGTTCGTGAAGAACGGTCAGACCGTCGACTCCTGGAACGCCGACGGCGGAACCTCGAGCGAGCAGTCGTACAAGAGCATCCCGTTCTACCTCTCGTCGAACGGCTACGGCGTGCTCGTCAACCACCCCGAGCACGTCTCGTTCGAGGTGGGCTCCGAGGCCGTCGAGCGCGTGCAGTTCTCGACAGCGGGCGAGGCGCTGGAGTACTTCGTCATCGACGGGCCGACGCCGAAAGACGTGCTCGCGCGCTACACCGAGCTCACCGGCCGCCCGGCGCGGGTGCCGGCCTGGTCGTACGGGCTGTGGCTGTCGACCTCCTTCACCACCGACTACGACGAGGCGACGGTCACGAGCTTCATCGAGGGCATGGCCGAGCGCGAGCTGCCGCTGTCGGTGTTCCACTTCGACTGCTTCTGGATGCGCGAGTTCAACTGGACCGACTTCGACTGGGACGCCCGCACCTTCCCCGACCCCGAGGGCATGCTCGCGCGCCTGCACGAGCGCGAGCTGCGCGTCTCGGCGTGGCTCAACCCCTACATCGCGCAGCGCTCGGCGCTGTTCGCCGAGGGCGCCGAGGCCGGCTACCTCGTGAAGCGGCCCGACGGCACCGTCTGGCAGTGGGACATGTGGCAGGCCGGCATGGGCCTCGTCGATTTCACGAACCCGGATGCCCGGGCCTGGTTCCAGGAGAAGGTGCGCACTCTCGCCCGCCAGGGCGTCGACGCGCTGAAGACCGACTTCGGCGAGCGCGTGCCGCTCGACGTGGTGTGGCACGACGGCTCGTCTCCCGAGACCATGCACAACCTCTACACGCAGCTCTACAACGAGGCGGTGTTCGAGGTGCTGTCGGAGGAGCGGGGCGAGGGCGAGGCCGTGCTGTTCGCCCGCTCGGCGACCACGGGCGGGCAGCGCATGCCCATCCACTGGGGCGGCGACAACTCCTCCTCCTTCGTGTCGATGGCCGAGACCCTCCGCGGCGGGCTCTCCCTCGCGCTCAGCGGCTTCGGCTTCTGGAGCCACGACATCGGCGGCTTCGAGGGCACACCCGACCCCGCGGTGTTCAAGCGCTGGGTGGCGTTCGGCCTGCTGTCGTCGCACTCGCGGCTGCACGGCTCCACCAGCTACCGCGTGCCGTGGGCCTTCGACGAGGAGGCAGTCGAGGTCACCCGGCGCTTCGCGACCCTGAAGCTCTCCCTCATGCCGTACCTCTACTCGCTCGGTCTCGAGACCGCCGAGACGGGCGTCTCGTTCATGCGGCCGATGCTGCTCGAGTTCCCCGACGACCCCGCCGTGCGCTACCTCGACCGGCAGTACATGCTCGGCTCGTCGCTGCTCGTGGCCCCGGTGTTCTCGGCCTCCGGCGCTGTCGAGTACTACCTCCCCGCGGGCACCTGGACCCAGCTGCTCACCGGCGAGACCGTCACCCAGCCGGTCGGCACCTGGCGCCGCGAGACCCACGACGTGTTCAGCCTGCCGGTGTGGGTGCGGGGCGGCTCCGTGCTGCCGACCACCTCGCGCGTCGACCGGCCCGACCACGACTACTTCGAGTCGCTGACCTTCACCACCTACCCGGGCGAGGGCGGGCCGTCGACCGTGTCGGTGACCTCGCCCGAGGGGCGCACGGTGTCGTTCGACGTGACGCGGGGCGACGACGGTACCGTCGAGGTGACGACGGATGCTGCCGACGTGACGTTCACGCTGCGCACCGCCCAGGAGGCACAGGCATGAGCGACGACTACCGCGAGACCGGCCTGACATTCCCGCCCGGCTTCGTCATCGGCTCGGCCACCGCCTCTTACCAGATCGAGGGCGCCCACGACGAAGACGGCCGCGGGCCGTCGATCTGGGACACCTTCAGCCGCACCCCGGGCAAGGTCTGGAACGGAGACACCGGCGACGTCGCCGACGACCACTACCACCGCTGGGAGGCCGACCTCGACCTCATGCAGCAGCTGGGGCTGGAGTCGTACCGGTTCTCGATCGCGTGGCCGCGCATCCAGCCCACCGGCCGGGGGCCGGCGCTCGCCGAGGGCATCGCGTTCTACTCGCGGCTCGTCGACGGGCTGCTCGCGCGCGGCATCACCCCCATCGCCACGCTCTACCACTGGGACCTGCCGCAGGCGCTCGAAGACGAGGGCGGCTGGACGGTGCGCTCGACAGCGCTAGCCTTCGCCGACTACGCCCGCATCATGGGTGAGGCGCTCGGCGACCGCATCGCCGTGTGGACGACGCTCAACGAGCCCTGGTGCTCGGCGTACCTCGGCTACGGCTCGGGGGCGCACGCGCCCGGCCGCACCACGGCGCTCGGAGCCCTGCAGGCGGTGCATCACCTGAACCTCGCCCACGGGCTCGCCATCGAGGCGCTCCGCGAGGTGGTGACGAACGACCCGCAGTACTCGATCACCCTCAACCTCCACGTGCTGCGGGCCGAGGCCGGCTCGGGGGAGTCGGGGGCGGATGCGCTGCGCCAGATCGATGCGCTCGCCAACCGGGCCTTCACCGGCCCGCTGCTGCACGGTGCCTACCCGGTCGATCTGCTCGCCGACACGGCGGGCATCACCGACTGGTCGTTCGTGCTCGACGGCGACCTGGAGCGCATCCGGCAGCCGCTCGACGTGCTCGGGGTGAACTACTACGCCACCACGCTGGTGCGCCGGTGGGACGGCAGCTCTCCTCGCCTCATGGCCGACGGGCACAAAGACATGGGCGGTTCGCCCTGGCCGGGAGCCGACGACGTCGAGTTCCTGCCGCAGGAGGGGCCGTACACGGCGATGGGCTGGAACATCGACCCGTCGGGGCTGTACGAGCTGCTGCTGGCGCTCCGCGACGAGTTCCCCGAGCAGCCGCTCATGATCACCGAGAACGGCGCAGCGTTCGACGACGTCGTGACGACGGATGCGGACGGCACCCCGCGCGTTCACGACCCGCTGCGGGTCGACTACCTGCAGCGCCACTTCACCGCGGCCCATCGGGCGCGGGAGGCCGGTGTCGACCTGCGCGGCTATCAGGTGTGGAGCCTGCTCGACAACTTCGAGTGGGGCTACGGCTACTCCAAGCGGTTCGGCATCGTGCGCGTCGACTACGACACGCAGGAGCGCACGCCGAAAGACAGCGCGCTGTGGCTGAAGCGGCTCATCGAGACCCGCGCCATCCCGGCGCCCGACGATCTGGCGGGCTGAGGCCGGCCGGGAGGGGCGGGGCGGGCTGCTCAGGTGCTCGCGGCGGGCGCGGCGGCCGGGATGCTCGCGGCGGCGGGGGTGGTCGCGGCTGGCGGCGTGCTCGCGCCGGCCAGAGCGCTCGCGCCGGCGGGGTCGTCGAGGAGGCGCCGGAAGGCGGCCTCCGCCGCGCCCACGAGCAGCACCCGCGAGCGCAGGCGCGCCCGCTCGATGGTGAGCCTCGCGGCCAGCGGAGCGAACGACGCCGCGGGAACACCCTGCAGGAACCGCTCCGGATGCGCGTCGAACAGCGACCCCAGAAACCCGCCGAGCACGATGCGCTCGGGGTTGAACACGCTCACGAGCCCGGCGAGGGCCGTGACGAGCACCCCGATCTGGCGGTCGACCTCGGCCTCCACCGCGGGCTCCCGCGGGCCGGTGAGCAGGCGGTCGAGCTCGTCGGAGTCGATGGCGTCGCGCCCCAGCACCGCGAGCAGCCGTGACAGGTGCACCTCGGTCTCGAGGCACCCCATCCGTCCGCAGTCGCAGGCGAGACCGCCGCGCTCGACGAGCGTGTGCCCGAGCTCCGCGCCGAAGCCCTGCGTGCCGACGAGCGGCGCTCCGCCCACCAGCACCCCTCCGCCGATGCCCGAGGGGCTGCCGTTGAGGTAGACGACGTCGCGGAGGCCGCGGCCGGCGCCACGGCTGCACTCGGCGAGGAGGGCCAGGTTGGCGTCGTTCGCGGCGACCGCGGGGAGGCCCGTCGCCTCGGCCAGCATCGCGGCGAACGGCTCGTCGCGCCAGCCGAGGTGCGGGGCCAGCACGACGGTGCCGTCGTCGACGCGCACGAGCCCCGGAACCGCCGCGCCCACCGCGACGACGCGGTACGTGGTGGCGGCTCTGGCGCGCATCCGCTCGGCTGCGACCCGGGCGAGCTCAACCGCCTCGCGGGCCGTGGGGACGCCCTGGGTCGCCACGCGCTCACGGTCGTGCACGATCCCGCCGAGCCCGACGAGCGCAACGGTCACGGCGTCGAGGTCGGGGTTGACCGCGATGATCGACACGGTGTCGTCGGCGTGCACGATCGGGCTGGGCCTGCCCACTCCGCCGCTCTCGGCGGGGGCGGTCTCATAGGCGAGGCCGAGAGCGGTCAGCTCGCCCACCAGGGCTGAGACCGTCGAGCGGTTGAGGCCGAGCAACCGGGTCAGCTCGGCGCGAGAGCGCGGGCCGTCGCGGTGCAGGTTCGTCAGGAGCGCAGAGAGGTTCTGCCGTCGGGTGTCTTCGTTGCCCGCCATCACGCTCCCTCCGTCGCCCATCACCGCCACGACGAACCTATACGCAGCGGGCGAGCCCGTTGACACCGGGCGGTGCCTCGAATATGTTGTGAGCCAGAACATATCACCGACGACGTTGAAACGAGAGTCATCATGGCCGACGCGCCCACCCCCGCCGACAAGTTCTCCTTCGGTCTCTGGACCATCGGCTACAACGGCGCCGACCCCTTCGGCGGCCCCACCCGCGCCCCGCTCGACGTGGTGCACGCCGTCGAGAAGCTGGCCGAGCTCGGCGCCTACGGCCTCACCTTCCACGACGACGACCTGTTCGCCTTCGGTTCGACGGATGCGGAGCGCCAGACCCAGATCGACCGCCTGAAGGGCGCGCTCGCCGACACCGGCGTCATCGTGCCGATGGTCACCACGAACCTGTTCTCGGCCCCCGTCTTCAAAGACGGCGGCTTCACCTCGAACGACCGCGCCGTGCGCCGCTTCGCGCTCCGCAAGGTGCTGCGCAACCTCGACCTGGCGGCCGAGCTCGGCGCGAAGACCTTCGTCATGTGGGGCGGCCGCGAGGGCGCCGAGTACGACTCGGCCAAAGACATCCGCGCCGCCCTCGAGCGCTACCGCGAGGCCGTGAACATGCTCGGCGACTACGTCGCCGACAAGGGCTACGACATCCGCTTCGCCATCGAACCGAAGCCGAACGAGCCGCGCGGCGACATCCTGCTCCCCACCGTCGGCCACGCCCTCGCCTTCATCGAGAGCCTGGAGCGCCCCGAATTGGTGGGGGTGAACCCCGAGGTCGGCCACGAGCAGATGGCCGGGCTCAACTTCGCCGCCGGCATCGCCCAGGCGCTCTACCAGGGCAAGCTCTTCCACATCGACCTCAACGGCCAGCGCGGCATCAAGTACGACCAAGACCTCGTCTTCGGCCACGGCGACCTGCAGAACGCGTTCGCGCTCGTCGACCTGCTCGAGAACGGCGGACCCAACGGCGGCCCCTCGTACGACGGCCCCCGCCACTTCGACTACAAGCCCTCGCGCACCGAAGACGAGAAGGGCGTGTGGGAGTCTGCCGCAGCGAACATGCGCACCTACCTGCTGCTGAAGGAGCGCGCCGCGGCGTTCCGCGCCGACCCCGAGGTGCAGGAGGCGCTCGCCGCCGCCCGCGTGCCCGAGCTGTCGGAGCCGACGCTCGGCGAGGGGGAGTCGTACGACCAGCTGCTCGCCGACACCGCCTCCTATGAGGACTTCGACGCGAACGCCTACTTCGACGGCAAGGGCTTCGGCTTCGTGCGCCTGCAGCAGCTGGCGCTCGAGCACCTGCTCGGGGCGCGGTAGGCGCTCGCGCTCGCGCTGGGCTCGTCGTGGCTCGGCGTCTCCTGCTCAGCCGGCGGAGGCGTCGAGCCGGGCGATCGCCTCCTCGAAACGGGCGAGGGATGCGCGTTCGTCACCGGTGAGCTCGTCACCGCCGTCGGCGGTGAGGTTGGTGCATGCCCCGCTCAAGGCGCCTCGCAGGGCGGCGCGGGCCACGGCGACGTCGGCGTGGAGCGCCGGGTTGCCGTGGCGGGCGAGCCAGTCGAGGTGGTCGGGAAGGGTGAGTGCCGCCTCGCCAATGAGCTGCGAGGTGCGGGTCGCGGCGGCGCTCACCTCGGCCACGGCTTCTCGCCGCTCCTGCCGGTCGTCGAGGGCGTAGGCCGGTGCGAACGCTCCGGACACGGCCGCGTCGGTGTCGGCCAGCTCGAGGGCGGTGGCGCGGAGTCGCCGCGCGTCGTGCTCGATCGCCGCCCGGCGGCGCTCCCACTCGGGGTCGTCTGGGGCGTCGCCGAACCGGCCGGCGGCGGAGTACCCGGCGGTCATCGCCGTCAGCGCCGCGGCCATCGACAGCATCACCGCCGATGCCGCGCCGCCTCCGGGGTCGCCGTGCGCTTCGGCCAGCGCCTCCGTCCAGTCGGAGAGACGGGAGCGGCCGGCACTGACCTCGCCGGGCCTGGCGTCGCCCGGCCTGGCCTCGCCCGGCACGGTCGCACCCGGCCTGGCCTCGCCCGGCCCGGGCGCACCCGGCCGGTCCTCACCAGGCCCGGCCTTCCCCGGTCCGCTCAATGGTCGCTCAACACGCGGGCGCGCGCCTCGCGGTACTCGTCGTCGCTGATGGAGCGCTCGTCGCGCATCCGGTCGAGGGCGTCCAGGCGCTCCTCGGTGCTGCGCGCAGCGCTCAGCGCCTGACTGTCGAGCAGCCGGGTGGCGAGGTCGGCCTGCAGCGTGAGCGGGTTGTGGCCGGCCCGCCGCACGGCGCGGGCGTTGGCCACCGCCTGCACCACGATGACGGCGATGACCACCGCGATGATCGCCGCGGCGACGACGAACAGGATCGGGAACAGCTCGGTCAGCTGCTGCATGACTGCCTCCTCCGGAGTCGATCGTGACTTCCAGCCTCACCCGCGATGCGGCCTGGAGACGGTATGGTCAGGAAGCTTGGAGGCTCACCCGGCCCCCGGCATCCGCTCTCATCCGAACCCGACGGAGGACTCCGTGCGCGACCTCGTGGGCTACGGCCGCAACCGACCCGACCCGCAATGGCCGGGCGGTGCGCGCCTCGCCGTGAACATCACCCTCGCCGTGGAGGAAGGGGCGGAAGACTCCGTCGAAGACGGCTTCGAGCACAGCGAGGCGCCGCTCACCGATGCCGAGGGTGCGGGCGCCGACGTTCCCGGCCGCGACCTCACGGCCGAGTCGATGATGGCCTACGGCAGCCGCGTCGGCTTCTGGCGGTTGCAGCGGCTGCTCGAGGAGAGGGGGCTGCCCGCCACCATCGCGGCGTGCGCGGTGGCGTTGGAGTACAACCCGCAGATCGCCGTGCACGCGCGCTTCGCGGGCTACGACCTGCTCGGGCACGGCTACCGCTACACGAAGCACTACCTGCTCGACGAAGAGGAGGAGCGTGCGCACCTCAAGATGGCCCTGGCCAGCTTCAAGAGCATCTGGGGGGCCGAGCCCGACGGCTGGTACTGCCGCTACGGGCCGAGCGAGGTCACGCGCGAACTGCTCGTCGAGCACGGCTTCCTCTACGACTCCGACGCCTACGACGACGAGCTGCCCTACTGGTCGGCGGTGGGCGGCCGCAAGCACCTGGTCATTCCGAACACCGACGCCGCCAACGACGACAAGTTCTCTAAGGGGTGGTGGGCGACAGGCGACGACCTGTTCACCACCCTGAAAGACACCTTCGACGTGCTCTACGCCGAGGGCGAGCGCTCGCCGGGCATGATGACCGTCACGCTGCACCCGCGGGTGAGCGGCCACGCAGGGCGTTCGGCCGGGGTCGCTCGCTTTCTCGATTACGCCCGCGGGCACGAGGCCGTGTGGTGGGCGCGGCGCTCCGACATCGCGCGGCACTGGTACGAGAACTTCCCGCCGGAGATCGCGCGGTAGGGGCGGCGCGGATGCGCGTGGTGACGCGGGCCCGACGGTGACGGATGCGCGTGGCAGCATGGACGCATGACGAAGGAGCGCGAGGAGAGCAACCGGCGGCTGCTGCGTGCCCGCGACGCGATCGACCGCTCCTACGCCGAGCCCCTCGACATCGCGACGCTCGCGCGTATCGCGCTGGTCTCCGAGGCGCACTTCATCCGCACCTTCAAGACGGCGTTCGGTGAGAGCCCGCACCGGTACCTGCAGCGCCGGCGGGTCGAACGGGCGATGTTCCTGCTGCGCGAGACCGACCGGCCCATCCTCGACATCTGCCTCGAGGTCGGCTTCGCCAGCCTCGGCACGTTCGGCCGCACCTTCCGCGACATCGCGGGCGAGACGCGACGGAGTGCCGACGCCGCGGGCCGGTCGGATACGTGCCGACATGCTTCGTGAAGACCTGGGCACGCCCGAGCAGCCTCGCTTCGTCGGTCGCCATCGACAGTCTCGGCCATCCCGCCCAGGCGAGCAGTTTCGGAGAAGCGCAGCGCTGAGCGGCGCTTCTAGCATGAGCACCATGAACCTCGACAAGATCACCCAGTCCCAGATTTTCGTGTTCGACCAGGATGAGGCGCTCGACTTCTACGTCGGCACGCTCGGCCTCGAAGTGAGCGTCGACCAAGACCTCGGCTTCATGCGCTGGCTCACCGTGAACGTGCCCGGGCATCCGCATCCGCAGATCCTGCTGGAGAAGCCCGGCCCTCCCGCCATGGACCCGGCGACCGCCGAGCAGGTGCGCGAACTCGTCTCGAAGGGGGCGATGGGCGGCTGGTTGTGCATCTCCACCGACGACGCCCACGCCGCGTTCGCCGACCTCAAGGCGAAGGGCGTCGACATCACCGACGAGCCCACCGAGCGGCCCTACGGGATCGACTTCGGCATCCGCGACCCGTTCGGCAACGCCATCCGCATCGGCCAGCTGTACTCCCCGAGCGGCGGCGAGGGCAGCGCGAGCTGACCGCTTCTCGCCGCGCTCGGTGCGGGGTCGTCGGGTATGGGAATCGCGCACTCGAGCTCCTCTGCGCTCGGTGGTGCGATTCTCCTACCGTTGGCGCGTGTCGCCGGCACGTGCGGCGGGTGGGACACTCAGCCCGGGAGAGCAGTGAGGAGAGCGTCGGCGAGCGCTCGTGGTCTCGTCAGCTGGGGCCAGTGGCCGGTGGGGAGTTCGATCACGGTCACCGACCTCATCGGCGGGAACTCGGCGAACATCGGGTGGCCCGACTCGATATAACCGTCGAGCTCTTCCCCGGTGAACGTGGTGGCGATGAGGGTGATGGGCACCTCGTAGCGGGCAGTGTCGCTGAGCTGCTGCTCGTCGCGCGCGACGCGCACCGGCTGAGGGACGGCGATCTGCCGGAAGTGCTCGCGCAGTTCGTCGTCGAGGTCGCGCAGGTCGACCTCGCCGAACGCATCCCAGTCGGGCAGCGGAACCCCGTCGCCCTCGGCGGGCAGCTCGGCGTTGATGGCGACACCGTCGGCGGTGGGCCAGCTGTCGACGTAGATCGCCCTGGCGATGCGACCCGGCAGGGCGTCGACGACGGCGTGGATGATCGCCCCACCGCCGGAATGGCCGACGAGCACGACCTGCTCGGCCGGGTCGATCGCCTCGACCAGCTCGCGCACCTCGGCGACGTGCGTCGCGAGGGTGATCCCGCTCCGATCGTCGTCGACCGAGTTCAGCCCCGACAGCGTGGGCGTGAGGACGGTGTACCCGGCATCCCGCACCGGTGCGACCGCCTCCTCCCACGACGAACCGGGCAACCAGAACCCTGCGACGAAGACCACGGTGACGTTCATGCCCCGACCCTACGCCGCACCACCGACACCACCGGTCACTCGCCGGTGAGGCGCTCCAGGAGCTCGCGGTAGCGGGCCACGGTCTGCTCGACGATGGCCGGGGGGAGTTCTGGCGGGGTGCCCTGCTGGTTCCAGTTCGCGGAGAGCCAGTTGCGCACGATCTGCTTGTCGAAGCTCGCCGTGCGCTCGCCGGAGTCGTAGGCCGCTGCATCCCAGTAGCGGCTGGAGTCGCTCGTGAGCACCTCGTCGGCGAGGGTGATCTCACCGGTCTCGGGCTCGCGCCCGAACTCGAACTTGGTGTCGGCGAGGATGACGCCGCGGGCCTCGGCGATCTGCGCCGCCGTGCGGTAGATCTCGAGCGAGAGCGAGCGCAGCGCCTCGGCGTCGTCGGCACCCACGAGCTCGACGGTCTTCTCGAAGCTGATGTTCTCGTCGTGCTCGCCGTACGGCGCCTTGTGAGCCGGGGTGTAGATCGGCTCCGGCAGCCTGTCGCCGTCGCGGAGCCCCGCGGGCAGAGCGACCCCGCACACGCTCTGCGTCTCCTGGTACTCCTTCCAGCCGCTGCCGGAGAGGTAGCCGCGCACCACGCACTCGATGGGGAACATCTCGAGCGACCTCACGAGCATCGCCCGGCCGGCGACCTCCTCGGGCGCCGGCGGATAGGCCGAGGCGTCGGCCACGAGATGGTTCGCCACCCCGAGCCGGTCGAACCACCAGCGCGACAGCCTTGTGAGCAGCTCGCCCTTGCCCGGGATGCCCGGCTCGAGCACGTGATCGAACGCGCTCACCCGATCGCTGGCGACGACGAGCAGCCCCTTCGACGTGAGGTCGTCTCCGGGCGCAGCGGCGGGCTCGTAGAGGTCGCGCACCTTGCCGCTGTAGACGTGTCGCCAGCCCTCGAGCTGCACCCCGCCGCCGGGGAGGCCGGAGTCGGCGCCGCTCACCACGCTTCTCCGACGACCTTGGCCGCGATGTCGGTGCGGTGCTGCGAGCCCTCGAGCCTGATGCCGGCCAGCGCGCCGTACACGCGGTCGCGCGCGAGCTCGAAGGTGGGGGCGGTCGCCACCACGTTCAGCACGCGCCCGCCCGTCGCCCTGATGACGTCGCCGTCGCGATCGGTGGCCGCGTGCATGACGCTGACACCCTCGATACCCACCGTCGACTCGAGGCCCGACACCACCCTCCCCGTCACCGGCGACCCCGGATAGTTCTCGCTCGCGAGCACCACGGTGACCGCAGCGTCGTTCGAGAACTCCGGCCGGGCCACCTCGCCCAGAGTTCCCGTGGCCGCGGCGAACAGGAGTCCGCTGAGCGGGGTCTCGAGGCGCGGCAGCACCACCTGGGTCTCGGGGTCGCCGAACCGGGCGTTGAACTCGATGACCCGGATGCCCTTCGGCGTGAGAATGAGGCCGCAGTACAGCAGCCCGATGAACGGCGTGCTCTCGGCTGCGAGCTGACGCACCGTGGGCAGCGCGATGGTTTCGATGACCTCGTCGACGAATGCCTTCTCGCTGCCGAAGCCCTCGTCGAGCCAGGGCAGCGGGGAGTAGGCGCCCATGCCCCCGGTGTTCGGCCCGGCGTCGCCGTCGAGCAGGCGCTTGTAGTCTTGCGCCGGCGACAGCGGCGCCACGGAGTGGCCGTCGGAGAGCAGGAAGAGCGAGACCTCCTCGCCGTCGAGGAACTCCTCGACGAGCACGTCGCCGTGCTGCAGCCACTGGCGCGCGTGCTCGGTGGCCTCGGCGAGGTCGGCTGTCACCAGCACGCCCTTGCCCGCAGCGAGACCGTCGGCCTTCACGACGTAGGGCGCGCCGAACTCGGCGAGCGCCGCTTCGGCCTCGGCGAGAGTGCCGGCATTCGTGGCGCGGCCGGTGGGAACCCCCGCCGCATCCATGATGCGCTTCGCGAAGGCCTTGCTGCCCTCGAGTGCGGCGGCCTCCCTGCCGGGCCCGAACACCGGGATGCCCCGAGTGCGCAGGGCGTCGGCGACTCCGGCGACGAGGGGAGCCTCGGGGCCGATCACCACGAACTGCACGTCTTCGGCGAGCGCGTAGTTCGTGACCGCCTGCGGGTCGTTCGCATCGAGAGCCACGACGGGCACGTCGGCGGCGATGCCGGCGTTGCCGGGCGCGGCGACGATCTCGTGCACGTCGCCCTCCCTGAGTAGAGCGGTGATGATGGCGTGCTCACGAGCGCCGGAACCGAGAACCAGGATTTTCACGCTGCCCAGCCTACCGAGCGGCGGCAGGGCACCCCCGAACGGAACGGATCTGTGAAGGACTCAGCGGCCGGGAGCGTTGTGGAGAAGTGACGGGTACCGTGGAGTCATGGGCAAGGCGAGAATCGACGCGGCGGCCGGCACCTCCGCCGTCACCACCGTGGCGAACGACTTCGACGGCGCGAGCCGCGAACTCCGCGCCACCGCCGTGCGCTTCCTCCTGCAGTGCCTCAGCGACGCCGCTCCCGGCAACTCGGTCGAGGTGCGCGTGCCGCCCTTCGGCGCCGTTCAGTGCATCGAGGGTCCGGGCCACACCCGCGGCACCCCGCCCAACGTGGTGGAGACGGATGCGCAGACCTGGCTCGCCCTCGCCACCGGCACCCTCTCGTGGGACGAGGCCCGCGCATCCGCTCGGGTGCACGCCTCCGGTCAGCGCGCCGACCTCTCGGCCCACCTCCCGATCCTCCGCCTCCCTCGCCCCTGAGACTCGTTTCGTGCGGACAAAGTCCGTCATCACGGCGTTCTGAACGGACTTTGTCCGGAAGAACGTGCAGCGGCGGGCGCGGCGGCCCGCCCCAGCCCTCACGCCACCGGGTCGACCGGGTTGCGGCGGGCGACGAGCAGCGGGTCGATCGGGGTGAACGGGAACTCGGGCAGCTCGTCGACGCCGACGCCGAAG
Source organism: Herbiconiux sp. A18JL235 (assembly GCF_040939305.1). Classification (NCBI taxonomy): domain Bacteria; kingdom Bacillati; phylum Actinomycetota; class Actinomycetes; order Micrococcales; family Microbacteriaceae; genus Herbiconiux; species Herbiconiux sp. A18JL235. Next base: position 623,579 of record NZ_CP162511.1, read on the forward strand.
GTGGCCGCGAGAACGGGGCGGGAGAACGCCGACACCGAGGCGCGGTAGCCGATGTCGCCGGGCGTGGGCTGGTCGAAGAAGATGAGGAAGTGGATCTCGTCGTCGCCCACCACCTCGATCTGGTGGGGGTAGGCCTTGGGGATGAAGTACACGTCTCCCGGCTCGAGCAGGTAGGTGTCGACGCTGCCGTCGGGGTCGAGCACCGACATGCGCGCCCGCCCCTTGTGCACGTACCCCATCTCGGCCGTGCGCGGGTGCCAGTGGGGCTCGCGCATCCCCTCCTCCTCGATGGTGAGGGAGTACATCGAGAGGTTCTCGAGCGCCGGCCAGAACTGGCTGCGAGCGAGCTTCACGTGCGCGAACGGATAGCTGAGCGGTGGGTTCTGGCCCTCCACGTCGAACTTGTGGGGGTTGCCGAACCCCGCGGTGTCGGGAACCACAGCAGGCCCCGTGCGCGCCACGATGTCGGCCGACCCGGTGTCGCGGGCCAGCGGGGCGAAGGCTGCTGAGGCGAGGTCGTAGGTGTTGCCGAGCACCGCATCCGTCATCGTGCCGAAGGCGGCGTGCAGCGAGAAGTCTTCGGGTCGCTCGTGCGAGAACGCCACGATGATCTCGGCCTCGGTGTCGCCGAGGTTCTCGATGTAGTGCAACGAGCCCGAGCCGATGGTGAACATCTGCCCCGCCGAGATGGTGAACGAGGAGAATACGTCGGCGTTGTCGAGGATGGAGACGAGCACGTCGCCCGCGATGCAGTAGCCGATCTCATCGGCGTTCGCGTGCCAGTGCGGTTCGCGGATGCTGCCCGGCGCGAGCACCAGCCGTTTGATCGACAGGCCCCGCAGCAAGGGGAACTCGTCGGCGGTGAGACGCGTGATGCTGCCCAGCTCGCTGCGGTGCTGGGCGGGGGCGCCCCAGAGCGAGCGCACGTGGCGCGAGGTGGTGTCGTTCGTCATGGATGTCAGGGTGCCAGAGCCGCCGCACGACGCGCTAGTGCGCGCGGCGGCCCCGGCACCTGTCGGGCACCCGCAGCTCGCGTCAGGCCCCGTCGCCGCCGACGGCGAGGCGTCGCACGAACGCGTCGACGTTCGCGCGCAGGGCATCGATGCGCTGCCGGCGTGCGGCCTCCACGTCGAAGCCCGCGTAGGCCACGGCCGGGCGCTTGCGCACATTCGCCGAGCACTGGAACTCGGCGCAGACGAGTGCCGCCACCGTGTCGCCGTTGCGCCCGGCCTTGCCGGCGCGCTTCGCGCTGAACAGCACGACGTCGTTGGGCAGGTGCACGTCTTCGCACCAGGCGCACTGGGGGCGCGAACGGATGCGGCCCTCGGCCTGCCTCAGCAGCACCGAGACCGGCTCGCCGTCGATCGCGGCGACGACGTAGCCGAGCTGCGGGAACTTGCGATCGCGCCAGCCGAGGTAGTCGAGTGACTCCCAGTCGAGCTCGTCGAAGCCGGCGGGGAGGGAGAGGTCGCGGCGCTCGCGCTGCGAGGCGTTGATGAAGGATGCGCGAATGGCGGCATCGCTGAAGGGGAGCATGGTGAATCCGAATCTGTCGGTCTGGACCGACCGCAGAGCGCGGTCGGGAAATGGAGGAATGGAGAGGTGCGCGAGCGCGCGCTACTCTCTGCCGTCGGCGTGGGAACCGCCGACGACCTCCAGACGCCCCGAGGGCACAGCTGACGGATGCACGGACGACAGTGTACGCCCGCCACCTCCACGACGGGTCGATCTGGCGAGCGCCGAACGCGCATCCATCCCCCAGCCGGGTGCGCGACAATGGAGGGGTGAGCGATCAGCACGACCCCGCCCGAGACCACAGCGCTGCCCTGCCCGCCGAGCGGGTGGTCAGGGAGTCGGTCGACTCGGTGACGGTGCGGCGGGCCCCGCGGTACTACCGATTCATGGCCGTCGGACTCATCGTCGGTGTGATCATCACGGTCGTCGCGACCTACTCGTTCCCCCAGCAGGAGGACGAGGAGTTCAGCCAGCTGCAGGTGCTCGGCTTCACCGGCATCTTCGTGGTCGCCATCTGCGTGGCGCTCGGGGCCCTGGTGGCCATTGTGCTCGACCGGGTGAGCCGTCGGCGAGCCCGCACTGTCGCCATGGAACATGTGGTCGAGCGCGACGCGCCCGCCCCCGCCACGAATCCCACGCTCGACGCCCCCGCGGTTGACCCCGCGAAAGAGGAAAGGGCCTGACCTCGGTCAGACCCTCCACCTCGTCGCGGCGCGCGGCATCGGCGCGCCACCGGAACGATCAGGCGCGCTTCTGCTCGTCGCTCGGCTCGTAGACGTCGTCGTTCTCGTCGTCGTCGTCGATCCACTTCGAGTAGTCGGGCTCGCTCGACTGGCTGCCCGTGAGCTCGCGCTCGAGTGCCGAATAGTTCGTGTCGGGGCTGAAGTACTTCAGCTCGCGTGCGACCTTCGTGTGCTTGGCTTTCTGACGGCCACGCCCCATGCCAGACCCCCTCACGATTCGGGCCGGGGGCCACGCCACCCGGATGAGACGAACAACTACGAAAACTTGGGTCAGTTTAGCACGCAGGGGTCGACGCCCCCCTGCGAGTCGCCCGTGGCTTCGGCCGGGGAGCGAAGTGCGCCGACGACTCTCAGCCCCGGTGCCTCCGGTGGCCGGCCGCCGGGCTCTGGTGCGGGCGCCGCGGCACCGGTCGCACGGGTTCGCCGCGGCGCTCCTGGCCGGGCAGCGGCCGCGAGCGTCTGCCGTACAGCAGCTCCGAGGAATCGAGCAGCCACGGCACGAGTGCGATGGTCACACCGTGCACCAGCATGAGCTTCTTGCGGATGCGCCTGGCTTTGTGGTTGTGCAGGATGGTCTCCCACCAGTGACCCACGATGTAGATCGGCGTGTACACGGTCACGACTTCTGAGCCGTGCTCGGCCTGGTGCTTCATGATGTACTTCGCGAGGGGCACGGCCACGTCGCGGTAGGGCGACTCGATGATGTTGAGCGGCACCTCGATGTTCATGGCCTGCCAGTCGGCCTCGAGCTTCTGGGTCTGCTCCTCGTCGATCGACAGGTGCACCGCCTCGATGGAGTCGTGCCGGGCGGCGATGGCGTAGTCGAGGGCCTTGAGCACCGGCTTCTGCATGCGGCCGACGAGCACGATCGCGTGGTCGCCGGTGGAGCCGAAGGTGGTGTGCGGGTCGACCTCGACCTCTTTGTTCACGTCGCGGTAGTAGCGGTTCACCCCCATCATGAGGATGAACAGCACGGGCATGATCGCGAACACCAGCCACGCGCCGTGGGTGAACTTCGTGATGGTGACGACGATGAGCACCACGGCGGTGAACACCGCGCCCACCGCGTTGATGGCCAGCGAGCGGTAGACGGCGCCGCGGTCGGCGCATCCGTTCTTCAGCATCGTGAGCCAGTGCTTCACCATGCCGGTCTGACCGAGCGTGAAGGAGACGAAGACGCCGATGATGTAGAGCTGGATGAGCTGGGTCAGGTTCGCCTGGTACACCAGCAGGATGGCGGTGGCGGCGAGCGCCAGCACGATCATGCCGTTCGAGAACACGAGGCGGTCGCCGCGGGTGAGCATCGCCTTCGGGGCGTAGGAGTCTTTGGCGAGCACCGAGCCGAGCAGGGGGAAGCCGTTGAACGCCGTGTTGGCCGCCAGCAGCAGCACCGCGGCGGTGGCGGCCTGGATGACGAAGAACATGATGGAGTTGTTGCCGAAGGTCGCCGCCGCGACCTGTGCCATGAGACTGCGTTGCGGCGTGGTCTCGCAGTTCGCGAAGCCGATGAGGTGGCAGGCGTTCTCGGCGTAGTGCACGTTCGAGATGAGGGCAACGGCGGTGAGCCCGGCGAACAGGCAGATCGCGATCGAGCCCATGAGCACGAGGGTGCGCTGGGCGTTCTTGATCTTCGGGGTGCGGAACGCCGGCACACCGTTCGAGATGGCTTCGACGCCGGTGAGCGCGGAGCATCCGCTCGAGAAGGCCCGCAGCAGAAGCAGCACCATCGCCGCCTGGGTGAGCTCGTCTGCCCGCACCTCGAAGGCCGCCGACTCGGCTACCGGGGCGTCGCCGAGGGCCGTGCGGGCGAGGCCGATCACGATCATCGCCGCGACGCTCGCGACGAAGAGGTAGGTGGGGATGGCGAACGCCTTGCTCGATTCGCGCACACCGCGCAGGTTCACCGCCATGAGAAGGACGACGAAGCCGATGGCGATCTCGACGCGGAACGGGTTGAGCTCGGGTAGGGCGGAGATGATGTTGTCGACGCCGGAGGCCACCGACACGGCGACGGTGAGCACGTAGTCGACAAGCAGGGCGGAGGCGACGACCAGGCCCGCCTTCTCACCGAGGTTCTTGTGCGCCACCTCGTAGTCGCCGCCGCCGCTCGGATAGGCCTTCACGAGCTGGCGGTAGGAGGCCACCACCACGATGAGGAGCAGCACCACGGCCGCAGCGACCCAGGGCGCGAAGGTGAGGAAAGAGAGCCCGCCGATGAGCAGGATCATCAGCAGCTCTTGCGGGGCGTAGGCGACCGAGGAGAGGGGATCGCTCGCGAAGATCGGGAGGGCGAGGCGCTTCGGGAGGAGCTGCCCCTCGAGCTTGTCGCTCGGGAGCGGTTCGCCGATGAGCCAGCGCTTCGGCGAGCGGGTTTCGTTGACCACGAGCGAGAACACTACTCCCTGCCAACCCAGAGTCAAGTCGGCAGGGAGCGGCGTTATTCCCGGTCTCCGGGGTCAGTTCTCCCCGGGGATGTCGCTGTCGGTGTACTCGCCCTCCTCGGGCTCGGGGACGTCGACGTCGTCGGCCTCGGTGTCGGTGTACTCGCCGTCGCGTTCTCCGCGTCGTTCGGTCATGAGATCCTCCTCGATGTCGTGGCTCTACTGCGGTCTCGTCGCGAAGCTACCACTCGCGCGAACGACGGACCAGAGCTGCGCACGGATGTGCAGAACGCACCCGTTCTCCCCAGGCTCACCCCTCGCGCACGACGTCGCCGGGCGCCTTGTCGGTGCGCCAACCGCGCCAAGAGGGCTGGCGGAGCCGTCCGGTGCCTGTCCACTCAGCGAACTCGACCTCGCCGACGAGTTTCGGCGTCACCCAGTGCGCGTCGCGCGCATCCACCCCGGGCACGTCGTCGAGCGGCGCGGTCGCGCGTTCCAGCCGCGCGAGCTTCGCGGCGACGTCGTCGAGCTCGCGATCGCTGAACCCCGTGCCGACGCGACCGGCGTAGCGGAGCTCCCCCCGCGCATCCGGAACCGCCGTGAGCAGCGAGCCCACCTGGGCCGCGCGGCGACCCTTGCCCGGCCGCCAGCCCACGATCACCACCTCCTGCGCCAGGTGGTGCTTGATCTTCAGCCAGAGCGACGAGCGCCGCCCTGCCGCGTAGGAACTGTCGCGCCGCTTCGCCAGAACCCCCTCGAGACCGAGCTCCCGGCTCGAGGCGAGCGCGTGGGCGAGGCCTCCGTCGAAGGCGGGCGGCACATGCAGAGCACCCGCCGACTCGGGCAGCAGCTCGAGCAACGCCTCGCGCCGTGCGTCGTAGCCGAGACGTTCGAGCGACTCGCCGTCGAGGCGCAGCAGGTCGAACACCATGAGGTCGACCCGTACCTCCTTCTGCGCCCGTTCCACGTCGCGCGGCTTCGACAGCCCCATGCGCTGCTGCAGCCGGCCGAAGCTCGGGCGGCCGCTGCGGTCGAGGGCGACCACTTCGGCGTCGAGCACGGCGTCGCGGCCGTCGAGCTGGTGCGCGACCGCCGAGACCAGCTCGGGGTAGGCGGCCGTGACGTCGTTGCCGTTGCGGGTGGTGAGGGTGACGGCGCCGTCGTGGCTCTGCACCAGGGCACGGATGCCGTCCCACTTCATCTCGAACGCCCAGTCGCTCTCGTCGTCGATTCCGAGGTAGCCCGACGGGGTCTGCTCGGCGAGGGTGGCGAGCATGGCTTTGGGGGGACGGGAGGCGTCGGCGGAAGCCATCGACGCGCGGATGCTCTTCGTCGGCTTCTGCGCCCGCCCGTTCTTCGCCGGTGGGCCGCCCGGGGAACCGGGTTCTGCATCCCAGTCGACGGGCGTCTGATCCTTCATCAGGTGAATGAGCCACTGGTCGTTCGAACGGCCTCCACTGCCACCGGTGTGGATGAGGGCGAGGCGCTTCGGGTCTCCGAGGCCCCCCGTGGGCTGGCCGTGCAGGGTGGCGATGATCTCCTCGCCGTCGCGCCACTTCTCGAGGTCGTAGCTGCCGAAGTCCCAGATGGAAACCGTTCCCGCGCCGTATTCCCCTTTCGGAATGGACCCCTCGAAGCTGCCGTACTCCATCGGGTGGTCTTCGGTCTGCACCGCGAGGTGGTTCTGGCCGGTGTCGGTGGGTACGCCCTTCGGGAGAGCCCAGGAGACGAGCACGCCGTCGTGTTCGAGGCGGAAGTCCCAGTGCAGCCGGGACGCGTGGTGCTCCTGGATGACGAAGGAGCGGCCGTCGGTCGCGGCGGGGGTGACGTCGGGCACGGGTTCAGGGGTCTTCGAACCGTCCCGCTTGGAGCGGTAGAGGGTGAGACGGTCGCGGGGGGAGGTGTCTGAGCTCGAGCGAGAGCGGCTCGGTTCGGTCCCCCCTCTGTTCGAGTGCCATTCGCCGCCAGGAGCCTCGACCGAGCCGGGCGCATCCGACGCCGCGCCAAGGGGATCGGCCCGCCGCTTCATGCGATCGAGCACCTCGTCCAGCTCGAGCTGCCTTAACGACGCCGACGAGAGCTCCCGCCAGGTGCGCGGCACGGCGACGGTCGGCCGCGCACGGCCGCGCAGCGAGTAGGGGCAGATCGTCGTCTTGTTCGCGTTGTTCTGGCTCCAGTCGACGAGCACCTTGCCGGTGCGCAGCGCCTTCTTCATGTCGGAGACGACGAGCTCGGGATGGTCGGCCTCGAGAACTCTGGCCAGCTCGTGCGCGACGGCGGAGACCTCGTCGGAGCTCTGCCGGCCGTCGAGCGCCGCATACAGGTGAATGCCCTTCGACCCGCTCGTCACCGGCACCGGGTCGAGACCCATGTCGGTGAGGATGCCACGGGCGAGCTTCGCCACCTCGACGCACTCGGGGAGGCCGGCCCCGTCACCCGGGTCGAGGTCGATCACCAGACGGTCGGGGTTCTTGGGTCGGCCGTGAGCATCCACCCGCCACTGCGGCACGTGGATCTCGAGCGCCGCGATCTGGGCGAGCCACGCCAGGGTGGCCTGGTTGTTCACGAGCGGGTAGACGTTGACGTGGTCGGAGTGCTGGATGCTCGCCCGGCGCACCCAGTCGGGCGTGCCCTCGCCGAGGTTCTTCTGGAAGAACACCTCGCCGGGCTCGTCGGCGGTGCCCACACCGTGCACCCACCGCTTGCGGGTGGCCGGGCGATTGCGGGAGTGCGGGATGAGGGTGGTGGCGATCTCGGCGTAGTACCGCAGCACGTCGGCCTTGGTGGTGCCGGTCTCGGGGTAGAGCACCTTGTCGAGGTTCGTGATGCGCAGGCGGTGGCCGCCGACGGTGACCGTCTGCGCCGATCCGTTCGAGCCTGTGCCTTTCGGGGCCATGCTTTCATCCTGGCCCGGGATCGGGGTTGAATGGCATATGCGATCGATCTGGAAGGGCGCGATAACCTTCGGCCTGGTCAACGTGCCGGTGAAGGTCTACGGTGCGACGGAAGACCACGACATCTCGCTGCACCAGGTGCACGAAGCGGATGGGGGGCGCATCCGATATCAACGCCGGTGCGAGATCGACGGCAAGATCATCGACTACGCCGACATCGCGCGGGCCTACGACGACGGTGAGCGCACGGTCATCCTCACCAAGGACGATCTCGCGTCGCTGCCCGAGGAGCGCAGCCGCGAGATCGAAGTCGTCGAGTTCGTGCCGAGCGAGCAGATCGACCCCATCATGCTCGACAAGAGCTACTACCTCGAGCCCGACTCGAAGTCGCCGAAGGCCTACGCGCTGCTGCGCAAGACGCTCGAGACCACCGACCGCACGGCGATCGTGCACTTCGCGCTGCGGCAGAAGACGAGGCTGGGTGCGCTGCGCGTGCGCGGCGACGTGCTCGTGCTGCAGTCGCTGCTCTGGGACGACGAGGTGCGCGAGGCCGCGTTCCCGTCGCTCGACGAGCCCACGCGCGTGTCGTCGCAGGAGCTCGAGATGGCAATGTCGCTGGTCGACCAGTTCTCGAGCGACTTCGCGCCGGAGAAGTTCACCGACGACTACCAGGAGCAGCTGCGCACCCTCATCGAGGCGAAGCTCGAGGCCGGCGACGCCGTCGACACCGACGAGACCTTCGGCCGCAAGCCCGGCGACGAGGACGGCGGGGGAGAGGTGCTCGACCTCATGGAGGCGCTGCGGCGCTCGGTCGACAAGAGCCGCTCGGGCGGGTCGGGGTCGAAGTCGTCGGGGTCGGGTTCGAAGGCCTCCGCCGAGGAGAAGAAGCCGCCGGCGAAGAAGACGGCCGCCAGGAAGGCCCCGGCGAAGAAGACGACCAAAGCCTCCTGACCCTGGCGGCCCCTCTACTCCTCGACGCCTTCCAGACTGCCGCGGAGGGGGCCCTCGGGGTCGAACGCGGCGCACAGCACGAGCCGGTCGTCGTCTTCGGTCCAGGTGGTCTCGGTCGGCGCGGCGTAGGTGAAGTCGTAGATCGAGTCCTCCCAGGCGATACCGGTGAAGTCCTCGTAGCGCTCGAGACAGCCCTCGTCGGCGGCGTAGTCCATGCGGTCGTCGCCCGGGTAGGCCCCGTCGGAGGTGTCGGGCACCTCGAACTCGTCGTAGACCTCGTAGTCGTGGGGCTCGTCGCAGTCCACCACGTCGACGTCGTTCGAGCCGGGCTCGGGCTCGAGGAAGCAGTCGCCGATGTCGTAGGCGAACGGGCCGCCGGCCGGGTCGCCAGGCCCCTCGCCCAGCGGGCTCGGGGGGACGGCGGGGTCGTACGGTTCTGACGTCTCACCCGGCAGGCCGTCGGAGGCGACCGCCGAGGCTGCGGCCATGGCGAGCACCCCGAAGGTGATGGTGAAGGTGAGCACGGTGATCACGATCGCCATCACGAAGCCCAGCACGAGGGTCGACGCGCTCACGATCAGCCCCGCGAGGGCGGGGGAGTTGCGGTACCCCGCCTTGCGCGAGTTCTGCAGGGCCACCGCGGAGACGATGAGCCCGGCGATGTTCACGACGAAGGAGAGGCCGAGGCCCACGAAGCCGAGGGTCTTGTCGGGGTCTTCCGGCGGGCCCACCGGGGGGCGCTGACCGGGTGTGTACTGGCTCATCGTTCTCCTTCTTCCACCGTGGTGTCGCCCGTCGTCGTGTGCATCGTCATCGTCATCATGTGCCTCGTCAACCCGCGCTGCCCGCGCCGGGTTCCACCATGCCCGGTTCGGCGTCGGGCTGCTCGTCGGCCGGCCGGCCGGAGTGCCCGGGTCGCCTGCGCCCCGGCGGGGTCACGACGCGGCGCGGCAGCGCGACATCCGTTCGTCCGGCGCGGTACGCCGCCCGCACGCCGAGCGCAGTGCGGGCGCCATCGACCATCGGATGGAAGAAGGCCTCGCGGTAGCTCGTATTGGTCGTCGCCGACACCAGGAAGTTGAGCGACGAGATGCAGCTGAGGAACACCGCCGTCTTCACGAGTGCCCAGGTGAACGGAACCTCGATGCCTACGATCCGCACGAAGACGAGCCGGTCGCCCACCCACTCGTGAAGCACCTCCTCCGACAGCGCGAGCACGCCGAGCAGCAGCAGGATGAGGCACACGATCACCGAGAACAGCACGGTCTGCAGCACCAGGGCCACCACGAGCCCTGCCTGCAGGTTGAGGCGCTCCCCGCGGGAGAGCGGGGGCGCGCCGGTGGGTGGAGTGCCGGCCGATGCATCCGTGTGGCCCGGTGCATCCGTTTCGCTCGGCGCGTTCTCGAGTTCGCGCATCTCGCTGCGGCTGATCGGCACGACGAAGAGCAGTCCGAGCAGGCCGAAGAACACCGCGACCGCGAGGAGGCGCTCCGCCGACATGGTGCTCGTCACCTCCCACACCGGCCGGGAGAAGAACGCGAAGACGATGACGAGCATGAGGATGGGCAGGGCCCGTGTCACCAGGAGACCCACGGCCGCTGTCTGCCTCCATGCGGTGGTCAGGGCCGAGGCGACGAGCGAGCCGGCACCGAGCCAGGTGAGCGCGAGGCTGAGCGCGGTGAGGGCGATGTGCGAGGCCGCCGTCGCCGCGCCCGCCGTGGGCGACTGCCACACGGCCACGGCGATCGGCACCGCGACGAGGTAGAGCGCACCGGCCGCCACCGCGATCGGCACGGCGGCGCCGGGGGAGCGGTGCAGCAGTCGGGCCGTGAGCGCGCCGACCACGATGGGGAGGGCGAGCGCCACCAGTGCGGCGAACAGGACGAGGAGGCCGAGCGCGATCCCGAGGGGAGTGCTGTTCACCTCGAGGGTGATGCGGCCCCGGACGAGCCCCGAGGTCACCACCGAGGTGATGAGCAGGAAGACCAGGAACGGTAGGGTGCGCGCCAGCAGCAGGTCACCCCGTGACTCGCGTCGCACGAACGCGGGGAGTCCTTCGCGCCGCAGCCAGCGCTCGACCTCGCGTTCGGCTCCCCGATCGCCCTGCCCGGTCATGCGCACCCCTCCTCCTCGATTCTGTCACCCGGGCGCACGGCCGGTGCTCGCGAAGGCTGCGGAGAAATCACCCCCGGTCGGCGCGTTCGGGCTTGGCCGGGCGGCGCGCCAGCGCCACCCACTGGCAGACGAGCACCGCCGCAGCGACGCCCGCGCCCAGCCAGGTGCCTGCCGCGGCGGGCCAGCCGGTCACGAACAGACCGAGCAGCAGCGAGAGCAGGAACGCCCCGACCACGACCACGGCGGTCACGACGAGGAGCGCGATGATCCGCACGGGGTGGGCTCGCGCGAGGCGCGCGACGCCGCGCGGGCTTCCCGCGGCGATGAAGGGACACCCGAGGGCGGCGACGACCGGCACGAGGTAGGGGGAGACGACGGCGGCGAGGGCGCCGACGATCCCGGTGACGACGACCCACCCGAGTGTGCGCCTCGGCGACACCCCGGGGTGCACTCGGCGCGCGAGCGACCACAGTGCGCCGGTCGCGACCAGCAGCGCCACGGCCGACGCCGCCGCCAGCAGCACGCCCACCGTCGAGAGGGCGAGGGGTGGGGAGAGCGCGACCAGTGCCGCCTGCACCGCCGCATGCACGACCACCACCGACGCCAGCCACCCGCCGGCCCGCCACAGCGTGCCCCACCCGCCGGGCCCCCACTCGCCCTCCGCCGGGCCGCCGGGCGTCGACCCGTCGTGCGCCGTCGCGCCGGGCGTCGACTCGCCCGGCCCCCACTCGCCGAGCGCCCCCGTCATGGCCGGGCCGCCTTGTCGAGCACCGACTGCAACGGGCCCGAGAAGAGCTGATCGCCGCCGACGAGCACCGTGAGCTCGGCGCTAAGGGAGGTGCTCGAAGTGACCTCGATCGCCCCGCCGCCGACGGTGCTGCCCGTGCAGGAGATCGCCGTTCCGTCGAGCGAGCACACTGGTGCCTCGAGCACGTCGACGTCGTTCTCGAGCAGAACGTCGACCGCCGCGAAGCGCACCTCGGCGAGCTGATCGCCGCCGACCGGCGCGAGGGCGGCGAGCTGCGAGCACCCGGTGAGGGCCGCCACCGCGAGCACCCCCGCTGCCCCGGCCGCAGCGACTCGGGCGACCCCACCGACGCCAGCCCCGCCCAAGACCGACCGCCTCACGACGGCCCGCCTCACGACGGCCCCGCTCACGATGGCCCCGCACACGATGGCCCCGCTCACGATGGCCCCGCTCACGGCGACCCCGCCCGCGACGGCCCCGCCCGAGACCTCCCCGCCCGCGACGGCCCCGCCTGCGACCTCCACGCCCGCGGCGCCCGCGCTCACGAGCGCCCCTCCGCCTGGGCGAGCCGCGTCTCGTGCTGCAGGATGCGCGTGCGCTCCACCAGATGCTGCAGCTCCAGCTGCGCGTCGCTGATGCTGCCGAGATCGAACGGCGCGGGCAGCAGAAGCTCGGTGTTGCGGTCGAGCGGCGAGCCTCGCCGCATGAGCGGTGTCTCGGCCCAGTCGTTCGACGCGAGCTCGCGACTGCGGGAGGCCAGGTCGAGGTACGACCCCGATGCGCCGGGAACCGCATCCGCCGCGTGGTCGACCACGGTGGTGAATATCGAGAGCGTGCCGTCGCGGTTGTCGACGAGCTCCACCACCTGCTGCTGCTGCGGGAAGTCGATGCAGGATGCGGTGGTGATCTCCCAGAACCCGCCCCCCGCCAGGCGCGCGATGGGCGAGGATCTGGTTGAGATGGGTGTGCCCGTTCAGCCACCCGACCACGACCGGGAACTCCAGCAGCATCGCCACGAACACCTCCGCGCCGTGCAGCACCTCGTGCTGACCCGGACGCTGGGCCCGGTTCTCGAGGGTGTCGCTGTTGTGGTGACTGAACACCAGGGCCAGCTTGTTCTCGGCGGTCGCCGTCTCGAGCTCGCCGCGCAGCCAGCGAAGCTGGTCGTCGGGCACCGCCCCGTCGGGCCCGGCCACCTGGTTGCAGGTGTCGAGGCCGAAGGCGCGCACGGTCGGGCTCAGATCGGCCTTCCACCAGGTCTCGCCGCTCGCGAGGTTGTGATCGGTGAAGCCGTGGCCCACCGGCCCGGGGGCCGTCTCGGTCTCGAAGTGCTCCCGCATGAACTCCTGCTGGCTGAAAAGGGCGCGCGAGGCGTCGGCGGGAACGCTCTTGAACCCCGGGCGCAGCCCGAGCGCGAGCCCCAGGGCGTCGAGGGCACGCTGAGCGGCCCCGGTCTGGGCGGCGTAGCCGGCGACGGCGGCGCTCGCGGTGCCCTCGAGCGTGTACGACTTCTGACCGCCGACGGCGAGGTCGCGCAGTTGCGAGTCGAGGCCGAAGGTGCCGAGCAGCAGCGTCTCATGGTTGCCGTAGACCGTGTACCAAGGCGCCGGGAGGCCGGCCGAGGGCACCGGCTGGGCGATCGACTGGTCGAGCAGCTCGGGCAGGGTCGGGAAGCCGTAGTCGCCGAACGACCCACCCGCCGGGTCGCCCGGCCGATAGGCCCAGACGGCTTCGGCCCAGGCCTGCACCCCCTCGAAGATGCTGCTCGTCCTGGGGTCGACCGAGAGCCCGTCGAGCAGGTCGATGTACCAGCGCAGTTCGCGGTGGGAGTGCATGTCGGCGCTGTCACCGGTGACGATGACGGCGCCCATGGGCGCCCCCGTCAGCGGGCTGAAGCGCAGGTCGGAGATCGACTTCACGGTCGAGGCGGTGACGTGCGGGCTGAGCGGGTCTTGCGGGTGGAACGCCGAGCCCCAGGCGGAGTGGTCCTGCACGATCATCGGCTCGATGCGCCCGGGCGACTGGGCGTCGATGACGTGCATGTCGGAGAGGTGGCCGAGATAGAGCAGTGAACGCCGTGCCGCCGCCCTGCCCGCATCCGGTGCCCGGCCGAGCACGTCGAGGCGGGTCAGGTAGGGCTCGCCCGGGCCGGTGACCAGTGTGCGGTACGAACCCTTCTGAACCGCCCCCTGCAGGATGGTCTGCTGCAGGGTGTTCGGGGCCGTGGCCGCGGCGGCGGCGGGGTCGACTACCGCGGCGGAGGCGAGCGGATGCTGCGCGGTGACGCCTGCGCCGAAGGGCGAGGCCTCGCCCGCCAGCGCCGGGCCGAGCAGTTCACGCGGGATGGCGCTCGCCGCGGCGAGCGCGCCGACGGCGGCGATGAACTGGCGCCGAGACAGTCCGGGCACGGGAATCCTTCGGGGGGTCGGGTAATCCGACACTAGCGGCGGTCCGTGCTGTGCCCCGCCCCCAGATCGGGGCACGCGGGATCCATTCTCAGGGCGCGAAGCCCCAGCGCGGGTAGAAGAGTTCGAAGGCGTGCTCGAAGGCGTACTCGATGGTCGCCGACTCGTGCCCGGTGCCCTCGGAGATGACGAGGTTCGAGCGCATGCCGGCCTCGCCCGCCGCCGCGAACAGCGTGTGGGTGGCGGTGAGGTAGGGCTCGTCCTCCGACCCGTCGGCGAACACCGCGAGCGTGCCGGCGTAGAGCGCTGCCGTCGCGGGGTCGGCGGCACCCGCCGCCAGGATCGTCACCGGCTTCGCTGCGTCGTAGGCCTGCTGGTCGCCGCCGAAGCCCTCTTCGAGGGTCTCCCGCTCACTGCCCAGGTCGGGCTCGAGCTCCCCCGAGATGTCGATCACGCCACCCCAGGTCTCGGGGTTCGCCGCCGCCGAGGCGATGGCGCACTCGCCGCCGTTCGAGAACCCGGCGATGGTCCAGTTCTCGCGCCCTGGCAGCACGTTGAAGTGCGACTCGATGAACGCGGGGGCGTCGACGTTCACGTAGCTGAAGGCGTCGCCTTGGTAGCCGTCGACGCACAGCGGGTTGTTGCCGCCGTCGCCGCCGAGGTGATCGATCGACACCACGATCGGGGCGAGCCCGTCGTGCTCCGCGGCGAAGTCGTCGAGCACCTCGCCGATGTCGGCGACGTCGGGGGCTCCCGGCTGCCCGCTCAAGAAGACGACAACGGGCAGAGCCGGTGCATCAGCCAGCCGCGCAGCGGGCGGCAGGTACACGACGGCGTCGCGCGGGTGGAAGTCGGGGTCGCTCGCCGGGATCGCGACCGTGCCGTGCGTGCTCTCCGTCGGCATCGAGACGGGAGCGCTCCACCACTCGGTGAACGGGCCGTCGGGGTTCACCGAGTGCGGCGCGAGCGAGGCGAGGTCGATCGGCTGCTCCACCTCGATGTCGAGCAGGTCGCCGAGGTTCTTCAAGATGCCGAAGTCGGCCGAGACGCCGAGCGTCGCCGTCCACGCGAACAGGGCGATCGCCCATACCGCGATCGCCTTGCGCCACCACCGCGAGCGCCAGAGATTCACGACGGCGAGGGCGATGGATGCTCCGGCCGCGACGATCCACAGCCGCGCCGTGAGCGTCATCGGCGAGTTGAACAGGTCGAGCACGTCCTGCACCACGAAGGTGGCGGCGAGCGACGCGAGGGTGCCGCCGAGCAGGGCGGATGCGGCGGTGACGACCCAGCCCCGTGTCGGCCGCCGGAGCAGCAGGAAGAGGAAGACGGCTCCGGCGAGCACGTAGGTGCCCCAGAGGAAGGGGCCGTCGACGATACGGAGGTGGAGCAGCGCGTCTCCCATCTCGCCCTCCTCGGTCGTCGGGGCGGCCGGTCGCTCCCAGTAGAATTGTCGCTGATCCAGCGCGAGCAGCCGGCCGCGCGGAGACAAATCGGAGCCACTACATGCCTGCATCCCGTCTCGATTCCGTCATCGCCCTCGCCAAGCGCCGAGGCTTCGTGTTCCCGACGGGAGAGATCTACGGCGGCACCCGCTCCGCGTGGGACTACGGGCCCCTCGGCGTCGAGCTCAAGGAGAACATCAAGCGCCAGTGGTGGAAGTTCATGGTGCAGGGCCGCGACAACGTCGTGGGCCTCGACTCCGCCGTCATCCTGCCCCGCGCCGTGTGGGAGGCCTCGGGTCACGTCGAGGTGTTCACCGACCCGCTGGTGGAGTCGCTGCACACCCACAAGCGCTACCGCGCCGACCACCTGCTCGAGGCCTACGAGGAGAAGCACGGTCACCCGCCCGTGAACGGGCTCGCCGACATCCGCGACCCCGACACCGGTCAGCCCGGCTCGTGGACCGAGCCGAAGAACTTCTCCGGCCTCATGAAGACCTACCTCGGTGCCGTCGACGACGAGTCGGGGATGGCCTACCTCCGCCCCGAGACGGCGCAGGGCATCTTCGTCGACTTCAATGCGGTGCTGAACTCCAGCCGTCAGAAGCCCCCGTTCGGCATCGGGCAGATCGGCAAGAGCTTCCGCAACGAGATCACGCCGGGCAACTTCATCTTCCGCACCCGCGAGTTCGAGCAGATGGAGATGGAGTTCTTCGTGAAGCCGGGTGAAGACGAGGAATGGCACCAGTACTGGATCGACCAGCGCTTCCAGTGGTACACCGACCTCGGCATCGACCCCGAGAACCTGCGCCTGTTCGAGCACCCGCAGGAGAAGCTGTCGCACTACTCCAAGCGCACCGTCGACATCGAGTACAAGTTCGGCTTCACCGGCAGCGCCTTCGGTGAGCTCGAGGGTGTGGCCAACCGCACCGACTTCGACCTCGCGACGCACTCCAAGGCCTCGGGCACCGACTTGTCGTACTTCGACCAGACCACGGGCGAGCGGTGGACGCCGTACGTCATCGAGCCGGCCGCCGGCCTCACCCGGTCGCTCATGGCGTTCCTCGTCGACGCGTACCACGAAGACGAGGCGCCCAACACGAAGGGCGGTGTCGACAAGCGCACCGTGCTGAAGCTCGACCCGCGCCTCGCGCCGGTGAAGGCCGCGGTGCTGCCGTTGTCGCGCAATGAGGCGCTCTCGCCGCTCGCGCGCACCCTGGCCGCCGACCTGCGCAAGAACTGGAACGTCGACTTCGACGACGCCGGCGCCATCGGCCGCCGCTACCGTCGTCAAGACGAGGTGGGCACCCCGTTCTGCATCACCGTCGACTTCGACTCCCTCGACGACAACGCCGTCACCGTGCGCGAGCGCGACACCATGGGCCAGGAGCGCATCTCGCTCGACCGCCTCACCGGCTACCTCGCCGAGCGGCTCGTCGGCGCCTGAGCCCTCACGACGACGAAGACGCCGGATGCGCGTGGAAACTCCCACGCGCATCCGGCGTCTTCGTGTTTCTGTCCGGGCCTCAGCGCTTCGCGCGGTTCGCGAAGCGCTGCTGCAGCATCACCGCGATGACGATGATGACGCCCTTGGCGATCGCCTGCACCGAGGTCGACAGGTTGTTCTGCGTGAACACGTTGGTGAGCGTCGAGAAGATGAGCACGCCGAGCACGGTGCCCATGATGGTGCCGCGCCCGCCGATGAGCAGCGTGCCACCCACCACCACGGCGGCGATGGCGTCGAGCTCGTAGAGCGTGCCGTGCGTCGAGGTGCCCGCTGTGGTGCGCGCGAGCATCATGACGGCGGCGATGCCGGCGGTGAGTCCCGACAGGATGTACACGTACATGAGGTGGCGCTTCACCTTGATGCCGGCCAGGCGGGCGGCTTCGAGGTTGCCCCCGATGGCGACCGTGCGCCGGCCGAAGGTGGTGCGGTTGAGCAGGAACCAGCCGGCGACGACGACGAGCACGAAGATCCAGATGAGTACCGGCACGCCGATGAACTCGCCTCGCATGGCGGAGAGGAAGCCCGGCTCGATGACGATCTGGGTGGTGCGGTTCGCCAGCACCTCGGCGAGGCCGCGCGCGGCGACGAGCATGGCGAGGGTCGCCATGAAGGCGACGACGTTGCCGTAGGCGATGACGATGCCGTTGATGAGGCCCGCCGCGCCGCCGACGGCGAGGGCGACGACGACCATCACGATCCAGTTCGTCGACGAGGCGAACTGCTGCACCCAGGAGAGCGTGGCGACGACGGTCGCGAGGCCCATCACCGAGCCCACCGAGAGGTCGATGCCGCCGGCGGTGATGACGAAGGTCATGCCGATGCTGATGACGCCGATGATCGAGGCGAACCTCACGATGGTGAGGATGTTCTCCCAGCTCGCGAAGCGGTCGCCGGCCGTGATGGTTCCCACGGCGAACAGCACGAGCAGGGCGATGACGAGCCCGAGGCTGCGCCCGGCCGAGCCTCCCAGCACGCGGTTGAGGGTGGAGCGGGCGCCCTCGGTGTGCGGTGCGGCGGTCTGGGTGCTCATGCGGCACTTCCTTTCATGACGAGGTCGAGCACCCGGTGCTCGTCGATGGAGTCGGCGGGGCTCTCGGCGATGATGCGGCCGTCGGCGACGACGAGCACGCGGTCGGAGAGTCCGATCACCTCGTCGATCTCGCTGGAGATGACGACGATGGCGGTGCCCTGGGCGGCAAGGGCGCGGATGAGGGAGTAGATCTCGGCGCGGGCGCCGACGTCGACGCCGCGGGTGGGCTCGTCGAGGAGGAGCACGCGCGTGCCGTGCACGAGCCAGCGGGCGAGCAGGATCTTCTGCTGGTTGCCGCCCGAGAGCGTGCGCGCGGGCCGGTCGGGGTCGGCGGGCCGCAGCTCGAGCGCCTCGAGCTGCGCGCGCGCCACCTCGCGCTCGGCGCGTTCGCGCAGCACGCCACCGCGCGCCCAGCGCCCGAAGCTCGCCAGGGTGACGTTGCGGTAGACCGGTTCGTCGAGGATGAGTCCCTGGCTCTTGCGTTCCTCGGGCGAGAGCCCCATGCCCGCGTGCACGCCGGCCCGCACCGAGCCGGCGGGCAGCGCCTTGCCGTCGACCGACACCCGGCCGCGACTGCTCTTGCGCGCGCCGTAGAGGGTCTCGACGATCTCGGAGCGGCCGGAGCCGACGAGGCCGGCCAGCCCGACGATCTCGCCGGCGCGCACGGTGAAGTCGACGCCGTCGAAGACCCCGTCGAGGCCGAGGCCCTCGACGGTGAGCACGACCGGGGCGTCGGCGGCGAGGGGAACACGGTCGGGGAAGACGTTCTCGAGCGAGCGGCCCGTCATGAGCCGGATGAGCTCGCTCGTGGGCGTCTCGGCCACCGGCAGGTTCGTCGCGACGGTCGCCCCGTCTTTGATGACGGTGATGCGGTCGCCGATGCGGCGGATCTCCTCGAGGCGGTGGGAGATGTAGATGACGGCGATGCCCGCCGAGGTGAGCTCGCCGACCACCCGGAAGAGGTTCTCCACCTCTTCGGAGTCGAGCACGGCGGAGGGTTCGTCCATGATGATGAGCTTCGCGTCGTGCGAGAGGGCGCGGGCCATGCTCACGATCTGCTTGTTGGCCGCCGAGAGGGTGCCGACCTCGCGCCCGGGAGCGATGCCGGGATGGCCGAGCCGCTGCATGAGCGCCGCCGCATCCTTCGCCGTGGTGCGACGACGGGTGACGCCGGCTGTCGCGTGCTCGTGGCCGAGGAAGATGTTCTCGGCCACGGAGAGCCCGTCGACGACGTCGAGCTCCTGGTACATGGTCGCTATTCCGGTGCGGATGGCGGTGACGGGGTCGGCGAGCGCGATGGGCTGACCGTTCCAGAAGATCTCTCCGCCGTCGGGCTGGTGGATGCCTGCGAGGGTCTTGATGAGCGTGGACTTGCCTGCGCCGTTCTGGCCGAGCACGCAATGCACTTCTCCGGGCCGCACCTCGAGGTCGACGCCGCGCAGGGCGCGCACGCCCGCGAACGACTTCTCGAGACCCCTCACCTCGAGTAATGACAATTCATGGTCGACTTTGATCACGGCATCAACATAACAGACGGCCTTCGATTCCACTTACGTCGATTGACAAAAATAAGTTGATCCACATCGAACTACTTCTGCTACTGTTTCGATTGTCAGCGCGGACGAGCGGATGCACCCCTGGGTCTCTGCAGCGGTCTCAGCTGACTCCCGCAGCAGCAGCACCGACCAGGAGGAACACCATGCGAAGCTCGCACACGAAGCGATTCATCCTCGCCGCCGGGGGCGCGGCGGCAACACTCGCTCTCATGACCGCCTGCACGCCGGGTTCGAGCTCGCCCGAACCCGCGGCTCCCGCAGCGACCTCGGGCGGCAGCGAGTCGAGTTCAGGCGGCTCGGGTGCTTCCGACGGCACCATCACCATCGGTTTCTCCGGCCCCGCCGCCGACCACGGCTGGCTCGGCGCCATCAATACCGCGGCGATCGCCGAGGCCGAGAAGTACCCCGAGGTCGACCTCATCGTCGCCGAGGGCACGAACGACGCCAACCTGCAGATCAGCCAGGTCGAGACCTTCATCAACGACGGCGTCGACGCCATCGTGCTGCTCCCCACCGACGGCGCCGCACTCACCGATGTGGCGACGCGCGCCATGGAGGCGGGCATCCCCGTCATCAATGTCGACCGCGAGTTCTCGAGCACCTTCGCCGCCCGCACCACCGTGCTGGGAGACAACTACGGCATGGGTGTGAGCGCCGGCACCTACATCTGCGAGCAGCTGGGTGACACGAAGGATGCGGTGATCGCCGAGATCGCCGGCATCGACAGCCTCCCGCTCACGCAAGACCGCAGCCAGGGCTTCGCCGACGCCCTCGACGACTGCGGCCTCGAGGTGACCAACCGCGTCGCCGCCGACTTCACCGTGCAGGGCGGCGAGGCCGCCGCGTCGCAGCTGCTCTCCGCCGCCCCGAAGATCGACGCCATCTGGAACCACGACGACGACCAGGGTGTCGGCGTGCTGGCCGCCATCGACGCGGCAGGGCGCGACGAGTTCTTCATGGTCGGCGGTGCCGGCTCGGCGAACGTCATGCGCAGCATCCAGGCCGACGACACCGTTCTGAAGGCCACCGTCATCTACCCCTCCACCCAGGCCGCCGACGGCATCGCGCTGGCTCGGCTCCTGGTGAAGGGCGAAGGCCTGGGCGACCTGGTCGAGTCGTCGGTGCCGCGGGTCGTGCAGCTCGACGCCCCGGTCGTCACGAAGGAGAACGTCGACATCTACCTGCCGACCGCCTTCGAGTCCTGAGTGGTTCCGGGCGGGTGCGCCCGCCCGGAACCCACCACCTCGTCCCGTCGACAGAAAGATCAGCCCCGTGTCTCCCACCGCACCACTCCGTGTCGCCATGATCGGCAACGGCTTCATGGGCGCCGCCCACTCCCAGGGCTGGCGCACCGCCCCCCGCTTCTTCGATCTCCCGCTCGCACCCGAGATGACACTCCTCGTCGGTCGTGACGCCGGTCGTGCGGCGGACGCTGCGGAGCGCTGGGGATGGAGCGAGTCGAGCGACGATTGGCGGGCGGCGGTGCAGCGCGACGACATCGACCTCGTCGACATCGTCACTCCGGGCGACTTGCACGCCCAGATCGCGATCGCTGCCCTCGAGGCGGGCAAGCACGTGCTCTGCGAGAAGCCCCTCGCCAATACGACCGCCGAGGCCGAGGCCATGGCACGGGCCGCCGAGGAGGCGGCGGTGACGGGGGTGCGGGCCATGGTCGGCTTCACCTACCGCCGCGTTCCCGCCGTCGCCCTCGCCCGCGAGCTCGTGGCCGCCGGCCGGCTGGGCGTCATCCGTCAGCTCTCGGTGTCGTACCTGCAGGACTGGCTCGTCGACCCGCTCTCGCCCTTCACCTGGCGGCTCGACAAGCAGCTCGCCGGGTCGGGGGCGCTCGGCGACATCGGCGCCCACGCCATCGACCTCGCACAGTTCGTCACCGGCCGGTCGATCACCTCGGTCAGCGGCACCCTCGAGACCCTCGTGGCCGAGCGTCCGCTCTCGGGCGACGGGCGCGGCCTGTCGTCGTCGGGGAGCGGCGGCGACGCGGGCACCGCAGCGGTGACCGTCGACGACCGGGCCGTCTTCTCGGCGCGCTTCGACGACGGTGTGCTCGGCGCCTTCGAGGCCACGCGCATGAGCACCGGGCGCAAGAACGCCCTCCGCTTCGAGATCTCGGGGTCTGAGGGCGCCCTCTCGTTCGATCTCGAAGACCTCAATTCCCTGCGGTTCTACGACGCGACCCTCGACCCGGCCGTGCAGGGGTTCTCGAAGATCATCGTGACCGAGCCCGAGCATCCGTACATCGACGCCTGGTGGCCGGCGGGCCACGGCCTCGGCTACGAGCACGGCTTCTCGCACCAGGTGCGCGACCTCGTGATCGCGCTAGCCTCTGGCGAGAACCCGAGCCCCGACTTCGGTGACGGGCTGCGGGTGCAGCGCGTGCTCGAGGCCGTGGAACGCAGCTCCGCCGAACGGAGCGCCTGGACCGAGATCGACGAGAAGGAGATGGCACTGTGACACGACCGGTGACCCTGTTCACGGGGCAATGGGCCGACCTGCCCTTCGAAGAGGTCGCACGACTGGCCTCGGAGTGGGGCTACGACGGCCTCGAGATCGCCTGCTGGGGAGACCACCTCGACCCCTGGCGGTGGGACGAGCCGGGCTACGCGCAGGGCAAGCTCGATCTGCTCGACCGGTACGGGCTGAAGGTCTGGGCCATCTCGAACCACCTGAAGGGCCAGGCCGTCTGCGACGACCCGATCGATGAGCGCCACCGCGGCATCCTCTCCGACCGGGTGTGGGGCGACGGTGACGCCGAGGGAGTGCGGCAGCGCGCCGCCGAGGAGATGAAGCACACCGCGCGGCTCGCCGCGGCGCTCGGGGTGAAGACCGTCGTCGGCTTCACCGGCTCGAGCATCTGGAAGTACGTGGCGATGTTCCCGCCGGTGTCGCAGGAGCTCGTCGACGCGGGCTACCAGGACTTCGCCGACCGATGGAACCCCATCCTCGACGTCTTCGACGAGGTGGGCGTGCGGTTCGCACACGAGGTGCACCCCTCCGAGATCGCCTACGACTACTGGACGACGGTGCGCACCCTCGAGGCCATCGGCCACCGCGAGGCGTTCGGCCTCAACTGGGACCCCTCGCACTTCGTCTGGCAGGAGCTCGACCCGGTGTCGTTCCTGCTCGAGTTCAGCGACCGCATCTACCACGTCGACTGCAAGGACGTGAAGCTGAACGTCGGCAACGGGCGCAACGGGCGGCTGGGGTCGCACCTGGCGTGGGCGGACCTGCGCCGCGGGTGGGACTTCGTCTCGACCGGGCACGGCGACGTGCCGTGGGAGAAGAGCTTCCGGGCGCTCAACGCCATCGGCTACGACGGACCCATCTCGGTGGAGTGGGAGGATGCGGGGATGGATCGGCTGGTCGGTGCACCCGAGGCGCTCGGGTTCGTGCGCCGGCTCGCGTTCGACGCCCCTGCGGCGGCCTTCGACGCGGCGTTCAGCACGCGCTGAGGTCTGACGGCGCGGCGCTGCTCGGCGCCGTGCTCCCGGTCGGCGCCCGCTGAGCCCGGCAGCGACCGTATCAGCGATCGTTGAGCGAGCCCACCATCGCCTCGACCCGCTCGGCCGAGAGGGCGTACTGGATGGCGAGCACCGCGGCCCCCGCGATGGCGGCGTCGGCGCCGATGCGCGACCGGGTGATCTCGAGGTGCTGCGTGGCGAACGGCATCGCGCGCGTGTAGATGGCCTCGCGTACCCCGGCGATGAGGAACTCGCCCGCCGCGGAGAGGCTGCCGCCGATGACGATCGTCGACGGGTTCATCAGGCTCACGCAGGTGGTCAGCACCTCGCCCAGGTCGCGCCCCGCCTGGCGCACCGCCTGGATCGCCTCGATGTCGCCCCGTCGCACCAGCTCCACCACGTCGGCGCTCGAGCGCACGCTGCGCTCGGCACTGCTGAGCGCACGGGCGACGGCGGAGCCCGAGGCGACGGCCTCGAGGCAGCCCCGGTTGCCGCAGCGGCAGAAGATCTCGGCGCCGCGCGAGACGTAGACGTGCCCGAGGTCGCCCGCGGTGCCCTGGGCGCCGCGCTGCAGGCTCCCGCCCGAGATGACCCCGGCGCCGACTCCCGTCGCGACCTTCACGAACATGAGGTCGTCGACCTCGGGCCAGGCGAGCTCGCGCTCGCCGAGCGCCATGATGTTCACGTCGTTGTCGACGAGCACCGGCACCCCGAAGTGCTCGCCCAACGACCCGGCGACGTCGTACCTGTCCCAACCGGGCATGATCGGCGGGTTGATGGGGCGCCCCGTCGCGTGCTCGACCGGGCCCGGGAGGCCGACCCCGACCGCGAGCAGGTGACCCGCCGAGGCGGAGGTCGACTCGACGAGGGCGGAGCCGATCGCCCTGACGCGGTCGAGCACCACCGTCGGGCCGCTGGCGATGTCGAGCTCTTCGAGCTCCTCGGCGATAACCGCTCCGCCGAGGTCGGTGGTCGCCACCCGCACGTGCGAGGCTCCCACGTCGACGGCGAGCACGCTGTGGCCGGTCGAGTTGAGTGCGAACTGGGTCGACGGCCGTCCACCGGTGGAGATGGCGTCGTTCACGGGGCGGAGGAGGCCGAGCTTCATCAGTGCGTCGACCCGCAGGGCGACGGTGGAACGGGCGAGGCCGGTGAGGGCCGACAGCTCGGAGCGCGTGCGCGCCTGCCCGTCACGCATGATCTGGAACAGATCGCTGGTGTTGGCCGGGTTTCCTGCGTCACGGGCCCCACTTACGTCGTTCATTGCGCCATCTTATAGCGACGATCGACCTTATCGTGACGGTGCGGGCGTGGGTGGTGGGGTCGGTGTGCCGTCGACCGAGTCGAGGGTTCCGAACAACTGACCGTTCTCGTCCTGCGTCTGCATGAGTGCGGCGTACGCCTCGGCGTAGGTGGAGGGCTCGGTCTCGCCCGGCACGCCGTATTTCGCGATGAGGAGACCGAGCAGGCCCTTGGCCGGATTGCTGATGGGCTTCACCCGCTCGGCGTCGGAGGTGTCGTCGAAGCTCACCTCGGGATTCGGCGGCGTGTACTGCGGCAGCGTCTGCGGCCAGTCGCTCACCGGCCGGGGCTTGTCGAGCGTGATCGCACCGAACATGTCACGCGACTCCTTGTCGCGCCGGGTGAGGGGCTTGAGGCCGTGCCGCTTGCTCAGCGTGGCGATGACCGAGCCGTGGTCCATCTGCTCGTTCACGATCGTGTTCTCCGCGGTGTACGCCGAGATGGCGATAGCGGGCACCCGGCAGCCGAACCGGTCGAAGGTGAAGCCCATCTCGCCCGCGTCGCCGGTGCGCGGCGGAATCGCGGCCGGCGGCGGCACGTGGTCGAAGGTGCCGCCGTGCTCGTCGAAGGTGACGAACAGCATCGTGTTCATCGCGTTCGAGCCCGACGGGCTGTCGCTGCGCCTGATCGCCGAGTAGACCGCGTGCAAGAGCGCATCGGCCGCCCGCGCATCCGACACCGCCCCGTCGATGACGTCGCCGGCACCCGACGGGTCGTCGCTCTCGCGCAGCACCCCGTGCGGCGGATGCATGTCGTTGTGGTTGTAGATCATGCGCGGCTCGATGAACGCGTAGTCGGGGAGGTCGCCGTTCTCGACGTCGTCGTAGAACTGCTCCATGACGCGGAAGTTCGACTTCCAGTAGGGCTGCAGGGCGGGCGCGTGGAGCACGCCGGTCATCGACACCAGCTGCGCCGCGTCGTAGTAGACCCGCCACGAAAGACCCGCCTCCTCGAGGCGGTTGAAGATCGTCGTCGACTCCTCGGGCGGCACGTCGAGCCACTTGCGGTACCCGCCGTCGCCTTTGTTCGTGACGAAGCCGTGCGAGGTGGAGGCGTGGAAGAACAGCCGGTTGCAGAAGGTCTGCGAGGGCACGGCGCTGAACCAGTGGTCGAACACCGCGAAGTTCTTCGCGAGGGTGCTGAACACCGGCAGCATCTCGGGCGTGAAGCCGCCCATGGCGACCTCGTACTCCTTGCGCGTCGGCTCCTTGCGGTCTTTCGTGATGTGCCGGTAGTTGATGATGTAGTCCTCGACGAAGCCCTTCATGGTGGGCTGCGCGTTCGGGCCGGGCGCGTTGTACGGATACTGCAGGCCGTTCGCGTGAAGGTCGCGGTTCTGCTCGGGGTCGACCTTCTGGAACAGCTGGGTGTTGACGTGCGGGTACTCCTCGCCCGGATCGGGATCGGGGCTCGACATGATCTCGTCGGTCGACCCGCTGTAGGCGTGGGCCTTGATCACCTCGTCGGTGCCCGGCACCGGGTTCGAATGATCGCCCTGGTGGAGGCCCTCGAAGCTCTGGCCCTTCTTCAGCTCCTCGTCTTTGTAGAGCCAGCCGAGCACGTTGTCGAAGGAGCGGTTCTCGTACATCAGCACGACCAGATGGTCGAAGCCGGGTTTCGTCTCCTTCTGCTCGGCGGCGAAGTCGAGCGACGACTCCTCGGCGTAGACGCCCGCACCGATGGCAGCACCGGCGACGCCTCCCGCCGCTGCGCCTGCCGCGCCCATCGCCGCCGCCTTGAGGAAGGCGCGACGCGAGGCCACGGCACCTTCGGCGTCGGGCGCCGCGGGTGTGGGCTTCCTGCTGAACCGTGCCATCCTTCGACGTTACTACCCACCGGTGCCCGGCTGACCTCCGAACGCGCTGGGGGTCGGCCGGGGTCGGAACGCGGCGGCGTTGGCAAGGGCGATGCCGCCCACGACGATCAGTCCGCCGACGATCTGCGCGAGGCTGAAGGGATGCCCGAGAAGCAGGGTGAGCACCGCTGTGAAGACGGTGATGAGGTTGAGGAACACGCCGGCTCGTGCGGGCGGGATGACGTCGAGGGCCCGGTTCCAGAGCAGGTAGGACAGCACCGAGGGGAACACGACGATGAAGGCGAGGGCGCCCCACACGGTGGTGCTCTGCGGCAGGGCGGGGCCACCCGTGAGGAACGAGACGGGGGCGAGCACGAGCGTCGCGATGACCGCCTGCGCCGCCGTGGAGGCGATCGGCGGCAGGGCGGGGGCCTTCCGGCCGAGCACGGTGTAGGCGGTCCAGCTGAGGATGGCGCAGAGCATCAGCACGTCGCCGAGTCCGAATCCGCCCGTGAACAGTGCCGCGGGAGAACCCCGGCTGATGACGATGAGCACCCCGACGAGCGCCACGACGATGCCGACGATCGCAGTCGCCGAGAGCCGCTGTCGCAGCACGACCACGGCGGCGAGGCTGATCATCGCAGGATTGAAGGCGTTGATGAGCGAGGCGCTGAACGGGTCGGTGAACTGCAACGCCGAGTAGAGCAGCAGGGTGTAGCCGAGCAGGCCGGTTGCGCCGAGTGCCACGAGCCACGGCCAGGCCCTCAGCACCTCGCGCCAGCGGGGCCGCTCGATGAACTGGGCCAGCAGCACGAGGGGCAGCGCGGCGAACGCCCAGCGCAGCAGCACGAGGCTCACCGGGTCGAGCTCCGCCACCGCGGCGGCCCCCACCACGTAGTTGCCGGCCCAGAACAGGGTCGCCGCGACGAGCGAACCGATGGCCACCACGGGGGTGCGCCTGCTCCTTGCGCCCATTCGGCCCAGCCTACGGGAGAGCCGGCAACAGCAGAGCGCGGCGGGAGCCTGGTACCTGGGTGCCGTTCCTCTCGTACCGAAGGACAGCTTTGACGTGCCGGACATCCGGCCGTCACACCCATCCCCTAGGGTGGCTGCGTGCGCTCGACGACTGTCGTCGAGCAGTCTGGAGAGTGTCTGTGGGTATCGCGCGTCGCTGGGTCTTCCCGATCCTCAGGATCGTCTTGATCGCCGCCATCGCCGTCGCGCTCGGCAAGCTGGCCTTCTTCCCCGACCAGGCGACCGAGGCGAACCCCGCCGTCCCCACCGGCGAGATCGTCGAGCCCCACACCGTCGTCGCCCTCGGGTCGATCACGAACGACGTCGTCGTGCAGGCGACCGTCTCGGCCGACCCCGCCGTGCCGCTCAAGTCGACGGCGGCCGGCACGGTCGACGAGATCTTCGTGGCCCAGGGCGCCCAGGTCGCCGCCGGCGACACGGTGTTCGACGTGAAGGTGCCGATCGTGCGCGACCCCTCCGAGAGCGTCGACGCCGAGGGCAAGCCGCTGCCCGCGATCTTCACCTACGTGGAGGTGACGGCAGCAGCATCCGGAACCCTGAGCTCCCTCGGCGTCATCGAAGGGCAGGACGTGACGATCGGCATGGTGGCGGGTCAGATCGCGCCGCCCAGCTTCTCGGTGTCGGGAAGCCTCCAGCCCGCTCAGCAGTACCGCCTGCTCGACCGGCCCACCGAGGCGAGCATCGCCATCACGGGTGGGCCCGCACCGTTCACCTGCGGCGACCTGCGCATCACCACCCCGCTGGCCGGGGCGGGCGAGGGCGGCGACGGCGGCACCGGCGGTGGGACGGGCGGCACCGGAGGCGGCGCGGGCGGAGGGGGCACGGGCGGCGGCAGCGGCGGAACCACCGTGAGCTGCGCCATTCCCGGTGACGTCACCGTCTTCCCCGGCCTTGCCGCCGAGATGACCATCGCGGGCGGCAAAGCCGAGAACGTGCTCGTCGTGCCCACCACCGCCGTGCGCGGCGCCGCCCAGACGGGAACGGTGTGGGTGACGACCGCCGACGGCGCGACGGAAGAACGCTCAATCGGACTGGGGCTGAGCGACGGCACCCAGGTCGAGGTCACCGGCGGGCTGAGCGAGGGTGAGGAGATCCTCGAGTTCGCCCCGGGTGCCATGGCCGTACCGGGCGGCGGCGACATGGGCGACTGCACCGCGATGCCCGACGGCAGCATGATGTGCGGCTCGATCTCGTGAGCCTGCTGCGACTCGACGAGGTGACCAGAACGGTGCTGCCGCCCGATCAGCCGGCACTCACCATCCTCAACGGGGTGACCCTCACCGTCGAACCCGGCGACCGCATCTCGATCGTCGGCCGATCGGGTTCGGGCAAGTCGACGTTGCTCAACCTGATGGGCCTGCTCGACATCCCCACGAGCGGCACCCTCGAGTTCGACGGCAAGCCCGTGAAGTCGTACTCGGGCGCCGCGCGCGACCGCGTGCGCGGAGCCCGCATCGGCTTCGTCTTCCAGCAGTTCAACCTGCTTGCAGGGCGCACCGCGCTCGAGAACGTGGCGATGCCCCTGCACTATGCCGAAGGACGACAGTTCTGGCGCCGCAAGGCGCTCGCCGCCGAGATGCTCGAGCAGGTCGGTCTCGGGCACCGGCTCGACAGCATGCCCGACCGGCTGTCAGGAGGTGAGCAGCAGCGCGTTGCGATCGCCAGGTCGCTCGTGCGCGGGCCGAGCCTCATCCTCGCCGACGAACCGACCGGCGCGCTCGACCTCGACACCGGGCAGAGCGTCATGGAGCTCATCGACGAGGTGGCCACCAGCACCGGTGCGGCACTCGTGGTCATCACCCACGACCCCGCGATCGCCGAGCGCTCGCGCGACCACTACCTGCTCGACCGCGGGGTGCTCACCCGGGCGGGGGTGACGGATGCCGGGGCCCTTGAAGCGCATCCGTCGGCTGTCGCAGGGGGCGCTGCATGAAGCGCGCGCTGACGAGCCTCGTGGGCGCGGTGCTCGAGGCGTGGCAGGAGCTCAGGGTGCACCGCACCCGGGTGCTGCTCTCGCTCATCGGGGTCGCTGTCGCGGTCTGCTCGCTCACCACGGTCGTGGCGCTCGGCGCCATCGTGCAGCAGGCCAACGAGGAGCTGAGCGAGCGGTCGAGCGGGCGACCCGCGACCCTCTACGTGTACGCGTACACCGACGACGGCAGCCAGATCGACGCCGAGACGATGGACGCGACCTGGGCGGAGACGATCTCGCGCTACAAGGTCGACTACGCCAGCCGGGTGATGCAGACGAGCCAGCTGGTGCCGTTCGTGACGGGAGGCGTGCAGGTGGGCGCCCAGGCGGTCGACCAGCCCTACGGCGAGATGCACCGGGTGCGCATCACGGAGGGGTCGTGGTTCACCGCTGCCGACACCGAACGGCTCGCCCCCGCGCTGGTGGTGAACGAGATCTTCTGGGACAGGCTGGGCCGGCCCGACCTCAGCACGCATCCGACCGTCATGCTCGGCGGTGACAAAGGCACCAAGGCCGTCGTCGTCGGCGTGTACCCGGTGGCCACGTGGGAGACCGAGCCGTCGATGTACATGCTCGCCGATCAGCTGCAGGCGATCCAGGCGGCCGACCCGTCCGGAGGAGGCGCGTCGTCCGACCCGTTCGGCGGTGGTGGTCAGACGCAGTACGAGATGTGGGTGCCGCCCGAGATCTCCGATCAGCTCACCTCGCTCGTGAAGCGCGACTTCAGCGCGGCGCTGGGGGAGGGGGTGCAGGTCGACGTGAACCGGCAGGACTACGCGCAGTACGGCGACGACCCGTTCCTCGTGACGAAGCTCATCGTCGGGGGGATCGCAGTGCTGGTGCTGCTGCTCGGCGCGCTCGGGCTCGTGAACATCGCGCTCGTGACCGTGAAGCAGCGGGTGCGGGAGATCGGCATCAGGCGCAGCTTCGGCGCCACCGCGGGGCGCGTGTTCTTCGCCGTGATGATGGAGAGCGTCGTCGCCACCGTCGCGGCGGGAGCCGCCGGGGTGGTCGCCGCCGTGCTCATCGTGCAGTCGCCCATGATGCACGACTTCGTCGGGCAGGGGATGGTGACCGACTTCCCGCCGTTCCCGGTCGACGCCGCCGTGCTCGGACTCATCGCCGCCACCGCCGTCGGCGCATTGGCGGGGCTGCTGCCTGCGCTCGTCGCCGTGCGGGTCAAGGTGATCGACGCCATCCGCTACTGAGCGGGTCGTGCGCGATCGCTCGACCACGGCTTGCTCGACCACGGCTTGACTGCCGCCCTGAGGTCGCGGCTGGGGGTCACGGTGGTCATTGTCCGGCCGGGCGGACTCTCCGACCTTCGCGCCGGAGCGTGGCGTCAGCGTGTCGGTCGGCGGGAGGGGTGGAGAACTCGGGGCTGTCAGCGGGCTGGTGAGGTGAGGTGCTTGCGCATCTCGAGTTCACGGGTGGTGCGGTCGAGGGGGTAGGGGCGGGTGGTGCCGGTCTCGGTGAAGCCGCGGGCGCGGTAGGCGGCGATGGCGCGGGCGTTGTGCTCGTGCACCTCGAGGCTGAGGGTGTCGCCGCGCCCGGCTGCCCAGGCCTCGATCTCGTCGAGCAGGGCATCGGTGACCCCGGCCGCACGCCCGCGGTGGCTCGGCGCCACGTAGACGCCGTAGAGGAACGCGCCCGGCGAGCCGACGGGAACCTTCGACAGCATCGTGCCGACCCAGCGGCCGTCGTCGGCGATGGCGGCAACCGTGATCGACGATGCCGACGAGCCCTCGCGCGCCCACGCCCGCCACTCGGCCTCCGAACGGCGGTGCGCGTGCTCGAGGGTCTCGAGGTAGGCGAGCGGGGTGTCGGTGAGCATCTCGAGCCGCAACGCCCGCACCTCGGCCCAGTCGTCCTCGGTGGTGCGCCTCACCTCGAACCCTCGCTGCGACATGCCTCGACTCTACGACGCCGGCCTGCGGCCCGCCCTCGCCCGGCCCGACACCGCTCAGCTGCACCCTGACGACCACGCGGGAGCTCCGCCGGAGCGGAGGTCAGTTGGCGCGGCCGCTCTGCGCCTCGAGCACCTCGGCGTAGCGGCCCTCCGCCTCGGCGAAGCGTTGGCGCTTCACGCGTTCGACGAGGATCTGCTGCGCCTCGGGCTGCGTCTCGAGCAGGTGCATCGTCTCGTCGAGGTAGTCGTCGAGCGGCATGGCATGCGGGTTGTCTTTGAGGTTCATGAGGGTGGTCTGGGTGGCCGGGGGAGCGAGCTCGATCACCTGCACCGACGTGCCGGCGAGCTGCACCCGCATCGAGTCGGTGAAGGAATGGATCGCCGCCTTCGTGGCGCTGTAGGTGGGTGTGGCGGGCAGCGGCACGAATGCGAGGCCAGACGACACCGTGAGCACCGCCGCCGAGGGCTGCTCGAGCAGGTGCGGGAGGAAGGCAGCGACGAGCCTGATCGGGCCGAGCAGGTTCGTCGCGACCGTACGCTCGGCGACCTCGAGGAAGCCGGGGTCGCGCAGGTTCTCGGGCTGCATGATTCCCGCCATCGCCACGAGCACGTCGAGCTCGGGATGTGCCGACGTGACCGCGCGGAAGGCCTGGTCGATGGAGTCGGGGTCGGTGGTGTCGATGAGCTGCGCCTCGAGCCCCGGGTTCTGCTCGACGATCTCGGCGAGCAGCTCGGTGCGGCGCCCGCCCACGATGACGGTGTTGCCCGCTGCCTGCAGCCGCTGGGCGAGCCCCAGGCCGATGCCCGAGGTCGCACCGGGGATGAAGATCGTGTGTCCTTGGATGTTCACGGCTCTCGCTTTCTGATCTCTCACGGACGCGGTGGAGCATCCGTGATTCGAGTACACCTCCGATCTTCCAGCCGAACCAGGACAGGGGCATCCGCTGATCGACGATCAGTGGATAAGTCGCGCTCGAGGGGTCAAGGTGGAGGAGTGGACACCGCCGCATTCGGAGACTTCGTACGCACTCGCCGGGCAGCCCTCCAGCCCGAAGACGTGGGCCTTCGCCGCGGCCCGCGACGCCGCACCAGCGGGCTTCGGCGCGAAGAGGTCGCCGAGCTCTCGGGCATGTCGGCCGACTACCTGGCGCGCCTCGAACGCGGTTCGGGACTGCAGCCCAGCGAGCAGATGGTGGCGGCGCTCGCGCGCGGGCTGCGGCTCACGCTCGCCGAACGAGACCATCTCTTCCTCCTCGCCGGCCACCGGCCGCCCGGGCGCGCGCTCTCGAGCGACCATGTGAGCCCGGGGCTCATGCGCATTCTCGACCGCCTCGCCGACACGCCGGCCGAGATTCTCGGAGCGCTCGGCGACACGCTCGTGCAGACCGACTCCGCCGTCGCGTTGCTCGGCGAGCAGACCAAGCACACGGGCGCCGCCAGGAGCGGCTACTACCGGTGGTTCACCGACCCCTCCTCACGCTCCATCTACCCCGCTGACGACCACGAGCACCACAGCAGGGTGCGTGCCGCGCAGTTGCGCGCCGCGGCAGCCCAGGCCGGCCCGGGATCGGAGGTCGCCGCTCTCGTCGACCGGCTGCTCGACGAGAGCGCGGAGTTCAGGGCGATGTGGGAGCTCGGCGGTGTGGGCCTGCGGTACACCGATGAGAAGCGCTTCGTGCATCCCGAGGTGGGCGAGCTGTCGCTGCACTGCCAGGTGGTGCTCGACCCCGACCAGTGGCAATCGCTGCTCGTGTTCACCGCCACCCCGGGCACTCCGAGCGCCGACAAGCTCGCCCTGCTCACCGTGCTCGGCGCCCAGCGCCTCGCCGCCCGGCACCAGCCGGTGTGACCCGGCCGCGCGAGCTCAGTGCACGCGCACCCCGCCGATCCACGTCGACACCACTCGGGCCTCCGCGATGCGCTCGGGCCCTGAGTCGAACGGGTCGCGGTCGAGCACCGCGAGGTCGGCGAGGTGGCCGGGTGCCAGACGGCCGGTGGTGTCGCCCCGCCCGTTGGCGTGCGCGCTGCCCGCGGTGTACCCGGCGAGAGCCGTGGCCAGATCGAGCTTGTCGCGGTCGCCGCCGAGCGGTTCGGGCTCGGCTCCGAAACCCGTGCGTGTCACGGCGACCTGAACGGCGTCGAGCGGATACGCGCTCGACACGGGCCAGTCGCTGCCGAACGCCAGGGCGGCACCGGCCCGCGCGATTCTGCCGAACGGGTACGACCGCTCCCGCGCCCCCGCAGGGAGGATGGGCAGGCAGAGGTCGCGCAGCTGGTCGTCGGTGCGCGCCCAGAACGCCTGCAGGTTCGCGATGGCGCCGACGGATGCGAACCGTGCGATGTCGGCGTCGGCCACCATCTGCAGGTGGGCCAGCTGGTGCCGGCGCGGCGGCCGGAGCGACGGGGCGTCGGCCCCCGCGGCCCGGGCCGACCTCGCCAGCCCCGCCAGCGCATCCAGGGCCTGACTGACGGCCCGGTCGCCCAGGGCGTGGAAGTGCACCGAGAAGGCCTCAGCATCGAGCGCCGCGACGTACTCCGCGAGGTGCGGGGGCGATACGAAGTCGAGCCCCGACGCCACCTCGGGCGCGAGCCCGGGCACCGCATACCGTCCGTGGATCGACGCCGTGTGGTTCTCGACGATGCCGTCGAGCATCATCTTCACCGTGTCGGCCGCGAACAGCTCGGGCCGGCCGAGCGCCGCGGCGCGCCGCCGTCGCTCCATGAGGGAGTCGAGCTGCTCGAGGCCGGCGTCGCGGTTCCACCACAGCGCTCCGGTCACCCGGGCGCGCAGCCGACCCTCGTCGACGCCCCTGAGGTAGAGAGGGAGGGCATCGCCGAAGCCGAGCCCCTCTCCGACCAGGGCGTCCTGCCAGCCGGTGATGCCGAGGGAGAGCAGGTGGTCTTGCGCGGCCAGCAGGCCCCGGTAGGCGAGGTCGGCGTCGGGCAGCGGCTTGACCGTCTCGAACAGGGTGAGGGCGCCCTCGTGCACGGTGCCGCTCGGGGTGCCGTCGGGGTCGCGCTCGAATTTCCCGTCGGCGGGGTCGGGGGTCGCTGCGGTGATTCCCGCCCGTTCGAGCGCCGCCGTGTTCACCCAGGCGCTGTGGTGGTCGCGGCTCATGAAGTACGCCGGCCGGCCCGCCGTCACCTCGTCGAGCAGACGGCGGTCGGGGGTGCCGCCGGCGAAGTGGTCCATGCTCCACCCGCCCCCGAACAGCCACTCGCCCGGGGTCTCGGCGGCGTAGCGCCGCACGATGGCCAGTGCCTCGTCGGCCGACTCGGCCGCGCTGAGGTCGCACTGCAGCATCTCGAGCCCCGCGGGTGCCGGATGCACGTGCGAGTCCTGGAAGCCCGGAACGACGAGACCGCCGGCGAGGTCGACGCGCCGGGTCTCGCCGCGGGAGGGCGCGGGCCCGTCGGCGGTGGCGGCGAGTGCTGCCGCCTCCACCTCGGCCGACGAGCCCACGGCGAGGATGCGGCCCTCGCGCACCAGCACAGCGCCGTCGACGCTCCGGGTCATCCCCGCGGTGAAGTACGAGCCTCCGGCGAAGACGGTCTGTCGGGCGTCAGCGTGATCCATGGGGCCATTCTGCCCCGATGGAGCGCCCTCGACGGAGCGTCCCCGGCGGAGTGCTCCCGCCAGCGCGTACCCGGCGTCACGCGCCCGAGACGACGGCTCCCGTCACGCCCGACACCACGAGATCGGCGCGCGGCGCTGTCGACTCGATGAGGATGGCGTTCTTGCCGTCGACGGTCTCGGCCCAGGCCAGCGCGGCCTCGTGCGAGCGGCCGCCGATCTCGTGCCGCACCACGAGGCGCGACACGCGCACCTCGTCGGGGGTCTCGCAGAACCACGACTCCGACAGCAGCGCCTTCACACCCGACCACGGGCCGTCGTCGACGAGCAGGTAGTTGCCCTCGACGATCACGAGCTGCGTCTCGGGCTCGACGGCCATCTCGCCGGCGATGGGCTCCTCGATGGCGCGGTCGAAGCTCGGCGCGTACACCGTGTGATCGGTCTCGGCCTTCAGCCGGCCGAGCAGGGCCAGGAACCCCCAGCCGTCGAAGGTGTCGATGGCGCCCTTGCGGTCGATGCGGCCGAGGCGCTTCAGGGTCGACTCGGCGAGGTGGTAGCCGTCCATAGGAACGTGGGCCGCGAACGGTGCTCCGGCACCGCCCGCCGCCTCGTTCAGCTCGTTCACGCGCGCCGCGAGCCGGCTCGCCAGCGTCGTCTTGCCCGCGCCGGGGCTGCCCGCGATGCCCAGGATGGCGCGCGAACCCGGGGTGACCAGGGCGAGCGCGCGACGCGCCAGCTCGTCGAGCCCCGCGATCTCGGCAGGCGCGACGGATGCAGCGGGCAGCGTGGGGTCAGAGTGCGACACGGGTTCCCTCGATGATGTTCGTCAGGTAGCGGTGCGAGTGCGCCGCCAGAGCCGGACCATCGTTCCACAGGTTGCGCCAGATCGCGAGGTCGTTCGAGAGCGTGGGCGACACGACGGCCGACGAGAACGACTCAAAGGTGATCGGCCCGTCGTAGGAGATGTCGGCGAGGGCGTGGAAGAAGGCGCCGAAGTCGAGGTGCCCCGAGCCGAGGTAGCCGCGGTGGTTCTCGCCGATGTGCACATAGCCGAGGCGGTCGCCCACGAGGTGCACCGGGCGCACCAGGTCGTCCTCCTCGATGTTCATGTGGTACGTGTCGAGGTGGATGAGCACGTTGTCGTGACCGATGTCGTCGGCCAGTCGCAGCGCATCCGCCGCCGTGTTGATGACGTTGGTCTCGTACCGGTTGCAGATCTCGAGCCCGAGGGTCATGCCGAGTCCCTGCGCCTCGACGGCGAGGTCTTTCAGCGTCGCCACGACGTTCGCCCGGCCCGCGGCCGAGAGCGCGTGACCGTACTTGCCGAGCGCGCTGTAGAGCGCCCCGGTGAAGTGGGTGCCGCCGAGACCGTGGGTGATCTGCAGCGAGTCGTGCAGCAGCTTGGCGCCGCGCGCCACCACCTCGGGGTCGTCGCTCGACACGTCGGCCTCGAAGGCGAGCCCGCGCGAGGTGACGATGCCGAGGCCCGCCGCGTCGAGGGCGGCGCGGGCGGCGGGAACGTCGAGGTTCGCGGCGTCGTGCAGCGAGAGCTCGAGCAGGTCGAACCCGGCGGCCTTGGTCTGGGCGATGATGTACTCGACCTCGGCGGGCGTGGTGCCGCCGGAGAAGACGAGGGCGTGCACGCCGAGCTTGTTCGTGGTCATGATGCGGTGGTCCTTCAGTCGATGGGGGTGAGTAGAGCGGATGCGGTGAGCTGCTCGCGCACGAACGCGGCGGCGGAGCGGGAGAGGTCGACGGGGTCGCTCCAGAGCGTGCGCCAGGCGCCGATCTCGTCGCGGGTCGCCGCCGAGATGACGGCGGGGGAGAACGACTCGACCGTGAGGGGGCCGCGGAAGCCGGTGTCGGCGAGGGCCCGGAACAGCCCGGCCCAGTCGAGCGACCCGGTGCCGAGCCGCCCGCGGTGGCTCTCGGAGAGGTGCAGGTACGCCAGCAGTTCGCCCGCGTCGTGCACGGCGTCGGTGAGCGAGAGCTCCTCCGTGTTGGCGTGGTAGGTGTCGAGGTGCAGCAGCGCGTTGTCGACGCCGCGAGCCTGCAGCTCGCCGATGAACTCGGCCGTCTGCGCGGCGGTGTTCAGCAGGTTGCTCTCGTAGCGGTTGACGTACTCGAGGCCGATGCGCACGTCGGCCTGACGGGCCGCCGCGGCCACCCGCTCCAGCACGGCCAGGGCGTTCGCCCGGGTGGCGGCGGTGGCGGGCCGGTCGTACTTGGTCATCGCCGAGTAGGTCACCCCGCCCACGTAGCCCGCCCCGATGGCGTGCGCGAACTCGACGGCGTCGAGCAGGCGGCGCTCGCCGCGGGCCGAGGCCGCAGCATCCGTGGTGTTGATGTCGGAGGCGGGGTCGAGCGCGAGCGACACCACGGCGTCGAGGCCGGTGTCGTCGAGCAGGGCCACGGTGCCCGCCGCCGAGAGCGAACCCTCGGAGACCGGGGCCGGAGCCGGGATCTCGACCAGATCGAATCCCGCAGCCGCGCTGCCCTCCAACGCGAACCGCGCCGAGGCGGGCGACCAGTCCTTCACCCACACCCCGGCGTGCACGCCGAGCGGCACGGCGGGGAGCGCCGCGGCCCTCCGGAACGGGATGCGGCTGTCGACCACCATGTCAGGAGGCCTTCGCGCCGGTGATGAGGGCGACCAGCTCGTCGCCGTCGGTCTCCTCGGTGCGGCGCTCCGCCACGGCCATGCCGGCGCGCATCACCCAGACGTGGTCGGAGAGGCGCATCACTTGGTCGAAGTTGTGGCTGATGAGCAGCACCGCGACCCCCGAGTCGCGGAGGGTGTTGATGACGCCCTCAACACGCGCGGTCTCCTGCACACCGAGCGCGGCCGTCGGCTCGTCCATGATGACGATCTTCGAGCCCCAACCCGCCGCACGGGCGATGGCCACGGCCTGGCGCTGACCGCCGGAGAGGCGGCGCACCTTGCTCGTCACCGGCGGCACGTTCACGGCGAGGTTCTTCAGCAGGTCGCCCGCCGTCGCCTTCATCAGCTTGCGGTCGAGGGTGCGGAACGGGCCCACGCCGTGGGTCTTCTCGCGGCCGAGGAAGAAGTTCTGCCACACGGTGAGGTCTTCGACGAGCGCCAGGGTCTGGTGCACCGTCTCGATGCCCCGCTCGCGAGCGGCGTTCGGCGTCTCGAAGGTGACGTCTTCGCCGTCGAGCACGATGCTGCCGGAGTCGGGGCGGTGGATGCCGGAGAGGCAGCGCACCATCGTCGACTTGCCGGCGCCGTTGTCGCCGATGAGCGCGGTGATCTCGCCGCGGCGCATGGTCATCGACGCGCCCTTGAGAGCGTGCACGCCGCCGAACGACTTCTTGATGTCGGTGGCCTTGAGGATGAAGTCGCGCGTCTGCGTGGTGCCGGTATGGGGCGAGCCCTCGGGGCGGCTGTTGTACTGATCGGTCATTTCTTCTGGAACCTCGTGAGTAGGGCGGCCAGGACCACGACGAGTCCGACGGCGAGCGGCTGGTAGAACTGCGAGACACCGAGCAGGGTGAGACCGTTCGTGAGGGCGGTGAGCAGGAGGGCGCCGATGACGGGGCCGACGATCTTGGCCTTGCCGCCCGTGAGGCTCACGCCGCCCAGCACGACGGCGGCTATCGAGTTGAGCAGGAACTGCGTGTTGATGGCGGGCTCCGCGGCTCCGACTCGGGCCACCAGGAGGAGGGCGGCGAGCCCGGCCAGGCCACCCGAGATGAGGTAGACGGCCATCCGGATGCGCGTGGCGCTGATGCCGTTGGCCACGGCGCTCTCCTCGTTGCCGCCCACCGCCTGCACGTGCAGACCGAAGCGGGTGCGGAACATGAAGAACCAGGCCAGCACGGCGACGATCGCCGCCAGGATGATCGGGTAGCCGAAGATGCCGAGCGAGCCCGAGGTGAGGGTGAGCAGCTCGGGGCTGGTGACCGTGATGGGCTTGCCGTTCGAGACGATGAGCGCGAGGCCCGTGGCCACCGAGAGCGTACCGAGGGTCGCGATGAAGTCGGTGACCTTGCCCTTCGCGATCAGCAGCCCGTTGATGAGGCCGATCGCGAGACCCGCGACGATGGCCACGAGGGCGGAGAGCCAGAAGCCGGCGCCCGCCTGGAAGGCGAGACCGAAGCCGATGGCGCCGAACGTCATCGTCGCCGAGATCGACAGGTCGATGCCGCCGGTCGTGATGACGAACGACTGGCCGATCGCCAGGATGACGAGGATGGCGGCGGCGACCAGCATCGCCTTGATGTTGCCGAGGGTGAGGAAGGTCGGGCTGAGGCTGGCGAAGACGATCACCAGGGCGACGAGGCCGATGGGGGCGGCGTTCTCGGCCCAGAACGAGATCTGGCGCACGTTCTGGCCGATCGCCTGCAGCCTGGTGGGGCTGGGGGTGGCGGTACTGGTCATGAGGTCACGTTTCTGTGGTGGAGGCGGGGCCCCGGCGGGTGTCGATTCCGGTCTGAGGCTAGGGGTTGAGCGGAGCTCAAAGGCGCCTCAGACCGGAATCGACACCCACCAGGGCAGGTGCACCGCCGGTAGAGAGGGAGGGGGGTTAGTTGGTGGGGAGGAGGGGCTCGAGGGGGTTCTCGAAGGGGGCGAAGGGCTGGGGGAAGGCGGAGATGGCGTCGTCGGCCTCGGTGGGCGTGACGAGGGCGGTCGGCGACTCGATCTCCTTGGGCAGCTCGCCGCCCGAGGTCGCCACCTCGCAGGCCTGCAGGCCCAGGGTGCCGATCGCGTAGGGGTACTGCGCCACGGTGGCGGAGAGCCCGCCGTCCTTCACCGACTGGAGCGCATCCTTGTTGCCGTCGACGCTCACGACGACGATCTGGCCGGTGAGACCCGCGTTCTCGACGGCCTTGACGATGCCGAGGCCCATGTCGTCGTTGGCGGCGAAGAAGGCCTTCACGTTCGGGTTGGCCGCGATGATGTCGGTCGCGGTGGTCAGCGCCACCTCGCGCTTCCAGTCGGCCGCCGACTCCTGGATGACGTCGAGGTCGCTGCCGATGGCGGCCTTGAAGCCGTCGACGCGGGCTGCGCTCGTGACGTCGCCGGCGACGCCGCCGATGATGGCGACCTCGGAGCCCGCTGCCACCTTCTCCTTCACGAAGTCGCCCGCCTTGCCGCCGGCCGCCTCGTTGTCGGTGCCGATGTAGGTGGCGATGTCGAGGTTCGCCGACTTCGCGGCATCCGAGTCGATCGGGTTGTCGATGTTGACGATCGGCTTGCCCGAGGTGCCGATGGTGGCGAGCGCCTGCACCAGGTTGGTGCCCGAGATCGGGTTGACGATGAAGCAGCCGAAGTCCTGCCCGGCGAGCGTGGTGAGCTTGTCGGCCTGGCCGGTGGTGTCGCCGATGTCGGCGGCGGCCTGGATGGTGACGTCGACGCCGTCGGTGTCGGCGGTCTCCTGGATTCCCGACTCCATGGCCTGGAAGAACGGGTTGTCGAGACCCTTGATGACCGCGGCGACCTTGCTCGACGAGGAGCCGTCACCGCCGTCGCCCGAGCCGCTGCCCGCGCAACCGGCGAGGGCGAGGGCGGCGATTCCGAGAGGGAGGGCGATGCGCGCTGAGCGCATCCACGTTGCGTCTTTGCTGAACATTGTGATCCTTGGCGGGTTGGGGCACCACTACGTGCCGTCGATCTGAAACTACGCCCACTTTTGATTTATTGCAAACCAAAAGTGACCCAACTTCTCTCCAACATGTGTTTGAATTGAGCCAGGAACCCGACCATGACGGTCACAACAGCGATGGAGCTCTGCGTAAAGTGAAGGATGTGCGAACCCACGTCGGTGAAGTCCTCGCGCTGTTCCGCGAGCACGGCGAGCTGTCGCGCACCGAGGTCATCGACCTCTCGGGTCTCTCCCGCTCGACGGTGAACCAGCGCCTCGGCGCCCTCCACGACGCAGGGCTCATCACCGAGATCGGCGGAGGCGAGTCGACCGGGGGTCGCCCCTCGAGCCGCTTCGCCCTCAATCGATCGCGCGCCGTCATCCTCACCGCCGACATCGGGGCCACCGGCTTCGTCGCTGCCGTCTGCGATCTCGCGGGCGAGCCCCTCCGGCACACCTCGCGAGCGGTGAACGTGTGGGAGGGCCCGCATCCGGTGCTCTCGCTCGTCGACGAGGCGTTCGACGAGCTGCTCGACGGCGAAGAGGTGTGGGGCATCGGCGTGGGTGTGCCCGGGCCGGTCGAGTTCGCCGCGGGGCGCGTGGTGAACCCGCCCATCATGACCGGGTGGGACCGTTTCGACATCGCCGGCTGGTTCGCCCCCCGCGGGGCCCCTGTCGTCGTCGAGAACGACGCGAATTCGCGCGCCGTGGCCGAGGCACGGGTGCGCCGCCACGACAACCTCATCAGCCTCAAGGTGGGCACCGGAATCGGGTCGGGGCTGGTGTTCAACAACTCCATCATCCGCGGGGGAGAGGGGGCGGCGGGCGACATCGGCCACACCAGGGCGGCGATCGCCGATTCCGCCGACGGGCTGCCCTGCCGCTGCGGGAACACCGGATGCGTGGAGGCCTACGCCAGCGGCTGGGCGCTCATCCGCGACCTCGAGCTCGACGGGCGCGAGGTGGTCGACGTGGCCGGGGTGGTCGCGCTCGTGCGCCAGGCCGATCTCGGCGCCGTGCGGCTGGTGCGGCAGGCGGGCCGCATCCTGGGCGACGCCGTCGCCGACCTGGTGAGCATCCTCAACCCCGAGACCATCGTCATCTCGGGTCAGCTCGCCGAGTGCGGCGAGGTGCTGCTGAGTGGGGTGCGCGAGCGGGTCTACCAGCGCTCGCAGCCGCTGGCCACCCGCAACCTCGTCATCGGCGTCTCCGACCTCGGCGAGGTGGCGGGGGTGACGGGGCTCGCGCTCATCACCGTCGACCGCATCCTCGCCACCGCCGCCATCGACGACCTGCTCGAACGGGTCGACGGCGCGGCTGCGGAACCCGGGCTCAGTCGCGCGTGACGGGTTCGCGCACGAGGGCGGGCATCCGCTTGTCGAGAACGACGAGCACGGCGGCGATGCCGATGGCCACGAGCAGGATGACCGCGGAGTTCCGCACCGAGTCGGCGAAGCCGATGAGGTCGACGTCGAGGAACGGGTACGGGTACCAGCCGGTGATCGCGCCGCGGATGAAGGTGTAGAGCAGCCAGGCGATCGGCCAGACGAAGGCGAGTGCCATCGTCTTCCAGCCCATGCGAGGGCGCGGCCCGAAGATCAGCCAGCCGAGCACCGTGGCCCACGGGGAGATGTAGTGGAACCCGATGGTGGCGGCCAGCGCCCAGCCGGTGGGGTGCACCAGCTGTGCCAGCACGAAGTCGTAGACGATGCCCGTGATGATGATGCCGAGCATCGCGTCCATACGGAGGATGCGCCAGAGCCGCCCGTCGCGGTGGATGTTCAGCGCCAGCGCCGTCGAGGTGCCGAGCACGAACAGGTTGCTCTGGATGGTGAAGT
This sequence comes from Herbiconiux sp. A18JL235, assembly GCF_040939305.1. Taxonomy (NCBI): domain Bacteria; kingdom Bacillati; phylum Actinomycetota; class Actinomycetes; order Micrococcales; family Microbacteriaceae; genus Herbiconiux; species Herbiconiux sp. A18JL235. The sequence continues at coordinate 665,376 of NZ_CP162511.1, forward strand.
AGCTGAACAGGTTCACGAACTTCTCGCCGAGGCTCTGGTTGCCCTGTGGCTGGGTGGAGTTGACGTCCTGCCCGCCGGTGAACACGAGCACGATCTGCACCACGAGGGCGGCGAACACGATCACCGCGATGGCGCCGAACCAGAGGCGCGCCGCCGTCACCCGTGCCGTCGAAGTCTGCTCAGGCATCCCCACCCCCGTCGCTGCCCGCGCCCACCGTGGCCGCGCCGCGGCACCAGGGTAGCGGGTCGGGGCAGGATGGTGGGGTGATGGAGTTCGATCGGTTCCGCGACGAGGTGGCGGCCCACCCCTCGAACGACTGGGCGCGCGAGCGGGGGTACGCGCCGCTCGTGGTGGGTTCTGAGCGCTCACGGGTGCTCATCGTGAGCCAGGCGCCCGGACGGCGGGCCCAGGCCAGCGGCATCCCCTTCGACGACCCGAGCGGTGTGCGCCTGCGCTCCTGGCTCGGAGTGAGCGACGAGGAGTTCTACGACCCCGACCGGCTCGCCATCGTTCCGATGGACTTCTACTACCCGGGCAAGGCGGCCAGCGGCGACGCGCCCCCGCGCGCCGGCTTCGCCGCCCAGTGGCACCCGCGGGCGTTCGAGCTGCTGCCCTCGGTGCGGCTCACGGTGCTGGTGGGCGCCTACGCCCAGCGCCGCTATCTCCCCTCACGGCCCGCGCTCTCGCTCACCGAGACCGTGCGCGCCGCCGGCACCCGGCTGCCGTACTTCCCGATCGTGCACCCGTCCCCCCTCACTCAGGGCTGGCGCCTGCGCAATCCCTGGTTCGAGACCGACACCGTCCCCCTCCTCAGTCGCCTGGTGCGTGAGGCCCTCAGCGCTCCGTGAGGCGGATGCGAATGGGGCCCTTCGGGGACGTGGGGTCGATGACCTCGCCGTGCTGGGTGACCTCGACCTCACCGCGGGCGACGAGGCGACGGGCGGCGTCGCGGACGGGTTCCATGAGGGGGCGCCAGGGCTCGTCGGTTCCTTCGACCGCGGCGCGGGCCGCGTCGGAGGGGCAGATGGTCGAGGGGGCGCGCCGGGCGAGGAGGTCGAGGATTGTCGACTCGAGGCGGGTGCCGAGGTCGTCGGCGGCCAGGCTCGTCACGAGTGGCTGCCGCCGTTCCCGTTCCCGTTCCCGGCTCCGCTGACGCCTGAGCTGCGCAGCTGGGCGAGTGCGGCCTCGGCGCGGCTGAGCCGGTCGATGGGGGAGAGATCCCACCAGGCGGGCCCCCGCTCGCCGAGGCCCCGCTTCGCGAGGTCGACCCGCCGACGCGCCGCGCTCAGCCGGGTGCCGTCGTCGGAGCGGCGCGCTGCGCGCACCCCGGCCCGGCCGCGGCCGAGCTCCGACTTGAGCGCGTCGACGAGCTCGGGAGGGAGTTCGGGGTCGGTGCGCCGCCAGCGGCGGCCGTCGATCACCAGCCAGCGCTCCGCATCCGTCTCGCCGATCGTGACCGCGGCCGCATCTGCGGTGTCGGCACGCGCATCCGGGGTGTTCGCCGTCTTCGCATCCGTCGACTCGTCCACGCGATCTCCCTCCGGTCGGCCCCGTGGGTGCGACGCTACTCCGAGACGGTGTCTCCCGCCCGGGCAGCCCGGTCGGCGGCGGGTACGAGGCCGCGTTCGCGCACCCGGCGGCGCGCCCGCACGAGCAGCACCGCGGCGATCACGACCAGGGCGGCCGCGATGATCGCCGGCGGGACGACGTTCGCCGGCGAGGCGAGGCCCCACTCCGCGTCCCACAGCAGATGGGCGGCGAGCACGGTCACGAGCGACGCCGCGAACACGAGCACCCCGCGCCCCGTGCGTCGGCGCTGGTGGCCGACGATAAGCGCCGCCAGCCCGAACCCGGCGATCCCCGCGTAGAGCGAGTGCGACCCCACGCCGAGCGCGCCGCGCACGAGCAGACTCTGCGTCACCGCCTCCCACACCGGAAAGTCGGCGGCGACGGCGTCGCTCGACGCGGTGAGGGCGTAGGTGACGTTCTCGACCGTCAGGAAGCCGATGCCCACCGCCGCGCCGAGCACGAGACCGTCGATCGGGTCGCGCACCCAGCGCCGCCCCACCCCGATGAGGGCGAGCACCCCGAGCAGCTTGACGCCCTCCTCGATGATCGGTGCCGAGAGGATGAGGCCGCTCGCCAGACCGAGCTTCGCCCCGATCGCGTCGATCTGCTCGTTGAGGAACCCGGAGAGGAAGACGCAGAGCCCGCCGCCCCAGGCCACCGCGGTGACCAAGAGGATGCGCGGCCTGCCGAGGGAACGCAACGGGTCGACGGCCCGCAGCAGCAGGAACAGCAGGCCCCCCAGCACCACCTGGGCCAGCACGGCGGCGATCGTCACCACCGGATCGGCGACGAAGCTCGGGAGGCGGTACCAGAGCAGGGCGACGACGCCCGCGAGCGTGAGCGGGACGAGCAGCCAGCTCATCGGCTGGGCGAGGCGCCAGACCGGGTTCCACCACGGTGTGCGGGTGTCGAGCTCGGATGCGGTGCTCATGCCGCCGCCTTTGCCGTCACGCTGCCGAGCAGCCTCTCGACCGCGGCCCAGCTGCCGCCGGGTGGCGTGCCCTGAGCGGTCACCACGACGGCCATCGTCGTGCCGGGCACCACGGCGACTCCCACGACGCCGCCGTCGCCGCTGGTTCCCCAGAGGCGCTCGCCCGTCGCGCCGGTCGTGGCGTCGGCCGGTGCCTCGGTCGACGGGTCGACCGGGCCGAGCACGAGGCCCGCGTCGTCGGTCGAGAGCGCAGCCGAGAGCGTCGCCCGGGCCGACGTGCCCGCGGGCACGAACCTCGCCTCGATCGTCGCCGAGTCGTCGGGGGCGTTGAACACCTGGCGGTCGCTGTCGAGCTCCGACTCCCGGTAGAACCACCCGCCGGGCGCGCGGTACTCCACCCCAGCAGTGCCGTCGGGCGGATCATACGAGATGGTGGCGCCGTCGGCGGGGATGTCGTGCACACGGGGGTCGACGATCGCCGCGTTCACCGCGAAAGGCGCACCCACCACGAGCGCGAAGGCCAGCGTGAAGACAAGGGCGAGCAGGGCGCCCGGATGCTCGAGCCGCCGGGTGCGGACGGTGGGCTGGGGTGGTCGGTCGATCATGGCCTCGTCATCTCTGTGTCCGTGCTGGTGCTGGTGCTGGTGCTGGTGCTGGTGCGCGCATCCGGTGTTCTCGGGAGACCCCGGGAACCGCGACCGCGGCGGTACGCGGTGGCGGCGATCGCTGTGAGCACCAGAAGCGCCGCGATGTCGACGAGGCTGCCCTCTGCGCCGTAGTCGCCGCCGCTGACGAGGGTCGATGCGCCGGGCGTGGGGTTCACGACGAAGACGGAGTTCGGAACCTCGGTTCCCGACACCGAGACGCCGAAGAGGCTGCCCTGCGCCCAGTTCCAGGTGGCGTGGTAGGCGATGAGACCCCAGAGTGAGCGCTCGGTGAGCACCCAGAACACGGCGAGCACCGAGTAGAGGGTCATGTCGACCAGTGGGAGGATGCTGAACTCGTCGGAGAGGGAGTGCGCCACCGTGAAGTAGAGGGCCGAGACGATCACGGCGCCGACGACGCCGGTGCGCGGGTACCAGACCTGCACGAGGTAGCCGCGGGCGACGATCTCCTCGGCGCCGCTCTGCACCGCGAAGGCGAGGAGGGCGAGCGCAGCCCAGCCGAGCGCCTGCGCGTGCACGAGCGAGCCGGCGGGGGTGGCGACGAAGACGAGGTTGCCGGTCGCGACGCCGACCACGAGGTACACGCCCATCTGGGCGAGCGCGACTCCGGCCCCGCGGGCGATGCGCCCGCCAGCGCTCGACCGCTCGCGGAACCCGATGCTCGCGAAGGCGCGTCGCTCCTTGAACCGCAGCCACGCCCACAGCAGCAGCCATGCGACGAGGAACGCGGGGGCGAGGGCGACGATGCCGCCCTGCTCGAGCAGCTCCGCCGGCAGCACGAACCGCAGCACCGGCCCGAGCTGGAAGATCGCCACGGTCACCGCGACGGCGACCACCGTGCCGAGCGCGATCCCCGTCGGCCGCCGCGCCTCCGCCATGGCGCGCGCGAACCCGGCGTCGCCGTCGCCCGGCCGCCCCACCCCTCCGCGCGTCCCCACGGCGCCGAGCCTATCCGCACCCCATCCCGAGCCCCCGCCGAGTGTGAGGTAGGCGCAATCCGGCGGCGCGGCAGCGGGTCGGGGTCAGCCGGCGGCGATGGCGGCGCCGGCGGCGGCGCCCATGGTGGCGTAGAGCCCGGCGTTGGCGTTCAGGCCCTGAGCGTGGAAGGTGCCGTCGGGGGTGAACCAGGCTTCGAGGCCGTCGGGATCGAACGGCTCGTTCAGCTTCTTCAGGTGCGACGCCGCATCCTTCAGGTAGTAGCGCAGCTCGCCGCCGACGGTGCGCTTCTCGGTGTGCTGCGACGCCTCGAGCTGGTCATGCGTGGGTTGAGTCATGGTGACGAGTCTCCCTCACCGGTGCAGCGACGGCGAGGCCCCCACGCCACGGTTCGATGCGAACGCCTCGACGATCGCGCGCAACGCCTCGGTCGACGACACCGCCGGCACCCAGTCGAGCTCGGATCGGGCACGATCGGTCGACATGAGGGGTACCGAGGTGGCGATGTCGATCCAACCCGGGTCGGTGGCCTGCACCCGCAGCCGCCAGCTGACGTCGACCACGGCACGCAGCACCTGCCGACGCAGCGGAACCGTGCGCGGCACCCCGAGCGCTTCCGCAACCTGCTCGGGGCCGAGCACGGGCTCGGCGGCGAGGTTGAACGCGCCGCCCGCTCGGCGCTCGATCGCCCGCCAGAACGCGTCGGCGACGTCGTCGGCGTGCACCGCCTGCGACACCAGCGACGTCGGCAGCGGCAGCACCGGCAGGTGCCGCAGCAGCCCGAGCAGGGGCACCGGCACGAGCGGCCCGGCGAACAGTCGCGCGATCTCGCGCGCGGCGTCGGGCTGGAAGACAAGTCCAGGACGCATGCGGGTCACCACGACCGACGGATGCGCGGCCTCGAACGCGTCCATCTCCCGTTCGTTGATCGCCTTGTGCCTGCCGTAGTGCGAGGTCTGGATGCCGCCCGTCGGCCACCGCTCGTCGACGCGCCGCGACTTCGGGCCGAAGCTGTAGGCGCCGACCGACGACGCCACCACCACCTGCGGAACACCGGCGACCGCGACCGCCTCGAGCACCGCGCGCGTTCCCGCCACGTTGGTGCGCGCCATCGCGCCCTCGTCGTGGTTCGGCTGCAGCGCCCACCCGAGGTGCACCACCGCATCCGCCCCACCGAAGACGGCTGCGAGCCGGGCGTCAGCCCCCGACTCCCCGATGTCGAGGCGGTGCCACTCGGCTGCCAGGTCGTAGGGACCCGCCGACCGGTCGGGCACCCGCCGCGACACCCCCACCACCTCGACTCCGGCCTCGGCGCCGAGACGCCTCAGCAGCGCCGTTCCCAGGTTGCCGGATGCCCCGACGATCACGACCTTCATGACGCACCATCCCTGCGGCCCGCAGTTCGGACCCTCGCTGCGCCCAGTGTCCCCCTACCTCCACCGACCCGCCCGTCGACGGAGCACACCGGGAGGGTTCGCGCAGGTGCGGGGACTCAGCGTCGGGCGTGCACCTCAGCGTCGGGCGTGCACCTCAGCGTCGGGCGTACAACGGATGCGGCACAGCCCGATAGGCGGCGACGCTCGCGAGCGCCAGCCAGAGCCAGGCGACGGCCACCGCGAGCCACAGCAGTGCGACCCCGGCGGGTCCGTTCGACAACGCGCCGCCGGCCGCGAACGCCACGATGACGACCACCCCCGCGACACGGGACAGCGCACCGGCGGCCGGCGACACCGTGCGCGCCGCCCACGACCCCGCGACGATGGCCGCGACCCCGAGGCCGACGAAGCCGAGCCCGCCGAAGGCCAGGTGCAGGAGCCCCGACACCGAGAACGACCCGCCCCCGCCGGCGCCGGGCGGGAACGAGGCGGTCGCGCCGGGCGGGAACACCGCGCTCAGCACCAGGCACGCCCCGTAGACGCCGACCAGCACGGCTGCCACCCGCGACCAGGCGGGTGTGCGGGCGAGGCCGATCGCCGCTACCAGCGTCATCACCCCCGCGAGCGCGAGGTTGAGCATCTGCAGCCACCCGCCGTCGCCGAGCATGAGCAGGCTGAGGGCATCGCGACCGAGGTCGAATCCCTGCCGGGTGAGGGCGAGGATGAGGCCGAAGACCAGGTAGAACGGCCCCGCGACGGCGCCCCAGCCGAGCATCGACCGGGTGACGGCGGCCGCCTTGTCGAGCTCAGGAGCATCGGGGGCGGGGTCGGCGGGGTCGGCGGGGTCGGCGGGGGCTGCGCTCATGGTGATCCTCCGGGTGGTCCAGGGCCGGTCGGGTGCCGGGGGTGACGACACGCACTGCACCCGTGAGTGCATTACTGCACGGGTGAGTGCATGATGGCATCGTGGACGACCGCACCGCAACCCATCCGACCCCTCGCCTCGACCCCAGGCAGGTGCGCTCCCGCGCCCTCATCCTCGACGCCGCGACCGAGCACTTCCTCCGTCACGGCTACCTGGCCGGCAACATCGACGTGCTGGCCGCCGAGGCCGGGGTCGCCAAGCGCACCGTGTACAACCTGTTCGAGAGCAAGGACGAGCTGTTCCGCGCCGCGGTCGGGCGTGCCATTGCCACGGCGGAGTCGTTCGTCGCCGAGCACGTGGAGGTGCTCGAGACGCCCGGCGCGACCTTCGCGGCGGACTTCGACGACTTCGCCGTCGCCCACGCCCGGGCCGTGCTGACCCCTCGTGTGCTCGCCACCCGGCGCATGCTGATCGGCGAGTCGGCACGCTTCCCCGAGCTTGCCGTCGAGTACGTCGAGCGCGTGCCCGGCCGCGTCATCGCGGCGATCGCCTCGATGCTCGGGCGTCTCGCCGACGAGGGGCACCTGCAGGTGCCCGACCCGCAGCTCGCCGCCGAGCACTTCGCGTATCTGGTGCTGGGCGCGACCCTCGATCGCGCGCTGTTCGACCCCGCCGTGCTCGACCCCGCCCGCATCGACGCGAAGGCCCTCGCGGGCGCGCGGGCCTTCCGCTCGGTCTACGCGCCGCGGTAGAACGGAACCCATGACGGTCTGGACCTGCGCGATCGAGCATCCCGACACCGACGAGCCCCCGGCGGTCTGCGAGATCTGCACCGACGAGCGGCAGTGGGTGCCCGAGGGTGGGCAGCGCTGGACGACCCGCGACGAGCTCGCCGCCGACGGGTACCGCATCACGCTCACCGAGCTCGAACCGGGGCTGCACGCCGTCGAGACCGACCACCGGCTCGGGATCGGCCAGCGCGGCCTCCTCGTGCAGACGGGCGGCGGCAACCTGCTCTGGGAGCCGCCCGGCTTCCTCGACGACCAGGGAGTGGCGGCGGTGCGAGCCCTCGGCGGGGTCGCCGCCGTCGCGTCGAGCCACCCGCACCTCACCGGTTCGTCGATCCAGTGGGCTCACGCCTTCGGCGCCACGGTGTGGGTCGCCGCCCCCGACGAGCGCTGGGTGCGCAGGCCCGACCCGGCCATCAGGCTCTGGCACGACGAATTCGAACCCGTGCCAGGGGTGCGGCTCGTGCGCTGCGGCGGCCACTTCCCGGGCAGCGCCGTCGCGCACTGGGCAGCGGGCGCCGAGGGCCGGGGGGTGCTGTTCACGGGCGACACCGTCACCATCGGAGCCGATCGCGCCTCGGTGGGGATCATGCGCAGCTACCCCAACTACATCCCGATGCCCGCCCGGGTGACCAGGCGCATCCGTGACACCCTGCTGCAGCTCGAGTTCGACCGCCTCTACAGCCTGTTCGCGAGCATCCCGGCCGACGCCCGCGCCATCGTCGATCGCAGCCTCACGCGAGCCGCCCTCTGGGCCGAAGGCGATCCTGCCACCACAATGGACACATGACCGCGAAGCTCCACATCACCGGGAACGCCGACGCCGACGAGCTGCTCTCGACCGACCCGCTCGCCCTGCTGGTGGGCATGCTGCTCGACCAGCAGATCGCCATGGAGACCGCGTTCGAGGGCCCGAAGAAGATCGCCGACCGCATCCGCGGCCCGTTCGACGCCGAGAACCTCGCCTCCTACGATCCGGATGCACTGGTCGAGGTGTTCAGGCAGACCCCCGCGGTGCACCGCTACCCGGGGTCGATGGCCGCGCGTGTGCAGGCGCTCTGCGCCGAGCTGGTCGCGAACTGGGGCGGCGACGCCTCGGCGCTCTGGACGGAGGGCGACCCCGACGGAAAGACCCTCCTCAGGCGCCTCGAGAGTCTGCCCGGGTACGGCGCGCAGAAGGCGCGCATCTTCGTCGCCCTGCTCGGCAAGCAGTACGGCGTGACGCCCGAGGGCTGGCGCGCCGCCGCGGGTGCCTACGGCGAGGAGGGCTCCTACCGCTCGGTCGCCGACATCGTCGACGCCGACTCGCTCACCCGCGTACGCGAGACCAAGCGCGAGGCGAAGGCAGCGGCGAAGGCGCGCGCCGCCGGCTGAGTCTCGCGCTTCCCTGTCACCCCGAACAGCCGCAGCGTGACGCCGCACAGCGGCCCGATGAGCACCGCGAACAGCACCGTGCCCACCCCCACGTTCCCGCCGAGCAGCCAGCCCACGACGAGCACGGAGCCCTCCACCAGCGCGCGACCGCGCCAGATGGGCCACCCGAGCCGGGAGTGGATCCCCGTCATGAGTCCGTCGCGCGGCCCCGGCCCCATCCTCGCGCCGATGTAGATGCCGCTCGCGACGGCGAGCAGCAGCAGGCCCGCCGCGAAGAGCAGCGCCTGCTGCCACAGCTCGCTCACGGTCGGCAGCAACCAGAGCCCGAGCTCGATCGAGGGTCCGATGAGGAGCACGTTGAGCACGGTGCCGAGGCCCGGTCGTTGTCGCAGCGGGATCCAGAACGCCAGTACGCACAGCCCGACGATGTTCGTGAGCAGACCGATGCCGAGACCCGTCACGTTCGACAGCCCCTGGGCGAAAACGGTCCACGGCGCGACGCCGATGGCGGCACGGATGATGAGGGCGTCTGCGAAGCCGTAGAGCACCAGGCCCACGACGAGCTGGGGGATGCGGAGGGCGAGCCGGTGCGTCATGTCGCCAATCCAATTTCACGATTGGCTTCAAATCAAGCGGCCAATATCGCTAGAGTGGCGTCATGGCTGACGCGCGAATCGGAACCCGGGCTCTCATGGCACTCCTCGGCGACTGGCGTGTCTCGTCGGCCGGGCCGTCGTACCTCGCCCTGTTCGATCGCATCCGGTTGCTGGTGCTCGACGGGCGCATCCCCACCGACACCCGCCTTCCGGCCGAACGCGACTTCGCCCAGGCCCTCGGTGTGAGCCGCACCATGGTGTCGGCCGCATACCGCGAGCTGCGCGACGCCGGTTACACCACGAGCCTCCGCGGCTCAGGAAGCGTCACGCGGCTGCCCGGTCGCGCCCCGGTGAGCGGGCAGGAGGCTCCCGGCGACTTCATCGACTTCGCGAAGGCGACCTCGGCGAGCTACCCGGGCCTGTTCGCCGCCACCCAGGCCGCGATGGAACGTTACGCCGCCGAGCTCGGCGGCACCGGCATCGACCCGTTCGGCTCGATGGTGCTGCGCGAGGCGGTAGCCGCCCGCTACACGGCCCGCGGCCTGCCCACGAGCGTCGACCAGGTGATGATCACCATCGGCGCCCAGCACGCGATCTTCCTGCTCGCCCGCACGCTCATGGCCCGGGGCGACCGGGCGGTCGTCGAGCTGCCGAGCTACCCCCATGCGTACGAGGCGCTGCGGATGGCCGGGGCGCGGCTGGTTCCCGTCACCGTCGCGGCCGCGGGCAGCGGCCAGGAGCCCGACGAGCTGCACGGGTGGGACGCCGCCGGCCTCTCGCAGGCCTTCGCTCGTACCAGTCCCGCGCTGGCCTACCTCATGCCCGACTTCCACAACCCGACCGGCGAGTCCATGCCCGCTGAACTGCGGGCGCGGGTGCTGCACGATGCCGCCCGGCAGGGTTCCCTCGTCATCGCCGACGAGACCACCGCCGAGATGGACATCGACCGGCCGGGCGAGTACCTGCCCTTCGCCGCCTACGGCGACGAGTCGACAGCCGACTCGGCGATCCTCGTGGGTTCGGTGGGCAAGACCGTGTGGGCAGGCCTCCGGGTGGGGTGGATCAGGGCCACCCCCGCGATCATCCGCAAGCTCGCTGCTCAGCGCTTCGCCGGCGACCTCGGCACACCCGTGCTCGAGCAGCTCGTCGTCGCCGAGCTGCTGCGCGACTTCGAACCCGTCATCCGCCTGCGCTCCGAGCAGCTGCGCACCGGGCGCGACGAACTCGAGCGCCTGCTCGCGCTCCATCTTCCCGAGTGGAAGGTGCCACGGGTGAACGGGGGACTCGCCGTGTGGGCGAATCTCGGGGCCCCGCTGAGCTCACAGCTCGCCCTCGCCGCGCGCAGCCACGGCCTTCTCATCACGGCCGGGCCGCGCTTCGGAATAGATGGCGCGTTCGAGCGGTTCCTCCGCATCCCCATCGGCTACGGCAACCCCGAACTGGTGCGGGGCGTCGAGGCGCTCGCCGCCGCCTGGCGCACGGTGACCACGGGCCCCGTCGCACCGAGCGACCTCATCGCCGACGTGGTCTGAGCGCGGGTTCGAGACCGCGATCCGAGGTGACGGGAACCACCTCACCGCAGGTGCCGCCCGGCATCCGGCCGACGTCGCGGGCGACGAGCCACCCCGGTCACCGCGGGCGTAGCCTGAGGGAATGAGCGAAGACGCCGTGCACCGCAGCCGCCTCGTCGAGTGGGACGACCCCGTCGCCGGCGCTCGTCAGGGCGCCACCATGGCGGGCATCGACTACCTCGGGGCGCTTGCGCGGGGCGAGATCTCGGCTCCGCCGATGGCCAAGCTCATGGGGATGACACTCACGGAAGTCTCAGAAGGGCGTGCCGTGTTCCGGTGCACGCCGGACGAGTCGCACTACAACACGATCGGCACGGTGCACGGCGGTCTTGTCTGCACCCTTCTCGACTCGGCAGTCGGATGCGCGGTGCAGACGACTCTCGCCGCCGGTCTCGGCTACACCTCGATCGAACTCAAGGTGAGCTACCTGCGCCCTCTGCATCGGCACTCGGGCGAGATCGTCTGCGTAGGCACCGTGGTGAAGCCGGGGCGCAGGGTGGCGTTCGCCGAAGGGGTGGTGACCGACGCATCCGGAGCCGTCATCGCCACAGCGAGCAGTTCCCTGCTGGTGTTCCCCGTGGAGGCCTGAGGCCCCACGGGGAACGACCGTCGCCCGCGCTACTTCGAGCGGGAGGGCTTGCGGTTCTCGGCGCTGACCATCCAGGCGTGCTGTTCGAGTCGCTCGATGATGGCGTGCAGCACGTCGGCACTCGTGGGGTCGGCCTCGTCGACGTCGTCGTGGACCTCGCGGATCGTCCCCACCGCCGCCTCGAGGCGTGCGGTGATGAGGTCGACCGTCTCGGCGGTGTCGATCTCGCCGTTCGGGTACTCGGGCAGCGTCGTCGTCGCTGCGACCGTGTCGCTCCGGCCGTCGGGAACCGCGTGCAAGGCGCGCAGGCGCTCGGCCACGGTGTCGCTGAACTCGCGGGCGTCGTCGATGATCTCGTCGAGGTGCAGGTGGAGGTCGCGGAAGTTCTTGCCCACCACGTTCCAGTGCGCCTGCTTGCCCTGGATGTGCAGTTCGACCAGGTCGACCAGCACGCGCTGCAGCGACTCGGTGAGCACCTTCGGGGCGACGAAGCCGCGCTCGGCGTTCTGGCGGCGGGTGGACTTCGCGCCGCCGTCGCTCGGAACCTCGACGTGACGTTCGATTGTGGAGGTCATGGATGCATCCTTTCGTCGGTGCTCGTCGTTCTCGCGCTCGACCGTACGCCTCGCCACCGACGCCGCAAGGGGCTTGCGCCGAAGCTGGGAACGACGTGGATGCGCGGGGGGCCTGCGCCTCAGACCTTCGCGTCCTGCTTCGGGAAGACGACCTTCTGCACGATGATGATCGCCGACGCAGCGATGGGGATGGCCACCAGGGCCCCCAGCACGGAGCCGAGCGTGCCGCCCGCGATGGCGGCGATCACGACGATCGACCCCGGCACGGCGACCGCGCGGTTCATGATGCGCGGGCTCAGGAAGTAGGCCTCCACCTGCATGTAGACGAGGTAGTAGATGGCGGCGACGAGGGCCGTCAGGGGTGAGGCGAACAGGCACACCAGGGTGATGATGATCGCGCCGCTCAGGGTGCCGACGAGGGGGATGAGGGAGGCGAGGAACGCCACGAACGCGAACAGGGCGGGGAGGGGGGCGCCGATGATGGTGAGGAAGATGAGGCTGAGGATGCCGTTGATGGCGGCGAGTCCGATCTGCCCCACCACGTAGCGACCCACCGCGCCGGTGACGTCGTCGGTGAGCGAGGCGAAGGAGGCGCGCTTGTTGGCGGGCACGAAGCGGTAGGTCATCCGCTTCATGCCGCGGAGCGAGGCGAGGAAGTAGAGGGTGAGGATGAGGACGATCACTGCGCCTGTGGCGCCGGTGGCGATTCCCGAACCCACCGCGAGGAGCCCCCCGCCCAGTGTGAGCAGATTGTTCGGGTCTTGGATGAACGCTGTCGCGTCTTGCACGGCCTTGTCGATGTCGACGAAGTTCCCGATCTGGCTCTGGAGGCCGGTGACGAAGTCGCTCTTGGCGAAGCTGTCGACGATCTGCGGGAACTGGGTGATGAAGTTGGTGGCCTGGTCGACGATGAGGGGGATGACCGCGAACAGGAGGCCGCCGAACACCAGGATGACTGCCGCGAAGACGATGACGATGGCGAGTCCCCGCTTCATGCGCCGTTCGAGCCAGGACACCAGGGGGTCGAGGCCGAGGGCGAGGAACAGGGCGACGCCGATGTAGATGAGCACGGTGCTCAGCTGCTGAACGATGCCGCCGATGAGGATGGCGAGGAGGACGCCCAACCCACCGACGAGGCCGATGCGGAAGGCGTTCACCCGCACGGCGGGAACGCTTCGCTCTCCACCCAGCTGGAGGTCTGATCCGGGCTGTGTGACCTGTGATTCCGGCTCACCTGACTTCTTGCCGAACACGGCGCACCTTCTTCCGGTCTGTCGCGGATTCGGGCTGTCCCGATCTGAGGGCAACACTAGCCCTGGGAGCGTTTGCGCGCCCGCCGTGGCTTAATGGAGCGTCGAGAGGATTCGATCCATGGGAAAACTGCTGTACGGCTCGTCGGGCATCGAGATCGAGTTCGATGATCGCACGCTCACGCATCTGCAGATCGTGATCGCAGCGAAGCTGCGGCGCAAGGAGAGCTTCTTCTTCTCCTGGAAAGACGACCCCGCCATCGGCGACGGTCGCTCGAGCATCTGGCTCGACGCCAGCATTCCCCTGTATTTCAAGTTCGCCGGGGGGAGGGTGCCGTCGATCAACCGCGAGTGGCTCGACATTCTCACGGCGTCGTCGAACGGGAGCGGCGGCCTGCAGTTCACCGATGAACCCGGCCCGAGCGGTGCTCCCCAGACCAACGGCAGCACCCCCGGGCCCGCCACCGTTCGCTGACGGGTGCGGCACGAGTGGTGCTGCCGATGAGTGGTGACGTGTCAGAGAGACGCTTCGAGCGCTGACTGTGCTTCGTCGAGGCTCCGATAGGTGCCGAGGCTGCGCCCGGTACGGGTGGTGACCACGAAGCCGTGGGTCCACTTCTCCGTGACGATGCCGACCGGATGCTCGTCGGCGGATGCGACCCAGAGTCCCCGCTGAGCGCTGCGCCACGAGATGGGCGCGATGAGTGTGTCTGCCATGGTTCTCCTTTGAACGCGACCCTCGCATCTTAGTTCCCACGTCTGAACTTTCACCGGCTTGACAAGGTCTCCTTTCGGGGGGTTGCGCATTCAGTCGCCCAGGTCGTAGACGTAGCTGCCGAGGATGTCGACGATCTGGTCGGAGACGGTGTCTGGCCCACCGAGAACGTAGACCGCGCTGGGCCGGAGCCGGTCGAGGGCCTCGCCGATGTCGATCGGGATCAAGTCTTTCTGCACCAGCAGCACGGGTGCGCCGGCGGCGATGGCCGCCGCCGACCCTGTGAGGGCGTCGGGGAACGTCTCGCCCGAGGCGATGTAGACGGCGCCTCCGGTGTTCTCGACGAAGGCGTCGTCGGCGACGGCGGCGGAGGTCTCGTAGCGGTCGGCTCCGCTCACCCGCACGGTGTCGGCGATGTCGCCGAGCTCAAGGGCCACCGTCTCTCCCACGGTGTCGGTGCCGCCGAGGATGACGATCTTCTCGGGGTCGAGCGCGATGATCTCGTCTCGCACGCTCGCGGGGAGCTCGTCTTTCTTCGTCAACAGCACGGGCGAGTCTTTTCCGGCGGCCGCGGCACCGCTGAGTGCGTCGGGCGCCTTCTCGCCGGAGGCGACGTACACCGTGGTCGCGGTGCCAAAGCTGTCGGCGGCGACCGCTGCCGACACCTCGTAGCGATCGGCTCCGCCGATCCGCTCCACGGTGCGCCCTTCGGCAGCGACCGCCGCCTCGACGCCGACACTCACGCTGGCCGTGCCGCCGAGTATCACGACGCGATCGGGCGCGAGCCTGTCGATCTCGGCCTGCACGCTCGCCGGCACCCCGTCCTTCTCCACGAGCAGCACCGGCCCGCCGGCCTCTCCAGCCGCCGGCGCCCCACTCAGCGCATCCGGATAGTTCGCCCCCGCCGCCAGGTACACCGTCCCGGCCCCTTCGGGAAACGCCCCCTCCGACACCTTCACCGCCGTCTCATACCGATCCGCCCCCGCCGCCCGAACCGCCGTCCCCGTCGCCCCCAGATTCCGCAGGAAGTAGTGCGAAGACCAGTGCAGGTTGCCGCGTGGGTACGAATCGGGGGTGAGGTTGGTCGCTCCGCCTGCCCAGGCAACGAACTGACCATTCGCCGAAACGGACGGGTGGTGGGAGAGCCCATCGCCCGAGTCGGGAAGTCGATTGGAGCTGGCGACCCGGAAGTGCCCCGTCGTGCGGTCGTTCACGAAGACTTGGCAGGCGTTCGTCGTGGGAGGGCATCCGACGCTGCGGTACGCCACGACGGAGCCGTCGCCGGAGATCGCGGGGTCGACCCCTTGCTCCGGTACACCCCCGCGCGAGCTTGTGAGGGTGGTGGTTCCAGCGCTGCGATCGCGGGTGAAGATGTAGGACCCTGGTGCGGCCGGTGCACCTGGCAGATTGTCCGCTGCGCTGGTGAACGTGACGGTCGAGCCATCTGCAGAGATGGCCGGGTCGGACGAGTCCGCGTTACCGGGCCCGGTGCCGGTGGCATCAGTGGAGATGAGATCGATGCGACCGGTCGCGCTGTCGAAGAGGTACACCTGGCGATGCCCGTTGGCCGGCAGCGGCGTGTGCTGTTCAGTCGATGTGAAGGCGACGTAACGGCCGTCGCCGGAGATCGCGGGTTCGCTCGCTTCGACCATCGGGTCGAAACCCACCAGCGAGATGTCACCGGAGGCATCCACCCGATAGACGCGGCTGCGCGCACCTTCGAAGGCCTCGCCCGCCATGACGTCGGTCGCAGGCGTGCTGAACACGATGGCATTGCCCGACCCGGAGATGTCGACGGCGGAGATGCCGGCATCGATGTAGTCGCCGCCGTGGAGGACGCTCTTGACGACTGACGTGCTGAGCCCGGTTATGCCCGACCACACCATGACTTTGAAGGGGCGCACGAAGGCCACAAGCATGCCGTCGTCGGAGATGGACGGGAAGGACGCCCCTGGAGCGGCGACCTTCGTGGTGTTCGTCGCGGTGTCGCGGATGTAGAGCGAGGGCTGCACCTCGCGATCTGCCACATACGGAGCTAGAAGGTCTTGTGCCGATGATGCGAAGGCGACGTACCGGCCGTCGCCGCTGACGCTCGGAGCCTCATAGCTTTCGTTGTTCGTGGAAGCCACTCCCGGGACCGATGAGACGTCGACGAGTTGGGTTGTGCCGGGGGTGGGTGGGGCGGCGTGGGCGGTGGGGAGGGCGCTGGTGGCGAGGAGGGCGCCGGTGACGAGGCCGACGGAGAGCAACGCGATGGTGCGTCGCGAGAGGGGGCGCGGCTCGCGCCGGGTCGTATCGGGGCTCGAGTTCCGGGTCATGGAATGAGGATAGCTCGTAACTGATGATTTGTCATCATGTTGTCCACAGGATGACCGAGCTACAGCATCCGGTCGGATGAGATAGCTAAGATGCTTGAACACAGCCGAATACCCTCAGGAGACGTTCTCGTGCACTTCCTCGCCGTGGTCAGCATGAAGAACCGGGCGCTCATCGCGCTCGTCACGATCGTGGTGGCGGTGTTCGGCTCGCTCGCGCTGACGAGTCTGAAGCAGGAGCTCATCCCGTCGATCGAGTTCCCGCAGCTCGCGGTGCTCACCACCTACCCCGGTGCCAGCCCCGAGGTGGTGAACGACGATGTGTCGACGCCGATCGAGGCCGCCATCCAGGGCGTCGAGGGCATCGAGACGACGAGCGCCACGAGCAGCACGAACCTGTCGATCATCTCCGCCACCTTCACCTACGGCACGAATCTCGCGACGGCCGAGCAGAAGATGACGCAGGCCATCAACCGCATCAAGTCGACCCTGCCCGAAGACCTCGACCCGCAGGTGCTGAGCGGCAGCATCAACGACCTGCCCATCATCTCGGTGGCCGTGTCGAACTCCGACTCCGACACCAAGGCCCTCGCGCAGCAGCTCGAGACCACGGCCGTACCGCAGCTCGAAGACGTGGAGGGGGTGCGGGCCGCCGAGATCCTCGGGCAGATCGGGCAGCGCGTCACCATCACGCCGCGCGTCGCCGACCTCGCCATCGCCGGGGTGAGTGCCACCGACATCACGGATGCGGTGAAGAACAACGGCCAGCTCATTCCGGCCGGCACCCTCACCGAGGGCGGTCAGAGCTACGCCGTGCAGGCGGGCAAGAAGCTCACCTCGACCGACGACATCGCCGCGCTGCCGCTGCCTGCGGTCAAGGCCGACGGCACCCCGGTCACCATCGGCGAGGTCGCGACGGTGGCCCTCGTCGACGACCCCGTCACCTCCATCTCGCGCGTCAACGGCGAGAACGCCCTCACCCTGTCGGTCACGAAGCTGCCCGACGCGAACACGGTCGAGGTGTCGCGCGGAGTGCAGGCCCTGCTCCCCGACCTCGAGGCCGCCATCCCCGGTGCGACCTTCACGGTCGTGTTCGACCAGGCCCCCTTCATCGAGCAGTCCATCGAGTCGCTGGCCACAGAAGGTCTGCTCGGTCTGCTGTTCGCCGTCATCGTCGTGTTCGTCTTCCTGCTCTCCGTCAGGTCGACGCTCGTCACCGCGATCAGCATCCCCACCTCGGTGCTCATCACCTTCATCGGCCTGCAGGCCGCCGACTACACGCTCAACATCATCACCCTCGGCGCCCTCACCATCGCCATCGGCCGTGTCGTCGACGACTCGATCGTCGTGATCGAGAACATCAAGCGCCATCTCTCCACGCTCACCGGCACCACCCTTCCTCCACGCGAAGCGGCTGCCGCCCGCGCCGCGCTCATCGTGGAGGCGGTGCGCGAGGTCGGCGGCGCCATCACAGCCTCCACCATCACCACGGTCGCCGTCTTCCTCCCGCTCGCCTTCGTGGGCGACACCACCGGCGAGCTGTTCCGCCCCTTCGCGCTCACCGTGACGATCGCCCTTCTCGCCTCGCTGCTGGTCGCGCTCACCATCGTCCCCGTGCTGGCGTACTGGTTCGTGCGCCCGCCGAAGGAGAAGAAGGTCGCGAAGCGGGAGGTCGCCGCGCCGACGGATGCGGGGGTCGCCCCCTCAGGCTCGGCCACCGCATCCGCCCACACGGCCGAGCACGCCGGCCCCCTGCTCCCCGAAGACGCCGCCGTCGCCGAGCTCGCCTCCTCGCCGGGGGTCGATGCCGGCGCCGTCGCCGTGGCCACCGCCCCGCCCCGCCGCGCCCGCCCGGGCTCGCACAGAGCCGATGTGCCCGACGAGCCGCCGACTGCCCTCCAGCGCGGCTACCTCCCGATCATCCGCTGGACCCTCCGTCACTCGGTGATCACCATCGCCATCGCGGGCGTCGTGCTGCTCGGCACCTTCCCCCTGCTCGGTCTCATGAAGACGAACTTCCTCGGCTCGAGCGGGCAGAACACCCTCACCGTCACCCAGACCGTGCCCGTCGGGGCGAGCCTCGACGCGCAGTCGGCTCAGGCCTCCGAGGTCGAGACGGCGCTCCGCGGTATCGACGGCATCGAGACCGTGCAGCTCACCATCGGCTCGAGCGGTTCCTCGCTCCGCGACGCCTTCGTGGGTGGCGGCGACAGCGCCATCACCTACAACATCACCACCGACGAGGGGGCTGACCAGGAGGCCCTCCAGAGCGAGGTGCGCACGGCGCTCGAGGCCATCCCCGATGCCGGCGAGATCTCCATCTCCTCTTCGTCGGGCTTCGGCGCCTCCTCCGACATCGCCATCGACGTCACCGCCCCCACCCAGACCGATCTGGCGACGGCGGCGGATGCGGTGCTCAGCTCCATGCAGGGCCTCGACGCCGTGAAGCAGGCGTCGAGCAACCTCAGCGAGTCGCGCCCCTACGTGCAGGTGGCCGTCGACCGCGGCAAGGCGGCGCAGGCCGGGCTCAACGAGGTGGCTGTCGGCGCGCTCGTGTCGCAGGCGATGCAGCCCACCACGGTGGGCACCATCGTCATCGACGACACGAACTACACCATCTACCTCGTCTCGGAAGACCCGCCCACCACCGAGGAGGAGCTCGCCGCCTTGGCCGTGCCCACGGTCGCGGGCCCGGTGCGCCTCGACTCGCTCGCCACCGTCGGCGTCGTCGACGGCCCGGCGACGATCACCACGGTGAAGGGTGTGCGCACGGCGACGGTCTCGGTCACGCCGAACAGCGACGACCTCGGTACCGCCAGCGCCGAGGTGCAGCAGGCGCTCGCCGACGTCGAGCTCCCGCCGGGCGCCTCGGCCGAGATCGGCGGTGTGGTGACCGACCAGTCCGACGCCTTCGGTCAGCTCGGCATCGCCGTGCTCGTCGCCATCATCATCGTCTACGTGGTGATGGTCGCGACGTTCAAGAGCCTGCTGCAACCCCTCATGCTCCTGCTGTCGATCCCGTTCGCCGCCACCGGAGCCGTTGCCCTGCAGGTCATCTCGGGCATCCCGCTCGGCGTCGCCTCGATCATCGGCGTGCTCATGCTGGTCGGCATCGTCGTGACCAATGCGATCGTGCTGGTCGACCTGGTGAACCAGTATCGGGGGCGCGGTCTCAGAGTCGCCGAGGCCCTGGTCGAGGGGGCCTCGCGACGTCTGCGGCCCATTCTCATGACGGCTCTCGCCACGATCTTCGCGCTGCTGCCCATGGCGGTGGGCCTCACCGGCCACGGCGGGTTCATCTCGCAGCCGCTCGCCATCATCGTCATCGGTGGTCTGGTGTCATCGACGGTGCTCACGCTCATCGTGCTGCCGGTGCTCTACAACCTCGTCGAGGGCTTCCGCGAACGCGTCCGCGACCGTCGTGAACAGCGTGCCCGCGACAGGATCGCCGCCGGCGGTGCTTGATCGGCACCGAGCCCGGCCGGTGCACAGCACCTCGGAGTCCCCCGAGTGGGGGGTGGATAGTAAACGCTCGACAACCAAAAGTGAAGACTGCCGTTCCGTCGGAATTCTCCGCATAATCGGATGACATTCTCATCGAATCCACATGTGGATCCGATTCCCCTGACGAGAAAGCAGCCCTACGTGCGCCGTGCCCCTCTGAGATCGTCGTCCTTCACCGCACCGAAACGAGGGCCGGCCGGCCGAAGGGGCGGGGTCGCTGCGGCGGTCGCCGTCGTCGCCGGCGTCGTGGCCGCAGGCACCTTCGCGTTCCTGCCCGCCTCCGCCGCCCCGGGCGGCTCGGTCGTGAAGCCGCCGGCGGGCCCCTCGAGCCCCGTCTCCTATTCCGACGGAACCTACATCGTCACTCTCGTCGCGGCCCCCGCAGCGACTTTCACCGGCGACGCGCAGCTCGCGAAGACCGCCCCCGAGGGCGGGCGTCAGCTCGACGCCGCGGCCCCGGCGGTCGAAGCCTACGCAGCCCGGCTGCAGAGCCAGCAGGATGCTGTGGCCGCGTCGGTGGGAGCATCCGTCGACTACAGCTACACCCTCACCCTCAACGGCTTCTCGGCCCGGCTCACCGGCGCCCAGGCAGCCGAGCTCGCGACCCACAAAGACGTCGCGGCCGTCACCAAGTCGGAGGTGCTGCAGCTCGATCGGGCCACCGCCCCCGAGCCCGCCGCAACCGACGCGACGGATGCTGCAGCCGAGGCCCCCGTCACGACGGCAGACCTCACCCCTTTTCCCGACACCGGTCAGGTCGCCTCGACCGACTTCCTCGGCTTGACCGGTGACGACGGCCTCTGGTCGGAGCTCGGCGGAATCGCGTCGGCGGGAGCCGGCATCGTGGTCGGTGACCTCGACTCGGGCATCGCTCCCGAGAACCCGTCGTTCGCGGGCGACGAGCTCGGCACCACCGCCGGCGCCGACCCCTACCTCGCCGACGGCCGCATCGTGTTCGAGAAGAGCGACGGCCAGACCTACTCCGGCACCTGCCAGCCCGGCTTCGACGCCGACCAGCAGTGGACCGGCGACGAGTGCAACACCAAGCTGATCGGTGCGAACTGGTTCCTCCCGACCGCGCTCTACGACCTGGTGGGCACCCCCGACCGCCCCGAGTACCTGTCGCCCCGCGACGGTGACGGGCACGGCTCGCACACCACCTCGACCGCGGCGGGCAACGCCGACGTCGCCGCCACCATCGGCGACTACGACTTCGGCGACATCTCGGGCGTGGCCCCGGCCGCCAAGGTCGCCCAGTACAAGGTGTGCTGGAACGGCAACGGCGTCGAGACCGACGACGGCTGCTACACGGAGTCGATCCTCGCGGCCATCGACCAGGCGGTCGCCGACGGCGTCGACGTGATCAACTTCTCCATCGGCGGCGGCTCGGCCACCTCGACCTTCGCGCTCGAAGACCAGGCCTTCCTCGGTGCGGCGGCGGCCGGCGTGTTCGTGGCGGCCTCGGCCGGCAACTCGGGCCCCGACGCCTCCACCCTCGACCACGCCTCGCCCTGGTACGCCACGGTGGCCGCGTCGTCGATCCCCACCTACACGGCGACGGCCGAGCTCGGCGACGGCGAGAAGTTCGCCGGCTCGTCGATCACGGTGCACGAGTCGCTGACCGCCCCGCTGGTGCTCGCCGCCGACGTGGCGAGCGGCACCGGCGACGCGACGATCTGCGAAGACGGCAGCCTCTCGGCGGCCGAGACCGCGGGCAAGGTCGTGGTCTGCGAGGCGGGCGTCACCGCCCGCGTCTCGAAGTCAGCCGAGGTCGCCCGTGCGGGCGGCGTGGGCATGCTGCTGGTGAACCCGTTCCCGAACGCCGACCACGCCGACGACCACCCGGTGCCGTCGATCCAGATCGACTCCGACGCCTACGACGCCATCTACGCCTACGCGGCGACGGCGGGCGCCACGGTCACGCTCGTGCAGGGCAACACCTCGGGTGTCGTGCGCCCCACGCCGCAGGTCGCCGGGTTCTCCTCGCGCGGCCCGGCTGAGGCCGACGGCGCCGACGTGCTGAAGCCCGACATCTCGGCTCCCGGTGTGTCGATCCTCGCCGACGGCCCGAACCAGCAGGGTGAAGACCCGACGTTCCAGTTCGAGTCGGGCACCTCGATGTCGGCGCCCCACGTGGCCGGTCTCGCGGCGCTCTACCTCACCAAGTTCCCGAACGCCTCGGTCTCGACCATCAAGTCGTCGATGATGACCTCGGCCTACGACACGGTGAATCAGGACGGCAGCGCGTCGACCGACGTCTTCGCGCAGGGTGCCGGCCACGTCGACCCGAGCCGGATGCTCGACCCGGGCCTCGTCTACGACAGCGGGGTCGACGACTGGATCGCCTTCCTCCAGGGTGAGGGCTACGTGTTCAGCGAGCCGACCGGCGTCGAGCCGATCGACCCGTCAGACCTCAACCAGGCGTCGATCGCGATCGGATCGCTCGCGGGCATCCAGACCGTCACCCGCACCGTCACCTCGACCGGAGCCGGCGACTACACCGCCGAGCTGTCGATCGACGGCGTCGACACCACCGTCACCCCGTCGACGCTCTCCTTCGACGGCCCGGGCGAGACCGCGAGCTACACCGTCACCTTCGATGTGACGGATGCTCCGCTCGACGAGTTCGCCACCGGGTACCTCACCTGGTCAAGCGAGAACGGCGACGTGCGCAGCCCTGTCGCGGTGCGCCCCGTGGCCATCGCCGCACCGTACGAGGTGACCGGCGAGGGCAACACCGGCAACGTCGACGTTCCGGTGACCCCGGGTGTCGACGGCGAGGTGCCGCTGGCCGTGACGAACCTGGCCGAGGGCGTGCTCGTGGAAGACGAGACCGCATCCGACGGGCACTCGGGAACGCTGCCGACGGGCAAGCAGTTCGTGTCGACCATGACGGTGGAGGAGGGCACGACGTTCGCCCGCTTCGACCTCGACTCGATCGACGACACCGCCGACCTCGACCTCTTCGTCGACCTCATCGACGACGCGGGTGAGCCGGTGAAGCAGTACCTCTCGGCGACCGGTTCGGCCGACGAGCGGGTCGACCTCGAGAACCCGACGCCCGGCACCTACCAGGTGACTGTCGACATCTACGCGGCGCCGTCGGGCCAGTCGGAGGCCACCTTCGACCTGGTCGAGTACGCGCTCGGCGTCGGTGAGAGCAGCACGCTGACGGTGAACCCGACCGCCCTCGCCGCGGTCTCGGGTGAGTCGACGAGCTACGAGGCCTCGTGGGCGTCGCTCGACGGGCCGGCACGGTTCCTCGGGTCGGTGGCCTACGGCGACTCAGGAATCTCGACGCTCGTCGCGGTGACCACCACGCAGGCGGCTCCGACTCCGACGCCGACCGACTCGCCGACCCCGACCGACTCGCCGAGCCCCACGGGCGCGCCGAGCCCGAGCGACCCGGGTAGCTCGGCGACCCCGGCGCCCGGCTCGGGCGCGGGAGGCGGCCTCGCCTCGACGGGCTTCGCCGGTCTCGGGTTCGGAGCGCTCGGCGCCCTGGTGCTCGCCGCCGGAGTGGCCGCGCTGGTGGTGGCTCGACGCCGGGCGGCGCAGAAGGGCTAGCCCCGGGTCGTCACCCCCAGAACGGGCCCGTCCGGCCGCCGTCACGGCACCGGGCGGGCCCGTTCCGCGTGCGGCCGTGTCAGACGGCGAGGGAGATGAGCAGCGCGACGATACCGAGGAGGGGCGGGAGGCCCTGGATGGTGACGGCGCGGAGCTTGTCGCGGCCGGTGGACAGCAGCACCATCGAGGCGGCGAACATCGAGCCGGCGCTGAACAGCGCGAGCGTGAACCCGGCGATCGCCGCCGCCGACCCGCCTCCCACGCCCGCCGAGCCGCCACCGGAGAGCAGCAGCACCACGCCGAGCAGCGCCCCGATCGCGAGGAAGAGGTTGTAGAACCCTTGGTTGTAGGCCAGACCCGCCGTGGTGTCGGCCTCCTCCTGGCTGCGCAGGCCGAACACCTTCCAGGTGGAGGGTGCCCGCCACCTCACGCTCTCCAAGACGAGGATGTAGACGTGGATCAGTCCGGCGATGCCGATGAGGATGGAAGCGGCAATTCCCATGCCGCGAGCCTAGGGTGAGACACGGCGGCAGCGCCATCGCCGCGCTGTCGACATCGATCCCCTCACGAAGGAGTAGCCCATGACCCGTGTCGCCGTCACCGGAGGCAGCGGCAAGCTCGGCCGAGCTGTCGTCGCCGAACTGCTCGCCCACGGCTACGACGTGGTGGTGCTCGACCGGCAGCGAGCGCCGCAGCACGACCCGCGTGCCGCTTTCCTCAGCATCGACCTCACCGACTACGGCCAGGTCGCCGAGGCGCTCACCGCCGTCGACGACCGTTACTCGTCCATCGACGCCGTCGCGCACCTCGCCGCGATACCGGCCCCGGGCATCCTCACCAACTCGGCGACCTTCGCCAACAACGTGCCCTCCAGCTACAACGTCTTCGCCGCCGCGCAGGCAGCCGGCATCGACAACATCGTCTGGGCCTCGAGCGAGACCGTGCTCGGTCTGCCGTTCCTGCAGTCGCCCCCGCCGTCGTTCCCGGTCGACGAGGAGTACACGGTGCGCCCGCAGTCGACCTACTCGCTCGGCAAGGCGCTCGAGGAGGAGATGGCGCGCCACTTCACCCGCTGGAACCCGTCGCTCAAGCTCATCGGCCTCCGCTTCTCGAATGTGATGGAACCGGCCGACTACGCGGCCTTCCCCGCCTTCGCCGACGACCCGGCGAGCCGCGCCTGGAACGCCTGGGGCTACATCGACGCCCGCGACGGCGCTCAGGCCGTGCGTCTCGCCCTCGAGAGCACGCTCACCGGCTTCGAGGCGTTCATCATCGCCTCCGCCGACACGGTGCTCGAGGCTCCCTCGGCCGAGCTCGCCGCCCGCTTCTTCCCCGACGTGCCGTTCACGCGCGACGTCTACGGCACCGAGACGCTGCTCTCCATCGACAAGGCGAAGCGGATGCTCTGGTACAGCCCCCGGCACAGCTGGCGCGACGAGGTGGCCGGCACGCCCGGCGCGAACGAGACGCCCCGCGCGGGCGGCGTCACCACCCCCTAAGGCTTGTCGGACCCGCCCGCCGCGGGCCTCTGCTCCTCCGCCTCGAGCGCCGACCGGTTCGCCACGGTCGGGAACGCCCCCGTGTATCCCGCCCGTGCGGCGGCGATGGCCGTGATGCGGTCGCGGTACACGAACCATCCGACGATGAGCAGCGGCACGATGATGACGAGAGACGCGATGGTGAAGGTTCCCGCCGGGTAGTCGAAGGCCATGAGAACGAGCACCGTGACGAGGAACACCAGCGTGAGGTACGAGGTGAACGGGGCCCCGAACAGCCTGAACTTCGGCCGCGTGTAGAGACCCTGGTCGGCGAGCTTCTTGAACTTGATCTGGCAGAGCACGATGGTGCCCCAGCTCGAGATGATGCCGAGCGCCGAGACGTTCAGCACGATCTCGAACGCCTGGGCGGGAACGACGAAGTTGAGGCCCACGCCGAGCAGCGCGACGGCCGAGGTGAGCAGGATGCCGCCGAACGGCACCCCGCGCTTGTTGATCTTGCCCGTGAACTTCGGTGCGGCGCCCGCGGCCGAGAGCGAGTGCAGGATGCGCCCGGTCGAGTACAGGCCGGCGTTGAGGCTCGACAGCGCGGCGGTGAGCACCACGAAGTTCATGGCGGAGCCCGCGATCGCTGCGACGGTGGGGTTGCCGATGTTCGAGAAGAACGTGACGAAGGGGCTCTCGGTGGCGGAGTAGGTGGAGGCCGGCAGCAACAGGGCCAGGAGGGCGATCGAGCCGCAGTAGAAGACGGCGATGCGGAAGACGACGCTGTTGATGGCTTTCGGCATGATCTTCTCGGGGTTCGCCGTCTCGCCCGCTGCGGTGCCCACGAGCTCGACCCCGGCGTACGCGAACACCACGCCCTGGATCATCACGACCGCCACGACGAGCGTGTTGATGCCGTCGGGGAAGAGACCGCCCTCGTTCACCAGCATCGGGATGCCGGTGACCCCCGCATCCGTCGGGAAGGCGAAGGCGAGGAAGACGACGCCGATGATGAGGAAGGAGACGAGCGCCACCACCTTGATGAGGGCGAACCAGAACTCCATCTCGCCGAACACCTTGACCGAGATCATGTTGGCACCGAGCACGACGGCGAGGGCGATGAGGGCGAGGAGCCACTGCGGTACGTCGGTGAACAGGCTCCAGTACTGCACGTACACCGCCACGGCTGTGGAGTCGACGATGGCGGTCATCGCCCAGTTGAGGAAGTACAGCCAGCCCGAGACGTACGCGGCCTTCTCGCCGTAGAACTCGCGGGCGTAGGAGACGAAGGAGCCCGATGAGGGGCGGTGCAGCACGAGCTCGCCGAGGGCGCGCAGGATGAGGAAGGCGAAGAAGCCGCACACGGCGTAGTCGAAGACGAGCAGCGGGCCCGCCTCGTGAAGCCTGCCGCCGGCGCCGAGGAAGAGGCCGGTGCCGATGGCGCCGCCGATCGCGATCATCTGCAGCTGCCGGGGCTTCAGCGACTTGTGGTAGCCGGCCTGCTCGTCGGAGAAGTCCTCCACGGCCTCGAGCCGGTCGCCGAGGGTCTCCCGCTGGTTCTCACCGCCGGCCGCGCTCTCGGTGCCGTTCGCCCGCTTCTTCTCCCGTGCCATGACGATGACGCTAGTGCAGCGGCGAGCGCAGGGCGGTAGCGGCGCGAAAGCTGGGGGGCTGCTCGGAATCTGACCGATCGTGCAGGCGCTGACCGATCGGTCAGGCTACCCTCGAATCGTGTCCGTCACCCACCCGATCCCGCGCGCGCAGCACGACGTCGCAGCGGAGCTGCGGCAGATCGCCCTGAGCATGTTCGCCGAGCACGGTTACGCCGGCACGAGCCTGCAACAGATCGCCGACGCGGCGGGTTACTCGAAGTCGAGCGTGCTCTACCACTTCCGCTCGAAGGAGGCGCTGTTCGAGGCGGCGCTCGCACCCTCCGTCGCCGAGCTCGCCGGGTTCCTCGAGTCGCTCGTCGAGAAGGTCACCTCGGGCGATCGCAGGGCCGAGTTCACAGCGAACTTCGTCGACCTGCTGCTCGCGCACCGCCTCGCCGCGCACATCATCATCAACCAGGGGCAGACCCTTTCCGACGTCCCGATCATCGACGAGGCGCGCGGCGTCATCGACCGCATCGGGGAGTCGTTCATGCTCGGTCTGCCCACCACCAAGCAGCGCATCCGTCTCGGCGTCGCCCTCGCCGGCGCCGCCTACATCCTGGTGGCCTCGAGCCCCGGCCTCACGGCCGCCGAAGACGTCGACGAGGTCAGGGAAGCCCTCATCGACGTCGTCGGCGAACTCATCACGCCGCTGTCGGGCTGACACCCCGCATCCGAGCACCCGCACGACCGCACATCCGCACGACCGAGCATCCGCGACACCGAACACCCGACGACACCCGAACACCCGAACACCCGAACACCGAGGAGCTTCCCATGGCCACCCTGCTCTACCGCATCGGCCGGTTCGCCTACCGCAGAGCCTGGTACGTCGTCATCGCCTGGGTGTTCGCGCTGGGGGCAATCCTCGGCGGCGGGCTCGCGCTCGGAGGGCAGTTCCAGGAGAGCTTCACCATCCCGGGCACCGAGTCGCAGCAGACCATCGACAAGCTCGAGAACCTCTTCCCGGCCGCGGCGGGAGCCGGTGCCACGGTGGTGGTCGTCGCCCCCGAGGGCGCCTCGGTGAACGACGCCGACGTCACCCAGGAGATCACCGACGTCTCGAACGAGCTCGGCGACCTCGATCAGGTGGCGAGCGTCATCCCGCCCTACTCCGAGTACGCCACCAACCAGATCTCCGAAGACGGCACCACCGGCCTCATCAAGGTGCAGTTCGACGGGCCCGCCACCGACATCACCGACGCCACGCTCGACCAGGTGCAAGAGATCGGCAACAGCCTCACCGCCGACGGCATGCAGGTCTCCTACGGCGGCGAGGCCTTCCAGAGTCAGGAGTTCGGCCTCACCATCACCGAGGCCGTCGGTGTGCTGTTCGCCGGTGTCGTGCTGTTCATCACCTTCGGCTCCCTGCTCGCGGCGGGCCTCCCGCTGCTCACGGCCCTCCTCGGCGTGGGTCTGTCGACGGGCGGCATCATGGCGGTGGCGTTCTTCACCCCGGTGTCGAGCACTGCGCCGATGCTCGCCGTCATGATCGGCCTCGCGGTCGGCATCGACTACGCCCTGTTCATCCTGTCGAGGCACCGGAGCCAGTTGGCTCAGGGAATGGATGCGGAGGAGTCGGCAGCGCAATCGGTCGCGACCGCGGGTGCCGCGGTGCTCTTCGCCGGCCTCACCGTCATCATCGCGCTGCTGGGCCTGCTCGTGGTGGGCATCCCGTTCCTCTCCGTCATGGGCGTCGGCGCCGCGTTCGCGGTGCTGGTGGCTGTACTCGTGGCGCTCACGATGCTGCCCGCCATCATGGGCGTGGCGAAGGGGCGGCTCGCGCCGAAGCCCGGTTCCCGCGCTCACCGGCGGCTTCTCGCCGCCACCGAGCACGAGGCCGACGAGGAGGGTTCGAAGGCGCACAAGCCGTCACTCGGCGGCCGCTGGGTCGCGCTCGTCATGAAGGCGCCCGTCGTCTTCCTCATCGCCGTGATCGGCCTGCTGGGTGTGGCGAGCATCCCGGCGTTCAGCCTCGACCTCAATCTGCCCACGGCCGCGTCGCAGCCGGAGGGGTCGACCACCCGCGTCGCCTACGACACGGTCGCCGAGAAGTTCGGGCCCGGGTACAACGGCACGGTGGTGGTGGTCGCCGACATCACCCAGACCACCGACGTGCTGAACGACCTCGACAGCATCCGCAAGGAGCTCGAGACGGTTCCCGGCGTGGCCACCGTGGGCCCCGGCCTTCCCGACGAGACCCTCGACACCGCGATCTTCCAGGTCATCCCCACCACCGCCCCCGACTCGCCCGAGACGAAGGCTCTCGTGGAGCGGCTCCGCGAGCTGAGCCCGACGATCGACGAGGAATACGGCACCCCGTTCACCGTGAGCGGCCAGACGGCCGTGGCGATCGACGTCTCGAACCAGCTGACCGCGGCGCTGCTGCCCTTCGGCGTGCTCGTGGTGGGCCTGTCGATCGTGCTGCTGGCGATGGTGTTCCGCTCGATCGCGGTGCCCATCAAGGCGGCGCTCGGCTTCGTGCTCACCATCGGAGCCTCCTTCGGTGTGACGGTCGCCGTGTTCCAGTGGGGGTGGGCCGCCGACCTGCTGAACGTGCACGCGACCGGGCCGATCATCAGCTTCCTGCCCATCCTGCTCATGGCGATCCTGTTCGGGCTCGCGATGGACTACGAGGTCTTCCTCGTCTCGGGCATGCGCGAGGAGTACGTCAAGACGAAGGATGCGCGGCGGGCCGTGCGCATCGGTTTCCAGCACGGTGCTCGCGTGGTCACCGCTGCCGCACTCATCATGTTCTTCGTGTTCTTCGCCTTCGTGCCCGAGGGGGAAGGGCCGATCAAGGCCATCGCGCTCGCGCTCGCCGTGGGTGTGGCGGTCGACGCCTTCCTGGTGCGCATGACCCTGGTGCCCGCGGTGATGACGCTGCTCGGTCGGCGCGCCTGGTACCTGCCGCGCTGGCTCGACAAGGTGCTGCCGAACGTCGACGTGGAGGGCGAGAGCCTGCGCGACCACATCGAGGAGCGCGACTGGGCCGCCGACCGCGAGGGCGATGTCGTGACGGCGGAGCGGCTCGAGGTCGCGGGGGCCGTCGGCCCGGTGTCGTTCTCGCTGCCGTTCGGTGCCGCCGCGGTGCTCGTGGGCGACACGCAGTCGCGCCGGCTCGTGGGTGCGGCGCTCGCCGGGCGCATCGCGCCGGCCGGCGGGCACCTGCAGGTGCTCGGGCACGGGTTGCCGTCGGAGGCGGCGGATGTCGCGGGCGCCGTGACCCTGGTCGACCTCGAGTCGCGCCGCCTCGACGCCAGCACCACGGTGGGCGACGCGCTGCTCGAACGGTTGCGGCTCGCGAAGCCGTGGTTCAGGCGGGTGCCGGCGCGCACTGCGTCGGGGCTCGTGGGCCGCATCAACCTCGCGCTCGACGCGTTCGACGACGAGGAGCAGATCGACATCCACCGCACGATCGGCGAGCTCTCGCCGCTCGCAGCCACGCTGCTGAACGTGGCGATGGGTGTCGCCGACGGCGCGCGGGTGACCGTGGCCGACGCCGGTGACGGCGAGTTCACGAGCACGTCGACACTCGGCTTCGCGGCGGCGGTCGCCGCTGTCGCGGGACTCGACACCACCGTCGTGATCGGGCTCGACCGGGTGAGTGCCGGGGCCGCCGACACGCTCGGGGGCAGGCCGCTCGTGGTGATCGACCTCGACGCCTCCGCCGCGGCTTCCGCATCCGCTACCTCCGAATCCGCTACTTCCGCATCCGCCGCTTCTGAAGGAGCCCTCCGATGAGCGCCTCGACCTCCACCCCCACGCCCCGCATGCGGCGGCGCACCAAGATCGTGCTGGCAGTGCTCGCCCTGCTGGCCGTGGTGTTCACGCCGCTCGCCGTGAACGGCCTGTTCGCGGGTGCGCTCGCGAACGCCGACACGAATCTCACCACCATCCCGGCGGCGATCGTGAACAACGACGAGATGACCCGCACCACCAACGCCGACGGCACCGAGACGGTGAACTTCGCCGGCCGCGCCGTCGTCACCGAGCTCACCGGCGGCGACTCCGGCTTCGGCTGGACCGTCACCAACTCCGACGACGCCCAGGCGGGCCTCGCCGACGGCCGCTACTACGCCGTTATGACCATCCCGCCGAGCTTCTCGGCGTCGGTCAACACCCTGGGCAGCACGAGCCCTGAGAAGGGTCTCATCCAGATCGAGACGGATGCGTCGCACGGCTACCTCTCCGGGATCGTCGCGTCGACGGTGGCCTCGGCGGTGCAGGCGAACTTCGGGTCGTTCGTCACCGCGCAGGTGGTGAACGGCATCTACACCGGCTTCGACAAGGTCGGCACGAGCCTCACCGACGCCGCCGACGGGGCCGCCCAGCTCGCCACCGGCGCCGACGGCCTCGCCGACGGCTCCTCCCAGCTCGCCGACGGCCTCGGCAAGCTCGCCGACGGCGCCTCCGCCGCGGCCCCCGGTGCCACGCAGCTCGCCGACGGCCTCGGCCAGCTCGCCGACGGCGCGTCCGCAGCCGCCCCCGGCGCCACCCAACTCGCCGACGGCCTCACCCAGCTCTCCGACGGCGCGGCGCAGACCGCGCCCGGCGCGACGCAGCTGGCGGACGGCTTGGGTCGGCTCTCGTCCGGCGCCTCCCAGACCGCCGCCGGCACCGCGCAGCTCGCCGATGGTGTCGACCAGGTCTCGACGGGCGCCACCGCCTTGGCGGGCGGGGTCGAGCAATTCCGCACGGGTGTGAGCCAGTACACCGATGGGGTCTCGCAGCTGGCTGCCGGGCTCGACCAGCTCGCGACCAGCACGACCGGGCTGGGGCAGCTCTCGACCGGCGTCGCGGACTACACCGCGGGCGTCACGCAGTCGGCGAATGGCGCCTCCGCCCTCGCAGCCGCTGCTGCCGCCGATCCGACTGTGCCCGCCTACGTCGTCGAAGGGCTTGCGCAGCTTTCCGGCGGACTCAACGATCTCTCCGACGGCGGTGCAGCCCTGTCCCAGGGCGCAGCCGGGCTGCCCGATCTCGAATCGGGCATCGCGCAGACCGCGGCGGGGGCTGATGCGCTCGCCGCCGGGGGTTCCTCTCTCACCGATGGAGCGGCCGGCCTCTCCGACGGTGCCGCGAACCTCGCGGACGGGCTCGCGCAGCTCGCACCGGGTGCGCAGCAGCTCGCCGATGGCGCGGGTCAGGTCGCTGGGGGGCTGGCGCAGACGGCACCAGGTGCCCAGCAGTTGGCAGATGGTGTCAATCAGCTGGCCGGGGGGCTGGCGCAGACGGCGCCGGGGGCGACGGCGTTGGCCGACGGGGTGTCGCAGTTGGCGTCGGGGCTCGAGCAGACGGCGCCGGGGGCGACGGCGTTGGCCGACGGGGTGTCGCAGCTGGCCGACGGTGTGGCGCAGACGGTGCCGGGCGCCGAGCAGCTCTCCGACGGGGCCTCGCAGCTCGGCGACGGGGCGCAGCAGCTCTCCGACGGGCTCACCACGGGTGCCGAGCAGCTCACCGGCACGGTGCCGAGCGACACGGCCGACGCCGCCGACGTGGTGGCTCAGCCGCTGTCGGTCGACACCACCACCCTCAACGAGGTGTCGGGCGTGGGGCAGATCGTGTCGACGATCCTCCTGCCCGTCGCGCTCTGGCTCGGCGCGCTCGCCGTCTTCCTCTGGCTGCGGCCGCTCTCGCGGGCCGTGCTCGCCTCGAGCGCACCCACGGCGCGACTCGCGCTCCGCACCTTCGGTCGCGCGGCCGGCGTCGCCGCGGTTCAGGCCGGGCTGCTGGTGGCCTTCCTGCACCTCGTGCTCGGTGTGGCCTGGAGCTCGCTCCCCGCGACCCTCGGGTTCTCGCTGCTCGTGGCGCTGGCGTTCACCGCGTTCCAGCAGTTCCTCAGCACCGCGTTCGGTCGGCTCGGCTCGGTGATCTCGGTGGTGCTGCTCGCGCTGCAGCTCGCCGCGACAGGAGGGCTCTACCCGGTGGAGCTGCTCTCCGGCCCCTTCCAGGCGGTGAACGCCATCAGCCCGCTGAGCTACGCCGTCTCGGGCATCCAGACCATCCTCACCGGCGGGCAGGCGGGCACCGTCGTGACCGCGTGCCTCGTGATGGCGGTGATGCTCGTCGTCAGCGTCGCGCTCTCCGTCGCCGCGCTGGCCAGGCGCCGGCGCCCGGTGGAGATCGGATGGGTGGTGCCTGTGGCGCCCGCCACGGCGTAGCCCGGCGGAGGCGCGCCAATGCTGCTCGCGCTCCGCGACACCCGGCGGCGCCGGCGCGCCCCGGGTACCCGGCCCGCGCGTACCATGGAGGAGCACCAGCCCGCTCCCCACCGATGACGGTCAGCCGTCGGCGGTGCGGGGCGGCGACCGGGAACCGAGACCCTCCGATGAACCGAGCCTTCCGCGCGGCCCTGCCCGTCACCCTGGTGCTGGGCGTGGTGTTCGTCGGTTTCATCCTGCGCGGCCCGATCGTCGCGGTGGCCCCCGTCACCGGCTCGATCAGCGCCGACCTCGGCCTGAACGCTGCTCAGGCCGGTCTCCTCACGAGCCTCCCGGTGCTCTGCTTCGCCGTCATGACGCCGTTCGCGTCGCTGTTCATCGGCAAGGCCGGCGCGAACCTCTCCACCACGATCGCCATCCTCGGTGTGGGCATCGGCTCGATCGTGCGCTCGGCCGGGGGAGTGGAGGCCACCTTCGTCGGCACCGTCATCATGGGCGCCTTCATCACCATCGGCAACGTGGTCATCCCGGTCATCATCCGCCGCGACGTGCCCGAGCAGCGCGTCGGCATCGTCACCGGCGCCTACACGGCGGCCATGAACGTGAGCTCGATGATCACCTCGCTGGCCACGGTGCCGCTCGCCGCTGCCTTCGGCTGGCGCGGCGCCCTGCTCGCGTGGACGGGCTTCGTCGTGCTCGCCGCCATCGCCTGGTTCGTGGCGGTGGGCCGCAAGGCGCTGCGCTGGGGCCCGGTGAAGCCCGCCGTCGAGACGGGCGCCGTCGACACCATCGCCATCGACACCAGGGGCATCCCGCTCGCCGCCCCCGAGCCGCGCACCTGGCGCAACCTCTCGGCGGTGCTGCTCGCGCTCGCCTTCGCCGGCCAGGCGTTCTCGTACTACGGGCTCACCGCCTGGTTCCCCACCGTGCTCGAACAGCAGCTCGGCTACTCGGCGACGGATGCGGGAGCCAGCTCCTCCATCTTCCAGATCGCTGCGGTGATCGGCGCGCTGGGCGTGCCGCTGCTCGCTCAGCGCATCGGCATCCCGCCCACCTTCGCGCTCGTGGCGGCACTCTGGGTGACCTTTCCGCTCGGGCTCATGTTCGCGCCGGAGGGCTGGCTCGCCTGGGGCTTCCTCGGCGGCGTCGCCCAGGGCGGCGGCATCACCGTGGTCTTCATGCTGGTGGTGCAGCTCTCGTTCACGGGCACCCACGCCCGCCGGCTCTCGGCCATGGTGCAGGGCACCGGCTACGCCCTGGGCGCCACCGCCCCCACCCTCATCGGCGCCGTGCACGACGCCTCCGGCAACTGGACCCTCGCCATCGGCGTCGTGCTCATCGCCACCCTCGTCTTCGCCGCCGCCGGCCTCACCGGCGCCCTCCGCGCCACCGGCCCCCGCGGCCCCCGCGCCCCGCGACGCTAGCGCGAGAACACAAGTCTCCCCGAGCCTCAGTCGCGGGCCAGGTAGACCTTCGCCTCCCAGGGGGCCAGTGGTGCGGCCGCGTCGGGCGAGCCCTCCGAGCCGGGGAGGTTGGTGAGCAGCACCTCTGCGTCTTCCCACCGCTCGAACACCGCTGCGGTGAACGAGGGAACGCGTTCGTCGGACGACAGGTTGGCGACCACGAGCATCCGCTCGCCGTCGCCGGAGTCGGCCCCGGCCCGCTCGAACGCGAACACCGCGTCGTCTCCTGCGTCGACACGCGTGAACGAGCCCGTCGCGACCACCGGATGCTCGTGCCGCAGCGCGATCAGCGCCCGGTAGTGGGCGAGCACCGAGTGGGCATCCCCGTCCTGCGCCGCGACCGAGATGCGGGAGCTGTTCGGGTTGACGGCGATCCACGGCGTGCCCGAGGTGAAGCCCGCCTGCTCCGACCCGTCCCACTGCACCGGGGTGCGGGCGTTGTCGCGGCTCATCGACGCCAGGCCGAGGAGGGCCTCGGCGGGGCTCGACCCCGAGTCGAGGTCGTCGGCGTAGTGGTTCAGCGACTCGACGTCGCGGAAGTCGTCGATGGAGGCGAACGGCGTGTTCGTCATGCCGATCTCCTGGCCCTGGTAGACGTAGGGAGTGCCGCGCTGCAGGTGCAGCATGGTGGCGAGCGCCGTCGCCGAGGCGCGCCAGTGCTCGCCGTCGTCGCCGAAGCGCGACACCGAACGGGCCTGGTCGTGGTTCTCGAGGTAGAGGCTGTTCCAGCCGGTCTCGGCCAGCGCATCCTGCCACCGGGTGAGGTTCGCAGCGAGCTCGCCGGGCTCCAGCCGCCGCGGCCGGAACTTCGTGGCCGGCCCGTGGTCGAGCCCGACGTGCTCGAACTGGAACACCATGTCGACCTCGCCGCGAGCGGGGTCGGTGAACAGCACGGCCTCCTCGGTGCTCACCCCGGGCGTCTCGCCCACGGTGATGAGCCCGTCGCGCCCTGCGAACACCTCGCGGTGCATCTCCTGCAGGAACTCGTGCAGCCGCGGCCCCGAGGTGTAGTGCGCGGCGCCGTTCGCGAGCGTGCGGCCGGGCAGCGGCTCGGCGTCGGGGAGCGTCAGCACCTTCGAGATGAGGTTGATCACGTCCATCCTGAACCCGTCGACGCCCCGGTCGAGCCACCAGCGCATCATCGCGTAGACGGCGTGCCGCACCTCGGGGTTCTCCCAGTTGAGGTCGGGCTGCTTGCGGTCGAACAGGTGCAGGTAGTACTCGCCGCTGGCCTCGTCGAACTGCCACACCGAGCCCGAGAAGAACGACTCCCAGTTGTTCGGCTCGGCGCCGGGCGTGCCCGGCTCGAAGCCCTCGCGAGCCTTCCGCCACCAGTACCAGTCGCGCTTCGGGCTGTCGGTGGCCGAGCGCGACTCCACGAACCACGGATGCTCGTCGGAGCTGTGGTTGACCACCAGGTCCATGACCAGCTTCATGCCGCGGCGGTGCACCTCGTCGAGCAGCTCGTCGAAGTCGGCGAGGGTGCCGAACACGGGGTCGATGTCCTGGTAGTCGCTGATGTCGTAGCCGTTGTCGGCCTGGGGCGAGCGGTAGATGGGCGAGAGCCAGACCACGTCGACGCCGAGCCGCTCGAGGTGGTCGAGCCGCTGCAGGATGCCCCGCAGATCGCCGACACCATCCCCGTTCGAGTCCTGGAAGCTCCGCGGATAGATCTGATAGACCACCGCCCCCTTCCACCAATCGCCAGCCGTACCCTCCGTCACGCTCATAGCCATGCCACAAGCTAACCATCCCCTCCGACACGGCTGTTCCCGCACTAGCCTTGAACCATGGACTTCCGCATCTTCACCGAGCCCCAGCAGGGCGCCAGCTACGACGAACTCCTCGCTGTCGCGAAGGCCACCGAGGAGCTCGGTTTCGACGCCTTCTTCCGCTCTGACCACTACCTGCGCATGGGTGAGGGCGACCCGGGCTACGGCCCCACCGACGCCTGGACGACGCTGGCCGGCCTGGCCCGCGAGACCGAGCGCATCCGCCTCGGCACCCTGGTCTCCTCGGTCACCTACCGCTACCCGGGCATCCTCGCCATCCAGGTGGCGCAGGTCGACCAGATGTCGGGCGGCCGCGCCGAGCTGGGGCTCGGCACCGGCTGGTTCGAGGCCGAGCACAAGGCCTACGGCATCCCCTTCCCGCCCAAGCGCTTCGACCTGCTCGAGGAGCAGCTCGAGATCGTCACCGGGCTCTGGACGACCGAGCGCGGTGAGACCTACTCCTACACCGGCGAGCACTACGCGCTGGAGAACTCGCCGGCCCTGCCGAAGCCGGTGCAGTCGCCGCTGCCCGTCATCGTGGGCGGCAAGGGCGCGAAGCGCACCCCGCTGCTGGCGGCCCGCTACGCCACCGAGTTCAACGCCCCGTTCCCCGACCCCGGCACCCTCCCCGAGCTGTTCGAGAACGTGCGCCGCGCCTGCGACGAGATGGGCCGCGACCCCGACGACATGGTCTACTCGGCCGCGCTCGTGGCCGTCGTGGGTGCCGACGAGGCGGAGTTCGCGCGTCGCGCCGCTGCCGTGGGCCGTGAGCCCGAGGAGCTGCGGATGAACGGGCTGGCCGGCACCGCATCCGAGGTCGTCGACAAGATCGGTGCGCTGCGCGAGCAGGGCGCCGAGCGCGTCTACCTGCAGATCCTCGACCTGGGCGACCTCGACCACCTCGACTTCATCGCCCGCGAGGTGGTCTCGAAGATCTCCGAGTGACGACGGTGCGGCGCTCTACTCCGGCAGCGCCGCATCCGCTTCGTTGGCGTCGCCGGCGATGCCGCGGGCGAGCGTCTTGTTGCGGAAGAAGTCGGGCCGAAGCTTCGCCTGCACCAGCATGATGACGATGCCGGCGACGATGATGATCATGCCCAGGATGAACACGAGGCCGACGCCGCCGATGTTCGAGCCGCTGCCGTAGTCGGGGTTGGCGCTCTCGATGAGCGTCGTGACGAACAGCACCGCCAGGATGAGCCCGCCGACCAGTGGCGCGAAGAACTGGAAGAACGCGTTGCGCGCGCTGGCGAACCACTGCTTGCGGAAGTACCAGACGCACGCGAACGCGGTGAGCCCGTAGTAGAAGCAGATGAGCATGCCGAGCGTGGTGATGGTGTCCCACAGCACATCTTCGGAGATGAACCGCATGACGGTGTAGAACACGGAAGCGACGACGCTCGACACGATGGTGGCGTAGCCCGGGGTGAAGAACCGCGGGTGCACCTTCGAGAACTTCGGCGACAGCGCGCCGTAGTGCCCCATGGCGAGGAGCGTTCGGGCGGGGGAGACGAAGGTCGACTGCAGCGACGCCGCCGACGACGACAGCACCGCGATCGACACCAGGATGGCGAGCGGCCCGAGGATGGGCCCGGCCAGCGAGAAGAACACGTTGCCCTGGATGTCGGGGTTGCCGAGCCCGTACTCGCCCTCGCCGACGCCCGCGTAGTTGATGAGCGCGACGGTGAGGAAGAGGTAGAGCACGACGATGATGATCACCGTGGCGGTGGCGGCCTTGCCCGGGGTCGACGAGGAGCCCTTGGTCTCCTCGCTCATGGTGAGCGTGACGTCCCACCCCCAGAAGATGAAGATCGACAGCGAGAGCCCCGCGGCGAAGGCGCTGAACGAGCCAACGGCGAAGGGGTTGAACCAGTCGAGCGAGATGGGCAGGGCGTCGAAGGCGTCGCCCGCGGCGACATGGATGAACGCGACGATGCCGAAGAACACCATGACGAGCAACTGGAAGCCCACCAGCACGTACTGCAGCTTCTGCGTGGTCTGCATGTCGCGGTACGAGATGAGGGTCGCGCCGAGCATGAACGCCAGGCAGGTGACCACGTTGATGAACGGATTCGTGGTGAGTTCGGCGATGCCGGGGTTCTGGAAGATCTGCGACAGCATCAGGTAGAAGAAGTCGACGGCGATGCCGGCGAGGTTCGACAGCACCACGATGGTGGCGGCGATGAGGCCCCAGCCCGCCATCCAGCCGATCCACGGCCCGAAGGCTCGCGTCGCCCAGGTGAACGAGGTGCCCGAGTCGGGCATGCGGCTGTTGAGCTCGCGGTAGCCGAAGGCCACGAGGAGCATCGGGATGAAGCCGACGAGGAAGATGGCGGGCACGTGCGTGCCGACCTCGGCGACGGTGGGGCCGAGCGCGCCGGTGAGGGTGTAGGCCGGGGCGATGCAGGAGATGCCGATGACGATGGCGCCGATGAGGCCCACCGTCCCGGCGCCGAGGCCCTTCTTCGACAGGGCTGCGGTGGCCGCCGTGACGGGGGCGCTGGTCTCGGGAGGGGTCATGAGGCGTCTCCGATGGTGACTGCCGCGTCGCGGGGAACGACGACGAGCGGGACGGGCAGTTCGCGCAGCATCTTCGCCGCGGTCGAACCGAGGAACAGCTGCCGGGGCTGCGCCAGCCGGCTCGAGCCCACCAGGGCGATCTCGGTGGGCTCCCAGTCGAGGCCGCTGACGGCGTCTTCGACCCGGTTCCCGGTGACGACCTCCGAGGTCACCTCGACGTCGTCGGGCAGATCGGATGCAGCCCGCTCGAGCACCGACCTGGCATGGGCGGCGGCGCGCACGAGCGCGTCGTGGTGGTGGGAGTCGACGGGCTGGTCGAGGGCGACCAGCGAGATCAGGCGCAGCGGCAGATGGGCTGCGCGCGCCGCCCCGATGGCGGAGTCGAGCAGCGCCTCGGCGCCGGGCCGCGTGCCGACCGCACAGGTGATGCGGGTGAGCGGCGCGTCGCCCGTGGCGTCGCGGCAGCCGACGGGGGCCAGGGCCACCGGCACGGTCGCCGCGTGCAGCAGCGCGTTCGCGGCGCTGCCGAGGGTGAACCGCCCGAGGATGCCGCCGCGCGCAGCGCCCACCACGATGAGCCGCGCGTCGAGCACGCGGGCCGCGTCGAGCACACCGTCGGCGAACGACTCGGCGTAGACGACGTGCGAGGCCGCCCGCACGTCGCCCGGCACCGTGCCGAGCGCCTCGGCGAGCCAGCCCTCGGCCGTCTCCCTGACGTAGCGCTCGTAGCCGGGGTCGGCCGGCACGATCGTCGCCCGCTCCTCGCTCGAGAGCACCAGCACGAGGTCGAGACGGGCACCCGTGGCCCGGGCGAGACGCACCCCCAGGGCGAGGGCGTCGCGCCCGGCGGGGGTGTCGGTGTAGCCGACGATGAATCTCATCTCGCGGTCGTCCTCCGGTTCAGCTGTTCGGGATGAGGGTGTACTTCGTCGAGAGGTACTCGTGGATGCCCTCGGCCCCGCCCTCGCGGCCGAGCCCCGACTGCTTCACCCCACCGAAGGGTGCTGCGGCGTTCGAGAGCACACCCACGTTCAGACCCATCATGCCGGTGTCGAGCGCCTTGATCATGCGCTGGCCGCGGGCGAGCGACTCGGTGAACACGTAGGAGACGAGTCCGTACTCGGTGTCGTTGGCCAGGCGCACGGCCTCGGCCTCGTCGTCGAACTCGACGATGGAGACCACCGGCCCGAAGATCTCCTCGCGCAGGATGTCGCTGCCGAACGGCACCCCCGTCACCACGGTCGGCTCGAAGAAGCTGCCCGCGCCCTCGAGGGCGTGGCCGCCCACGACGAGGGTGGCGCCGCGCCCGACGGCGTCGTCGACGAGTTCGCCGGTCTTGGCGACCGCTTTGTCGTCGATCAGCGGGCCGATGGTGACGCCCTCCTCGGTGCCGCGGCCGATGCGCAGGGCGCGCACCCGCTCGGCGAGCTTGTCGGCGAAGGCCTTCGCCACGGCGCTGTGCACGATGAAGCGGTTGGCGGCCGTGCATGCCTGGCCGATGTTCCGGAACTTCGCGGCCATCGCCCCGTCGACCGCCTTGTCGAGGTCGGCGTCGTCGAACACGACGAAGGGGGCGTTGCCGCCGAGCTCCATCGAGGTGCGCAGAACCTTGTCGGCGGCCTGCTTCATGAGTGCCTTGCCCACCGGCGTCGACCCGGTGAAGGAGAGCTTGCGCAGGCGCGGGTCGGCGATGATCGGGTCGGAGAGCTTCGCCGACGCCGAGGTGGTGACCACGTTGAGCACGCCCTTCGGCAGACCCGCCTCTTCGAACAGGCCCGCGAGGAACAGGGTGGTGAGCGGCGTGAGCGCCGCGGGCTTCACCACGACCGTGCAACCGGCGGCGAGTGCGGGCCCGATCTTGCGGGTCGCCATCGCGAGCGGGAAGTTCCAGGGGGTGATGAGGAAGCAGGGGCCGACGGGCCGCTGCGACACGACCATCTGCCCGGTGCCCTCGGGGTTGTCGCCGTAGCGCCCGGTGATGCGCACCGCCTCCTCCGAGAACCAGCGCAGGAACTCGCCGCCGTAGGTCACCTCGCCCTGCGCCTCGGCCAGCGGCTTGCCCATCTCGAGCGTCATGAGCAGTGCCGCCTCGTCGCGCCGCTCCTGCAGCAGGTCGAAGGTGCGGCGGAGGATCTCGCCGCGCACCCGTGCGGGCGTCGCCGCCCACTCGTCGGCAGCGGCGACAGCGGCGTCGAGCGCGCGCATCCCGTCGGCCGGAGAGGCGTCGGCGATGGCGACCAGGCGCTCGCCGGTGGCCGGGTCGAACACGTCGAGGGTCTTGTCGCCCTCGCCCGCCACCCACTCGCCGCCGATGAACAGGCGGTTCGGGATGCGGGAGATCAGCTCGGTCTCGTGCGGTGCGGTGGTCATGGGGCTGTCCTTCGTCGTCATGGGGTGCATCGGATGGTACCGGAGAGGGTGATCGATCAGGGGTAGAGGCCGCGCTGGCGGTGCGCCTCGGTGACGCGCTGCACGGCAAGGGCCGTCGCCGCCGCGCGCAGGGTGAGGTCGTGCTGGGTGGCGAAGCGGGTGACGTCGTGCCAGCCGCCGAGCATCCGTTCGGCCAGGCGCGACTCGACCTCGTCGAGACCCCAGCGGAACGACTGGTTCGACTGCACCCACTCGAAGTACGACACGATCACGCCGCCGGCGTTGGCGAGGATGTCGGGGACGACGAGCACACCGGAGTCGGCGAGCACCCGGTCGGCCTCGCGGGTGGTGGGGCCGTTGGCGCCCTCCACCACGACCCGGGCGGCGATGCGCGAGGCGTTCTGGGCGTTGATGACGCCCTCCACCGCGGCCGGCACGAGCAGGTCGACGGCCAGTTCGAGCAGCTCGTCGCCCTCGATCGGCTCGGCGTTCCCGAAGCCGACCACCGAGCCCGTCTCATCGACGTGCCGCGCGAGCGCCTCGATGTCGAGTCCGCCCGAGGCGTGCACCGCTCCGTACTGGTCGGCGACCGCCACCACGGCGACACCCGCCTGCTGCAGGAAGCGGGCTGCGTCGCGGCCGACCTTGCCGAAGCCCTGCACGGCGGCGGTCGCCGCGCGGTGCTCGATGCCGAGCGAGTCGAGGGCGGCGAGTGCGACGTGCACCACCCCGCGTGAGGTCGCGCTCGAGCGCCCGAGCGAGCCGCCGAGGCTGAGCGGCTTGCCGGTGACGACTCCGGGCACGGTGTGGCCCTTGCTCACCGAGTAGGTGTCCATGATCCAGGCCATGACGTTCTCGTCGGTGCCGATGTCGGGGGCGGGGATGTCGTGCTGCGGGCCGATGATCGGCAGGATCTCGGTGGTGTAGCGCCTCGTCACCCGCTCGAGCTCAGCACGCGAGTGCAGCCGCGGGTCGATCGCCACACCGCCCTTGGCGCCGCCGTAGGGCACGTCGAGCAGGGCGCACTTCCAGGTCATCCACATGGCGAGCGCCCGCACCTCGTCGAGGCCGACGCCCGGACTGTAGCGGAGGCCGCCCTTCGCGGGCCCGCGCGAGATGTTGTGCTGCACGCGGTAGCCCGTGAGCACCTCGACCGAGCCGTCGTCGCGGCGCAGAGGGATGCTCACGGTAAGTTCGCGCCGGGAGGCGGCGAGGGTGGCGTGGGTGCCTTCGTCGTAGCCGTGGAACGCGACGGCCTCGGCGAGCTGCGAGTGCGCATCCGTCAGCGCCTGCACCCCGGCCTCCGCAGCGGCGGGCGCGCCGGCCGTGATGGCGCCGCCCGCGGTCACCGGCGCGTTCACGAGGCGGCCAGCGCGTCGCGCAGCACGTCGAGGCCCTCGAGCGCCAGCTCGTCGGAGATGGCCAGCGGCGGGAGGAAGCGGATGACGTTGCCGTACGTGCCGCAGGTGAGGAGCACGAGGCCCGCCGCGTGGGCGGCGGCGGCGACGCGGCCGGTGAGGGCGGCGTCGGGTTCGCCGGTCGCCGGGTCGACAAGCTCGATCGCCATCATCGCGCCCCGGCCGCGCACGTCGCCGATGCGCCGGTCGTTCACGCGGAGGGCGTTGAGGCGGCCGCGGAACAGCGTCTCGAGCTCGCGGGCCCGCTCGACCAGGTTCTCGCTGCGGTAGCTCTCGATGGTGGCGAGGGCCGCGGCGCAGGCGATCGGGTTGCCGGTGTAGGTGCCGCCGAGACCGCCCGCGTGAGCCGAATTCATGATGTCGGCGCGGCCGGTGACGGCCGAGAGCGGGAGCCCGCCGGCGATGCCCTTCGCGGTGACGATGAGGTCGGGCTCGATGCCCTCGTGCTCGCTGGCGAAGAAGGCGCCCGTGCGGGCGAAGCCGGTCTGCACCTCGTCGGCGATGAACACCACGTCGTTCGCGCGCGCCCAGCGCTGCAGAGCCGGGAGGAAGCCCTCCGCCGGAACGATGAAGCCGCCCTCGCCCTGGATGGGCTCGATGATGATGGCGGCGAGGTTCGCGGCGCCGATCTGCTTCTCGATCACGCTGATCGCCCGCGCCGCCGCGGCCTCGCCGGAGAGCCCGCCGTCGCGGAACGGGTACGACAGCGGTGCGCGGTAGACCTCGGGGGCGAACGGGCCGAAGCCCGACTTGTAGGGCATGGCCTTGGCGGTGAGCGCCATGGTGAGGTTGGTGCGCCCGTGGTAGGCGTGGTCGAAGGCGACGACAGCCTGCCTGCCGGTGTGGTGGCGGGCGATCTTCACGGCGTTCTCGACGGCCTCGGCGCCGGAGTTGAAGAGCGCTGTGCGCTTGTCGAAGTCTCCCGGGGTCAGCTCGTTCAGCTTCTCGGCCACGGCGACGTAGCCCTCGTAACCGGTGATGGTGAAGCAGGTGTGGGTGAAGGCGGCGACCTGGGCGCTCACCGCCTCAACCACGGCGGGCGCCGAGTTGCCCACCCCGGTCACAGCTATGCCCGAGCCGAAGTCGATGAGCGAGTTGCCGTCGATGTCGCGGAGGATGCCGCCTCCGGCAGCCTCGACGTAGACGGGGAGGGTGACGCCCACGCCATCGGCGACGGCGGCGGTCTTGCGGGCGTGCAGCTCACGGGAGCGCGGGCCGGGAATCTCGGTGACGAGCTCACGGCGCTGGGGGAGAGAGGGCCCTCCGGTGACGGGCGGGGCGGTGGGGGCGATGGTCACGAGGTCCTCCTGGTCACGACGGTGGGCGGTGCGCCCTCCACGCTAGGTCGCCGCCCACGCCTTCGCCTCTGCCGATCTGGCACGCTCATCGTCTGTGTGCGACACTGTGGCATGCCCGTCACCGTGCGCGACCT
Source organism: Herbiconiux sp. A18JL235 (assembly GCF_040939305.1). Classification (NCBI taxonomy): domain Bacteria; kingdom Bacillati; phylum Actinomycetota; class Actinomycetes; order Micrococcales; family Microbacteriaceae; genus Herbiconiux; species Herbiconiux sp. A18JL235. The sequence continues at coordinate 708,835 of NZ_CP162511.1, forward strand.
CGTGCAGCACCGCCCGCTGAGCATCCGGATGCTCGCCGGCGACGACGGTGTCGAGCTGGGCTGGTCGAACTCCAGCGACCTCGACGACCCGAGCCCCTTCCTCGAGGCGGGCCAGCTGCTGCTCACGACGGGCCGCCAGTTCCTCGCCTTCGACGGTGTCGGGGACTACGAGGCCTACGTGGAACGGGTCGCGGCGGCGGGTGTCGTGGCCCTCGGCTTCGGCACCGAGGTGCTGCGGGCGGGAACCCCCGCCGAGCTGATCGAGGCCTGCGAGTCGGTCGGGATAGCGCTCGTCGAGGTGCCCTACGCCACCCCGTTCATCGCGGTGAGCCGTTTCGTCGCCGACCGAATCGCCGCCGAGCAGCGCCGGCTGCTCGAGTGGGCGCTCGCCGCCCAGGAGTCGATCTCGCGGGCGGTGCTCGGCTCGGGCGGGCTCGCCGCCGCGGTCGACAGCGCGTCGCGCGCGCTCGGCTGCCCACTCGCGGTGCTCGACCCCGACGGAGCCGTGCTCGAAGGGGCGGCTCCGAGCTGGCTGCGCGAACGAGCCGTGGCGCTGCTGCGCCGCGGCACCCGCGCGCGCGACCATGGCGACGACGACCGTGGCTCGTGGTCGGTGCAGACCCTCGGCCACTCCGGGAGGCTGCTCGGAGCCGTGGTCGCGGTGCGCTCCGACCCGCTCACCGCGGCCGAGCTCTCCGTCGTCACCCTGCTCACCGCGCTCACCGAACTCGCCCTCGAGCACGCCGAAGACCAGCGACTCGGCTTCCGTTCGGTGGCGCAGCAGCTCCTGGCGCTCCTGCGCGACGGGCGCGTCGACGCGGTGCGCCGCGCCCTCGACCACCTGCCTGCCCAGCTGCCGGCCGAGCCGTTCCGCATCCTCGCCCTCAGCGCCGCCGAGGTGGCGCCCACCCTCCGCGATTCCCTCGAGCGCATGGCGGCGGGCCGCGGCCGGCGGTTGTTCGTGGTCGAGCACGACGCCCAGCTGCTGCTGTTCGTCGACGGCACCAGCCGGGTCGCCGTCGAATCCCGCCTCGCCGAGAGCGAGACCAGGGCGGGCCTGTCGTCGGAGGCGCGCTGGCGCACCCTCGACGAAGCGCTCTCCCAGGCCGTCGCGGCGCTCGCGGGGGCTGCTCCCGCCCGCATCCTGGCCTTCGACGAGTTGATGGCGGGCACCGTGCTCGGGCTCCTCACCGAGTCGCGGGTGGCCGAGCTCGCACGGTTGCGGCTGGGCGCGCAGCTGGCGACTCCCGACGGGGCGGCGAGGCTCGGCGAGGCCGCCGTATGGCTCGCGCACAACGCGGTGTGGGATGCCGCGGCCCGCGAGCTCGGTCTCCACCGCCACACCCTGAAGCTGCGCATGTCGGAGCTCGGGCGCGACCTCGACCTGCAGCTCGACACCTTCCGTGGCCGGGCGGAGTTGTGGGCGATGCTCGTCGCTCTCGACCTCGCTCGAAGCTCGCTTCGATAGGGTCGGGGCGACAACGACACCCAGCGAACAGGACATCACCATGCCCCGCATCACCATCATCCTCGGCGCCGTTCTCATCGTCCTGGGGTTGATCGGCTATGTCGCCACCGAGTTCGCGAGCTGGACCGCCCTCATCCCCTCCATCCTCGGCGCACTCCTCATCGTGTTCGGCCTCGTCGGCGTCAAGCGGCCGAAGATCGGCATCCACGTCGCGCTGGTGGTCGCGCTCCTCGGCATCGTCGGAACCTTCATGAACGTGCTGAAGATCGGCGAGGTGTTCGCGGGAACCGCCGAACGACCCGTGGCCGTGGTGCTCAGCACCATCACCTTCGTGCTCCTCGTCGTGTACGTCGCGCTCGGCGTGCGCTCCTTCATCGCCGCGCGTCGGGGTCGATCCGTCACGGCGTGAAAACGCTGGGTGACTGTCGATTCCGACGGTCAACGTGCCATCATGGTTGCGACTTCGTCATCGATGGGGTCTCAGAACTACGGAAAGAGTCGTGATGGAACAGCTGGAGAAAGACGTCGTCATCGTGGGGGCGGGAGCGACCGGGCTCACTGCTGCCGTTGCCCTGCAGCGGGCGGGCCTCTCGGTGATCGTGCTCGAGGCGCGTGACCGCATCGGCGGCAGGCTGTGGACGAACCACATCGACGGGCAGATGTTCGAGATCGGCGGCCAGTGGGTCTCGCCCGACCAGACCGCGCTGCTCGAGACGCTCGACGAACTCGGGCTGGAGACCTACTCCCGCTACCGTGAGGGCGAGAGCGTCTACATCGGCACCGACGGCGTGGCCAAGCGCTTCACGGGCGACATCTTCCCCGCCAGCGAGCGCACCGAGGCCGAGATCGAGCGGCTCATCGCCGTGCTCGACGAGCTCGTCGCCCAGACCGACCCGGCCGCCCCGTGGGAGCATCCGCACGCAGAGGAGTTCGACCGCATCTCCTTCCGCTCCTGGCTCGAGTCGCAGAGCGACGACGCCGAGGCGCGCGAGAACATCGCCCTGTTCATCGCCGACGCCATGCTCACGAAGCCCGCTCACGCGTTCTCGCTGCTGCAGGCCCTTCTCATGGCGGCCAGCGCGGGGAGCTTCAGCCACCTCGTCGACGCCGACTTCATCCTCGACAAGCGCGTCGTGGGAGGCCTGCAGCAGGTGCCGTTGAAGCTCGCCGAGACCCTGGGCCTTGCCGACGTGCGCCTCTCGCAGCCGGTGCGGCGCATCCGCTGGTCGTCGGCCGCGCTGCCCGACGGCGCCGTCGAGGGCGAGCCGGTGGAGGTGTTCACCGACGAGCTCGTGGTCACCGCGAAGCGCGTCATCGTCGCGGTGCCGCCGAACCTCTACAACCGCATCGAGTACGCCCCCAATCTGCCGCGCCTGCGCCAGCAGTCTCAGCAGCACCAGTCGCTCGGCCTCGTCATCAAGGTGCACGCCACCTACGAGACGCCGTTCTGGCGCGAGGCGGGCCTCTCGGCCACCGCCTTCAGCCCCTACCAGCTGGTGCACGAGGCCTACGACAACACCAACCACGGCGAGAGCCGCGGCACCCTGGTGGGCTTCGTCTCCGACAAGAAGGCCGACGACGTGTTCCTGCTGCCGGCCGAGGAGCGCAAGCGCCGCATCCTCGAGTCGCTCGCCGCCTACTACGGCCCGCAGGCGCTCGAGCCCGTCGTGTACTTCGAGAGCGACTGGGCCGCCGAGGAGTGGACCCAGGGCGCCTACGCGGCTAGCTTCGATCTGGGCGGACTCACCCGCTACGGGGCACTGCAGCTCGAACCGGTGGGGCCGCTCCGCTTCGGGTCGAGCGATCTCGCGCCCGAGGGGTACCAGCACGTCGACGGCGCCATCCGCGTGGGCCGCCGGCTCGCCGCCGAGGTCGCGGAGTCGCTGAACGGCGGCGACGCGGCCGGCAGCGCACCGGCACCCGGCACCGCCGGCGCCAGCACCGCATCCGTCACCGCAGCATCCACCGCCACCGTCACCGAAGGAGCAACCGCATGAGCAGCCTCTACGCCGTCGTCGACCCCGCCACCGGCGAGACCCTGAGCGAGTACCCCACCATCACCGACGGGGAGCTGCAGGCCGCAGTCGCCTCCGCCTCGGAGGCCTTCGAGGGTTGGTCGCGCCGGGCGCCGGTGGCCGACCGCGCCAAGCTCATCGCGCGCGTCGCCGAACTGCACACCGAACGTCGTGAGGCGCTCGCCGAGATCGCCGTGCGCGAGATGGGCAAGCCGCTCGAGCAGGCGCTCGGCGAGGTCGACTTCGCCGCCGCCATCTACCAGTACTACGTCGACAACGGCGAGACCTTCCTCGCCGACGAGCCCATCGAGCTCTCCGACGGCAGCGGCTCGGCGTTCGTCCGCCGCGCGGGCATCGGGGTGCTGCTCGGCATCATGCCGTGGAACTTCCCGTACTACCAGGTGGCTCGGTTCGCCGGGCCCAACATCGTCGCGGGCAACACCATCCTGCTGAAGCACGCCCCGCAGTGCCCCGAGTCGGCGGTCGCCATGCAGGAGATCTTCGAGCAGGCCGCGAGCGAGCTCGGTGCGCCCTCGGGCGTGTACGTCAACATCTTCGCCAGCAACGAGCAGATCGCCGAGGTCATCGCCGACCCGCGCGTGCAGGGCGTGTCGGTGACGGGCTCGGAGCGGGCGGGAGCCGCGGTCGCCGAGCTCGCCGGCAAGCACCTCAAGAAGGTCGTGCTCGAGATGGGCGGGTCCGACCCGTTCATCCTGCTCTCCACCGACGACCTGGATGCGGCGGTGCAGGATGCGGTGAACGCCCGCCTCGACAACAACGGCCAGTCGTGCAACGCCGCCAAGCGCTTCGTCGTCATCGACGGGCTCTACGAGGAGTTCGCGAAGAAGTTCACCGAGGTCTTCACCGCCGTGCAGCCCGCGCCGCCGATGGCCGACGGCACCGAGCTCGGCCCGCTGTCGTCGACCGCCGCCGCGGAGCGGCTCGGCGAGCAGGTCGACCGGGCGGTCGCTCAGGGCGCCACGGTGCTGGCGGCAGGCTCGCGCTCGGGCAACTACTTCGGGCCCACCGTGCTCGCCGACGTCACCCCCGAGATGGACGCCTACCGCGAGGAGTTCTTCGGCCCCGTCGCCGCGCTCTACCGGGTGGGCTCCGAGGAGGAGGCGGTGCGGCTCGCCAACGACACCCCGTTCGGTCTCGGCTCCTACGTCTACACCACCGACCAGGAGCAGGCGCTCCGGGTCGCCGACGCGATCGACGCGGGGATGGTGTGGATCAACCTCGTGCTCGGCGATGCCGCAGAACTGCCGTTCGGCGGAGTGAAGCGCTCGGGCTCGGGCCGTGAGATGGGCCGCTTCGCGCTCGAGGAGTTCGTGAACAAGAAGCTCATCCGCATCGCCGGCTGAGCCCTGTCGGCCGTTCGGGCGAGTGCCTAGGCTGAGCACATGATCGTGATCTCTGTGCTCGAACTGCGGCTCAAGCCCGAACGGGTCGGCTCGGCCGACGACATCCTCCGCGACACCCTGAACGACACCCGCGCGAGGCCCGGGTGCCTCGGGGTGGAGGTGGCGATCGACGTCGACGACCCCGCCCACATCGTGGTGGTCGAGAAGTGGGAGTCGCTCGAGGCCGACGACGACTACCGGGCTTGGCGGGCGAGCCCCGAGGGGGCGAGCGCGCTGGGCTCGGTGATCGCGGAGGCGCCGGCACTCAGCCGGTCGCTGCTGCGCGACGACATCTGAGGTCTCCGGGTCGGGGCGTCGTGAGCGGCGGATGCGGCGCATCCGTCGACTTCTGGTGCGCGGTCGTGTAACGTTGGTCAGTCGGCTCTAGACACCGCGAGTTGCATCGCGGAAGGGTTTGTAAGTCTGGTGGGCCGGTTTCCCAGTCAGTGCGCTGTTGCGCTGGTCACTGGTGAATGTCGCGTACGACACGGCCCCGGGGTACAGAATCCGGGTTCACGAAAGCACTTCCAGCTTGCGCTGGGGTGTGCGCATCACGAGATAACCCGGAAAGAATCATGCCCAAATCGCACAAGTCCGGCGGCTTCAAGCCCGCCAAGAACTACGACCCCCGCGCCGCGAAGAGCGGCACCAAGGCCGGCAGTCGGAGCCCCGGCCACCGCGGCTACCGCCCCGTCGAGGAGGAGCCGCGCAAGGCCCGTTGGAACGCCGACGAGCGTGCAGCCCGCGGTGCGGCGCCGAGCTCGCGCGGAGAGCGCGACCGTTTCTCGCGTGACGAGCGCCCGGCGCGTACCGATCGCTTCTCTCGCGATGACCGTCCGGCGCGCACCGACCGTCCTGCCCGCGATGATCGTTTCTCGCGTGACGACCGCCCGGCGCGTGCCGACCGTTTCTCCCGCGACGACCGTCCGGCTCGTGACGACCGTTCGGCGCGTACCGATCGCTTCTCTCGCGATGACCGACCGGCGCGCACCGACCGTCCTGCCCGCGATGACCGTTTCTCGCGTGATGACCGTCTGGCGCGCAATGACCGTTTCTCGCGTGATGACCGTCCGGCCCGTGACGACCGTTTCTCGCGTGATGACCGTCCCCGCTACGAGAAGCCCAGCCGTGAGAACGGGTTCAACCGCTCAGGCCCCCGCGCCGGTGGGTTCGAGCGTCGCGACGACCGGCCCGCACGCGACGACCGGCCCGCCCGCGACTCCCGTGGCACCGCCGGCCGCGGCTTCGACCGCGACCGCGACGCACGCGGCCCCCGCGACTCCTCCTTCTACCCGTCCCGCGACGCCAAGTCCGCTCCCGCCTTCCACGGCGACGACGACGTGGTGCTCGAGCGCCTCGAGGCGCAGGCCATCACCGCCTCCGACGTCGAGGGCGTGACCTTCGCCGAGCTCGGTCTCGGCGGCAACATCACCCGTGCCCTCGCCGAGCTCGGCGCCGAGCGTCCCTTCCCCATCCAGGCCGCGACCATCCCCGACGTGCTCGCCGGAAAAGACGTGCTCGGCCGTGGCCGCACCGGCAGCGGCAAGACCATCGCCTTCGGCGCCCCGCTGGTCGAGCGCCTGATGGAGAACGGCGGCGGCGCGAACCGCAAGCCGGGCCGCAAGCCCCGCGCGCTCATCCTCGCCCCCACCCGCGAGCTCGCCCTGCAGATCGACCGCACGGTGCAGCCCATCGCCCGCTCGGTAGGCCTGTTCACCACCCAGATCTACGGCGGTGTGCCGCAGCACCGTCAGGTGGGTGCGCTGCAGCGCGGTGTCGACATCATCATCGGCACGCCCGGTCGCATCGAAGACCTCATCGAGCAGCGTCGACTCGACCTCTCCGAGGTCTCGGTCACCGTGCTCGACGAGGCCGACCACATGTGCGACCTGGGCTTCCTCGAGCCGGTGCAGCGCATCCTGCGTCGCACGAAGTCGGGCGGCCAGAGGCTGCTGTTCTCGGCGACCCTCGACAAGGGTGTCGCCGCGCTCGTGAACGAGTTCCTCGTCGAGCCCGCCGTGCACGAGGTCGCGGGCGAAGACCAGGCGTCGTCGACCATCGACCACCGTGTGCTGATCGTCGACCACCGCGACAAGGGCGCCGTCATCGAGCAGCTCGCCGACCGTGAGGGCAAGACGCTCATCTTCGCCCGCACCCGCGCCTACGCCGAGACGCTCGCCGAGCAGCTCGAAGACGCCGGGTTCCCGGCGACGAGCCTGCACGGCGACCTCAACCAGTCGCGCCGCACCCGCAACCTGCAGCTGCTCACGAGCGGCCGGGTGAACGTGCTGGTGGCGACCGACGTCGCGGCCCGCGGCATCCACGTCGACGACATCGACCTCGTCATCCAGGCCGACGCGCCCGACGAGTACAAGACCTACCTCCACCGTGCCGGCCGCACCGGCCGCGCGGGCAAGAAGGGCACCGTCGTCACCATCATCGGTCGCAGCCGCGGCCGACGGATGCAGGAGCTGCTCGGCCGCGCTGAGATCGAGGCCGAGATGGTCACCGTGGTTCCGGGCGACCGGCTCGTGAGCGAGCTCGCTGCCGACGCGACCCGGGCGAACTGACCCGGATGGCAGCACCCGCCGTCGGCGCGCCGCGCGCGAGCCGCCTGCCGCTGTGGCTGGCGATCGTGGTCGCGGTCGTCTGCGGCGTGCTCATGGCGACGCAGTCGCGGGTGAACGGCGAGTTCGGCAAGCGCATCGGCGACGGGTACACGGCGGCGGCCATCAGCTTCGGCATCGGCCTCGTGATCGTGGCGGTGATCGTCGCGTTCACGCCCTCGGCGCGGCACGGTGCCCGCACCGCGCTGCGCGAGGTGCGCGAGCGGAGGCTGCCGGCCTGGATGCTGCTCGGCGGCATCGGCGGCGCGGTCTTCGTGCTCTCGCAAGGGCTCGCCTCAGCGCTCGTCGGCGTCTCGCTGTTCACCATCGCGTTCATCGGCGGGCAGACCATCTCGGGCCTCGTCGTCGACCGCGTGGGCATCGGGCCGGGCGGTCGCCGCTACCTGACCCCGCGGCGGGTGCTGGGCGCCGGCATCGCGTTCGCCGTCGTCGTCTGGTCGGTGGTGGCGCACGTCGATCCCGAGATCCCGGTGTGGCTCCTGCTCCTCCCCTTCGCCGCCGGGTGCGTGCAGGCGGTGCAGCAGGCCGTGAACGGACGCGTCGCCGCGGTGGCGGGTTCGGCCGTGAGCTCGACGCTGTTCAACTTCTGCGCCGGCACCGCGGTGCTCGTGCTGATCGCCCTGGTGCATGCGGGCCTCACGGGCGGCTTCCCCGCCTCCCTCCCGACCGAGTGGTGGCTGTATCTCGGCGGTCCGCTCGGCGTCGCGTTCATCTTCGGGCTCTCGACCGCCGTGCGTACCACGGGCGTGCTGCTGCTCAGCCTGTGCTCCATCTCGGGCCAGCTGCTCGGCTCGATCGCCATCGACCTCATCGCCCCCGGCTCCGGCCACGGCGTCGACTGGACCACCCCGATCGCCGCCGTGCTCGTCGTGGTGGCGGTGCTCGTCGTCTCGCTGCCCTCGCGCGGCCGGCTCTAGGCGCCCAGCGTCACGACGATCGCGGCGGTCGCCGCCCAGAGCAGCAGCACGAACACCCCGTCGCGCACGCGGAACGGCACGAGGTGCCGCTCGGTGCGGGTGGGGTGGGCGCCGAAGGCGCGCGAGTCCATCGCGAGCGCGACCCGCTCGGCGTGGCGGATGCCGCCCGCGAGCAGCGGCACCACGTAGCCGACCCACCGTCGCGCCGCCGCGATCGGCCCGCGCCCCCTGGCCATGCCGCGCACGCGGTGCGCCTGCCTGATGAGCTCGAGCTCGTGCCCGAACCGCGGCACGAAGCGGTAGGCCGCGAGGGCGGTGTACCCGACCCGGTACGGCACGCGGAGCTGCTGCACGAGCGCCCGCACCAGGTCGGGGCCCGAGGTCGTGAGCCCGGCGACCAGAGACAGCATCACGATGCCGACGAGCCGGGTCGCGGTCGTGGCCCCCACGACGAGCGCCCCGAGGGTGAAGTCGAAGTCGCCCACCGACACCAGCACGGGCGATCCGTCGACCCGCTCGCCGTCGGCCCACAGCCCGAAACTCACCGTGAGCACCGCGGTGGCCGCGGGGAGGGTGAGGAGCAGCAGCACAAGCGTGCGCCCCGAGAGGTGCGCGCCGGCGACGATCAGCACCAGCGCCAGCCCGATCAGGGCGAGCGGCACCGCGAGCTCGTGCGCCACGATCAGCACCACCATGCCCGGCAGCACCCCGGCGATCTTCGCGAGCGGGTTGAGTCGGTGCAGGAAGCTCAGCGGGCCGTGCCCGACACGACCGGCGTACGGGTCGACGGCGATGCTCACGATCCGGGCTCCGCCCCGAGGTCGGCGAGCCGGGCGACCCGGTGCCAGCGCGCATCCGTCGCCGCCTGCACGGCTCGCACGAGCGGCGGTGCCTGCAGCCCGGCGGCCTCCAGCGCCCCGGAGCCGAACACCTCGCCCGTCGTGCCCTGGGCGACGACGCGGCCCCCGGCCAGCACGGCGACCCGATCGGCGTGCTCGGCGACGAGCTGCAGGTCGTGCGTCACCACGAGAACCGTGGTGCCGGCGCGGTGCAGCTCGTCGAGCACGGCGAGCAGCTCGGCGGCGCGTGCCCTGTCCTGCCCGAAGGTGGGCTCGTCGAGCGCGAGCACGGGCGCTCCGGCGATCAGCGCCGTGCCCACCGAGAGGCGGCGCTTCTGCCCGCCCGAGAGGAGGTACGGATGCTCGTCACGCGCCTCCGAGAGACCGAACCGGTCGAGCATGAGGTCGACTCGCTCGTCGATCTCGGGAGCGGCGAGGCGTTGCAGCTTCAGGCCGTGGGCGAGCTCGTCGGCAACGGTCGTCGTGATGAACTGGTGCTCGGGGTTCTGGAAGACGAAGCCGATCGTGCGGGCGAGCTGACGCGCATCCGCTCGCGAAGGATCGAGCGAGAGCACCTCGACGCGGCCGCGGGGTGGGGTGGCGACACCGGCGATCGCCTGCAGCAGCGTCGTCTTGCCCGCACCGTTCACCCCGACGAACGCCACGAACTCGCCGCTCTCGACCTCGAGGTCGACGCCGTGCAGGATCTCGGTGCGCCCGCGGGCGACGGTGAGGCCCGACACGCGGATGGCGGGGGAGCGCTCGGCGCGGGAGGCGGGGGAGCCCGAGCCCGCCCGCGGGTCGCGGAGTGCCGCGTGGGCCGCGCCATCGGCGTGAGCGGTGGCGATGCCGTCGGCGGGGTGGGTCGCGTCAGGGGTGGGGGAGGTGGTGGCGCTGTCGGCGGGGTGGGTCGCGTCAGGGGTGGGGGAGGTGGAGGCGCTGTCGGCGGGGTCGTTGGCGCCATGGGTGCGGGAGGCGGCGGCGCTGCCGGACGTGACTGCTGCGCCCTCGGTGGTGGGGGTGACGGATGCGCGCGGCAGGGCGTCGAGGCAGGCGGTCAGCTGGGCGGGGGTGAGGGGGAGCTCGGCGAGCGGCTCGCCGGCCGCGCGCAGGCGGAGACCGGCGAGGAGGGCGGTGGGCAGCCAGACACCCAGCGCGAGCAGGTCGTCGACGTTGCCGCGCAGCACTTCGGCGGCCGGGCCGTCGAAGGCGAGCCGCCCAGTCCGGTCGAGCACGACGACCCGGTCGACGAGTTCGATCGCGGCGTCGAGATTGTGCTCGATGAGCACGAGGGCGTGGTCGCCCCGCTGCACCAGCTCGCCCAGCACGGCGTAGACCTCGTCGATGCCGAGCGGGTCGAGGTTCGCTGTCGGCTCGTCGAGCACGATCACCGGGGAGCGCAGCGCGAGCGCGCAGGCCAGCGCCAGCCGTTGCCGCCCGCCGCCGGAGAGTCGGTCGGGGTTCTCCACACGCCTTTCCCACAGCCCGACCTGTCGCAGGGCGGTCTCGGCACGCTCCAGCACCTCGTTCACCGGCAGCAGGAGGTTCTCGGGGCCGAAGCACACCTCGTCGAGAACCGTGCCCGTCACGATCTGGGCATCGGGGTCTTGGAAGACCATCGACACCTGCTCGCTCAGCCGGGCCACGTCGGTGTCGCGGGTGGAGACGCCGGCCACCTCGACGGTGCCCTCGAGCTCGGCCGGGAAGGAGTGCGGCACGAGCCCGTTCAGCGTGAGCGCCAGGGTCGACTTGCCGCTCCCCGACGGGCCCAGCACGAGCACGACCTCGCCCGGATGCACGTCGAAGCTCACCCCGTCCGGCGTCGGCGAGGTGCTTCCCTCGTGCAGCACGCCGGCGTCGACCACACGCACGATCGGTCGGGCGGGAGGGCGGAGGGTCACCCCCCTAGCTTAGGCAAGCCTTGCCAACATCGAGGGCGCTCTCGGGCTCCAGGATGCGACCGCTTTCGATGCGTACGGATGGGACTTCTCGTCTCGTACTGGGTTTTTCCAGCTCGTTCGGGTTATCGTAGGGAGGTTGATTGATCACGAAACGGTAACGCGGCGTGATCGAACCCCGACAGAGACCCGGAAGCACTGAACGTTTGACCAGCCCTGACTCGACTCCCGGCGCCCACGCGCCGCTCGAAGAGAACCCTCGTGCTGGCGCATCCGCCCCCCTCTCCCGACGTGAACTGCGGGAACAACGCGCCGCCGCCGAGCGCGAAGCGGCCCTCTCGGCAGCCGAGCTCGATGCCCCTCTCACGCGCCGCCGCCTGCGCGAACTGCGGCGGCAGGAGATCGCCGAGCTCGAGATCGCCGCGGTCGGTTCGGCGCCCCTCGAGCCCGGCATCGAGCTGCCGCTGGAGCCGGTGACGGCCGAGGCGCTCGCCGACCCCGTGCATCCGGCGCCCCTCCACATCGCGACGCCGCAGATCTCCAAGCCGCGCGTCGACGCGCCGACGAGCGACGAGCGACGGGTCGCCGTGACGCAGTTCGCCGCGCAGTTCGACATCGCCGCAGTGATCAAGGCCGAGGCGCCGCTGCAGATCGAAGCCCCGAGCCAGCTCGACGCCACCCTCCCGGTCGAGGTGCGACGCGAGGCCCCCACCCGTCGCGAGCTCCGCGCCGCGAGCCCGTCTCCCCGCGACCCTCGTTCGGCCGGCTCCACCCGCCCGTCGCGCGACGCCCGCCCGCCGCGGGATGCGCGCCAGGGCCGCGCATCCGGTTTGCGTCGCAATTGGGCCAAGGGCGCGCTCACCGGTGTCGCCATGGCCTTCGTGCTCGGCATCACCGCCGTCACCGCCATCCCCACCACCGTCTCGGCGAGCCCCGTCGACGCCAACGTGGTGAACCTCAGCCTCAACGCGAACGCGAACGCCGAGACCCAGCAGCTCATCACCTCGAACGCCGCCTCCACTGAGGTCGTCGACCGCGACGGCTACGCCGTCTCCGACGTGGGCGAGCTGCAGGCGGCCGGGTACTCCACCGCGCAGCTGCTCGTCGGCCGGTCGCTGGCGCAAGAACTCGTCGACGCCATGGACTCCGGCAAGCTCGTGGGGTCGGTGCCCGACCACATGAAGGAGATCCGCTGGATCGCCCAGGGCGTCACGGTTCCCGACTGCGGTGTCGACTACCGGGTGCTCGAGATCATCGCGATCGCCGTGCGCAACTTCGATCAGGTGGGCGTGAGCGACATCAACCGCAAGTGCACCGGCCAGATCGAGGGTGCGGGCACGAGCTCGTCGCACTACATCGACGGCGGCGGCCACGCTGTCGACTTCTACCTCCTCGACAACAAGAGCCTCAACGGCTACGACGCGGGAACGCTGAAGCTCATCAGCCTGCTCGACCCCGTGATGCCGGTCGGCGCCCGGGTCGGTCAGGCCAGCTGCCGCGCCTCCGCCGGCGTCAAGGTGAACCTCACCAACTGGACCGAGTTCGACGACTCCTGCACCCACATGCACGTCGACGTGCCGGTCAACGACGCCCCGCTGCTGCTCAACGCCGACACCCTCGGCACGGGTCGCTGAGGTTCGGTCTCCCCTGCGTTCGCCGGCAGGCGCCGCACCGACTGGGGCGGTCAGGCCCGGCCGCGACCGGTGTGCGCCGACCGCGCGGGCCGCGCGGGCCGTGCGACACCGCGGGCAACCCCCGTCGCCGCCAGCGCCTTGGCGAGTGCCAGCGCAAGCAGCGTGAAGACGATCGGTGACGCCAGCGAGCCGACGAGCAGGATGGTCGTGCCGACCCCGTCGAGGTCGTTCGCGCCGACCAGGCGGTACATTCCGACGGCGAGGATGACGCCAGACAGCGCACCGCCGGCGACGAACAGCCACACCGGCCAGACGCGGTAGCGGAACACGAGGAACGGCAGCTCCTGCACGGCGCCGATGCCGAGCGCGATGAGCGCGGCGAGGAAGCCCAGAGGTTGGAAGGCGGCCGACACCAGGCCTGAGAGCACGCCGACGAGGAGCGCCACACCGCCGCGCCGGTAGAGCGCCTGCGCGATGGCGCCCGGCACGAAGTACACGCCGAGCGTGAGGCCGTACAGCACCGGGATGACCGCGTTCACGGTGCCGCCGATGTACGAGTTGACGATGAACAGCAGTCCGCCGGCCACCCCGATGGCCGCGCAACTGAGGAGCAGGCGCGTGCTCGTGTTCTTCATGTGTCCTCCGTGACGAGCTTACGGGCTGCGAGCATCCGCTTCGTCGCTGCTGTTCTCCGGGCGTGCACTTCATGGGAGAGTCGCTGGTGAGACACCGTGCGCGACGTCAGGAGGAGGTGCGATGACCGACCCCGCCGGGCCGTCGGGGCTCACCGAAGCCCCCGACCGCATCCTCGCCGGGCGTGCCGCCGACGGTGATCTGCGTGCGTTCGAGGTGCTGGTGCGGCGGCACGGGCCGCTCATGCGCGCCTATGCCACCCGTCTGCTCGGGTCGAACTCCGAGGTCGACGACGTGGTGCAGGAGAGCTTCATCACGGCCTGGGAGAAGCTGCCGCAGCTCGCCGACCTGTCGGCCGTGCGTGCTTGGCTCATGCGCATCACCAACCACAAGGCGATCGACCGCATCCGGGCCCGGCACGACGACAAGCCGATCGCCGACTGGGACGACGCCGCGCCGGAGTCGCTGGCGCCCGACCGCCAGGCCTTCGCACACTCCCGCCGGGAGAGGCTGCTCGCGGTGCTCGACGGCATGCCGGAGGCGCAGCGGCAGTGCTGGGTGATGAAGGAGGCGGGCGGTTTCAGCTACGAGGAGATCGCCGAGGAGCTCGGCGTGCCGCCGTCGACGGTGCGCGGGTTGCTGTCGAGGGCGAGGAAACATCTGATGATCGAGATGGAGGGGTGGCGATGAACGCACACGACGGCGATGCTCCCGTCTCGGGCGACGACCACCGCGACGAGGTGAGCGCCCTCGACGACCCCGCCCGCGACGAGGTCATCGAGCTGCTGAGCGGCTACCTCGACCGCGGCGAGGCGCCCCCCGCCGAGCTGCTGCAGTCCTCTCCCGAGAACCAGCTGGCGCTCGCGGCACTGCAGCGGGTGCGCGAGGCGGCGGGCCTGCTCGTCGACGTCGACGCCGACGGCGGGGGAGCGCCCGAGGGGTGGGTCGAGGGCATCCTCGGCAACCTCACCCGCGAGGTGCGGGCGGGGCGGTCGATCCCGCTCTCCCACCCGTCACCGCGCGCCTCGCTGAGTCTCACCGAGGGAGCCGTGCGCGGCCTGGTGCGGGCGGTCGGCGACCAGATCGACGGCATCCTCGTGGGCCGCTGCGTGCTCGATGGCGACGTGACGGTGCCCGGCAGCCCGGTCGTCGTTAAGGTCGAGGCGAGCGTGTTCTGGGGTGAACCCATCCCCGAGAGCGCCGAGCGGCTGCGCGCCGCCATCGCCGGGGCGCTGCTGCAGCACACCGAGCTGAGCGTCGAGGCGGTCGACGTCACCATCACCGACGTGCACCTGCGGCGAGACCCCGGTCTGCCCGGCGGCGCACCGGTCACAGGGAACGGAGAGTGACGATGAGCGACGAGATCGTTCCTGTCGAGATCATTGCCGGCGAGGTGGCCGAGCCCCTCGGCGACGCCGAGCTGGCGCACGAGATCGAGGCCGCAGTGCTCGCGGTTCCCGGAGTGCTGCAGACCTACGACGGTCGCAGCACGATGGGTGCGGTGCTCGCCGGTGCGGCGGCCGTGCTGCGCAAGACGGATGCGCCCCAACCCGTCATGCTGCGCCGCACGGGTGACACGGTGTCGGTGGCCGTGCGCATCGCGGTCGGCGGGGGGCGGCTCGCCGCCGACACCTGCCGCGAGGTCTACTCCGTCGTGTCGGCGCTCGCCGAGGCCAGGCTCGGCGCCTCAACCGTGGTCGACGTGTCGGTCGAGGTGGCGCGCATCGCCTGACGCCGGGTGCCTGACGTCGTGCGCGGCGCGGTTCGGCTCAGGCGGGTTCGGTGGGGTGCACGACGATCACAGTCGGCTCCTCGGCCTTGTGGGCTCGTCGCCGGTCTCGCGCATCCTTCGCCACACCCGCGGCCTTCTTCGCAGCCGCCGTCGCCTTCACCCGCGCGACTTTGGCACCCTCGAACTCGGTCGACAGGATGCCCAGCCCACCGAGCGCGACCAGCGCCCCCGGCCCGGGCAGCGGAATCATCACGACCCCGAGCGCCACCGTGCCACCCCCGACGACCCCCACCCCGGCGCGATACACGCGATCGGTCGTGGGGTTGCTCCGGATGCGCTCCCGCGTCCCCTTCGCAGCCCGCGTCGCCGTGCGCCCGATAGACCGCCCGACCGCCTTCCCCAAGTTCTTCGCGGCGGTCGGTACATCGTCGTGCGCAGCGTTACCTTCTCCGGACGTATTGGCGCTCATGCCCCCAACGCTAAGCCGCCCACCCGAGAACCGACCCAGAAGGCGGTCATGGCACACATTGCAGCCAGATGCTCTGCGAGCGATCCGTGCGATGAAACGCATTCGTGATTATCTGGACACATGAGATTCCGCAGGACCTGCCGCACGTCATCCCGCGACGCTAGCGGCCAGCCACCAGAGCGGCGATCGAGTGATCCAGGTGCAGATTCTTCGGATCGAGGCCGCTCGAGAATTGCACCCCCTGGGCTCCCACGAGTCCGTGCTGCCACCCGCGGTAAAGAGTGTGCCACCAGCGCATGATGCTAAGGAGCATCCGTCGGCGGCTCGTCGCAAGGACCTCGTCTGTCAGATGTGCCCACCCTCCGACTTCGGTGATTGCGCGGTGCTCGGCCTCATCCCACGAGGCCCACGGCGGATCGTCCTGGGCGGCCCGACCCCGCAGTGCATCCAGGTCGCGATACCGGCCAGGAGTTGCTGCCCATCGATCCAGCGCGAGGAGGATATCTCTCCAAAACGGATCGGCTAAAACCTCGTCGATGAGACCTCGCATGTAGGCATTTGCAGTCTGGGCCCCAACCGTGTACGCGTCGAATACTTTCGTGTTCAACTCGCCGAGCGCGTGTCCAGATGCTCCCGATCCAAACCTCGGGTCTATCTGTCGACCGTGATTCTCTTCGTTCAGCCAGAGCGTGACCTTCAAGGTGCGCTCTACCCCTTGTGACAATGGTGTGAATGCTGCGCCGGGTTGGCGAGCCTGCCATTTCGGGCTCACGACCTGGTTCAGGCCGACTGCGAGGAGTTCCGTTGCTGTGGAGAGCTCGCTAGCAAGATGATGCGCGCGCAGCACCTGCTCGTTGGGGCGATTCACCATACGAGCAGACTAGAGCGCTGCCGGATGCACCGGCGTATCTCTGACATCACCCTTGACGCCTGCCGTCCACAACCTCTCCGCATGCCGTTCCCGAAATCGCATCTGCAGAAACTGCAATCGTCGAGGTATCGGACTGATCGAGTAAAATAGTGAGAGTCAGATTGGAGCCGTCATGAGCATCGCGCATGCACGCACCGCACCCTCCGTCGATCAGGTCGACGTTGAGCGCCGGATGAGCTTCGCTGACGCTGCTCTTGGAGCGGCCGGCCACGAGGTCACCGACCCCGCTGTGCGGGCAATCAGTCGGCGCCTGGCCGCCGCTGAGGTCACGGGGGAAGAGGCCGCTGCGCTTGTCAAAGCGCAGCTTCTCGGCACCCGCTGATTGTGGCGAAGGGCTTTCGTACCTGGGATGACTATTTCATCCCAGGTACTTCCGTCTTGAAGAACATCGAGGGTATCGCTGATGGCGACCTGCTGCGTCGTTACGAGGAGGCTCAGGCACATGTGCGGCTCGTCGAGCTGGCCGATGCGCGCCTGCCGGCGACGTTCGACTACGCCCACATGAAGGCCATCCATCGGCACATCTTTCAGGATGTCTATGAGTGGGCGGGGGAAGAACGCGTGGGACCCGTGGGGTTCATGTCGAAGGACGGCCACTCGTACTACCCCGCCGGCCCCGGCTTGACCGAAGCGGCTCACGCCGAGTACCACAAGCTCGCGAGCAAAGACTTCCTCCGCGGCCTCGACGAAGACGAGTTCGTCGATGAGCTCGCGGAAGCGTGGGGAGAGTTGAACGTCATCCACAGCTTCCGTGAGGGCAACACCCGCGCGCAGTTCGTGTTCTTCTCACAGCTCGCTGAGAACGCCGGATTCCGGATCGACACTGACGCTTTCACCATCGGTTCGCCGCTCCGCGACGAGTTCGTGGCCGCACGGTTCCATAGTCAAGACACCGGTAGCAACGCCCGGCTGGCCGACGTGCTGTCGAAGGCCATCGAGCCGATCCACCGAGGGCCGGGTGCGCCGTTTGCGTTGCGCTTCGGGCGACGAAAGCGGTCGGCGAATCAGGAGTTCGGCGCGGGCGACGGGCACCAGAGACGGCGAACGGAGGCCGAGAGATCGTGACGGATGCGGACCGGTATGCGCTGCACGAGCGACCGGCCTGGCGCGACAGGGCAGACTTCATCTTCGACGCGACCATTCCGGATGCCACTCGGCCCCGCACGATCGAGCAGCTCTGGGGTCGCCGGATCGGGGACCTGGTGGAACTGTGCTGCATCCCGTTCTACCTGTACGACGTCAATCTCGGCGACCACGTCCGCATCACCGAGGACTTCATGCTGGCGGGCGTGGCGGTGGACCAAGGCCACTACACCTTCCGTGCGTTCCTCAGCCAGGCCGACCCTAGAGTTGCGCGCAGGCTCGAAGAAGACGTGGTGTCGCATGGTGGCGTGATGGAGTGGTACTCGGAACGCTTCCTGGCGATCGACGTGCCGGGGCAGGAACTCGCCCGCGCACTGTCAGGCGTTCTGGCGGCGTACCGGGAGGAGGGTCTGCTGGAGTACGAGACGGGAAGGTCAGCGGACCCGGCATCGGGAGCTGGGCACTCGCCACGCCCCTCAGAGGAGGAAGAGGAGTGCGAGGGTGCCGCCGAGGACGGCGGTCGCGATGAGGAGCAGGGCGACGCGGGTGAGCGGGGTCCAGGCGGGGGTCTTCTCGTGGCGGGCCGCTCGGCGACGGACGGCGAAGAGGGTGGCACCGGCGCCGACGGCGACGAGGCCGGCGATGGCGGTGCCGATGAGGAAGCCGCCGCGGAGGCACGCGAACGCGAGCAGCAGCGCGATCATCGCCGTCGACAGCGCCGTGCGCTGCCACGCGATCACCGTGCGCTCGGGCTCCTTCGAGGAGCCGCCGAGCTTCCTCGCGCTCAGCCGAAGGCCTCGACGATGGGGCGGAACTTCATCTTCGTCTCGAGGTACTCCCGCTCAGCATCCGAATCGGCGACGATGCCGCAGCCGGCGTACGCGGTGATGTCGCCGTTCTCGTCGACCTGCGCCGAGCGCAGCGCCACCGCCCACTCGCCGTCGCCGTCGGCGCCCACCCAGCCCACCGGGCCGGCGTAGCGGCCGCGGTCGAAGGGCTCGAGCTCGTCGATGAGGGCGAGGGCGTCGGGGGTCGGCGTGCCGGCGACGGCGGCCGTGGGATGCAGCGCGGCGATGAGGTCGAGCGAGGTCGACCCGTCGGAGAGCGTTCCCACCACATCGCTCGCGAGGTGCCACAGGTTCGGCAGCTTGAGCGTGAACGGCAGCTCGCTGGTGACCAGGTTGCGGCTGTGCGGCCTGAGCGCGGCGACCACGCTGGTCACCGCGAAGCCGTGCTCGTCGAGGTCTTTCGCGCTCGTGGCCAAGGCGACGGCCCTATCGTGGTCGGCCTCCGCATCCGCCCCCCGCGAGGTGGTGCCCGCGAGCACCCGCGCCTTCACGGTGCCGTGCGAGACGCTCACCAGGGTCTCGGGGCTCGAGCCGACGAAGCCGTCGACGGCGTAGGTCCAGCAGTCGGGGTAGCCGAGCGCGAGATCGGTGAGGGGCCGCCGCAGGTCGCCACCCGCGGGCAGGTGACCGGTGAGATCGCGCGCCAGCACCACCTTGCTGAGCTGGTGGTCGGCGATGCGGGCGACCGCCGCATCCACAGCCTTTCGGAACGCTTCGGGGGTCATCGCCCCGGGCAGCAGCGAGATGCGGTACTCCTGGCCGAGCGGGCGGGCGACGGGCATGGCGACGTCGCCGGCGGGCTCGTCGTCGACCGTGACCCTGGTCATCCAGTAGCTGCCGTCGCGCTTGCCGAGCAGCAGTCGGGGCACGATGAGCACGCTCGTGGCCGAGGAGCGGTCGGCGAAGGCGAAGCTCCCGAACGCGACCAAGCCGGTGCCGGGCAGCTGCAGCGGATCGCTCACGGTCGCCCGCTGCACCACCTCCCGCCACGCCCCGCACGCGTCGACCATGCGGTCGGGCCCGCTGAACTCGAGGCGCAGCGCCTCGCCCACCCCGGCGATGCCCTGGCCCTTGCGCATCCACACCAGCGGATGCCGCGGGTCGAGCAGGGGGAGGAGGAGCTTCAGGTCGTCGACCTTCGTCGTCTCGACGCGAAGCCGGGCACCAGGATGCGCTGTATCGCTCACCGAATCAGCTTACGGCCGCCGGGGCGCGACCGGGCGGGGTGCAGGCCGTCCCGAGCGGCCGTGCAGCAAACGACCATAAACTGTGGGGGTGACTAAGGCAGACCTCACCAAACGACCCGAGCAGGTCTCTGCCATGTTCGACCAGGTGGCAGCGCACTACGACCGCACCAACGACGTGCTCTCGGTGGGCAACGCGGTGCTCTGGCGCGTGGCGACCACCCGGGCCGTGAACCCCCGACCCGGCGAGAAGGTGCTCGACCTCGCGGCCGGCACGGGCACCTCGAGCGCCTCGCTCGCGAAGAGCGGCGCCCACGTGGTGGCTGCCGACTTTTCGCCCGGCATGATCGACGTCGGCCGCCGGCGTCAGGCCGCCGTGCCGAACATCGAGTTCGTCGTGGCCGACGGCATGAACCTGCCGTTCGATGACGAGAGCTTCGACGCCGTCACCATCTCCTTCGGCCTGCGCAACATCGTCGACCCGAAGGTCGCCCTCGCCGAGTTGTACCGGGTCACGAAGCCCGGCGGCCGCATCGTCATCTGCGAGTTCTCGAAGCCCGTCAAGCCGCTGCGCTCCGCCTACTACTGGTACCTGCGCCGCATCATGCCCACGCTGGCGAAGGCCGTCTCGTCGAACGTGCCCGCCTACGACTACCTCTTCGAGTCGATCGCCGCCTGGCCCGACCAGAAGCAGCTCGCCGGGTGGCTGCGCGACGCCGGGTTCACCCGCGTCGGCTACCGCGACCTGAGCGCCGGCATCGTCGCCCTGCACCGGGGCGTGAAGCCGACGGATGCTGCGGCACCGCTCGGCGCCGGGGAAAAGTAGGCTGATGTCCGTGCCCTCCCGCCTTCGCCGTGCCCCCGGCCGGTCGACTCCCCTCACTCTCGCCGACCGACTGTTCTCCACCGGCGACGACCGTCGCACCGCTCGTCTCATCGAAGACAGCATCGAGCAGCTCGAAGAACGGCTGACCACCGAGACCCGCTTCGCCGGCGGCATCGTCGACGCCGTCTCGAAGTACCTGCTCGAGGCTGGCGGCAAGCGTGTGCGCCCCACCCTCGCCTTCCTCACCGCCCAGCTCGGCGACGGCGTCACCCCCGAGGTCATCACCGCCGCCGCCTCGATCGAGCTCACCCACCTCGCCTCGCTCTACCACGACGACGTGATGGACGACGCCGACCAGCGCCGCGGTGTGCCGAGCGCCCAGTACAAGTGGGGCAACTCGGTCGCCATCCTGGCCGGCGACCTGCTGTTCGCGCGGGCCAGCGCCCTGCTCGCCCAGCTCGGGGAGCGGGCCATCCGTCTGCAGGCCGACACCTTCGAGCGCCTCTGCCTCGGCCAGCTGCTCGAGACCATCGGCCCCGCCGAGGGCGACGATCCCGTCGACCACTACATCAAGGTGCTCGCCGACAAGACCGGCTCGCTCATCTCGGCCTCCGGGCAGCTCGGCGTCATCTTCTCGAACGGGTCGGCCGCCTACGAGCAGCCCGTGCGCGACTTCGGCGAGAAGGTCGGCATCGCCTTCCAGCTCGTCGACGACGTCATCGACATCGCCCCGAACGACGAAGACACCGGCAAGACGCCCGGCACCGACATCCGCGCGGGTGTCGCTACTCTGCCCGTGCTCTACCTGCGGCGCGCGGCTGCGGGCGGCGGCACGACCCCGGCCGAGGCCGCCGACGCCGCAGGCCTGCTCGAGCGGCTCACGCCCGACGCGCTCGAGGCCGCCGGGCCCAAGGGCTCCGACGAGACCATCCGCCTGCTCCGCGAGCACCCGGTGACCCAGCGCACCGTCGACGAGGCGCGCCGCTATGCCCGTGAGGCGGTCGAGGCGCTCGCGCCGCTGCCGGAGGGCACCGTGAAGAAGACCCTCATCCGCTTCGCCGACACCGTCGTCGAACGCACCAGCTGACCCCTGGCGGCCGTCCGCCGCCGATCCCCGACCGAAGGAACACTCTGTGACCAAGCTCCGTTTGGCCATCGTGGGTGCCGGCCCCGCCGGAATCTACGCCGCTGACCTGCTCGTGAAGGCCGAGCGTCAGTTCGACGTCTCGATCGACCTGTTCGAGCAGCTGCCCGCCCCCTACGGACTCGTGCGCTACGGCGTCGCTCCCGACCACCCCCGCATCAAGGGCATCATCACCGCGCTCCGCGAGGTGCTCGACTCCGGCGTCATCAGGTTCTTCGGCAACGTGCGCTACGGCGTCGACATCACCCTCGACGACCTCAAGCAGCACTACAACGCCGTCATCTTCGCCACCGGCGCCATCCGCGACGCCTCCCTCGCCATCCCGGGCATCGACCTCGAGGGCTCCTACGGCGCCGCCGACTTCGTGAGCTGGTTCGACGGCCACCCCGACGTGCCGCGCACCTGGCCGCTCGAGGCCGAGTCGGTGGCGGTGATCGGCAACGGCAACGTAGCGCTCGACATCTCGCGCATCCTCGCCAAGCACGCCGACGACCTGCTCGTCACCGAGATCCCCGAGAACGTCTACGAGGGGCTGAAGGCCTCTCCGGTCACCGACGTTCACGTCTTCGGCCGTCGCGGCCCCGCGCAGGTGAAGTTCACCCCGCTCGAGCTGCGCGAGCTCGGTGAGATGAACGACGTCGACATGATCGTTCACGACGAGGACTTCGAGCTCGACGAGGCCTCGAAGGCGGCGATCGAGTCGAACAAGCAGGTCTTCGTCATCAACAAGGTGCTGAACCAATGGCGCGAGCGACCCGTGGGCCAGGCCTCGCGCCGCCTGCACCTGCACTTCTACGCCAAGCCGCTCGAGGTCGTGAGCGACGAGAACGGGCGGGTCGCCGCGATCCGCTACGAGCGCACCGAGCCCGACGGTGCGGGCGGTGTGCGCGGCACCGGCGAGGTGCGCGAGCTCCCCATCCAGGCCATCTACCGCGCGGTGGGCTACTTCGGCTCGCCGCTCGACGGCATCCCGTTCGACGAGCGGCACGGCGTCATCCCGAACCACGAGGGCCAGGTGCTGGGCGACGACAACGAGATCGTTCCCGGCGTCTACGCCACCGGCTGGATCAAGCGCGGACCGGTCGGCCTCATCGGCCACACCAAGTCCGACGCCATGGAGACCGTCGGGCACCTCGTGCGCGAGCAGGCCAACTGGTGGACCCCGGCCGAACCCGCCGAGGAGGCTGTGCCCGCCCTGCTCGAGTCGCGCGGCATCGAGTACACCGACCTCGAGGGCTGGCACAAGCTCGACCAGCACGAGCTGTCGCTCGGCGAGACGGATGCGCACCCCCGCGTGCGCGTGAAGGTCGTGCCCCGCGACGAGATGGTGACCATCTCGCGGGCCTGACCCACCCCGGCGCGCGCGGGCGCGCATCCGTCGACCCGGTCGGGTGGGCTCGGATCGGCGTGGGCCGGTGCTCCCCGGCTCGGGCTGACGCGGGTCAGGACCGACGGATGCGCGACCGCACCGCCAGAGCGGCGCACGCCACGACGGCCAGCGCGCCGACGGCCGTGGTGACGGTGAGCGGCTCGCCGAGCAGCAGCGCCGCCCACACCAGGGTGAGCACCGGCTGCACCAGCTGGATCTGCCCGATCGACGCGATCGGCCCGATGGCGAGCCCGCGGTACCAGGCGAAGAACCCCAGGAACATGCTCACCCCGGCGAGGTAGGCGAACGCGAGCCAACCCTCCGGTGGGGCGGCGGGCGGATGCTGCAGCACCGACACGCCCGTGAGCGCGAGCATCACCGGCGAAGCGGCAAGGAGCGCCCAGCAGATCACCTGCCACGAGCCGATCTCTCGCGCGAGCAGGGCGCCCTCGGCATAGCCCGTGCCCGCGGCGACGACGGCGCCGAGCAGTAGCAGGTCGGAGACGTGCAGTCCGCCGAAGCCGCCCGACTCCACGACCGTGAAGGCGATCACCGCGCCCGCGCCCGCGATCGACGCCACCCAGAACAGGCGGCTCGGGCGTTCGCGCCCCCGCAGCACCGCCACGACGGCGGTGGCGGCGGGCAGCAGCCCGATGACGACGGCGCCGTGGCTGGCGGGCGCGGTCTGCAGGGCGAACGAGGTGAGGAACGGGAAACCCACCACCACCCCGGCGGCGACCATCAGGATGCGCGGCCACAGCCGGCGCGCGGGGAGCGGTGAGCGGGTGACGGCGAGCACGACGGCCCCGAGCGCGGCCGCCACCACCGCGCGGCCGGCCCCGACGGCGAGCGGATCGATCGTCTGGACGGCGATCTTCGTGAACGGCAGCGTGAACGAGAAGGCGAGCACGCCGGCGAAGCCCCAGATCACTCCGGCGGCTCGCACACGTGCCGGGGCGGGCGGTAGCGGTCGGGATCGCGCGGTAGTAGCGCTATCATCAGGCTTCATGAGTCAGAGTAGCAGTTCGGGGCGGATCGCCGACGAGCTCCGCCGCGAGGTCGCCGGGCTGCCCGCCGGCAGCTGGCTCCCCTCCACGCGCGCTCTCGTCGAGCGCTTCGCCGCGAGCCCGGTGACGGTGCAGCACGCCGTGCGGGCGCTGGTGCGCGAGGGCCTCGTCGAGTCGCGCCCCGGAGCGGGCACCTTCGTGCGTCGCGCACGGCCGGCGGCTCGCGCCGACCTCTCGTGGCAGACAGCCGCCCTCGGAGCCGTGCGAGCCCAGGGCGCCGCGGTCGGGTCGACGCTGCAGACCCCCTCCGACGAGGTGATCGCGCTGCACAGCGGGTACCCGGTCGACGATCTCCTCCCGGTGCGCGCGGTGCAGAACGCCCTGGCGAGGGCCGCCCGCTCGCGCAGCGCGCTCGACCGGCCGCCCGCATCCGGTCTCACCGAACTGCGCTCCTGGTTCGCCGAAGAGCTCGCCGAGGCGACACCCGCCCACGGCTCGGCGCCGACCGCCGCCGACGTGGTGGTGATGCCGGGCGGGCAGAGCGCCTTGTCGTCGGTGTTCCGCTCGCTCGGGCGGCCCGGTGACGCGATCATCATGGAGTCGCCCGGCTACTGGGGTGCGATCGCGGCGGCGCGGCAGGCGGGGCTCGAGGTGGTGCCGGTGCCGCGCCGGCCCTCGGGCGGCGGCGCCGCCGTCGACCCGGTGGAGCTGGCCGAGGCGTTCGAGCGCAGCAGGGCGCGCCTGTTCTACGCCATGCCGCACGCCGCGAACCCCACCGGCACCAGCTGGTCGAGCACCGACGCCTCGGCGATCCTCGACGTGGTGCGGGCGCACCGCGCCTTCCTGGTCGAAGACGACTGGGCTCACGACTTCGCCCTCGAGCAAGCGGTACGTCCCGTCGCCACCAGCGACCCCGACGGACACGTCGTCTACGTGCGCTCGCTCACGAAGAGCGTGTCGCCCGCCGTGCGCATCGCGGCGGTGGTGGCGCGCGGTGCTGCGCGGTCGCGCATCCTCACCGACCGCGTGGTCGACGGTCTCTACGTGAGCGGCGTGCTGCAGACGGCAGCGCTCGAGGTCGTCTCCTCACCGGCCTGGCAGCCGCACCTGCGACGGATGCGCGACCAGCTCCGCTCCCGGCGCGACGCCCTGGCGGGGCTCGTCGACGAGCTCCTGCCGCCGGGAACGCTCACCGCGCTGCCGCGCGGCGGACTCAACCTCTGGCTGCGCCTGCCCGACGGCGTCGAGTCGACCGCCTACGTCGAGGCCTGCGCCCGCGCCGGCCTTCTCATCTCGCCGGGGCCGGAGTGGTTCCCGGCCGAAGACCCGGAGTCGCACGTGCGCCTCAATTACTCCGGGCCCGACCCGGCGCGCTTCGAGGAGGCGGTGCGCATCCTGGCGCGGGAGCTCGAGCGGTTCGGGGATGCCGGATTGCAGGGATTGCGCGAACGTTGAAGGGCCCTGAGACACTGTCGGCGCGGTGTGGCACGTCGTTACTGTTCCAGGCATGACCTTCACCGCAGATGATCTCCACACCTTCACCGCCTCGCTCGACGGCCCCGTCTTCGTGCGCGGCGACGATGCGCTCCCGGCCGAAGTCGCCGGTTTCAACACCACCGTCGTGCACGACCCCGACCTCGTCGTGGGCGCGGCGAGCGAGGCCGATGTCGTCGCCGCCGTGCGCTTCGCGGCCCGGCACGGGCTCCCGGTGCACGTGCTCGCCACGGGCCACGGCGGGTTCACCCCCGTCGTCGACGGGCTGCTCGTCACCACCTCGCGCCTCGACACCCTGCGCATCGACCCCGAGACCCGCCGGGCCGTCGTGGGCGCGGGGCTGCGCTGGCGCCCCGTCGTGGCGGCGGCCGCCGAGCACGGCCTCGCCCCGGTCACCGGGTCGAGCGACAGCGTGGGCGTCGTCGGCTACACCACCGGGGGCGGACTCGGGCCGTTCGCCCGCACCCTCGGCTTCTCCTCCGACTGGGTGCGCGCCTTCCGGGTGGTGACGGCGGGCGGCGAGCTCGTCACGGCGTCGGAGACGTCGCACCCCGAGCTGTTCTGGGCGCTGCGCGGCGGCAAGGGCGGACTGGGGGTCGTGACCTCGATCGAATTCGAACTCGTGCCGCTCACGTCTTTCTACGGCGGGTCGCTGTTCTTCGACGCCGAGCACATCCCCGCGGTGCTGCGAGCCTGGGCGGCGTTCACCGAGACCGCCCCGACCGAAGCGACCTCCTCCGTCGCCGTGGTGCGCTTCCCGCTCTTCGACGAGATCCCCACTCCGTTGCGTGGCAAGACCGCGCTCTCGCTGCGCTTCGCCTACCTCGGCGACCCGGCATCCGGGGCCGCCGTCTTCCAGCCTCTGCGCGAGGCGGCCCCCGCCTTCTTCGGTGCCGTCGACGTGATGCCCGCCGCAGCCGTGGCGATGGTGCACAACGATCCCGACCAGCCGGGGCCCGTGTGGGACAGGGGGATGATGCTCGACTCCGTCGACGACGGTTTCGTCGACGTCTTCCTCGAGGCCTTCGGGCCGGGTCGTGAGCTGCCGATCATCGCCGCCGAGCTGCGGCACGTCGGTGGGGCGACCGCTCGTGACGTGCCCGGAGGCAGCGCGGTCGGCGGGCGCGACGCCGCGTACACGCTCGTGATGGTCGGGGCGCCCGACCCCGGGCTGTTCGACACCGTGCTCCCGCGGGTCGCCGACGGCATCACCGGGCTGCTCCGGCCGTGGATCTCGGCCTCGACGAACATCAACTTCGCCGGCGACCTCTCGGTTCCGGGAGCCTACGAGGCGGCGTGGCCTGCCGAGATCTTCGGGCGGCTCGCCGAGGTGCGGCGCAGCTACGACCCCACGGGGATGTTCCCCTACCCACCGCGCGCTGCCGTCTGACGACAGGCGGGGTCGCGCGGCCCCGTACCGACCCCATCCGTCGTGTCGGAGGGCCCGGCTACAGTGGTCGAAGAGTCGAGACCGGGAGGAGTCGCTCGTGGACGAGCACACGCAGGAGTTCGCCGAGACCTTCACCAGCTTCCTCCGGCAGGCGATGGAGCAGATGCCGGCCCCGGCCGAAGGCCTCACCCCGTTCGGCGAGCTGGTGCGGCAGCACCTCGGCGCCGACGTCACCGAGATCCCCTCCGTCGAGCAGGTCATCGCCTCGCACCGGCTCGTCGACGCCGACCTCGCGCTGGTGGCGCTCGCCGAGCCGAGCGGGGCGACGCCCGTCGGTGTCACCGGCTCGCACATGCGCGACCAGGCGCCCCTGCCCGAGCTGATCAAGGGTCCGCAGCACGCGCAGTTCGCGCCCGGCCCCGTCGACTACGTCTCGGTGCCCGACGGGCCCGACTCGGTGCGCCGCGTGATGTCGTTCGGGGTGTACCTGCTGCACTGGGAGGGCGCGCCGATCGTGGCGCTGCAGCGGGCCGCCCGCCCTGAGCGCGGCCGCGGGCACGCCTCGATCGAGGTGCTCGCCGCCGACTCCGAGCTCGCCAGCCGCTTCCTGCTCGAGCACGGGCGCCTCATGCTGTCCCTCTCGGTGCTGCGCGGCCAGGTGCTCTCCTTCACCGGAAACGAGTACGGCTCGAACGCGGCGGGCGCCACGTTCCTGCCGCGCCCGCAGGTCGCCGCCGACGACGTCGTGCTCGCCCCCGGTGTGCTCGAGACCGTCGCCCGCCACGTCGTCGGGATGGGGGAGCAGCGAGAGGCGCTGCTGGCCGCCGGCCAGCACCTCAAGCGGGGAGTGCTCCTCTACGGCCCACCCGGAACCGGCAAGACGCTCACGGTGCGACACCTGCTGAGCCGCACGCCGGGAACGACGGCCGTGCTCTTGACCGGCACGAGCATCCGCTTCATCACCGAGGCCGCCGAGCTCGCCCGGGCCATGCAGCCCGCCATCGTCGTGCTCGAAGACGTCGACCTGGTGGCGATGGAGCGCGGCATGTTCGGGCCGCAGCCCCTGCTGTTCGCGGTGCTCGACGCCCTCGACGGGCTCGACGGCGACGCCGACGTGGCCTTCGTGCTCACCACGAACCGGGTGGAGGTGCTCGAGCGCGCGCTCGCCGAACGGCCGGGGCGGGTCGACCTCGCTGTCGAGATCGCGCTGCCCGACGATGAGGCGCGGCGGCGACTGTTCCGCCGCTACGCCGAGGGGCTGCAGTTCAGCGACGAGGCGCTCGCCGCCGCCGCCGAGCGGGCGGAGGGCACGACCGGGTCGTTCGCGAAGGAACTCGTGCGCCGCGCCGTGCTCACCGCTGCGGAGGCGGGTCGCGCCGTCTCCGACGCCGACCTCGCGGAGGCCCTCGACGGGCTGCTCGCGGGGAGCGCGCAGCTCACCAGGCGCCTGCTCGGGGGCGCGGGCGACTCCGAGCCGGAAGAAGGAACAGAGGTGCTGCAGCACGGTGAGGGAGATTGGGTCGCCTACGCCCCCGCATCGGGCATGACGTTCACGCGCACGACCAGCCACCCGGGGTAGCGCCTCGTCGGGCGCGCGAGAGCGCACAATGGAGCGGTGACTCGCCGCGGCATCCTGCTCTTCGCCGCCCTCGGCATCGCCTGGGGCATCCCGTACCTCTTCATCAAGATCGCGGTCGGCGAGCTCGAGCCCGAGATGGTCGTGCTCGCCCGCTCAGGGCTCGCCGCCATGCTGCTTCTGCCGCTGGCGCTGCTGCGCCGCGAGGTGATGCCGGTGCTGCGGCGGTGGAAGCCGCTGCTCGTGTACACGGCGCTCGAGATCGTCATCCCCTGGTACTTCCTCAGCTCGGCCGAGCAGAAGCTGCCGAGCTCCACCGCGGGGCTGCTGCTCGCCGCCGTGCCGCTCGCCGGGGTGGGCGTCGCGTTCCTGATGGGGCGGCCGAGCCGGCTGTCACGCCTCAACTGGCTCGGCATGGGGGTCGGGATGCTCGGCGTCGCCGCGCTCGTCGGCCTCGACGTCGGCGGCAGCGACCTGCTGGCAGTGGGGGAGATGGCGTTCGTGGTGATCGGCTACGCGGCGGGCCCGGCGGTGCTCGCACGGTACATGTCCGACCTGCCCGGCGTCGGTGTCGTCGCGGTCTCGCTCGCGCTCACCGCCGTGGTCTATGTGCCCTTCGTGCTGCTGCGCGGTGCGTTTCCCACCGAGTGGCCCTCGACCGAGGTGATCGTGTCGATCGTGGTGCTGGCCGTGGTGTGCAGTGCTCTCGCGTTCATCCTCATGGTGGCTCTCGTGGGCGAGATCGGGCCCATCAAGGCCACGGCCATCACCTACGTGAACCCGGCGGTCGCCATCCTCGCCGGCGTGCTCGTGCTGCGGGAACCGGTGACGGTGTGGACGATCGTGGGGTTCGCGCTGGTGCTCTCCGGCTCCTACCTCGTCACGCGGCGAACGGCCCTCGCAGCGCCGCCCACTGCAGCAGCATGATCGTCTTCGCGTCGATGATGTCGTCGCCGATGCGGGCGAGGGCGTCGTCGATGCCGAGCTCGACCAGCTCGATGTCCTCCCCTTCGTCGGCGAGCCCGCCCCCCGCATCCGCCCGCTCCTCCGAGCGGTAGGGTGCGGCGAAGAAGAACAGCTTCTCGGTGATCGAACCCGGGCTCATGTAGGCGTCGAAGACGTGCTCGACCTCGCCGATGTCGTAGCCGGTCTCCTCGCGGGCCTCGCGGCGGATGGCGGCCTCGGGCTCGTCTTCGTCGAGGAGGCCGGCCGGGAGCTCGAGCAGGTTGCCGTCGGGATGCCCGTTGACGTAGGCGGGGTAGCGGAA
This sequence comes from Herbiconiux sp. A18JL235, assembly GCF_040939305.1. NCBI lineage: Bacteria > Bacillati > Actinomycetota > Actinomycetes > Micrococcales > Microbacteriaceae > Herbiconiux > Herbiconiux sp. A18JL235. The sequence goes on from NZ_CP162511.1 coordinate 738,589, forward strand.
CTGGCGGATGAGCAGCACGGTGCGGCGGGCGGTGTCGTGCAGCAGGATCGTGGCGCCGTTGCCGCGGTCGTAGGTCTCACGCTCCTCGATGGAGCGGTGACCGTCGCTGTGCTCGAACTCGAAGCGGGTGGTGCGGGTGACGTACCAGTTCGAGCTGAGGAGGGTGACGTCGAGCACCTTCACGCGCGGGTTGCCGGTGAGGTCGAGGCCCGTGCGGTCGAGGCCGGTGCGGCCACGGCGGTCGGGCACGTCGATGCCGGGGCGGCCCGGGGTCGCCGGGGTGTCAGCGGTCGCCGGGGCGTCGGCGCCCGCCGGGGTCTCGGCGCCCGCCGGGGTCTCGGCGCTCACCGGAAGTTGATGAACTGCAGCGCCACGTCGAGGTCGGCGCCCTTCAGCAGCGCCATCGTCGCCTGCAGGTCGTCGCGGCTCTTCGACGACACCCGCAGCTCGTCGCCCTGGATCTGCGACTTCACGCTCTTCGGCGCCTCGTCACGGATGAGCTTGTTGATCTTCTTCGCGTCGTCCTGCGCGATGCCGTTCTTCATCGACGCCTCGATGCGGAACTCCTTGCCCGAGGGGAACGGGTCGCCCGCATCGAGCGAACGCAGCGAGATGCCGCGCTTGATGAGCTTCGACTCGAACACCTCGAGGATGGCCTTCACCCGCTCTTCGGAGGAGGCCTTCATGAGCACCTTCTCACCGCTCCACTCGATCGACGCGCCCACGTTCTTGAAGTCGTAGCGCTGCGCCACCTCTTTCTGCGCCTGGTTGAGGGCGTTGTCCGCCTCCATCTTGTCGACCTTGCTGACCACGTCAAACGATGAATCTGCCATGCCCTCATTTTACGCGGCATCGCCCCCGCATCCCATTGTGACGATGTCTCATGCTGGCTAGAGTGATGGCTAGATGCGGAAAGGGGGAGATCATGGAGAGCTACGACGTGCTGTACACGAGGAACAATCTGTCGAAGTTGGTCGCGCGCGCGGAGGGCGGCGAGACGATCGAGATCACCCGCCGCGGCAAGCCCGTGGCGCGCCTCGGACCCATCCCGGAGGAGGAGCGCCCCTGGACGGGGCGAGAGCTGGTCGAGTGGCTGGAAGCGAACCCGCTTCCCCCGAGTCATCACAAGACGCGGGAAGAGATCGACGAGATCATCCGGGAGATGCGCGAGGACGACGAGTGATCTACGCCGACTCGAACATCCTCATCCACCTGGTCGAAGACGTCACCGAGATCGGCGACAAGGTGCGCGCCGACTTCGCCGAGCGGGCCCACGACGTGGGCATCAGTCCCCTGGTGGTCCTCGAATGCAAGGTCGTCCCGTTGCGTAACGATGACCAGATCCTGGTGCGACGCTACGAGCGGGTGTTAGAGAAGCTCACCATTCTCGAGATCGCACCGCAGGCCTATGAAGACGCGGCTCGACTACGGGCGCGATATGGCCTGAAGACGCTCGACGCGCTTCACGTAGCCACCGCCCACTTCCATCTGTGCGAGGCCTTCTGGACGCATGATCGACGGCTCGCGGCGGCCAGGGGCGGGATGGAGATGGTCTCGCTCTGAGGCGGGCGGGTTGTCAGGGGGGTCTGATTGGGTGGGGGCATGGGTGTGCGGGGCCGGGTGGCCGTGGGTGTCGTGGTGGCCGGGGTCGTCGCGGGGGCGGCGAGCGGATGCACGGGGCAGGTCGGTGGTGACGGCGGGCCGGATGCGACGTTCCCGGTCTTCGCGGAGGCGCAGCGCGCATCCGGCGTCGGTGAGTTCGGGGAGGGCAGTGACCGGGCCGAGGGTGGTGACGGAGTCGGCGGGGTGACGAGTGCCGAGCTCGCCGACCCCGGCTGGCTCGACCGGGTGGCCGAGGCCACCGGCATCCCGAGGAGGGCACTGCAGGGCTACGCGGGCGCGGCGCTCGTGCTGGCCGAGCAGCAGCCGGAGTGCCACCTGGGGTGGAACACGCTCGCCGGCATCGGCTGGGTGGAGTCGCACCACGGCACGATCTTCGGCGGCAGCATCCAGCCCGACGGGCGCACCAGCGATCTCATCATCGGGGTGCCGCTCGACGGGCAGGGTTTTCAGGAGATCCCCGACTCCGACGGAGGAGCCGTCGACGGCGACACCGAGTGGGACAGGGCGGTGGGCCCGATGCAGTTCGTGCCGACGACCTGGGCCGCCTGGGCCACGGAGGCCAACGGCGACGGGGTTCCCGACATCCACAACATCGACGACTCCTCGCTCTCGGCCGCCGAGTACCTCTGCTATTCCGGCGGCGACCTTGGCGCCGAGAAGGGGTGGCGCGACGCCATCGCCGCCTACAACGAGTCGCCCGCCTACCTCGACGAGGTGCTCGAGTACGCCGATCGCTACGCCGCCGAGGCGACCGACTCGCCGGCGCCGAACTGAGCAGCCCCGGCGATTTCGCGCTGGTGCCCGGCCCGGGTATATTTGTCCAGCGCCTTCGGTTGTGTTGTTCGAACGTGGTCGGGTGCGCCTGGCGGGTTACCCAAGTGGCCAAAGGGATCTGACTGTAAATCAGACTGCTTCGCATTCGGGGGTTCGAATCCCTCACCCGCCACCGAAAGAACCCCCACGATCAGCGCGATCGCGGGGGTTCTCGTGTGTCCGGGCTCCCGCGGTGTCGGCGCCCCGCTAGATTCGCCGCATGGGTGAGGGCGAACGCGTGAGGATCGACAGCATCCCGGCTCTGGTGCTGGAGCCGGAGGGGGAGGCCCGCGGGGAGCCGCGCGGGGTGGCGCTCTGGCTGACCGGGCTCACCGGGTCGAAGGAGGTCACGCTGCCCGTGCTGCGGCGACTCGCCGCCGCGGGCTACGTCGCGGTGTCGATCGACGCGTGGCGGCACGGGGAGCGGGCCGACTCCGAGATGCCGGCGCTCGCCGCCGATGCGCTCGGTGGCTTTCGCGACCGGATGTGGACCATCATCGGCCGCACCGTGCTCGACGCCGGCGAGGCGGTCGAGTGGGCGCTCCGCGAGCGCACGGTTCCGCCGCGCGTGCTCGCCGGGGGCACCTCGATGGGCGGTGACGTGTCGATCGCGCTGGCGGGCATCGACCCGCGCATCGAGCGCGTGGCGGCGATCGGGTCGACGCCCGACTGGTCGAGGCCTGGGATGCGGCACCTCGACGACGGGCCGGTGATCGACCAGGGGCGGACGTCGCCGCTCTCCGCGCTGCTGCGCGAGACACTCGATCCCTCCCTCCATCTGAGCCGCTTCACCTCGCGCGAGTCGCCCGTGGCCATGCGCCTGGACGTGGGGGAGCGCGACACCCATGTGCCCATCGCCCCGGCCTTCGCCTTCGCGGCGGCGGTGCCCGGCATCGAGGTGGTCTCGCACGCGGGTGTCGACCACCGGGGAATCGGCGCCGAACCGATCGTCGACGCCGCCGTCGACTGGCTGCTCGCGGGCTGAGCCGAGCCAGGGCGGATCCCTGCCCGTGGTAACCTGCCACGCTGACGAAGGCGCTCCGAGCGACCGGAGCCCACCCGCCACCCGCCACCCATCGAACGGAACAGCCCACATGCCTGCCACCGATCCCGCCGAACTCCTCGCCCTCGCCCGGTCGATCGCCGTCGATGCGGGGGAGCTCATCCGCCGTCGTCGTGCCGAGGGTGTCACCGTCGCGGCCACGAAGTCCACTCCGCAAGACGTGGTGACCTTCGCCGACCGCGAGTCGGAGGACTACATCCGCGCTCGGCTCGCCGAGGCGCGCCCCGACGACGGGTTCTTCGGCGAGGAGTCCGACGCCACCCCCGGTCGTTCCGGCATCACCTGGGTCGTCGACCCCATCGACGGCACCGTCAACTACCTCTACGACATCCCGGCCTACGCCGTGAGCATCGCCGCCGTCGAGGGCGACCCCGCCGACCCCGCCACCTGGACGACCCTCGTGGGCTGCGTCGTCAACCCCGTGCTCGGCGAGGTCTTCTCGGCCTCCCACGGCGGCGGCGCCCACCTCGGCGACCGCGCTCTCACGGTGAACACGGACGTCGTGCTGGAGCAGGCGCTCGTGGGCACCGGCTTCGCCTACAGCGCCGAGCTGCGCGTGAAACAGGGTGCCGTGGTGACGGGCCTGGTGGGGCGGGTGCGCGACATCCGCCGAGCAGGTTCCGCGGCCCTCGACCTGTGCTCCGTGGCCGCGGGCCGGCTCGACGCCTACGCCGAGCGCGGACTGAACCCGTGGGACTACGCCGCCGGTGCCCTCATCGTGCGCGAGGCGGGTGGCGTCGCCGCCGGATTCGCCGGCGCGGCACCGGGATCGGTGATGACGCTCGCGGGCGACGCCTCCCTTCTGACCGAGCTCGAACCACTCGTGTTCGAGCTGCATCGGGATGCGGGTCTTCCGCTCTGATCGTGCGTGACACTCCGCTCACCTGCGGATCTATTGCGTGAGGTGGAGTTCCGGCGAGGGCCTCGTTACCCTTGTCGAAGCCGAATCCTCGTGACACGAGTCGGCGAACCTCCCCCGAGACGACCCGACCCGACGATCCACGGAGAAACCCGAACACGTGCCACGGACGACTTCACGCCCGGATGACGACGCATCCCCCCGCGAGGCCTCAGGTTCAACGAAGCACCACGACCCCTCCACCCTCCCCTCCCGCCGGACCCTGCGCACCGCGCACCCCGTGAGCACGGAGACGGATGCTGCTGCCGCCGCCCCGAAGCGCAGCGGTCGACGAGCGGGCACCCCCGAGCTTGTCGCCGACGTCCCCGTGGAGGCGACCGCCGCCGAAGTCGTCGCCGAGCAGCCCGCCGGGAGCACGACCCGCCGTACGGGTCGCCGCGCCGGAGCCGCCCCCTCCGTGGCCGCACCGGTCGACGCCGAGGCCGCTCCGATCGAAGACGCGGCAGACCCCTCGAAGGCGGCTGCAGAAACCCGCAAGTCAAAGGGCCGTCGCGTCGGCGCGACCGCCGTCGACGACCAGCCGTCGTCGCCGCGCAGCGCGGCCGGGCGCCGGGCGCGCGCGGGCGCCGAGTCGGCACCCGCAGACGTCGTCGCCGCCAGCACCATCGCCGCCCCCCGGCCTTACTCGCAGCGCGCCGGACGGCGCGCATCGGAGACCTTCGCCGACGAGACCACCCGATCCTCCGCGGGTCGCCGCGCCAAGGCCGCCGCCGACGCCGCGAGCACCCCCGTCGTCGAGACCACCCCCGCCGCCCCGATCACCGACGTCGTCATCGAGGTCGAGCCCGTGGCCGCGTCCGAGCACGACACCGTCGACGTCACCGCCGAGGTCGAGGCGGTCTCCGCCCCCGTCGTCACCAAGCCCGTGTCGCGCCGCACCCTGCGCACGGCGCCCGTCGCCGACGCGGCCTCCGACAAGCCTTCGTCACCCGACGCATCCCGCACCACCTCCGACGCATCCGAAACCACCTCGGCCGCGTCGCACACGTCGCCCGACGCGCCCCGCAGCACCCCCGACACCCCGCGCAGCGCTTCGACCGGCCGCCGCAGCCGCCGCGGCGACATCGCGAAGGGTGCCTTCAGCGTCGTCGCCATGCTCTTCGCCGCCGGCATCGCCGTCGCCACGACCATGCCCGCCTCGGCGTTCCACGCGGCCACCGCCGCCACCGGCGTCAGCGCTCCCTCCGTCGCCGGCGACCTGGCCGCAGCGCTCCCCGGTCAGGAGCTCACCACCGGGTCGCAGACGCTCGCCTCCGACATCACCCGCGACGGCTACGGGGTGCGCGACATCGCCGCGCTCCGCGCTGCGGGCTACCGCATCGCCGACACGTTCACGAACAACCCGAACGGAACCATCCAGTGGCCGTTCCCCGTCGGCGTGCCGATCAGCGACGGCTTCGGCCCCCGCGAGTCGCCCGGCGGCATCGGCAGCACCGACCACAAGGGCGTCGACTTCACCCCGGGCCAGGGCACGACCATCCAGTCGATCGCCGACGGCGTGGTGCGGCTCGTGCAGGCCAGCGACAACGGCGGACTCGGCGTCTACGTCATCATCGACCACGTCATCGACGGGCAGGCCGTCTCGAGCGTGTACGGACACATGCTCACCGGTTCGGTCGAGGTCACGGAGGGTCAGGTCGTGAAGGTCGCCCAGGCCGTCGGCAAGGTCGGCAACACCGGCACCTCCACCGGGGCCCACCTGCACTTCGAAGTGCGCCTCGACGGCGTCACCCCCGTCGACCCCTTCGCCTGGCTTCAGGCCAACGCGAACTGACACCCCGCATTCGCTCGTCCGCGAGAAGGGTGGGGCAGGGTGCGACCGCACCGCGCATCCGCTCGTCGACAGCGAATGGATGCGCGGCACGCGACCCTAGAGCAGCCAGATCGCGGTGTCGGCGGGCAGGGCAGGCTCGTTCAGCGGCTCGCTGGTGAGGAGCACCTCGCCCGGGCCCTCTGCGGGAAGCTCGACCGGCGTCTGCCCCAGGTTGGCGATGACGGTCACGCCGTTGTTGCGGAAGGCGATGACCTCGGGGCCGTAACCGGGGATCCACTCGAGCGTCCCGGTGCCGAGCCCGTGCAGCGAGCGCAGCGCCAGGGCGCGCTTGTAGAGCTCGAGGGTGGAGTCGGCGACGCCCTCCTGGCTGGCGCGGGCGAGCTCGTCCCAGTCCCCGGGCTGCGGCAGCCAGCTCGCGGTCGACCCCGCGGGCCCGAAGCCGTAGGTCGGCGAACCGGCCTCCCACGGGATGGGCACGCGGCAGCCGTCGCGCCCGTACTTCTCGTGGTCGGTGCGGAACCAGGTCGGGTCCTGTCGCGCGGAGTCGGGGAGGTCGATGACCTCCGGGAGGCCGAGCTCCTCGCCCTGGTAGACGTAGGCGCTGCCCGGAAGAGCGAGCATGATGCTCGTCGCGGCGCGTGCGCGGCGGAGGCCCACGACGGGGTCGGGGAGCCCGGGGGAGTTCGGCCCGATGCCGGCACCCTGCAGGTTCTCGGCCTCGAGCGCGAGACGGGAGGCGTGCCGCACCACGTCGTGGTTCGACAGCACCCAGGTGCTGGGGGCGCCGACGGTGGCGAACGCGGCGATCGAGCCGTCGATCACGGTGCGGAGCTCCGCGGCATCCCACCCGGCCGAGAGGTAGGTGAAGTTGAAGGCCTGCTGCATCTCGTCGGGCCGCACCCAGCGGGCGAGCTTCGTCAGCGGTTCCACCCAGGCTTCGGCGCAGAGCACGCGCTCGCCCTCGTACTCCTCGAGCACGGAGTGCCAGCCGCGGAAGATGTCGTGAACCCCGTCCTGCGCCCAGTAGGGCGGCGTGGGCGGGTCGGCGCTGGCGTCGGCGTCGATGCCCGGCTCGAGGCCCACCAGGGCGTCGGCGGTGCCGCCACCCATGCTGCCGGCGTCGGCCGGAGGCGTGTAGTCGGGAAGGCCCGCCTCCTTGATCATGCCGTGGGCGACGTCGACCCGGAAGCCGTCGACGCCGCGGTCGAGCCAGAAGCGGAGGATGTCGTGGAAGCGCTCGCGTACCCACGGGTTCTCCCAGTTGAGGTCGGGCTGCGACTTGTCGAAGATGTGCAGGTACCACTGGCCGGGCGTGCCGTCGGGGTTCGTCACGCGCTCCCACATGGGACCGCCGAAGACGCTCTCCCAGTTGTTGGGCATCTCGTCGCCGTTCGGGCCCTTGCCGTCGCGGAACATGTAGCGGTCGCGCTCTGGGCTGCCGGGGGCGGCCGCGAGGGCCTCCTTGAACCAGGCGTGGTCCCAGCTGGTGTGGTTCGGGACGAGGTCGACGATGACGCGGATGCCGAGGGCGTGAGCCTTCTCGAGCATGAGGTCGAAGTCGGCGAGGGTACCGAAGATCGGGTCGACGTCACAGTAGTCGGCGACGTCGTAGCCGGCGTCGTGCTGGGGGCTCGTCATGAAGGGGGAGAGCCAGATGGCGTCGATGCCGAGCTCGGCGAGGGAGTCGAGACGAGTGGTGATGCCCGGCAGATCGCCGATGCCGTCGCCGTCGGAGTCGGAGAACGAGCGGGGGTAGATCTGGTAGATGACAGCGGAACGCCACCACTCGCCGCCGGTGCCGATGAGGGTGGAGACGGCCTCGGTCTCGGGTACTTCTGGGGTCTCGGGATCGGGTGAGGTCTCGATAGTCATGGGGAGAACTCTAATGGCAGCGCGGATCGCCCCGATGCGGCGAAACCGGCCTCCGAGTGATGCTATTCTCTACTGGTGCCAAAAACCGTTCGCGGTTCGACACGCCCCCTTAGCTCATTGGTAGAGCACTTCCTTGGTAAGGAAGAGGTAGTGGGTCCGATTCCCACAGGGGGCTCCGGCTTCCGGCTCGGCCGCCTCGCGGCGCCGGCCGAAGCTCTGGCGGGATAGCTCAGTTGGTTAGAGCACACGGCTCATAATCGTGGGGTCGCGGGTTCAAGTCCCGCTCCCGCTACAAGGCCCCGAGATCTCGCCGTCTCGGGGCCTTTCTTCTGCGCCATGGCACGTTCTCTCCCGGCACCACGACCCACAGGTGAGGTCGGCTTGCTCCTGCCGCAACCTCATGCGATCTGCTGAAGGCACACGTCGTCCTTCTGCGAAAGGTTCGCCATGCGCCCGTCTGTCTCCCACCCCGTCACGCGACGTACTGATCGGTGACGCCGCGGCGTTCGTCGGAGTCACACCCCGCAGGATCCGCCACTATCACCATGGAGGCCTCCTCGCCGAGGGTCCGCCGCATGGCCCACGCCGGCGTGGCTCTCGACGACATCCGTGCAGCCTTCGAGGGGCGTCGCGCCGAGCGACGCGACCGACCAGGACGAGATGGCAGGCGTCCTCGCGCGTCTTGAGGAAGCCCTCACCGCACAAGAGGCCGAGCTGCAGAGGATGCACACCTCGGTTCAGCGCATGCGCACGCTCGGAACGACTCGGCTTGCTCGACATCTCGTCTCCGGCCGATTGGAGGATGCTCCTGAGGGCACTCTGCAGCAGGACGACCTCGATACCCTGCTGGTCACCGAACGGGTCTTCGGGCCGCTGGGCGCCGCCATTCAAGCCGGCCGGTTCCTCGCTGGCTCGTGACCCCGCCCTCCGGGCGGAGTCTGATCGTGTCGACGCCGCCGAGGAGGCGCTCGACGACACCGTCGCTGTCGATGATCCGCGGGTAGCGGAGGTCTCGGCCGAAAGGCACGCGTTCGCGACAGGCGTGGTCGAGGGGCGCGCCCGCCAGCGTCCGTGTTCGTCGGCGCCCATGCTGCCGTCGGGCCCGTGGGTGACCCAGCGATCCGCGCCCCTCGCTCATGGAGGCGCTCGGCGAGCTCCGAGACCGGGGCGTCGCCCACCGCATCCGTCGCCTCCAGGCGGTTGACCGTGACGCGGGCGGCGCCGCACGGCGGAGAACCGCCTCGAGCACCTGTCTCGTGACGTCGAGCGCCACGCTCACCCCAGGTCGCTGAGGAGGGCCAGCTCGGCGGCGGGTGAGCCGACCCGGTGCGACGGCACCGAGCCCGATACCGCGAGCCACCCGTCTGGCACGGCCCTGAGCCGCTCGACGAGCCCGCGCCACGCGGCATCCGGAGTGGTGGGGCATGCTCGTAGATCTCGGTCAGCTGTCAGCGGACCCCGGACGTCTCGCCTGGGGCGCGATCACTCGACTCTCGAGCGAAAGGGTTCACCGAGATGCGGATCTCGCCGGACCCGCGTTCTCGTGTGCGGGCCGCCATCTCAGGCCGGCCCGCACATGATCGTGGGTCAGTCGATCCCCCACAGCTTGGCGAACTGGTCCTCGAAGCCGGGTTGCGCCACGTAACCGTTGAGGTACTCTCCCGCGTTCTCTTCGGTCAAGAAGGACGAGTAGCTGGCGTTGAACGTCGACCAGTCGACTGCGGAATTGTCGACCGGGACTCCGGCGTCGAGACGAAGCGCCTGGTCGACGGCCAGCCACAGCAGCATGTTGAAGTCGACCGCGAGGCCCTCCGCCTGCCTGCCCTCGGCAATCTGCTGCACATTGGGCGGAGTAGAGGATTGGCCGACGCCGGGAATGGGCGGCAGCCCGGCCAGCTCGAGCTTGTCGGGAAGACCCACCTGGAGTTCATCAGCGAAGGTCGCGAACGCGTCGGTGTCGGGGTGCGCTTGCAGATCGCTGAGGACGGTATCCGTACCACTTGTCGACATCGTGGCGACGGGGATGTCGACCACGCGAAGCGTGCAATCAGGGCAGAGTTCAGCCATGGTCTCCTGAGCCGCCTCCGCCTGGGTCTGTGAGACTCCGAGCTCGGGGATGCTGTAGAAGGCGAAATCAGTTCCCTGACCGCAGGTCAGCGCCAGAGCAGATGCAGCCAGCACTCGGCCGCTCTCGTACGAGGCCGCCTTGCCGGCGAGTACTTCACCGAGTCCGAAATCCTCACTGTTGGCAATCGAAGACGCGGCGAAGGTGATGCCCCCCGCTTTCATCTGGTCGAGTTGATCGATGTAGAAGATCGGGTCGACACCCAGCGCGATGACGATGTCAGGCTTGCTCTCGACGACGCTGTTGAGTGCCGTGTTGATGCTCTGGGCGTCGGATCCGGTCTGGACATTCTCGGCCTTTGCGCCGAGCTTTTCGGCAATGGGCTGCAGAAGGTCCCAGAAGATGCCCGCGACGGGTGAGCCAAGGTTGAGATAGGCGATACGCAGGCCCTCGGCCGGCCTCTCCGGCAGCGGCTGATCGACTGGCAGGGTCTTGTCGGTCGCAAGGTATGGTGCGCGGATCGCCTCGACCTTCGCGTAGTCGACCCCCGCGGCGGGTTCTCCGCTGCACTCCCCGGAGGCATTAGGTGACTCGGCGACGTCGCCGCCTGAGGCGCATCCGCCGAGTGCGGTGGCCAAGGCAAGGGCCACTCCGCCCGCCGCCAATCGAGTGAGGAATTTCTTGGACATGGGAACTCCTTGCCGGCACTGCCTCGCTGCAGTGCCATCTCACGGGCCGAAAGAAACTAACTCCACATTTGGAATTATGTAGCATGTTGGCATAATGTCGCAGAAAGTAGAAGACCCACCTCAGATGGGTTTCGCTTCGGCTATCGCTGTGGAATCAACCAAAGGAGATTGATGATGTCGTTACAGGATCGGATCGACCAATTCGAAAGTCCACTAGCGATGCTGCGGGCGTCGGGAATCGGCGATCCGTTCCCCTACCCGCTCGACTACACGAATTGGCGCGACGAACAAAAGGCGTGGACCACGACCGCGGTGCTGTTCGATCAGTCCTTCCACATGACCGATCTCTTCATCACGGGGCCCGACGTCTACAAGCTGCTCAGCGACACATCGGTGAACAGCTACGCCACCTTCGGCCCGGGAAAGGCCAAGCAGTACGTCGCGGTCAACGAGGAAGGCTACGTCGTCGGCGACAACATCCTGGTCGGTCTGGGGCCGGATGAGGTGACGCTCGCAGGGTTCGCACACTCCCTGAACTGGCTCGAATATCACGCCGCCACCGGAGGCTACGACGTCGAGATCAGCCGTGACCGCAACAGTCAAGGCGAGCCCGGTTCGAAGCGGCTCTACCGGTACGAACTCGAAGGGCCCGTCGCGTGGAAGATCCTCGAAGCTGCGGCCGGACACGAACTCGACCACATCAAGTTCTTCAACACGGCGAAGATCACCATCGCAGGCCACCAGGTATGGGCTCTCAACCACACCATGGGCGGAGTGCCAGGTGCCGAGAGTACTGGGCTTGAACTGTGGGGCCCGACCGAAGAGGGTCCAGCGGTCACCGAGGCGATCCTCGCGGCAGGTGAGCAGTTCGGACTGAAGCGTGGCGGTGCTTTGGCGTACGCATCGACGACCGCGGAGTCGGGGTGGGTGGGCGCCATCGTGCCTGCCGTCTATACCTCCCCCTCGCTTCGCGCGTACCGTGAATGGCTCCCCGACGATTCACTCGAGGCCTTCGCCATCAACGGACTGCACGGCAGTCACAATCCCGATACTGTCGAGGGCTATTACCTCAACCCCTGGGAACTGGGCTACAACAGAGTCGTCAAGTTCGACCACGACTTCATCGGACGCAGTGCGTTGGAGAAAATGCAGAACGAGAACCCGCGCCGCAAAGTCTGGCTGAAGTGGAACGGCGAGGATACGCAGCGAGCGCTCGTCGCATCCGAACTCGATGCACCCGACCGCCCCAAGGCCCTTCCGTTCCCCATGGGAATCAGCTGGGACGAAGTCCGAGTCGGAGACCGCCTGATCGGTCGAACCCAGCAGACCGGCTACACCGTGAACATCGGAGGCTTCTCATCTAATGGGTCGGTCGATGAAGAGTACGCAGTAGACGGCACCGAGGTCGAGATCGTCTGGGGCGACCACGACGGGGGCGAATCGAACCCTTCGACGCCTCGACACGCTCCCATCCGCATCCGAGCCACGGTTCACACCAGCTCTCCTGTCGACGCGTGACCGGTCACGCCGGTGGTCGACGTGGCCACCGGCGTCGACACGACGGCATCCGGTATTCTGGGCACGGGGAAGGACCTGGCCCGCATCGATACCCAGGAGTCCAGATCATGAGCAATGCAGTCACGGACGAACGGCTTTCGCTCCGAGAGCGGCGCCGCCTCGAGATGGCGACGCAGGTCGAGACGGTCGCCATGCGCCAATTCATCGAAGAGGGTTACGACAACGTCTCAGTCGCCGAGATCTGTGAGATCTCCGGAATCTCGCCCAGTACCTTCTTTCGCCACTTCGGTAGCAAAGACGGCGTGGTCGTAGACATCATCCGTCAGGTGAACGGACGGGTTGCGCGTTGGCTGGCTACTGCAGGTGACGACGATCGATTCGTGGCCCCTTACGTGGGCGCCCTCCGCAAGGAGTATGAGGAGGCGGGCTACCTCGACTCGGATTACATGTACCGGTCGGTCAAGGTTGTCGTGGGGCCGAAAGTCCGAGCGATCTACCTCGATCACCTCTCCGAGGGGCATGCTGCCATGGATGCGGAGATCGCGCGTCGGCTGCGCATCCCCGCCGACGGCCCGGAGATCCGGTCTGTGCGCGCCATCCAGTGGATCGCCATAGACCAGGCCATGCAGTCACTGCTTCGCGGGGAGCAGCTCGACGACCTGATGAAGCGGATCGAGGAGAATCTCGTGCTCCTCGCCCGCATGGAGAACGAGACCCCCCGGTAGCTCGTCGGCGGCAGGCGGCGCACCCGGGTGGTCGGATCATTCGATCACGGCACTCGGAGGAGCGCGCCATCTTGACAGAAACCGTGGGACTTCACCGTCTCCCTGGCATCACATTCAGACAGCTCGGCTATTTCGCGGCTATCGCGCATGCAGGCACCATCACTCAAGCTGCTCGGACGATGCGCGTGTCGGAATCGTCGCTTTCGCACGCTCTCTCGGAGCTCGAGCGACAGCTCGATGCCGTGCTCTGCGTGCGACGCCGATCCGTCGGCATCACCCTCACCCCAGAGGGACGTACGGTGCTCGAGTACGCCACCGAACTCCTCGGCCGCGCCTCAGCGCTCGAGGCGGAGATGGGTCGAGCGTCCATTGAGCTACCGACGACGCTCACTGTTGCCTGCGTGCAGGAGCTCGCTGCGATCGTCCTGCCGCGTATTCTCGCGCGCGTTGCAAGGATGCATCCTGAAATCGACGTGGTGACGGAGATCGCGACCGAGTCGTCGATATGGTCGCGACTGCGTTCCCATCGCGTCGACTTCGCGGTCGGCCTCGACATCGACTTCCCGCGGGCGGCCTCGTCGATCGTCATGGTCCCCTTGCTCGCGCGAGTCGTACTCCCTCGGGGTCACGCTCTTGCGGCCCACCGCGAGTTGGGTATCGACGATCTCCGAGGCCTGCCATTCGTCCACACTGACTCGGAGCCCGTTCTCGAGGTCGTGCGCGCTCACCTCGGCGACGGAGTACCACTTCCACGTGTGGCCGCGCGGGCGTCGACGATGGAGATGGCACGCTCCTTGGTCGCGAGTGGTGTGGGTTTTGCCCTCGAGATCGGCCACCGCCAGCTCGACGCCCCCGAGGGGACCCGCGGGGTGGAGGTGCGACTCCTTCGGACCGTCAACTCGGAGTCCAGTCGGAGTGCGGTGCTGGCCTGGTCTCCGACTCGAACTCCCGGCCGATGTGACGAGGTGTTCCTGCATGCCGCTCGCGAGGCTTGGAGACCTTTAGACGTCGCGTCGCAGCGGGTGCGTCAGGTCGCCGTTCCAGCGCGCCACACCTCGCTCGGCGAAGCGCCACACACCCGAACGCCGCTCGACGATATCGCGTGAGTACCCGGTGGAGAAGAACTCCGTGTGCCCTTGGTCATCACGGTGGCTCGTGAAGTAGTAGGACGAAATGCTCCAACGGTCAGGGGTGCCGGACTCACTCACGGGCCCTATGGGCTGGTAGAGCCGGTTCGAGTCGCGGTGCTGGTGGCCACGGTAGCCACCGAAGTGCGACTCCGTGAACTCACGCACCTTGTCGAGTCCGGACCACGTCTCGATGCTGCCGTCGAGTTGGGTCTCGACCAGGGACGCATCGCTCCAGAACGTCGTCAGGTAGATCTCGATGTCCTGCGTATCGAGCGCCCAGAAGTACTTTGCATACAAATCCTCGATCGCGAAGCGGTCGCTCGCATGCGGGCCACCTGAAGGGAAGGGATCGTGCGCGTCGCTGGGAACGATGTCTGACATAGCTACTCCGATTCTTGGGATGGTGATTCCAGGCTTCAGTGCAGTCGGGTCGGAGGCAACATCAAATGTTCGCGAGGTGATCATCGAAAAAAGAGAGGAATCGGGCCGTATCACCGAACTGAATAATTGCCGTACCGTATGACAATACGAACGACAGAGGTGTCGTCGAGAGGAAGCGCTGATGATCACGACCGAGGCGAGCCGCGACACCTCGCCGCTGCTGCACATCGAAGGCATGATCAAGGACTTCCCGGGCAACCGGGCCCTCGATGACGTGTCGCTCGATGTCCGCAGCGGCGAGGTGGTCGCCGTCGTGGGGCACAACGGGTCGGGCAAGTCGACCCTCGTGAAGATCCTCGCCGGGATGTACACCTCCGACGGCGGCACCGTGGAGCTCTCCTCCCACGATGGTGTCGACACCTCGTTGCACATCATCCACCAAGATCTGGGGCTCGCGAACGAGCTCACGGGCATCGAGAATCTGGGAATCACGCATTACAAGGGCGCGTCGTCGTTCGCGCCCTTCGACCGCAAGAAGGAGCGGGCCAAGGCCCGCGCGCTGATCAGCCGGTTCGGCGAGCCCTTCGACGTCGACGTGCCGATCAGCAAGCTGGCTCCGGCGCAGCGCTCGATCATCGGCATCGCCCGCGCGCTCGACGGGTGGCAGCATCCGCGCAACGTGCTCATCCTCGACGAGCCGACCGAGGCGTTCCACGCTTCGGAGGTGAAGGTGCTGTTCGACGCGGTGAAGAAGCTCGCGGCCGACGGTGCGGGTGTGATCTTCATCTCGCATCGGCTCGACGAGGTGCTCGATCTCGCCGACCGTGTGGTCGTGCTGCGCGACGGCCGCAAGGTCGCCGACGTGGAGCGGGTCGGGCTCGACCACGACCGGCTCGTCTCCTACGTCACCGGTATCCCGGTGGGTGAGGCCGAGCATGGCGAGAACGCGCGGGTGCACGGCGACGTCGTGCTCGAGATCCGCGGCCTCGCCGGTGAGATCCTCGACGGCATCGACCTGCGGGTGAGTGCGGGCGAGGTCGTCGGTGTCGCCGGTGTGCTCGGCTCCGGTCGTGAGGCGCTGCCGGCGATGATCTTCGGATCGGTGCCCGCTGACGTCGACTCGTTCACCTTGGCGGGGAAGTCGTATCTGAAGCGTTCACCGGGGGAGAGCATCCGTCGTGGTGTCGCGTTCGTGCCGGGTGACCGGGCCAAGCTGGGTTCGGTGCGGCCGATGACGGCGCGCGAGAACGTGACGCTTCCCGAACTGAAGTCGCTGACCACGGGGCTCGGTGCCATCAGCACCGCCCGGGAGAAGGCGCACGCGGCGTCGCTCGTGGAGGCGTATGACGTGAAGCCGCCGCGGGCGGAGCAGGTGTTCCAGCAGTTCTCGGGCGGTAATCAGCAGAAGATCGTGTTCGCGAAGTGGCTGCGGAACAAGCCGCGGTTGCTGCTGCTCGAAGAGCCCACTCAGGGTGTCGACATCGGCGCGAAGCAGGCGATCTACGACGCGATCGACGGCGCGGCCGAGGGTGGGGCGGGCGTGCTCGTGTGCTCCTCCGAGGCGAAGGAGCTGGTGCGGCTGTGTGATCGCGTGCTGGTGCTGCGCGACGGGAGGATCGCCGCTGAACTGGCGGGCGACGAGCTGACGGAGACGCGGCTGGTCATCGAAGGCTATGGATTGAAGAGCGAGGACGAGCAGTGAAGAAGACCGAAGCAATCAACCTCGCGGAGGAACCCGACGTGCGGTCGGGCCCGAAGCGCGGTGGCCTGGCGGCGGCGCTGTCGTTCCGCAACATCAGCGCGATCTACATCTTCATCGTGCTGTTCGCGGTGTTCGCCATCATCACCCCGCGCACCTTCCTCACCCCCGGCACCTGGCTGGTGCTGCTGGATGCGCAGTCGATCACCGTGCTCGCGGCGATCGCGGTGCTCATCCCACTGGTCAACGGTGTGTTCAACCTCGCGATCGGTGCGGAGGTCGGGTTCGCGGTCATCCTCGTGGCGGTGCTGCAGACGAAGCTGCAGCTGCCGTGGGGCATCGCGATCCCGCTGACCATCCTGGTGGGTGCCCTCATCGGCATCGTGTCGGGCCTCATCATCACGAAAGGGCGCATCGACTCGTTCATCGCCACCCTCGGCATGAGCTCGATCCTGCTCGCGGGGCTGGCGTTCCTGTCGGAGAACCGGCAGATCATCGGTCTCGAAGACGGGTTCCGCCTCTTCGCCACCGGCGGCCTGCCGCTCGTTCCCGACAACCCCGCGTTCAAGCTCACGAACCCGGTGTTCATCATGCTGCTGGTCGCGCTCGTGGTCTGGTACGTGCTCGAGCGCACCCCCGTCGGTCGGCGCATGTACGCGGCCGGGTACAACCCCGACGGCGCCCGCCTCTCGGGCGTGAACGTCGCCCGGCTGCAGATCGCGTCGCTGGTCGCCGGCGGCATCATCGCCGCCCTCGCCGGTGTGCTGCTGGCCTCCCGCATCAACGCGGGAGACCCGACCGTGGGCCCGGGCCTGCTGCTGCCCGCCCTCACCGCCGTGTTCCTCGGATCGACCCAGTTCAAAGGCGGCCGCTTCAACGTGTGGGGCACCGTCATCTCGGTGTACGTGCTCGCCGTGGGCATCAAGGGCCTCCAGCTCCTCGGCGCCCAGAACTGGGTCAGCGACCTGTTCAACGGCGTCGCCCTCCTCGCCGCCGTGGGCCTGTCGCGCTGGGAGCGCACCGCGAAGCGCGGTGCCGCCATCCGCCGCGCCACCCCCACCTTCGGCCGCAAGAAGGCGTAGCGCCCGGCGTAGTGCGACGGCGACTCAGTCGAAGCTCTTCTCGATTCGTCGATGCCGCGAAACCACCTGCTCGCGCCACTCCGGGTGAGTCGTGGTCAACGCGACGCCCGACGCGAGAGCCTGAAGAGCATTCGCCGCGGCGTCATCCGCGCTGATCCACCGGCGATCAGAGATATCCGGCGAAGTGGTCTCCTGACGCGATGTCACGGGCCGGCCACGCCGATTGCGGTCGCTCGAACCCAAACGGGTTGCGACCGGTCCGGGGAGAAAGAGTGTCACGGCGATGCCGTCCACGGCCAGTTCCTCGGTCAGCACCTCCGCATAGGCGCCGACCGCTGCCTTCGTTGCGGCATATGCGCCCATTCCTGCTTCCGGAACGACGCCTGCGACCGAGCCGGTGATGAGAAGCCGGCCCGTCGTTCGGCGAAGGTGCGGAACGAAAAAATCGACGATGTTGATGGTGCCGAACAGGTTGACGCTGATCAGCCAGTCCCAATCGCTCCGTTCTGTGTCAGAGAGGCTTCCGAGCATCGCGACACCGGCAGTCGTGATCACAAGGTCGACGCCACCGAGTTCCGCTGCCGCGAGGCCGGCGAAATGTGCAGTGCTAGACCGATTGCTCACATCGACAACAGCGGCTCCCACCCCGATTTCGGCGGCGGCAGCGTCGAGAGCGCCGGTCTCGATGTCCCCGATCATGACCCGAGCGTCGCGCCCGACCAAGGCTCGCGCGAGAGCCAGCCCCATCCCCGAAGCGCCGCCCACGACGACCGCCCGCATCCCGCTCAGGGTCTCCAGTGACGCCACCTCGTGACTCATCGGACGCCGCCTTCCGCGGCGAGCATCGTGTTACGGAGCAGCATGGCTATCGTCATGGGACCCACGCCGCCAGGGACCGGGGTGATACGCCCAGCTCTCGTGGCTACCGTCGCGAAATCGACATCACCGATCAGCCCCTTCGGCGTTCGATGGATTCCGACGTCGATGACGGCGGCACCTTCCTTGACGGCATCACCGGTCAGCAGACCAGGGACACCGGCCGCCGCTACGACGACATCCGCAGCGCGAGTGAGCTCGCGCAGATCGCGGGTGCGAGAGTGTGTCATGACGACGGTGGCGTCGCGTTGTAGAAGCATCTGCGCCACCGGCTTCCCCACCAGATTCGAACGGCCGATGACAGCGCAGAGCGCGCCGGACAGCGGCGTTGCGCACGAATCGAGCAGCTCCATCACGCCGAGGGGGGTACAGGGCCGAAGGCCGGGCTCAGCAAGCAACAGGCGACCGGCATTGACCTCAGTGAGGCCATCGACGTCCTTGTGTGGCGGAATCTCGCTGATCAACGCCGCGGCATTGAGGTGTCGGGGAAGGGGAAGCTGGAGCAGGATGCCCGAGACCGCATCATTTCTTGCGAAGTTACGGATGGTCTCGGCGACATCGTGCTGGGATGACGACGCAGGAAGATGCCGATGGAACTCGGCCATTCCGACGGCAAGCGACATGCGTCGCTTGGTCGCGACGTAGACCTCCGACGCGGGGTCATCGCCGACCAGCACCGTTGCAAGCCCCGGTACTCGATCCGCGCTCTGCCGGAGGGCTGCGACTCGTCGAGCCACCTCTTCCCGAACCCGCCTCGCCACCGCAGCGCCGTCGAGTATCTCTGCCATCATCTTCTCCACGCCCGTCTCACCTTCATCCACCTGGCCCTTCTCAAAAATGAAAGACTGTGTCAACATGCTATAGACTCTTACAAAATATTCCACCGCTATCCCTATCCGACCGAGAAGCTCACGGCGTTGTGGGCTGGACGGATAGTGAAGCGGAACTCGAGCAAGGATGACGAGCCCCATGACCGACGCACGAACGTTTCCCACGGATTCACCCCCGGCACGTCTGCTCGAGGACTTTTCCGTGGAGATCACCGGGAAGGACGCTGATACCTTCATCGCCTCGGCGGGCTCACTCCCGCCACGAACTCGGGTGAATGTCACGTTCCTCGCCAGCGAGACCCTTGACGTGCGTCGAGCGGCAGCGCGGACCGTCGCCTCGCACGGGCACCTCCCGATGCCTCATGTGGCCGCCCGCCGGCTCGCAAGCGTGGATGAGCTCCAGAATTCGCTCTCAGCCTTCGCTGACGACGGCACGAGTGACAGTCTTTTCGTCATCGCGGGCGACCCCGCCACACCTGTCGGCCCGTTCGACGGGGCCGCCGACGTCATCGAGGCGGCAGACCTCCGCGCGCACGCGGTGACACGAGTCGGCATCAGTGGATATCCGGAGGGGCACCCCGACATCCCTGATTCCGAGTTGGACGCCGCCCTTGATCGCAAGGTTCAGAGCATCCGCGACCAAGGCATCCGAGGCGAGTTCATTACTCAATTCGGCTTCGACACCGAGCCGGTCCTCCGCTGGATCGAGTATGTACGAGCGAAAGGCATCGACTGGCCCATCCGGGTCGGCGTCCCGGGCCCGGCCGGCATCAAGCGACTCATCAGCTATGCGTCGCGCTTCGGGGTCGCTTCGAGCGCCGGGATCGCGAAGAAGTACGGCTTCTCGATCACGAATCTGCTCGGCACGGCCGGCCCCGATCGCTTCATCGAGGAGCTCGCCGCTCGTTACGACGAATCGTCACACGGCGACCTCAAACTGCACTTCTACACCTTCGGTGGCCTCAAGGCCACAGCGGAATGGATTCAGAGATTTCAGGAGCCAACCCGATGAGCGCCGAGCTGCAGACGGCACCGCGCCCGGCCTTCCAGAACGTCGATCGTCGGCGACCCTCGCGTGCTTGTCTCATCGTGCACGGCACAGATAAGCCGGGCATCGTTGCGGAGATCACCGGAGTGATCCGATCGCACGGAGGCAATATCGTCTCGCTCGACCAGTACTCCGATGACCCCGACGGCGGGGACTTCTTTCAGCGGACGGTCTTCGAGATCGTCGACCTGGCTGCCATCCGCGAGGCTCTCGAATCCGACTTGCAGAAGTTGATCTCTCAGCAGCTCGGACTGGTGTGGCGGATCTCGGATCTCGATGCGCCCAAGCGGGTCGCCATTTTCGTCTCGAAGTCCGACCACTGCCTGCTCGACCTCTTGTGGCGTCAACGACGGGGTGAGCTGCCGATCCACGTGGCAATGGTCATCTCGAACCACTCCGACACCGCCGACGACGTCCGCAGCTTCGGGATCCCGTTCTTCCACGTTCCCTCAGCAGGTCCCGACAAGTCAGCGGCTGAAGAGGAACATCTGCGGCTGCTCCGCGGCAACGTCGACTTCGTGGTTCTAGCGCGTTACATGCAGATCCTCTCCGGCTCGTTCATCGACGCGGTCGGCGTGCCGATCATCAATATCCACCACTCGTTCCTTCCGGCTTTCATCGGAGCTGGACCGTACGCCCGAGCCAAGGAACGCGGCGTGAAACTCGTCGGCGCCACAGCGCACTACGTCACGACAGATCTCGACGAGGGCCCCATCATCGAACAGGACGTCGTGCGTGTGTCTCACTCGGACACGGCAGCCGACCTGCAACGTCGAGGTGCCGATGTCGAGCGGGCCGTGCTGACCCGGGCCGTCGAGTGGCACGCTCAGGATCGGGTGATCCGTCGGGCGAACCACACGGTCGTCTTCAACTGAGAGACCTGGTTGGTGAGTCGTGGCAGTCCGAGAAGAACTCGACGCGCGAGCTGGCGAGAACATGCCGGCACCCAGGCTTGACCCCGTTCGACGATGCCTGCGCGAACTCGGTGATCCCCAGAAGGCTGCGCCGATGGTGCATGTCACTGGCACGAATGGGAAGACGTCCACGACCCGCCTGATCGAAGCTGTGCTTCGCGGACACGGGGTCCGTACGGGAATGTTCACGAGCCCCCACCTCGTAGATGTGTCTGAGCGCATCTGCGTGGATGCAGTCCCGGTGTCGGATGACATCCTCGAAACAGTTTGGATTTCGGTCGCTGGTGTCGTGAAAGCCAAGGACGCCCGGCTCGCAGACGCCGGAGATCCGCGCTTGACATTTTTCGAGGTTCTCGTCGTTCTGGCGTTCGCAGTTTTCAAGCACCTTCGCGTGCAGGCGCTCGTCGTCGAGGTAGGGCTCGGAGGCGAATGGGATGCGACGAATGCAGCCGACGGTGATGTCGCCGTCTTCACCCCCGTGGACATCGATCACAGTCCACTGCTCGGATCGACTGTCGCCGAGATCGCGCGCACGAAGGCTGGGATCATCAAGACGGGGGCGCTCGTCGTGAGCGCTGCGCAGGTGGTGGAGGCTAGTCGTGAGATCGAACGAGCGGCGGCATCGAAGGGCGCTCGGTTCGCGGTCGAAGGGACGGATTTCGAGGTACTCGCCCGTGAGCTCGGAACTGCCGAGCAGATCGTCGCGCTCCGTACGGCAGCCGGTCGGCTCTGCCGCGTCGAGGTGGCTCTGGGGGGTGCATATCAGGCACAGAACATCGGGGTGGCGATCAGCGCAGCCGAGGGACTGTTGGCGTCGGGCGCCGTGATGTCGGAGAGCCGCCAATCGCTGGAGTTCGACGAGAATGCCGTGCGCAGCGGCCTGGCGACGGTGACCAATCCCGGTCGGTTCGAAACCGTGTTGACAGATCCCACAGTCATCATCGACGCTGCCCACAACCCTCACGGAATCGCAGCCACCATCGACGCGGTGAGGCAGATCGCCGGAAGCTGCACCCCGGTGGTGCTCCTGGCAGTTCTGCGCGACAAGGACTGTCGTGCCATGGTGGCGCGCCTCGCACAGGTCGCCGAGACGTTCGTCATCACTCAGACCAGCTCGATTCGATCGATGAGTTGTCGCGAGCTCGGCGGCCTCGTGCGATGGGTTGCCCCGGATGCTCGCATCGTAGTCGTTCCAGACCCCGCGGAAGCCGTCGACCGGGCCAGAGACCTGGCAGGCAGCGACGGCCTTGTGCTCGCCACAGGCACGGTGACGTTGATGAGTTCTGTCCGGGCGACGCGCAACGATGACTCCGCAGGGCGGTGCCAACGATGAGTCTGGTGGTCATGGGCATCCTGAACGTCACGCCCGATTCCTTCAGTGATGGTGGCCGGTTCACCGGGCTCGAGTCGGCGGTCGAGCATGCGGGTCGTTTGACTGCCTCGGGTGCGGACATCGTCGACGTGGGAGGTGAGTCCACTCGCCCTGGAGCCGTGCCGGTTCCAACAGATGTCGAACTCCGTCGAGTCCTGCCTGTGGTGCGTGCCTTGGTCGAGACCGGAGTGAAGGTGAGCATCGACACGCAGAAAGCGGTTGTTGCCCGCGCAGCCCTTGAGGCGGGTGCGGGCATCATCAACGATGTCACGGGCGGAGCCGATCCTGAGATGAAGTCGGCTGTTGCGGCAGCGGGTGTGCCTGTCGTGATCGCACATTCCCGGGGACCCAGCGCGCTGCCGGGTGAGTACAGCGACGTTTCGCGTGACGTGGTACAGGATCTGGCCGCGCGAGCCCGCGCCTTCGAACATGCGGGGGTGGAGCCCAGCTCGATCATTCTCGACCCTGGGCTGGGCTTCTCGAAGACGCCGCAGCAGAACTGGGAGTTGCTCCGACACCTGAACGCCTTGCAGTCCCTCGGATACCCCGTTCTCATAGGTGCTTCGCGCAAACGGTTCCTGCGCACCTTCGTCGACACGCCGGAGCCGGCCTCCCCGGAACTCGATGAGGTCAGCGCAATGCTCACCGCGGTGGTCTTGTCGCGGTTCGAGCTGTGGGGCGTCCGCACGCACGTTCCGCGTCTGGCGAGGGTGGCTCAACGGCTGGTGGATGCGCTCGACTCATTCGAGGGCACTGCTCGATGACCGACGGAGGTCTCGCCGCTGTGGGTGTGGGTGCGCTGCGCCGGGTACGTGGCGCCTGTGTGCGCATCGAGGTCCCCGGTTGGTTCGACCCGCAGGACGTTTTCTCCGTGCTGTTCGGAGCAGAGTCGGCATCGTTCTGGTTCGAGGGCGAGCTCATCGGTGACAGCGTCTGGATGGGGGCTGCCAGTCCCGACTCCTGCGTTGCGGTGGGGAACCCGTCGACCGGCGAGGTGCATGTCACAGCTTCCGGCCGGCGCTCGAGGCTGTCCGGAACGGTGAGCGACTTGCTCTCCGAACTACGACCCGGCGACGGCGTGAAAGAGAATTCGCTGGGCTGGGTCGGCTGGGTCGGGTATGACAGCGCCAGCCTGAACGCGACTCTGCCCGTCCGCGCCGACGCGCGGGAAGATTCCGTGCTGTTCGTCGCAGACCGCGTCGTGAGGTTCGACATCGCTCATCGACGAATGTGGATTCACGCCGTACGCAGTGACGCCGACTGGGTGCAGTACGCGCTGGCTGCCCTGCAGTCATCGGCAATCCCGGTAGCGCCGAGGGCCACGACCGAGCCGGTGTCAACACCCGGGCTCGGCCCCGGAGAGTATGCCGCGGCGTTCGCCCGTGTCCAGAACGCCATCGAGCACGGAGAGGTCTACGTGACATGCCTGACCGATCGCCTGCGAGTCATCGACGCAGGAACTCCGGCCGCCGCCTTCGCCGCCATCCGCCGGTCATCGGCCGGAGTGCTCCGCGCGATCATCCGGGGCGGAGACACGACACTCGTCAGCGCATCGACCGAGACCTTCCTCGCTGTGAACGGTCGAGAAGTCGTCTCCCGACCGGTGAAGGGAACACGTGCTCGTCACCGCGACGAGGTTCTCGATCGCGCGGCAGCGGACCAACTCGCGGTTGACAGCAAGGAGCTCGCGGAGAACGTGATGATCGTCGATCTTCTGCGCAACGACCTCTCGCGGGTCTGTAGCCTCGGCTCGATCGACGTGGTCGAACTGCTCCGAGTGGAAAGTCGTGCTCACGTCCATCAGTTGGTGAGCACGATCCGGGGCAACCTGAAAGAAGACATCTCTTTGGCAGAGCTTCTCGGGGCACTTCTCCCGGCTGGCTCGATGACGGGCGCTCCCAAGAGGGCGGCGGTCGGCCTCATCTCCGAGATCGAAGCGTCGCCTCGGGGAGAATACGCAGGGGCCTTAGGTTGGTTCGGGGCGGGCGGCGCCGCCCGCCTCGCGATGACCATCCGCACCATCGTCTTCAAGGGATCGGCGGCGACGATCGGCACAGGCGGAGGCGTGACCGCTTGTTCGGACAGAGGGGCTGAGCAAGACGAGCTGGTCCTCAAGGCAGTCTCGCTGCTCGATGCGATTCGACCCGTGGCGGTGGTGTGAGCCCATGCAGGCGGTAACATCCCCACCCCGCACCTACACTGCGCGCTTCGAGTTGGTGAGCGATCGGTTCTGGAATTCTGTGCAGCACGAGTTCCCTCGACCCGCGGGGCGACCAGGCCGCCGCTTCTCCGATGCGCGGACCATGGTCGAGGCGATCATCTATCGCCAGCGCTGCGCAATCCCCTGGCGTCAGGTGCCCGAAGTCTTCGGTCACTGGCAGACCATCTGGACATGGAATCAGCGGATTCTCACCGATGGCTCGTGGGAGCGTGCGCGAGCGGAATGGCGACGTCAGTCGCCGGACGAGAAAGATCCGACCCGGCCAACGGTGCAGGTCGAGATGGCACGAGTGCATCGCCTGGCCACGTCGGTGGCGAGACGCCCGCACGGATGGGTGGAACTGGAGTTCATCCTGCCCTGACGGGATGCGCGGCCCCGGTGGAACTACTTCTGTGCGGCGGAGAGCGAGCGAGGGCGGACGAGATCCGGGGCCACCTCTTCGAGGAACGACCTCACGACGGGTTCCACCTCGACGGCATCGTGGTCGTACAACCACTGCAGCTGTAACCCGTCCATGACAGCAATCAGCAGGGCCGCCAAGCTGTGATCCTCGAGCTTCGACCTCAGTTTCCCAGCTGCACGAGCTTGCGCGAACAGACCGCAGAGGGCCTCCCTCAGACTGTTGTAGCGATCGGCGTAGAACTGGTGCGCCGGGTGGGAGTTCTGCGACGCCTCGGCGGCGAGGCTGATATGCAGCTCGATCAGATGAGGGGTCGCGGCGTCATCTCGAAGAACGGCCAGAATCATGTCGAGGGCGTCAGACGGATGCGCTGATCGAGGCACGTGGCGGGACGCGCCCACCTCGTCTCGCAACTCCAGAACAGCGCCGAGCAGGTCTTCCTTCGTGGCGAAGTGGTGATTGAGCCCTTTGGGTGTCATCCCCACCTTCATCGCCACGTCTTTCATGGTCGCAGCCCGATAGCCACTGGCTGAAAAGATCTCGAACGCCGCCTCGATGATCTGGCGGCGCACCTGTGGCGTCTTGCCGTACGGACCGCGTACTCCGGTTGACATCGCATCTCCCTCGATCATGAAAACTATAACGCAATGAAGTTTTGTGCTATGTTCCTGAAAACTACATCGCCGTGAACTTTTAGACTTCAGCCCTGATCAAGGAGGATCAACCATGTCGACCACCCCTCAGCGTCCTGGTGACGCGCCGACGGCACCGGAGACGATCGATGGACTGACGCAGGCCCAGGCCCTCGACAGCGGTCGAGCGCCGAAGGTCAGCGGCCTCTTCATCTCGCTCCTCGTGCTGGCGAACGTCGGCGGCTCCATCGCGTTGATCACACCGCTGGCGATCTCACTCGCTGTACGTCTTCAGCAGCTCGCACCCGGAAACGAAGAGTTCCTGGGCTACATCACGGGCGCGGGGGCGGTGGTAGCGCTGATCATGGCTCCCCTGATCGGCACTCTGAGCGACCACACTCGAAGTCGATTCGGTCGCCGGGCGCCCTATGTCATCGGGGGAGCCGTTCTCGGCCTGATCGCCCTCTTCGTGATGGCGGCGGCTCCATCCGTCGTCGTCCTCGGTCTCGGATGGGTGCTGACCCAGGCGACATGGGCTAGCGCTACCGGGGCACTCACCTTCGTCATGGCCGACCGGGTCCCCGATCTCCAGCGTGGCAAGGTCGCCGGGCTGATGGGTTTCGCCGGGTTGGTCGCCCCAGTCGTGGGATCGATCATCGGTGCTTCGCTCGTCACTGACAATTACCTGCTCTTCCTGGTCCCCGGCGCCGTAGGAGTGGTGTTGATGGTGCTCTTCGGCTTGACCGTAGGCCGCGAAGACAGCCTCACCCTGGCGCCGCCCGCACAGCGGCTGTCGTTCACCGTCGTCATCCGCAACTACCTGTTCGATCCGCGAGAGCACAAGGACTTCGCCTGGAACTGGGCCGGGCGGTTTCTGTTCATGGGCGGTCTGACGATCGGAACGACCTTCGGCACGTTCTTCATCGCTCAGCGTCTCGGCGCCACCGTCGCCGAGATCGCCGGCCTGGTGGCGTTGGTCTCCATCGGGGGCGTGGCAGCGGCCGCGCTGGGCGCGCTGGGCAGCGGCTGGCTCTCTGACAAGATCAAGCGCCGTAAGCTCCTGGTCTTCCTCTCCGGCGTCATCTTTGCGGCGGGCGCTGCGACGATGGCGGTCGCACCCGACTTCAGCGCCATCATCGTCGGCTCCGTGCTCATGCAGCTTGCGACCGGGATTTTCTCCTCCGTCGACACGGCGATCATCCTCGACATCCTTCCCTCCCGCGAGCAGAACGCCGGCCGGTTCGTCGGAATCGCGCAGCTGGCCGTGTCTCTCGCCCAGGCGATCGCCCCGATCGTCGCTTCGCTCGTGCTGACGATCAGTGTGATCGATGGAGAAAAGAACTATCTACCCCTGTTCATCATCGCGGCCGCGTTCACACTCGTGGGCGGCCTCATCGTTCTCACCCGGGTCAAGGGCTCGCGCTGACCCGACCGACCACTCCCGACAGTCACGAAGAAGAAGAGAGCTATGACGGAATTCCTGTGGGGCGCATCGACCTCACCGCACCAGATCGAAGGCAACAACCTCAACAGCGACTGGTGGGAACGCGAGCAGCGCTTTCCCGAGATGTTCGAGAGAAGTGGTGACGCTCTCGACAGCTATCACCGGTACCGCGAAGACATCGGGCTTCTGGCCGATGCAGGCCTGAACGCCTACCGGTTCGGCATCGAGTGGGCGCGGATCGAACCGGAGGAGGGGCAGTTCTCGAAGGCGGAGCTGGCTCACTACCGCCGCATGATCGACGCGACGTTGGAGCGGGGGATGACGCCTGTGGTGACGCTGCACCACTTCACCAACCCGCGATGGTTCGCCGACGATGGCGGCTGGCGCGACCCCCGCGCCATCGACCGCTTCTGCCGCTACGTCGAGGCCGCCGCCACGATCCTCGCCGACGTCGAATGGGTCGTCACGGTCAACGAGCCGAATGTCTACGCCCTGATGTCACTCATGGACAACACGATGAGCGAGGAAGGCCGGGCAGCGATGGCAGACCTCAGCGTGGACGATCTCCTTCGCGCTCAAGCTGCAGCGATCCCCGACACGGAACTCGGCGACATCCTCGCCGACGCCCATCGAGCCGCGAAAGTCATCCTCAAGAGTGCGACCAGCGCACGCGTCGGGTGGACAGTCGCGGGGCAGGCGTTCGAACCGACTCCCGGCAACGAAGACGAGTTCGCGCGAGTGAAGGATGCCTGGGAGGACCGGTACCTGCGGGTATCGAAGGGTGACGACTTCGTCGGTGTCCAGTCGTACACCAGTCAGAAGATCGACTCCCGAGGTGTCA
Source organism: Herbiconiux sp. A18JL235 (assembly GCF_040939305.1). Lineage (NCBI taxonomy): Bacteria > Bacillati > Actinomycetota > Actinomycetes > Micrococcales > Microbacteriaceae > Herbiconiux > Herbiconiux sp. A18JL235. Next base: position 766,520 of record NZ_CP162511.1, read on the forward strand.
TCCCGCACGCGCCGCATCCCGACAACACCCTCACCGGCTGGGCCTACCGCCCAGACGCACTCGGCATCGCGCTGCGCAACGCGTGGAACGTGACCGAGGGAACACCGATCCTGATCACAGAGAATGGAATCGCCACCAACGACGACGCCCGCCGCATCGCCTACACCAGCGAAGCGCTCGAGCACATGTTCGCTGCCCAGGTGGACGGCCTCGACGTACGCGGGTACTTGCACTGGTCAGCGTTGGACAACTTCGAGTGGGGCCACTGGGCTCCCACCTTCGGCCTCATCGCCGTCGACCGCACCACGTTCGAACGCACCCCGAAACCCAGCCTCGCCTGGCTGGGCGACATCGCTCGGAGCGGACGAGCGTGACCGCCGCGCCGCGCCGCGCCGATGGCAACCCGGTCCGTGTCGGTGAACTCTCCCTCGATCAGCGAATCTCCCTGCTGTCGGGTGGATCGTTCTGGGGAACCCGGAGCATCCCCGAGCATGGCGTCCCGAGCGTCACGCTGACGGACGGCCCGCACGGGGTGCGGCATCAGCGGCAGGGTGAAGACAATCTCGGCATCTTCGACAGCGAACCCGCCACCTGCTTTCCCCCCGCTGTGGCAGTCGGCTCCAGCTGGAACCGCGATGTCGCCCGCCGAATGGGCCAAGCGATCGCCGAGGAGGCCAAGGCGCTGGGTGTCGGCGTCGTCCTCGGACCGGGCGTGAACATCAAGCGGACCCCTCTCAACGGGCGCAACTTCGAATACTTCTCCGAGGACCCCTACCTCACGGGGGTTCTCGCCGCAGAGCAGGCGGCAGCCCAGGAATCGGCCGGCGTCGGTGCTTCGGTGAAGCACTTCGCGCTGAACAACCAAGAGACCGAACGGATGCGCATCAGCGCCGACGTCGATGAACGCACCATGCGCGAGATCTATCTACCCGCGTTCGAGCGCGTCGTCACCACGGCGAAACCCGCGACCATCATGTGCTCCTACAATGCCATCAACGGCATTCCCGCAGCAGAGAACACCTGGCTGCTCACCGATCTCCTCAGGCGAGAATGGGGTTACGAGGGTGTCGTCGTGTCGGACTGGGGTGCGGTCCAGGACCGCGTCACCTCGCTTCGAGCTGGGCTCGACCTCGAGATGCCCGGCGGGAGGGACAGCTCACCCGAGTTGGCTGCCGCCGTAGCCGACGGCCGACTCGAGCAGAGCGTCATCGACGCGTCTGCGTCCCGAGTCCTGGAACTCAGCGCCTACCACGGCGCGACAGGTTCACCCGTCGATCACGACCGGCAACACGCCCTGAGCCGCACACTCGCCCTGGAGTGCCCGGTGCTCCTCAAGAACGACGGCTCGACACTGCCGCTTCGCGCAGGTCAACGGATCGCGGTCATAGGAGAACTCGCCGAGAACCCCCGCTACCAGGGTGGAGGCAGCTCGCGAATCGTCCCCACCCACCTCGATATTCCGGTGGAGCGCATCCGCCACGGAGCCACCGACCTCGGCATGACTGTGGAATACGCCGCGGGCTACTCGCTCGAGGCGTCACATGATGCCGCCACGCTTGCGAACGACGCAGTCGAGACGGCACGCCGCGCAGACGTGGCGGTCGTGTTCGCGGGCCTTCGGGAGTCGGACGAGTCCGAGGGTTTCGACCGGACAACGCTCACGCTCCCGGACGATCAGATCGCACTCATCCGCAGCGTCGCCGCAGCGGCGCCCCGCACCGCGGTCGTCCTCTTCAACGGTGGGATCGTCAGCCTCGAGGAGTGGCACGACGACGTCGATGCAATTCTCGAAGCCTGGCTGCTCGGCCAGGGCGGGGGCGCTGCAATCGCCGACCTGCTTCTCGGCGTCGTGTCACCGTCAGGGCGACTTGCCGAAACGATCCCGCTGAGGCTCGAAGACACCCCGTCCTATCTCACCCACCCCGGCGAACAGGGCCATACCCGTTACGGCGAAGGTGTCATGGTCGGCTACCGGTACTACACCGCCGTTGACCACCCCGTACGATATCCCTTCGGCCACGGCCTCAGCTACAGCAGGTTCACAGCGAGCGACATCACCGTCGAGCGTTCAGCCGACGACGACACGGCGCTGACCGTCGAAGTCCTCATCACCAATGCGGGAGGCCGGGCTGCTAGCCACGTCGTGCAGCTCTATGTCTCGACCGCCGCGGGGCCTGTCAGACGACCTCGGCGGGAACTGAAGGGCTTCGTCAAGATCGCGCTGACCGCAGGCGAGACCCGCCGTGTTCGGCTCCCTCTCGAACGACGGTCGTTCGCCTATTGGGACAGCACCCATGACTCGTGGGTCGTCGCGCCGGGGGAGTACCGGATCGAGATCGCGGAGAACGCGGATCGAGTCATCCAGTCCACCACGATCACCCTGGTCGGCGACGCGCTTCCAACCCGATTGACTATCGACTCGACCGTGCAGGAATGGATCGAGCACCCGATCTACGGACAGATGCTCTTTCCCACCCAGGAGGGCGCAGAGCCATCTGACTTGACGATGATCGCATCCATGCCCTTGAGGCAGTTCCTGAACTTCCCCGGGGTGCCGCTTTCCCCCCGAGACATCGACCACATCCTCGCCGCCGATCCTGTTTCGGGGTAGACGCACGACGAGGGCGTTGCCCATCGACTCGAATATCACCCACGCCACAAAGCTCGGTGTACTCTGCCGCAGGGGGCACTGGTCGCCCCGAGGGGTGGGGACATGCGGGCGAGCGCGGTGCGGGGGATGGTCGAGCGCCGGAGTCGCGGTGCCTTCGCGCTGTGGGTCGCCCTCTATACGCTCCTCGCGGTGCTGCCGCTGCCGCTCGCGCTGATCAGTCTCGACCCGGGTCGGGGGTTCTGGATCAACCTCTCGATCGCGTTCGGCTTCGTCGGGCTCGCCATGTTCGGGCTGCAGTTCGTGATGGTGGCGCGCACCTTCGTGGTGGTGCACCCGGTGGGCATGGACCTCGTGCTCGGCTTCCACCGCCAGATGGCGTACCTCGCGACGCTGTTGGTGTTCGCGCATCCGATCATCCTGTTCCTCGTCGACTCGCGGTTCCTCGGCCTCCTCGACGTGTTCACCTCGCCGCTGCGGGCGAAGTTCGCGGTGTCGTCGTGCGTCTTGCTGCTGGTGTTGATCGGTCTGTCGGTGTTCAGGCAGCGGCTGCGCATCCGCTACGAGACGTGGCAGATCACCCACGCGGTGATCGCGGTGGCCGTCGTGATCACCGCCCTCCTGCACGTGCTGCTCGTCGGCTACTACGTGCGCGAGTGGTGGGAGCAGTTGCTCTGGATCGTGCTGAGCGTCGCCTTCATCGGGCTCGGCGTCTGGGTGCGGCTGCTGAAGCCGGCGCTCCGGCAGCGGCGGCCCTGGGTGGTGGAGTCGATCGAGCGCGAGGCCGGGGTGACCACGATCACGATCCACCCGCGCGACCGGGTTCCCGAGTTCGCGCCGGGCGTGCCGCACGAGCATCCGCACGACCACGAGGGCGGTCGCGGCCCCGCCGACATGGCGTCGGGCCTCGCGACGCGCCCGTTCCGCTTCGAACCCGGCCAGTTCGCCTGGCTTCAGGCGCGCCGCTCGGCCTTCGCGCTCACCTACCATCCCTTCTCCATCTCCTCCAGCGCCGAGCATCCCGAACGCATCAGCTTCGCCATCAAGGAGCACGACCACTTCAGCCGCGACATCGCCGACCTGCAGCCGGGAGACCGCATGTTCGTCGACGGCCCGTTCGGCGCCTTCGTGCTGCCGCCCACCGGCCCGCTCGTGCTCATCGGGGCGGGCGTCGGCGTGACTCCGCTGCTCAGCATGCTCGAGACCCTCGCCGACCGCCGTGACACCCGGCGGTGCGAGATCTGGCTGGGCAACCGCGACGAGGCGAGCATCCCGGGCCGAGCCGAGCTCGACATGCTCACGACACGGCTCGACCTCGAGGTGGTGCACGTGCTGTCGCGACCGACGGATGCGTGGGCCGGCGCCCGTGGACACGTCGACGCCGCCTTCGTCACGAGCCGGCTGCCGCAGGTGGCGTCAGGCTCGACCTTCTGCATCTGCGGACCCGACGTGATGATGGACGACATCGAGGCTGCCCTCTCGGCCGCGGGCGTGCACCGCGACGCCATCCGCTCCGAGCGCTTCGGGATGGTGTGACATGTGGCGTTCCCGCGCAGCCCGCCGCGCCACCGTCGCGGTCACCCTCGTGCTGCTGACCCTCTGCGTGCTGTGGGCGCTCGCGGTGCAGGCCCTCGTGCCGAACGCGTGCGAGCTCAGCACCCCACCGGCGAACGCGGGCCCCCTGGTGTGCCCGACGCCCACTCCGGCGCCGACGACGGCCGGCTGAGCCGCCCGGCCCGACCACCCGCTCCGGCGGGCCTTCGTCGACCCCGCGCGGCGGGACGACGGATGCGCGACGGCCGATGCCGGATATTAAGCCCTTGTTACATTTCGCCTCGTCATGAATAATTCAGTGCATCGCATCATATGCTGACACTGCGATCCATATTGTAAGAATGAGCGAATCACTGGGGAGGACCTCGATGGCACCGGAGCAGGTCGACGAACGCTTCAAAGCGGCCCTCGACGAACGTGCGGCAGACGTCGCCTCGATCGTCGATTTCATCACGGCCCACCCGGAGCTCGCCCACGAAGAGGTCGAGAGCTCCGCGCACCTCGTCGCCCGTCTCCGCGATGCGGGTTACACCGTCGCCACGGGCGTCGCCGGCATGCCGACGGCCTTCCGGGCCGAGCTCGAGGGCGGCGCGCCGGGGCAGACGGTCGGCGTCATCGCCGTCTACGACGCCGTCGCCGCCAAGAGCCCCGAGGGCGACGTCGCGCCCGTGCACTCCTGCGGTCACGGCGCGCAGTCGGCCGGCGTCGTCGGCGCCGCGCTCGCGCTCGCCGCGGTGCGCGACGAGCTGAGCGGCACCGTCGTGATCGTCGGCTGCCCGGCCGACGAGATCCACTCCCCGCGCACCAGGGAGCTCGGCAGCGGCAAGGCGCTGAGCGCCGCGCGCGGCCTGTGGAACGACATCGACGTCGCCCTCTACCCCCACCCCGAGTTCATCGACACGGTGTGGCCGTCGTCGCTGTGGATGCGGCGTGAGTCGGTGCGCATCGTCGGCATCCGCACCCTGAAGCGCGACGTCGTCTCCACCCCGCTCGACGCGCTCGCCGTGATCGCGCGCCTCCCCTCCACCTTCGACCCGGCTCGCCTCATGGTCGAGACCGTGCTGCTCGACGGTGACGTCGAGGAGTCGGCGGGCATGGTGATCGACGCGAGCTTCCTGCTCTTCGCCGACACCGAGGAGGAGCTCGAGGCGCTCGCCGCCCGGCTCCGGCAGCAGTTCGGCGAGGGCAGCTGGACGAGTTCGGCAGCCATCGCCGAGGTGCGGCCCGACGCGGCGGTCACCGCCCTCGTCGCCGACGCCTTCGCCGCCGCGGGTCGCGACTTCATCGCCGACCCTCCCGCCCTCGGCTTCGCCACCGACTTCGGCAACGTCACCCAGGTGGTGCGCGCCGCCATCGTCGGCGTCGGCCGCGAGGAGGGGTGGCGGTACCACACGCCCACCGGCGGGGAGGAGTTCGCGGGGCCCGCCGGCACCCGCAACGCCCTCGACATCGCACGGGTGATCGGCCTCGCCGCCCTCAGGATCGGAGCCGCGAGCGACCTGTGAGCCCCGGCTCGCAGATCACCGACGGCGCCACGTACAACCATGCACAGAACAGACAGGACCAGCTCATGACCGACAGCCCACGCCGCGCCGAGATCTCGGGCGGAGGCTTCGCGGGACTCACCGCGGCCACCGCCCTCGCCCAGATGGGGTGGCGCGTGCGGGTTCACGAGCGAGCGGCGGAGCTTCGCGCCGAGGGCGCGGGCATCGTGCTCTGGAACAACAGCCTCCAGGTGCTCGATCGCATCGGGGCCACCCCCGACCTCGACTCGCGCTCGATGACCCCGCCCGCCTACGAGACCCGCATGAACAACGTCATCCAGTCGCAGGAGACGCTCGACGGCATCCGCTGGCGCACCATGACGCGCCCGCATCTGCACCAGAGCCTGCTCACGGCGGCACGCGAGTCGGGCGTCGAGATCGTCGCGAACTCCGAGGTCACGGGCGCCACGGCGGAAGGCGTCGTCAGCTTCGCCGACGGCACGACGGCCGAGGCCGAGCTCGTGGTCGGCGCCGACGGCGTCGGCTCCGCGGTGCGCGACTCGCTCGGCATCCCGCTGAAGCGCGAGCGCTCGCGCGACGGCATCACCCGGTTCCTCGTTCCCCGGCGCAAGGCCGAGCTGACGGCACTCGAGCCCGACACCGAGTGGGACAACGTGATCGACTTCTGGAACCTCGAGCCCCGCGTGCTGCGCGTGCTCTACACCCCGGCGAACGACGAGGAGCTCTACATCGCCCTCATGTCGCCGGCGGCCGACGCCGCGGGCTCACGGGTGCCGATCGACCTCGAGCTGTGGACCTCGGTGTTCCCGCAGCTGGCGCCGGTGCTTCAGGATGCCGCGGGCATCCAGGGCCGGTACTACGGCTACCAGACCACCCGCCTCGACCACTGGACCGAGGGGCGCGTCGCCCTCATCGGCGACGCCGCGCACGCCATGTGCCCGGCTCTCGCCCAGGGCGCCGGCACCGCGATGCAGAACGCCTGGACCCTGGCCGTCAAGGCCACCGAGGCGCTCGCCGCGGGCGACGACCTGCCGACGGCCCTGCGCGACTGGGAGCGCCTCGAGCGACCCGTCACCGACCTCGCCCAGAACCGGTCGCAGTGGTACGCCGACACCCGCGAGATGGCCAAGGGCAACCAGTTCGTGGGCGAGAGCGTCGAGACCGCCCTCTACAACCCGACCGACCCCCACCGACACGAGGTACACGCAGCATGAGCATCGACTCCATCTACAAGGTCCGCGCCTGGCACTCCTTCGTGCAGGAGACCGTGCACGAGCTCGGCCCCGCACCCGAGCAGCCGCTGGTGAAGGCCGCGGTCGCCGTGGTGTTCGAGAACCCGTTCTCCGGCCGCTGGGTCGACGACCTGTCGCCCCTCACCGACGCCAGCGCCTCGCTCGGCACGGAGCTCGGCGAGCGCGCCGCGGCGCTGCTCGGCGGCCGGCCGGTCGAGAGCTACGGCAAGGGCGGCATGGTCGGCGTGAACGGCGAGCAGGAGCACATCGTCGCCTGCGTCACCACCGTCTTCGGCAACGCCCTCCGCGACGCCGTCGGCGGCGGCGAGGCGTGGATCTCCTCCGCCACCAAGGTCGCCCCCACCGGCGCCACCATCGACATCCCGCTGGCGTTCAAGGACGAGGTGTACGTGCGCTCGCACTACGACGCCATCACCCTCGCCCTTCCCGACGCCCCCCGCCCCGACGAGATCGTGATCATCGCCGCCGTCGCCACCGGAGGCCGCGTGAACGCGCGCGTCGGCGGCATGACCGTGGCCGAGGTGCGCCGAGGCGCACAGTAGACCCAGGAGGAGACCAGACCATGAGCTATTCGCACACCCAGTACTACGAAGACCAGTCCATCGCGAGCATCCTCGCCGACGTGGCGCGGGCGCACCGCATCCTCGAGCTCGAGGGCCACGGCGACATGTCGATGGGGCACCTGTCGTTCCGCGACCCGTTCGGCCGGGGCCTGTGGCTGAAGCGCGGCAACCTCGCGCTCAGCGAGGTCGAGGGCGACGACTTCATCCTCATCGACTTCGACGGCAACGTACTCGAGGGCACGGGGCTCCGCCACCTCGAGTGGCCGCTGCACGCCGAGATCATGAAGGCGCGCCCCGACGTGAACTTCGTCGGTCACTCGCACGCGCACTACTCGACAGTGCTCGGCGCCTCGGAGGAGGAGCTCAAGCCCTACAACAACCACGGCGTGTGGTTCGCCTACGAGGGTGTGCCCCGCTTCGCCGAGACCAGCCACATCATCACCACGGTGCCGCTCGGCGTGGCCGCGGCGAAGGCGCTGGGCGACGCGCAGGCCATCCTGCTGGCCAACCACGGAGTGGCGTTCGTCGGCAGCACCGTGGCCGAGGTGACCCTCACGGGCATCTTCCTCGAGAAGGCCGCGCGCTTCCAGGTCGACCTCAAGGCCTCCGGTTTCGCCCCGATCGAACCGGATGCGGAGGAGACCAAGGAGAAGTTCGACCGCATCTACCCCGCGAAGGCCCAGCACAACTTCTGGACCTACTTCAACCGCCGGCTCGACCGTGTCGAGAACGCCTTCGGCGCCGGCATCTCGCCGATCGCGCTGCCCCCGGGCATCTGAGCCACCGACTCCACCGACCCCACCCACGTACCGCGAAAGAGAGCACGAAGATGAGCAGTCTCCCCACCATCGCCACCGTCATCGGTTCGGGCACCATGGGCCCCGGCATCGCCGCGACCCTGGCCCGCGCCGGCGCCACCGTCCGGCTCTACGACATCTCCGACGAGGCCATCGCCCGTGCCGAGGCCGCTTACGGCGTCGTGCAGAACGTACTCGAGGCCGTCGACTCGCCGTCGGCTCCCGGCGGCTCGGTGAGCTTCGGCACCGACCTCGACGCCGCCCTCGAGGGCACCGAGCTCGTCATCGAGGCCGTGCCCGAGAAGCTGGAGCTCAAGCAGCAGGTGCTCGCCGACCTCGAGGCCCGCATCGGCGACGAGGTCATCATCGCCAGCAACACCTCCGGCATCCCGATCAGCACCATGGCCGAGTCGATGACCCTGCCCGGCCGCCTCATCGGCATGCACTGGTCGAACCCGCCGCACCTCATCCCGATGATCGAGATCATCCCGGGCAAGGCCACCGACGAGGCGCTCGTGGGCAAGCTCACCGAGATCGTCAAGGCGTTCAACTACGTGCCCGTGCTCGAGAAGGAGATCCCCGGCTTCGTCGAGAACCGGGTGCTCTACGCCATCCTTCGCGAGTGCATGGCGCTGCTCGAAGAAGGCATCGTCACCCCGGAGGGCCTCGACGCCTGCGTGAAGTGGGGCATCGGCTACAAGCTCTCGGTGATCGGCCCGACCCGCCTTCTCGACATGGCGGGGCTCGACATCTACCAGGCCGTCTCGAGCTACCTCAACAAAGACCTCGACAACAGCACCGACACCCCCGAGTTCATCAAGCAGAAGATCGCGGAGGGCAAGCTCGGCTTCAAGTCGAACGGCGGCATGTACGAGTACGGCGAGGGCGACGTCGACGCCAAGCGCAAGGAGATCATCACCGGTCTCATCGCCGCCCGCAAGACGCTCTCCTCCATCCCGAACGTCTGATGGCGGGCGCCGTCTCCGAGACCGGCCCGGCGACCTCGCCGGTGACGGTCGAGAGCATCGGCGACGGCCTCAGCCGCACCCGGGGCGCCGATGTCGACATCGCGTTCCGGGTGCGGGGCGAGGGCCCCGCGGTGGTGCTGCTGCACGGCACCTCGGCGAACCATGCCGTGTGGGAGCCCGTGGGTGACCTGCTCGAGGGCCGCGCCACCGTGATCGCCCTCGACCAGCGCGGGCACGGCAGGAGCGACAAGCCCGCCACCGGCTACCGCGGTGACGACTTCGCCTCCGACGTCGTGACCGTGCTCGACGCCCTCGGCATCGAGCAGGCCGCCGTGGCGGGGCACTCGCTCGGCGGTCGCAACGCCTGGCTGGCCGCGGCCCGCCACCCCGAGCGCGTCACCCGCGCCGTGGTGGTCGACTACACGCCGTTCGTCGAGCCCGCCGTGCTCGACGAGCTCGACGTGCGCGTGGCCATGGGCTTCCGCCGCTTCACCGGCCCCGCCGAGATCGAGGCCTACCTCGCCGACCGCTACCCGCGCATCCTTCCCGGTGCCGTGTCGCGGCGCGCCCGCTGGGGCTACCGCGAGGTCGCCGAGGGCGCCTGGGAGCCGCTCGCCTCACCCGAGGCCATGACGCAGCTCATCGAGGGCTTCCGCACGCCGTTCGCCGAGGAGTTCCAGGATGTTCCGCATCCGATGATGCACCTTCGCGGCGATGCGAGCAAGATCGTGAGCGAGAGCGCGTGGCGCTCGGCGCGCGAGGTGCGACCCGGCGACCGCTGGGTCGAGATCGAGGGCGCCGACCACTACATCCCCGAAGAGCTGCCCGACCTGGTCGCGGCAGAGATCGCCCGCGTCCTCTGACGCCGAACGACGCGTCTTCGACGCGACACGAAAGGAACACCATGCCCCTGTTCATCGACAAGCTCGCCGTCTCGAGCCCCGACTTCGACAACCTCGGCCGCATCCCCGAGGAGTTCAGCGCCGACGGCGGCAACACGACCCCCGTGGTGGAGTTCACCGGCGCCCCGGAAGGCACCGTCGAGCTCGCCCTCATCGTGAACGACCCGGATGCGCCCCTCGCGCAGGGCTTCACCCACTGGGTGGTCTACGGCATCGCCCCCGACGCCTCGAAGCTCGACCTCGAGGCCGAGGGCGTGCGCGAGGCTCCGAACGGTGCCGGCGTGGCCTCGTACTTCGGCCCGCAGCCGCCCGCCGGTCACGGCGAGCACCACTACTACTTCTTCGTGTACGCGCTCGGCACGAAGGTGGAGGGTGAGCCCACCCGCGAGGAGTTCCTCGCGCGCTACGCCGACGACATCATCGAGCAGGCGCGGTACGTGGGCACGTTCAGCCGCTGACACCGACCCTCGAACCACGAACGCCGCTCCGGATGCTCCGGGGCGGCGTTCGTGCGTGACGGCGTGATGCGGAGGGGTCAGCCGGTGTACTCCGCTGCGAACGACTCCGCGATCGCCAGCGTCGCAGCGTGCACCGGGCCCGCCGTGATGGACGGGATGACCGACGCGTCGACCACGTGCAGGTTGTCGAGACCGCGGAAGCGCAGGCCCGGGGTGACGGGGGCCTCGGGGGAGGCGCCCATGCTGAGGGTGCCCACCGGGTGGTGGTGGGTGATCGCCGCGCGGGCGATGAAAGCGTCGGCCTCGGCGTCGCTCCGCACGGCCGCGCCCGGCAGCACCTCGTGGTCGCGCCAGGCGGCGAGGCCCTCGGAGCCGCCCACCAGGCGCGCCCGCTCGAGGGCGAGCCGGAACATCGCGCGGTCGTGCTCGGTGTCGAGGTAGTTCGGGTCGATGATCGGCTCGTCGGCGAGCTCCGGGCCCGAGAGCGCGAGTGAACCGCGGCTGGTCGGGTTGGTCACGCCGAACAGCAGCGTATAACCCGTGCCGGGGGCGACCTCGGCCGCGTCGGCGGCGAGGGCCTCCGAGGCGCTCGGGCCGACCACACAGCCCACGACGACGTCGACGGTTCCCGCGCTCTGCTCGAGGCCGAGGCGCGACTGGTAGGTCATCGACTCCGACAGCTGCAGCCGGGTCGGCGGCACCGGGATGCGCGAGGCGTACAGGTTGCCGGCGCCGAGCAGATGGTCGTGGAGGTTCTTCCCCACCTGAGGGGACTCGAGGAGGGTGGTCACGCCCGCGGCTTCGAGCACCGCGGGGTCTCCGATGCCCGAGCGCATGAGCAGCAGCGGGTCGCCGATCGAGCCTCCGCAGAGGATGACCTCGTCGGCCTCGAGCACCTCGTCGACGCCGTCGCGGGTGACGGCCACCCCCGTGACCCGGCCGCCCGAGACGAGCAGACGGTGAACGTCGACACCCGTGAGGAGGGTGAGGTTCGGGCGGTCGAGCACCGGGTCGAGGTAGACGTCGGAGACCGTGACCCGCTCGCCGTCGCGGATGGTGAGCGAGTTGGGGGTCGCCCCCAGCATCTCGCCGCCGTTGTGGTCGGGGATGCGGGGCACACCGAGCGCCTCCCAGGCTGCGAGGTAGTCCTGCACCAGGGGCGAGGACAGCTCGGGCCCGGGCAGCAGCACCGGGAGCGGGCCGTCGTCGCCGTGCGCCGCGTCGGCGCCGCCCGAGAAGGTCTCCGACCGCTTGAAGGCGGGGAGCAGCGCATCCCACCCCCATCGAGCGTCGCCGGTGAGCTCGACCCAGCGCTCGAAGTCGGCGCGGCAGCCGCGCATGTGCGCCATGGCGTGCACAAGGCTCGAGCCACCCGGCCCCTTGCCGCGGGCCCAGTCGAGCGACCGCCCGGCGAGGCCCCTCTGCGGGATCGTGCGGTAGTCCCAGTCGTAGCTGCGGTGGTGGATGAACGGCCAGAGCTCCGGCCGCCGCATCTCGGGGTCGGTGACACGGTGCCCGGCCTCGAGCACGGTGACGCGCCGGGACGGGTCAGCGCTCAGCCGGCGGGCGACGACGCTGCCGGCAGAGCCCGCGCCGATGATGAGGACGTCGGAACCCATGCCGGCGTCAGTTGCGTGTGTGGCCGGCGTCGACCACAAGGGTCTGACCGGTCACCCAGCTGGCCTTCTCGCTGGCGAGGAAGGCGACCGCGGGCGCGACGTCTTGGGGGAGGCCGCGGCGGTCGAACGCCTGCATGGGCACGACGTAGTCGAAGCCGGCCTGGTGCGGGCCCGACAGCACGCCCTCGCTCGCGATGATGCCGGGGGCCACGGCGTTGATGGTGATGCCGAGCCGGCCGAGCTCGCCGGCGAGCGCGCGCACGAGGCCGATGGAGGCACCCTTGGTCGCCACGTAGTGGGCGCAGTCGGGGGTGCCGGCCACGAAGGTGTTCGAGGCGATGTTGACGATGCGCCCGTAGCCGGCCTTGCCCATCACGGGCGTGACGGCGTGGGTGACGAGATAGAGGCCGTCTAGGTTCACGGACATGACCTTGCGCCACTCCTCGAAGGTGATGTCGGCCCACGGGGTGAGGGGAACCAGCGCGGCGTTGTTGACGAGAACGTCGATGCGGCCGAACTCGGCGACGATCTCGTCGACGACCTCGGCGACGCGATCGGGGTCGCTCACGTCGAGCTTCTTCGCCACGCCGCCGTTGCGGGCGGCGACGGCCTCGGCGCCCTCGAGGTTCACGTCGGCGACGACCACGGTCATCCCCTCGCCGGCGAGCTCGTCGGCGATCGCGGCTCCGATGCCCTGGGCTGCTCCGGTGACGAGTGCCACCCGTCGGGTCTGGTCGGTCATGTGGTGCTCCTTATATATAGCTGTCGATCGGGACTGACGATCGGAGGTGTCAGGCCTGGCCCTCGCCGCCGCCGTAGAAGGCGGGGGCGAGCTTCCAGGTGAGGTACGGCTCGAGCTCGTGCGAGGGGTACACGTCGGCGTTCTTCGTGCGAGCGAGGTAGTTGAGGCGGCGGATCGCCTCGACCGACTTCGTCGGGTCGAGGTGGAAGCCGGCGATCCACTCCTTCTCCAGGGTGGTGCGGGTGTACGCCGCGTCGCCGCAGAACAGCATGTTGCGCTCGTACTCCAGCTCGACGAGCAGCGAGTAGTGACCGATGGTGTGCCCGGGGGTCTCGAACAGCCACACGCCCGGCACGATCTCGTAGTCGCCCGAGATGGGGGTGTACTTCACGCCCTCGTGGTCGAACGAGAGGTCGGAGTAGCCGAGCCGCTCGAAGGGCTCGGGCACCTTGGCGTGCCGCAGCTCCTCCTTGTGCACGAGGGTGGTGGCCTTCGTGAGGTGCTTGTTGCCACCGACGTGGTCGAAGTGGAAGTGCGAGTTCACCACGATGTCGACGTCGTCGGGCGTGAACCCGCATTTCGCCAGCTGGGCCGGGATGGTCTGCTCTTCGGTCTGCTCGGGCAGCTCGAAGGGCAGCACCTTGTTGACGTGGTCGAGGTCGAAACCGGTGTCGAACAGGATGAGGGCATCAGGATGCTCGATGAGCACGCTGTAGACCGGGAACCGCACGGGATTGCCGGCGTTGATGTGCCAGTGCACGTCGGATTCGTCGATGACGAGAGTTCCCCCGTCGAGCAGATACACCTTCGGATCCGTCATCGGATGCTCCGATCTTTATCATCATTCGGTAATTGTCGATCACGTTATGAGAACGCTACGAGCGGTGTCAAGGATGCGCCGCACTGTTCACAGACTCGAAACACGGGCGGTCTCAGTTCCCGGCGTCAACTCCGGGGAAATCTTCGAAGTGAGGCATGCCGGTGTAGTACGCCCAGCGGTAGCAGTGGTCGAGCATGGGCTCCAGCGCGAAGTCACCGACGCAGGTGGCGTCCTGGTAGCGGTCGCCCGAGTCGTCGACGTAGTGGGTACGGCAGAGCACCTTCCAGGACGTCGCGCTCACCGAGGGGTCGTCGATGAGGTGCTCCGACGGCAGCCAGCACTCGGTGCTGGTGATCGTGGCGGGGTCGACGTTCGACGTCGGGCCCGCCACCTCCGCTAGCGTGGCGAGGGCTGCGGCGTCGTCCTCAGACAGCGCCGGGGCGCTCGAGCACCCCGCGAGCGCGAACACGGAGAGGGCGAGAACGGCGATGAAAGGGCGTGATGTCACGGGCAGAACCTCCTGGCGTCATCGTCGACTCCGCGTGTTTCGGACAGGTAACAACTCGATTTCGGGCTTGGCAAGCTCGGATTCTTCTCATATCGTAGCGTCACCCCTGCACAATGTAAGAGGATCCGAAGCAAAGAAGCCGGGGCCCATCATCCTGAGAGGAAGATTCTGGCAATGAACATTCTCACCAGCGGTGGCCGGCGGCGCACAGCGTCGCGACTGGTCGTCGTCACCGTCTCGGGCGCACTCGCGCTCAGCCTCGCCGCCTGCTCGTCGGGTCGTGGCGGCGACACCCCGACCGACGACTCCACCGCGTCGGGCGGAACCGAGGTCACGCAGTTCGCGCTCGTCGCCCCCGAGAACGAGTCGGACTACGGCTACAACCAGGCCGGGATCGAGGCGGCCAACGAGGCGGCCAAGGAGCTCGGCATCGAGGTGACGATCGTTCCCGACGCCGGCTACGACAACATCGAGACCGTGCTCACCCAGGTCGCCGACGGGGGAGCGCAGTTCATCGTCGCGCACGCCTCGGGCTACAACGTGGGCGCCGCGGCCACCGCCGCCGCCAAGAAGGTCCCGATCCTCATCCAGGATGCCGGTGAGGACGAGAACGTGCCCGGCCAGATCGCCGCAGCCAAGCCCGAAGGCCAGGAGGGCGGCTACCTCGCGGGCATTGCCGCGGCCATGTCGACCACCTCGAAGAAGGTCGGCATCGTGGTCTCGGCCGACAACGCGAACTGGTTCGCCATGTCGTCGGGCTTCGCCGAGGGTGTCTACAGCGTCGACCCCAGCATCCAGGTGCTCTACACCTCGGTCGGCCCGGCTGCCTACGCCGACGCCGCCGGTGGCAAGGTCGCCACCGAGCAGATCATCGCCTCGGGCGCCGACGTGGTGTTCGGCATGGGCGACGGAGCCACCCACGGCTACCTGCAGGCCATCGACGCCGCCTCGAACGTGAAGTACATCGCCGACATCGGCGACGTCACCCCCGGCCTCAGCGACCCGTCGAAGCTGCTCACCTCGGTGCGCTGGAACTACGAGCCCGCCTACGTGGAGGCCATCAAAGACGTCGACGCCGGCACCTTCGGCACGAAGACCTACCCGGTCGACGTGGAGAACGGCGGAATGTACCTGCAGGAGACCGACGCCATGACCCCCGAGATCAAGGCCGCTGTCGACAAGGCCTCGCAGGGCATCATCGACGGCTCCATCACGCCGACGATCGCCACCTCGGCCGACGAGGTCGCCGCCGTCATCGCCGCCAAGGGCAACTGACCCGACGCCACGACGGGGCCGGCTGCTCCCGGGGAGCCGGCCCCCCACCCCGCCACACGCAAGGAGCATCCGTGACGACAACGGCCACGAGCGAGGTCATCTCGCTGAGGGGCATCACCAAGGCCTTCCCGGGGGTGATCGCCAACAACGACGTCTCGCTCGACATCGTCGGTGGGCAGGTGCACTGCCTGCTCGGCGAGAACGGAGCCGGCAAGTCGACGCTCATCAGCATCCTCGCCGGCATGCAGCAGCCCGACTCGGGAACGATCTCGATCGGGGGTTCACCGGTCGACATCTCGTCGCCGAAGGTGGCCGTCGACTACGGCATCGGCGTGGTGCACCAGCACTCCACGCTCGTTCCCGCCTTCACAGTGCTCGAGAACCTCATGCTCGGCGAGTCGGGGGCGCTGCAGAACAAGAAGCGCGCCACCGAGCGCCTCGAGGAGCTCGCCGACCTCCTCGGTGTGCGCATCGACCCCGACGCCCTCACCTCCGACCTCGGGCTCGGCCAGCAGCAGCAGGTCGAGATCGCCAAGGCCATGTGGAAGGGCAGCCGGCTGCTCGTGCTCGACGAGCCGACCTCCATGCTCACCCCCCAGGCCATCGAGCACCTCGGCGAGAGCATCGACCGCGTGAAGGCCAACGGTCTGGCCGTCGTGCTCATCACCCACAAGCTGCGTGAGGCCTACGAGATGGGCGACTGCGTCACCATCCTGCGCGGCGGCAGGAACGTCGGCCACATCTCCGAGGCCGAGCTCGCGTCGTACAGCGAGCAGCAGGCGCAGGATGCGATCCTCGCCGCCATGTTCGGCGACGACATGGTCGCGTCGTCGGCGAGCACCGCCGAGCTCGCCGATCTCGCGGGTGCCACGGAAGCCACCCGGGAGACCCGGTCGATCGACTTCTCGGCACGGCCCGTGCGGCTTGAGCTGCGCGGGGTCTCGAGCAAGGGCCTCGGCCGCGACGTCGAGGCCGAAGACGTCTCACTCACCGTGCACGAGGGCGAGATCCTCGGCATCGCCGGTATCGACGGGCACGGGCAGCAGGCGCTCGCCGAGCTCGTCGCCGGGCAGCGGCCCGCGTCGTCGGGCACCGTGCTCTTCGACGGAGCCGACATCACCCGTTCGGGCGTGCGCAGCCGGCAGCAGCAGGGCGTGCGCTACGTCACCGACGACCGCCTCCACGAGGGCACGATCGGCTCCATGTCGGTCGCTCTCAACCTCGTCATCAAGCGCATCGGCCAGGCGCCGTTCTGGAAGGCGGGGCGCATCCAGCCCAAGGCCGTCGACGTGGAGGCCCGCCGTCTCATCGACGAGTACGGCATCCGTACCCCGTCTCCTGCGACCAGGGCGGGAACGCTGTCGGGCGGCAACATCCAGAAGATCCTGCTGGCCCGCGAACTCACGAACGGCGCCCGGCTCGTGGTGGTCAACAAGCCCACCTACGGGCTCGACCTGAAGACGGTGCACCTCGTGCGCGAGCTGCTCATCGACTTCGCGGCGTCGGGCGGCAGCGTGCTGCTGCTCTCCACCGACCTCGACGAGCTCATCGAGCTCTCCCACCGCATCGAGGTCATCTCGCGCGGTCGCCTCGTCGGCGGCGTGGTGAACGACGGGCCGGGTACGGCCGAGAAGGTGGGCCATTACATGACCGGAGCGATCGAGGGCACCGAATGAACACCGAGACATCCGCCGCCCGCCGTTTCGCGGAGGGCTTCATCAGAGCCGTCGTGCCCGTGCTGCTCGCACTCATCGTGTCGGCCTTCGTGATGATGGCCATCGGCGCGAGCCCACTGGAGTTCTTCGCGGGCGTCTGGAAGTACGGCATCACGGGCAACAACTGGCAGCGCAGCCTCGTGCTGATGGCGCCGCTCGTCATCGTCGCAGTGGGGCTCATCGTCGCCTTCCGCGGGCAGCTGTGGAACCTCGGCTACAACGGCCAGTACCTGCTCGGTGCCGTGGTCGCCTCGGGTCTCGGCCCGATCCTGTTCGACGTCATGCCCGCCTTCCTCGCCACCATCGTGGTGTTCATCGTGGCCGTGCTCGCGGGGGCGGTGTGGTCGCTCATCCCGGCCATCCTCAAGGCGCGTTACGGCACGAACGAGATCATCACCTCGCTCGTCATGTCGTTCATCGCCGTGGGAGTGGTGAACCTGCTGATCAAAGGCATCTTCAAAGACCCCGGAGTCACCACCCCGCAGACCGCGGTCATCCCCGACGACGAGCTGCTGCCCTACATTCCGGGCACCCAGATCCACATCGGATTCGTCATCGCGATCGTGCTCGCCGTGGTCGCCCAGTTCGTGCTGAGCCGCACCTCGTTCGGGCTGCGCGTCGACATCTTCGGCGCGAGCCCGAAGGCGGCCCGCCACGTGGGACTCAACTCGACCTGGATGGTCATCCTCCTGTTCGCCCTCTCCAGCGGACTCATCGCCTTCGCGGGGTCGATCGACATCCTCGGCCAGTTCACCTACCAGCGCGCCGACTGGGACCCGAGGTACGGCGACGCCGTCATGCCGCTGGTGTTCCTCGCCCGGTTCCGGCCCGTCGCGGCCATCCCGTTCGTGGCGTTCTACGCCGTGCTCGCGACCGGCGGCACCCTCGCCGCCCAGCAGGCAGGTCTGAACGTCGACTTCCTGCTCGTGATCGTCGGCCTCATCCTGCTGTTCATGACCATCACCGAATACATCGGCGATCGCCGGAAGCTCGGTCAGAGCTACGTGCCCGCCGGGCTGCGGCGCACCGTGCTGAAGCCCTTCCTCGGCTCGTCGGTGGCCTCCTCCTCGGCCGGCACCTCGGCCACCGAGAGCCGCAGCGCATCGGAAAGGACCTCCGTATGAGCGACATGCTCTCGGCCGCCTTCGTCACGGTCTTCATCGCCACCGTCATCGCCCAGGCCATGCCGCTCATGCTCGCGGCGGTCGGTGAGACCATCGGCGAACAGGCGGGTGTGCTCAACCTCGGCATCGAGGGCGTGATGCTCATCGGCGCTTACTCCGCCTTCGTCGCCACCCTGGTTTCGGGCAGCTTCTGGGTGGGAGTGCTCGCGGGAATCGTCGGCGGCATCGTGGGCAACCTCGCCATGCTGGTGCTGAACGTCTGGCTCGGCCTCAACCAGATCGTCATCGGCCTCGCCGTGACGCTCATCGGCGAGGGCATCACGAGCGTGCTGTATCTGCAGAACTACACCAAGTCGCCCGCGAGCCTCGGCACGCCGCCGAAGATCGCCATCCCGGGGCTGTCCGACATCCCCGTGGTGGGGCCGTCGGTGTTCGGGCAGACCGGCATCTTCTGGATCGCCGTCATCGTCGCCCTCGTGCTCGCCTTCGCGATGGCCCGCACGAACTGGGGGCTGTCGACCCGGTCGGCGGGGCAGAAGCCGTCGTCGCTCGACGCCGCCGGCGGAAGCGTCGTGCGCACCCGCTCGATCGCCGTGGTCCTGAGCGGCGCGCTGGTCGGCTTCGGCGGCGCGTACCTGTCGCTCATCACGACAGCGACGTTCAGCCCGATGCTGACCAACGGTCTCGGCTTCATCGCCATCGTGATCACCATGCTGTCGCGGGGGCGCATCCTCGTCGTCATGATCACCTCGCTCGTCTACGGACTCGCCGTGGCGATCGGCCCGGCGCTCCAGGTGATCGGGTTCACGGTGCCCGCCGACATCATCAAGATGCTGCCGTTCATCATCGTCATCCTCATGCTCATCGTCTTCGCCCGCAGTTCGGTGGTGCCGCCCGCCCTGGGCACGCCGTACACTCGCGGTGCTCGATGACGACGGGTGTCGTGCAACCCGCGGGTAGGATCGATCGGAGCCGATGATGAACGCCGCAGAGAACATCGACGAGGCCGACGGGGCTCGTCCTGACGAGACGGCTGCGCCCGCGCCCGCCGAGGCACAGCGCACCAAGGGCGTCGACAGCGCCCGCCGCGCGCTGCAGATCCTGCTCGAGTTCAGCGAGAGCACGCCGGAGCTCACCGTCGACAATGTGCTCGAGAAGCACGACATCTCGGTGCCGAGTGCCTACCGCTACATCTCGCTGCTGCGCGAGCTCGACCTCATCGAGGAGCGCGAGAAAGGGCGGTTCGTGCTCTCGCCCCAGATCTTCAGGCTCGCCAGGGCAGCCGAGACGACCATCGACTTCCGCGGGCAGGTGCAGCCCATCCTCAACCGCATGGCCGAGGAGACGGGTGAGACGGCGCTCTACCTCCGCCGCGTCAACGACTCCGCGGTGTGTCTGGCCATGGCCGAGAGCGACCACCCCATCTCGATCTCGTTCCAGCCCGGCACGCTCATGCCGCTGTACGGCGGTGCCGCCGCCAAGCTGCTGCTCAGCGAACTGCCGCCGCCGAAGCTCGCCCAGTACTTCAACCGGCTCGGGCCGGTGCTCTCGAAGCAGGCCAAGACGAAGCTCGAGCGTGACCTCGAACCGCTGCGCGAGACCGGCTACGCCGAGAGCGCGGGCGAGGTCGACCGAGGCGTCTGGGCCGCGGCGGCGAGCGTGCACACGAACGGCATCACCGTGGGCGCGCTCACCATCGTGGCGCCCGACTACCGGCTCTCCGACGAGCACAAGGCGCAGATCGCCGAGTGCGTGCGCTGGGGCGCGAAGGAGTTCAGGGCGGCGATCGCCGACGAGCACTGAGGGCGCGCGGCGCGTCTTCGCGCCCGCTTCGCGCGCGGCGCCCGGTTCGAAACCGCAAGCATTTCGATGACCGAGCTCCTATACGGCTCGGTCGTCGAAATACGTGCACTTTCGAACCCCCTCCGGCCTTGGGCAGGGGCTGTCAGCCGCCCCAGCCGGCGAGGTGGGCCTCGAGGTCGGGCTCGCGCAGCAGGGGGGTCGCGGCACAGGGGCGCCGGTCGCGCACGTACCCGTGTGCGTCCGGGCGCCGCGCCCGCCGGTGCTCCGCGCGGGCGGCAGCCACCTCGAGCCTGAGCCCGAGCGGGGTGGCGGGGGGTGCGGTGGGGTCGGTGGGGAGGTCGTCGGCCGTCGCGTCGGTGGCGGTGTCGGTGGCGGTGTCGGTGGCAGTGGCGGTGGTCACGAGTTCGCGCCAGCCGAGCGAACCGGTGCCCACCTGCTCGGTCGCGGTCGCGAGTTGCTCGGCGAACGCAGGCCGCTCCGCCCGGGGCACGGTGAAGAGGTGGGAGGCGCGCACCACGACCCGCGCCGTGCTCCGAGCGTTCTCGGCACCGGGCGACCCACGGCCGAGCACTCGCCCGTCGCCCGCCAGCCGCGCGGCGTGCTCGTCGTCGATGAGCACGCGCCCCGCAGGCAGGGCGGCGAGCACGACGTCGGCGCAGACGACGGATGCCGCGGCCGACCCCGACGGAAGCTCCACCACGACGTCGACTGCCGCACTCAGCACGCCGAGGTCGCGCCGCGCCGACACTCCAATGCGGTCGAGCAGCGCCAGCGCCTCGACGTTCTTGCGTTGCACCAGCTCGGTGCGGTCGGCCGAGCGCTCAGCCAGATCGGGCCCCGCGTGCCAGGCGACCGCTTCGGGAACATGGGCGAGCACCGCGCCGAGCCGCCAGGCGCGGTGAGCCCACTCCCAGTCCTCCCCGCCGTAGGCGTCGAAGTCCTCGTCGAAACCGCCGGTGAGCTCGAAGAACCGGCGTGAGCAGGCGAGAACGGCCGAGATGACGAAGCGGTAGGAGCGCTGGTCGGCGTCGAGGAGGTCGCGCGACTGCGCGTACGCGTCGCGCAGCCACTGCGGCTCAGTGAGCTCGGCCCGCGGCCCCGCGATCTCGACGGGCTCGACGCCCGCACTCGCGGTGAAGTCGGCGTGGCGGCGGCGGCCGACCGTCACCACGTCGGAGCACAGGGCGGGAAGCCGGGTGAGCGCCTCGACGTACCCCGGCTCAGGGGAGGTGTCGGCGTCGAGGAAGCAGAGCACCTCGCCTCGCGCGAGCGCCGCGCCGACGTTGCGCGCCGCCGCCACCCGGAACCCGCGGTCGGGTTGCACGACGAGCCGCACGCCCTCGGGCACGGCGGGCGGATGCGCGGAGCCGTCGTCGACGACGATCACCTCGAGGAGGGCGGAGTCGTAGCTCTGCCGCCCGAGCGCGTGGAGTGTGCGCGCCAGCTCGTCGGGCTGCTCGTAGTGCACGACGATCACGGAGACGAGCGGAGCAGGGTCGGCGATCAGCCCGTCGAGCACCGTCCAGTCGTTGGCGGGCACCGCGTGATCGATGCCACTCACCAGTCCACTCCCGCCCAGAACGCGCGGTACCGGGCGGCGACCTCGGCGAGAGTGGGCCCGAGGAGCGAGTCCGGCGCGAGCCAGGTCGTCTCCGGGTAGGCCAGTGCGTGCTCGATCGCCCCGGCCAGCTCACGGGGGTCGACGAGGGTGAGGGAGCCTCGGTGGAGCTCGGCCATCTCCTCCATGTAGGCACTGCGGAGCACCACGGGCCGCCGTCCTGCCGCGAGCCACGAGCCGAGCGATCCCGAGGCCGACACGTGCGCGTGGGCGATGACGGGAACGTCGGTGCCGCGGCACCGGGCGAGCAGCTCGCCGTCGTCGAGATACCCGCTCACCGTGAGCGCGACCCCGGCGTAGCGCGCGTTCCGTCGCAGGTTCTGGAGGTCGTGCTCGTGGCCCTCCGAGGCGCGCCCGAGCGCCTCCACCGAGGGGCGAGGCCACCGCCCGAGCGTGCCGACGGCCCGCAGCACCCGGTCGTGCCCCTTGCCGGGGTAGATGTACCCGAGCACCCCGACCGTCGGCCAGGGCTGACGGCCGTGGCGGCGCCCCGCAACGGTACGGTCGCTCACCGGGCCGCCGACCCCGCCGACCCCGCCGACCCCGCCGAACCGGATCCGATCCTCATCGGAGGTCACCCCCGGGGCGCCGGGGGCGGGGTCGACCGGCAGCGGGATGACGGTGGGGTCGGCCGCCGCCGACACGAACCGCCGGAGCAACGTCACCTCGTGGTCGCTGTTGCACACCACGCCCGCCGCCGCCGACACCACGCGACGGTAGGCCGCAGCGCGGCGGGGCAGTCCGCGGGCCCCGTCGGAGGGCTGCGGCAGGTCGTGCAGGGTCACCGTCACCGAGGAGCGCTCGGCGATCCGCTCGACAGCGGTGGCCGCCCCTGCCGGGTCGTCGCCCCACAGCCGGTCGGTGAAGTGCAGGTGCACCCGGTCTCGGCCCGGGGGGTGCGAGCCTGTTCCCTCGGCCGTGCTGTGCCCGGATCGGCCGGCCAGCGCATCCGCGATCTGCTGGGCGTAGAGGGTGACCCCGTGGCGCGGATCGCGGGTGATATGCAGGTGCGGGTCGCCGACGGGCCGGGCGGTGGGGGCGAGCATGAGCTCCCTCCGCACCGTGCCCGGGATGGCGGAGATGCCGGTCGTGACGGCCGTCATGCGCCGGCCAACGCGCGAAGCGTCGCCTCGTGCCGGGCGAGGCCCGCGGCGACGGCATCGGGATGCTCGGCGTACCAGTCGAGATGCGCCCGCCTCATGCGCTCGAATCCCACCGTCTCGCCGTCGACTGTCCAGTCGGGGCGAGCATCCGCCTCCAGCCCGAAGGCGTCGATGACCGCCTGCTCCCGCGGGGCGTGCACCGAGTCGAGCAGGGGCCGGCCCGGATCGTGGGGCGCTGCTGTGACACCCCAGGCCTCGAGCACACGGGAGGCGAGGGCCGCCCAGACGGGGTTGCCCGGGTGGTTGATGGTGCGCATGAGCCCGAAGCTCGGTGCATCGAAGAGGTCGGATGCGCGCACCGTGCCATGTGCGGCCTCTCGGGCGCGGAGTTCGTCGAGCGACGCCCGTGCGACGGCGTGCACCGCCGCCGGGGTGAGCGGGGGGAGCCGATGACCTGCGGCTTCGAGGAGCACCCCGGCGTCGTGGTACGGAACGAGCGGCGGGGTGAGAGAGGTGTCGGAGGGCGGGCGCACGATGAGCTGCCGGGGATACAGCCCGGCGTAGCGGATGATCGGCACCACGGCCACGCGCGCGCGACCGGCGTTGGCCTGGAGCAGCTGCCGCGTTCCGACGGGGAGACCGCGGTAGTCGTCGCGGACGGGCTGGAGGGCGACGAGGTCGGCGCGGGCGATCCAGGCGTGCAGCTGTCGCGCATCCGTCTCGGTGAGCTCGTGCACAGGGGGCGTGCGCACGGTCAGCAGACCGGCGTCCTGCGGCAGCACGACCCGCAGCGACTCGGCCTGGCAGTTGCCGATCGTGAGCACGACGCGCTCCCCGCCGCCCGCCGCCTGCTCGGGCGAGGAATGGAAGGGGCGCAGGTGCGGCGGAGCGGTCGCCAAGGAGAGGTCGGGCACCTCTTCACTCTGGCTCGAACCGGCGCGTGCCGCATGCCCTGCGTCGCAGGCTCCCGGCGGCTTCACCGCGTCGAGCGGATGATCTCCTCCTGGTGCGGCGACCGCACCTCCGCGCTGATGCGGAGGTCGACGACGAGGAACCTCCGCTCCGCCACCGGCCGCTCCGCCCACGCCCGCACCGCATCGAGGTCGTCGAGGTGGCGCACGACGACACCCTCGCCCCCGAGCGCCTCGCCGATTGCGGCGAAGTCGACCTCGGGGATGCGCATCGGATGCTGGGCGAGCCCCTTCAGCCCGTAGAGGTTCACCTCGGCGCCGTACGCGGCGTCGTTCCACACCACGGCGATGCCGCGGCCGGATGCGGTGCGCACGGCGGTCTCGAAGTCGGCGAGGGCCATGAGTCCGCCGCCGTCGCCGGTGCTGAGCACGATCACGGGCTCGGGCCGGGCGCGGGCGGCGCCGGCCACGCTCGGGAAGCCGAGCCCGATCGACTGGTAGGCGGTGCCCACCATCACCATGCGGTCGGGGGAGGCAACCGGCCAGTACATGTTCGCCCAACCCATGAAGTGCCCGCCGTCGGAGACGACGACCCGGTCGGCCGGAAGCAGCTCGCCGAGCCGCCGCGCCGCCGACCGCGGGTCGAGCCGCCCGTCGTCGGCGAACGCCTCGCCCTCGTGCCGGTCGTGCACCCCGTCGAGCGGAGCGCTCTCGCGCCACGAGCGCCGGCCGGTGCCGCCCGCACCCGCGAGCTCCGCGCGACCCGCGGGCGCCTCGAGCTCGGCCACCAGCGCCTCAGCCACGAGCCGGGCGTCGGCGCGCAGGTACCGCCCGACGTGCGGATGCGTCGCCGACGCCGCGAGGTCGACCTGCGTCACCAGGGCCCCCGGCCCGAACAGCTCCCCGAACCGCATCGTGAAGGCGTTGAGCGACGCCCCGAACACCACGGCCACGTCGGCGCGGGCGATGAGGTGCATCGCCGCCTCCGAGCCGAAACCGCCGGTGACGCCGAGGTCGTAGCGGGCCTCGGGGAACACCCCGCGCCCGAGTGCCGTGGTCGCGGTGAGTGCCCCGGTGAGCGCGGCGAGCCGCCCGAGCGCCTCACCCGCCCCCGCCAGCCACGCGCCGCGGCCCGCCAGCAGCAGCGGCCGCTCGGCCTCGCGCAGCACCCGGGCGAGATCGCGCACTGCGGCCTCGGCGAACGCTCCCGTCGGCGGCACGGGCTCCGGCAGCCGCAGCGCGGGGGCGGGCGGCACCGGCCCCGCCTCGACCGTCGCCACGTCGTAGGGCAGCGCGAGCACCACCGGCAGGCGGTACGAGAGGGCGTGCTCGACGGCGATCGCTGTCGTGGCCGCAGCATCCGTTCGCCCCACCGTGTAGGTGCGCGCGCCCACCGCCGACGCGAGTGCGATCTGGTCGACGTCCCAGTCGCGGGGGCCCGAGGTCGGCTCGTCGCCGACGACCAGGACGAGCGGCGAGCGCGCCTGCACCGCCTCGGCGAGCGCGGTGAGGGTGTTGCTGAACCCCGCGCCGTAGGTGGTGGTGGCCGCCGCCAGGCCTCCTCCGGCACGGTGGTAGGCGTCGGCAGCCGCGACGGCGCCGCTCTCGTGACGCACCGCGGTGTACTCGACGGGGGTGAGGCGGTCGAGGGCGTCGAGCAGGTGGGCGTTGCCGTTGCCCATCACCCCGAACATGTCGGAGACGAAGTGCGAGAGGGTGACGGCGACCTGGGTCGACACGGTGGGCATGGCGGGGCCTTTCGAGACGTGACGGTGCGATTCCGTGTGTGTCTCGCGCGCCGCGCCCGCGCGGCGGTGTCGTGCCCATTTTTCGAGCACAGGCCGGATACACGGCCTGACCCCCTCATCGTAAGCCGCGACGGCGGCGCGCTGCACCCTCGCCGGCTCGATACGATCGAAGACGAGCCCCGCGCCGGCGCGGGCCGGTGGGAGGAGCGCATGGCGACGCGGCAGCGGCTCCCCGACGGCTTCGTCGTGAGGCTCGGCAGAAGGGTTCGGGTCGAAGACGGCGGTCGCACTCTCGTGGGCGGGGCACCGCTCCGGATGCTGCACCTCACGCCCGCGGCGGCCCTGCGCCTCAGCGACCGCGAGCTCGTCGTCTCCGATGCCGCGAGCTCGGTGCTGGCCGACCTGCTGCTCGGCACCGGGGTCGCCGACCCCGTCGTGGAGCGCCTGCCCGCGTCGCAGTTCGGGCTGGACGACGTCACCGCGGTGGTGCCCGTGCGCGACCGTCCCCGTCAGCTCGAGCGGCTCCTCGGCGCGCTGGGCGCGGCATTCGCGGGGCGGGTGATCGTCGTCGACGACGCCTCGATCGACGCCGAGCCGGTGCGACGGGTGGCCGAGGCGCACGGTGCCAGGTTCGAGCCCCTCGCCCGCAATCTCGGGCCGGCCGGTGCCCGCAACCACGGACTCGGGCTCGTGGCGACACCCCTCGTCGTGTTCGTCGACTCCGACGCGGTGATCGAACCGGGCGCCGTCGAGCTCATGCTGAAGCACTTCGCCGACCCCGCGGTCGCCGTCGTCGCGCCGCGCATCGTCGGGCTCGAGGTCGACCGGCCCACGGCGGTCGAGCGTTACGAGGGCGCGCGTGCCTCGCTCGACCTGGGGCGGCTGCCGGCGCTCGTGCGGCCGAGGTCGCGGGTGTCGTGGGTGTCGAGCACGTGCCTCGTGGGCAGGGCCGACGCGCTCGGTGCAGGATTCGGCGAGGGGATGCGCGTCGCCGAAGACGTCGACCTGGTGTGGCGACTCGATGCCGAGGGACATCGCGTGCGCTACGAGCCCGCGGCGGTGGCAGGGCACGAGCTTCGAACGGGGCTGCGCGCCTGGTTCGCACGCAAGGCGTTCTACGGCACGGGCGCGCATCCGCTCGCCCTGCGCCACCCCGAGGAGATCGCGCCCGCGGTGCTGGCGCCGTGGAGCGCGGCGATGCTGCTCGCGCTGCTGGCACAGCGGCGGTGGTCGCTGCCGGTCGCCGGGGTGATCGTGACGGCGACGATCGTGCGGCTGGCGCGCCGGCTGCCGAGGAGCTCGCGACCTGTGGCCTCGGCGGCGCGCCTCGTGGCCGACGGCAGTGCGGCCTCGTTCGTGCAGGCCTCGGCGCTGCTGCTCAGGCACTGGTGGCCGGCGGCGGTCGCCGCCGCGTTGGTCTCGCGGCGGGTGCGACGCGCGCTCGCCGTGGCGGCGGTGGTCGACTCGCTGTTCGAGTGGAGACGCACGCGCGCGAAGCTCGACCCGCTGCGCTTCGCGGTGCTCCGCCGGCTCGACGACGTCGCCTACGGCGCGGGCGTGTGGCTGAGCGCCTGGCGCGGCCGCTCCTTCGCGGCCCTCCGCCCCTCCCTCCGCTCCCGCGTGCGCGCCACCCCCACCGCGCCTTCGCGCACCTCCCGCTGACGCGCCCCGTCCCTCGCGCGACGGGGCGCGTCAGCGGGCTACTCGCGCTGCGCGGGACGGGCCTCGTGGTGGCGGAGGCCGGGGGTGCGGCGGTCTTCCTTCATCTCGGCCTCGAAGAGGTGGCGGCGGCCCTCGACGAGACGGTCGCGAGCCTCGCGCTCGGCCTCGCGGAAGGCCGCGTAGTACCCGTCGTCGTACTCCTCGACGAGCTGGAAGGTCCAGCGCCCTTCGATCACGTTGCGCCCCACGAGCCCGGTCGAGAGCCGCTCGGCGAGCTCGTCGTGGCCGGCCGAGCGGAACAGCTCCACCGCCTCGCCCAACGCGAGATCGGCCATGCCGGTCAGCCGATGGAAGGCGTAGAGCCCCCCTCGTGCCTGCTCCACCACCTCGAGTGCCTCAGACAGCTTGCCGAGCGCCTCGACGGTCGCATCGTCGACGCCGGGCGGCCGCGTGTGGGCCTCGCCCGGTTCGTCCCACGGGTTCACGGCTTCAGAACGACCTTGATGCATCCGTCTTCCTTCTTCTTGAACACGTCGTACATGCGCGCCGCCTCCTCGAGCGGAACGGTGTGGGTGACGAGGTCTTCGACGCCCAGCGGGTCGGCAGGGTCTTCGACGAGGGGGAGCAGCGTGTCGATCCACGACTGCACGTTGCACTGGCCCATGCGCAGCGTGATGCCCTTGTCGAACATGGTCACGAACGGCATCGGGTCGGCGGCGCCGACGTACACGCCGCTCAACGAGACCGTGCCGCCGCGGCGCACCGCGTCGAGCGAGAGCAGCAGCGCGGCCATGCGGTCGACACCCACCGTCTTCGCGGCCTTCTTCGCGAGCGGGTCGGGCAGGAGGCCCGCCGCGAACTGCGCGAAGGCGGCCCCGGGGTTGCCGTGCGCCTCCATGCCGACGGCGTCGACGATGGAGTCGGGGCCGCGCCCGTCGGTGAGCTCGCGCAACCGGTCGAGCACGTCGTCGGTGAGGTCGAGAGTCTCGATGCCGTGGCGCTCGGCCATCTCGCGCCGCTCCGCCACGGGGTCGACCGCGATGACGCGATGGCCGAGGTGGCGACCGATGCGGGCGGCGAACTGCCCGACCGGCCCGAGCCCGATCACGCCGAGCACCCCGCCCTCGGGCAGCTCTGCGTACTGCACGCCCTGCCACGCCGTCGGCAGGATGTCGCTCAGGAACAAGTAGCGCTCATCCGGCAGCTCGCTGCCCACCTTGATCGCGTTGAAGTCGGCGAGGGGCACGCGCAGCCGCTCGGCCTGCCCGCCGGGCACCGAGCCGTACAGCTCGGTGTAGCCGTAGAGCGAGGCGCCCGTGCCGCTCTCGCGGTTCTGCGTGGTCTCGCACTGCGTGGTGAGCCCGCGGCTGCACATGAAGCAGGTGCCGCAGGCGATGACGAAGGGCACGACGATGCGGTCGCCGACCGCGAGGTTCCGCACCTCGGAGCCCACCTCCTCGACGATGCCCATCGGTTCGTGCCCCAACACGTCGCCCTTGGCCAGGAACGGCCCGAGCACGTCGTAGAGGTGCAGGTCGGATCCGCAGATGGCGGTGGAGGTGACGCGGATGACGACGTCGGTCGGCTGCTCGATCACGGGATCGGGGACCTCGTCGACGGCGACCTTCATCGTTGCTTGCCAGGTGAGTGCTCTCATGGTTCCGGCTTACTCCCGCCTCCGGCTCCCGCTACGGGCTTGACAGGTCCTTCGAGGGAATGCGATCGACGAGCGTGCGCAGGTATCCGGCGAAACCGCCTGGCGCGCGCCCGTGCAACCGTGCCGAGGTGACGACGGGGGGCGCGTCGAGCTCGACCACCAGCTCCGGGCGCCCGGCGAGGCCGACGAACGCCGCCACCGCCTCCGCGAGAGCGACATCCTCTCCCGTGCGCTCCGCAGGGAACCCGCCCGTGGCGAGGTAGGCGTCGGCGCGCACGCCGAGGTTCGCGCCGAACACGTGCGGTTCTCCCGTGCCGCCGTGCTCGCGCATCCAGGTCTGCCGTGCCTCGGCGGTCAGCTGGTGCTCGGCCGGGAGCACGCGGCCGAGCGTCAGCAGGGCGCCGCGGCGGGCGGCGCGGAGGTGGTCGAGCAGCCAGCTCTCGGGAACCTCGGAGTCGGCGTCGGTCGAGCAGAGCCAGTGCGCGGCGGGCTCGGCGCCGTCGGCCTGGTCGAGCGCCACCTCTACTCCGGCGGCGCGGGCACGCCCGACGATGCCGAACGGCACCTCGAGCACCTCGACCACCCGCCCGTCGCGTTCGGAACCGCCCGCCGCCAGCGCCCAGCTGCGCGCGACCTCGGGCGACGAGTCGCTGCACGCGTCGAGCACCACGACCACCCGGCAGCGCAGCTCGGGGTGCCCGTCGAGCAGTGCGACGCGGGCGGCGAGCACCGCTTCGAGTGCCGGGCCGAGCCCCTCCTCCTCGTCGCGGGCCGGAATGACGACATCGATCCGCTCGATCACACGATCCCCTCCCGGGCCGCGACGGAGCGCGCGTGCCCGGTCGGCCCGGCGGATCCGGGGCGCGGATGCTCGAACACGTCGAGCACGAAGTCCTCCTCCAGGTGGTGGGCCAGCACCTCCAGCTCCCGCCGCACGCGGAAGGCGTCGTGAACCCGGTCTCCGCTGAACAGCCTTCCCTCGACGGGGTGCCGCCAGTGGCAGCACACCACGAGACCGCCGCGGTCGTCGGGTCGGGAGACCGAGGCCCGCGTCGATGCGATGGTGCGGTCGACGAGGCGTTCGAGCTCGTGGTCGTCGAGGTAGTAGCCGACCTCGGAGACCACCACGAGGTCGAAGCGCTCCTCGGGCCACTCCTCGGGAACGAAGGCGCGCGCGAAGCGGGCGTGGTCGAGGTCGGCGGTGCGATCACGTGCCCGCTCGAGCGCGACCGACGAGATGTCGAGGCCGAGGAACGCCTCCGAGGTGCGCTCGGCGAGCTCGCGCGAGAGCACCCCCGTCGAGCAGCCCACCTCGAGGGTGCGGCGGAAGCGCCGCTCGGGCAGCGTCGAGAGCAAGATGCCGCGCTTGCGCTCCTCGTACCAGCGCGACTCGAAGCCCCACGGGTCGGAGGCCGCCTGGTGCAGGCCGTCGAAGTGGTCGGCGGTGGCGGCGGCGCGGGCGGCGACGAGCGCGCTGCCGACGACGTCGAGCTGGGGCACCGGCTCGGAGTCGGTGTCGGTGTCGGTGTCCGCGTCGGTGGGTGTGGTGGCCGCGCCGCGACGCGGGCCTGCGCCGGAGGCCCGGGCGGACACGGGAGAGGATGCGGCCGCCGCGCCCGCGCCCGTCGCGGTGCCGGGCCCCGAGGCTCGAGAACCCGAGCTGGCGCCGGCGCCTCCGGATGCGTCGGTCGCCCGCGAAGGCACACGCACCGTCACGAAGTACTCGGCCTCGCGCTCGAAGTGCGAGAGCATCGGCTCGTCGAGCAGCACCTCGTCGCCCGGCTCGTCGCTCAGCGGCTGCACCTGGCTGCGGTGCGCGCGCAGGGCCGTGCGTTTCGCCGCCGCGATCTCGGCGGGCAGCTCGAGGGCCACCAGGTCGTCCCACGGCACGGAGCCGTCGTCGGGCCGGGCCCAGTGCCAGAGCCAGATCGGGTAGGCGAGAACGGTCAGTCCCCGACGCGCCGCGACGATGGCTGTGGCGCGTGCGGCAGCGGCGTGGTCGGGGTGCTGGTCGCAGGCCCAGGGGCTGAGCAGCACCGTCTTCGCGCCGGGGCGCAGCATCCGTTCGATGTCGTCGGCGAGTGAGGCGATCACCTCGGTGAGCCGCCCGTCCCGGTAGCGGGTGAACAGCAGCTCGGCGTCGGGGGCGAGGGCGCTCACCGCGGTGGCGGTCTCGTCCTCGCGCAGGTGCCCGAGCTCCTCGGCGGCGTAGGTGGGGGAGGCCGGATGCGAGGCCTCGCCCGAGGTGGCCACCAGCACCGTGGTCGACACCCCGGCTGCCGAGGCCAGCGCGAGCGCGCCCGAGGCGCCCAGGGTCTCGTCGTCGGGGTGGGCGGCGACCACGAGGAGGTGGTCGGCGTCTGCGAGGAAGCTCTGCTCGAAGGCGAGGGGAGCGGGGCCGTGGTCGGCGAGGGCGTCGCGCCAGAGGCGTTCCGGCGTTCCGGTGTCGCGGTGCGAGAACGTCATCGTCGTGCCTCCTCGGCCGTGGCGAGCATCCGCCCTGCGCGTGCTTCGTCGCGCTCGGCGTGGTCTTGCTGCAGGTAGAGCCCGAGGTCGGCGGCTCGCGCGGCGACCTCGGGCTCGGTGGCGTAGGGGGCGGGGCCGAGCAGGTGCGCGCACTCGCGCAGCACCAGCTCGCACTCGCGCCGCACCACGCTGCGGGTGAGCTGGGCGAGCAGGGCGGCCTCGCTTCGAGGGGCCGGCGCGGCGCCGGCAGCGGGCCCGTCGTCGTGCGAGTCGTCGCCCCCTCCGCCACGCCGGCCCTCGTCCGAGTCTTCCCGCTCGTCTTCGTCGAATGAGCGCGCGGCGTCTGCAAGCACGGAGCGCGCGGCGAGGAGCGCCGCCCCCATGCGCCCGAGGTGCATCGCGGCGATGTCGTCGTCGGGGCGCAGGCGCACGGCGGCGCGGGCGCGGCGGACGAGACCGAGAGCCCCGCCGAACCAGCAGGCGGCAACGCCCACCCCGCCCCGCTCGAACCCGGGCCGGTCGAGGTACCAGCCGGCCGCCCCCACCACCACGGCCGGCACCTCGGTGAAGTCGACCGGCCCGCTCGGCACGGCGGGAAGCCCCCGAGCAGCCCATAGCTCAGGATGCGAGATCACACCGGGCTGCTGCAGCGCGACCGCGAACAGCCGCCGACCCGCCGCGGTGTGTGCGGTGACGAGGGCGTGGCTCAGCTCGTCGGCGAGCGAGCACCAGGGTTTCGTACCGGTGAGAACCCACCCGCCGTCCGCAGCCTCTCGCGCGTCGAGGCGCAGCCCGGAGGTCTCGGCCGCAAATACCCCCCAGGTGCTGGAGCCGCCGGCGCCGATCGAGTCGAGGTCGACCCGCTCGGGGCACTCGGCGAGAATTCCCACGGCGTCGAGGTGGGGCTCGACGACGCGCGCCAGGGTCACGTCGACGGCGGCGAGGGTAGCGAGCACGCCGAACGAGAGGCCAGCACTCCGATCGCCCGCCCCCGTGCCGATCTCCTGCGCGAGCGACATCTCCCGAGCACGATCGCCGGACGCCTCGGCGGCTCTGGCGAACAGGCCGTCGAGCAACTCCACCTCGGCCCGGCTGGAGAAGGGTTCGATCAAGACCCCGCCGTTTCCGATGGGTGCTGACTTGCTCCGCACGCATCCGCCTCTCTTGAGCTTTCCGGTAGACAACCCAACTCCTTTTGCGCACTCGCGCCAGCCCCTTGACAGAGAAATGTGCGAGCGAACGGTGATCCTGATCAGATGTCGAACACATTAAATCCGCCAACTGCTGATTGACAGTAGAAAACGGATGACTACATACTTATGCCCAATGACAATCTCAGTCATCAGACAATAGAAATCGGAAAGCTCCTACATGCTCAATTTCGACGAAGCCCGCTTCATCCGGATCCAGTCCGGTGCCCTCGCGCTCGCCGGCCCGCTCGACACCCTCGTCGGCGAACTGCTCGACGGCGGCGCGAAGAACGTCTTCTTCCTGGGAGCGGGTGGCGCCGGTGTGCTCATGCAGCCCGCCGCCCAACTCATCAACCGCAACGCAGACTTCCCCGCCTACCTCGAGAACGCCGCCGAGATCATGGCGGTCGGCTCCTCGAACCTCGGTGCCGGCTCGATCGTCGTGGTGCCCTCGCTCTCGGGCACTACGAAGGAGGCGGTCGAGGTCGTGGAGTTCGCCAAGGCGCAGGGTGCCGTCACGATCGCCCTGGTCGGTCACGACGACACCCCGGTGGCCCGAGCCGCCGATCACACCTTCGTGAACTTCGCCGCCGACGACACCTCGTCCGAGTCGTTCTACCTGCAGTCGCTCGTTCTCGCTCTGTCGATCATCCGCCGCCGTGGTGACTTCGTCGAGTACGAGCAGACGCTCGCAGAACTCGATCTGCTCCCCGCCCTGCTGGTCGAGACGAAGCGGTCGTTCGAAGACCGTGCCGCCCGGCTCGCCGAATCGACGAAGGATGTCGGCTACCACATCTTCACCGGCGCCGGCGAGGCCTGGACCGAGGCCTGGTACTTCGCCACCTGCATCCTCGAGGAGATGCAGTGGGTGCGCACTCGCCCGGTGCACGCCTCCGACTTCTTCCACGGCACGCTCGAGCTCGTCGAGAAGGGTGTCAGCGTGTTCCTGCTGAAGGGCGAAGACGCCAGTCGTCCGCTCGCCGACCGCGTGGAGTCGTTCGCACCCACGGTCACCGACAGCCTCACGGTCATCGACTCGGCCGAGTTCGAGCTGCCCGGGGTGAGCAGCCGCGTGCGCGGTCTGATCTCTCACGTCGTTCTCGCGACGGTGCTCGAGCGGTACAGCGCGCACCTCGAGATCGCGCGCGACCACCCCCTCACGACGCGCCGCTACTACCGTCGCCTCGACTACTGATGCCACGGCGGGGCGGGGCGGTCGCGCCCCCGCCCCGCTCGAACCCGAACCATCGCGCGGCACGCTCCATCAGAACCCCAGAATGCACCTCCACATCTCCACACCATCCGTCCCCATCACCATCGAGCGGCTGAGGCCGCCGGGTTAGGAACCCACATGATCACCAAGACCCCCTCCCGTCGAGCGACGTCCCTCCGCCTGGCCACCGCGGCCACCGCCGGGCTCGCTCTGTTCGCCCTTGCGGGATGCTCGTCGGGCACCGCGACCACGGGTTCGACCGCCGCCGCCGACGGAGACGACGTCGCGGTCACCCTCATCATCAAGACCCAGGGCACCTCGTTCTTCCAGGAGATGGCCGACGGTGCAGAAGCGGCAGCCGACGAGCTGGGCGTCGAGCTCACGGTCGCCGCCGGCAAGGTCGACGGCGACGAAGACACCCAGATCCAGGCCATCGAGAACGCCATCTCCCGGGGCGACCAGGGCATCCTCATCACCCCCAACGGCCCCAGCGTCTTCGACGCCATCCAGAAGGCACGGGATGCAGGGCTCTACGTCATCGCGCTCGACACCGTTCCCGATCCCGCCGACTCCGTCGACATCACCTTCGCAACCGACAACTTCCTCGCCGGTCAGCTGGTGGGCCAGTGGACCGCCGAGAAACTCGGCGGCGGCGATGCCGTCATCGCGCTGCTCGACCTCTTCGACGACAAGGTGCTCACCGTCGACTACGACCGCGATCAGGGCTTCCTCGACGGCATGGGCATCGACGTCGCCGACCCGACGGTGAACGGCGACGAAGCCCCCACCGGCAGCTACACCGGCGGCAAGGGCGGGACGTACACGATCGTGGGCAACCTCGCCACGCAGGGAACCGAGGAGGGTGGCCGCACCGCTGCGGAGACCCTGCTCAGCAAGAACCCCGACATCAACGTCATCTACGGCATCAACGAGCCGGCCTCCTACGGCGGGTACCAGGCGCTCGAAGCGGCCGGCAAGACCGAGGGCCTCATCACGGTCTCGATCGACGGCTCGTGCGACGGCGCCCAGTACGTCGAAGACGGCATCCTGCAGGCGACCGCGCAACAGTACCCGCTCAAGATGGCGGAGCTCGGCGTGCAGGCGATCTACGATCTGGTGACGACGGGAACGGCTCCCCAGCCCGAAGACGGAGAGGACTTCTTCAACACGGGAGTTCAGCTCATCACCAACGACCCGATGCCCGGCGTGCCGAGCATCGACGTGCAGGAAGGGCTCGAGGTCTGCTTCTGACCCACCGCGGCGCACTCACCGAGGAGTGCGCCGCTCGGGGCGGTCCGCCGCGGGGCCGCCCCTCCCTCCCGTCCCCAACCAGGAGACCATCGTGACCGACACCGCACGCCCCACCGGGTCAGTCGATCTGGCCGAGGAGTTCCTCGACCGCACGACGCCCGCCACCCGCATCCGGAGCCTGCTCCATCGCCACCCCGCCATCAGTCCCGCCTTCGTGCTGGTCATCGCCGTCATCGTCTTCGGCCTGCTCAACGACCGCTTCCTGAGGCCCGAGAACCTCTCGCTGATCACCCAGCAGGTCGCCGTCGTGGGCACCCTGGCGATCGCCCAGACCCTCATCATCCTCACCGCGGGCATCGACCTGTCGGTGGGTGCCGTGATGATCCTCTCGGCGATGGTCATGGCGCAGACCGCGGCGACCACCGGGCTCCCCACGTTCCTCTGCCTCCTGCTCGGCATGGTGGTCGGCCTCGCAGCCGGAGGCCTGAACGGCCTGCTCGTCACCCGGCTGCGGCTCCCACCGTTCATCGTGACCCTCGGCACGCTCAGCATCTTCACCGCTGTGACGCTGCTCTACACCGGCGGCGGAACGGTGCGCGGTTCCGACCTGCCCGCGCTCCTCACCGTCACCGGTGCGAGCTTCGGGGTCGCCGGCATCAGCCTCACGGTCGGCGTCGTCATCATGCTGGCGCTCTACGTGGTGATGGCCTTCGTGCTCAACCGCACCGCCTGGGGAAAGCACGTCTACGCCGTGGGCGACGACAAGGAGGCGGCGAGACTCGCCGGCATCCGGGTCGACCGGGTGCTGCTGTCGGTGTACCTCACCGCCGGCGTCATCATCGCCATCACGGCGTGGATCCAGATCGGCCGCACCAACGCGGCGAGCCCCAACTCGGGCATCGACCTCAACCTCGACTCGATCACCGCCGTCGTCATCGGCGGCACGAGCCTCTTCGGCGGGCGCGGCGCCATCTGGGGAACGCTCCTCGGCGCCCTCATCGTGGGAGTCTTCAGGAACGGTCTCGCCCTCGCCGGTCTCGACGTGCTCTACCAGACCCTCGCGGTCGGGGTGCTCATCATCGTGGCCGTGGCCGTCGACCAGTGGATCAGGAAGGCCCGCTCATGACCCCGACATCATCACCGACCCTCACCCCGATCCTCGAAGCGCGCGGGCTCGTGAAGACCTACGGCCGAGTCGTGGGCCTCGACGGGGTGGGCCTGAGGCTCTACCCCGGCGAAGTGCTCGCCATCATCGGCGACAACGGCGCGGGCAAGTCGACCCTCGTGAAGTGCCTCACCGGTGCCGAGGTGCCCGACACCGGTGAACTGCTGCTCGACGGCAGCCCGGTGAGCTTCAGGCGACCGCAAGACGCCAGGCTCGCCGGCATCGAGACCGTGTACCAGAACCTCGCCGTCTCGCCGGCGCTCGACGTGGCGTCGAACCTCTTCCTCGGCCGCGAGGAGCGCAAGCCCGGCGTTCTCGGCTCGCTCTTCCGCGTGCTCGACACGAAGGGGATGCGCGAGAAGGCCAAGCGCGAACTGGCCGAGCTCGGCATTTCGACCCTGCAAGACGTGACCGTGCCGGTGGAGAACCTCTCCGGCGGCCAGCGTCAGGCCGTAGCAGTGGCACGGGCCGCGGCGTTCGGTTCGAAGGTCGTCGTGCTCGACGAGCCCACCGCCGCCCTGGGCGTGCGCGAGTCGAACCAGGTGCTCGGGCTGGTCGAGGCGCTGCGTGAGCGTGGCATCCCGGTGATCATCATCAGCCACAACATGCCGCAGGTGTTCCAGGTCGCCGACCGCATCCACATCCAGCGTCTCGGCAAGTGCGCAGCCACCATCACGCCCGAGTCGCACTCGATGACCGAGGCGGTCGCCATCATGACGGGAGCGCAGGCGGCATGACGGCCTCGACGAGCACGCCCTGGGTCGCCGTCGTCGGTGACAACACCGTCGATCGCTACCTAGCCGACTCCACGGTCGAGTACTCGGGCGGCAACGCGTTCAACGTCGCCGTGCAGCTCGCCCGTCTCGGTGTGCCGGTGCGCTACTTCGGTGCGGTCGCCGACGACCCGGATGCGCGCATCATCGAGCGCGGACTCGCCGTCAACGGCATCCCGGCCGACGACCTCGCGGTGCTGCCGGGCGAGACCGCCGTCACCGTCATCCGCCTCCTCCCGGGTGGCGACCGCGTCTTCGAACGCGAGGACTTCGGGGTCACCGCCG
Organism: Herbiconiux sp. A18JL235; assembly: GCF_040939305.1. NCBI lineage: Bacteria > Bacillati > Actinomycetota > Actinomycetes > Micrococcales > Microbacteriaceae > Herbiconiux > Herbiconiux sp. A18JL235. The sequence continues at coordinate 803,776 of NZ_CP162511.1, forward strand.
ACTACTTCCCCGACGAGGCGGCGCTCGAGGCCATCGCGTCGGCGGCCTGGGTGCACCTCGGCATGCTTCCGCGGGCGAGTGAGCTGCGTGCCGAACTCGCCCGGCGCGGCAAGGGCCGGGTGAGTCAGGACTGCGCGGTGTCCTCCGGCCTCGACCACCTCGACGTCGCCTTCCTCTCGGCGGGCGAGGGAACGGATGCTGCGGCGATCGCCGCGGCCACGGTGGCCGAGGGCGTGCCGCTGGTCGTCGTCACGCGCGGCGCCGAGGGGGCACTGGCGTTCGACGGCGAAGCGACCTGGCTGCAACGGGCCATGCCCACGACTGTCGTCGACACCACCGGTGCAGGTGACAGCTTCATCGCCGGCTTCATCGCGCTGCGGGTCGGCGGAGGCGACGTGGGCGACGCTCTCGCCGCCGGGGCGGCGCACGCTGCCGAGGCGTGCACGCATCCCGCAGGCTGGCCGCACCCGGCGGAAGCGACTGCGCCGACCCCGACCCCTACCCCGACCCCGACCCCCGAGGAGACCCGATGACCGAGCAGGCCGCCGCCGAGGCCTACGCCGCGGTCGACGCCGCCGTCGACGAGTTCGCCGACGAGGCCACCGAGCTCCTCACCCGGCTCGTCGCGGTGCGCAGTGTCAACCCGCTGCAACCGGGTGTCGACGGGAGTCTCTACGCCGGCGGCGAGAAGCGCGCCAACGAGCTGCTCGCCGAAGCCCTCCGGCCGCTCGGCTTCGGCATCGAGTGGGTCGAGATCGCCGAGGGCCGCCCCAACCTGGTCGCCGTGCTGACCGGCTCAGGGGGTGGGCGTTCCCTCGGGCTGAACGGCCACATCGACACCGTCGCGCCCCAGGCCGGCCGGTTCGACGATCCGTGGACCGCGGTGATCGAAGACGGCTGGCTGTACGGCCTCGGCGCCACCGACATGAAGGCGGGCCATGCGGCGATGTGGCTCGCGGCGAAGGCGCTGCAGCGCGCGGGGGTGACCCTCGCCGGCGATCTGCACATCCACTCCGTCGTGGGTGAGGAGACGATGAGCCACGAGATCGGCACCACGGCGATTCTCGAGGCCGGCCACATCGTCGACGGTGTCATCGTTCCCGAGCCCACCTCCACGGCCCCCGACCTGCTCAGGGTCGCGAACGCCGCCGCGGGCAACCACCTGTTCTCCGTGACGGTCCGCGGCAAGTCGACGCACTGGGCATCGCGCAACCTGGCGATCCGTGCCGGCGGGCCGGGCGACGAGATCGGCGTGAACGCGATCGACAAGGTCGTCTACGTCTACAGCGCGATGCGGCAGCTCGAAGAGCAGTGGGCCTTCACCAAGACGCACCCGAGCTTTCCCGCCGGTGCCTTCATCATCCATCCCGGGGTGCTGAGAGCCGACATCGGAGTCGAGGCCGCTCCCTACTTCCCCGACCGGGCGCGCATCGACTACCTGCTGTCGTTCCCGCCCGGCTACACCTCCGACGAGATAGCGGCGGAGGTCGAAGAGCACATCGACCTCGCCTCGCGGCTGGACCCCTGGCTCCGCGACCACCCGGTGGAGTTCACCTGGATCGACTCCTGGCCGCCCGCGTTCACCGACCCCGAGGGAGACTTCGCACGGTCGGTCATGGCGAGCCGTGCCGATCTCGCCTCGGTCGACGCCGCAGTTCCTCCGCTCGGCGCACCCGTCACCGCCGCCGCCCAGTCCGATGCGAACTTCTACGAGGCGTTCGGTATTCCGGCGCTCGTCTGCGGCCCCGGCGACGTGCGGGTGGCGCACGCGGCCGACGAGCGGGTCGCCTTGGGGAACATCGCGTTGGCGGCACGGATGATCGCCCGGGCCGCCGTCGACTGGTGCGGTCTCGGCGAGACGGCCGACAAAAGGTAGGACATTTCACATGGTTGTCAGACGAATGACCCCTACACTGGGTCTCCACGGGCGCTGTCGGCGCCGCGGAGGAGGGCTGCCGTGAACGCTGCGAAGAACGTGGAGGCGAAGCGGGCGCCCCTTGCCCACAAGCTGAAGGACGATCTGCTCGAGCTGATCGCCGACGAGGAGCTGACCCCCGGCGATCAGCTGCCCACCGAACCCGAGCTCGCCGAGCGCTTCGGCGCCTCGAGGTCGACCGTGCGGGAGGCGTTGAAGCTGCTCGAGCAAGACGGGCTGGTGAACGCCATCCAGGGCCGTGGCCGGTTTCTCTCGGCGCTCGGCGCGATGAGCATCGAGCGCCCCGTGACCATCTACGAGAGCATCACCGAGATGCTGGAGGGTCTCGGCTACGCAGTCACGAACGTCGTTCTGAGCGTGTCGGAAGACGTCGCCGACGAGCACATCGCCGAGCAGCTCGGTCTGCAACCGGGCGCTCCCGTCATCAGGCTGGTCAGGCTGCGTCTCGGGAACGATGAGCCGATGGTGTTCAGCATCAACGTCATCCGCCGCGACAGCCTGCCCGGCCCGCTCGCCTATCGCGACTGGGGCATCTCCATCACGAGCGCGCTCGAAGGCCACGGGCACAGCATCGGATCGTCGATCGCCCGCATCAGCGCGGCGAACCTGCCCGCCGAGTACGCGGCGAAGCACGATCTCGAGCGGTACGACCCCTGGCTCCTCGTCGAGGAGACCTGCCTCACCCGCGAGGGCAAGCGGGTGCTCTACGCGCTCGACTACCACCGCAGCAGCGAGATCGCGTTCAACGTCATCCGCCGTCGCTGACGGTGCGCCGCTTTTTCCTCTCCTTCACTGCCGGCGCAGCCGGCCTGACGACGGGATCGTCTTCATGCTCCTCCGTGTCTCCGCCGTGCCCAAGAACTACCACTGGGGCTCCCGCACCGCCCTACCGGCCCTGTTCGGCCAGGAGCCGACCGGGGAACCGCAGGCCGAACTCTGGCTGGGCGCGCACCCCGACAGCACCACCACCTTCATCGAGCGGGTCGCCGGCGTCCCCGACACCCTGAACGATTGGGTCGCAGGCGACCCGCAGCGCGCGCTCGGCGGCGGCCGCACCCGGCTGCCCTTCCTGCTCAAGCTGCTCGCGGCGGAGAAGCCGCTCTCCATCCAGGCGCACCCCACGCTCGAGCGCGCGCGGGCCGGTTTCGCCGACGAGGAGGCCAGAGGGGTTCCCCGCGACTCACCGCAGCGGAACTACCGCGACGAATGGCACAAGCCGGAGCTCATGGTGGCGCTGCGCCCCGGCTTCACAGCGATGTGCGGGTTCCGGCCGGTTGCACGCACGCTCGAACTGCTGCAGCGTCTCCAGCTCGCCGCGGCGGAGTCGGGGGCGGAGGCGGGTGCCCGCCTCATCGGCGATCAGCGCGAGCTGTTGGCGTCGAAGGGCCTCGAAACGGTGGTGGGCTCCGTGCTGCTCGGCGACGCGGGGCCGCTCGTGCGAGCGCTGGTCGAGGCCGCGGCTGCTCTCGACGACGACGAATGGCTCGCGGAGACGCGGTTGATCGCCGAGCTGCAGCTGCACTATCCGGCAGACCCCGGCATCGCCGTCGCGGTGCTGCTCAACGTGGTGAGGCTGCAGCCGGGAGAGGCGCTGTACCTGCCGGCCGGCAACATCCACGCCTATGTGGACGGTCTCGGCGTCGAGATCATGGCGGCGAGCGACAACGTGCTGCGTGGAGGACTCACGACGAAACCCGTCGACGTGCCGGAGCTGCTCGCCGTGCTCGACTTCTCGGAGATGCCTGTGCCCTTCGTTCCGGCGGTTCCGCGCGGCGACGCGGTCAGCGAATACGAAGTGCCGCTCGACGACTTCCGGCTGCTCAGGATCGGGCCGGGCAGCGCGCGCGTCGCGCTGCCCGAGGCGGCGATCGTGCTGGGGGTGGAGGGCACGACCTCCGTGGCGGACGGAGCGGGGTCATGCCACCTCGCGCCGGGCGAGGCGGTGTTCGTCTCGCCCGATTCGGAATCGATCGCCGTGTCGACGACGGGCTCGGCGTTTCTGGCCACCAGCGGGTGGCGAACATAGCACCGACGGGGCGCATCCGCTCGGATGCCGCCTCAACGTTCGTCGATTAGCGTGGCGCCATGAACTCGACGACGAGCACCACCTCATTCCGCACCGCAGGGTCGCTGGCCGCGGTGCTGCTGACGGCGGGGGCGCTGAGCGCGTGCGTGGCGCCCGACGTCGGCGACGACAGCGCCACCCCATCCGCGAGCACCCCGTCGGCGGAGGCCGCCCCGAGCACCACCCCCACGCCGACGCGCGATCCGCTGGTCGACGCCGAGGAGGCGCAGTTGCCGCTGCCCGCCGACGAGATAGCCGACTGGGCGCGCGAAGCGGTGCCGGCACCGGGGTCGCCCGGGCACCAGAACACCTCGTCGGGCTGGATGAGCGAGCACTCCGCCCAGCAGCTCACCTCCACGAACACCACCCTTGAGTCGGGTGACTACCAGCTCCAGCTCGCCTGCCGCGGCGAGGGCACGATCACCGCGACCGTGACGACGCTCGACGGCGCGTCGGCAGGGGAGGGGACGGTGTGCAGCAACGCCACCATCGCCTTCGACGCGACCATCCCCGAGCAGGGGCTCGTCACCACCCTCGTGCACGAAGGCGCCCCGACCATCTACGCGCTGTCGGTGCTGCGGGTCGAGTGAGGCGAGCGGCCCGGCCGCCCAGGCCGCCCAGGGTGCTCAGACGATCGCGCCCACCATCGCGTCGCGACGCAGCTGCTCATGGGTGGCATGGAACTTCCCGTCCTTCGTCCACCACGCCTCGTGCCCGGCGGCATCCGGATGCTGCTCCACCACAGCCGGCCAGTGCTCCTCGATGTTCTTCACGTAGTAGCGGAGCTCGTCGCCGACGGTGCGCTTCTCCAGTTTCGGGGAGGCCTCGAGCTGGTCTTCGGTGGGGTCGTCCATGCGCCCATCGTAGGTCGCGTCATCCCTCAGCGGGCAGCATCACGGTGAAGACCGTGCCCGCCGGCGCGACCGGGCCGTCGGGTTCCGCCGCAAGGTCATCGGCGATCGCGACCGTGCCGCCGTGGGCTGCGACGATCGACGCGACGATGGCGAGGCCGAGCCCCGACCCTCCGCTGTCGCGCGAGCGCGACTCGTCGAGCCTCACGAACCGCTCGAACACGCGCTCGCGCTCGGCGACGGGGATGCCGGAGCCGTCGTCGCCGACCCTCAGCTCGGCTCGACCGTCGACAATCCCGCACCTCAGCGACACCGTACTGCGGGCGTGGCGGGCCGCGTTGTCGCCGAGGTTGCGCAGCATCCGGCCGAGCATCGCGGAGTCGCCGCGCACCCGCGCTGCTCCGACGCCCGAGGTGTCGATGCGCAGCGCGGGGTGGCTCGCGCGCAGGCGCGCCGCCTCGGCAAGCACGAGGTCGTCGAGGTCGACCTCGTGCGCATCGAATCGCAGCGCCCCCTCGTCGGCTCGGGTGAGCAGCAGTAACCCGTCGACGAGCGCGGCCATGCGCTCCGACTCCTCGGCGACGGTCGCGGCCAGTTGCTCGGGCTGAAGGGTGCCCGGGTAGTCGCGTGCCACCTCGGCGGTCTGACGCAGGGCGCTGAGCGGCGAGCGCAGCTCGTGCGAGGCGTCGGAGACGAACCGTCGCTGGCGTGACTGGGCGTCGTCGAGCCGCGCGAGCATCCGGTTCATGGTCGTGGCGAGGCGGGCGATCTCGTCGGAGCCCTCCGGCACCTCGACCCGGCGGCCGAGGTCGTCGGCGGTGATGCCGTCGGTGGCGGCACGGATGCGGTCGACCGGCCGCAGCGCGCGGCCGACCGACACGAAGGTGATGAGCGCCACCAGGGCGACCAGGAGTGGGCCGGCGACAGCGAGCAGCACGACGGTGGTGGCCACCGCGTCGGCGCGCACGCCGTCGTCGACACCGACCACGAGGAGGCCGTCGTCGGTGGTGGCGGCGGCGATGACGAGGGTGTCGTCGTCGCCCGGCACCGGCACGGTGCGGCCGAGGAGGTCGTCGGGGTCGAGGGTGCGGGTGCCTTCGTCGCCGTCGCCGGCGCTGGGCGGGGTCTCGACGAGGGGGCCCGCGTCGTCGAGCTCGTCGCTCGCGGCGACGACCGTGCCGTCGCTGAGGAGCTGCGCCCATCCGTCGCTCTCGGTCAGGGCCGACGGACCGTCGCGCTCGAGCAGGGCCTCGACGCGGTCGAGCTCGATCTCGGAGGCCTGCACGGCCTGCTGGTGGAGGCTCAGCGACAGCAGCACGGCGAAGCCCGCCCCGCCGACGGCGACCACCGCGGCCATGACGAGGGTGGTGATGAGGGTGATGCGGCCGCGGAGGGTCGCGGGCCGGCGCGGGCGGTTCGGGCGCGGCGGGTGCGGCTCGCGCGGCGCGCGCGGTGGGCGCGGCTCAGCCATCGGCCTGCAGTCGGTAGCCCGAGCCGCGCAGGGTCTCGATGGAGCTGCGCCCGAACGGCCGGTCGATCTTGTTGCGCAGGTGGCGCACGTAGACCTCGACGATGTTGGGGTCTCCGTCGAAGTCGAAGTCCCAGACGGCCCCGAGAACCTCGGCCTTCGACACCACCTGGCCCGCCCGCGACACGAGGAACTCGAGCACGCTGAACTCGCGCGTCGTGAGCTCGATGGTGGTGCCCGCGCGCTCGACGCGCTTCGTCGCGGGGTCGACCGACAGGTCGCCCGCAGTGAGTACGACGGGCCGCTCCGTCGCGCCGCGCCTGATGAGGGCGCGCAGCCGCGCCAGCAGCACCTGGAACGAGAACGGCTTGGTGAGGTAGTCGTCGGCACCGGTGTCGAGCGCTTCGACCTGGTCGAGGTCGCCGTCCTTGGCGGTGAGCATGATGACGGGGGTCCAGTCCCCGGCGCGCCGCAGTTCCTCGCAGACGCGGAAGCCGCTCTGCCCGGGGAGCATGATGTCGAGCACGATCGCGGCGTAGGAGTTCTCGCGCGCGAGCCAGAGCCCGTCGGTGCCGTTGGTCGCGGTGTCGACCGCGAAGCCCTCGGCCTCCAGTCCCGATTCGACGGCTCGGAGCAGGTTGAGCTCGTCGTCGATCACGAGGATGCGCATCCGGTCTCCCTCCCTGCCGCCGCTCTCACGCTACCGGCGCGGGGGCGGGACCGCCCGTGCGGCCCGCCCCTCGCTGCCCCTCAGGGAGCGGTGGTCGAGGCGGGGGTGGGAGCGGGCGCGGGCGTGACGACGTCGTCGTCGAGCTCGACCTTCACCACGGCGAACGCCGCGTCGAGATCGACCTCCCAGTACCGCCCGTCGTCGGCGCGCAGCTCGAGCTCGAACCCGTCGTCGTCGCGCTCGGCCGTCACGACGGAGCCGCCGTCGATCTCGGCCAGCGCGACCTCGCTCGCCCGGTCGAGGTCGGCGCCGGTGAGCACCTCTGAGGGGTCGACGGTCTTGACAGCCCCCGGCCCGCCCGCCCGGTCGTCGCTCCCATCGAACTCGAACCCGTCGGTCGCGGCGTAGGCCACGCCCGTCCCGCCGAGCAGCAGCACGGCCGCCGCGGCAGCTCCGCCGATGATCATGGTCTTCTTGCGCATCTGGTCCTCCTGGTGGATCGTCTCGGTGTCCCCCACGATCCCCTGCCCCCGCTGAACCCAGCCTGAAGCCCCCACCACGCCCCGGATGCGCGCCCCGCGCCCGCCCACCCGTCGCGTTGGTAGCGCAAAGTGCTCCCTCCCCGCGCCGAAGCAGCACTATGCGCGACCAGCGCGAGCATCCACCCGCCGTCGCGAGCATCCACCCGCCCCCCTCGCGAGCACCCGGGCCAACCCTCGCGGGCATCCACCCGCCCCAGCGTGTACCCGCCCCACGCTGGTCGCGCGATCTGCTCTCTGAGCGCGTCACAGCAGCACTCTGTGCGACCAACTCAGGTCGCCCGCCCTTGCGAGCGTTCGGGCCCACCCTCGCGAGCATCCCGCCACTGGCGTTGGTAGAGCAAAATGCTCCCTCAGCGCGTCAGAGCAGCACTTTGTGCGACCAACTCAGGTCACTCGCCCTTGTGAGCGTTCGGGCCCACCCTCGCGAGCATCCCGACCCTCGCGTTGGTCGCGCAAAGTGCTCGCCCGGCGCGTCAGAGCAGCACTCTGTGCGACCAACCCGGGTCCCCCGCCCTCGCGAGTGCTCTGGCCCACCCTCGCGAGCATCCTGCCACTGGCGTTGGTAGCGCAAAGTGCCCTCTCAGCGCGCCGAAGCAGCACTTTGCGCGACCAGCGCGCCCCGCGCGGAAGCGGCAGCGACCCCGCCGCGCGCGCGTCAGCGCCCCGAGAGCACCCGCACGAAGTCGGTGAGGAACGCCTCGCGGTCGACGTCGAGCACGACGAGCGTGTCGGGTGCGGGCTCGGAGGGCCACGACACCGGGAGCCCGTTCGCGGTCTGCATGAGGTGCGCGCGGGTGAAGAATCCGTCGGAGGTGATGTTGACGGGGCCGGCCACCGACGAGGTGATCCACTCGGGCTGCACGAGCAGCGCGGCGGCGAGTCCGTCGTGGGCGGGCGAGACGCGGCGGCCCCAGGAGTACTGGTAGAAGTCCATGTACGCCTCGAGCACCTGCGCCGAGAAGGTGCCCCACTCGGTGCCGGCACGGTGCAGCGCCTGCACGGCCTGCTCGTCCACGATCGTTCCCGCGGTGACGTTCACGCCCACCATCACGAGCTGGTTGCGGGGCGCGGCGAACACCCGGGCCGATGCTTCCGCGTCGTTGTGGATGTTCGCATCCACCATCTGCACCGTGCCGAGCGGCGGGAAGGGACCCGAGCCCCCCATTATGACGACCGAACGGTAGAGCGTCAGCAGCTCGGGCTCGATCTCGAGCGCCAGCCCCAGGTTCGTGAGCGGGCCGATCGGCAGCAGGTCGTAGTATCCGGGCCGCGAGCGGCCGAGCTCGACGAGCAGCTCCGCCGACGACAGCGGCGACAGGTTCTTCGGCGCGATCGGCTCGCTCCACAGGTCGCCCAGGCCGTCGACGCCGTGCACGTGCGAGGCGATGCGCGGCTCGCCGTCGATCGGCCCCGCGGCGCCGCGTGCGACCAGGGTGTCGTCGAGCCCCGCCACCTTCAGCACGCGCGCGATGTTCGTGAGCGCCGCCTCGACGGGGGTGTTGCCGTACACCGAGGTGATCGCCGAGATCTCGGCGTCGTCGCGACCGGCCAGGTACAGCAGCGCAAGCGCGTCGTCGATGCCGGTGTCGGTGTCGAGCACGATGTGCCTGACGCCGTCGGCGGGGGCGGATGCGCCGGCCGGCGAAGCGGCGGAAGCGGAAGCAGCGGATGCGGAGTCGGTCATCGGGTGGTCCTCACGAGTCGATCAGGGTGCGGGAGCGGTTGCGGCGGGCGAAGCCGATGCGGGTGAGCACCAGCACCACCAGCGTGATGGCGTAGGGGGCGGCGTCGGTGAGCTGCTGAGGCGCGCCGATGCCCTGCAGCCGGAACCCGAGCGCCTCGGCGGCACCGAACCCGAGGCAGGCCACGGGCAGCCAGAACGGGCGCCCGGCCACGAGCATCACGGCGGCCACGGCGATCCAGCCGCGCCCCGCCGTCATGTTCTCGGTGAACACGGTCACGTTTCCGAGCGCGAGCTGCGCGCCCGCGACGCCGCAGAGGGCGCCGCCGACGATGGTGGTCCAGGTCTGGTACGACGCGACGTTCACGCCCAGCGCGGTCGCCGCATCCGGATGCTCGCCCACGCCTCGCAGACGAAGCCCCGCCGGGGTGCGCTTCAGCCAGAGCCCGGCGGCGACGATCACGACGAAGGCGAGCGGCACCAGCACGGTCTGGCCGGCGAAGATCGGGCCGATGACGGGAACGTCGGCGAGGAATGCCATCTTCGGCAGCCCCTGCAGCCCGCGCGGGGAGAACGACCCCGACACGTCGAAGAGCACGCGCATGAGGAAGCCCGTGAGTCCGAGCGCCAGCAGGTTCGTGCCGATGGCGATGATGATGGGGTCGGCCTTCCAGCGGGCCGAGCCCACCGCGAGGATGACGGCGAACAGCGCCGTGCTGAGCAGGGCGACGAGTACTCCGCCCCAGGCGCTGCCGGTGTAGTAGCTGCCCGCCACGGCTGCGAACGCTCCCCAGAGCATCTGGCCTTCGAGGGCTATGTTGAACACCCCGGCCTGGGCCGAGAGGGCGCCCGCGAGGGCGGCGTAGAGGATGGGCGTGGCGGCCAGCAGCACCGCCGCCACGAAGCTCAGCTCGAACAGCTGCATCAGGCCGAGCTCCTCTCGCTGCGTCGCTGGTCGAGCACGACCCGGAGCGCCAAGACGACGATGACGACGCCCTGCAGCACGTCGGAGAGCTGGCGGGGCACGTCGGCCGAGCGCTCCATGGCGGCGCCGCCGACCTGCAGCACGGTGAACAGGATGGCGGTCACCGGCACGAGCAGTGGGCGCCCGCCCGCGAGCAGGGCCGCCGCGACGCCCGCGAAGGTGTAGCCGGGTGAGATGAGGGCCCCGTCGATGAGGCGGTAGGGCGACGACATGACGATGATGGCGCCCACGACACCGGCGGCGGCGCCCGCCGCGGCCATCGCTCCGAGGGCGAGCCGGCCCACTCGCACCCCGCCGTAGGCGCCGAAGCGGCGGTTCGCGCCCACGACGCGCAGCTCGTAGCCGACAGCGCTGCGGGAGTCGACCACCCAGAACACGATCATCATCGCGATGATGACGAGGAGCCCCACGTTCGAGTACGAGAAGTCGCCGAGCGCCCACATGCGCGCGCCCTCGGGCAGTCGCGGGGTCTGGGCCACCGCCGAGCCCGCCTCGCCGATCTGGAACCGCACGAGGTACGACACGATCGCCACGGCGACGGGGGAGAGCAGGAGGGTCGAGATGATGATGGGGATGCCGAACCGGGTCGCGAGCGGTGCCGAGAGCGCGCCGAAGGCGCCCGAGACCACGGCCGCGCCGATGACGGCGAGCGGGATGACGATGGGGCCGGGCAGCGGGGCGTAGCCCGCGATGAGCGCTGCGGTCAGGCCGCCGAGCACGAGCTGCCCGTTGCCGCCGAGGTTGAACTCGCCCATGCGCAGCGGGATGGCGGCGGCGAGGGCCATGCCGCAGATGAAGCCCCACACCGAGAAGGTGTAGTCGAGGGTGCCGGGCTCGAGCGCTCCGGAGACCACGGCGGTGTACGCGACGATCGGGTCGAGGCCGGCCGCGAGCATGATGGCGGCGCCGATGAGCAGCGCCACCACGACGGCGCCGATCGGCACGACCGCGGGGTGACGCAGGGCGGTGTTCAGGATGCGCGCAGCCGGCCGGGGAGCGGGCGTCGCGCCGGCCGGTGCCGCGGGCGGCGTCGACGGTGCGTCAGGAGGGGTGGTGGTGCTCATGGGCGGGGGCCCTCGTCTTCGCGGTCGATGGCGGTCTGCACGGGGTCGTGGGGTGTGGGGACCGGGCGGGCGGGGTGCGCATCCTCCGTGCGGCCGTGCGCGTCGCCGGGCTCGTGCGCGGCGTCATCGCCCGCCACCTGCGCGACCGCCGCATGGTCGTGCGCGGCGGCTCCCGCCATCGCGGCGCCGATGCGCGCGGCCGTGGCCTCGGCGCGCGGGAACTCGGCGACGATGCGGCCCGAGTACATCACCAGCACGCGGTCGGCGAGGGCGAGCAGCTCGCTGATCTCGTGCGACACCAGCAGCACACCCTTGCCCGAGGCTCGGTAGTCGAGCAGCCGCCCGTGGATCGACTCGATCGCGCCCACGTCGACACCCTGCGTGGGCTGCTCGGCGATGAGCAGCGGTGCGCCGTGCGAGAGCTCGCGGGCGATCACCACCTTCTGGGCGTTGCCGCCCGAGAGCGAGCCGACGGTCGCGAGCTCGCCCGAGGTGCGCACGTCGTAGTCGGCGATGAGCTGGCGGGCGCGGGCGCGTTCGGCGCGGATCGACATCCAGCCGCGTCCGAAGCCCTTCGACGCGCCGATCGGCGGGGTGCGGTGGTGGCCGAGGGTCACGTTCTCGGCGAGCGACATGGTGACCGCGGTGCCCTCGCCACGACGGTCTTCGGGGATGACGGCGAGGCCGAGGGCGCGGCGGTCGCGCACGCTGCGGCCGGCGACATCGGTGCCGGAGAGCAGCACGGTGCCCTCGTCGGCGGGAAGCGTGCCGAGCACGGCGGCGACGAGCTCGTGCTGGCCGTTGCCCGAGACGCCCGCGATGCCGACGATCTCGCCGGCACGCACGGTGAGCGACACGTCGTCGACGCTGCGCACGGTGCCGGTGCCTCCCGCTCCTCCCACGCTCAGGCCCGAGATCTCGAGCACCGCCTCGCCGGTCGTCCCGGTTCCGGGGTTCTGCACCTCGTCGATCTCGCGCCCCGTCATCGCCTGCACGAGGGATGCGCTGGTCACCTCCGCGGTGGCGAACCGGCCGGTCACCCGGCCGTCGCGCAGCACGGTGACCTCGTCGGAGATGGCGAGCACCTCCTGGATCTTGTGCGTCACCAGCACGACCGTGCTCCCGGCATCGGCAGCGCGGCGGATGACGGCGAACAGCGAGTCGACCTCGCTCGGTGTGAGCACCGCGGTCGGTTCGTCGAGGATGAGGATGCGGGCGTCGCGATGCAGCGCCTTCAGGATCTCGACCCGCTGCCTGGCACCGGCCGAGAGCGTGCCGACCACAGCATCCGGATCGGTCTCGAGGCCGTAGCGCTCGCTCAGCTCGCGCACGCGGGCGCGGGCCGCGGCGCGGTCGACGAGCCCGCGGCGGCGCGGCTCGGCCCCGTACACCACGTTGTCGGCGACGGTCATCGAGTCGAACAGCCTGAAGTGCTGGTGCACCATGCCGAGACCCGCGGCGATGGCGTCGAGCGGGCCGTCGAAGGAGACGGGTGAACCGTCGACCCTGATCTCGCCCGCATCCGGTTTCAGCAGGCCGAACAGCATCGACATGAGGGTCGACTTGCCGGCCCCGTTCTCGCCCATCACGGCGTGCACGGAGCCGCGGCGCAGCACGAGATCGACGCCGTCGTTGGCCACGACGGCGCCGAACCTCTTGCCGATGCCGGTCAGTTCGACTGCGGGAACTGCCGGAATCTGCGATGCTGCGGAAGGGGTCATCCCGCGGTGAGCGGGTCCTGGACGACGATCTCCCCGGAGACGATCTGGTCGCGCACTGCGGCGACCTTCTCGATCACGTCGGGGTGGTCGGCGATGAGGCACTCGGAGTCGGCGACGCCGTCTTCGAGACCGGTGAGGCCCACGCCGCCCTCGGCGAGGCCGTAGGCGGTGAAGCCGCCGGACTTGCCGTCGAGGATGTCGCCGACCGAGTTCACGACCGCGACATCGACGCGCTTGATCGCGTTGTCGACGACGTTGCCGGGGGAGTCGAGGCACTGGTTGGTGTCGACGCCGAAGGCCTTGAAGCCGTTCTCACTCGCCGCCTCGAAGACGCCGAGGTTGCCGCCCGAGGCCGCCGCCTGCACGTAGTCGGCTCCGCCGTCGGCGAGGATCTGCGCCTGCGCCTTGGCGCGGGCCTGGTCGCCGAACGGGTTGTCGCCGCCGACGTACTGCACGGCGGTCTTCACATCGGGCTTCACGCTCTTCGCGCCCTCGAAGAAGGGGTCGACCCAGCGGTGCAGGAACGGGGTGTCGAGCGAGGCGACCACGCCGATGTCGCCGGACTGAGTGAGCAGACCCGCCTCGACGCCGGTGAGGTAGGTGGCCTCGTACTCCTTGAACACGGCGGCGGTGAGGTTCTCGGTGGGCTCCTCGGCCGAGGTGTCGATGAGCAGGAACTGCTGGTCGGGGTAGTCGGCCGCAGCGGCGGTGATCTGGTCGAGCACGCTGAAGCTCACACCCACGATCACGCTCGGCTTCTCGCGCACGGCGGCGTCGATGTTCTGCTGGATGCTCGTCGGGTCTTCGCTCTCGTAGACGTCGACGCTGGCGTTGTACTTCTCGCCGGCCTCGTTCGCGCCGTCGACGGCGAGCTGGAGGAAGTTGTTCGAGCCGACCGGCGTGGGCGTGATCACGATGATCGACGCGTCGGTGTCGCCGCCGCTGCCGGCCGCACCGGTGCTCGAGGCGTCGCCTCCGGAGCTGCAGGCGGCCAGGGTGACGAGGAGGCCGGCCGCGGCGGTCGCCGCCAGGGCTCGGCGCGCGAATGCGGGCATGGGGATGTCCTAACGGTGGTTCGGGGTGCTGTGTGCAGGTGGTGCGTTCGGGTTGGCGCGTGTGGCCCGAGCTGACTCGTGGTGCGTTCGGGATGCGGCGCGGCGCCCGCCGGGAGTCGCCTCAGCCGGGAGCCTCACTCGATTCTACGGCGCTCACCGAGTGCGCCCCGCCCGCCGGGGTCACACGACGTCACACGCCCGCGCACCCGCGCACAGGCGCGTCGTAGCTCTCGCTCAGGAAGGGCGCTGGTGGGTGCGCGATGCTGGGGCGATCATGTCGAGCTTCGCCCTCAACCTCCTGTTCGCCGCCACCCTCTCGGTGCTCCTGGTGGCCGGGCTCGTGCGCGCCGGGGTGGCGGGGGCGACCGACCGCCCGTCGCGCCTGGGTGCACCGCTCCTCGCGGTGGTGTGGGCGCTCGCCGTAGGGTTCATGACGCTGCGGCCCGGGTCGGGTCTCGGCGTGCGCCTCAATCTCGTACCGCTCCTGTTCGACGGGCCGGGCTCGGCAGTCGACGCCGTGCTCAACCTCTTCGTGTTCGTGCCGCTCGGCGTGCTGCTCGTGGCGGCGGGCCTGCGCTTCGCGCCCACGCTCCTCATCGGTCTCGGGTCGACCCTCGCCATCGAGATCACCCAGTACGCGACGGATGCGGGCCGCACCGCCGACATCAACGACGTCATCACCAACACGGCCGGTGCCTGCCTCGGCTGGGCCGTGGCCTGGTCGGTGCGTGCCCTGGCCCGACGTGCAGCGGCCGCCCCATCCGTCGCGATCTCGCGTCCCTAGCGGCGGCGCCGCGAAGGGTCCTCCGGCGCGTACTCGTGCCGGCACCGACACCCGCGCCCGTTCTGCGGACCGCGCGCCGCGGGCGGCGCACTCCGCGGCCGCGCGCTACATCGCCTCGAGGATCACCGCCGCACCCAGCCCGCCGCCGCCGCAGATGCCTGCGGCCCCCAGCGCCCCGGGGCCCGCGGCTGCGAGCTGCCGCGCCAGCGTCCCCACGATGCGCGTTCCCGACGCGCCCACGGGGTGCCCGAGCGCGATCGCCCCGCCGTGCGCGTTCACGATGGCCGGGTCGACGCCGAGTTCGCGGGTGGAGTGCAGTGCCACCGCCGCGAAGGCCTCGTTGATCTCGATCGCGCTGAGTGCTGCCGCCTCGTGCGGTGTCTTCGCGAGGGCGGCGGCGATGGCGTTCGACGGCTGTGCGTGCAGCGACACGTCGGGCCCGGCCACGAAGGAGTGCGCGAGCACCCGTGCGATGGCCCTGATGCCCCGCGACGCGGCGGTGCTCTCGCTCATCAGCACGAGAGCGGCGGCGCCATCCGTGATCTGCGACGAGTTGCCGGCCGTGATCGTTCCGGATGCTCCGAACGCCGGCCGCAGACCGGCCAGCGACTCGGTGGTCGTGTCGGCCCGCAGTCCGTCGTCGGCGGTCACGACGGTGGAGCCGCGACGACCGGGCACCGAGACCTGCACGATCTCGCCGGCCTGGAACTCGTCCGACGCTGCCAGGCGCTGGTGCGAGGAGGCCGCCCACGCATCCTGGTCGTCGCGCGAGATCGAGAGGCCGTCGTTGTGGCTCTCGGTCGAGGCACCCATCGAGCGCTTCTCGAAGGCGTCGGTGAGGCCGTCGTGGTCGAGCAGGTCGACGAGCTCGATCGATCCGTAGCGCTTGCCTGCGCGCGAACCCGGCCAGGCGTGCGGGGCGAGCGTCATCGACTCCTGGCCGACGGCCACCACGATGTCGGCCTCGCCGGTCTCGATGAGCCGCACGCCCGACACCACGGCCTCGGTGCCCGAGAGGCAGACGGCGTTCAGAGTCATGGCGGGCACGGTGAGCGGGATGCCCGCCCCCGCCGCCGCCTGCCGCGCCGGGTTCTGGCCGGCCCCCGCCTGCAGAACCTGCCCCGCGAACACGCGGTCGACCTCGTCGGCGGCGACCCCGGCCCGCTCGAGCGCACCTCGGATGGCGACTGCACCGAGCTCGGTGGCAGGGAGGGTGGCGAACTGCCCGGTGAACTTCACGAACGGGGTGCGGGCGTAGCCCACGATGACGGCGCTCATGCCCGTGCTCCTTCGGTGTCTGCGGTGACGGCTGTGTCGACAGCGCTCACCACAGTCTCGTCGAGATCGACGTCGAATGCCGCACCGGTCTTCGCCCTCACCTCGTCGACGGTCACGCCGGGAGCTGTCGCCCGGAGCACCAGCCCGCCATCCGTGACGTCGAACACCGCGAGGTCGCTGATGATGCGGTCGACGACGCCGGCACCCGTGAGGGGCAGGTCGCATCGCTCGACGATCTTCGGCGAGCCGTCTTTGGAGACGTGGTCGGTGATGACGATCACGCGCGGGGTGCCGGCGACGAGGTCCATGGCGCCGCCCATGCCCTTCACGAGCTTGCCCGGGATGGTCCAGTTGGCGAGGTCGCCGTTGCCCGCGACCTGCAGTGCGCCGAGGATCGCCTTGGCCACGTGCCCGCCTCGGATCATGCCGAACGAGGTCGCCGAGTCGAAGTAGCTGCCGCCCTCGAGGAGTGTGACCGTCTGCTTGCCGGCGTTGATGAGGTCGGCGTCCTCCTCACCCTCGTAGGGGAACGGGCCCATGCCGAGCAGCCCGTTCTCGCTCTGCAGGGTCACGTCCACACCGGGTGGCAGGTGGTTGGCCACCAGGGTCGGGATGCCGATGCCGAGGTTCACGTACTCGCCGTCGCGCAGCTCGGCGGCGGCGATGGCGGCCATCTCGTCCCGTGTCCAGCTCATGACGCGTTCCTCTCTGTCGCTTGTGTCGCCGAGCCGCCCGGGCGGGATCCGACCGGGCGGGGCCTGACCGTGCGCTGCTCGATGTCCTTCACCCGGGGCCGTGCGGTCACGAGTCGCTGCACGAAGATGCCGGGGGTCACGACGGTGTCGGGGTCGAGCCATCCGTCGACCACCTCCTCGGCCTCGGCGATCGTCACCCGTCCCGCGGTGGCGACGAGCGGATTGAAGTTGCGGGCGGTGTGCCGGTAGACGAGGTTGCCCTCGCGGTCGGCGCGGTAGGCGTGAACGAGGGCGACGTCGGCGACGATGCCGCGTTCGAGCACGTAGCTCTCCCCGTCGAACTCGGCGAGCGGTTTGCCCTCGGCGACCGGGGTGCCGACCCCCGTCTTCGTGTAGAACCCGGCGATGCCCGCGCCGCCCGCGCGGAGGCGCTCGGCGAGAGTGCCCTGCGGCACGAACTCCACCTCGAGCTCGCCGCTGAGGTACTGCGCGGCGAAGAGCTTGTTCTCGCCCACGTACGATGCGATGACCTTGGCGACCTGCCGGTTCTCGAGCAGCACGCCGAGCCCCTTGCCGTCGACGCCCATGTTGTTCGACACGATCGTGAGGTCGGTGGCGCCGGTGTCGCGCAGCGCATCGATCAGGTCGCTCGGGTTGCCGCTCAGGCCGAAGCCCCCTACCGCGACGGTGCTGCCGTCGGTGACGGTCTCGTGCAACGCCTCGACCGCTCCGGGCCACAGTTTCGACATTCGACACCCCTTCGTGTCCACGTGGTGGTCAATTCCTCGGACACTGCGACGCTAGATCGGCAGATTTTCCCCGTCAATCGAGCGCGCATCCGTTCTCTCGCAGTGTGGGCGACGGATGCGCGTATGCTCACGATATGGACAACCCACGGCACCCAGATGGCTGAGCCGGTTCAGGGCGCCCAACTCGTCTCGCGCGTGAGCCGTGTGCTTAAGGTCGTGTCGGAGTTCCCCGACGGGGTCACGGCTGCCGCGGTGGCCCACGCGACCGGCTTCACCAGGCCCACGACGCACCGCCTGCTGTCGTCGCTCGCCGCCGAGGGCTTCGTCGACCACGACACCGCCCACGGCCGCTGGTTCCTCGGGCCCGAGCTCTACCTGCTCGGCTCGCTCGCCGCCGACCGCTACGACATCACGGATGCGGCGCGCGAGAGCGTGCGCATCCTTGCCGAGGAGACGGGCGAGAGTGCCTTCTTCTCGGCGCGGCGCGGCAACGAGACCGTGTGCCTGCTGCGCGAGGAGGGAAGCTTCCCGGTGCGGTCGTTCGTGCTGTACGAAGGGGTGCGGTTCCCGCTGGGGGTGGCGTCGGCGGGGCTCGCCATCCTGTCTTTCCTCGGTAACGACGAGATCGACGGGTATCTCGCGGCGGCGGCACCCGCACTCGAAGAGCGGTGGGGGCCGCAGCACGCGGCCGGCCCACTGCGCTCGCGCATCGCTGCGACCCGTGAGACGGGGTATGCGGTGAACCCCGCGCTCATCCTCGAGGGGAGCTGGGGCATGGGCGCCGCCGTCTTCGACGTCGCCGGCCGCCCCGCCTGGGCGCTCTCGCTCACCGGCATCGAGTCGCGCTTCCGCCCCGAACGCCGCCCCGAGCTCGGCCGCCTCCTCCTCGACCAGGCCCATGCCATCACCCGCCGCCTCAGCCCCCCGCGCTGACCCGCCCCCGGCGGGGCCGCGGGCTCGCTCCTGGTCGCGCACTGTGCTCCCGAAAGGCCGCGAGGGAGCAGTTCGTGCGACCATCTCGTGGTGCGCGCTGCCCGTCCCCGTGCCCGCGTGCTCGCGGGTGGGCGCGCCTAGACTCTGGGCGTGCCCCGCATCGATCTCCACGACCTCGGCGATGCGCGACTCGCCGACTACGCCCGCGCCACCGACGTCGCACTGAAGAACGTGCGCCGGCCTGAGGAGGGGCGCGAGCACGGGCTCTACCTCGCGGAGTCGCTGCTCGTGCTCGAGCGGGCGTTGCGCGCGGGGCATCGTCCGCGCTCGGTGCTGGCGCTCGAGAGTGCAGCCGCCGAGGCCCTCGCCGCGGTGACGGCGGCCGGGCATCCCGACACCCCCGTCTTCGTGGGCTCCGACGACCTGCTCGCCGAGCTCACCGGCTACCGCCTCCACCGCGGACTCGTCGCCTCGATGTCCCGCCCCGCACTCCGCCCCGTCGACGAGCTCCTCGCCGGCCCCACCCCCGCCACGCGCTCCGCCAGCGACACCACCCCCACCCCCGCCACCGCTGCGGCCGGCACACGCGCCACCGCCTCGCCCGACGACGCAGACGCCGGCCCGCGGTGCGTCGTCGTGGTGGAGAACGTGGTCGACCCCACGAACCTCGGCGCGATCTTCCGCTCGGCAGGGGCGATCGGGGCCGAGGCTGTGCTGGTGACGCCGCACTGCAGCGATCCGTTCTATCGCCGTGCGATCCGCGTGAGCATGGGCACGGTGCTGCAGGTGCCGTGGACGCGCACCGGCCCCTGGAACGAGCTCGCCCCTCAACTCCACGCCCGCGGCTTCCACATCGCCGCACTCGCCCTCACCCCGGATGCGGTGAGCCTCCGCGACTTCGAACGTCACCTGCCCGAGCGGGTCGCCCTGGTGCTCGGTGCCGAGGGTGACGGTCTCACTATCGAGGCGGTCGCCGCCGCCGACACCGTGGTGAGCATCCCGATGCTGCACGGCATCGACTCGCTCAACGTCGCCGCTGCGAGCGCCGTCGCGATGTGGGCCGTCTCAGGCGACCGCTGACGAGAGGCGCGTCGAGGCCCGACTGCTTCGATCGCGTCAGGGCCGACGCGTGTACTCGTAGGTCACCTTCTTCGCGAGGATGGTCACCTCGAGCACCGCCTGGTAGACCGTCTCTTCCTCGCGCTCGGCGGGTATCTCGATGCGCCCGGTCGCCGTCTCGGCGCTCGAGGTGAGGAACTGGGTGTACGCCTGCGGGTAGCTGACGTTCCAGTCGTTCGTCTCCCAGTTCACGCCGAGCACCTCGCCGAAGCCCGACCCGGTCACCACCACCTGGAACACCGTGCGGATGAAATCGCTCTCGAGCACGGTGATGTCGATCGCATCGACGAACGCCGGCGTCGGCGGTTCGGGCGACGCCGCCGCCGACGGCGCTGACGCGGCGAGCGCCACGACCGGTGCGGCCCAGGCGGCCCCGACGACGGTTCGGCGGCTGAGTTCGTTCGGCATGTGATCCCCTTCACCCTGCGACGACCCGGATCACCCGCCGGGTCGCGACGAGCGTATCCGCACCGCGCCCGGGCCGGTCGAGGCCGTAGGTACTTCTGCTGGTCGCGCGGTCGCGCCCGCCTACTCCTCCCCGATGTCCTCGTTCCACAACTCGGGCGATGCGGCGATGAAGCCCGTCATGAGCGCCACGCACTCCTCGTCGTCGAGCACGTCGACGGTCACGCCGCGGGCACGCAGGTAGTCTTCGCCGCCGTAGAAGGTGCGGTTCTCGCCCACGATCACGCGCGGGATGCCGTACAGCAGGATCGCCCCTGTGCACATGTCGCACGGCGACAGCGTCGTCACCATGGTGGCCCTGGCGTACACGGATGCGGGCAGCCGTCCCGCATTCTCCAGACAGTCGGTCTCACCGTGCAGGATGGGCGAGCCCTTCTGCACCCGGCGGTTGCGGCCCACGGCCACCACCTCGCCGTCGACGACGAGCGCCGCACCGATGGGGATGCCGCCCTCCGCGAGTCCGGCCCGCGCCTCGGCGATCGCGTGCGCGAGGTGCTCGCGATCGCGAACAGCCCCACCCGGCGCCCCCGCACCAGCGCCCCCGCTCACGCCTCGAGCCCGTCGAGATACCGCAGCAGGATCCCCTCGCGCAACGCCCACGGCGACACCTCGAGCTCCTCCACGTCGTACAGCTTCATCACCGAGTGCAGCACGATCGCTCCCGCCACGATCTGGAAGGTGCGGTCGGGGGTGATCCCGGGCAGCGACTGCCGCGCCTCGGCGGGCAGCTGACCGAGCCGGGGTATCCAGTCCTTGAGGTCGGCCCTCCGCAGCGTGCGCCGTTCGTCACCGGAGGCCGACGCCGAGCTCGAACCGGCGAGCCGCGCCAGCGACCTGATCGTCTTCGATGACCCGACCACATGCTGAAACGGCGGCATCCCTTCGAACGTCGGCAGCGCATCCGCCCTCATCACCTGGCGCGAGTGCGCCCGCAGCTCGAGCATCTGCTCGGGTGTCGGCGGGTCGGCGGGGAAGAACTGCACAGTGGTGCGCCCGGCGCCGAGCGGCAGTGACACCGCCACCTCGGGGTACTCGTCGGAGCCCGCCGCGATCTCGAGCGAACCCCCGCCGATGTCGAACAGCAGGATGTTGCCCGACGACCAGCCGTACCAGCGGCGGATGGCGAGGAAGGTGAGCCGCCCTTCGTCTTCGCCCGACAGCACGCGCAGCGCGACACCGGTCGCGGCCTCGATCTGGGCGAGCACCTCGGCTCCGTTGCGAGCCTCCCGCAGCGCCGAGGTGGCCATCGGCAGCAGCTCGTCGATGCCCTCGCGCCGCGCGACCTCCATCGCCGCCGAGATGGCGTCGACGATCGCGGTGACGCCCTCGCGGCTGATGCCGCCGTCGGGTTCGAGGTAGCGCATGAGCCGCAGCACCGACTTGTGATCGGCTGCCGGCACCGGCCGGGCCCCGGGGTGGGCGTCGACCACCACCAGATGGACGGTGTTGGATCCCACGTCGAGCACTCCGAGTCGCACGCTCCGACCCTACCGGTCCGCCCGGTTCCGGATGCACGCCTCCGCGCCCGCTGGCGACCCACCTCCGTAGACTGGTCGCGTGGCAGTGAATCAAGACCTGGTCGGGCGCGAGTTCGACAAGACGACCCCGTACCTGGTGGGCCGCGAGAAGGTGCGCGAGTTCTCGCGCGCGGTCTTCGCCTCGAGCCCCGTCAACCTGAGCGTCGAGGCGGCCCGCGACGCGGGCTACGCCGACGTCGTGGCACCTCCCACCTTCGCCATCGTCGTGCAGCAGCTCACCCTCGACCAGCTGTTCGCCGTCGACGACGCGGGCATCGAGCTCACCCATGTGGTGCACGGCGCGCAGCAGTTCAGCTACTCGCGGCCGATCGTGGCGGGCGACGAGCTCACCGCCCAGCTCGCGGTGACGAGCATCAAGACGCTGGGCGCCAACGCCATGCTCACCGCCGAGACAGCGATCCACGACGCAGCAGGCGAGCACGTGGTCACCGCGACCTCGACGCTCGTGGTGAGGGGAGACGCATGAGCATCGAAGACCGCTTGGCCACCGCCGAGGCCGTCGCCGAGGCGGCGGGCGGCGACGCCACCGTGCAGGTGTTCACCGTGGGCGAGGTCGTCGCCGAGGCGCGGTACCCGCTCACCCGAGAGTCTCTGGTGCGCTACGCGGGCGCCTCGGGCGACTTCAACGCCATCCACTACCGCGACGACGTGGCGGCCGAGGTGGGGCTCCCTGGCGTGCTCGCCCACGGGATGCTCACCATGGGCCTCGCCGTGCAACCGGTCGTGGAGTGGTTGGGCGATCCCTCTCGGGTGCTCGACTACCAGGTGAAGTTCACCCGTCCGGTCGTGGTCGACCCCACCGCGGGCGCCGAGATCGCCGTCTCGGCGAAGATCGCTCAGCTCGA
This sequence comes from Herbiconiux sp. A18JL235, assembly GCF_040939305.1. Classification (NCBI taxonomy): domain Bacteria; kingdom Bacillati; phylum Actinomycetota; class Actinomycetes; order Micrococcales; family Microbacteriaceae; genus Herbiconiux; species Herbiconiux sp. A18JL235. The sequence goes on from NZ_CP162511.1 coordinate 826,220, forward strand.
TGAGGAGGCGGGTACGGCCCGCATCGACCTCACCGTCACCGTCGACGACGCCGCTGTGCTCGGCAAGGCGCAGGTGCGCGTCAGGCTGCCGTGACAGCAGTCGAGTTCGACGCGCCGCTGGCGCCCTTCACCACGCTGCGGGTCGGAGGCCCGGCGGCTCGACTGGTGACCGCACGCAGTGAGCAGGAGCTGCTCGACGTCGCCCGCGAGACCTGGGCCGATGGGGGCGACTGGCTGGTGCTCGGCGGCGGCTCGAACGTCGTCGTCGCCGACGAGGGCTTCGAGGGTACCGTCATCCGCGTGGCCACCGAGGGCGTCGCGCCCGTGATGGCGAAGGTCGGCGCGGTGCGTGTGCGCGTGCAGGCGGGTCATTCGTGGGACGCCTTCGTCGCCCACACCGTCGAACAGGGTTGGAGCGGTGTCGAGGCCCTGTCGGGCATCCCCGGTTCGGTGGGCGCGGCACCGATCCAGAACATCGGCGCCTACGGCCAGGAGGTCGCCGACAGCATCGTCTCGCTCGACTTCCTCGACGCCGCCACGGGCGAGGTGCGGCGCATGCCGGTCGGCGAGCTCGAGCTCGACTACCGCTCCTCCGTGTTCAAGCGGGGGCTGCGAGGTGTCGTGCTCTCGGTCACCTTCGAGCTGCGCGACTCCGGGCCGGATGCGCTGAGTGCGCCGGTGCGGTACGCCCAGCTCGCGAAGGCGCTCGGTGTCGAACTCGGCGACAGCCTGCCCTTGGCCGAGGTGCGCCGTGCGGTGCTGTGGCTGCGCGCCTCGAAGGGCATGGTGCTCGACGCAGCCGACGCCGATTCGGTGAGTGCGGGGTCGTTCTTCACCAACCCGATCGTCACCGAGTCGTTCGCCCGATCGCTGCCCTCCGAGGCGCCGCGCTGGCAGATCGAACCCGAGGAGCCCGATCTCGTCATCGCACTCGAACCCGAAGGAGACCAGGGCACCGGCGCCGCGCTCGCCGACGACCGGGGCGCCCTGCCCGCCGAGTACCACGTGAAGCTCAGTGCCGCGTGGCTCATCGAGCACGCGGGCATCGGCAAGGGCTTCTCATTGCCCGGCTCGACCGCCGCCATCTCGTCGAAGCACACGCTCGCGCTCGTCAACCGCTCCGGCGAGGCGGGAACCGCCGCCGACGTGGCGCAGCTCGCCCGCTTCGTGCAGGCGCGGGTGCAGAGCGAGTTCGGGGTGCTGCTGCAGCCGGAGCCCGTGTTCGTGGGTCACTCGCTCTGATCGTTCCGCCCGAGCACCTACGACCTGAGCCCTGAGCGCCTTGGTCTGAGCCGCGAGCCCCTGCGCCCCGAGCGCGGAGGGCCGCTCAGCCCTCCAGCTGCTCCCGGTAGTGCTGTGACTCCCGCACCATCTGCCACCCGGCGTCGTTCTCGGGCGGAGACCACTCGAAGCCCTCCCCGTCGAAGGCCAGCGCTCCGCTTTCGAGGGCGCCGATGTACTCGGCAAGCCAGGCGCGCTCGGTCTCCACCATCCGCAGCTCGAGCTCGAGGCTGTGTGAGACGTGCGGCGGAGCGAGGCCGCGCGCCACGAACGCGATGCGCTCGAGCAGAGCCGCGCTCGTGTCGGACGAGCGGCGCTCGCGCTCACGCAGGGCGTCGAGCATGTCGGCGCGGGAGATGAGGGGTGCGAGGCTCAAGACGACCCTGAACGCCGAGGGATCCATGGCGTTCACCGTCACCGTCGCTTCGCGCAGCAGTGCCTGCAATTCGGCCTTGCCCGCATCCGTCACCGTGTAGACCGCCACGTCGCGCTCGCCCTCCCGCAGGTCGTGGCGTTCGAGCAGTCCCTGCTTGGTGAAGGTGGCGAGCATGGAGTAGATGGAGCCGGGCCGGATGTGCGCCCAGTCCTCCACACCCCACGACAGCAGTTCGCGCCGCAACTGGTACCCGTTGGCGGGCTCGAAGATGCTCGCGACGCCGAGCAGCAGGGCGCGGGTGGTGAGCGTGGCCATGCGCCGAGTATATGAGCGCGCATCGATCAGCAACTCAGCATTGACAGGATGTGTTCAAGTTTGAATAATGGTGCTGGTCAAGTCGAGCAGGGGAGTCCATGTGATCCACGCACGAGGTCTTGCGCGCACCTTCGAGGGACGCGGTCGGGGCAAGCAGAAAGACGAGGTGAAAGCCGTCGCCGGGGTCGACATCGACGTCGACGAGGGGGAGATCGTCGGGTTCCTCGGCCCGAACGGCGCAGGCAAGACGACGACGCTGCGCATGCTCACCACGCTGCTGAAGCCCACTGCGGGCTCGGCGACCGTGGCCGGCTACGACGTCGCCACCGAGTCGCAGCAGGTGCGGCGCAGCATCGGGTACGTCTCGCAGAGCGGCTCCACCTCACCCGAGGCCCGGGCGGGCGAGGAGATCATCGACCACGGGATGCTCTACGGCATCAGCCAGCGCCGAGCCGAGGCGCGCGGGCGCGAGCTGTTCGGCCAGCTCGACCTCGACGGGCTCTGGGAGCGCAAGCCGCAGGCCATGTCGGGCGGGCAGCGCCGGCGGCTCGACATCGCGATGGGTCTCGTCCACGACCCGAAGCTCGTCTTCCTCGACGAGCCGACGACGGGCCTCGACCCGCAGGCCAGGGCCAACCTGTGGACCCACATCTCCGATCTGCGCACGAACCTCGGCTCGACCGTCTTCCTCACCACCCACTACCTCGACGAGGCTGATGCGCTGTGCGACCGCATCCTCGTCATCGACCACGGCTCCATCGTGGCGAGCGACACCCCCGATGCGTTGAAGCGGCAGGTGGCGGGCGACCTCGTGCAGCTCGTCGTCGCCGACCCCGCCCACGGTGCGGCGGCGGCCGAGCTGCTCGGGCGCATCGCCGACGCCGAGCTGGTGGCCGATGGAGCCTCGGTCAGCGCCCGCGTGCGCGGAGCGGGTCACGAGGTCGCGGGCCTCATCCGTGCCCTCGATGCCGCGGGCATCGCCCTGGAGTCGATCGAGGTGCGCCGGCCCACCCTCGACGACGTCTTCCTCGACCTCACCGGCCGCTCTTTGAGAGAGGATGCGTAGCCCATGTTCTGGCGCGACACCTTCATCGTCTTCCGGCGGCAGCTGCGGCTGGCGCTGCGGAACCCCGCGTGGGTCATCATCGGGCTGGTGCAGCCCATTCTCTACCTGTGCCTGTTCGGCCCCCTGCTCGAGCCGCTCGCGGGAACGCTCGGCGCGCAGAACGCGTACACCCTCTTCGTGCCCGGGCTGCTGGTGCAGCTCGGCTTGTTCGGGGCGCTGTTCGCGGGCTTCGGGCTCATCGCCGAGTGGCGGGCGGGGGTCATCGAGGCCGAGCGGGTCACGCCGGCGAGCCGCACCGCGCTGCTGCTCGGGCGCATCCTCCGCGACGTGCTGCAGCTGTTCGTGCAGGGGCTCGTGCTGGTGGGGCTCGCCTTCGCGTTCGGGCTCACCGGGTCGATCCCCGGTATGGTCGTCGGGCTCCTGCTCACCGTGCTGCTCGGAGCAGCCTGCGCCGCGGCCTCGAACGCCCTCGCCCTCACCACCAAGAGCGAAGACGTGATGGCCCCCGTCATCAACAGCATCGCGCTGCCCGTGCTGCTGCTCTCGGGCATCCTGCTGCCGATGACCATCGGGCCGGAGTGGCTGCAGGTGGTCTCCGACTTCATGCCGACGAAGTACATCGTGAACGCCATCCGCGAACTGTTCATCGGCAACCTGTTCACGATCACCACGATGTGGGGCGTGATCTGGACGATCGTGCTCTTCGCCCTGGGCCTGTGGGTGGGCACCCGCACCTTCCGCAAAGAGAACGCGTAGGGCTGCTCGCTCCCGCCTCAGAGCAGCCGCAGCTCCATCGCGCGCGTCACAGCACGAGTGCGGTCGGAGACCTCGAGCTTCTCGAACACGTGCTGCAGATGCGTCTTCACCGTCGCCTCTCCGATGAACAGGGTGCGCCCGATCTCGGGATTGCTGCGCCCCTGCGCGACGAGCCGCAGCACGTCGAGCTCACGCGGGCTCAGCGATGGGGGAGAAGCGGGGGCATCGCGCATCCGCTGCACCAGCTTCGTGGCGATGCTGGGCGCGAGCACCGTCTGCCCGTCGGCGACGCCGCGCACCCCCGCGATGATCTCCTCCTGGGGCGCGGCCTTCAGCAGGTACCCGCTCGCTCCCGCCTCGATGGAGTCGAGGATGTGGTCGTCGCTCTCATAGGTGGTGAGCACGAGCACCCGGATGCCGGGGTCGGCAGCGATGATGCGCGCCGTCGCCTGCGAGCCGTCGAGCCCGGGCAGACGCAAGTCCATCAACACGACGTCGGGTTGCAGCTCGGCCGCCCGCTCCACGGCGGCGAGGCCGTCGGAGGCCTCCCCGGCGACCTCGATGCCGGGAGCCTGCTCGAGCAGCGCGACGATGCCGCCGCGCACGATGGGGTGGTCGTCGACCACCAGGACCCGGATGCTCATGCCTCGTCCGTTCTGTCGGGGTCGGTTCGGTGGGTGGGGGCGAGGGTGCTGACGGCGGTGTCGTCGACGCGGGCGCCCGGTGCGGCTCGGTCGGTGGCGGAGTCGGTGGAGTCGGTGGCGTCGGCGTTGCTCCCCGTCCGCACCGTGGCGACGAGTTCGGTGCCGCCCTGGGCGAGAGCCGTGACCTGCAGTCCGCCCGACACCATCGACAGCCGCTGACGCATGCCGTCGAGGCCGAAGCCGCCGGGGTCGGTGCGCAGGGTGGCGGAGTCGGCGATGCCGACGCCGATGCCGACGCCGTCGTCGGCGACCACGAGTTCGAGGTCGCCCCCCACGCCCTCCGGTCGCCGCAGCGCCAGGCGCGCGTGTGTGGCGCGCGAGTGCTTGCGCACGTTGGCGAGAGCCTCCTGCGCGCAGCGCAGCAGCACGACCTGGAGGTCGCGCGGAACGGTTCCCACCTCGTCGATCTCGGTGGAGATGACGATGCCGGTCTCCCGCTCGAAACCACGGGCGAGCCGGTGGAGCGCGAGGGCGAGCCCACCCTCCACCTCGACCGGCGCCGTGGCGGCGACGAGCACTCGCGTCTCGGTGAGTGCGTCGCGCGCCACCTCCTCGATGAGTGCGAGGTCGCTTCTCACCGCCTCCCGATCGTCACCGCGGGTGAGCCCCCGCTGTGCGAGCATGACCACGCTGGTGAGGTTCTGGGCGATCGTGTCGTGGAGCTCCAGGGCGAGCCGCTCGCGCTCGGCGCCCGCTCCCGCCTCGTGGTGCAGCGCCGCCAACTGCCGCTGTGCCACCGTGAGCTCGGTCAGCAACCGCGACTTCTCCTCGCTCTTGCGCATCTCGAGCGTGAACCACACCCCGATGCCCACGCCGAGGCCGAGCGAGATGCCCTCGATCACCACCGCCTGCATGAGGGCGTCGAGCCCTCCGCCGAAGCAGATGTAGAAACCCAGTCCTACCGCGACGGCGAGCACGACGTTCACGAGGATGGGCCGCAGGAGCGGCTCGTCGTCGACCAGCACCCAGATGAGCGGGTAGGCGATGGCCTGCAGCACGGCCATGTTCGGGGAGAGTGCCGTGCCGACGGCGGTGAGCACGAACAGCGCGACGAGCAACGGGATGCGCCAGCGGTTCTCGGTGAGCCCACGCCGTCCGACGGTGTAGAAGAACAGCGCGAAGGCGCCGAGCAGCCCGATTGCCGCCGGGGTCGCCCACGGCACGGCCGTCGCGGTGATCGAGACCAGCCCGGTGACGAGCACCAGAACCCCGCCCACGACGATCTGCCACCAGCGCGGGTTCATGAGCCCACCCTAGCCAGTGGGGATTCGTGTCTTCGCCGCCCGGGCGCGCATCCGCTCGTCATGCGTCTTTCCTGATCCAGCGGAAGGTGGCGCGGCAGACCACGACCCCGGCCACGAGCCAGACGCCGAGCACGATGGCCACACCGAGGAGGTTCCAGCTGCCGCCCTGCTCGGCGGCCGCGAAGGAGTCGGGCAGGAAGGCCGCGCGCATGCCCTGGGCGATCCACTTGAGCGGGAAGATGCTCGCCACCGTCTGCAGCCAGCCGGGCAGCATCGTGAAGCCGAGGAAGACGCCCGAGATGAACTGCAGCACCAGCAGCGGCGGGATGATGACTGCTGTCGCGCTCTTGCCGGTGCGGGGCAGGCGGGAGATGGCGATGCCGAGCACGGCCGAGGTGGTGATGCCGAGCAGGTACACCCACGCGAAGGTGAGCCAGCTGCCCGCATCGCCCGGCAGCTCGACCCCGAACGCGACGCGAGCGAGCAGCAGCAGGAGCGCGACCTGAGCGAGCGAGGTCACCAGCACCTGGCCCATCTTGCCGAGGAAGTACGACAGCACGGGCATGGGGGTGCCGGCGAGACGTTTGAGGGTGCCGTCGCCGCGTTCGATGGCGATGTCGACGCCGAGGTTCTGCACCCCGCTCAGCAGGATGCCGGCCGCGATCATGCCCGGCAGATAGTACGCGGCCTGCGAGAGGGCGGCGGAGCCGTCGGGGCTCCGCACCTCGCCCAGGCCGTCGAAGGCGACCGAGAAGATACCGAGCAGCACGACCGGGAAGAGGAAGGTGAAGAACACGGTGTCGCCGGCACGAAAGTAGACGGTGACCTCGTAGGCGATGCGCTTCAGGCCGATGCGGAGGGTGCGGAGGGGGCCGAAGTGGGCGGGGGTGGCCATGGGGGTGGGGGCGGCTGTCGTGCTCGTGCTCGTGCTCGCGGGGGTGGTCATCCGGCGGCGCTCCCCTCCGGGGTCGTGGCTTCTGCGGTGGGGGACTGTGGGGCGGCGCCTTGCGGGGCGGCGTCGTGTGGGGCGGTGCCCTGCGGGATGGTGCCCTGCGGGTCGGTGCCCTGCGGGTCGGGCCGCTCTGCGGCGGCGACGAGGTCGAGGTAGATGTCTTCGAGGGAGGGGCGCACGATCTCGAGACCGTCGGGTTCGGTGCTGCCGCCCCGCTCGGCGATCAGCCGGCTCACCAGGAGGCCCGGGTTCTCGGTGCGTTCTTCGTGCGTCCGGTCGCCGTCGCGCCAGCGCACGATCGGCACGCGCGCTTCGGCGGGGCCGAGGGCGCCCACCGGGCCGATGTCGACCAGCCTGCCGCCAACGATGACCGCCGCGCGATCGCTGAGCTGCGCCGCCTCGTCGAGATAGTGCGTGGTGAGCAGGATCGTCGTTCCCGACTGCGCCAGCGACCTGATGAGCACCCAGAACTGGCGCCTGGCTTCGGGATCGAACCCGGTGGTGGGCTCGTCGAGGAACAGCAGCTCGGGGTTGCCGACGATGCCGAGCGCGACATCGACACGGCGTCGCTGGCCTCCGGAGAGCGAACGGATGCGCGCCCCGGCCTTCTCGTCCAGCCCTACGGCGGCGATCACCTCGTCGACGTCGCGCGGATTCGGGTAGAGGCCGGCGAAGTGCTTGATCTGCTCGCGCACGCTGAGGTTGGCGCTCTCGCCCGACTGCTGCAACACGATGCCGAGACGGGCCTTCCAGGGGAGCTTGCCGTGCTGCGGGTCGGTGCCGAGCACGCTCACCTCGCCGCCGGTGCGGTCGCGATAGCCCTCGAGAATCTCGACTGTCGTGCTCTTGCCGGCGCCGTTCGGGCCGAGGAGGGCGAAGGTCTCGCCGTGCGCGATGTCGAAGGAGACATCGTCGACGGCGGTGAAGGAGCCGTAGCGCTTCTGGAGGCCGCGGACGCTGACGGCGGTGCCGGAGGCTGAGGTGGATCCCATGACATCATCGTCGCGAGTGGCGGGCCGCACCACCAGCGGTCGCCGGGGGGACAGTGCGGTCCGCCGGTCGGGGGATGGCGGGCGGCGTTGCAGCTTCATTGAACGGGCTCCGCACCCGCCCCGACCGCCGCGCTGTGATGTATTCTCATGTATAGAAGTGAGGTGAGATCATGTTTGCACGACTGCGCGAACGTCAAACCCCGGCGCGGCTGCTCAATGTCGCGGTCGACGTGGGGTCGGGCCCGGTTGTCATCCTGCTGCACGGCATCGCGTCGTCGTCGGCGAGCTGGCGGGGCATCGTGCCGCTGCTGTCACCGCTGTACCGGGTGATCGCCATCGATCTCCTCGGGTTCGGCGGGTCGCGCGCCGGTGATGCCGCGAGCTTCACGCTCGACGAGCACGTGCAGGCGCTGCACAAGACGGTTCGGTCGCTGCGGTTGCGCGGGCAGTTCACGCTCGTGGGGCACAGCCTGGGCGGTCTGATCGCTGCCCGCTACGCGGCGGTGCATCGCAAGGAACTCTCGCATCTCGTGCTCGTCTCCCCACCCATCTACCCGCACCGTCGCTACATCGACGAGCTCGGGCAGCGGCTGCGCGTGGGCGGGTATCTGTGGTTCTACCGCTTCGTGCGCGGCAACCAGCTCACCATCGTCAGCAACGTCGGCCGGTTCTCGCGCTGGATGCCGAACGGGTCCCTCAAGATCGACGACGAGTCCTGGGCGGCCTTCTCGCTCTCGATGCAGCACTGCATCGAGACGCAGACCACCATGACCGATCTCGCCCAGGTCTCCGTGCCGATCGACGTCGTCTACGGCGCTCGCGACCAGGTCATCGTGCCCGCCACGATCGAACGCCTCGGTTCCATGCACCACGTCGGCCTCCACCAGGTGCCGCGGGCCGACCACCTCATCCGCGAGCCCCTCGCCCGCGAGGTCGCCCGCCTCATCCGCTGACGCCGCGCGCTGCGCGCCCCGCGCTACCCCGCTACCCGCTCCGCGGGCCTCGTCTCGGTAGTGAGCACAGCGACGATCCGATCGGACCGCGATAGTAGGGTGCCGGTCGTGACGACCCGGAAGGGTGGGTGTCGAAGGAGGCGCATGATCGCGGAGTTGAACCGGCTGATCGAGCTGATCGAGGATCGCCTGACCGACGACCTCGACGTGGCGTCGTTGGCGAGTCGGCTCGGCACGACGGAGTACCACCTCAGGCGGATGTTCTCGTCGCTCGCCGGGATGTCGCTATCGGAGTACATCCGGCGTCGTCGCATGTCGGTCGCGGCTGCCGACATCCTCGGCGGCGGGGACCTGTTGGGTATCGCGGTGCGCTACGGCTACGGGTCGACCGAGGCCTTCGGCCGGGCGTTCCGGTCGGTGCACGGTCTCAGCATCGGTGACGTCAAGCGAAACGGCGGCCCCCTTCGACAGCAATCGCAGCTCAGGTTCCGCCTGACCGTAGAAGGGAACATCACCATGGAGACCCGCATCACCGACCGACCGGCGTTCCGGCTCGTCGGGCACGCCGCTACCGTGCCGCTCATCCACGAGGGCATCAATCCGCACATCCAAGCGCACATCGCCTCGCTGCCGACGACGGAGCACTCACGCTTGAAGGCCCTGAGCGACGACGAACCGGCTGGTCTGCTCCAAGTCACCGCCGATGTCGACCCCGACTACGCCGAGGGCAGCGAACTGACCTACCTGCACGGTGTTGCAGTCGCAGACACGACCCCGGTGGACGATGATCTCGACACGATCGAGGTTCCGGCCGGCACCTGGGCGATCTTCCGCACCGAGGGCGAGTACCCGGCCGCGCTGCAGAAGGTGTGGGCGGCGACCGCGACCGACTGGTTTCCGTCCAACCCTTGGCGGCTCCGGCCGGGTCCGTCCATCGTCGCGATTCTCGACCGAGCCGACGACTTCAGCACCGCCATCACCGAGTTGTGGCTACCGATCGAGCGCGCCGCGGGGGATGCGTCACACGCGTCGTCGAGGTAGCACGAAGTGCTGGAATGGCGCCACTTGGCGCATTGAGCGCGACAGAACTCTGTGGTGAGTTCGCGACAGACGTCGCAGGTGAACGGGTCTGGGTTCTCGAAGTTCTGGGTCTCGAGGGTCCGGGTTCTCGAAGCTCCGGGTTCTCGAAGGCTGGTGGGTCAGCGCACGGGTTCGGGGGTGTCGCGGGAGGCCGAGTGCGAGGGCGGGGTGGAGTTGCCGGTGTGGGCGGGAGCGGGGCGTTCGGGTACGAAGGTGAAGTAGGCCCAGATGGCGAGGCTGAGAAGGGTGACGGCGGCGGCGATGAGGGCCCAGCGGAGGAGATCGCCGGCCACCGCATCCCAAGCGTCGCGGTCGGGCGCGACGATGAAGGCGAAGGTGGTGACCGCGGCCAGGGTGCAGGCCGCCCAGGAGCGGGGGAGGGCCCGCCGCAGCTCATGGCCGTCGAGGAAACGCAGCGGCAACAGCGACACCACGGGCCCGGTGAGCGCCGCCGTCGCCACGACGGTCAGCACGTCGGCGGCGGCCGCGGCGCCGCCCACGAGGGCGACGAGAGGCGTCGGCGGCGGCACCGAGTCGGCGGAGACCGACGACATCGCACCGGCGAGGTCGCGCAGCGACCCGCTGAGGAGCCACGCGCCGACTCCGGTGACCAGGCAGGCCACGACTCCGGCGCGAAGTGCCCGCGCCGTGCTCGACCGGCTGAGGCCGGGCGCGAGCGTCACGCCCACGACGAGTCCGAACACGAACCCGGGCGCCACACCGCCGAGCCGCGATGCGACAACGGTGAGTGTGGTCAGCGGCAGCAGCCAGAGCTGCGCCTCGAACCCGCCGTGCGCACGGGTTCCCGGACGCCCCGCGAAGAGGAGTGCGACGAATCCGGGCACGAGACACACGATCGCGCTTGCCGCGAGAAACACGATGAACAAGTGCAGACCCGCCGGGCCCGTGAAGGCTCCGGGCACGACCGCGGCGCCCATGGCTGCGCCTGCGATCAGTGTGCCGGCAACTCCCAGCCGGCGTGTGAGGTGTCGGTTGGGCTCAGGTGCGGCAGGCTGCTCGTCGACCGAAGTCCGCCTCGCGCCCCGGGTGGCGAAGACCTGCGCGAGACGCCGAACGGGTGCTGAGCGACGGATGCGGGCACGGTTGGCCGCTAGGGTCGACTCCAGGATGCCGCCAGGGAGCAGCACAAGCAGGATCACCCCGAGTGCGCCCACCGCCGCCCGTGCGTGGTCCCCCAGCGACCTCGACCCGAGTTCTGTGAGACTGGGGAGCGCAGCAAGGCCCTCCGGTGGGGCCGTCGCGGCCTTCACGGGCTGTGCTGCCGCCCCACGCTCGTCGCCCGACCGCGCGAGCAGCGAACCGTCTCCGAGGGGAGTCTCCAGCGGGGCCCCGTTCGCCCCCGGGCGGACCGGAGGCGCTTCTGCCGACCGCTGCGCGGGCGCACCACCCGAGGCCGTGCCGTCGTCGCCGCCGAGTTCGTGCGTCTCGTTCGCCTGGTCGTCGCCCGACGGCTCCGCCGCGCTCGAGGGGGAGACGGTCGCCGGCGTCGCCGCTTCCGGCGACGGGGTGGCGCGGGGCGACGCAGACGGGGAGGGTGTCGTCGTGGGAGACGGACTCGGGGACGGAGTCGCCGACGGCGACGGCGACGGACCGGGCGTCGGCGGAGGTGTCGGAATGAACGGCACCTCGTCGACGACGAACTGCACCGGCGCGCTCGCCGCGGGATACCCCGGAGCCGCCGCATAGGCCTGCGCCGCGACCAAGCGGAACGGTCCCGCACCGGCCGGCACGCCGGCCAGCACGCACTCCCACCGCCCCGACGCGTCGACGGTGGTGGAGCACCCCGACGCGTCGTCGAAGGCCACCGCCAGGAGTGCTCCCGGGTGCCCGCCCCCGCCGACCGTCTGCGTGGGCGTGTCGGACGAGATCGTCGACGTGAGCACCCCGGGATGGCCCGGGTCGCCGTCGATGGTCGGCGCGTGGAGCACGCCGAAGGCGAGGGCGGAGCTGTCCGTTCCGTTGCTCACGGTGGCGGGCCCCTCGAAGTCGGGCGGATCGACGAGAGTGCAGTTCCAGCTCTCGTCGGCCAGCGCGGTCGTCTCGCAGAGTTCCGCGAGGTCGCCCTCGACGGAAGCAGTCACCCTGATGGTGCTTCCGGCGTCGTCGGAGCCGGCGAGTTCGATCTCGACACCCGCAGCACCCGCCGCCAGGGCGACGACCGAGCCCGCAGGGGGTGAGACCGACACCAGGGGCGCAGCAGCGCGCGCCGACGGTGTGCTCGTCGCCGGTGCCATCAGCCAGACCGCACCGACCAGCACACTCGCGCACACAGCCGCCCCGAGCATCCGGAGCCACCCATGCCTGAACATGAGCGAAACTCTACCGAGTCAAGTGCCTCCGAGGCGAGACTTTCTCACCGAATACCGCACTGAAGGACGACCGTGCGACCAGGGCTGCGCTCAGGCGAAGAAGCGCTGCAGGCGCGCCACGCCCTCCGCCAGAGCCTCGTCTCCCAGCGCATACGACAGTCGGAGGAACCCGCTCGGTCCGAACGCCTCGCCCGGAACCGTCGCCACCTCGACCTGGTCGAGGATGAGGTCGGCGAGCTCGAGCGAGGTCGTCGGCGTGACCCCGGCCCAGCTGCGTCCGAGCAGTCCGCTCACATCGGGGTAGACGTAGAACGCGCCCTCCGGCAACGGGGTGCGCACACCCTCGATGGCGTTGAGCCCGGCCACGATCTGCTTGCGCCGCCGGTCGTAGGTGTCGCGCATGACCGCGACGGTGTCCTGCGGGCCGGTCAGGGCGGCGATCGCCGCGCGCTGCGACACGTTCGACACGTTCGACGACAGGTGCGACTGCAGGTTCGAGGCGGCCTTGATCGCGTCGGCGGGGCCGACCATCCAGCCCACCCGCCATCCGGTCATCGCGTAGGTCTTCGCGACCCCGTTGACGAGGATGGTGCGGTCGGCGAGTGCGGGGACCGCGTCGACGATCGACACCGCGGTGAGCCCGTCGTAGACGAGGTTCTGGTAGATCTCGTCGCTGACGACCCACAGTCCGTGCTCCTCGGCCCATTCGCCGATCGCCTTGGTCTGCTCGGGCGAGTAGACGGCGCCCGTGGGGTTCGACGGCGAGACGAACAGCAGCACCTTGGTGCGCTCCGTGCGGGCGGCTTCGAGCTGTTCGACGGTGACGAGGTAGTCCTGGTCGCTGCCCGCGAACACCTGCACGGGCACGCCGCCGGCGAGGGCGATGGCCTCGGGGTAGGTGGTCCAGAACGGGGTGGGCACCAGCACCTCGTCGCCCGGGTCGAGCAGGGTCGCGAACGACTGGTAGACGGCCTGCTTGCCGCCGTTCGTGACGATCACCTGCGAGGGCGAGACCTCGACGCCGCTGTCGCGCAGTGTCTTCGCCGCGATCGCCTCGCGGAGCTCCGGCAGCCCGGCGGCCGGGGTGTACCGGTGGTTCCTCGGGTCGTGGACCGCCGCCGCGGCGGCCTCCACGATGTGCTCGGGCGTCGGGAAGTCGGGCTCGCCGGCGGCGTAGGAGACCACGGGTCGGCCGGCGGCCTGGAGGCTCTTGGCCTTCGCGTCGACCTTGAGCGTGGCGGATTCGGCGATGGCGGCGATGCGTGCGGAGATGCGTGGGTGTGTCACGCCCACAAGCCTACTGAACCGGCGCCCGGTACTACTTGGTGAGAACCGGGAAGGCGTCTGTCAGGGCGCCGAGGATCGACTGCACCGCGATGGCGAGCAGCAGCAGCCCGAACACGCGTGTCACGATGCTCATGCCCGTGGGTTTCACGATGCGCGCGACCTGCGGCGCGAAGTAGAGCGCCACGGCGATGACGATGGACACGGCGAGGATCATGAGCACCCCCATCCCGTAGTCGAACAGGCTCGAATAGGTCTCCTGGAAGGTGATGACGAGACTGATCGCGCCAGGCCCCGCGATCACCGGGATGGCGAGGGGAACGACGACGGGCGACTGCTTGTCGCTCACCGTCACGATGTTGCTCTTCGCGGTGAGCATGGCCCAGCCGATGGTCGCCACGAGCAGGTTGCCGGCGATGCGGAACGACGTGAGGTCGATGCCGAACGCCTGCAGCACGAAGCTGCCCGCGATGAGCGAGACCGTGAGCACCGCGAACACGGCGATGCCGACCAGGAGCCCGAGCCGTTTCTGCCGGGCGACATCGAAATCTTTGGTGAGGTTGAGGAAGATCGGCAGGCTGCCGATGGGGTTCGTGATGGTGAGCAGGCCGATCGCGCTCGTGACGAGCGTCGGGGTGCTGATGTCGGTCACGAGGTCACCGTAGTGCCTGCCGGGGCACGACGACCTGCTTGACGATGATCAGGATGCTCGCGACGACCGGCACGGCGATGAGCGCACCGAGCACCCCGAGCAGGGTTCCGCCGACGAGGGCGCCGATGACGACGAGGATGCCGGGCACATCGACCGCCTTGTTCATGATGCGCGGGCTGAACACGTATGCCTCGACCTGCATGTACACGAGGAAGTAGATGCCGATGGCGATGGCCGCGACCGGTGAGACGGTCAGCGCGACGAAGGTGATGAGGATGGCGCTGATGATCGTGCCCACGAGGGGGATGAGCGCCAACAGGAACGCGACGACCGCCAGCGCACCCGCGTAGGGCACCCCGACGACCAGCATGGCGATGAAGCCGAAGACGCCGTTGGTGCCCGCCAGGATGACCTGACCGCTCACGTACTTGCCGATCGACCGCACGATCTGATCGGTGATGGAGACGACCCCCGCCCGCCGCGACGCCGGGACGAGCACGTAGAAGCTGTTCTTCACCGCGTCGAGCGAGCCGAGGAAGAACAGGGTCAGGACGAGCACGAGGATCCCGCCCGAGATGCCGTTGATGAGCGCGACGCCGATCTTCAACACGCCGCCGCCGAGGGCGGCGAGGTTGTTCGGGTCGGAGAGGAAGGTGTTGAGGTCGTCCAGCAGCTTCTTGCCGTCGACCGACGACCCGAAGACCTCGGTGAACCAGCTCTGCTCGGTGACGTTCTTGACCGCAGCGGGGAGGTTCTGCAGCAGTTCCGTGGTCTGGTCGATCACCGCGGGGATGACGAGGAAGAAGACCAGCACGCCGAACGCGATCACCATGGCGAACACGATCACGATCGACCAGCCGCGCGGGATGCGGCGGCGGGTGAGCCAGCGCACCAGCGGATCGAGGCCGAGCGCCAGGAACAGCGAGGCGAGGATGCAGATCACCACCGTCGACAACTGCACGAAGGAGTAGCCGAGCGCGAACGCCAGCAGGCCGCCGAGGGTTGCGACGAACCCGATTCTCAAAGCCCCGCTGCGCATCCGCTGCTCCGTCTCGTACCGCCTTTGCGGTGCTCTGCGATCTGACCTACACTGTCTGTCGGTGGTTGAATCCGCCAAGCTTTTCTATGCCAATTTTTCGGCCCACCTGCTGAATGCGAGCATAGCGAAGCCCCAGGGTTCATCTCGCTTAGGGCGGTGGCTCAATTGGTAGAGCAGCGGTCTCCAAAACCGCAGGTTGCAGGTTCGAGTCCTGTCCGCCCTGCTCCTGTTTGTGAAAGGTACTGACACGGTGGCACGCAAAGTAATCGACGAACCTTCCGAAGACGTCGTCGAGAACGCCAAAAAAGAGCGGGCTGCCAGGCGCAACCCGTTCGCCCGTATCGCCCTTTTCATCCGGCAGGTCTTCACCGAACTGAAGAAGGTCGTCACCCCGACCCGTCGCGAGCTGCTGAGCTACACGCTCGTCGTGCTCGTGTTCGTCGTCATCATGATGGCGATCGTCGTGGGTCTCGACACCCTGTTCGGGTGGCTCGCGGTCGTCGTCTTCGGCGATCCCGCCTGATCGACGCATCCCGACCGAGAGAAGTGGAAACGAATTCCTTGTCTGACGCAAAACCCGATGAAGCCGGCGTGCCCGCCGATCTCGATGCCCTCCTCGAGGCGATCGACGAGGCAGCCGACCCCGAAGCGGATGCTGTGGTCGACGATGCGTTGAACATCGACAGCTTCGACGAGGCGGCCGCCGTTCTCGACGTGCTCGAAGACCCGGAGGCCGCTGACGCCGACAAGCCGATCGATGGTGCTGCCGAAGCTGTCGAGTCGGCGACCGACGGCGCGGGCGACGAAGGCGAGGCGACCGAGGTCGACCCGTACGACGCCTTCCGCGCCGAGCTCCGCACCCTTCCCGGCAAGTGGTACGTCATCCACTCCTACGCCGGCTTCGAGAAGCGCGTGAAGTCGAACATCGAGAGCCGCAAGACCTCGATGGGCATGGAGGACTTCGTCTTCCAGGTCGAGGTTCCGATGGAAGACGTCGTCGAGATCAAGAACGGCCAGCGCAAGCTGGTCACGCGGGTGCGCATCCCCGGCTACGTGCTGGTGCGCATGTTCCTCAACGAGGACAGCTGGTCGGTCGTCCGTCACACCCCCGGCGTCACGGGCTTCGTGGGCAACTCGCACAACCCGACGCCGCTGCGCTTCGAGGAGGCCTTCAACATGCTGAAGAGCCTGGTCGAGGTTCAGGATGCTCCGGCCGCGAAGTCGTCGTCGGCGAAGGGCGGCAAGGCCGCGGCCCGCACCGTCCAGGCCGAGGTCGACTTCGAGATCGGCGAGACCATCACCATCAAGGAGGGCTCGTTCGCCGGGCTCCCCGGTTCGATCAGCGAGATCAAGCCCGAGAGCGGCAAGCTCACCGTGCTCGTCTCCCTGTTCGAGCGCGAGACCCCGGTCGAGCTCTCGTTCGACCAGGTCACGAAGCTGTAGGCGTCACCGCTTTCATCGGCTAAGATATTTCGGTTGCCCTCGCGGGCATCCGTCACACCACTGCGGGGAGAAGCCCCGTGGTGGGAGCGCCGCACGACCGTGCGGTTCGAGAGAGAAGAGAAGATATGGCACCGAAGAAGAAGGTCACAGGTCTGATCAAGCTTCAGATCAACGCCGGCGCCGCCAACCCCGCACCGCCCATCGGTCCGGCGCTTGGTCAGCACGGCGTGAACATCATGGAGTTCTGCAAGGCCTACAACGCTGCGACCGAGTCGCAGCGCGGCAACGTCATCCCGGTCGAGATCACGGTCTACGAAGACCGCTCGTTCACCTTCATCCTGAAGACCCCGCCGGCGGCGGAGCTCATCAAGAAGGCGGCCGGAGTCGCCAAGGGCTCCTCCACCCCGCACACCGTCAAGGTCGCCAAGCTCACTCGTGAGCAGGTGCGCCAGATCGCCGAGCAGAAGCAGGCCGACCTGAACGCCAACGACGTCGAAGCAGCAGAGAAGATCATCGCCGGTACCGCCCGTTCCATGGGCATCACGGTCGAGGCATAAGGAGGAGGCTGACATGGCACAGAAGTCGAAGGCCTACCGCGCCGCGGCCGAGAAGATCGAAGCCGGCAAGTACTACACGCCCACCGAGGCCGTCTCGCTCGCTCGCGAGACCGGCTCGTCGAAGTTCGACAGCACGGTCGAGGTCGCGCTGAAACTGGGCGTCGACCCCCGCAAGGCCGACCAGATGGTTCGTGGAACCGTCATCCTGCCCCACGGCACCGGCAAGACCGCGCGCGTCATCGTGTTCGCGACCGGCCCGGCGGCCGAAGCCGCCATCGCGGCGGGTGCCGACGAGGTCGGCGGCGACGAGCTCATCGAGAAGGTCGCCGGTGGCTACACCGCGTTCGACTCGGCGGTCTCCACCCCCGAGCTCATGGGCAAGGTCGGTCGTCTCGGAAAGGTGCTCGGCCCGCGCGGCCTCATGCCCAACCCGAAGACCGGCACCGTCACCCCTGATGTGGCCAAGGCCGTGAACGACATCAAGGGCGGCAAGATCGAGTTCCGCGTCGACAAGCACGCCAACGTGCACTTCGTCGTGGGCAAGGCCGGCTTCTCGGAGGAGCAGCTGAACGACAACATCAAGGCAGCCCTCGAAGAGGTCGTGCGCCTCAAGCCGAGCGCCTCGAAGGGTCGTTACATCCAGAAGGGCGCCGTGTCGACCACCTTCGGTCCCGGCATCCCGCTCGATGTGAACGCCATCTAGTTCGCACCGTTCGATCAGGAAGGGCTCGCCTCGCGGCGGGCCCTTCTTGCGTTGACCCGGATAGGAGTGCGGGATGCGCGCAATGAGTAGGGATTGCTCATAACAACGCCGGGACCGGCGGTCAGACGATGGAGGGTACCCATCCCTTCACCCAGAAAGCGACCCCGTCTTGACCGACCGCATCACCTCACGACTCTCTCTCGCGAGCGGGGCCCTCGGGCTCGCGCTCGTCGCGGGCGCCTTGCTCGCCGCTCCGGCCACCGCGGCGCCCCTCCCGGCCGAGGCTGCCGCGCCTAACCCCTACAACCCCACCTGCCCCCAGGCGCGTGCGAACGTGGGCATCGACCTCGTCGCCTCACCGGCGCTCACCCCGAACGACGAAGACGCCACCGTCACGATCTCGGCGGGTTCGCTCCCGGCCGGCGTCGTCCTCACCGGCAGCCCCCGAGGTGCCGCCTACGCCTTCTCCGGTAAGCCCTCGATGGCCGGCACGTCGAGCTTCACCGTCAAGGCCGTGTTCGAAGACGCGCCCCCGAAGACGGTCGACTGCACGATGGTCGTCGGCGAGCTGCCCGCGCCGATCCGCATCGCGGGCACCGACCGCTACGACCAGGCGGCGCGGGTCTCCGCGTCGATCTTCTCGGAGGCCGAGACGGTCTACGTGGCAAGCGGCGAGAAGTTCGCCGACGCGCTCAGTGCCAGCTCGGTGGCCGGTGTGCACGGCGCGCCCCTTCTTCTCACCCAGGCGGGCGCCCTTCCGGCGAGCACAGCGACCGAGCTCGAGCGGCTCGCGCCCGACGACGTCGTAGTCGTGGGCGGAGCGCTGACCATCGGCGACTCTGTGCTCCGTGAACTGGAGGAGGTGTCGTCGCACCCCACCGTGACTCGCATCGGCGGCGTCGATCGTTACGACGGCTCGCGAAAGCTGATCGCCGACGCGACCTTCGGCGTGCCCAGCAGCCCGATGGCGTACCTCGCCGACGGGCGCAACTTCCCGGATGCTCTGGCGGCGTCTCCCGCGGCCATCACGACGAACGCTCCGGTGCTCCTCGTCGACGGGTCGAAGAACGCGCTGACCCAGGATGAGATCGCGACGCTCAACGATGCGGGCGTGGCCGACATCCGCATCGCGGGTGGCACGAACTCGGTGAGCGCGGGCATCGAGTCGTCGCTCGTGCCTGCCTTCACCTCGAAGAGGGTGAGCGGCGTGAACCGGTATGAGGGTGCGGTCGCGGTGAACCAGGCGTTCGCCACGGCGCGAGTCGCGTTCCTCGCAAGCGGCGAGCTGTTCCCTGACGCGCTGAGCGCGGGCCCCGCGGCGGGCCACACCGGCAACCCGATCTACCTGGTACAGAAGAGCTGCGTTCCGGTGAGCGTGCTCGACGACATCGAGCGCATCGGGGCGACGGAGATCCTCGTCCTCGGGGGCACCAATACCGTCAGTGCGGAGGTCGCAGCCCTGAAGCCCTGCTGATCGGTCTCTTCGTCAGCGTGCACCCAGCGCGCCGGTCCCCGGGCCGGCGCGCTTTCGCATGCCGAGGGGGTGACTCCTGCACAGGCAGGAGTTTGTTCACAGGAGCTGGGTACTCAGAACGCCTCGCGGGCGGTGGCCCGCACAGTGGGCGTGCGGGCCACCGCCCGCTCATCCTCGACAGAAAGTGAACTCTCCGTGGCTCCTTCCTCCGCTACCCCTCGACGCCCCCGGGGCGCCGTCATCGCTCTCTCGGCGCTGGCGGCGCTGACTCTCCCTGTGCTGGTCCCGGCCGCGGCGCACGCCGAGCTCCCGGGTCCGCTGTGCCCTCAGCAGCAGGCGCTGAGGGGAGTGGCGCTCCAGCCGTCCCCGGCGGTGTCTGAGGCAGACCCGCACGCCGCCGCGTCGATCTCCGCAGGGTCGCTTCCCGCTGGAGTCGTGCTCGCGCCCGATGCTCCGGGCTCGTACGCGTTCTCGGGCATTCCCTCGGCCGAGGGCGACTTCAGCTTCACCGTGAGACTCGCACGCACCGATGTCCCGCCTGCGACGATCGACTGCACGGTCTCCGTGTCGGCTGCTCCCGCGATCAGCCGCATCCAGGGATCGGATCGTTACGACCAGGCGGCCCGGGTCTCGAAGGCGTCGTTCTCGTCGTCGGAGCTGATCTATCTCGCGAACGGCGAGAAGTTCCCCGACGCACTGAGCGCCGGCTCCGTCGCCGGTGTGCACGGAGCTCCCCTGCTGCTCACGCAGACGGGAAGTCTGCCGACACAGACGAAGACCGAGATCGCGCGCCTCCACCCGAAGAACGTCGTCGTGGTGGGTGGTCCGCTCTCGGTGGCACAGAGCGTGATCGATGGCATCGGCCGAGATTTCCCCGGCACCACGGTCACGCGAGTGGCCGGCGCCGATCGGTACTCGGGCTCCCGCGCCCTCATCACCCACCCGGTGTTCGGTGTTCCCCACTCGGCCGACATCTACCTCGCGACGGGAGCCGGGTTCCCTGATGCGCTGGCCGCCTCTCCCGCAGCCATCACGAAGAACGCGCCCGTGCTGCTGATCGACGGTGCGAAGTCGACCCTCAGTGCCGAGGAGTACGGCGTGCTCGCATCGCTCAGCGTGACGGGCATCCGGATCGCGGGCGGAACGTCGTCGATCTCGACGTCGATCGAGTCGACGCTCTGGGGTGGTCCCTGGACGGTGGAGCGGCAGAGCGGGCGCGATCGCTACGAGGGTTCGGTGGCGCTGAATCAGGTGTTCACGGCCGCCCCGACGGTCTACCTCGCGAGCGGTACGAACTTTCCCGATGCCCTGAGCGGGGGGCCGGCGGCGGGTCACGGCAGCTCGCCGATCTACCTGGTGCAGAACGATTGCGTACCGCCCTCGGTGTTGCGTGACATCGCCAGGGTGAAAGCGAAGAAGGTGGTGGTGCTCGGCGGTCTCGGCACCCTCGGCAAGGGCGTCGACGCTCTGCGGAGCTGCTGACGCACGTGGGGGGCGGGCGTCGTTCTCGCCCGCCCCCACGACGCAGCAGCCCGGCCCGGCCCGGCCGTGCACCATTCGCTCGGCTGGGCGAGACCGGGGCAGGCATGACAGGAAATGCCCGGGTTCTGCAAGTCGCCGCGCGCTGGCGATCGATGGCCGCGGCGGCGGGATAGGTTGACTCCATGGTGACACGGGTACGGCGGGCGAGGCCTGAGGATGCGGGGATCGTCGCGGCGGTCGCCGCGGAGACCTTCGAGCTCGCCTGCCCTCCCGGCACGGCTCGGGAGGCGATCGCCACGTTCGTCGCTACCCAGCTCTCGGAGGAGCGCTTCAGCAGCTACCTCAGGTCGCCCGAACGCACGATTCTCCTGGCCGACGTGAACGGCGAGATCGCGGGCTACACGATGCTGGTGGGTGGAGAGCCGACCGATCCCGCTGTCGCTGCAGCGGTGTCCACCCGCCCCACCGTCGAGCTGAGCAAATGCTACGTGCGCGACTCGTTCCACGGCCACGGGGTGGCGACGGCGCTCATGAGCGCCTCGCTCGAGGCGGCGGCCGGGCTCGGTGCGGTGAGCGTGTGGCTTGGCGTCAACCAGCGCAACGAACGCGCCATCCGTTTCTACGAGAAGAGCGGATTCGTGCGGGTGGGCACGAAGACCTTCCTCGTCGGCGACGAACTCCACGACGACTTCGTGCTCGAGCAGCAGCTCGAGGGTGCGCCACCACCGTCGGAGTAGCAACTCCTCGGCCGGGGCTCGGGTTCATCGCTGCGACAGTGAGTGATTCCGATGAAAGCGAGTCCCTTGATGAACGACGACCCTCTCCACCGCCGCCGGGGCGAACGCGCCCTCCGGCAGCCGCACCCGGAGCGCTGCGTGAACCCGGTGCGCGGGGCGAGCACGGCCACGCTCGTCGTCACGCTCGCGGCCGTGCTCTCGCCCATGCTGGCCTCGCTCCCCGTGTCGGCGCCGGCAGGGGCCTCGGTCGTGGCGGCGGCGGCGCACGGACGATCGCCGGAGGTCGTTTCGGCCGCGGGCGAGGCGACAGCGAGAAGGGTGGCAGTGGAGCGGATCGCGGGAGCCGACCGGTACGAGCAGTCGGCGCTGGTGTCGGCGCGAGCGTTCCCCCGCGCAGAGCTGGTATATCTGGCGTCGGGTGAGAAATTCGCCGACGCGCTCGGGGCGGCGTCGATCGCGGCGATCCATCGGGCGCCGCTCCTGCTGGTGCAGGCCGGCAGGCTCCCCGCGAGTGTGGCGGCCGAACTCGGCCGGCTAACTCCGAGCAGCGTCGTGCTGGTCGGCGGTGCGGCCTCGGTGAGCGACGACGTGCTGATCGAGGTGTCGAGGGTCGCCGTGGGCGCGACGGTCTCGCGCATCGATGGTGCCGACCGCTACGAGGTCTCACGCCGGCTGCTCGCCGACGACATTGCCGGTGCGCCGACGGCCCCGCGACTCACGCTCGCCTCCGGTCGTGACTTTCCCGATGCGCTGTCATCGGCGTCGGCTGCCGCGCGTCTCCAGGCACCTGTCGTGCTCGTCGACGGGGTCGCGCCACTGTCGCCACCCGAACGCGCCGTGTTCGAGGCGCCTCGGGTCACATCGCTCACCATCGTCGGAGGACCGGCATCGGTGAGCGTGGAGGTCGAGCGGGCACTGGCCTCACCGGCCCGCTCGACGACCAGGCTGGCGGGCGCCAACCGCTACGAGACCTCGGCCGTCGTGAACCGAGCCGCATACCCCGCTGCGGCCACGGTCTTCCTGGCGAGCGGGGCGGGCTTCGCCGACGCGCTGAGCGGCGGGCCGGTGGCGGCGACTGCTGCGGCTCCCCTCTACGTCGTGCGCCCCGATTGCGTTCCCCGCCCGGTGCTCGACGAACTCATCCGCCTGAACCCCACACGCATCGTCGTGCTCGGCGGCCTCGGCACCCTCTCCTCCGCCGTCTCCGCACTCACACCCTGCCCATGATCCCCGCTGTGCCCTGGGCCGCCCACGTTGTGCGGGAGGCGCCCCGCTGTGCCCTGTGCCCCGCTGCGCACCAAGCGTCCGCTTCGCTCATCCCGCACGCCGCAGCGGCGCCCGCCGTGCGGCCCAATGCCCGCCTGCGCCGCGACATCAGAAGGGGAGCGACCCCACTTGCAGCACCAGCTTGCCCCGCGTGTGGCCGGCCTCGATCGCCCGGTGAGCCTCGGCGGCGCGATCGAGCGGGAAGACCTCGTCGACGTGAACCCGCACGTCGCCCGAATCGATCAGTCTGCCGATCACAGCGAGTGCCGACGCGTCGGGCGACACCTTGTACGTGGTCGACCGCACCCCGGCGGCCGCCGCCTCGCCGGCGAACCCGGGCCAGCTGCCGGTCGGCACGTTCACGATCAGTCCGCCCGGTCGCAGCACCTTCAGCGACCGCGAGCCGGTCTCGGCGGCGACGTTGCCCACGAGGTCGATCACCACATCGACGTCCCCCACCTGGTCTTCGAACCGCGCCGCCTCGTAGTCGACGACCGTCGACGCGCCGAGCTCGCGCAGCCAGCCCTGGTTGCGTGCAGCGCCGGTCGCTGTCACGCGCGCGCCGAAGTACGCAGCCAGCTGCACGGCGAAGTGGCCGACTCCTCCTGCGCCGGCGTGGATGAGCATCCGCTGCCCCTCGTGCGCCTTGGCGACGTCGACCACGACGCCCCAGGCGGTGAGCGCGGCCGACGGCACCGCCGCGGCCTCGAGGAGCGAGAGCGAACCGGGCTTGCGCGTCACCTGCAGGCTCGGCACCGAGACGTACTCCGCGTACGAGCCGGTTCCGCGCGGTGTCGAGGTGATGCCGAACACCTCGTCTCCCGGCCGCAGCGGGTGCCCCTCGAAGGGAGTCTCGATCACCACACCCGAGAAGTCGTAACCCAGCACGAACGGAAACGACGACACCGCCGCCGCGACACCTGCGCCTCCGCGCGTCTTCGCGTCGATGGGGTTCACCCCCGCCGCCGCCACCTTGACGAGCACCTCCGAGTTCACGCGCACGGGCACCGGCACCTCGGCGACCCCGAGCACCGAGGCGTCGCCGAAGCCGTCGATCACGGCGGCACTCATCGTGCTGCGGCGTGTGAGCGTCGTACTCGTCGTGCCCGTCGATCCACTCCACTGCTCGGTCATGCTGTGCCTTCCGTCGTCCTCGATCACGCAAGAAGAGGGCTCGGGCTACCCGCGGCTCTGCGCAGCCTTCTCGGCTGTGTTCCACGCTAGGTGCCGAATGATTCACCGGTGTTACCAACACGTCACTGGGGTGCAAACAAGCGCCCCGCGTCGTAACATTCAGTGACCTAGCGCCCGGAGACCGAGAGAGAGCGGATGCGCAGAACCACCCTCCTCCCCGTTCCCGACCTCGTCGCAGCAGGTCTCCTGGCGCTCGCCGCCGCCATGGCGGCCACAGGTCTCGCTCTCATCTGGGTGGCACGGTTCGGCGCCGACCGCTTCCTCTACGTGAGTGAGATGGGTGCGCCCGAGGAACCGACGGCCGGCATCTTCCAGGTGGCCATGGTGCTGGTGTCGCTCGCGGCGCTGGTCGTCGCGCTGGTCGCGCCGCGCCTCGACCCCTCGGTGCGCCGGCTCGCCGTCGTGCCCTCGAGCCTCGTGCTCGGCGTCGCCGCCATCTGCTTCGGCATCGCCTCGCAGGTCACCTGCACGCAATACTGCCCGCTCCCCGTGGGCGACCGCTTCACCTGGCAAGACCTCATCCACACCAGCTGCGCGGTGATCGGGTTCGCCGCCGCCGCGTTCGTGATGCTTCAGGCGGCGGTCGACCGGCGACTGGCACGTCTGGCACGGTTCTCGCTCGTCGCCGCGGTCGTCGTCGCGGTGATCGCCGGGCTCGGCGGCCTGCTGTCACTGCTGCGCTTCGCGACCGAGCTCGGCGGTGTGCTCGAATTGATCGCCACCACAGTCGCCCTCGGCTGGTTGGTCGGTCTCGCTGCCTTCCAGGCGGTCGACCGTGCCGCCGCAGCTCGCGCCCCCGACGTCACGGTTCCCGAGCCGAACCTCACCACCGCGACCGAGTCGTCACCGGTCTGAAGTGCAGCCGGGGTCAGCGGGCCCGGCGCTCGCCGCGTTCCCCGCGCATCCAGGCCAGGAGTTCGTCGGCGCGCCGCACCAGCAGCTCGATCTCCGACTCGTCGCGATCGACCCACTGGCAGCGCGGCTCGGCGGCGACCGGAACGAAGTCGCGGTGCTGCTCCCAGACGACGAGGGTGCGCTCCGCTCCGAGCACGTACTGCTGCCACCACACCTGGCGCAGGTAGCCGCGGGGAATGCGCGACCACGGCTTCGAGGTCGTCTTGATCTCGGCGAGGAAGAGGGTGCCGTCGCCGTCGAGACGCAGACCGTCGGGGGTCGCGAGGTGCCGGCGCTCGCGGGCCGCGTGGAACAGGGCGACGCTCGGCTCGATGCCGTGCTCGCGCAGCACCCAGGCCGCGATCTCGGGCTCACGCTCGCGACCGTGCTGCGTGAACACGTTCCCGGTGAAGCCGGTGCCGTGGAACTTCTCCCACGCCACCGAGCGCACCGCGGCGTCGCTCGAGAGCCGCGCCGCGTCGGTGGCGGTGACACCTCGACTGCGTGCACGGAGCCAGGCGACCCGGTCGCTCGACTCGGCGACCACCCGGGCGAGGTGCGGCGGGGGCGGGGGCGCGACATCGATCTCGTCTTCCCATGGGAAGGAGAGCATGAGATCGGTCACCGCTCCATTCTCACCTGCGCCGCCGACACCCTCGTCACCCACGCCGCGCATCCGTGCTCCACGATTCTCAGACGCGTCTGTGTCGGCTCATAGACTCCTCATAGCCGACTGCCAATACTGGGAGTTGTGACTCTCGACGGCTCCCTCCTCTCAGGCTCCGGCAACTCCTCCCAGGCGGCCAAGCAGCCACGGCTGCGCCGCGCCGACGGCTCGCCGGTGCGGGCGCTCGTCGTCGACGACGAGAACACGCTCACCGACCTGCTGTCGATGGCGCTGCGCTACGAGGGCTGGGAGGTGAAGACGGCGAGCGAGGGCCGTCAGGCGATCACCATCGCGCGCGAGTTCCGGCCCGACGTGATCGTGCTCGACGTGATGCTGCCCGACATCGACGGCCTGCAGGTGCTCAACCGGGTGCGCGGCGACGGGCAGGAGACCCCCGTGCTCTTCCTCACGGCGAAAGACGCCCTCGACGACCGCATCGCAGGGCTCACGGCGGGTGGCGACGACTACGTCACCAAGCCGTTCAGCCTCGAGGAGCTGGTCGCGCGCCTGCGCGGGCTCATCCGTCGTTCCACTCTCGTCGTGGCCGACGCCGACGACCCGATCGTCATGGTCGGCGACCTCGAGCTGAACGAAGACAGCCACGAGGTCTTCCGCGACGGCGACCCGATCGAGCTCACCGCCACCGAGTTCGAGCTGCTGCGCTATCTCATGCGCAACCCGAGGCGTGTGCTGAGCAAGGCGCAGATCCTCGACCGGGTGTGGAGCTACGACTTCGGCGGCAAGTCGAGCGTCGTCGAGATCTACATCTCCTATCTGCGCAAGAAGGTCGACGCCGGCCGCACCCCCATGATCCACACGGTGCGCGGTGCCGGGTACATGCTGAAGCCGGCGCTGTGACGCTGCGCCGCACGCTCATCCTGAGTGTGCTCGGACTCATCGCCCTCGCGGGCGTCATCATCGGCGTCGTCAGCACGGTCGCTCTGAACGGCTTTCTCGTGAGCCGTCTCGACGACCAGCTGCGCGAAGCGTCGAACCGCACGATCGGCGCGCTCACCGGGGCTCAGGGCCCTGGTCCGCAGGGTGGCCTCACCCTCGGCCAGGCAGCGGGAACCATGGTGGCGCTCGTCGCCGGCGGCGAGGCGACGCAGGGCTTCGTGCTCGACGAGAGCGGCGAGGCGCTGGCGCTCACCACCGCCGAGCTGTCGGCGCTCGACGGGCTCACGGCCTCCCGCGAGCCGATCACGGTCGCCATCGACGACCTCGGCGCCTACCGCGTCGAGTCGCAGGTCATCACGAGCGACGGGGCGGTCATCGTGACGGGCCTGCCGCTCTCCGACGTCACGAGCACGCTCTCGCAGCAGATCGTCACCATCGTCGCCGTCACGGTCGGTGCCATGGCCATCGCGGGGGTGGCGGGGCTTGTCGTCACGAGGCTTGCGCTGCGCCCGCTCGACCGGGTCACCGCGACGGCGACCCGCGTCGCCGAACTGCCGCTCGACCGCGGCGAGGTCGCCCTGGCCGAGCGCGTGCCGAATCCCGACCCCCGCTCGGAGGTGGGGCGGGTGGGTCTCGCCTTCAACCGGATGCTCGAACACGTCGCCGAGGCCCTCACCTCCAGACAGCGCAGCGAGAACAAGGTGCGGCAGTTCGTCGCCGACGCGAGCCACGAGCTGCGCACGCCGCTGGCCTCGATCCGCGGATACGCGGAGCTGACCCGCCGCACGGCGCCGGAGCTGCCCCAGGAGGTGTCGCACTCGCTCGGCCGCATCGAGTCGGAGGCGACGCGCATGACCACGCTCGTCGAAGACCTCCTGCTGCTCGCGAGGCTCGACGCCAAGCCGGAGCTCGCCCTCGACGAGGTCGACCTCTCGCTCGTGCTGGTCGATGTCGTGAGCGACGCCCACGTCGCGGGCCCCGACCACCACTGGGAGCTGGACCTGCCCGAAGAGCCCGTCTCGGTGTCGGGAGACGCGCTCCGCCTTCACCAGGTGTTCGCCAACCTGCTCGCCAACGCGCGGGTGCACACACCGGCCGGCACGACGGTGCGGGTGGGTGTCACCGAGACCGCCGACCCCGAGGGGCGCAGGCTCGCCGTGGTGACGATCGCCGACGACGGGCCGGGCATCGAGCAGTCGCTCCTGCCCACCCTGTTCGAACGCTTCGTGCGCGGAGACTCGTCGCGCTCGCGGCACGCCGGCAGCACCGGACTGGGGCTCGCCATCGTGAAGGCCGTCGTCGACGCCCACGGCGGCGAGGTCGCCGTCACCAGCCGGCCGGGGGAGACGGTGTTCGCCGTCGCGCTGCCGCTCGTCGTCACCTGACGAAGGGGCTTGTTGTCAAGCCCCTTTGGTGCGAATCCGCTGACCCCTGAACGGGGGTACGGTCGCCAGCATGAACATCCTGCTCATCATCATCGCCGTGATCGCCATCGTCCTGCTGTTCACGGGCGGATTCGTGTCGTCCCTGAACTTCCTGCTCTGGGTCGGCCTCATCCTCCTGGTGTTCGCTGTCATCGTCTTCCTCGTGCGGATGATCAGCGGCAACCGCAGGGTCTAGCCGCTTCCCACCCGACCAGACGACCCGCGCATCCTGCGATTTGCACCGGATGCGCGGGTCGTCTATTCTTGTCGAGGCCAAAGACCGCCGGTCGTCTGTGTTCGCACAGGCCTAAAGTTCGCGAGAGCGAAGACCTGCGCAGGTGTACGAAGCAAGAACCGCAGCATCCGTGCTGTTCTCCGAGCTCCGGCCCCTGTGCCGGAGCTTTTTCCGTTCTTCCGAGAACTGCGAGCGCTCAGGTAGTCGTCCCGGCCGACACTATCGATTACTAGGAGCGCCATGGCGAACAAGGAAGCCTCGGTTGCCGAGCTCACGGAACTCTTCCAGAGCTCGACCGCCGTTCTGCTGACCGAGTACCGCGGTCTCTCGGTCGCGCAGCTCAAGCAGCTGCGCGGAAGCATCCGTGAGCACGCGTCATACGCCGTGGTGAAGAACACGCTGACCAAGATCGCGGCGAACAACGCCGGCATCTCGTCGTTCGACGACGAACTCGCCGGTCCTTCCGCTATCGCCTTCGTCCACGGTGACCCCGTGGCCGTCGCCAAGTCGCTGCGTGACTTCGCCAAGGCAAACCCTCTTCTCATCGTGAAGGGCGGTTACTTCGACGGTAACCCCCTGAGCGCCGAAGAGGTCACCAAGCTCGCCGACCTCGAATCCCGTGAAGTTCTGCTGGCGAAGCTCGCCGGTGCCTTCAAGGCCTCGCTGTTCGGTGCCGCCTATCTCTTCAACGCCCCGCTGTCGAAGGCCGTTCGCACGGTCGATGCGCTGCGTGAGAAGCAGGAGTCCGCTTCCTGAGCTCACGCTCGGGTCAGCGGTTGAAGTAACTACCACAACAAGGAGAACATCATGGCAAAGCTTTCCACCGAGGAACTGCTTGAGGCTTTCAAGGAGCTCACGCTCATCGAGCTGAGCGAGTTCGTCAAGGCGTTCGAGGAGACCTTCGAGGTCACCGCCGCCGCCCCCGTCGCCGTTGCCGGCCCCGCCGCTGCCGGCGGTGGCGCTGCTGCTGAAGAGGTTGAGGAGAAGGACTCCTTCGACGTCATCCTCGAGGCTGCCGGCGAGAAGAAGATCCAGGTCATCAAGGAGGTGCGCGCACTCACCAGCCTCGGCCTCGGTGAGGCGAAGGCACTCGTCGACGGCGCTCCCAAGGCCGTCCTCGAGGGCGCCAACAAGGAGACCGCCGAGAAGGCCAAGGCTCAGCTCGAAGAGGCCGGCGCGACCGTCACCCTCAAGTAGTTCCGAGACGCACAGCGTCTCAGCTACCATTCACCGGATGCCCCGAACCGCGAGGTTCGGGGCATCCGTGCGTTAGCGGCCGTCGCCGGGGGAGAAGCCGAGCAGGGTAAGGGCTTCACCTGCCTGCCTTCCGGCCTCGGCGCGGTCGGGTGCGCCGTCGAGGCCGAGCAGCCGCCGGCGGTGCGTGTCGCCGAGCAGCAGCGAGTAGAGGGCACGCACCTGGGCCGGCCGCGCATCCTGCGCGAAGCTCGAGAGCAGGTCGATCGAGTGCCGCGGCCCCGCATCATAGAATTCGGCGGCGAGCTGCGGGGCGTGTGCCGCCTCGGTGAGCACCGCACGGTGGAGAGCGACCGCGGTATCGGCGTGCAGCACGTGCACGATCTCGGTGCAGAGTGCGAGGAGTGTCACCGGATGCGCGGCGGCCTCGCGCAGGCGGTCGTGCTCTCGTGAGACCGCGGCGGCGAAGATCGCCTGCTTGTCGCCGTAGTCGGCGTAGAGCGTGCGTTTGGTGACGCCAGCGCCGGCGGCGATCTCATCGAGGCTGGAGCGGGCGAGCCCGCGGGCCGCGAACTGCGCCACGGCGGAGTCCAGGATGCGCTGGTGGCGGAGCAATCGCTCTTCAGCGGTGGGGCGGCCCCTCTTCGGCGCGGGATTCTCGGTCATGGAGTAATGATACGGTGAAGTGTCATTACAGCCAGGGAGGATCACCATGACCACCGTCGTTCACGTCGCCATCGCCGACGACTGGGAGGCCGCCGCGAACATCGGCGAGTACGGGGTCTCCACGCGCGGGGTCAGCGTCGACGAGGCGGGGTACGTGGCCGCTGTCGGGCCCGCCGGGGTTCAGGGGGTGCTCGACGCGCGGTACGGCGACATCCGCTTCGCCGTGGTGGTCGTGCTGCTCGATCGAGAGGCGCTCGAGGCGGGTGGGGTCGTCGTGCGCGCCGACGAGCGGGGCGGGTTCGCGATCGAGGGTGCGATCCCGCTCGGCGGCGCCGAGGTTCTGCGCGTGGTGCCGGTCGAACGGATCGGCGGGCGACTCAGGGCACCGAGCGTCCTCGACTGAGCGTGCGGCCCGTGCCGTGCACCCGTGCCGACGTGGCACGGGCGGGCTAGGCGCGGGGGCGAGGCGGGGCGGTCGAGGAGCGCATGACGAGGCGCACGGGGAGGACGGTGTGGTTCACCGGGGGAGCCCAGCCGGGCTGCTCGAGCTGGCGGATGACCCAGTCGACGGCTTGCTCGCCCTGCAGGTCGGGGCGCTGCTCGATCGAGGTGAGTCCGAACAGCTCGGCGAGCGGGTGGTTGTCGATGCCGATGACCGAGAGGTCGTCCGGCACCGAGATGCCGAGCTCGCGGGCGGCGAGGATGACCCCGATCGCCACCTCGTCGGAGGCGGCGAAGATGGCGGTCGGTCTCCGACGCGGGTCGCCGAGGATCTGCTTGCCCACCCGGTAGCCGCCGGGGATGTCGAACGGCGTGGCGGCGTACGACGACTCGTCGTAGCGGATGCCCGCCTTGGTGAGCGCCTCCATGTAGCCCTTCAGGCGCTTGGAGTGCACGTGGAAGTCCATCTGCTCGTCGATGTCGCCGCCCACGTGCATGATGTCGCGGTGACCGAGCAGCAGCAGGTGCTCGGTCGCGAGGCGCGCCGCCTCCACGTCGTCGATGCTGAGCGTGGGGATGCCCTCGAGCGGCCCGCCGATGCCGGCGATGGGCTTGCCGAGGGCCAGGAGCCGCTGCGTCTCGGCGGAGGTGATCTCGAGCGTCACCGCGATCACCGCGTCGACGCGCTTGCGCACCAGGAAGTACTCGAACACCCGGGAGCGCTCCTCGACGGTCTTCGTGACGTTGTAGAGCATCAGGTCGTAGCCGCGGTCCAGGAGCGCCCGCTCGACGCCCTCGAGGATGTTCGCGAAGAACCACTGGCTGATCATGGGGATGATGACGCCCACGTTGTTGGTGCGGCCGGTGACGAGGCTCGAGGCGCTCGACGAGACCACGTAGCCGAGACTCGACGCCGCAGCTTCGACGCGCAGACGGGTGTCTGCCGACACGTAGCCGCGGCCGCTCAGGGCGCGCGACACCGTCGCCTTCGACACCCCGGCGAGACTCGCCACGTCTTCGATGCCTGACACGTTCGACCTCCTCGTCTGCAAACGCTTCCAGAATCATAGAGCCTGCTGAGGCGATTGTGGAACGGCAGTTGCAGATCGTGCCGTGGACAGGTTATCGTGAGAGCGCTCTCTGCAACCAAATTGTTATGTTCCGGATCCGCCGTGATTCGGGTTGTGATTTGCCGAGAGTTATGGAAAGGTTTCCCTACACACGCCCACCGAAGGCACCACAACGGGGGCGTCCCACACTCAATGAGGAGGAGAAATGCGGTCACTTCTGCACCGCCGCGTCACAGCACCCATCGCAATCGCGACGGGACTCGGGCTCGCACTCGTGGGTTGCTCCGGCGGCGCCGGTGGCGGCGCCGGGGGCAACAGCGCGGGTGAAGCCGACGGCGTGGTCACCGTCTACGGCACCATCGCCGACACCGAAGCCGAGCTTCTCGAGCAGTCCTGGGCGGACTGGGAGAAAGAGAACAACATCGACATCCAGTACGAGTCGTCGAAGGAGTTCGAGAGCCAGATCGGCATCCGCGCCCAGGGTGGCAACCCGCCCGACCTCGCGATCTTCCCGCAGCCAGGCCTGCTGGCCGACCTCGCTTCGCGCGGCTTCATCCAGAAGGCCCCCGAGGGTGTCGAGAAGAACGTCGACGAGTACTGGTCGGAGGACTGGAAGGCCTACGGCACGGTCGACGACACCTTCTACGGCGCTCCGCTGATGGCGAGCGTCAAGGGCTTCGTCTGGTACTCCCCGAAGCAGTTCGCCGACAACGGCTGGGAGGTGCCCGGCACCTACCAGGAGATGCTCGACCTCACCGCCAAGATGCAGCAGACCCTCGGCACGCAGCCCTGGTGCGCGGGCTTCGGCTCGGGCGACGCCACCGGCTGGCCGGGCACCGACTGGGTCGAAGACCTGGTGCTGCGCCAGTCGGGCCCCGAGGTCTACGACCAGTGGGTGAAGAACGAGGTGAAGTTCACCGACCCCGCGATCTCCGACGCCTTCACCTCGGTCGGCGACATCCTGCTCGACCCGAACTACGTCAACGCCGGCTACGGCGACGTGAAGTCGATCAACAGCACCGAGTTCGGTGACGTGGCGACCGGCATGGCGCAGGGCACCTGCTCGCTCACCCACCAGGCCTCGTTCTTCGACGGCTTCCTCACCGACGCCGGCGCGACCGTCGGCCCCGACGCCGACATCTGGGCCTTCGTGACCCCGCCGGTCACCGAGGGCGACACCGCCGTCACCGGTGGTGGCGAGATCGTCGGCGCGTTCTCGAACGACGCCGACACCGTCAAGGTGCAGGAGTACCTCTCGAGCCCCGAGTGGGCGAACAGCCGCGTCGCTCTCGGTGGTGTCATCTCCGCGAACAAGGGTCTCGACCCGGCCAACGCGCAGAGCCCCATCCTGCAGCAGGCCATCGAGATCCTGCAGGACCCGAACACCACGTTCCGGTTCGACGCCAGTGACCTGATGCCCGGTGCCGTCGGTGCCGGAACCTTCTGGAAGGGAATGGTCGACTGGATCAACGGCACCCCGCAGGACGAGGTGCTCACGCAGATCGAGGCGGGCTGGCCCACCGAGTAATCGGGCCACCGCTGCGCCGAGGCCGTCCGGAGTAGTTCGGACGGCCTCGGTGCACCCCGGTGTACGGTGTCAGCACGGCGCAACAGCGTCGGGCCTGTCGCAGTTCAGAGTCGCACTCGAAAGGTTGTCATGTCAGAGTTCCTGCTCTGGGTGGGGGGACTTCCGCCGCTCGCCCAGATCCCCATCGTGGTCATCGCCTTCGCGGCCGTGATCGCCCTGGTGCTGTTCTTCATCGAGATCGCGCCGCGCACCGGGCGCAAGTACACCGTCATCCGTCTCGCGGTCTGCATCATCGCGCCGTTCCTGGCGCTGGTGCTCATCGGGTCGGTGTGGTGGGCGGCGCTCATCGCCGCAGCGCTCGGCCTTCTGTTCTTCTGGCTCGACAAGCGCTCCAAGCAGGGCGCGGGCTACCTGTTCCAGCTGTTCGGCTTCCTCGCCCCCGCCGTCATCCTCCTCCTCGTGGGTCTCATCTACCCGACGGTGAAGACGGCGATCGACTCGCTGTTCTCGAGCCGCGGCAACTTCGTCGGTCTCGACAACTTCGTCTGGGTGCTCACCAGCCCGGCGAACCTCAGGGTCATCCTCAACACCATCATCTGGGTGCTCGTGGTGCCGGCGGCCTCGACGATCTTCGGTCTCGCGTACGCGGTCTTCATCGACAAGAGCCGCGGTGAGAAGTTCTTCAAGATCCTCGTGTTCATGCCGATGGCGATCTCCTTCGTGGGCGCTTCGATCATCTGGCGCTTCGTCTACACCTACCGGCCCGACGACCAGAACCAGATCGGTCTGCTCAACCAGGTCGTGGTGTGGCTCGGCGGCGATCCGCAGCAGTGGCTCGCGAACTCGCCCTGGAACACCTTCTTCCTCATCGTGGTGCTCATCTGGATCCAGACCGGATTCGCGATGGTCGTGCTCTCCGCGGCCATCAAGGGCGTGCCCACCGAGCAGCTCGAAGCGGCGGAACTCGACGGAACCAACGCCTGGCAGAGGTTCATCAACGTCACCGTGCCGGGCATCCGCTCGTCTCTCATCGTCGTCATCACGACGATCTCCATCGCCTCCCTCAAGGTCTTCGACATCGTGCGCACGATGACCGCGGGCGCGAACGACACCAGCGTGCTGGCGAACGAGATGTACACCCAGTTCAAGAACTTCGAGTACGGCCGGTCGGCGGCCTTCGCCGTCATCCTGTTCATCCTGGTGATGCCGATCGTCATCTACAACGCCAGGCAGATCAAGAAGCAGAGGGAGATCCGATGAGCGCCGTGCAGCCGATCGACCTGCCGGTCGATCCCACCACCGAGAAGCAGCTCCGCCGCGGCGAGAAGGCCATCGAACGTCAGGAGGGCACGGCGCGCCGCACCAAGCGACGGCTCACCAGCCGCTGGGCGACGGTCGCCGCGCTCATCATCGCGGTGCTCTGGACGATCCCCACGTTCGGCCTCTTCATCTCCTCGTTCCGCGAGCGCAACGACATCCAGACCACGGGCTGGTGGACGATCTTCGAGAACTGGGGCTTCACGATCGACAACTACGCGGAGGTGCTCCAGTCGGGCAACTCCTCGGTGACGATCGCCTCCTCGTTCGTGAACTCCATCGCCATCACGATCCCGGCGACGCTCATCCCGCTCGTCATCGCCTCGCTGGCCGCCTACGCCTTCGCGTGGATCGACTTCAAGGGCAAGGACTGGCTGTTCATCGGCGTCTTCGCGCTGCAGATCGTTCCCATCCAGATGGCGCTGGTGCCGCTTCTGTCGCTGTTCTCGCGCGGTGTCGCGGTGGGCGACGACTGGATCTTCTCGGGCATCCCGTCGAACGGGACGTTCTCGCAGGTGTGGATCGCGCACACGATCTTCGCCCTGCCGCTGGCGATCTTCCTGCTCCACAACTTCGTGTCGGAGATCCCGCGCGAGGTCATCGAGGCGGCGCGGGTCGACGGTGCGGGCCACGGGCAGATCTTCTTCCGCATCATCCTGCCGCTGACCATGCCGGCACTGGCGTCGTTCGCGATCTTCCAGTTCCTCTGGGTGTGGAACGACCTGCTGGTCGCGCTCATCTTCGCCGACGGCGCGGTGGCTCCGATCACGAAGCTGCTGGCCGAGATCACGGGCTCCCGCGGTCAGGACTGGTACCTGCTCACGGCGGGCGCGTTCGTGGCCATCGTGGTTCCGCTCATCGTGTTCTTCGCGCTGCAGCGGTTCTTCGTGCGCGGCCTGCTCGCCGGCTCGACGAAGGGGTAGCGCGGGTTTCGGGTTCAGAAACGCAAACGTCGCAGGGTCCGGCTTCCTCAGGAGCTCTTACCCTGCGACGTTTGCGTTTTCGAACGGCGTTTCGCCGTGGGAGGAACGCGACGGGGGCGTCGGTGGTGCGGCGTAGGGTGAGCCCATGAGCGGCATGGGTGGTGGGCGGATGAGCGCGGTCGCCGCCGCGGGCGGGGCAGGGAGGCCGAGGGGCGGTCCGGGCGGCGGCGGGCGGGTGTCGTCGAGCGACGCCAGGGCTCAGCGCGCTGCCAACGCCGAAGCGCCCAAGGTGCCGCACCTGCTGCGCCGCATCTCCGAGCTCTTCACCCCGTACAAGGGGCAGCTGATCGTCACGGGTGTGCTGGTGCTCATCGGCGCGGCGCTCACGGTGGTCCCGCCGCTTCTCACCGAGCAGGCCTTCGACCTCGGGCTCTTCCCCGCCTCGGGCACCCCCGACATCCCGGTGCTGTTCGAACTCGTGGGGCTCATGGTGCTCATCTGGGTGCTCGGCGCCGCCCTCGGCGTCTGGCAGACCTACCTCACCGCGAAGGTGGGCAACCGGGTGATGGGCGACCTGCGCATCCGGCTGTTCTCGCACCTGCAGCGCATGGAGCTGGCGTTCTTCACCCGCACGAAGACGGGCATCATCCAGTCGCGTCTGCAGAACGACGTGGGCGGGGTGGCGAACGTGCTCACCAACACGGTGTCGAGCGTGCTCGGCAACACCGTCACGGTGATCGCGGCGCTCGTGGCGATGCTGCTGCTCAGCTGGCAGCTCACGCTGGTGGCCGCGGTGCTCATGCCGCTGCTCGTCTCGGTGCAGCGGCGGGTGGGTCAGGTGCGGGCGCGCATCGCCTCCGAGACCCAGGAGTCGCTGAGCGACATGACCGCCATCACGCAGGAGACGCTCAGCGTGTCGGGCATCCTGCTCGCCAAGAGCTTCAACCGGCAGGGCGCCGAGGTGGCCCGCTACAGCGACGAGAACGACAACCAGATCGCGTTGCAGGTGCGGCAGCAGATGAGCGGCCAGTGGTTCTTCGCCATCGTGCAGATCGTGCTCTCGATCGTGCCCGCGGTGGTGTACCTCGCGGCCGGGTACCTCATCGCCGGCGGCGTCGACATCACGGCGGGCACCATCGTGGCGTTCTCCACCGTGCAGGCACGGCTCATGTGGCCCCTGCTCGGGCTCATGCGCGTGGGGCTCGACCTGCAGACCTCGGGCGCTCTGTTCGCGCGCATCTTCGAGTACCTCGATCTCAATCCCGCCATCGTCGATGCTCCGGATGCGGTGGCGCTGCCGGCGTCGCGCTCCGCCGGCCGGGTCGAGTTCGCGCACGTGGGCTTCGTCTACCCCGATGGCGACCCCGAGCATCCCACGCTCGACGACGTGTCGTTCGTGGTGGAGCCCGGGCAGTTCGCCGCCTTCGTCGGCCCGTCGGGAGCGGGCAAGACCACGGTGTCGTACCTCGTGCCGCGCCTGTACGAGGCGACGAGCGGGGCGGTGCTCGTCGACGGGCACGACGTACGGGCGCTCCGGCATGAGTCGCTCGTCGACCGGCTCGGCATCGTCTCGCAGGAGACCTATCTCTTCCACGCCACCATCGCCGAGAACCTGCGCTACGCCAAGCCCGACGCCACCCAGGCCGAGCTCGAAGACGCGGCGAGGCGTGCCAACATCCATGAGCGCGTCATGAGCTTCCCGCTCGGCTACGACACCGTGGTGGGGGAGCGCGGCTACCGCCTCTCCGGTGGCGAGAAGCAGCGCATCGCGATCGCCCGCGTGCTGCTCAAAGACCCGGCGGTGCTCATCCTCGACGAGGCGACCAGCGCACTCGACTCCATCTCGGAACGCGTGGTGCAAGACGCTCTCGACACGGCTGCGCGCGGCCGCACGACCATCGCCATAGCCCACCGGCTCTCGACGGTGGTGGGCGCCGACGTCATCTTCGTCGTCGACGATGGTCGCATCGTGGAATCGGGCACGCATTCCGAGCTGGTCGCGCGCGGGGGCGCCTACGTGGCGCTCCTGGCGCAGCAGCTCACCGCCGATTGAACCGCAGCTACGGCGACGGCGGGGTGACCGAGATGACGACCTGCACGGAGGCTTCGGTCTCGTTGAGGTAGCGATGCGGCTCGCGGGAGTCGAAGGTGATCGACTCGCCGGCCTTCACCGTGAAGCGTTGCGCCCCGACCTCGACCGAGAGCACGCCCTCGATGACGTAGGCGCACTCGGTCGAGGGGTGTGCCCAGGGCTGCGCAGAACTCGACGCGCCCGGCGGGATCTCGGCCCGGAGCACCTCCAGGTCGCCGCGACCCGGGGTGAGGCGGTCGTAGGTGTACCCTGACTCTCCGACCGTGAGCTGGTGCCGGCTGCCGGGTCGGCTCACGTGCACGAGCGGCGCATCCGGATCGCTGAAGAGTGTGGCGATCGAAGCCTCGAACACGTTGGCGAGGGTGCGCAGCGAGCCCAGACTGGGGTCGGCCGTGCCGCTCTCGATCTGACTGAGCATGCTCACCGACAAGCCCGTGCGCTGAGACAGCTCCTTGAGTGTCAGGCCCCGACCTGTGCGGAGGGCCTTCAGCCGTTCTCCGAGCACATCGCTCCCTTCCTGCGGTGCCGGAGCGAGCCGCGTGCTCCCCGGGCGTGAGCGGCGTGTTGCGCCCAGACCGGAAATCTGATGGAATCCATTAAATCAGATTGAAACAGTTCTAATCACATTGAACTCTTTTGAAGCCACCTGCACCCGCAGTCCGGAGCACAGCTGCCCTGGAACTCTACTGCGTCCATTCCGACCCCTGAGAAGGACTCGACGATGACCTCTTTCCGCACGGCGACACTCGCTCTGCCCATCGGCGCCCTCTCCATCGCTCTGGCGATGGCGGGCTGCGCCGGTGGTTCTTCCAACCAGGGTTCGAACTCCACCCTGACCGTCGACACCTCGTTCGTCGTGAAGACGCTCGACCCCGGGATGGTCTACGAGCAGACCGGCAACACGGCGGTGCACGCGGTCTACGACACCCTGGTCACGTTCACCGGTTCCGACGTGACGACGCTGCAGCCGAGCCTGGCCTCGGCCTGGGAGCAGTCGGCCGACGGCACCACCTGGACCTTCACCATGAACGGCGATGCGGTCTTCTCCGACGGCAGCCCAGTGACGGCCGAGGATGCGGTGTTCAGCCTCAACCGGCTGAAGAACCTGCAGGGTTCCTCGTCACAGACCGTCGAAGGTCTCACCTTCGCCGCCGAGGGCGAGGACACCGTCGTCGTGACGAGCCCCACCCCCGACCCCAACATCCCCACCATCCTGGCGATGCCCGCGGCGAGCGTGATCAACTCCGAGGCGGCCAAGGAGATGGGCGCCTCGGATTCCGCCACCGCGGCCGCCGATGACACCGTCGGCACCCAGCTCGACACCATGAGCCTCGGCAGCGGCCCTTACGTCATCAAGAGTTATGACCCGACCTCGAAGATCGTGCTCGAGGCCAACCCCGAGTACTGGGGCGAGGCGCCCGCCTACGGCAGGGTCGTGATCCAGAACGTCGACGTTCAGAACCAGAAGCTGACCATCTCCAAGGCGACGTCCAACGAGATCGCCCTCGACCTTTCCGGGCCGCAGGCCGCCGAGCTGTCCGACGACCTTAACGTCTCGGGTGTCGCCGACACCTCCTACTTCCTCAGCCTCAACCAGGATCCCGCGGTGTCTCCGGTGACGAGCAACCCCGCCTTCGTGAAGGCGCTGCGGATGACCGTCGACGGTGAGAGCCTTGCCGAGATCTTCGGCGAAGGAGCCACCCCCGCCTCCGGTCTCGTGCCGCCCGCGTTCGGCGGGGCCCTGCCCGAGTCCGACGCCCCGGTGCAGGACATCGACGGCGCGAAGGCGCTGCTGGCAGAGGCCGGGCTCACCGGAGCGAAAGCGGCGCTGGTCTACCCCGCCATCACCTACCGTGGCGTCGACCTCGGAACCATCGTCACGAAGGTGCAGCAGGATGCCGCGGAGGCGGGAATCGAGCTCGAGCTGACCCCCCAGCCGATCAACGTCTTCCTGCAGTCGCAGTCCGAGGGCAAGAACGAGATCAACTTCTCGCCGAACAGCCTGAACTACCCCGCCTCCGACTCGCTCGTGAACAACATGGCCCCCGGTGCCTCGACCTCGCTCCGCTCCGGCTGGACGGTGGAGCGCGCCGATCCCTCGGCTGTGAGCGCCAGCGAGGCCGTCACGGCGGAGCTGACCCCCGAGGGTCGCAACGAGGCCATGCTGCAGTGGCAGACGGTGATGAACGAGGTCTCTCCGTTCATCCCGCTCGCCAACAACGCGGGCATCGTAGTGGCCACGAGCGACCTCGACGGCGCCGTGTACACCCCGGCGGGCTGGACCGTCGACCTCGCGGCCGTCACCAGCGCGAAGTAGCCGCCTGCCGGAGCGCCCCCGCAACCGCGGGGTGCGCTCCGGCGGTCACGTCCCCGGCGGCACGCTCGCACCGCCCTGCCCGATCGATGAAGACGGAACCATGTCCCCTGTCGTGAAACTGCTCGCCAAGCGGCTGCTCAGCGCCGTGATCCTGCTCTGGGGCGTCACGGTCGTCACCTTCCTGCTGGTGAACGTGGTGCCCGGAGACGCGGCCGCCGCGAACCTGTCGCAGCAGGCCTACGACGACCCGGAGATCCGTGCCGCCTACCGGGCCAAGTGGGGGCTCGACCAGCCGATCTGGGTGCAGTACGGGCGCTACCTCGGCAACATCCTGCAGGGCGATCTCGGCGTCTCTCAGCAGACCCACCGGCCCGTCACCGCCGACCTGCAGCAGTACGTGCCGGCCACCTTGGAGATCGCGATCCCCGCCATGCTGCTCGCCGTGGTCGTGGCGGTGGCACTCGGCATGCTCTCGGCGATGCGCAAGAACCGGCCCACCGACACGGGCATCCGTGCCGTCGCCCTGGTGGGCCTGTCGACTCCGCCGTTCTGGCTCGCCCTGGTCGCGCTCTACGTGTTCTTCTACCTGCTGGGCTGGGTGCCCAACGGAGGCCGGCTGAGCAACTTCTACGATGCGCCGCCCACCGTGACGGGGATGTACACGGTCGACGCCGTGCTCGCCGGGCAGTGGGACGTCTGGGCCGACGCGGTGTGGCACCTGCTGCTGCCCGTCGGCATCCTCACCGCTCTCACCGTCTCGGGCCTGGTGCGGTTCGTGCGCTCGGCCATGATCGAGGTGCTCGATGCCGAGTACATCCGCGCGGCAGTGGCCAAGGGACTGCCCGGGCGGCTGATCACCTGGCGGCACGTCTTCCGCGCGGGGCTGCTGCCGGTGCTCACGGTCTCGGGGCTGATGTTCGCGTCGCTGCTCGGCGGTGCGGTGCTGGTGGAGCAGATCATCTCCTGGCCCGGCCTCGGCCAGTACGCCTACAAGAGCGCGATCTCGCTCGATCTCTCCTCGATCCTCGGCGTGACGCTGTTCATCGCGGTGGTCTACACCATCATCAACCTCGTCGTCGACCTGATGTACAGCGTCATCGACCCCAGGATCGGAGCGAAATGACCATCCTGTCCCCGGACCGGGTCGCCGTCTCGCGGCTCGGCAGATTCGGTCGGCGCACCGGCCGTGACGGTCTGGCGCGCACGCGCACCTTCTGGCGGCCGCTGACGATCTTCTCCGTGGCGATCATCGTGCTCTGGTGCATCCTGGCGATCTTCGCGCCGTGGATCGCGCCCTACGACCCGCTGAAGACCGTCGGCGGCAACCTCACCGCGCCCAGCGCCGAGCACTGGATGGGCACCGACGACCTCGGCCGCGACATGCTGAGCCGTCTGATCTGGGGCTCGCGCCTGTCGTTGCCGCTCGCCGTGGCGATCGTCGCCTGCTCGCTCACGGTCGGCGGCATCGTCGGCCTCGCCGCCGGCTACTTCGGCCGGGCTGTCGACAACGTGGCGATGCGCCTCGCCGATCTGGTGCTGGCGTTCCCGCAGATCATCCTCGCCATGGCGGTGGCTGCGGCCTTCGGCCCGAGCGTCGGCAACGCCGTGCTCGCCCTCGTCATCGTGTCCTGGCCGCTCTACGCCAGGATCATCCGCAGCTCGGTGCTGAGCGTGCGTCAGCAGGAGTACGTCGTCTCCGGCAGGTTGCTCGGCTCCGGCACGCTTCGGTCGATGGTGAAGGACGTCATCCCGAACAGCGCCGGACCGGCTCTGGTGATGTCGACGATCGAGCTCGGGAACGCGATCCTCATGCTCGCTGCGCTCTCCTTCCTCGGCCTCGGGCCGCGACCGCCGGCGGCGGAGTGGGGGGCGATGATCGCGCTGGGGTCGCAGAACCTCACCAATTGGTGGGTGAGCCTGTTCCCGGGCCTGGCCATCCTCACCATCGTGATGGCCTTCAACCTGCTGGGCGACGCCCTGCAAGACCACCTCGACCCGCGATCCCGCACGGGGAGGAGCCGATGAGCACGCAGACCACTGCCCCCCTGCTCAGCATCGAGGGGCTCTCGGTGACCATGCCCACCCCGGCCGGTCTCACCGAGCTCGTGCGTGACACCGACATCGTGATCGGCGACGGCGAGATCGTGGGTCTGGCGGGCGAGAGCGGTTCGGGCAAGACCATGACCGCCTCGGCCGTGATGGGCATCCTGCCCCCCGGTGCGCGCGCGACCGGTCGCATCATGTTCGAAGGACGCAATCTCCTGGAACTGCGACGCAAGGAGCTCGACGCGGTGCGCGGGAACCGCATCGCGATCGTCTTCCAGGACCCGACGGCGGCGCTCCACCCCCTGCTCAGGATCGGCACCCAGATCACCGAGCACCTCATCGCGCACACCGGTGTCTCGAAGAAGCAGGCCGACGCCCGGGCCGTCGAGCTGCTCGAACTGGTGCGCATCACCGACCCGAAGAGCGCCGTCAAGGCGTACCCGCACCAGTTCTCCGGCGGCATGCGTCAGCGCGCGGCCATCGCCATCGCCCTCGCCTGCGAGCCCCGGGTGCTGATCGCGGACGAACCGACCACGGCACTCGACGTGACCGTGCAGGCGGGCATCCTGCGGCTGTTCGACCGGCTCGCCCGCGAGACCGGGGTCTCGATGCTGTTCATCACCCACGACCTCGGCGTGATGAGCTCGATCGCCGACCGCACCTACGTGTTCAAGGACGGCTCGGTGGTGGAGTCGGGTGTGACCTCGCTCATCCTCAACGATCCCCAGCACGAGTACACCAGGGCCCTCATCGACGCACGAGCGCAGTCGCTGGCGCCGAAGGCCGGCGAGCAGGCGGGAGGCGCCAGGTGAACATCCTCGAACTGAACGACATCGTCGTCACGCATCGCCGGAGCGGAGCGCCGCCGGTGCGTGCCGTGCGCGGCGTCTCACTCGCGGTGGAGCCTGGCCGCATCGTCGGTCTGGTGGGCGAGTCGGGCTGCGGCAAGTCGTCGCTGGCCAGGGTCGCCTGCGGCATCGAAGCGCCCACCTCGGGCACGGTGCAGTTCGAGGGCAGGAGCCTCGAACCGCTCAGGATGCGCCGGCGACCGCTCGCCGACCGTCGCCTGCAGATGGTGTTCCAGAACCCCTATTCCTCGCTGAGTCCTCGCCGCACCGTCGGCAGCCAGCTGCTCGACGGTCTCGCGGAGCCCGCAGCCCGCGGCGGACGCGCCGCCGAGGTGTCGAGACTGCTCGAGCTGGTGGGGTTGGACGCTTCGGCCGCCACGCGGTACCCGGCCCAGTTCTCGGGCGGCCAGCGTCAGCGCCTCGCCATCGCCCGAGCCCTTGCCGCCCGGCCCAGCCTGGTCGTCGCCGACGAGCCGGTGACCGCGCTCGACGCGTTCTCCTCGGCCCAGATCGTGCGCCTGCTCCAATCGCTCGTGGCCGAGCTCGGCATGGGGATGCTCTTCATCTCGCACGACCTCTCGCTCGTGCGGGCCATCGCCGACGAGACCGCGGTGATGTACGCGGGCGAGATCGTCGAGCGCGGGCCGAGCGAGCAGCTCTGGCAGAACCCTCAGCATCCCTACACCCGCACCCTCATCGCGGCGATCCCCGAGATCGGTCCCGCCAAGAAGCTCCCCGGCCTCGACGAGGACTTCCCCCTACCCACGAACGGAGTCCCCGCATGATGATCGACATCGCGCCAGGCACCGCCACGCTGATCACCGGCGCCCGCGTGTTCACCGCCGCCGACGCCGAGGGGCTCGTCGACGCTGCCGTGCTGATCGGCGTCGACGGGCGGATCGTGAGCGTCGGCCCCGAGCAACGGGTTCGCGAGGAGGCCGGCGACGGCGAGCTCCGCGAGATCGAGCTTGACGGCCGCGTGCTGAGCCCCGGCCTGATCAACATGCACGTGCACCTCGGGCTCGCCCTGCCCGGGTCGGCCGGCGCCGAGATCGCGGGCAAGTCCGACCCCGACCTCCTCCTGGTGATGGCCGACGGCGCCAAGCGCACCCTGCACGCCGGCATCACGACCACGCGGCTGGTGGGTGAGAGCCGTTACCTCGACTTCGCCCTGCGACGGGGCATCGACGCCGGCATCGTGCCGGGCCCGCGCATCTTCACCGCCGGTCACGCACTGTGCTGCACGGGCGGTCACGGCTGGGAGTCGGATGCGCTGGAGGGCGACGGTGCCGATGAGCTGCGGCGGCTCGCCCGCCTGCAGATCCGGCACGGCGCCGATCTGATCAAGGTCTGCATCTCCGGTGGCATCGCCGGCGAGCACGAGCAGATCGACACCCCGCAGCTGACCGACGACGAGATGGCCTCGATCATCCAGGTGGCGCACGACTGGGGACGCAAGGTCACCGCGCACGTCGGTCCCTCCGACGCGCTCCGGCGTGCGATCGAGCTCGGCCTGGACTGCGTGGAGCACGGCTACCAGCTCACCACCGAGGTGACGGCCCTGATGGCCGACCG
The DNA here is from genome assembly GCF_040939305.1 of Herbiconiux sp. A18JL235. NCBI lineage: Bacteria > Bacillati > Actinomycetota > Actinomycetes > Micrococcales > Microbacteriaceae > Herbiconiux > Herbiconiux sp. A18JL235. The sequence continues at coordinate 870,234 of NZ_CP162511.1, forward strand.
CGGGGTCTGGTACGTGCCCACCATCACGGTCAGCCGGTGCGAGGAGTTCTTCGACGCGCAGGGCGTGCCCGAGTGGATGAAGTCCCGAGCCCTCGGTGCGGGACCGCGTCACTGGGAGAGCCTGCAGAACGCGATCGCCAGCGGCGTGCAGATCGCGATGGGCACCGACATGCCGCCCGCCGCCGCGTTCGACGGCACCACCGCCACCGTGCGCGAGATGGAGTTCATGGTGGAGGCGGGCATGACGCCGCTCGCGGTGATGCGCTCGGCCACGGCTCGCGCCGCCGACCTGCTCGGGACGGACACCCTCGGACGCATCGAGCCCGGCGCGCACGCCGACCTCATCGCCACCCCGGAGGACCCGACGACGGACATCTCGGCGCTGCGCGGCCTCGACTGGGTGATGAAGGGCGGCGTCGTGGTGCGCGACGATCGCAAGGCGACGGCATGAGCACCTCGTCCACCCGGCGGATCGCCGACGACTACACCGCCGCCCTGGCCGCCCATGAGCCGGCCGCGGCGCAGGCGCTCGGGCAGCACGCCGCAGGCCGGCTCCCCGACTACAGCCCGGAGTGGGCTGTCGAGCGGCGCCGGCTCGCCGAGCGCGTCGCCGTCGACCTGGCCGGCGCACCCGGGGCAACCGGCGCGTCCGGCGCACCCGCGCCATCCGGTGCGTCCGAAGACCCCGACCTCGCCCTCCGCGCTGCCCTCGGCGAACGGATGCGCAGTGAGGCCGAGCTCTTCGACACCGGTTTCAGCGCACGGTTGCTGGCGCCCCTCGCCTCGCCGGTGCACGAGATCAGGGAGAGCTTCGACGACGTCACCGTGACCGACGACGAGGCGGGCGACGACGTGATCGAACGACTCGTCGCCGTGCCGGCGGCGCTCGCCGACCTGCGACGACGGCTCGACTGGGCGCGCGCCGCCGGTGAGGAGGGCCGGTTCAGCGGCACCGGCGTCGCAGCGGCCCGCCAAGTGCGGGCGGTGGCCGGTCAAGTGCGCTCCTGGATCGACCCCACGGGCACCGACTACTTCTCCCGGATCGCCCGCGGCGGGCTCGCCTCCTCGAGGGAGACCCGGTTGGAGCGGGCGGGCACCGACGCCGGCCTGGCGTTCGCCGAGTTCGCGTCGTACCTCGACGGCGAGCTGCTCGCGGGCGCCCCCGAGGAGGATGCCGTGGGCGAGCAGGTCTACGCCCAGACCGCCCGGAGCTTCCTCGGCACCCCGATCGACCTCGACGACATCTACGACTTCGGCTGGGCCGAGCTCGACCGTCTGGTGGCGCAGTCGCGACGTCTCGCCGCGCAGGTGCTCGGGGTCGCCGGTGAGGCAGACGTCGAGACCGCGTCCCGTGCGCTGTTCGCCGACGAGCGCTACCGCGTCGCGGGACGCGACAACATCGTCGGCTGGCTGCGCGACCGGTTCGAGTGGACGCTCGAGCGGGTGCAGGGAGCGTTCGACCTGCCCGGCGACGTGCGCGAGGTCGACATCGTGGTGCCCACCGCCGCCACGGGAGTCGTCTACTACACACCGGGCGCGCCCGACGGCAGCACCACCGGGAAGATCGTCTGGACGGTGCCGGAGGGGGAGGACTCCATCAGCACCTGGCACGAGGTGACGAGCTTCCACCACGAAGGGGTGCCCGGCCACCACCTCGAGCACACCACCAACCGCGCCAACTCCGGGCTGCACCCATGGCAGCGCTACCTCTGCGAGATCCACGGCTACGCCGAGGGCTGGGCGCACTACTCCGAACAGCTCTCCGCCGAGCTGGGCCTCCTGCGCGACCCGGCCGAGGAGCTGGGAGCCGTGCTGGGGCAGGTCTGGCGCGCGGTCAGGATCGTGGCCGACATCGGCCTGCACACCGGCCGGCCGGTGCGTCCCAACGCGCTGGGAGCAGAAGGGCCCTGGACCCCGGAGCTCGCCCGCCGCTTCCTGGTGGAGCTCGCTCTCGTCGACCCGCGTACCGCGGGCTTCGAGGTGGACCGCTACCTCGGCTGGCCGGGGCAGGCACTCGCCTTCAAGGTCGGCGCCAAGCTGTGGCTCGACGCCCGGGCCGACGCCGAGGCCCGCGGGATCCCGGCCTCTCACTTCCACCGCAGCGCGCTCGGCCTCGGGCCGATGGGTCTCGGCCCGCTCCGCGAGCTGCTCTCGACCTCAGCCCCGGAGCCACGATGACCCACGACAGCACCCTGCGCGACTTCGTGCTCGACCTCTACAGCGACCTCGGCGACCGCGCCGCGTTCGACCGGCGGCTGCATCCCGACGTCACCGTCTGGGAGACCCCCCGGGCCGATCTGATGCGCGGCATCGCCGAACTCGACGAGCTGCGCGGGCCCGCCAGGGCGCCGGGCGAGCGCCGTGACCCCCTGCCCGACGTGCGCCCGGTGCAGATCGTGACCGACCGCTACGACGACACCGGGCTCATCCGCTACGTGCTCGAGGTGAGGGACCCGTCCGGCGGCGAGCTGCTCGAGCTCGTGCGGGTGACGGATGTGCTGCGTCGCGACGGTACGGGGTGGCGGATCGTGCACCATCACGCCCAAGATCTCGCACTGCCCGCGCCCCGGCCGAGCGCCTGACCGAAAGGAACGACAGATGGACAGGAACAGCGTCGACTGGCACGGGTACATCCCGGCCATCACCACCCCGTTCGACCGGGAAGGGGCCTTCGACACCGCGGCATTCGAGGGGCAGATGGGCTGGCTCTCCGAGGAGGGGATGCACGGGGTGATCCTCGCCGGCACCTCGGGCGAATGGTTCAGCCTCTCGGCGGCCGAGCGCGCCGAGCTCTTCCGCCGCGGCGCCGAGTTCGGCGCGGGCATGCGGGTGCTGGGCGGCTGCAACGCCTTCACCGCCGCCGAGGCGATCCAGCACGCCCGCGAGGCGGAGAACGCCGGGCTCGACGGCATCCTGCTCACGCCGCCGCCGTATCTCGTGCCCTCGCGCGCCGAGGTGGTTCAGTTCTACCGCGACGTCGCTGACGGCACCGGCCTGCCGATCTGCGTCTACAACTGGCCGCGCGGCTGCGTGGTCGATCTCGACGCCGAGACGCTGGGCGAGCTCGCCGAGATCGACAACGTGGTGGCGATCAAGAACTCCACGGGCGATTTCCGCGGCTTCCTCGCCGGGCTCTACGCGCTCGGCGACCGGGTGCGCTACTTCGGCGTGCCCACCAGTGAGCTCGGTGCCGACCTGGTGCAGCTCGGTCGCGGCGACGGCCTGATGGGCTCCGGCGCGCCGCTCGGCCGCGACCACCCCGACTTCTGGAACGCTCTCGAGGCCGGCGACCGCGACCGGGCGATCGAGCTCGGCGCGCGCGACCGTGTGGTGATGCTCGACTGGTTCGGCGCCGACTACGGTGCCCGCTTCGGCAACCAGCAGGCGATCATGAAGACGGCGCTCCGGCTCCGCGGCGTGCCGGCGGGCTTCGTGCGCCGCCCCTTGCTCGAGCTCGACGACGAGCAGGTGGCGATCGTGCGCGGAACGCTCGAGGGGCTCGGCATCCCGACCGTCCCACTCTCGTGACCGCGAGGTACGACAGCGTCGTCGTGGGCGGAGGCCTCCTGGGCGCCGCGTTGGCGTGGATGCTGGCGAGCCAGGGTGCCAGCGTGCTGCTTCTGGAGCGCGATCAGCTCAATCAGCACGCCTCGGGACAGAACGCCGGCAGCCTGCACTTCCAGCTGGAGTACCGGATGGTGGAGAACGGTTGGGAGTCGGCGCGCACGGCGGCCGAGGCGATGCCGCTGCATCTGGCCGCGGCCGAGGAGTGGCGGTCGCTCGGCGATGAGCTCGGCGAGTCGCTCGGCGTGCGTCAGCCCGGCGGCTTCATGCTGGCCGAGACGGCCGAGCAGGTCGAGGTACTGCAGCGCAAGACCGAGCTGGAACGGCAATGGGGTCTGGAGGTGGTGCTGCTCGACGGCGACGAGGCACGGGCGCGCGCTCCCTACCTCTCCGACCGGGTGCTCGCGGCGGCGTTCTGCCCCATCGAGGGCAAGGCGGACACCCGCATCGCGGGCCCCGCACTGGTGAGGGGAGCAGTGCGGCGTGGTGCCGAGGTTCTCACCCGGCACGAGGTGGTCGGCCTGAGCCGCGCGGGCGAGGGCTGGCACGTGCAGGCGGTCGACCGGTCGGCGCCGGGCGCACCCGCCGAGGTGCGGTTCGAGGCGCGCACGGTGATGCTGGCCGCGGGCGTCTGGACCACGCGCCTCGGCCGCCTGCTCGATGTCGAGCTGCCCACGATCCCGTTGGGTCTGATGATGAGCGTGACTGCGGCGACGGAGCCCTTCATCCCGCACCTCGTGCAGCATGCCGGAGCGAAGCTCTCGCTCAAGCAGGCCGGGAACGGCACGGTGCTGATCGGCGGCGGCTGGCCGGCAACGCTGACCACGACGGCCGACGGTTCCCCCGACGTGGATGCGCGGCCCGCGCTCGTGCGCTCGTCGCTGATCGGCAACGCGCGCGCCGCTATCGGGGTCGTTCCCCGCACCGCGGCCCTCCCGGTGCTGCGCTCGTGGGTGGGCGCCACCACCGTCACCCCGGACCAGCTTCCTCTGGTCGGCGAAGTGCCCGGCCGACCCGGCGTCTTCGTCGCCACGGGTGGATCGGCCTTCACCCTCGGACCGAGCTTCGCCCGCTCTTTGATCGCTCTCGCCGACGGCCGTGCCCCGGCGATCGACCTCACACCCTACGACCCGCAGCGCTTCGGAGGTCTGCTCCATGTCTGACGATTCGACCCAGACCCCTCAGGCGGGGGCTGACACCGGCCGGCTCCCCGGGGACCGGGGAGAACCCCTCACCATCCTCATCGACGACGTTCCGGTCGGATGCTTCGCAGGCGAGACCGTCGCCGTGGCGCTCTTGGCCGACGGAGTGCGTGAGTTCTCACGGCGCGGCGGGGAGCCCAGGATGCCGCTGTGCAACATGGGCACGTGCTTCGAGTGCGGCGTCGTCATCGACGGGGTGCCCCTCGTGCGCTCCTGCCTCACCGTGGTGGCCGACGGCATGACCGTCAGGACGAGCCGCTCATGACGATCAGGCACGACCTCGTGATCGTGGGCGCTGGCCCCGCCGGGCTGGCGGCGGCGCTCGCCGCCGCGGAAGCGGGCGCCGACGTGCTCGTCGTCGACGAGCAGCGAGCCCCGGGCGGACAGATCTTCCGCCGCACACCGCCCGAGTTCGGATCCCCCTCCCGCCTGCCTGCGGGATACCCGTGGGCCGAAGAGCTGCTGACGCGCGCCAGGGCCGATCCGCGCATCCGGTGGAGCCTCGGCACGACTGTTTTCGGCTTGCTGCGCCCCCTCGCGACCGAGCCCGGCGATGACGGCGCCGGAGACTTCGAGGTGTACCTGAACGGCGGGCCCTCCTCGGGCACCGTGCTGGCGCGGCGGGTGCTGATCGCGACCGGCGCCTACGACATGCCCGTGGCCGTGCCCGGCTGGACCCTGCCGGGCGTCATGATGGCCGGCGCCGTGCAGGGGCTCCTCAAGTCGCAGCGGTTGCGCGTCGCCGATCGGGTGGTGCTGGCCGGGTCCCACCCGCTGCTGGTGATCGTGGCCGCTCAGCTGGTGGCGTCGGGTGCGACGGTGACCGAGCTCGCCCTCGCGCGCTCGCTGCCTACCCTGGGGGAGCTCGTGCGGGCGCTTCCCGCGGTGCCCGGCCACGTCGGACTGCTGCTCGAACTCGCCCTCTGTCTGCTGCGACTGAAGCGCGCCGGCGTGCGCATCTCGCTCGGTACCGTGCCGCTCGCCATCGAGGGCGACGACAGGGTGCGGGCGGTGCGGTTGGTCGAGGCCGACGCGCGCTGGCGCCCGCGAGGGCCAGAACGCACGGTGGAGACGGATCAGGTGGTGTTCGGCTACGGCTTCCAGCCCTCCGCCGAGCTCGCCCGTCAGGCGGGGTGCCTCATGCGTTGGGACTCAGCCGGGGGCGGCTGGGTCGTACGCGCCGACGAACGGCTGGCCACGAGTGTGGCGGGCATCTTCGCCGCCGGTGAGCCCACCGGGGTCTCGGGCGCCGAGAAGGCGCGCGCCCAGGGGGCGTTGGCCGGGCTCGAGATCGCGCTCGACCTCGGCCTGGCCGTCGACCCGCGGGCCCTGCCGAGGGCCCGCCGCGCGGTGAAGCGGGCCGAGCGCTTCGCGGCCGTGGTGCGGCGGATGTTCGCGCCTCGTCGCGCCGACCTCGCCGACCTCGCCACCGACTCCACCGAGGTCTGCCGGTGCGAGGCGGTGACGAGGGGAGAGGTCGACCAGTTCCTCCACGCGAACCCCCACGTCTCCTCGGTGAACCCGGTCAAACTCGCCTGCCGCACCGGGATGGGTCCGTGCCAGGGGCGCTACTGCGAGACGACGATCGGCCAGCTGGTGGCGAAGGCACGCCGGATGCCCGTCGAGGAGACCGGCGCGTTCACCGCGCATCTGCCTGTCAAACCGGTGCCGCTCAGCGCCTACGCTGCCCTCGACGACGACCCCACGCTGCCGCTGCGGGCGGAGGAACCCGGGGGTAGCTTGGGCGCATGATCGGAAAACTTGACGCCATCGCGCTCGACTGCCCCGACCCCAGGGCGCTCGCCGCCTTCTACGGCGAGATCCTCGGGCTCTCCATCGCCGAAGACTCCGAGGACGAGTGGGTCGAGCTCACCGGCCCCGGCTCGGTCGACGGCGACCGCCCCGTGCTCGCCTTCCAGAAGGTGGAGGACTACCGCGCGCCGGAGTGGCCAGGCCAGCTCGTCCCTCAGCAGTTCCACCTCGACATCAGGGTCGAAGGCCTCGACGAGGGTGAGAAGGCCGTGCTGGCGCTCGGCGCCACGGCGACCGGCGAGCACTACGCGACCTGGCGGGTCTACCTCGACCCGGTCGGGCATCCGTTCTGCCTGGTCAGCTCGAACGGCTGACGCCAGGGCGGGCGGCGTGAGCCCAGCACGCTGAGCTACACTGGAGGGGTGTTCGTGAATCCCACCTGTTGTCGTCGCTGAGCGACGACCCTTCCTGACAGACCGGATCGTCACCCGCCCCCAGCCGCCGCTCTCGCTGCGTGCCGCATCCGTCCACGGATGCGATCGGTGCGAGACACATCCAAGGACACCCACATGAAGTACGCCAACAGCGTCATCGACCTCGTCGGCAACACGCCCCTCGTCAAGCTCAACTCGGTCACCGAGGGCATCGCCGCAACGGTGCTCGTGAAGGTCGAGTACCTCAACCCGGGCGGCTCGTCGAAAGACCGCATCGCCACCCGCATCATCGACGCCGCCGAGCGTGAGGGGCTGCTGAAGCCCGGGGGCACCATCGTCGAGCCCACCTCGGGCAACACCGGCGTCGGCCTCGCGCTGGTGGCGCAGCAGCGCGGCTACCGCTGCGTGTTCGTGCTCCCCGACAAGGTGGGTGAGGACAAGCGCAACGTGCTCACCGCCTACGGCGCCGAGATCGTCGTGACCCCCACCGCCGTCGCGCCCGAAGACCCCGACTCCTACTACTCGGTCTCCGACCGACTGGTGCGCGAGATCCCCGGCGCCTTCAAGCCCAACCAGTACGCCAACCAGAACGGGCCGCTCAGCCACTACGAGACCACCGGCCCCGAGATCTGGCGCGACACCGAGGGCGAGGTCACGCACTTCGTGGCCGGCGTCGGCACGGGCGGCACCATCAGCGGAACGGGCCGGTACCTGAAAGAGGTCTCCGACGGCCGCGTCACCATCATCGGCGCCGACCCGGAGGGCTCGGTCTACTCCGGTGGCACCGGCCGCCCCTACCTCGTCGAGGGCGTGGGCGAAGACTTCTGGCCCACCGCCTACGACGGCTCGGTGGTCGACGACATCATCGCCGCGAGCGACGCCGAGTCGTTCGAGATGACCCGTCGACTGGCCCGCGAGGAGGGGCTGCTGGTGGGTGGCTCGAGCGGCCTCGCCGTCGTCGCCGCCCTCAAGGCCGCCCGCGAGCTGCCCGCCGACGCCGTCGTCGTGGTGCTCCTGCCCGACGGCGGCCGCGGCTACCTCGGCAAGATCTTCAACGAGAAATGGATGCGCAGCTACGGTTTCGCCGACCGGAGCGAGGGCTCGACGGTGCGCGACCTGCTCGCCGGCAAGGGCGACGGCCTCCCGGACCTGGTGCACACGCATCCGAGCGAGACCGTTCACGACGCCATCGAGATCATGAGCATCTACGGGGTCTCGCAGATGCCCGTGCTCTCGGCCGAACCGCCCGTCGTGATGGGCGAGGTCGTCGGGTCGCTCGACGAGCAGACACTGCTCGACAAGGTGTTCACCGGGGAGGCGGCGATGACCGACAAGGTCGGCGACTTCGTCGGCCCCGCCCTGCCCCTCATCGGCATCAACGAGTCGGTCGCCTCGGCCCGTCAAGCGCTCGCCGCGACGCCCGCACTGCTCGTCTCCGACGACGGCAAGCCCGTCACCGTGATCACCCGTCAAGACCTCCTCACCTTCCTCAGCGAAGCCTGACCAGCGAAAGGCACCGCACCATGGCGATCCAGCAGAACGAGAACTTCGAGACCCGCGCCATCCACGCCGGGCAGCAGTTCGACCCCACCACGGGCGCGATCATCCCGCCCGTCTACCTCACCTCCACCTTCGTCCAAGACGGCATCGGCGGGTTCCGCGGCGGCTACGAGTACGCGCGCGGCGGCAACCCCACCCGCACCTCGCTCGAGACCCTGCTCGCCTCGCTCGAGGGCGCCAAGCACGGCCTCTCCTTCGCCTCGGGCCTCGCCGCCGAAGACGCGCTGCTGCGCGCGGTGCTCGAGCCCGGCGACCGCATCGTGCTCGGCAACGACGCCTACGGCGGAACGCACCGGCTGATCGACCGCATCCACGGCAAGTGGGGCGTCGAGAACGTCGCCGTCGAGATGAGCGACCTCTCCGCCGTCTCGAAGGCGGTCGCCGCCGGCCGCACGAAGATGCTCTGGCTCGAGACCCCGTCGAACCCGCTCATGAAGATCAGCGACATCGCCGAGCTCGCCGAGATCGGCCACGCCGCGGGCGCGATCGTCGTGGTCGACAACACCTTCGCCTCGCCGTACTTGCAGCAGCCGCTCGCGCTCGGCGCCGATGTCGTGGTGCACTCCACGACGAAGTACCTCGGTGGGCATTCAGACGTACTGGGCGGCGCCGTCGTGCTGAACGACGACGTGCTCGAAGAGAAGGTGCGCTTCCTGCAGTTCGCCTCGGGCGGGGTCTCGGGGCCGATGGATGCGTGGCTCACCACGCGGGGCATCAAGACGTTGGCGGTGCGCATGGACCGCCATTCGGCCAACGCCCAGGCCATCGCCGAGCACCTCGTCGGTCACCCCGCGCTCGACGCCGTCTACTACCCCGGCCTCCCCACGCATCCGGGGCACGAGCTGGCGAAGCGGCAGATGCGCTCCTTCGGCGGCATGATCTCGCTGGCGCTCAAAGCCGGCCCCAAGGCGGCACGCAAGTTCGCCGAGTCGACCAAGGTGTTCCAGCTCGCGGAGTCGCTCGGGGGTGTGGAGTCGCTCATCGGCTACCCCTCCGAGATGACCCACGCGTCGGTGAAGGGTACGCCTCTCGAGGTTCCCGAGAACGTCATCCGGCTCTCGGTGGGCATCGAGTCGGTCGACGACCTGATCGCCGATCTCGACCGGGCGCTGCCCCGGCGCTAGCCCGCGTGCCGCGGCATCGGGTGCTGTCGCATCCGGTGCCGCGGCAGACGCGCGCCCGTCACACGGCGGGTTTGGTGTCGGAGTGGATCCATGCGTCGAAGAGCGCCGAGAGGTCGTCGCCCGAGAGCGATTCGGCATACGAGACGAACTCGGCGGTCGACCCGGACCCTCCGGCGTGACCCGCAGCCCAGCCCTGGAGGATGGCGAAGAAGTCGTCGTCGCCCACGGCGGTGCGGAGCGCCTGCAGCGTCATGGCCCCGCGCACGTAGACGGGTGCGTCGAATATGCCGGATGCTCCGGGGTCGGCGATCTCCGTCGTCCAGAAGTCGTCGGGTGCCGAGGCGTAGGCCTGGTCGAAGCTCTGCTGCGGGGTCGGGCCGCCGGTGTGCTCGGCCCACAGCCACTCGGCGTAGGTGGCGAAGCCCTCGTTCAGCCAGATGTCGCTCCACCGGTGCATCGAGACGTCGTCTCCGTACCACTGGTGGGCGAGCTCGTGCACGACCACGGAGGCATCGGCGTCGGCAGGGAACGACCAGCTCGGGTAGATGGGCCTGGTCTGGTTTTCGAGGGCATACGGCAGGGGCTGCCCGGGCGAGAGGTCGGCGATGGCGATGCCGCCCGCCTCGCTGAACGGATAGGGCCCGAACGACTGCTCGAGGACGTCGATGACCTCGGGCTCGGTGGCGAAGATCTTCGCCGCCACGTCGCCGACGGTCGTGCCGCCGCCGTCGGCCTCGACGGTGTAGAGGGAGGGGTCGATGGCGTCGTAGAACGTGATGCCGTCGACCGTGGAGGTGGTGATGTCGTAGTCGCCGACCGTCGCTGTGGCGAGGTAGGTGGCCATGGGCTTCGCCATCTCCCAGGTGAAGCTGGTGCGACCGGCTGAGGTCGATTCGCCCGCGAGGCGGCCGTTGCCCACCACGGTGAGCCCCTCGGGCACCGACATGGTCGTGGTGAAGGTGGCCTTGTCGGACGGGTGGTCGTTCGACGGGAACCAGGTCGCCGCCACGCGGGGCTGACCCACGATCACGGCGCCGTCGGTCGAGCGGAACACCCCGGCCGGGCCGAAGGCGTCGTCGATGGTGATCGGCACGCCGCGGTAGACGACCGTCGTCGAGATCGTGCTCCCGCTCGGGATGCCCGACGCGGGGGTGACGGTGAGCTCGGTGCGGGGCGGCGTGGCGTCGCCGTCGGTCGACCCGGGGAGCTGGGGCTGGCCGGTGACGATGCTGATCTGGGTGCTCGCGAGGCTCCACCCCGCTGTGGCCCCGTCGACCGTGACCGAGTCGATGGCGATGGCGTCGCTGCCGTCGACGGTGCGGGTGTCGAAGTCGAGGTTGAAGGAGGAGAGGTTCTCGGTGGCGACCGCCTCGATGGTGGCGGAGCCGGAGAGCACCCCGGTGGCGGGCTCGTAGGAGAGGTCGAGGTCGTAGTGCTCGACGTCGTACCCGCCGTTGCCGTCGAGCGGGTAGTAGGGATCGCCGATGCCGGCGGCGCCCGCGACGAAGTCGACGGGAGCCGGGGTGGGCGTGGGTGTCGGCTCGGGGGTCGGCAGCGGCGACGGCGACGTCGTCGGCGGGCACGGTGCAGCGGCGCTCGCCGACTGCGGCGCGAACCCTCCACCGCCGATCACGAGGGCTGCCACGAGCAGCGGCAGCGTCGCCAGCGCGATCGCGCCGCGCCGCCGGTGGCGACGCACCAGGAGCCAGGCGGCCCCGCCGCCGACGGCTGCTAGTGCCAAGGCGAGGAGGACCAGGGGGAAGGGGCCCGAGCCCGTTGCCGCCAATTCGCAGGAGTTCATGGATGCTCGCCGATCGTGTCGAGGGAACGGTGCTCAGGAAGCCCCCAGCATAGGGGCACAGCAGGGCCGGGGAACAGCCCGGGGTGATGGGCGGTCAGGCCTCAGGTGGACGTGGGCTTCGAGCCGGTGTAGAGCCAGGTGTCGAAGAAGTCGCCGAGGTCGCTCCCCGAGGCCTTCTCGACGTGGGCGATGAAGTCGTCGGTCGAGACGGTGCCGTAAGCGTTCTCGGCGGCCCACGACTTCACGGCGGAGAAGAAGACCTCGTCGCCGAGCTTCAGCCGCAGGGCGTGCAGGGTCATGGCGCCCCGGTTGTAGACCGCTTCGTCGAAGACGTGCGCGGGTCCCGGGTCGCCGATCTCGAGGCCCCAGAACGGGTCGCTCGCCGGCTGGTCGTCGAGGAAGTCGAAGATCTGCTGGGCGGTCTGGCCGCCCTGGTCTTCCGACCACAGCCACTCGGCGTAGGTCGCGAAGCTCTCGTTCAGCCAGATGTCGCTCCATGCGGCGATCGACACGCTGTCGCCGAACCACTGGTGGGCGAGCTCGTGCACCACGGTCGACAGGCCCTCGGGCCCCTCGAACACCCACGGCCCGTAGATGGGGCGGGTCTGGTTCTCGAGCGCGTAGTCGAGGTCGTCGACGTTGACGGCGATGCCGCCCGACTCGGTGAACGGGTAGGGTCCGAAGCGCGAGGCGAGGAACGCGGTGATCTCGGGCCCACGGGCGAAGGCTTGATCGGCCAGGTCGCCGTAGCTCTGCCCGGTCGCCTCCACGGCCTGCTCGTCGAAGAGGCCGCTGCCGACGGCGTTCCAGTAGTCGATGCCGTCCTGCGACAGCGTCGAGACGGCGAAGTCGCCGACCGTGGCGGTGGCGAGGTAGGTGGCCATCGGCTCGTCCATCACCCACTCCCAGTCGGTGCGGCCGTCTGCGGTGACGGCACCTGCCAGCCGCCCGTTCGAGATGGCCTGCAGACCCTCGGGAACCGACATCCGGATGCGGAAGGTCGCCTTGTCGGCGGGATGGTCGTTGGCCGGGAACCAGGTCGCCGCCACGCGCGGCTGGCCCACGATGACGGCGCCGTCGGCGGTGCGGATGACCCCGCCGTAGCCGAAGGTGTCGTCGATGGTGGCGGGCACGCCGCCGTACTCGACGGCCACCGTGAAGTCGGTGCCCTCGTCGATGCCCGCCGCGGGCGTGACGATGAGCTCGGTGCGCCCGGGATCGGCCAGCCCGTCTCCTTCAGCACCTGCCGCACCGTCTTCGTCGCTCCCGTCGGCGGCCCCGGGCTCGTCGCCTTCCGGCTCATCGACCGGTTGCCCCGTGGCGGCACTGATGTCGAAGCTCTCGGTGGTGAAGTCTGCGTCGACGTCGTCGACGGTGACCCTGGTGACCATGAGCCCGTCGAGGTCGAGGTCGAAGCGCGACAGGTCTTGGGTGGCGGTGGCGCTGATGACGGCGCGGCCCGCGAGCTCACCCGTCTCGGGCTCGTAGGCGAGCTCGAGGTCGTAGTGCCCCACGTCGTAGCCGCCGTTGCCGTCGAGCGGGTAGTAGGGGTCTCCGATACCCGCGGCCCCGGGCTGGTAGCGGCTCTCGGGTGTGCCGGTCGGAGACGGGGTGGGGTCGGGGGTCATGCCCGTGCAGCCGGCGAGTAGGGCCACGAGCGCGACCGCGCCCACCGTCGCCGCGCCGAAAGTGCTGCGTCGCTTCACGTCTCTCCTCTGCCTGGGGTTCTGGCGACTCTATCGGAGCCCGCCGACGCCCGGCCCGCCGACGCCCGCGCCGCCGAGGCCCGCATCCGACCGGGCATCCGCCCCGGCCTCACGCGCACCCTGCCGGCGAGCACGCCGAGCAGCACCAGCGCCGTGCCCACCGCCTCCGCCGGCCCGAAGGCCTCGCCGGCGATCACGGTGCCGAGCACCACACCGGTCACGGGGTTGAGCAGGCCGATCACACCGACGGTTCCTGCGCGCAGATGCTTCAGACCGGTGAACCAGGCGACGAAGGCGAGCGCGGTCGCCACGAGCGAGACGTAGGCGAAGCCGGCGATCGCCGGCGCGTCGAGGGCGGGCGGAGGGCCTTCGACGACGATGGCGGCCGGCACGACGGCGAGACCGCCGCCGACGAGCTGCCACGAGGTGAGGGACAGGGTGCGGACGCCCGCCGACCACTTCTTCGTGAGCACGAAGCCGATCGAGGAGAGCAGCATCGCGCCCAGGGAGGCGAGCACTCCGAGTCCCGAGACCTCGCCACCCGGAGTGCCCCGATCGCCGCCCCCCGCTCCCGCTCCCGCGGTGAGCATGAGCACGACGCCGGCCGACCCGACCAGCATCCCGATCACCGGCACCAGCTGCGGGCGCTCGCCGAGCAGCGGCCAGGCGATGAGCATCAGCACTCCTGCCGAGGTGGCCATGAGGGTGGCGGCGAGGCTCGTCGGCAGCAGCTGCGAGACGACGTAGATCAGCACGAAGAACGCCCCCACGTTGAGCACTCCCAGCACGGCCGACCTCCACCACCACGAACCGCGCGGCAGCTCTCGTGCGAGTGCGACCAGGAGCAGCCCGGCCGGGAGCGCCCTCAGCACGGCGCCCCACAGGGGCGAGTCGACGGGGAGGAGCTGGCGCGTCACGAAGTAGTTCGAGCCCCAGGCGATGGGCGCGATCGCCGTGACGAGGATCCAGCGCCAGGTAGCTTCCATGGAAGCCACTATAGCTTCCGTGGAAGCTAAGATGAGGACCATGACGGAATTCGACGACAGGGTGGGCCGCATCCAGGCCGCCTGGCGACGCGAGCGCCCCGACCTCGACGTCTCGCCCCAGGGGGTGATCGGCCGGCTGCACCGTCTCGCCGCCCACCTGACCGCCGAGCTCGAGGTGGTCTACGCCCGCCACGGCCTGAGTGAGGGCGAGTTCGACGTGCTCGCCACGCTGCGCCGCGCGGGGGATCCGTTCGAGCTCGCGCCGAGTGAGCTCGCCGACCAGACGATGGTGACGACGGGGGGCATGACCAAGCGTCTCGACCGGCTCGGGGCGCGCGGTCTGCTCAGCCGCCGCGCCGCGGGTGGCGACGGCCGCCGCCGTGTCGTGGCGCTCACGCCGGAGGGCGTCGAGGTGATCGATGCCGCCTTCGCCGACCACATGGAGAACGGGCGTCGCCTGCTCGACCAGCTCGGCGCATCCGATGCCCGTGATCTCGAGGAGTTGCTCGCGCGGTGGCTCGCGCATCACGAAGGGGACTAGCCGCAGGCTGGCTGTAATTCGACGGATGCTGGCATTTCTGCCATCGCCGCCGTCGCATCGGGCCGCGAGTATGAAGGAGTGAGCACCGAGACCGACCAGAGCCCCACCCAACCCTCGATCGACTCCGGCACCGTCGGGTGGGCGCAGGGCGCCGCGCTCTACGTCGCGGCGGTGCTCGGCACGGGCATCCTCGTGCTGCCGGCGCTCGCCGCCCAGGTGGCGGGGCCGGGATCGATCCTCGCGGTGCTGGCGCTCATCGTGCTGTCGGTACCGCTCGCGGGAACCTTCGCGGCTCTCGCGGCGCGGCATCCGGATGCCGGCGGGGTCGCCACCTTCGTGCGTCTGGCACTCGGGCCGACGGCAGCGCGCATGGCCGGGTACTGGTTCTTCTTCGGGGTCTGCGTCGGGTCGCCGGTGGTCGCGCTCCTCGGTGCCGAATACCTCGTCGCCGTGCTCGGTGCCGAGCGCTGGGTGGCCTTCGTGGTCGCTCCCGCGCTGATCGCGCTGCCCCTGGCCTCGAACCTGTTCGGACTGCGCTTCTCGGGGCGGGCGCAGCTCGCGCTCTCGGGGCTGCTGGTCGCCGTGGTGGTGGGAGTGGTCGTGGTCGCGGCGCCGGCGGGTGCCGCCGCGAACGTCGAGCCCTTCCTCCCGCACGGCTGGGCAGGTGTCGGAGCGGCGATCAGCCTCTTCGTCTGGGCCTTCGCCGGCTGGGAGGCCGTGACCCATATCGCCGGGGAGTTCCGGCGCCCGCGCACGACCATCCCGCTGGCCACGGCGATCGCCATCGTGGTGGTGGGTGCGTGCTACCTCGGCCTCCAACTGGTGACCGTCGCGGTGCTGGGCGACGCAGCCGGGTCATCCCCGGTTCCCCTGCTCGATCTCGTCGACGCCACGGCGCCCTCGTGGGGTCGCGTCGCCGTCGCCTCCGTGGCCGGCATCGTCGCGGTGGGGGTGCTGAACGCCTATCTGGGCGCCTTCGCCAAGCTGGGTGCCTCGCTCGGGCGCGACGGTGACCTGCCCTCGGCGCTCGGCCGGGGGGCCGAGGCGGGAGGGGTGCCGCGGCGGGCGCTCGCGGTGGTCGCGCTGCTGGCGGCCGGCTACTACACGGCGATGGTGCTGACGGGAGGGGAACTGACGCCGTTCATCCTCATCCACACCTCCTGCATGGTGGCGGTGTACGCCCTCGGGGTGGTGGCGGCGCTGCGCATCCTGCCGCGGTTCGGGGCCGGGTGGTGGTGCGCCGCAGTGTCGGTGCTGCTCGTGGGCGGGCTGGTCGTGCTCGCCGGAGGGAATCTGCTGGTGCCGGCCCTGCTCGCCGTGGCGGCCCTCGCCGTGTCACTCGTTCGGGCGACTCACGCGACACGCCGGGCGCGCTGAATGTCGGTGGTCGAATTTATCCTCAGGGGAGATCAGGCCCACTCTCCACAGGCCGAGCGAGAAAGGCGAGAACAGGCCGATCTGCTTGTGGAGATCCCTGCGCAGAAAGCTGTTCACAGCTGTGGAGGGCCTGTGGATAATTACACAGGTGTAACACTTCATCTAGGGGTGCTCGCTCTGGCTGACAACTAGATGTAGTATTGAACTCCCGGCGACGAGAGCCCGCTGCGAAGCGGGAAATGGGTTCCGAACCGGGCAGAAACCTCATTTTCATCAGTCCTTTTTTCTCCTCGAGAAAGGTGCAACTCCTATGGCAATCACGGTCTACACGAAGCCCTCCTGCGTTCAGTGCACTGCCACCTACCGCGCCCTCGAGAACAAGGGTCTCGAGTTCGAGATCTTCGACCTCTCGGTCGACGAGAAGGCGCTCGAGACGGTCAAGGAGCTCGGCTACCTGCAGGCCCCCGTCGTCATGACCTCCGAGGGCGACCACTGGTCGGGCTTCCGTCCCGACAAGATCGCCGAGCTCGCCAGCCGCGCCTCCGCCTGAGTCGATGCGGGCTGATTCCGCCCGGATCGAGTCACCGAGCCTGCTCACGTCAGACACCGACGACCTCGTCTATTTCTCGAGCGTCTCCGGTAACACGCACCGCTTCGTGGAGTCCCTCGGCCGGGCTGCCTCGCGCATCCCGATCTATGCCCGCGAAGAGAAGCTCACGGCGACCCGGCCGTTCGTGCTCGTCCTCCCCACCTACGGCGGGGGGAACGGTGCGGGTGCCGTTCCCAAACAGGTGATCCACTTCCTCAATGACGAGGGAAACAGATCGCTCATCCGCGGCGTCATCGCCGCAGGCAACACCAACTTCGGTGCCGCCTACTGCCTTGCGGGCGACATCGTCGCGCGCAAATGCAGGGTGCCGGTGCTCTATCGATTCGAAGTATTCGGAACCCCGGATGACCGTGAGGCCGTCCAGAACGGATTGGACAGACTGTGGAAGCAACTCTGATCGACGCGCCGACCGCCGCGCCGGCGCTCGATTACCACTCGCTGAACGCGATGCTGAACCTCTATGACGAGAACGGACTGATCCAGTTCGACAAAGACAAAGAGGCGGCGAAGCAGTACTTCCTGCAGCACGTCAACCAGAACACGGTCTTCTTCCACAACCTGAAGGAGCGCCTCGACTACCTGGTCGAGAAGGAGTACTACGAGAAGGAGGTGCTCGACGCCTACTCGTTCGAGTTCATCCAGCAGCTCAACGACCTCGCGTACTCGAAGAAGTTCCGCTTCGACACCTTCCTCGGCGCGTTCAAGTACTACACCAGCTACACGCTGAAGACCTTCGACGGCAAGCGCTACCTCGAGCGCTTCGAAGACCGCGTGGTGATGACCGCCCTCGGTCTCGCCCAGGGCGACGAGCAGCTCGCCACCAACCTGGTCGAGGAGATCATCGGAGGCCGCTTCCAGCCGGCCACCCCCACCTTCCTCAACACCGGCAAGGCACAGCGCGGTGAGCTCGTCTCCTGCTTCCTGCTGCGCATCGAAGACAACATGGAGTCGATCGCCCGTGGCATCAACTCGGCGCTCCAGCTCTCCAAGCGGGGCGGCGGCGTCGCACTGCTGCTGTCGAACATCCGTGAGGCGGGCGCCCCGATCAAGCAGATCGAGAACCAGTCCTCCGGCATCATCCCCGTCATGAAGCTGCTCGAAGACAGCTTCAGCTACGCCAACCAGCTCGGTGCTCGTCAGGGCGCCGGCGCGGTCTACCTGAGCGCGCACCACCCCGACATCATGAAGTTCCTCGACACCAAGCGTGAGAACGCCGACGAGAAGATCCGCATCAAGACCCTCTCCCTCGGTGTCGTCGTTCCCGACATCACCTTCGAGCTGGCGAAGAACGACGAAGACATGTACCTCTTCTCGCCCTACGACGTCGAGCGCGTCTACGGTGTGCCGTTCGGCGACATCTCGGTGACCGAGAAGTACCGCGAGATGGTCGACGACCCGCGCATCCGCAAGACCAAGATCAACGCTCGCGAGTTCTTCCAGACCCTCGCCGAGATCCAGTTCGAGTCGGGTTACCCGTACATCATGTACGAAGACACGGTGAACAAGGCGAACCCCATCAAGGGCCGCATCAACATGTCGAACCTGTGCTCGGAGATCCTCCAGGTCAACACCCCGACCACCTACAACGAAGACCTCTCCTACGCCGAGATCGGCAAAGACATCTCGTGCAACCTGGGTTCGCTGAACATCGCGCTCACCATGGACTCGCCCGACTTCGGCAAGACCGTCGAGACCGCCATCCGCGGCCTCACCTCGGTCTCGAACCAGTCGCACATCACCTCGGTGCGCTCGATCGAAGACGGCAACGACAAGTCGCACGCCATCGGGCTCGGGCAGATGAACCTCCACGGCTACCTCGCCCGCGAGCGCGTGTTCTACGGCTCGGAGGAAGGTGTCGACTTCACGAACATCTACTTCTACACGGTGCTCTTCCACGCGCTGCGGGCCTCGAACGCCATCGCCATCGAGCGCAACGAGCGGTTCGACGGCTTCGAAGACTCCACCTACGCCTCCGGTGAGTTCTTCGACAAGTACATCGACGAGGCGTGGGTGCCGGCGACGGCGCGTGTGGCCGAGCTGTTCGAGACCTCGAACATCCACATCCCCACGCAAGACGACTGGCGCGAGCTCAAGTCCTCCATCCAGGCGCACGGCATCTACAACCAGAACCTGCAGGCCGTGCCGCCCACCGGGTCGATCTCGTACATCAACAACTCCACGTCGTCGATCCACCCGGTGGCGTCGAAGATCGAGATCCGCAAAGAGGGCAAGATCGGCCGCGTCTACTACCCGGCTCCGTTCCTCACGAACGACAACCTCGAGTACTACGACGACGCCTACGAGATCGGTGCCGAGAAGATCATCGACACCTACGCGGCGGCCACCCAGCACGTCGACCAGGGCCTGTCGCTGACGCTGTTCTTCAAAGACACCGCCACCACCCGCGACATCAACAAGGCCCAGATCTACGCCTGGCGCAAGGGCATCAAGACCATCTACTACATCCGTCTCCGCCAGCTCGCCCTCGAGGGCACGGAGATCGATGGTTGCGTTTCCTGCATGCTGTGATCGACACCTGTAGATAATCTGAATCGGACAAGACAATGACTCCTCCTCCCTCCGGGCCGCTGAAGCTGGTCGATCGTGTGCAGGCGATCAACTGGAACCGCATCCAAGACGAGAAAGACGTCGAGGTGTGGAACCGGCTGGTGAACAACTTCTGGCTGCCCGAGAAGGTGCCGCTGTCGAACGACGTGCAGTCGTGGGCGACGCTCACCCCGGCCGAGCAGCAGCTCACCATGCGCGTGTTCACGGGGCTCACCCTGCTCGACACCATCCAGGGCACGGTGGGCGCTGTGTCGCTCATTCCCGACTCGCTCACTCCTCACGAGGAGGCCGTCTACACGAACATCGCGTTCATGGAGTCGGTGCACGCCAAGTCGTACTCGTCGATCTTCTCGACCCTGTCGAACACGAAAGACATCGATGAAGCCTTCCGCTGGTCGGTCGAGAACCCGAACCTGCAGAAGAAGGCATCGATCGTCCTCGACTACTACCACGGCGACGAGCCGCTGAAGCGGAAGGTCGCCTCGACGCTGCTCGAGTCGTTCCTGTTCTACAGCGGCTTCTACCTGCCGATGTACTGGTCGAGCCGGGCGAAGCTCACCAACACGGCCGACCTCATCCGCCTCATCATCCGCGACGAGGCCGTGCACGGGTACTACATCGGCTACAAGTTCCAGCGCGGGCTCGAACTCGTCGACCAAGCCAAGCGCGACGAGATCAAGGACTACACCTTCTCGCTGCTCTACGACCTCTACGACAACGAGACGCAGTACACGCAAGACCTCTACGACGAGGTCGGTCTCACCGAAGACGTCAAGAAGTTCCTGCACTACAACGCGAACAAGGCGCTGATGAACCTGGGCTACGAGCCCATGTTCCCGAAGGCGGTGACGGATGTGAACCCCGCCATCCTCTCGGCCCTCTCGCCGAACGCGGATGAGAACCACGACTTCTTCTCGGGGTCGGGCTCGTCGTACGTCATCGGCAAGGCCGTGAACACCGAAGACGAGGATTGGGACTTCTAGCCCGAACCGCTCTGCGCGTGGGAGTCGACGCGAAGCGCCCTGTTGAGGACATGCCCTCAACAGGGCGCTCGTCGTTCGCTAGCATGCCGACATGACCGAGCCTGAGGTGCCCTCCGTCTCCCGCCGCACCGTCGTCGGTGCAGCCTGGGCCGCCCCCGTGATCGTCGCCCTGGCCGCCGCACCTCAGGCGGCAGCGAGCGCCGCGCAGCTGCTCGACGCGTTCGCCATCGGCCCTGACATCTCCGGACAGCCCGCCGGCACGGCTTACCGCCTGCACGTTGGGAACAGCGGTCTCTCCGCCATTCCGGCCGGAGGCCTCACCCTGTACGTCGACGGCTCGGATCGGCAGTGGACGTTGGAGATGTTCGACAGCGACGGCTGGGCCTACGGCCCCGGCACCGGCGGGGGTCCCACCTACTCGTACGTGTACACCGCTCCGCTCGCTCCCGGCGAGACGATCACGATCGACATCGTTCTTCGCCGCGCCCCGTCGACGGTGTTGCCGACCGCACAGTTCATCTACTCCGCGCCGGGCTACGACTCGAAGATCCTCTCGCTCCAAGTGCCCTTTTGACCGAGCACCCACCCGGCGGCGCCCTCTCGTGCCCTGCACGACCCGTGTCGGTGGTTGACGGGCGTGGCGTGGCGTGAGGGGATGGGGGCATGCAGTTGCGCGTGGTGATCGCTCCCGATTCGTTCAAGGGCACCGCCACTGCGGTGGAGGCTGCCGAGGCGATCGCCGCGGGGTGGCTCGAGGTGCGCCCGGGCGACTCGCTGCGCTGCGTGCCGATGGCCGACGGCGGGGAGGGAGTGCTCGACACCTTCGAACGGGCGCGGCCCGACTCCGTGCGCAGACCGGTCGTCGTCACGGGGCCCGACGACCGGGTCGCCACGAGCTCGTGGCTGTGGTTGCCCGGTGAGCACACCGCGAGCGATGCTCCGGATGCGCGCAGCGACTCCGACGCGCATCCGCACCCCCTGGGCGGCACGGGTGTCGTCGAACTGGCGAACACCAGCGGAATCACGATGATGGCCGGGCTCCGGCCCCTCGAGGCCCACTCGGTGGGCTTCGGGCAGGCCGTGCGGGCGGCGCTCGACGCGGGCGTCGACCGGCTCGTGCTGGGGATCGGCAGCAGCGCGTCGAGCGACGGCGGCGCGGGGCTGCTCCAAGCCCTCGGCTGCGCGCTGCTGCGTGCCGACGGCACGCCCATCTTCACCGGCAACGGGGCCCTCGCCGAGCTCGACCGCGTCGACTTCAGCACCATGCACCAGCTCCCGCCCGGCGGGGTCGTCGTGCTGAGCGATGTGACGAGTCCGCTCCTCGGCCGCTCGGGCGCGGTCGCGGTGTTCGGGGAGCAGAAGGGCGTCACCGAGGCTCTGGCCCCCGCCGCCGAGGCGCGGCTGGCGCACTTCGGCTCGATCGTGGCCGCGGCTCGCGGCATCGACCCGTCGACGCCCGGCGCGGGCGCGGCCGGAGGAGTGGGCTTCGGCCTGCTCGCCTGGGGAGCCGAGCTGCGCGGGGGAGCGTCGGCGGTGGCCGAGCTCGTGGGGCTGCGCGACGCGATCGCCGAGGCGGATGCGGTGGTCACCGGCGAGGGGCGGTACGACGGCCAATCGGAGTCGGGCAAGGTCGCCGGCCACCTGCGGCAGCTCGCTGCCGACGCCGGCGCTCGCGCCTACCTGGCGGTGGGTCTGCTCGCCGCCGACCCGACGGGCTTCGACGCGGCCGTCTCGCTGAGCGAGCTCGCCGGCAGCGCGGAGGCGGCACGAGCAGACCCCCTCACCTGGCTGAGAGTCGCCGGCGCGCGGCTGGCCGCGACGATCGAGCCCTCCGCGTGAGCCGCGTCGTCATCGTGGGTGGCGGCCCCACCGCCGTGATGCTCGCCGCCGAGCTGCGCCTCCACGAGGTCGAGGTGCTGGTGCTCGAGCGCGAGCACGAGCCCACGAAGGCGGTGCGGTCGCTCGGCCTGCACCCGCGGAGCGTCGAAATCCTCGACATGCGCGGGATGCTCGAGCGCTTCCTCGAGCTCGGCACGGCCTACCCGGGCATGTCCGGCCGATTCGCCGGCATCGAGCCACCCAGACCGGTGCAGCTCGACAGCGCTCACGACTACGTGCTGGGGCTGCCGCAGCCGGTGACCGACCGTCTGCTCACCGAGCACGCGCTGGAGCTCGGCACGACCATCCGTCGTGGCGCCGAGGTGGTGTCGCTCGAGCAGGGCGACGACGAGGTGACCGTTGTGCTCGCCGACGGCGAGCGGCTGACGGCGTCGTGGGTCGTGGGATGCGACGGTGGGCGCAGTACCGTGCGCCGGCTGCTCGGCATCGATTTCCCCGGAGAGGCGGCGACCACCGAGTGGCTGCTCGGCGAGGTGCACGTGCGGGCCTCGGCCGAGGAGATCGCCGAGACCTCGGCGCGGGTGCGTCTCACGCATCGCGGCTTCGGCATCGGGCCGGCCGGAGACGGCCTCTTCCGCGCGGTGGTGCCCGCCGCGTCGGTGGCGGAGGATCGCACGGTCGCGCCGACGCTGGAGGAGTTCCGCGCGCAGCTCGTCGCCTACGCCGGCACCGACTTCGGGGTGCACGAGCCGCGATCCCTCACCCGCTTCACCGACGCCACGCGGCTCGCCGAGAGCTACCGGCGCGGCAGGGTGCTGCTTGCCGGCGATGCCGCCCACGTGCATCCGCCGCTCGGCGGGCAGGGGCTCAACCTCGGCATTCAGGATGCGTTCAACCTCGGCTGGAAGCTCGCCGCCGTCGTGAACGGCACCGCCCCCGAAGCCCTCCTCGACAGCTACGAGGCCGAGCGCCGGCCCGTCGCCGAGCAGGTGCTCACCCTCACCCGCGCGCAGAGCGAGCTGCTGCTGCCCGAGCCCGGGCCGCAGGCGGTGCGGAGGCTGCTCGTGGAGCTGATGGAGATCGACGGCGTCGCGCACCTGCTGGCCGAGAAGGTGACGGCGACGGGCATCCGCTACCCGCTCGGCGACGGGCCGGAGCTGCTCGGTCGCCGGATGCCCGACCTCGCGCTGCAGAGTGGCCGGCTCTACGAGCTCACCCGACGCGGGCGCGGCCTTCTGCTCGATCCGGGTGGCGAGCTGTCGGTCGGGGGATGGGGTGACCGCGTCGATCGGGTGGTCGACGGTGCGGATGCGCTGGTCGGCCCGGCCGCGCTGCTGCGGCCCGATGGTCATGCCGCCTGGCTCGGCGACGACCAGGCGGGGCTCGACGCCGCCCTCGAGCGCTGGTTCGGGCGCCGGGCGAGCGCCGCCCGGTAACGGCCCCGGGCTCCGGCCGGCCTCGGCGACCGCGCCCCTGGCGGCCTCGCGCTTCGGGCGGCCCCGGCGACCGCGCTCCTGGCGGCCTCGCGCTCCGGCCGGCTCCGGCCGGCCCCGCGCTCCGGCCGGCCTCGGCGACCGCGCCCGCCGCCTCGGTGGCGGATGCGCCCGTCGTCCCGCTGCCCGCTCCCGCGGCCGCGCCCGTCTCTCGCTCGGAGGGTGGCAGGACGGCCGGGCGCGGCGCCTCCGCTCAGCTCACACTGACGGCGCGCGCCGCGTACTGCTCGCGGATGACGGGCCTGTGGTCGGGTTTCGGCTCCGCGACCACCGCGACGGGCCAGGACGGCCGGGTGCCGGTGAGCGCCCACGCGGCCTGGGTCGCCGCCCCGTCGGCGACGTACTCGCCGGGCGAGGGAACCGTGACGGGCACGTCGAACACCTGGGCCGCGACGGCCTGCACGGCGGGGTTGAGCGCGGCCCCGCCGATGAGCAGGATGCGACGCGGCCGCACCCCCACCCGCCGCACCGCGTCGAGCCCGTCGGCGAGGCCGCAGAGCAGCCCCTCGACGGCCGCTCGGGCGAGGCCCTCGCGCGTGGTGGACGCGAGGGTCATGCCGAACAGCGTCGCGGTGGCCTCGGGCAGGTTGGGTGTGCGCTCGCCCTCGAAGTAGGGCTGCAGCACCAGGCCGCCCGAGCCGGGCTCCGCGGCGAGAGCGAGCTCGCCGAGGGCCGCGTGGTCGACACCGAGCAGCGCCGCCGTCGAGTCGAGCACCCGGGCGGCGTTCAACGTCGCCACGAGCGGCAGGAAGGCTCCGGAGGCGTCGGCGAACCCGGCGACGGTTCCGCTCGCGTCGGCGGACGGCTCACCCGTGACGGCGAACACGGTGCCGCTCGTGCCGATCGACACCACGACGTCGCCTTCGCTCGCCCCGAGCCCCAGGGCGGCTCCGGCGTTGTCGCCGGCGCCCGCGCCCACCACGATCCCGGCCGGGATGCGGAGGCCGGCCGCGGCCTCGAACTCGACGGTCTCGCCGGCCTGCTCGGCGGGCCCGAGCACTCGGGGGAGCACTGCGTCGTGCCCGAGTGCCGCCACGAGCAGCTCGCGGTCGTAGGCCTCGGCTCCCGGGCTCCAGTAGGAGGTGCCGCTCGCGTCGGAGCGGTCGGTGACGAGCTCGTCGAGCACGGGCCCGAGCGGGCTGGAGCCGGCCGGGCCGTACCCACGCAGCCGCCAGGTGAGCCAGTCGTGGGGAAGGGCGACCGCCGCGACCCGGGCGGCGGCCTCGGGCTCGGTGTCGCGCAGCCAGCGCAACTTGGTCGCGGTGAAGGAGGCGACCGGCACCGACCCCGTGCGCGCGGCGAGGGCCTCGGCGCCGAACTCCTCGATGAGCTCGCGGGCGGCGCCCGCCGACCGGGTGTCGTTCCAGAGCAGCGCGGGCCGCACCACCTCGCCCGCCTGGTCGAGCACCACCATCCCGTGCTGCTGGCCGGCGATCGCGAGGGCAGCGACGTCGTCGAGTCCGCCCGCCGCGGTCAGGGCGGTCAGCAACGCCTCCCACCACGCGGCCGGATCGACCTCGGTGCCTGAGGGATGCGCGGCGCGGCCCTCGCGCACCAGCGCCCCGCTCTCCACCTCCCGCACGACGACCTTGCAGCTCTGCGTCGATGAATCGATGCCGGCGACCAACGTCATTGGTGTCTCCTCTATAAGTTCCCAGACACAACTTATTCGACGAGCCGTGCCCGCCGCCACTCGCCGGGAACGCGTCGAGGGCGTTGCGTCCGTCGCCCGAGGATCGGGGACATGATTGCATCATGTCGGATGCTCCTCCCGCCGTCCCCCGCCGCGCTTGGCAGGCCCTCGTCGTGCTGCTGGCCGGCATGTTCATCGCTCTCCTCGACACGACGATCGTGAACGTGGCACTGCCCAGCATCCGCACCAGCATCGACGCCTCCGAGGCCACACTGTCGTGGATCATCTCGGGGTACGCGCTCGCCTTCGGTCTCGCGCTGGTTCCCGCCGGGCGCATCGGCGACCGCATCGGCCACAAGTGGGTGTTCTTCACCGGCATCGCCGTCTTCACGGCGGCGAGCGTGGCGTGCGGACTCTCCCAGAACGACCTGCAGCTCGTCGCCTCGAGGGTGGTGCAAGGGCTCGCGGGCGGGGCGTTCGTGCCGGCGGTGACGGCGTACATCCAGTTGCTCTTCCCCTTCCGTGCGCGCGGGCGGGCCTTCGCCGTCATGGGCGCGGTCATCGGGGTGTCGACGGCACTCGGCCCCATCATCGGGGGACTCATCATCCAGGCCTTCGGCGCCGACGAGGGCTGGCGGCTGGTGTTCGGGGTGAACCTGCCGATCGGCGTCGTCACGCTCGTGGCCGCAGCCGTGCTGCTGCCAGGGCGGCGGGAGACGGATGCGGTCGCCGCCTCGCACAAGGCCGCCTCGATCGGCGGTGGGGCACCCGGTGGCGCCCCCGCCGGGGCTCCGGAAGGCACGGCGTCGCGCGGCGCGGAACCGGCGGCCGTGCAAGGCGCGGGGGTCGACTGGGTGGGGTTGGTGCTCGTTTCGGCGGGCCTGATCGCGCTGCTGGTGCCGCTCATCCAGGGGGAGGACGAGGGTTGGCCGCTGTGGACCTTCCTCACGATCGGCGGGGGAGTGCTGCTGCTCGTCGCCTTCGGCGCCTGGGAGGTGTTCTTCAGCAAGCGGGGGAGGCTGCCGCTCGTGCCCCCGCGGTTGTTCCGGCATCCCTCGTTCACCGGGGGTGTCGTGCTGGCGCTGGTGTACTTCGCGGCCTTCACCAGCATCTTCTTCACCATCTCGCTGCTCTGGCAAGCCGGCCTGGGGCACACGGCGCTCGAGTCGGGTCTCGTCTCGATCCCGTTCGCCTTCGGCTCCATCGCGGGCTCGGCGCTCAGCAACCGCCTCGCGCAGCGCCTCGGGCGCACTGTGCTCGTCATCGGCACCGCGGCGGTCACGCTGGGCCTCACCGCCGTCTGGCTGCTGCTGCTCACCGTGCCGGCGGGCGAGCTCACCTCCTGGCACCTTCTCGTGCCGCTCCTCGTGGCGGGCTTCGGGAACGGGCTGTTCATCGCCCCGAACGTGCAGTTCATCGTCGCGACCGTCGACGGTCGGGATGCGGGAGCCGCCTCCGGTGTCATCAGCGCCATCCAGCGCATCGGCAGCGCGATCGGTATCGCGGTGATCGGCAGCGTGTTCTTCGGCACCCTGGTGGTACAGGGCGGGTCGGCCGAGGCGCTCGCGTCGGGCTTCACCGCAAGCTCTGCGGCGGCGATGGGGGTGAGCGTGGCGTTCAGCGTGGTGGCGTTCCTGCTCGTCTTCGCGCTGCCGCGCCGCACGGCGGCTCGCGGTTCGCACTGATCGCGGCACAAGCCTTGCGCTCGCGGGCGGCTGACCGCTACAGTCATAAACCGCGACAACACGGTCGCCCAGACACGAGAAAGGGAGGTGAATCATGTTCGATCCGGAGATCACAGACATGACGCTTCCCTCGTCGACGCGCGCAGCCCTCTAGTTCAGATTCTCTGAAGCCAGGCTCGCCCCGGTCTCGCCAGGAAGCGTCTCCCCGACGCCCATCACCTTCCTGGAGACATCATCGTGTTCACTTCTTCGTCTCGCGCGCACGACGCCGCGATACTCCGTTTCACCGGTCGAGAACCCCTCGACCGCGTCGACGCCCTCCGCTACGGCCGCGGCCTCGCCGCCGGCACCTACCGTCGCGAATGGACCTGGCTCGCCTTCGTCGACGACACCCCCGACGCCGCCCCGGTGGCCCGGGGTGTCTGGTGGGGGCCTGTGGGCTCGGTTCACCCCGTAGCCCTGCACTGCCTCCTCGTCGACGAGTCGCTCCCGCACCCCGAGGTGTGGGGTGCCGCCCTCATCCGGTCGGCGCACCGGGCCTTCGCCGAGGCCGGGGCGATCCTCGCCCCTGACCTCGTCGTCGAGGAGCTGCCCGGCACCGACCCGGCCGACGCGGCTGTGCAGGCCGCGGTGGCCTGGCGACGGGCCGCCGCAGCCGACGCCGGGCTCCCTCTCGAGTCGGTCGACGGCTCGCGCCGCACCTTCTCGGCGCGGCTGGCGCCGGCCCCCAGGGCGCGGGCTCTGGCCGGCACCGGTCGATGACGGCACCTCGGGCGGGTGCGCACCGCTTCGGCGGACGCACCCGCTCCGAGCCCATGCCCTCGGCGTGTTCACAGGAGTGTGACAGTCACATCGCGCGTCGGGAGACGGCATAATGTAACTGCGTCCACGCCGTGTGAACGTGCACATGGCCGTGAGCGAGCAGGGATGCGATGAGCGAAGCCCCACCGGAGCAGCGCCGTTCGCGTGCCCCCAGCATCCGTGACGTCGCGAAGCTCGCCGGGGTCTCGCACCAGACCGTCTCGCGCGTTCTGAACAACCACCCGAGTATTCGCGACGAGACCAAGGCACGCGTGCTGGAGGTGATGGACCAGCTCCAGTACCGGCCGAACCGCGCGGCCCGCGCCCTGGTCACCAGCCGCTCCCGCACCATCGGCGTGCTCACCTCCTCGCGTGCCGACTACGGGCCTGCGTCGAGCATCCTCGCCATCGAGGAAGCCGCGCAGCTCGCCGGCTATCTCGTCATCACCGCCAACGCCGACGGCAACTCGAGCGCCTCGATCGCTCGCGCCATCACCCACCTCATCAATCAGTCGGTCGAGGGGATGGTGGTGATCGCGCCGCAGGTGCGGGTCTTCGACACCCTCGCCGAGATGCGGCTCGACCTGCCCTACGTCACCCTCCAGGCCACCGGCAGGCTCAACGACCACTCTCTCGCCGTCGACCAGATCGCGGGTGCCCGCGCCGCGACGCGGCACCTCATCGAACTCGGCCATCGCGGCATCTATCACCTCGCGGGCCCGCAGGACTGGATCGAGGCTGAGGCGCGCATGAAGGGCTTCCTTCGCGAGATGAGCGACAACGACGTGCCCACCACGGCGCCCATCCTCGGCGACTGGACCGCCGAGTTCGGCTATTACGCCGGTCGTGAGTTGCTGAGGGTGCGCGACTTCACGGCCATCTTCTCGTCGAACGACCAGATGGCCCTCGGCCTCGTGCACGCCATCCGCGACGCGGGGCTCGACGTTCCCCGCGACATCAGCGTCGTGGGCTTCGACGACATCCCCGAGGCCGCGCACTTCTGGCCGCCGCTCACGACGGTCCGGCAGGATTTCGCCGAGCTCGGCCGACGGGCGATCGCGGCTCTCGTGGAGAGCGCTGAGGCGGGAGATGCGGGCGTAGGCACCAGCGAGGAGCCCGAGCCCGAGCCGGCCCCTGAGCCGCCGCAAGAGCACCGACCGCAGCCGCGCGGTCTGTGGCGGCGTGTGCTGCATCCCGAACCCGAGGCGGCCTCGCCGGTGGCCGAGGAGGAGCCCGGCGCCGTGCAGCCCGCCCTCGTCGTGCGCAGATCGACTGCGCCCCCCTTCGCAGGCTGACGACGACGCGTTTATCGAAACGAGACATTCGTCGACTTGACAGGGCGATCCCTCGGGGTCTTACTATGTTCGAGATGTGACCGTTCACATCAAGACCGATGTGAACGGTCACACTAGACAAAGGAGTCCCCGGACCATGCAGTACGCCGACCAGTCTTCCCCCCAGCGGGTGGCGGGCATCTCCGCGGGTGGCCTCGCGTGAGCGGCTTCGGTCCGGAGATCGAGGTGGGCATCGCGAGACTGCGCGCCGAGATCGCCAAGCTCCACTCCGAGCTCCCGCGCTACGACCTCGTGGTCTGGACGGGCGGCAACATCTCCGGCCGCGTCGCCGGCGCCGATCTGTTCGTCATCAAGCCCTCCGGCGTCTCCTACGACGAGCTCGCCCCCGAGAACATGATCCTCTGCGACCTCGACGGCAACGTCATCCCCGACACCCCGGGTGCCACGCGTTCCCCGTCGGTCGACACCGCCACGCACGCCTACGTCTACCGCACCCTCCCCGAGGTCGGTGGCATCGCCCACACCCATTCGCCGTTCGCGGTCGCCTGGTCGTCGCTCGGTGAGGGCATCCCGTGCATCGGCACCACCGCGGTCGAGGAGTTCGGCCCCGAGATCCCCCTCGGCCCCGCCGCCGTCACCGGCGACGGGTCGATCGGGCGCGGCATCGCCGCCACCCTCGCCGAGCACCGCTCGCCCGCCGTGCTGATGGGCGGGCACGGCCCGTTCACCCTCGGCCCCGACGCCCGTGCCGCCGTGAAGTCGGCGGTTCTCGTCGAAGACGCGGCCCGCGTCGCCTACCTGGCCCGGCAGCTCGCCGGAGCCCCCCATGCTCAACCGTCCCCTACCGAGATACCGACGAAGAAGTCCCACACCACACGAAAGGAATCACAGTGAAGATCAAGACACTGCTCGCGGGAGTCGCCGCGGGCGCACTCATGGTCAGCCTCGCCGCCTGCTCCTCTGGCGGCTCCGGCAGCACCGACAGCTCAGGCGGCGGAAGCGGCGACGGCGGCCTCATCGGCGTCGCCATGCCCACCAAGTCGTCGGAGCGCTGGATCCAGGACGGCAACGCCGTCAAGGAGCAGCTCGAGGCAGCCGGCTACACCGTCGACCTGCAGTACGCAGAAGACGACATCCCCACCCAGGTCTCGCAGATCGAGAACATGATCACCAAGGGCGCGGAAGCCCTGATCGTCGCCTCGATCGACGGCACCACGCTCACCAGCGTGCTGCAGGAGGCCGCTGACAGCGACATCCCCGTCATCGCCTACGACCGCCTCATCCGCGACACCGAGAACGTCGACTACTACGCCTCCTTCGACAACTACAAGGTGGGCGTGCAGCAGGCCAACTCGGTACTGAACGGCCTCGGCCTCGTCGACCTCGAGGGCAAGGCGACCGACGGAGCCCCCGCCGGCCCCTTCAACATCGAGCTGTTCGCCGGTTCGCCCGACGACAACAACGCGACGTTCTTCTGGAACGGCGCGATCGACACCCTCCAGCCCTACATCGACAAGGGAACCCTCGTCGTGAAGAGCGGCCAGGAGGACTTCGAGCAGGCTGCGACGCTCCGTTGGGACGGTGAGACCGCTCAGAAGCGCATGGAGAACATCCTCACCTCGACGTACTCCGACGGGTCGAAGGTCAACGCGGTGCTGTCGCCCTACGACGGCATCTCGCGAGGCATCATCTCCGCCCTCACCGACGCCGGTTACACGGTGGGTGCCGAATGGCCCGTCATCTCGGGCCAGGACGCCGAGCTCGACTCGGTGAAGGCCATCGAGGCCGGCGAGCAGTACGCCACCATCTTCAAGGACACCCGTAACCTGGCGAAGGTCGCGGTCGACATGGCGACGGCACTGCTCGAGGGCAACGAGCCCGAGACCAACAACACCACCGACTACGACAACGGCGTGAAGGTCGTTCCGAGCTACCTGCTCGAGTCGCAGATCGTCGTCAAGGACAACATCGAAGACGTCCTGGTGAAGTCGGGCTACTGGACCGAAGACGAGATCAAGGGCTGATCGAGCCCTGCTCCGACCGAGGCCCCGGCCGCGTGACAGCGCGGCCGGGGCCCCGGCCGGTCCCTGGACGAGGCGAGAAAAGGACAACAGTTCGATGACGGATGATCGCACCAACATTCTGGAGATGCGCGGCATCACCAAGACCTTCCCGGGCGTGAAGGCGCTGCAGGACGTGACGATCCACGTCCGTCGCGGCGAAGTGCACGCCATCTGCGGCGAGAACGGCGCCGGCAAGTCCACCCTCATGAAGGTGCTCTCCGGCGTGTATCCGCACGGCACCTACGACGGCGACATCGTCTTCGAAGGCGAGGTGCAGTCGTTCCGCGACATCCGTGATTCCGAGGCCAAAGGCATCGTGATCATCCACCAGGAGCTCGCACTCAGCCCCTACCTCTCGATCGCCGAGAACATCTTCTTGAACAACGAGCTCAAGGGCCCGCTCGGTCTGATCGACTGGAACAAGACCAACCACGAAGCCGCGTCGCTGCTCGCACGCGTGGGGCTGCGTGAGAACCCCACCACCAAGGTGCGCGACATCGGTGTGGGCAAGCAACAGCTGGTGGAGATCGCCAAAGCCCTCTCCAAGCGCGTGAAGCTGCTCATTCTCGACGAGCCGACCGCCGCCCTCAACGACGAGGACAGCGACCACCTGTTGAACCTCATCCTGCACCTCAAGGAGCAGGGCATCACGTCGATCATCATCAGCCACAAGCTGAACGAGATCAAGAAGGTCGCCGACTCGGTCACCGTCATCCGTGACGGCAAGACGATCGAGACGATGGCGAAGACGGAGGTGACCGAGGAGCGCATCATCAAGGACATGGTGGGCCGCGACCTCGAGCACCGCTACCCCGACCACACCCCGCACATCGGTGAGGAGATCTTCAGGGTCGAGGAGTGGACAGCACACCACCCGCAAGACCCGAACCGGGTGATGGTCGATTCCGTCGACCTGAACGTTCGGGCCGGCGAGATCGTCGGCATCGCCGGGCTCATGGGCGCTGGGCGCACCGAGTTCGCGATGAGCGTCTTCGGCCGCAGCTACGGCTCGCGCATCTCGGGCCGGGTGTTCGTGAAGGGCAAGGAGGTGAAGACGCGCACCGTCGCCGAGGCGATCGACAACGGGCTCGCCTACGCCACCGAAGACCGCAAGACCTTCGGCCTCAACCTCATCGACGACATCAAGCGCAACATCTCGATGGCCGCCCTCGACAAGCTCGAGCGCTTCGGCATCGTCGACGACGGCAAGGAGTTCCAGGTCGCCAACGAGTACCGCAAGAGCATGAACATCAAGGCTCCCTCGGTGCTGGCGAAGACCGGGAAGCTCTCCGGCGGCAACCAGCAGAAGGTCGTGCTGTCGAAGTGGATCTACTCCGACCCCGACGTCCTCATCCTCGACGAGCCCACCCGCGGCATCGACGTGGGTGCGAAGTACGAGATCTACAGCATCATCAACAAGCTCGCCGCGCAGGGCAAGGGCATCATCGTGATCTCCTCGGAGCTTCCCGAACTGCTCGGCATCTGCGACCGCATCTACGCCCTCTCGGAGGGCCGCATCACCGGCGAGCTCCCGATCGCCGAAGCCGACCCCGAGTCGTTGCTCAAGCTCATGACCATGGAAAAGCCCCGCTAGCGCCCGCGCTGACGGAGAGGAGAGAAGAAGACCATGTCCGATATGGAGACCAAGCCGTCTGACACGACGGCCGCGGGTGCGCAGGTCAATCCCGTGGAGAACAAGTTCACCGACCGGCTCAGCCACATCCTCGGCGACCTGGGCAAAAACGGCATCTTCATCGCACTGATCCTCGTGGTGGTGCTGTTCAGCATCCTCACCAACGGGATCCTGCTGCGGCCGCAGAACATCTCGAACCTGATCGTGCAGAACGGGTACATCCTCGTTCTCGCGATCGGCATGGTGATGGTCATCATCGCCGGCCACATCGACCTCTCGGTCGGATCGGTGGCCGCGTTCGTCGGCGCCGTGTCGGGCGTGTTCGCGGTGCAATGGGGGCTTCCCTGGTGGCTGTCGATCATCCTCTCGCTGCTCGTCGGCGCCCTGGTGGGTGTCTGGCAGGGCTTCTGGATCGCCTTCGTGGGCATACCCGCGTTCATCGTGACCCTGGCGGGAATGCTCATCTTCCGAGGCCTCGCGCTCGTGGTGCTCGGCAACGCGAACATCGGTTCGTTCCCCGCCGAGTACCGTGCACTCGGCAACGGCTTCCTCACCAACGTCTTCGGTGAGTTCGAGCTCGACCCGCTGACCCTCGGCATCGCCGCGATCGCCATCGTCGCTCTCGTGGTGCAGCAGTTCCGCACCCGTCGTGGACGCCAGAGCTACGGCCAGGAGGTCGAGCCCTTCGCCTGGTTCATCGCCAAGCTGGTGCTCGTCGCGGTCGCCATCGGCCTGTTCGCCTTCGCGCTCGCCACCTACAAGGGCATCCCGGTGACGCTCATCGTGCTCGCCGTGCTGGTGCTCGTCTACGGCATCATCATGAACCGGTCGACCTTCGGCCGGCACGTCTACGCCATCGGCGGCAACCTGCACGCGGCGGAGCTCTCGGGCATCAAGACCCGCAACGTCACCTTCTGGTTGTTCGTGAACATGGGCTTCCTGGCGGCGCTCGCCGGCCTCATCTTCACGGCGCGACTGAACCTCGCCGGCCCGAAGGCCGGTGACGGCTTCGAGCTCGAAGCCATCTCGGCGGCGTTCATCGGCGGTGCCGCAGTGCAGGGTGGTGTCGGCACCATCGGCGGTGCCATCATCGGTGGTCTCATCATCGGTGTGCTGAACAACGGCATGTCGATCATGGGCATCGGCATCGAGTGGCAGCAGGCAGTGAAGGGCCTCGTGCTCCTCCTCGCCGTCGCCTTCGACGTGTACAACAAGCGGCGCTCCGGCGGACGCTGACCGTCGTTCGTACTCTGGTCGCCCCCGGCGCCCGCTCGACCGGCACGCTTCCCGTGCCCGGCTTGCGGGAGCCGGGGGCGACTGTCATCGTGAGGGAACCATGAGCGGCGCGATCCACCTTCCCCTGCCCGGAGCGGGTCTCGTGCCCGGCGACACCGAGCTCGTCGCGGTGCCCGGGGAGGTGCTCGTCGCCGTCGGCGAGAACCGCTCGGGGCTCGCCTCGGTGGCTCAGCACGTCGTCGACCACATCGTGTCGGCCCGCGGGGACGCGCCGGTGTACGCGTCGATCGGGCGCCGGCGAGGGCTTGTCCCCGGTGCCGACGTGGCCCAGAACGTGTTCATGGGGCGCGAGCGCGTGAGGCGCTGGGGGCCGCTGCGCCTGGGGATCGACGAGCGGGCGACCCGCGACGACGCTGCGGCATTGCTGGCAGCGCTCGGGTCGACGGTCTCACCGGTCGAGCAGGCCGAGGCGGTCGGGGAGTTCGACCGCATCGTCGTGGAGCTGGCCCGGGCGCTCGCCCGTGAGGCGGTGCTCATCACCCTCGACGAGCCCACGGCCGATCTCGCGCCGCGCGATGCCGAGCGGCTGGAGGCGGCGCTCGCCGAGGTGCGGCGGCGCCGGGTGGCCGTGGTGGTGCTGAGCGAGCGGCCGCGGGCGGCGCTCGCGGTCGCCGACCGCGTGGTGGTGGTGCGCGATGGGGTCGTGGTGGGGGAGCACGCACGGGCTGAGTGGGAGGAGAGCGCGAGGGCGAGTGGTGCCGCGGGCTCGCCTGCGCGCGGCGACTCGGGCGCGGGCTCCCCGGGTGCGGTTGCCGGAGCGGGGGTCGAGCGGATGCGCGACACGATCTTGCGAGAGATGGTGTCGCGACCGGAGCTGTCGGTGGCGGTACCGGCACCTTCGCCGCGGGAGGCGAGCGCGCCGGCCGACGGAGACGAGGTGCTCGTCGTGTCGGGGTGGACGGTGGGCGACCCCGTCG
The DNA here is from genome assembly GCF_040939305.1 of Herbiconiux sp. A18JL235. NCBI lineage: Bacteria > Bacillati > Actinomycetota > Actinomycetes > Micrococcales > Microbacteriaceae > Herbiconiux > Herbiconiux sp. A18JL235. The sequence goes on from NZ_CP162511.1 coordinate 905,097, forward strand.
ACCCCGGGCGCGAGCTGGTTCACGATGTCGGTTTCTCGGTGCGGGAGGGGGAGGTGCTCGGCATCGCCGGGCTCCACGACTCGGGGAGCTCGGCCCTGCTGCTGAGCCTCTACGGCCACTCTGAAGGCACCTTCCGGGCCGGCCGCGTCGAGCTGGCCGGGCGGGAGGTCGACACCTCGAGCGTCGAGAAGGCGATCGCTGCGGGCTTGTTCCTCGTGGCGACGAATCCGCCGCGCTATCGGGTGCGGTTCATCGGGGGGATCGCGATGCCGGTCTCGGCATCGTCCCTCCCGCGCCTCGCACGAATGGGACTCGTCGACCGCGACAGCGACACCGACCCGGGCGACGGCCTCGGTGGCAGGCTCATGGGGGCCGTGCGCTCGATGAACCGGGGCGGCGCACAGGCCGATCAGCTGCTCGGGCTTCTGCGCGAGTTCCCCGCCTCCGAGCGCCGGGTGCTGCTGCTCGACGGCCCCGCCGAGGGCCTCACCGCGGCGCAACGTGCCGAATTGCGGCGGGGCGTCGAGCGCATCCGCGACTCGGGCAAGTCGGTGGTGCTCGCCTCCGACGACCTGGTCGAGCTCTTCACGGTCTGCGACCGCGTGCTCGTGATGGCCGACGGCCGCGTCACCGGCACCCTCGACACCCGCACCCCCGTCGACCCGCTCACCCTCGCCACCCTCCTCGCCCCCGCCTGACCCGCCCGCGACCACGTTCTCGCGGACAAAGTCCGTCGAGAACAAAGTTCTGTCGGACTTTGTCCGCGAGAGAGTGGTCGGGGGTGGGTGGGGTCGTGTGGCTGAGGGGTGGGCCGAGTGGTTGAGGGGTGGGGCGGGAGGTTGCTGGGTGTGGTCGAACGACCCGCGCCACCACGTTATGACGGACAAAGTCCGTGATAACTCCCGTCTTCACGGACTTTGTCCGTGAGAAGTGGATGGGGCCGGGTGGGTGGCGCCCTGGGAGGGGGCGCCAAGGGGCGCTCAGAGGGGGTGCCGGGTGGCGCCCTGGGAGGGGGTGACCTCGAAGACGACGGGCTCGCGGTAGCCGGCGGCGGCGAAGGCGGCGAGGTGAGCCTCACGGAGGGACCCGACCTGGGAGCTGCGGATGAGGGCGATGGCCGAGCCGCCGAAGCCGCCGCCCGTCATGCGGGCGCCCACGGCACCGTGCCGGCGGGCGACCTCGACCGCGAGGTCGAGCTCGGGCACCGAGATCTCGAAGTCGTCGCGCATCGAGACGTGGGAGGCGTCGAGAAGAGTGCCGATGGCGCCGGCGCCTCGTTCGCGGAGGATGGCGACAGTCTCGAGCACGCGCTCGTTCTCGGTGATGACGTGGCGCACCCGGCGGAAGGTCTCGTCGTCGAGCAGCGCCTCGGCCCGCGCGAGGTCGTCGACCCCGAGGTCGCGGAGCGACGTCACCCCGAGGGCGGCGGCACCCGCCTCGCACGAGGCGCGTCGCGCCGCGTAGCCGCCGGTGGCGTGCTCATGCTCGACCCGGGTGTCGGTCACGACGATGGTGAGCTCTTCATCGTGCAGCCCGAGCGGGATGACGCTCGACTCGAGCGAGCGGCAGTCGAGCAGCACGACCGAGTCGGACTTGCCGAGCAGCACGGCCGACTGGTCCATGATGCCGGTCGGCGCGCCGACGACGACGTTCTCCGACCGCTGCCCGATCTTCGCCAGCGTCTGGCGGTCGAAACCGAGCTCCCAGAGCTCGTTCACGGCGAGGGCCACCACGCTCTCGAGCGCCGCCGACGACGACAGCCCGGCACCCACCGGGATGTCGGAGACCAGGTAGAGCTCGATGCCGGTCACCCGCTCGAGGTCGGCGCCGAACGCCCCGGCAGCCCAGATGGCGCCGAGCGGGTAGGCCGACCAGCCCGAGATCGACTCGGGCGAGAGCTCGTCGAGCGAGATCTCGATGAGTTCCTCGGTGAACGCCGACGACACCCGCAGCAGGCGGTCGTCGCGCAGGCGGGCGGCCATCACCGTGTGCCGGTCGATGGCGAAGGGCAGCACGAAGCCGTCGTTGTAGTCGGTGTGCTCGCCGATGAGGTTCACCCGACCGGGTGCCGACCAGAGCGAGGTGGGCGCCCCGCCGAAGTGCCGGGCGAAGCCCGCGAGCACGACGTCGACGAGCGCCCCGGGAAGGGGCGAGGAGGTGGGGGAGGGGGCGGTGTCGTTCACGTCAGTTCTCGCTGTCGGCTCGGAGCAGGGCGTCTCGGAAGAGGGCGGCGGAGGCCTCGGGCGGTACGTCGCCGATGAAGGCGCCCATCGCCGCCTCGGATCCTGCCAGGAACTTCAGTTTGTCGACCGCCCGCCGCGGCGACGTGATCTGCAGCATCAGGCGGATGTCGTCGCGGTGGGCGTGCACGGGCGCCTGGTGCCAGGCGGCGATGTACGGTGTGGGCGTGTCGTAGAGGGCGTCGACGCCGCGCAGCAGGCGCTGGTAGAGCACGGCGAGTTCGTCGCGCTCGTCGCCCGAGAGCCCGGCGAAGTCGGGAACGTGCCGGTGCGGGAGCAGGTGGATCTCGAGCGGCCAGCGCGCGGCGAACGGCACGAACGCGGTGAAGTGCTCGCCGCGGAGCACCACGCGGTCTGACTCCTGCTCGAACGCGAGGATGTCGGCGAACAGGGAAGCGCCGTAGCTCTCGATCGAGGCGATGAGCTTCTGGGTGCGCGGGGTGATGTAGGGGTAGGCGTAGATCTGCCCGTGCGGGTGGTGCAGCGTGACGCCGATGGCCTCACCGCGGTTCTCGAACGGGAACACCTGCTCGACGCCCGGCAGCTCGGAGAGCGCCGCCGTGCGGTCGGCCCACGCCTCGACCACGGTGCGTGCCCGTGAGGGCGACAGCGTCGCGAAGGAACCGTCGGTCGACGGGCTGAAGCACACCACCTCGCAGCGGCCGACCGAGGGCTTCACCCGCCCGAGGCCGACCTCGGCGAGCGAGTCGAGCTCGGCGACGGCCCGCTGGGAGGCGCCGGATGCTCCGGTCACCTCGGCGAGGTCAGGCCCGAAGGAGGGCGACTTGTTCTCGAACACCGCGACGTCGTAGAGGCTCGGCACCTCGGTGAGGTTCTCGGGAGTCGACGGTGCCAGCGGGTCAAGGTGCTTCGGAGGCAGCATGACGCGGTTCTGCCGTGCGGCGGCGATGGAGATCCATTCGCCCGTGAGCGGGTCTTGGCGCATCGAGGCGACGGGCGGGCGCGGGGCGGCCGGGCGCAGGTCGGGCGCCCGCTCGGGGTCGAGGGTGCTGTCGGCGTCGTCGAAGTAGATGAGCTCGCGACCGTCGGAGAGGTGGTGCACGCGCTTCGTGATGCCGTGGGAGAGCTGAGTCACACGACGATTACCCCACTTTCGATTCCACAAGTCAAGTCCGGGAAAGGCCAAGCATTGACAACTAAAGCAAAAGAACCGAAACTCGACGCATGTCCTCCGACTCCGAGCAGCTTCCCGCGGCGGTGCGTCGCGACCGCATCATCGCCCGCGTCCTCGACACCGGGTTCGTGCGGGTCGGCGAGCTGAGCCGGGAGTTCGGGGTGTCGGAGGTGACCGTGCGCTCCGACCTCGACGCCATCGAGCGCGAGTACCCGATCGACCGCGTACACGGCGGCGCGGTGCTGCGGGGCGGCGGAGGCCGCCGGGAGGAGCCGTTCGAGGCGGCGCTCGCCAGCTCGGCCGAGCAGAAGAGGCGCATCGGCCGGGTCGCTGCCGCCATGGTGTCGAGCGGGTCGAGCATCATCCTCGACGTGGGCACCACCCCGGCCGCCGTCGCCGCAGCGCTCGTCGAGCGCGACGACCTCGACGACGTGGTGGTGGTCACGAACAGCCTCACCACCGCGCTCGCGCTCGAGCCCGCCATCCCGCGTCTCACCGTCGTCGTCACCGGTGGCACCCTGCGGCCCCTGCAGCACTCGCTGGTCGCCCCCTTCGCCTCGAAGGTGCTCGACGAGTTGCACGTCGACCTGGCGTTCCTCGGGGGCACCGGCGTGCATCCGCTCCACGGGGCCACCAACGTCAACCTCCCCGAGACGGAGCTGAAGCGGCAGATGCTGCTCTCGGCGGAGCGTGCGGTCTTCGTCGCCGACTCCTCGAAGCTCGGAGTCGTCGACCTCGGGCGCATCGGCGCCATCGAGGAGTTCCACGTGCTGGTCACCGCCGACCCCGAGCCCGGCGCCCTCGACGGCTTCGCCGAACGGGGCCTCGAGGTCATCGTGGCCTGACGGCCCGCCCGGCCCCGCGCATCCGGCCCGCTCCGCCCCGCCCCGCGCATCCGCTCCGCCGAGCTTGCCTAGACTGGACACGACGCCGGCGCCCTCGACCCCGCCGGGTGCTCGCCTCCCTCTCCTCCATCGCCACCGACGGCGGGGCGCGCCCCGCAGGAATGCCGTTCTCCCTCCGTGACTACCGTCGTGCATCCCGGTGACTCGCTCACCCTGCGCCAGCGCCTGCTCTACATCGTCATCCTCGGCGCCCTCACCGCGCTGGGCCCGTTCACCATCGACCTCTACCTCCCCGCGTTCCCGACCCTCGAGGCCGACTTCGACGTGCCGGCGGCGATGATCCAGCTCACCCTCACCGGCACGACGGTGGGCTTCGCGCTGGGGCAACTCGTGATGGGGCCGCTGAGCGACCGCATCGGCCGGCGCACCCCCATCCTGGTCGCCACCGCGGTGCACGTGGTGGCCTGTGTGGGCGCGGCCGTGGCCCCCGAGATCTGGAGCCTCGGGGTGTTCCGCGTGCTGCAGGGAATGGGGGCCGCGGCGGGAGCGGTGGTCGCGATGGCCATGGTGCGCGACCTGTTCGGCGGCCGGCCGCTGGTGCTGATGCTGTCCCGGCTCGCCCTGGTGTCGGGCCTCGCCCCCATCCTCGCCCCGCTCATCGGCTCGCAGCTGCTGCTGGTCGTCGACTGGCGGGGCATCTTCTGGGTGCTCGCCGCCTACGGCGCGATCGTGATCGCCGTCGTCGCCCTCGGCATCAGGGAGACCCTCCCTCCCGAACGCCGCCACGACGCCGGCCACGCCACCGCCCGGCAGCGCTACCGCGCCGTGCTCACCGACCCGGTGTTCGTCGGCGTCGCCCTCATCGGCGGCATGACCTTCTCGGGGTTGTTCGCCTACCTCTCGGCGAGCTCGTTCCTCTTCCAGCAGGTCTACGGCTTCGACCCGCAGCAGTACGGTGTGCTCTTCGCGGTCAACTCCCTCGGCGTGGTGGGAGGCGTTCAGCTCAGCTCGCGGCTCACCCGCTGGTTCGGCCCGCAGTGGATCATCGCGGTCTCCACCGTGATGCTGCTCGCCATGGCCGGGCTGATCGTGTTGTTCAGCGAGCTCGAGGTGGGCCTCTGGGGAACGCTGGTGCCGCTGTGGCTGTTCATCTTCGCCTGCGGCCTCACCTTCCCGTGCGTGCAGGTGCTCGCCCTGAACGATCACGGGCACGAGGCCGGCACCGCCGCGTCGCTGCTCGGGGCGGTGAACTTCGGCCTCGCCGGCCTCATCTCGCCCCTCGTGGGCGTGCTCGGCATCGGCAGCGCCGTGCCGATGGCGGCAGTGATGGCGGGAACGGCCGTGGTGAGCATCCTCTCGCTCTGGCTCGTCGTGCGGCCGTGGCGGGTGCCCGAACTCGCGAGATGACGCGGATGCGGGGGCGGGCGGTCGCGGGCACGTCGCGGTAGTCTCGCGAGATGTCGACCACCCCGCCCCCGCCTCCCGTCGAGCACGGGGAACCGCTGCCGCCCGACGCGCCGACCCCCTACAAGGTCGCGCGGTTCTGGCCCGTGGTCTCGGGCGCCGTGGCGCTGGTGTTCGCCCTCGTCATCGGGGCCGTGGTGCTGCTGCGCGAGCAGGGGCTGCCGTTCGCGTTCGACGCCGAGTGGATGGAGGAGATCGTCGAGCACCGCGCCCCGTTCTGGGAGGTGCCGTCGCTCGTCATGAACTACCTCGGCGGCGGAGTGGTCGCGGTGTTCGTGGTGCCCATCATCGTGATCGTCGGCCTGCTGCTGTTCCGGCGCCCCTGGGCAGCGCTGTACTTCACCATCTCCATCATCGTGAGCGCCGCGCTCGTGCAGCTGCTGAAGACCGTGGTGGGGAGGCCCCGCCCCGAAGACATCCTCGTCGTCTCCGACTTCGGGTCGTTCCCGTCGGGCCACTCGGCGAACGCCGCGACCATCGCCGTGACGTTCGGCATCATCTTCACCCGGGTCTGGATCTGGGTGGCCGGCTCGGTCTACACCCTCCTCATGATGGCGAGCCGCACCTACCTCGGGGCGCACTGGGTGAGCGATACCATCGGCGGCCTGCTGCTCGGCGCCGCCGTCGCCGTGCTCATCTGGGCTCCCTTCGCCGCCAAGCTCTACCGGGAACGCGCGGCCGACCATCGGCCGGTCTGGATGCGCGGCGGGCGTTCCGCAATCAGACCCTGACCGGTAACGTCGACCCATGAGAATTCTCCTTGTGGGCGCCGGCGGAGTGGGCGACGCCATCGCGAAGATCGCTGCTCGACGTTCCTTCTACGAGCAGATCGTCGTGACCGACTACGACGTCAGTCGAGCCGAGCGCACGGTCGCCTGGATCGCCGAGCGGCACGGCGCCGATGTCGCTGCCCGGTTCGCGGCCGACAGCATCGACGCCTCCGACCCCGACAGTGTAGCCGCCGTCGCCACGAAGCACGGCTCCACCCACGTGATGAACGCGGTCGAGCCGAAGTTCGTGCCCACCATCTTCGCGGGGGCGCTCGCCGCGGGGGCCGACTACCTCGACATGGCGATGAGCCTGTCGGAGCCGCACCCCGTGCATCCGTACACCGAGACCGGCGTGAAGCTCGGCGACGACCAGTTCGCCCAGGCCGCCGACTGGGAGACGCAGGGGCGGCTCGCTCTCGTGGGCATGGGCGTCGAGCCCGGTCTCAGCGACGTGTTCGCGCGCTACGCCGCCGACCACCTGTTCAGCGAGATCGACGAGCTCGGCACCCGCGACGGTGCCAACCTGGTGGTGCGCGACTCCGACGGCAATGAGATCTTCGCGCCATCGTTCTCCATCTGGACGACGATCGAGGAGTGCCTCAACCCGCCCGTCATCTGGGAGAAGGACACGGGCTGGTTCACCACGCCGCCGTTCTCGGAGCCGGAGGTGTTCACCTTCCCCGAGGGCATCGGCGACGTCGAGTGCGTGAACGTGGAGCACGAGGAGGTGCTGCTCATGCCGCGCTGGGTCGACGCGAAGCGCGTGACCTTCAAGTACGGGCTCGGCGAGGAGTTCATCGGCATCTTGAAGACGCTGCACCAGCTCGGCCTCGACAAGACCACACCGTTGCGGGTGCGCTCGGCGAACGGGCCGGTCGAGGTGGCACCGCGCGACGTGGTGGCGGCAGGGCTGCCCGACCCCGCGACCCTCGGCCCCTTCATGACGGGGAAGACCTGTGCCGGGCTGTGGGTGACCGGCACGGGTACCGACGGAAAGCCGCGCGAGGTGTACCTCTACCATGTGAGCGACAACGAGTGGACGATGGCCGAGTACGAGTCGCAGTGCGTGGTGTGGCAGACGGCGCTCAACCCGGTCGTCGCCCTCGAGCTGCTGGCCGCCGGTACCTGGTCGGGGAGCGGCGTGCTCGGGCCGGAGGCGTTCGACGCCGAGCCGTTCCTCGAACTCATGGCGCGGCCGGAGGCCGAGGGCGGGTACGGGCAGGCCTGGGGGCTCGAAGACCGGCTGGCCTGATCATGACGGTGCCCGAGGAGTGTTCAGCCCTTCCCGCGCTCGACCCGGTCGAGCTCGAGGCGGTGGAGCTGCATCGCGTGGCGATGCCCCTGGTGCGACCGTTCGAGACGAGCTTCGGGCGCCAGTACGTGCGCGACGTGCTGCTGGTGCGGGTGCTCACCTCCTCGGGTGAGGGGTGGGGCGAGTGCGTGGCGATGACCGACCCGGTGTACTCCAGCGAGTACGTGGAGGGCGCCGCCGAGGTGCTCGCGCGCTACCTCGCACCGGCGCTGCTCGGGGTGCGCACGCTCGGCGCCGTCGACGTGGGTGCCGCGCTCGGCTTCGTGATCGGGCACCGGATGGCGAAGGCGGCGCTCGAGACCGCAGTGCTCGACGCACAGACGCGGGCGGCGGGAATGAGTTTCGGCGAGTACTTCGGGGCGGTGCGCCCCGAAGTCGAGTGCGGTGTGTCGGTGGGCATCTCGGCCTCCGTCGACGACCTCCTCGAGGAGGTCGCGTCGTACCGCGACGCGGGCTACCGTCGCATCAAGCTCAAGATCAAGCCCGGGTGGGACCTCGAACCCGTGGCGGCGGTGCGGTCGCTGCTCGGCCCCGGTGCGCTGCTGCAGGTCGACGCGAACGCCGCCTACACGGTCGACGACATCGACCATCTGCGGCAGCTCGACGACTTCGGGTTGCTGCTCATCGAGCAGCCCTTCGTCGAGGACGACATCGCCGGCCACGTCGCGCTCGCCGCGGCCATCGACACCCCGGTGTGCCTCGACGAGTCGATCACCTCGGCCGAGGTGGCGATCGACGCGATCGCCCGCGACGCGACGTCGATCGTCAACATCAAGGCGGGCCGCGTCGGCGGCTACCTCGAAGCCGTGCGCGTTCACGACGTGTGCCGGGCCCGCGACGTGCCGGTGTGGTGCGGTGGGATGCTCGAGACCGGGGTGGGGAGGGCGGCCAACGTGGCCCTGGCGGCGCTGCCGGGCTTCACCTTGCCGGGCGACACCTCGGGGTCTGACAGGTACTTCGCCGAAGACCTGACCGAGTCGTTCGTGCTGGTCGAGGGGCGTCTGGCCGTGCCGACCGGGCCGGGCTCGGGTGTGACGGTGCGCGACGAGCTGCTCGAGGAGTGGCGCTCGCGGCCCGTGCGGCAGCTCGGGCATGTCTGAGCGTCGCGCACGGGCAGCGGGGGCGGGCGCGGGTGCTGAGGTGCGCATCCGGAGCGCCTCTGCGGCGGCCCCCGACCGCGAGGCGATCGCGGGCATCTGCATCGCCACCGGCGACGCGGGAACGGATGCGCGGGCGAGCGGCCTCGGGGAACCGGCGCTCGGCGCCCTGGTCGCCCGGTATGCGACCTGCTACCTCGACCTCGAACCGGCGTTCGCCGTGGTGGCGGAGCTGGATGGTCGGGTGCTCGGCTACGCGCTCGGCGCGCTCGACACTGCCGACTTCGCGACGCGGTTCGAGCAGCTCGACGACCACTCGCTCACGGCCGCGGAGCGGCGTGAGCACGCGCGCGGCCTGCGTGTGCCTGAGGCGGAGCGCTTTCCTTCGCACCTCCACGTCGACCTGCTGCCCGAGGCGCAGGGTCGAGGGCTCGGGCGTAGGCTCGTCGACGAGGTGCACGGGCGTCTCGCCGTCGCGGGGTCGCGGGGTGTGCACCTCGGTGTCGACCCACGGAACACCGTAGCGCTCGCGTTCTACCCGCGTGTCGGCTTCGCGCGAGCGCGCGAGGAGCCCGAGGTGGTGATCTTCACCCGCCCGCTGCCGGCCGCCTGATCGCGGCCCCGCCGCGACAAGGCTCGCGCGCCGCACCCGCAGGGCACCCGCAGGCGCACCCGCTCCCGCACGCGCACCCGCACGCGCACCCGCTCCCACACGGGCACCCGCTCCCGCTCAGCGGGTGCTCCGGGCGACGCGGGTTCCGCTGACGGAGGAGCGCGGCAGCCGGCCGGCGCGAGAGTGGCCGGTCATCGTGTCGCCCGTCACGACGACGTCGAAGTCGAGGTGGAGCCGGAGGGGCTTCGTGATCGACTGGCGCCAGGTGACCCGCTCTCCACCGTCGACGGCGCTCGTCGCGATGTCGAGCAGCTCGACCGTCTCGTCGGTGCCGATTGCGGTTCCGCGGAGCGCCTCCCCGCCGGCGATGAAGGTGAGATCGGCACGGATGCTGCCGATCGGTGTGCGCATGGTCAGGGCCCAGGTGCCGGGGAGGGTGCTCATCGTCGGTCGCTTTCGGTTGGGGAGTGGGCGAGGGGAGAGGGTCAGGTTCAGGGGTGACAACGGCAGGGGTGACAACGGCAGGGGTGAGCCGGACGGAACCCCGGACACCGCACGGCCCGGCCCCGTCAGAACGCAACCGGCACGGGCCCGCGAGGCGCCCACACGGTGCCACGCCGTTCGTACTGGAAGAGCTGCTCGACGGCGTGCGCGATCCGCGGGCCGGTCTCGCGCTCGAGCAGATAGAGCGCGAGATCGAGGCCCGACGTCACCCCGCCGGAGGTGACGAGGTCGCCGTCGTCGACGACGCGGGCGTCGACGACCGTCACGCCCGTGGCCTCGAGCATGTCGAGCCCGAGCCGGTGGGTAACGGCGGTGCGCCCCTCGAGCAGCCCCGCCATGGCGAGGGCGAGCGAGCCGCCGCAGACGGTGGCGACGAGAGTGTGCGGCGCGTCGAGGCACCGCCGCATCAACTCGGGGAAGGGCGTGCCCCCGAGCCTCGCGATCAGCACCGGAATGGTGACGACCTCGTCGGGGTCGCCGTCGACGGGTCCGGAGGCGCCGGGCACCACGACGATGCCCGGCGCCTCCGGGTGCAGGGTGTCGGTGGCCTCCAGGTGCAGGCCCCGGGTTCCGCTCCGCACGGGGCCCGGTGCGTCGAGGCTCACCAGGCGCACGTCGAGACCACCCGACAGTGCGTCGGAGCCCGCGGCGAAGACCTCGAAGGGCGCGATCACGTCGAGTGGATCGAACCCGTCGAACAGGATGATCTGAACGAGTGGAACGGCCGTGGCAGGGCCTTCACCTGGATGCATACCCGAACGCTACGGAGAAGTGGATGCTGTCGGCCAGTGGCCGATCTGCCAGTTACCGTTACGATTCCGCCAGCCCCGCACCTAGACTTCCCCCATGCATCAGGTCGCCGTGCTCGCCCTCGACGGGGTGATCGCCTTCGACCTGGCCACCCCCATCGAGGTCTTCTCCCGCACCCTCGACGAGCAGGGCGAGCAGCTCTACGCCGTCACGGTGGCAGGGCCTTCGCGAACGGCGTCGGCCGGCCCGATCGACATCTCGGTGCGGGAGGGTCTCGACGGCATCATGGGGGCCGACACGGTGATCGTCCCGGGCCGGGTCGAAGGCAGCCCGCCCCTCGACGCGGCGACCATCGCGGCGCTCAGGGCCGCCGCGGAGCGCGGCGCGCGCATCGCCTCGATCTGCGTCGGTGCCCTCGACCTCGCCGCCACGGGACTCCTCGACGGGCTGCGGGCGACGACCCACTGGCGGGCGGCCGGCCTCCTCGCCGACCGTCACCCCGAGGTCGAGGTCACCCCGGCTGCCCTGTTCGTCGACAACGGGAGGGTGCTCACCTCCGCCGGGGCCTCGGCGGGAATCGACCTCTGCCTCCATCTCGTCGCCCGCGACCACGGTGGCGCCGTGGCCGCCGACGCCGCCAGGGCGGCGGTGATGCCGCTCACACGAGACGGCGACCAAGCTCAGTTCGTGCGCGACGACACCCTGGGCGGCACCGGCATCGAGGCGACACTGCGCTGGATCGAGCAGCACGCGCACGAACCGATCACCGTCGACGACATCGCCCGGCACGCGACGGTGAGCACCCGCACCCTCCACCGCCGCTTCAGCGAGGAGACCGGCATGAGCCCGAGCGCCTGGGTCGTTCGCGCCCGCGTGCGACGCGCCCAGCAGCTGCTCGAGACCACCGACCGTCCCGTCGATCGCGTCGCCGCCGAGTCGGGCCTCGGGTCGGCGGCGAACCTGAGGAAGCACTTCGCCGCGGTCGTCGGCACGACGCCTACCCGCTACCGCACGGCTCTCACCGCGCGGCACCGCTGAACCCCCCCCGCCATCGCCCCCACGTGTCAGCGATAGCGGCGCGGCACCGTCCAGTGGCGCCCGAACTGGATGTCGAACCAGGCGGGGTGGAAAGGGCTGTCGCCCCCGGCGGGGTAGCTCGTCAGCTCGCCGAAGACGATGCGGTCGGGGAGGAGGTAGAGGTCGACGCGCACGAAATCGGTGTCCTCGCCGAGGCGCTCGGCGAGTGCGATCAGGGTGTCGAGGCGGTCGGGGCGAGGGTGCGGGGGGTCGGCCCAGGGCGGTCCGCCACTCAGCGGGAGGTGCTCCCAGTCGGGCGTGTAGAAATCCTGCGTGCGGCCGGCGAACCGGGCGGTGTCGACCTGGATGAACCGGCAGCGGCCGTGGAAGACGAACAGCTTGACGTCGTCGGGGATGCCGCCGCCCTCATCCGTCAGCATCTCCTCGACCAGGATGCGCGGGGGAACGTGACCATAGGCCCACTCGCGGTTCGGTCCCTGTCCGTACAACTGCGACGACCAATGGGCTCCGATCGCGGCCAGATGACCGCCGTCGACGGCTTCGGGCCGCACGTGCCGGTAGACCCAACTCCACCTGGCCTCGGGCAGCTCGGCACCGGCGGGCGCGTCGGGGCTCACCACGATGGCGGCGCCGCTGCCGTGGGTCGGCTTCACCACGAAGCGGTCGGGCAGCCGGAGTTCGCGTAGCCGCACCGGATCGTCGACGACCGCGAACGCGTGCGGCAGGTGTTCGGGCCCGATGCGGGCGGCGACGTAGTCGCGCACCGCGGCCTTGTCAGCGAAGGTCACGAGCAACGGCCGGTGGTCGCGCAGCATCTTGTACCGCACCTTCTCGGTGAAGGTGACCGGCTGTCGGGTGCGCCAGAGCCGCCACAGCCGCACCCAGCGGCTCCGTTCCCGCGGCTTCACCCGGGGATCGGCGCGGATGCCGGCGCGCACGTGGGCGCGGGTTCCGGGCCGCGCGTCGCCCCTCACGCGGCGTCGGCGACGAGCCGCCGCCGGTAGCCGTCGGCGTCGCGCTCGATGAGTCCGTCGCGCTCGAACCGGTCGAGCCAGCCCTGCATCGGCCAGCTGCCCCAGCGGTCGTGGAAGGTGCGCGCGTTGCGCAGGATGTCGTCGAGGTGCTCGACGGGCGGGCTGGTCACGGGGTGGTGCTGGTGGTACGCGCGGGCGGCGCCGATCCAGGCCAGCTGCACACCGCGCATCCGCGCCGTGAAGGCGATGTCGGTGTCTTCGCCCCCGTAGCCGGAGTAACCCTCGTGGAATCCGCCGATCCGCCGCCACACCTCGTCGGTGAGCGCGAACGAGAGCGACCAGAACAGCTCGTGCGGCCCGCCGAGCTCCACCTCGCCCGGCGCGGGTGACGGCCGGGCGGCGTGCGGGCTGTCGAGGGCCGGCAGCTCGTCGAGCCGGTACCCGCCGGGGCCGGGCGCGGGAAGGTAGGTGACCGGCCCGCAGAGCAGCCGGTCGGCGGTGGCCGGATGCTCGGCGGCAGCCACGTAGGCATCGATCGCCCCGGGCGCGGGTACGCAGTCGACGTCGAGGAAGACGAAGGTCGATGCACCGTGCAGGGTGGCGGTGGCGGCGCCCACATTGCGTGCCCGGGCGAGCGGAAGCGTGCGGGAAGCCGGCACGTGCCTCACCACCACGTCGGGGTGGTGGAGCGCCGGCAGCGCCTCGAGCCCCGGGTCCCCCATCGCGACCACGACATGGAGGAACGGATGCGCGCCCGGCCGGGCGAGCGCCTCCCGCTGGAGGGTCAGGTGGTCGTGGCGGCCGCGCACCACGGTGATGACGGCGGTGCGGGTCATGAGGCGAGCTCCAGGGACGGGCCGTCGCCGGCCGCGGTGGCGGGCGGTGGGGTGTCGGAGGCGCGCGCTCCGAGTGGCTCGGCTGCCGCGCCCGCCCCGCTCGTCGCGCCCGCTCCACCCGCCGAGACCGCCGCGATCGCAGCCGCGGCCCGGGAGGCGCCACGGCCGTCGTTCCAGCTTCGCCACGCCGAACCGTCGCTCTCGCAGGCCTGCGTGAGCAGCTCGCCCCAGTCGGCCGAGTCGAAGCTCTCGGCGACGACGGCCGGCCAGGCGCCCGCCTCGAGCACGGCGGCGGTATGGCGCTGCTCGTCGTGGGGGCGGCGCTGCGGGATGACGACCGCCGGCCGCCGGGCCGCCGACACGTCGGCGATCGCGCCCTGACCGGCGTGGGTGACCACGACGTCGGTGCGGCGCAGCAGCGGCCACGGGTCGTCGACCCAGGAGGCGTCGCCGCCGACGAGGGTCCAGTCCCATCCGGGCGCGACGCGACGGGCCCGCTCGAGCGACTCGTCGGAGACCCCGCCCCCGCCCCGCCCGTTCAGCACGAGCACGCGCGGCCTCCGCTTCGGCGCCGTGGTGGGGTGGGGCTGAGCGTGCCGACCGGCTGCGGTCGCGAAGCGCGAGATGGCACCGACCGGAAGATGCCGCGACCGCGCCGCATCGTCGAGCCCCTCGAGCATCCCGGCGGCCCCCGCCGGCCACGCGGAGAGGATGAGGCTCGACGCGGCGAAACCCAGCCGGTGGGCCTCGTCGTCGCGCCGGCCCGGCAGGGCGAACGACACCACGGGCACACCGTGCAGCCGCGCGAGCAGCGCGACCTCGATCGAGACGTCCGAGACGACAGCCGTCGGGCCGGCACGGTTGATCCACGACGCGATGCGCGCCATCCGCCGCCGCAGCCCCTCGTGGCGCAGCGGCACCCAGTGCAGCCGGCCATCCGCATCCGTCGTCGCCCGGTCCACCGGCTCGGTGTCGTCGAGCGGCAGCTGCACCCACGGGCCGCGCCAGCCGGCGGGTCTCGGCAGCGACGACAGACCCGTCACCGGCTCGTCGAGCTGAGCGGCGATCGCCGTCGCCCGCACGGCGTGGCCCTGGCCCACGTGGTGCACGTAGTACCCGATCATGCGGCGCGCTCCAGCGCGATCGACTCCTCGTACAGAAGCTCGTACCGCTCCACCATCGCGCCGATCGAGCAGGTGCGCAGAGCGTGGAGGCGCACCGCGTCGCGGGGGAGCGCCGAGGCCTCCACGAGGGCGACGGCGAGCGACTCCACGTCGTCGGGGGCGGCGAGCCGCCCGCTGTCGACCGAGACGATCTCGGGCAGCGCGCCGCGGGCGAACGCCGCCACCGGCGTGCCCGTCGACATCGATTCCGCCGCCACCAGCCCGTACGGCTCCTCCCAGGTCGGGGTGACCGCCGTCACCGCCGCCCGCCCCACATGGTGCGCCAGTTCCCGCGACCCGAGGTGGCCGAGGTACCGGATGCGCTCGTCGAGGTGCGGTTCGATGTGCTCGGCGAAATACGCCCGGTCGAACACCGGGCCCGCGAGATCGAGCCGCAGCCCGGCCAGCTTCGCCGCCGTGATCGCGAGGTGGGGTGCCTTCTCGGCCACCAGCCTGCCGAACCAGATCGCCGCGTCGCCACCGGGGCCCGGCCGCCAACGTGCCGTGTCGACCCCGTTCAGGATGACGGAGGCGGAGGTGCTCCCTCTCCACTGCCTGGCCGTGAACCGGCTCACAGCGACGCACCTCGCCGACGGGGTGAGACGCATCGCCGACTCCAGCCACGGCGTGGGCGGGGTGTGCAGCGTCGTCACCATCGGGATGTCGAGGGTCTCTGACATGGCCACCGGCAGGTGATGAAGGCTGTTGTTGTGCACGACGTCGAAGCGCGAGCCGCCCGAGCGGGCCAGCTCGAGCATGAGTCCGAGGTAGGCGTGGTGCTCCTGCATCCAGTGCTCGGGGGGCGCCGCCACATCAGACCGCGCGGTCTCCGACGAGCTGAACGGATGCACGGGAAGGGTCGTCGCCGAGAGCGCCGGGTCGGTTCCCGCCGAGGCGAACAGCGTCACCTCGTGGCCGCGGGCCGTGAGTTCCCGGGCGAGGGCGTGGGTGTGGGCCTCGAGGCCGCCCGCGAACGGCTCGGCGATGGGGAAACGGCTCGACGCGATGAGGCAGACCCGCAACCCCCTCACTGCAGCAGCCCGCGGTAGAGGGCGAGGTGCGCGGAGGCGACGTTGTCTCGTTGGCGGGCACGCGCATCCGGACTCGCGGGCTGCGGCGGGGGTGCGCTCGCCGCGGCACGCACAGCGCGCGCGAGTGACTGTTCGTCGAGGCCCGACTCGTCGTGGTGGTACGAGTGCACCGGGCCCTGGTCGGCGTAGTAGCCGCAGTCAGGGGCGACCACCGCGGTGCCGAGGTCGCGGCAGGCCTCGAGCCAGCCCGAGTGGGTGCCGAAGCGGTAGGGCAGCACCGACACATCGAGTGAGTCGAGGTAGGCCCACAGCTCGTCGTCGGTGAAGAAGTCGTGAACGTGCAGCTCGAGCGCCCCTTCCTCCTCGCGCCGGCGAAGGAGCCCCGCCAGTTCGGGGTCGAAGCGGGAGCCGGCGGCGTCGAGCACGTCGGAGTGGCCGTCGACCTGCAGCACCGCACCGGGGATGCCGTCGAGGGCCTCCACCAGCGCCTCGATCACCGGGCCCGGGTTCATGCTGGCGCGAAGGCTCTTCACGTGCACGCCCACCCGCACCGGCCGGAGGCGCCCGGGCGAAGGCGAGGGCGAAGCGGGTGCATCGGGGTTCAGCCGCCCCGCCTGACGTTCCCGCATCGTCTCGAGATCGACGACGTGCGGATGCGGCAGCACCGTCGCGTGGCGCCCCCAGCGACGCTCGATCTCGGCGGCCGCACCCGAGGTCAGGGTGATGAGGGCGTCGGCGGCGGGGATGAGCACATCCAGCTGCGCGTCGTGCTCACGGCGGTCGGGGTGGTGCGGGTTGCGCAGGTCGTGCACCGTGTAGACGAAGGGCTTGCGGTGCAGGCGCAGCGCCTCGGTCAGCTCGCGCAGCTCGTCGGGGGTGCGGGCGTCGAAGCCGAACTGCAGGTGGAACACGTCGAACTCGTCGGCGTGCTCGTGCACCCACTCCGCCTGCAGCATGGCCGGGGGCCACCAGCGCTCGACAGCCGAGCGGCGCGGGTCGTCGGGGTGGGGGTCGGGGAGGCGGTGCACGGGGGCGGTTTCGCGAGCGGTCGCCGTCTCGGGTTCTCCCGGGCCGCCGTCGACGGGGGAGAGGTGCCGCACGTACACGTGACCGGAGGGCACCGATGCGACCCTGATCGTCTCACGCCTCGGGGCGTGCCCGGAGTCGAGAAGAGCGGATGCGGAGGGTCGGCGGGCGATATCGGTCACTCTCCCAGTGAACGGCTCCCAGAGGAGTTCGCACCGGCCTTGACACGGTGGATCATCGTGGCATGCTTGTCGGTCGTTCACGGAGGGCGCGCATCCGTTCTGCCCCGGCGCCGGTGAGGACGGAAGGAGCCATGACTCCACCTCAGTGGTCGCAGTTCCTAGCGGAGGGCCGCGCCGCCTCGGTGGTGACGATGTCGATCGCCCGCCGGTCGCGCAGCACGTCGAAGTGCCCGCCCGACGGCAGCCGCACGTTGTGGGCTCCGGGCAGTTCGCTGCCCTCGGGAACGATCGGGTCGAAGCTGCTGAAGACCGACACGATGCGCTCGTTCACCAGGTCTTCGGAGGCGAGGAGGGCCGTGGTGGGGTCGTCGGCGCGGAAGGCGCGCAGCGTGCTGTTCGGCGCCCAGCGGGCGTATCGGCTGCCCGAGAACGGGGTGGCCACGGCGACCATGCGCACCAGACGGTGGTCGGGATCGAGCTTCAGCATGGCGTACTTGCCGATCAGCCCGCCCTTGCTGTGGGCGGCGATGAACACGTCGTCGAGGCCGCGGTCGGCGATGAAGCGGGCGACGAGCTCAGCGCTGTCGATCACCGGGCGGCGGTTGCAGTGCAGCGCGGAGACCACGTGCACCGGGTGCCCGCGACGGTGGAGGGCCTCGATCATGGGGCGCATGAAGTGCCACGTCTCGTACACGCCGGGCAGGGCGATGCAGGGGCGCTCGGTGCCCGAGGCGTAGCGCGCCGGGTCGATGCGGGAGGCCCAGCCGCCGAGCTGCAGGGCGGCGGCGACCACATAGTCCTTCGTGACGCCCTCGGCGAAGGCGCGGAGGCTGACGGGGGCGCTCATGCGCGGATGCCGCCGACCCGCAGGGCGAGGAACGCCTCGATCTCGCGCGCCACCCGCGGGGCGTCGGTGTGCTGCAGCACGTGGCCCGGGCCGTCGAGCTCGACGAGGGCGCCGTGCGCTGCACGGTGCGCGAGCTGCTCGCACCACTCGCGCCGGGCGATGGGGTCGTTGCTCCCGCGCAGCACGAGCACCGGGCCCTTCCACCCTGCGACGGTGTCTTCGAGACGGTAGTCGAGCATCCGTCTGAGGGCCGCACCGAAGCGACGTGGGCGGGTGCGCAGGTAGTCGGCGGCGATGAGGGCGACCGAGGTGGGCGTCTCGAAGAGGGTGTCGCGCAGCAGGTCGGCCGTCTGCTGCGCGGCGCTGCGCCGGCTCGGGTCGACGACGGGGGCGGCGAGCACCAGGCCCCGGATGCGAGGAACGGCTCCTCCACGCATGGAACCTCCGCGCACGGAACCTTCGTGCACGGTTTCTTTCCCCTCGGACTCGTGGCGCGCGGTCTCTCCCCGCACGGTCGCCTGCTCGCGGGCAGCCGCCTCGGCTGCGATCTGAGCGCCCATCGAGTGGCCGACGAGCACGGCGTCGGCGATGTCGTGCTCGCCGAGGGCGCGCAGCACGGCATCGGCGAGGTGCGGCACGGTGAGGTGCTGAGGCGGCGGGAGGGTTCCGTCGGGCATCCGGTGCCCCGCGAAGCCCGGGAGATCGAGGGTCAGCACCGACCCAGTGCGCCCGATCTCGGCGGCGAGCCGCCTGCTGTAGCGGTGCGACATCCCGATGCCGGGAACGATCACCACCGTGGGCGTGCGCCGCGTCGTCGTTCCCGCGCTCAAGTCGCCTCGTTGTTCCACCCTCTCCAGCCTGCACCCCTCCGCCGCCGCGGCCACGGGGTTGACACGGTCGGGCCTAGCTCGCGAGGCTCGGCAGCCCCACCATCGTCGCCGCCTCAGGGCCGCGGCATCGCGAGCCCCAGCACGATCCGCCTGGCCTCACCCGCGCCGTCGTCGTCGATGCGCGTCAGGCCGATCTTCTCGGCGACGCGCTGCGAGGCGCGGTTCTGCGGGTGGATGATCGCCACCACTCGATCGGCGGTCGTGTGCTGCCGCGCGAACTCGAGGCAGGCGGTCGCGGCCTCGGTTGCGTACCCACGGCCGTGGAGCTCGGCGCGCATGTGGTAGCCGACCTCGACGACGGGGGCGCCGCCGAGGTGCTGCACGGTGAGTCCGCAGTCGCCCACGAATCCGCCGTCGTGCGTCTCCACGATCCACAGCCCGAAGCCGAGGGTCTCGTAGTTGCGTCGGTTCCACGCGATCCAGGCGGACGCCTCGTCGCGGGACTTCGGGGCGGGGTAGTAGCGCATCACCTCGGCGTCACCCAGCAACCCGGCCATCGCATCCAGGTCGCGCTCCTCCATCTGCCGGAACCGCAGCCGCTCCGTCGCCTCGGGAACTCCCATCCTTCGACGCTAGCCCTCGTCGCGAGAGGCCGGCGTTCAGGCTCTCGAGGCGGGCGCCTCGACCTCGGCGACGCTCGAGGCTGTGTGGGTGGCAGACGGGTGGTGGGTGTGTCGTCCGGCGATCGCCCGGGCGATCTCGTTCAACGCCGCGATGATCGCGCCCACGAAGAGCGTCGTGGCGACGACGATCGACTTGAAGAGCGGCCCAGCCTCAGGGCTCATCACGACGAGCACCACCACGATCACGACTCCCAGCGCGTACGCCGCCCACGACATCTTCCCCATTCCCCGACGCTACAACCCTCCTCGACATAAGTCGACCACTACGGCGCCCCTGCGCATCCGATCGCCGGCGCCGTGGGACGATGAGCGCATCCACGCCGCGGCCGAAGGGAGCACCGATGGGGGTCGTCGAGGGTCGCACGGATGCTTGTGGTGACGACCACGGGAGGGTCGCGGGCATCGGCGGGCCGGATGACAATGGGCACGGGGCCGCGCTGCCGCATCTGAAGGCGACGCTGTTCGCAGCGTTGGCGGTCGGCGTCGTGTCCGCGGCGGGGTTCGCGATCGAGCTCATCCGCCGTACCCCGGCCGATGAGCGCGGCTTCATCGCCTTCGGAATCCTCGCTGCAGCCATGGTGGCCCTCGTCTTCGGCGGAGCAGCGTTGGTCGGCGGAGTGATCGCGTGGGCCATCACCTCGGCCCGGCCGACCTCGCGCGTGCGCCGCGCACTCCTCGGGGCGATCCTCACCGTCGCACCGGTCGCCGTCCTGGGTGGCGTGTGGGACCTCACCAGCCACACTGCTCCCTGGCTGACCGTGCTCGCCGCCGCCATCGCCGCCGCGGTCGCATCGGTGACGACCGCACTGCTCGTGGGGCGCAGGCCATCGGGGTCGTGACGAAGGGAGCATCCGTGTGGGTGCTGGACGCGCATCCGTCGTTCTGGGGCGGCTCCGGTAGTAAGAACTACCGGGTGCGCGGAGGCTGAGGTGACGGCGTCGATAGCGTGAGGGGGACGAGCGGGGGAGCAGGATGCAGGGGTCGAGGGCGATCGAGGACGCACGGGGCGGCCAGGGTGCAGGCGCGACGCGGCGGGCGGTGCTGAGGAGCGCGGCGTGGGCGGCGCCGGTCGTCGCGGTGGCGGCGGCGACTCCGCTGGCGGCGGCGAGCACCGCTCCGGGCGGCAGGCTCACCGTGACCAGCAGCGGCTACATGCCCTCGCAGGACTGGGGCGCCTTCGCGGGCATCGTCGCCAGCCCTCACTACGCCGGCGGGCTCACCGACGACATGATCGTGTTCTCCCACCCGGTCACCATCACTCGCTGGGTCGTGCTCGACGACGGCCGCGTGCTGCAGCTGTTCTTCATGCCCGACGACCGATCCCTCCCTGGCGTGCGCGCCACCTTCCTGGTGCCGGGTTACGCGCCACTCCCGTGGAGCTTCGGCTACCCCGAATGAGCTCGGCGCACGCCAGACCGCTGCGCCCGCGCACCGGTGCGACCGCGCCGGGCTGCGCCGGCCACGGCTGTCGAGGTCTCATGACGGCGACCTGTGCACTACCGACGGCCTACATCGGGTTCTGTGGATAATGCCTGCGCCACGTCACTCCGCCCTACTCTGGCGCGATGGAGCTGCGCTACCCTGTGTTCCTCCTGGCGGCCCTGCTCAGGCGTAGCCGTCGGAGCTCTCGACCGAGCAGGAGCTCCGCCGCGCCTGATAGGAGGTGTCGCGAGGGCCCTGCCCGCCAGCGCGACCCCACGCCCGCTGCGACGCGGCAAGACCGAAGCTGAGAAACACCCGTGCGATTTTGTTGACCTAGGCGTACGGTCGGTCGAGCCGCCGGCGTCCCTCGCATTCGCCCCGTGACCGACCGGCACAAGCGAGACGCACGACGCGAGATTCAGACGGAGGTAGTCATGTCGTCGAACACGGATGCGGCCGGCAGGTCGAAAGAACCCGACCAGGCACCGAGGACGGTGAGGAGCCTCGTTCCGGCGAGGATGGACCGGTTGCCGTGGACGAGGTTCCACTGGATGGTCGTCTTCGGCCTCGGTGTCTCCTGGATCCTCGACGGCCTCGAGATCCAGATCATCGCCTCGAACGGCTTCCAGGCCGAACTCGGCATGGACTCCGCGCAGGTCGGCCTCGCCGGCACCATCTACCTGGTCGGCCAGGTGGTCGGCGCGCTCGTGTTCGGCAGACTCTCCGACAGGTTCGGGCGCAAGAAGCTGTTCATCATCACCCTCGCCATCTACCTCGTGGGGTCGGCGCTCGCCGGCCTCAGCCCGAACATGGAGTTCCTGTTCGTGATGCGCTTCATCGCCGGCCTCGGCATCGGCGGCGAATACGCGGCGATCAACTCGGCGATCGACGAACTCATCCCGAGCCACTACCGCGGCCGCATCGACATCGCCATCAACGGCACCTACTGGGGCGGCGCGGCACTCGGCTCGGTCGCGAACCTGTTCTTCCTGAACCCCGACAACTTCGCCGAGAACATCGGCTGGCGCCTCGCCTTCTTCATCGGCCCGGTGCTCGGCCTCGTCATGATCTACATGCGCCGGCACATCCCCGAGAGCCCGCGCTGGCTGATGACCCACGGCAAGGAGGATGTCGCCGAGAAGACCGTCGACGACATCGAGGCCCGCGTCGAGAAGGAGTCGGGCAAGAAGCTCGACCCGGTTCCCGACGACCAGGCGATCGAGGTGAAGCCGCTCGACCGCATCCCGTTCATGAAGATCGCGAGCGTGCTCATCCGCGACTACCCGAACCGCACCGTGGTGGGCCTCACCATGATGATCACGCAGTCGTTCCTCTACAACGCCATCTTCTTCACCTATGCGCTGGCGCTGCAGAACTTCTACGGGGTCGAGAACGATGCGGTGCAGTACTTCTTCTTCCCCTTCGCGATCGGCAACCTGATCGGCCCGCTGGTGCTCGGCCCGCTGTTCGACACCTGGGGCCGGCGCAAGATGATCCTGCTCACCTACGGGCTGTCGGGCATCATCCTCACCGTCTCGGGCTTCCTGTTCCAGGCGGATGTGCTGAACGCCACCACGCAGACCGTGTTCTGGTGCGTCGCGTTCTTCTTCGCGAGTGCCGGCGCATCCTCCGCCTACCTCACGGTGAGCGAGCTGTTCCCGCTCGAGATGCGCTCGCAGGTCATCTCGTACTTCTTCTCGATCGCGCAGATCGCCGGATCGGTCGCCCCCCTGCTGTTCGCCTCTCTCATCGGCGACGGCGAAGACCGCGGCCCCATCACCATCGGCTACATCGGTGCGGGCCTGCTCATGGTGGTGGGCGGTGTCATCTCGTTCATCTTCGGGGTGAACGCCGAACGCAAGCCGCTCGAGGCCATCACCAACCCGCTCTCGGCCGTCTCGGAGGGCAAGCTCAACGTCGACGGCGAACGCACCACGCGGGCACGCAAGCAGCGCACCTAGCGTCGGCGCGCATCCGCCGGCCTGGGCCGGTCTCTGTCGCGAAGTGCTCGAAACCCGCGGGTTTCGGGCACTTCGCGCGTGCAGGCCGAGCGGATGCGCGGGGCGGGTTCTCCACGGCCGAGCGGATGCGCGGGGCGGGTCAGCTGAAGCGACGCAGGCGCAGGCTGTTGGTCACCACGAAGACCGAGGAGAAGGCCATGGCTGCCCCCGCGAGCAGCGGGTTGAGAAGGCCGAACATGGCGAGGGGGATCGCCGCGACGTTGTAGGCGAAGGCCCAGAACAGATTGCCCTTGATGATGCCGAGGGTGGTTCGCGACAGCCGGATCGCGGTGGCCGCGGTGCGCAGGTCGCCCCCGATGACGGTGATGTCGCCGGCGGCGATGGCTGCGTCGGTTCCGTCGCCCATGGCGAGCGCGAGGTCGGCGGCGGCGAGCGCCGCTGCGTCGTTCACTCCGTCGCCGGCCATCGCCACGACGTGCCCCTGCCGTTGCAGCGACCGGATGGCGTCGAGCTTGCCGGCCGGCGTCACTCCCGCCCTCACGTCGTCGATGCCCACGGCGCGGGCGACGGAGGCGGCTGCCCCCGGGTTGTCTCCCGTGAGCAGTACGGGCGTGAGCCCGAGTGCCCGGAACTCCTCGACGGCTCGGGCGCTGGTGGGCTTGACGGTGTCGGCGACGGCGATGAGTCCGAGCGCGACGCCGTCGGCGGCGACGGCGACGACGGTCGCTCCCTGCGACTCGAGTGCGGCTGCGCGTGCGGTGAGCGGCCCGGTGTCGACCCGCCACCGGTCGGCCAGCCACGACAGCCTGCCGGCGGCGACCGCTCGCCCGCCGACCACGCCCTGCACTCCTGCTCCGGCATGTGCCTCGAAGCCGTCGGCCCGCGGGGCGCCGCCGGAGGTGGCCCGCACGATCGCCCGGGCCACCGGATGCTCGGAGCCCTCCTCGACGGTCGCCGCGAGGGCCAGCAGCTCGGCGACCCCCGCGTCCGCGGCTGCGCCGGGAGGAGCGTCCGAGCATGTACCCCGAGCTGCGCCCGAGTCCCCGTCAGCGTCTCCGCCCGGCGCTGCGCCCGAGCCTCTGCCCGAAGCTCCACGAGGCGCGCCGAGCGCACCGTTCTCCGCGACCACCACCTCCCGCACCGTCATCTCGCCGCGGGTCACCGTGCCGGTCTTGTCGAGCACGATCGTGTCGACGCGTCGGGTCTGTTCGAGCACCTGTGGCCCGCGGATGAGGATGCCGAGCTGCGACCCCCGCCCCGTTCCCACGAGCAGTGCCGTCGGCGTCGCGAGGCCGAGCGCGCACGGGCAGGCGATGATGAGGGTCGCCACTCCCGCCGTGAACGCCATGTCGAGCGACGCCCCGGCGAGAAGCCAGCCGCCGAAGGCGATGAGCGCGAGTGCCATCACGACGGGAACGAACACTCCGGAGATGCGGTCGGCGAGGCGCTGCGCCTGCGCCTTGCCTGTCTGCGCCTCCTCCAGCAGACGCCCCATCCTCGCAAGTTCGGTGTCGGCGCCCACCCGGGTGAGTTCGACGACGAGCCTGCCCCCCGCCACGATGGTGGCCCCCGTCACCCGCGACCCCGGCGCGACCTCGACCGGCACCGACTCCCCGGTGACGAGGCTCGTGTCGACGGCGGAAGCGCCCTCGAGCACCACGCCGTCGGCGGCGATCTTCTCGCCCGGGCGCACGACGATGACGTCGCCCACCTGAAGCTCGTCGGTCGCGACCCGGTGCTCCGTCCCGTCGCGCAGCACCGACGCGTCTTTCGCGGCGAGCGAGAGCAGCGCCCGCAGTGCCTCGGTCGACGACCTCTTCGCCCGCGACTCGATGAAGCGCCCGGCGAGGATGAACACGGTCACCGCCGCGGCCACCTCGAGGTAGATCTCGTCGGCTCCGCCCTCCGGTGTGCCGAGCAGCGTGAACGACATGTGCATGCCGGGCCGGCCGGCGGAGCCGAACACCAGCGCGTAGAGCGACCAGCCGTAGGCGGCGAGCACCCCCACGCTGATCAGCGTGTCCATCGTGGCCGTCCCGTGGCGAGCGTTCACCGCCGCCGCGCGGTGGAACGGCAGCGCACCCCAGACCACCACAGGGGTCGCGAGCGCGAGGGCGACCCACTGCCAGCCGTCGAACTGCAGCACGGGCACCATCGACATCAGCGCCACGGGCACCGCCAGCACCCCCGACACGACGAGCCGCCGCAGCAGAACGCGCGCTGCCCGGTCGGCGGCGGAGCGGCCGGCCGCTCCTTCTGCCGCATCGCTGCCGTGCCGCAGCGGGGAGGAGGCGGATGCGGCGCCCCCGTCGATGAGGGAGGTGCTCGGCGCATCGGCCGGCGCCGGGAGCCACGCCGAGTAACCCGCCGCCTCGATGGCGGCGACCAGCTCGGGGGTCTCGACTCCGTCGCTGCGCACCCGCGCCTTCTCGGTGGCGTAGTTCACGGTGGCCTCGACGCCGGGCAGCTTGTTGAGCTTGCGCTCGATGCGGTTCGCGCACGACGCACAGGTCATGCCGCCGATGTCGAGTTCGACGTCGAAAGTGCTCACGGCCGCGGGGCGAGCGTGTAGCCGGCCTCCTCGACGGCCGCGCGCAGGGCGTCGGCGTCGGGCCGTGCGTCGCCGGCGGCGATGACGCGCACGGTCGACGCCCCGCCCACCACGAGCTCGACGCTGACCGACCCGACCCCCTCGACCTCAGACACCTCCTCGGTGACGCTCGAGACGCAGTGCGCGCAGGTCATGCCCTCCACCATCAGCGTCGTGACGGCTCCGTCGCCCACGGTGTCGAGGGCGACCGCGTGATCGGAGTGATGGCCCCCGGGTGCGCAGCACGCGCATCCGTCACCCCCGCGCGTCGTCAGTCCCAGGTCGCGGATTCCCTCGCTGTGCATGATGGTGAACTCCTCCACGGCTCGACACCGCCACTCGGCGGCCTCCTCCGAGCATACCCCCACCCGGTATGTTAGGCGAGAGGCTCAGGCGATGACGAGGCTCGCCGGCGACATGAGCGCGATGAGCACGAGGGTGAACAGGGCGATGGTGCCGGCCACCGCGAGCCGTCCTGCCCACGGCCACCGCTCGAACCAGTAGATGAGTTCGGGCATCTCGCTGCGCAGCCGGTCGGCGGTGATGGGGTCGTCGAGGCGTTGCACGGGTGCCCCGAAGGCTGTGGCCACGGCGTCGATGTCGTCGTTCGACCAGAACTCCCCGCGCATGCGCAGCAACGGCTCGCCCAGAGTGTCGAGCAGGAAGAGCTGCCGGGTGGTCTCGGTGGTCGCCCCGCGGTAGATGTCGACGATGAGCGCCGTCGCGACGCGCTTGGCCGGCACCCGGTTCTGGTGCACGAAGAAGCCCCGCTCGATGAGTCCGTCGCGTTCGAGGCGGATGCTCACCCCTCGCAGCAGCGCCACCGCGGCCAGGTAGAGGGCGAGGATGAACAGGGCGGCGATGATCACTCGCGGCCAGCTGCCGCGGGGGATGGCGAACCACAGCATCGCCGCCAGGATCGGCAGCGTCAGCGCGGCGACCACGAGCCGGGTCTGCCGGATGAGCTGCGACCGCGGCCGGAGCGTTCGGGCGTCACCAGGCTCCCGCCGGGTTGCCGGCTCGCCCGCCGCCCGCGCGCCGTGCGCAGGGACGGAGGCGTCGACCCCGCCCGAGGGCAGAGTTCCACCCCGCTCTCCCTCACCCATGGCTTCAGGATACGTGCCCCGTTCGGGGCGCGACAGCGGCCGTCCGGGGGACACGACTCAGCCAACACCCAGCCCGCACCCGTGAGCCGGCCAGGTCAGAGCACCGGGCGGCGACGGAAGGGGTTGTGCACGCGGTTCGTGTCGGGCACCTCGGCCACCACCATCTCCGGAGCACGCGAGACCAGCAGCCAGGCGGGCAGGATGGCGATGCACAGGAGGGGCAGCGCCACCACGCTGCCCGTGATGAGCGTCGCGACGAAGAGCGCGATCCACCCGTCGCGGGCAATGGCGAGAACCATGCCGAGCACCCCTGCCCCGACGGCGAGCGTGAGCGGGACGGCCGGCATCAGCACGGTCGCGTACATGCCGAACGCGACGCCGAGGAAGACCGCGGGGAAGATGTGCCCGCCGCGGAAGCCCGACGCT
Source organism: Herbiconiux sp. A18JL235 (assembly GCF_040939305.1). Taxonomy (NCBI): domain Bacteria; kingdom Bacillati; phylum Actinomycetota; class Actinomycetes; order Micrococcales; family Microbacteriaceae; genus Herbiconiux; species Herbiconiux sp. A18JL235. Next base: position 931,942 of record NZ_CP162511.1, read on the forward strand.
CCCGCCACCGCGAGCGCGATCAGCTTCACGCCGAAGATCGACAGCAGCTGCAGGCCCGAGTACTCGTTCGAGTTCGAGATGAGCTCGCCCATCTGCGCGAGCCCCTTGAACAGCGTGATCTCGCCGCCGAGAGCGCCGAGCAGCCCCAGCACGACGCCGCCGAGCGTAATGTAGACGAGCGGGTTGCCGAAGCCGTGGAAGAGGCGGTGCAACGCCCGGAACAGCACCACGCAGATGACACCGAACACGGCGGCGGCGACGGCGATGCCCGCCCCGCTCACCAGGTCGATCGGCGCGATCGTGTCGTAGGAGGGCAGCGGCAGCTCGAAGGTCGGCTTGGCGAGGAGCCGCATCGTCACCGAGCCGGCCCCGGCGGCGACGAGGGGCAGGAACAGTCTGTCCCACAGCGCGCCGCCACGCGGGAACGCGGCGACGATGCCCGTCAGCACCAGCGCGGCGGCAACCGGCGTACCGAACAGCGCCCCGACGGTGCCGGCCGCCGCCATCATCACCGTCAGCTGCACGGGGACCCGTTGGAACATCCGCCCCACCACCGCAGCCATGAGGCCGGCGTTGATGGCGATGATCGGGTTCTCCGGCCCCAGACTCACCCCGCCCGCGAGGCCGAGGGTGGCCACGAGGGCGAGCGTCGGCAGGGAGCGCAGTGGCAGCGGGGCGGCGATGAGCTCGGTGGTGGCCGAGTCGCGGCCGCCGTGGCCGGGAAGCTGCCACACCACGAGGCCCACCGCGATGCCCGTCGTCGTCAGCACCGTGAAGATGAAGAACCCGTTCGACGGGTCGAGGCCCGTCGCAGCGGGGAAGGTGTGCCAGATGAGGCCCTCCAGCCACTCCGAGAGCTCGTCGAGCCCGAACAGGATGAGCGCCGACACCGCTCCGACGAGGAGCGCGGGGATCGCGAGCAGCAACTGCTGACCTGTCGCCGGGGCGGCGTCGGGTGCCGGATGCGGCGCACCGCCGGGCGCGGGAACGGCGTCGGGTGATGCAGCGGTCACGGTTCTCCCAGATTCGAGCGGCTGGCCCGAGAGTAATGCACAGGGGGCGCACTGTGCACTCGTTCTCCACAACCCCTGGCCGCGGTCGGCGCGCCTTCCTAGGCTGGGGCCATGAGCGAGCACAGCACCACCGACCCTGTTGCACTCGAGGTCGTCGACGCCTGGTGGCGCGCGGCCAACTACCTCTCCGTCGGGCAGATCTACCTGCTCGGCGACGACCCCCTCCTCGAGAAACCCCTGACGCCCGAGTCGATCAAGCCGAGGCTGCTCGGCCACTGGGGCACCACCCCCGCGCTCAACCTGGTGTGGGCGCACCTCAACAAGCAGATCGTCGAGCGCGGCTGCGACGTCATCTACCTCGCCGGCCCGGGGCACGGCGGCCCGGGTGTCGTGGCGAACGCCTGGCTCGACGAGACCTACTCCGAGCTCTTCCCGCGCATCCCCTTCGACCGCGAGGGCATCTCGCGGCTGTTCCGGCAGTTCTCGTTCCCGGGCGGCATCCCGTCGCACGCGGCGCCCGAGACCCCCGGGTCCATCAATGAGGGAGGCGAGCTCGGCTACTCTCTCGTCCACGCCTACGGGGCGGTGCTCGACAACCCGGGCCTCATCGCCGCCTGCGTGATCGGCGACGGGGAGGCCGAGACGGCGACGCTCGCCACGAGCTGGCACCTCAACAAGTTCCTCGACCCAGCGAGCGACGGGGCGGTGCTCCCCATCCTCAACCTCAACGGCTACAAGATCGCCAACCCCACCCTGCTTGCCCGCATCCCCGAAGACGAACTGCGGTCGCTGTTCATCGGCTACGGCTATTCGCCCCGGATCGTCGAGGGCGGTTTCGACGGCGAAGATCCGATGCTCGTGCACGAGCGCTTCGCCGCCGTGCTCTCCGAGGCGCTCGACGACATCGTCGCCATCCAGGCAGCCGCCCGCGACGGCTCCGACTCGACCCGCCCGCCCTGGCCCATGATCGTGCTGAAAACCCCCAAGGGCTGGACGGGCCCGAAGACCGTCGACGGCCTCCCCGTCGAGAACACGTGGCGGGCCCACCAGGTGCCGTTGTCGGGGGTGCGCGACAATCCCGAGCACCTCGCCCAGCTGGAGGGGTGGCTGCGCAGCTACCGCCCCGAAGAGCTGTTCGACGCCGAACGCGACGGCCGGCCCTCGGCCGTGCTCGACGCCGCCCGGCCCAGCGGTCAGCTGCGCATGAGTGCCAACCCGCACGCGAACGGCGGTCTGCTGCGCAGGTCTCTCGGGCTGCCGCCGCTCGAGCCGCACGCCGTCGACGTCTCCGAGGGGCGCGGCGTCGTGGTCGAACCCACGCGCGTGCTCGGCCGGTGGCTGCGCGACCTGATGGCCGAGAACCCCGACACCTTCCGCATCTTCGGGCCCGACGAGGTGGCGTCGAACCGCCTCGACGACGTGTACGAGGTCACCGCGAAGCAGTGGGAGGGCGAGGTGCTCGACACCGACGCGAACCTCGCGCGCGACGGGCGGGTCATCGAGGTGCTGAGTGAGAACCTCGCCCAGGGCCTGCTCGAGGGCTATCTGCTCACCGGCCGGCACGGGCTGTTCACCTCGTACGAGGCCTTCATCCACATCGTTGACTCCATGTTCAACCAGTACGCGAAGTGGCTGGAGTCGAGCGCCGAGGTGGAGTGGCGGCGCCCCGTCTCCTCCTTCACCTACCTCCTCTCCTCCCACGTCTGGCGGCAAGACCACAACGGCTTCTCACACCAAGACCCCGGGTTCCTCGACCACGTCGTCAACAAGAAGGCGAGCGTCGTGCGGGTGTACCTGCCGCCGGATGCGAACACCCTGCTGGTCACCGCCGAGCACTGCTTCGCCACCCGCGACTACGTGAACGTGATCGTCGCCGGCAAGCAGCCCACCGCCAGCCTGCTCTCCCTCGAGGAGGCGCGCACGCACGGTGCCCGCGGCCTGAGCGTGTGGGAGTGGGCGGGCACGGAGCGCCCGGGCGAGGAGCCCGACGTGGTGGTCGCCGCGGCCGGCGACATCCCGACCGTGGAGGCGATGGCGGCGGTGCAGATCCTCCGGCACGAGATCCCCGACCTCGCGGTGCGGTTCGTGAACGTCGTCGACCTGATGCGCCTGCAAGACGAGTCGGAGCATCCGCACGGCCTCGACCACGAGTCGTTCGACGCGGTGTTCACCGTCGACAAGCCCGTCGTGTTCGCCTTCCACGGCTACCCGTCGCTCATCCACCGCCTCACCTACCGGCGAACGAACCACGCGAACATCCACGTACGCGGGTTCAAGGAGATGGGCACCACCACGACGCCGTTCGACATGCTCATGCTGAACGACCTCGACCGGTTCCGTCTGGTGATGGACGTCATCCGGCGCGTTCCACGCCTCACCACCGCCTACGCGGCGTTGTCGCAGAAGATGGACGACGCGCGCGCCGAGCACCGCGCCTACACGCGACGCCACGGTGAAGACATGCCCGACGTCACGGGGTCGGCCGGGTTGCCGTTCGACCGGTCGGGCGGGTCGGGCGGAGCGCTCGACTCCGAGGGGTCGAGCGAGGGGCCGAACGACGCCGCCGTCGACACGGGCGGCGACAACGGGTAGCGTCTCTCGCCCGTTTCGCCGTGAGCGCACGAGAAGTGCTTTACAACGGATGCACGGAGGCGTTGAATAGGGCATCCACCTCTTCGGTGGAACCACCTACGAAAGGAGTCGACTATGACAGGCCAGATCGCATCGGGCTCGATTCAGAAGGTGACGGGAGCCCGGGCTCACTGAGCCCCGCCCCGCATTTCCAGTTCGATTCCAGAAGACGCCCCGGTCGTGCAGGCCGGGGCGTCTCGTCGTTCTCCGGGCCCCTGCGCGGCGCGGGTACGATCGAAGGATGAGCAGCGAGAACCTCCTGGGCGTGCCCCCGACCTACCTCACCGACGACCCGGCCGTGCGTGAGGCGCTCGCCGGAGCCATCGGCTTCGACGTCGACGACGTGCTCGAGCAGACGGTGCGCGACCACCCCACCTCCTCGCTCGCCTGGGCCGTGCTCGCCGACCGTGCCTGGTCGCGTCGCGAACTCGTGCAGTCGTACGCCTACGCCCGCGTCGGCTATCACCGCGGTCTCGATGCCCTCCGCCGCGGCGGCTGGAAGGGCCAGGGCCCGGTGCCGTGGTCGCACGAGGGCAACCGGGGCGTGCTGCTGTCGCTCTACATGCTCCGCCGCGCAGCCGAGGGCATCGGCGAGACCGACGAGGTCAGCCGCCTCACCGACTTCCTCGACGGCGCCGACCCCGCCGCCATCCCCGCCATCGAGGCGGGCGACCGCTAGCACTGGCCCACCACGCCTCGCAAGGGAGCTTCTGCGAAGGCTTCCGCACGACGGATGCTCGACCCGTGTGCGACCGGATACTCCGTCGTGCGCACGCCTGCCGTGTACATCTCGAGGATGATTTCCGTGGGTTCGCCGTCGAGCGCCTCGAGCATCGTCGGCGCAGACCGTAGCGTGAAAGGCATGATCCGCTCCCTCCGTCCGGCGCAGCTGGCGATCGACGTGGGCCTCGCCGCCGCGTGCGTGCTGCTCCGGGTGGCGATCGGCATCGACGGCATCGCCCTCACGGTCGTCGTCGTCGCGATGGGCGTCGCCCTCGCCCTGCGCAGGCTGAGCCCCGCGCTCGCACTCGGCGTCGCCTGGCTGGGCGCCGTCGTGCAGCTCGCATCGGTGCTGCCGCCCGACATCGCGAACCTCGCCATCCTTCCCGTGCTCTATGCGACGGCACGCCGCGGCACAGCAGCGATGAAATGGGTGGGGCTGGCTTCGGCGGTTCTCGGCGCACTGGTCGCCACCGGCTACCTCACGGCGGTCTCCTACCGGAGCGCGATCGTGGGGGAGGTCGCCCCGCCGGAGCCCTCCCGGGTGGTCGTGACCGCGACGATCCTGCTCTCCGCCTCCGCGGCGAGCCTGGTGCTCAGTTGGACGCTCGGGCTCCTGGCCCGCACCTGGTCGGCCGCGCGGGAGAGCCGCCGCCGGGAGACCCTGGCGGAGCAGACCGTGGCGATCGAACAGGAGCGCAACCGCATCGCCCGCGACATGCACGACGTCGTCGCCCACTCCCTGGCTGTGGTGATCGCCCAGGCCGATGGTGCGCGCTACGCCCGAGCGACCGATCCCGACGCCGTCGACTCCTCGCTGGTCGCGATCTCCTCCACGGCGCGCGAGGCGCTCGCCGATGTGCGCCTGCTGCTCGCGCAGCTGCGCCACGACGAGGCTCCCGGCCCGCAGCCCGTGCTCTCCGACCTCGACCGCCTCTACGACCAGCTGCGCGCCTCCGGCCTTCCGGTCGATCTGGTCGAGAGCGGAAGCCCGGCCGGGCTTCCGGCCGGCGTGCAGATCGCGGTCTTCCGCATCGTGCAGGAGGCGCTGACCAACGCCCTCCGCCACGGTTCCGGCGAAGGAGCGAGGGTGGAACTCGCCTGGCTGCCCGAGAGGGTCTCGGGAGTCGTCATCAACCGGGTCGCCACGACAGACCGAGCGGATGCCGCTGTCAAGGCCCCGGGGCACGGCATCGACGGCATGCGCGAGCGCGCCCTGCTGGCCGGCGGAACCCTCTCCGCCGGACCCCGCGACGACGGCTTCGTCGTCGACTTCACCATCCCTACCGTCCCGACCGTCCCGACCGTCCCTGACGTCTCGGGGGGCCGAGCATGACCGCCCCCGCCGCCGCGCGCATCCGGGTCGCCCTCGTCGACGACCAGGCGCTCTTCCGGGCGGGCCTGCGCATGGTCGTCTCCTCGCAACCCGACCTCGAGTTCGTGGGGGAGGCCGCCGACGGGGCGGCGGGTGCCGCCCTCGCCGATTCAGCCCTCCCCGACGTCGTGCTGATGGACGTGCGGATGCCCGTGCTCGACGGCATCGAGTCGACGAGGCGCATCCTCGAGGCCGCCGACGCCGCGCACCGCACCGTGCGGGTCATCGTGCTCACCACCTTCGACTTCGACGAGGCGGCGGCTCGCGCCATCCGGGCCGGGGCGAGCGGCTTCGTGCTGAAAGACGCCGACCCCGAGTTCCTGCTCGCCGCCATCCGCACGGTGCACGCCGGCACCTCGGTGATCGCCGCCTCAGCGGTGCACGAGCTGATCGAGCACTTCTCCGACAGGGCGACGGATGCTCCTGCCGCCCCGGCCGGCCCGAGCGAACCACGTTCCTTCGACCGTCTCACCGCCCGGGAGCAGGAGATCTTCAGGCTCGCCGCCCGCGGGCTGAGCAACGCCGAGATCGCGCGGGCCGAGTTCGTGAGCGAGGCGACGGTGAAGACGCATGTGAGCCGCATCCTCGGCAAGCTCGAGCTGCGCGACCGGGTGCAGCTCGTCGTGTTCGCGCACGAGCACCGCCTGAGCTGAGGCGGCGCGCGGCGGGCGGCGCGCGGCGGGCGGCGCGCGGTGCGCGGCCGTCTGCGCGGGCCTCGAAGGTCATCCCAGCGATGGACGGTCGTCGTCCCGTGGTCCGACGCGCCGCCCGGCCGCCGGTTCGTAGCGTCGGAGCATGCAGATCACACCCACCGACCTCGGCCTCGTCGCCCGGGTCACGCAGCTCACGAAGTCCTACGGCCGGGGGAGCACCGCCGTCACAGCGCTCGACGACGTGTCCGTCGGCATCCGGCGCGGCGAGTTCACCGCGATCATGGGCCCGAGCGGATCGGGCAAGTCGACCCTCATGCACATCATGGCCGGGCTCGACACCCCGACCTCGGGGCGGGTGTGGATCGGCGACACCGACATCTCCGCCCTCGGCGACCGCGAGCTCACGGCAATCCGGCGGCGCCGGGTCGGGTTCGTGTTCCAGTCGTTCAACCTCGTCCCGACCCTCGATGTGGAGGGGAACATCCTGCTCCCGTTCGAGCTCGACGGCCGCCGGCCGACGGCGGAGGAGCGGCTGCGCATCGACGGCCTCATCGCGTCGCTGGGGCTCGCGCCGAGACTCCGCCACCGTCCGCACGAGCTGTCGGGGGGCCAGCAGCAGCGGGTCGCGATCGTGCGTGCCCTCGGGTCGCGCCCCGACCTGGTGTTCGCCGACGAACCCACCGGCAACCTCGACTCGCGCACGGGGCGGGAGGTGCTGTCGCTCCTCGCCACGGCGAGCTCGGAGTACGGGCAGAGCATCGCCATGGTGACCCACGATCCGGTGGCAGCGAGTTACGCCGACCGCATCGTGTTCCTGGCCGATGGGCGCATCGCCGAAGAGCGCGGGCGCTCGAGCGCCGCCGAGATCAGCCGGTACATGCTGGGGATGGAGGGCGTCGCGTGAACCGCTTCCGCCTTCGCGAGCATGCGCCGAGCATCCTGGTCGCCACCCTCTCCTCGGCCTTCGGCGTCGCGCTGCTGTCGGTGACAGGGCACCTCACGGCCATCATCGCGGCCGACGACGTCACCGGTTCGAGTTCCACGGTCGCTTTCGTGCTGGCTCTGCTCGGCGGGGTCTTCATCGTCATCGCCACCTACGTGGGGGCGGTCGTGACGGCCAACACCTTCGCCACCATCATCGCGGGCCGCACCCGCACCATCGCCCTGCTCAGACTGCTCGGCGCGAGCGCGACGAGCCGGCGCCGCGCCGTGGCGGGGGAGGGGCTGCTGGTCGGGGTCGTGGGCGCGGTGCTGGGGGCGCTCCTCGGCGTGCTGGTGAGCGCGGGCCTCGTCGCCGTCGCGATGGCGAGCGGACTCGCGCCCGTGCTGTCCTACGAGTGGGTGCAGCCGGTGATCGTGCTTCCCGTGGTCGTCGTGGTGGTCACCACCTGGGCGGCATCCTGGGCCGGTTCGCGCCGGGTGCTCGACGTGTCGCCGATGCAGGCGACGGGCGGCGCCCATGAAGTGCGGTACGAGGATGCCCGCAAGGGTCGCGGCCGGAACGTCGCGGCGCTCGTGCTGCTGCTGCTCGGCGGCGGGCTGCTCGCGCTCGGTGTCGTCGTGGGCGTGGCGAACCCGGTCGGCATCCTGCCCGCGGTGCTCGGCGGGGTGCTCTCGTTCACCGGCTTCGTGCTCGGCGCACAGCTCGTCATGCCTGCCGCCCTGCGTCTCGTGGGCCGCCTGTTCGGGCGAGGTGCCAGCGCGCGACTGGCATCGGAGAACGCGGTGCGCTACCCGGAACGCAGCACCCGCACCACCATCGGCCTGGTGATCGGCGTGACCCTGGTGACGATGTTCGCCGTCGCGTCGGGGAGCTATCAGAGGGTGCTGGAGACCGCCTTCCCGGGCGGCCCCGACGGCGCGGTGCAACTCGACGCGATCATCCTCACCACCGTGGTGATCTTCTCTGTGCTGCTCGGCTTCAGCGCGCTCATCGCGGCGGTCGGCATGGTGAACAACCTGTCGCTCAGTGTGATGCAGCGCACCCGCGAACTGGGGTTGCTGCGCGCGCTCGGGTTCACCAGTGGTCAGCTGCGACGGATGATCGCCGTCGAGAGCGCACAGCTCACGGTCGCCGCGGTGCTGGTCGGGCTGCTGCTCGGCGTCTTCTACGGCTGGGCGGGTGCCCAGTCGCTGCTGGCCTCGCTGCCGGGAACAGGTGGCTTCGTGGTGCCCGTCGTGCCGCTCTGGCTGCTGGCCGCGGTGGTGGTGGCGGCGGCACTGCTCACGCTGGCCGCTTCGGTCGCGCCCACCCGCCGTGCCACCCGCATCTCCCCGGTGGTGGCGCTCGCGGTGGAGTGAACGGGCTCTCCGGCGCCGAATGCGAGAAGGCGGCAGAGAATGCTGAGGGCAGGATGTGTTGGCGGAGAATGGGGGATTCGAACCCCCGAGGGCTTGCACCCAACACGCTTTCCAAGCGTGCGCCATAGGCCACTAGGCGAATTCTCCTGACGCCGGCTTGCGCGCGACGACCTCGAACACTCTACCCGACGCTGGGCGCGGCGTCGTGCACCCCGGTCGGCGCGACGCTCAGAGGGAGCGCAGGGCGTCGGCGATCGGCACGTTGCCCGAGATCACCTCGAACTGCGTGCCGATGCCCTCGCCCGAGGTGAGCAGGCGCGCCACGATCCAGGCGACGTCGGCTCGCGGGATGGTGCCCCGCCCGGTCGACCCGTCGACGGCCACCTGCACGGTGCCGGTGGCGTGGTCGTCGGTGAGGCCGCCGGGCCGCACGATCGTGTAGTCGAGGGAGGAGGCGCGCAGCGCCGCATCCGCTTCGCTCTTCGCGCGCAGGTAGACCTGGAAGACGTCGTCGCTGGCGGGGTCGAACGAGTCGGCGGCCATCGCCGACACCATCACGTAGCGCGACACGCCTGCCGCCTCGGCGGCCGAGGCCAGCAGCACGGCGCCGTCGCGGTCGACGGTGAGCTTGCGCTCGGCGGTCGACCCCGGCCCGGCGCCCGCGGCGAACGCGACGGCGTCGATGCCCCGCGACGAGAGTTCGCCCGCCAGCGCCTCGACCGACGACTGCTCCAGGTCGAGCACGAGTGCCTGCCCGCCCGCCTCCTCGATGTCCGACGACTGTGACGCGTCACGGATGATGCCCCACACCTCGTTCCCCTCGGCGGCGAGCAGCCGTGTGGCGATGAGGGCGATCTGCCCGTGTCCTCCTGCGATGGCGATCTTCATGCTCCAAGCGAACCACCACCCGCCGACACCGGCCACCGCCCGCTCTTGCTACACTGGAGCCCGGCTCCCCGTGTGGCGCCATCCAGGCCAACTCCCCCAGGGCGGAAACGCAGCAAGGGTAACCGGGCTCTGGCGGGTGCGCGGGGAGTCCTTTCTTTTCCCTCACGGTCGTCTCATCACGGATGCGCACCGACGTCTCCGGGGGCGTTGACGTACTCCACGACGGTTGTAGCGTGGGCCCATGCGACCCGCTCAGCGTCCACACCGCATCCACGCGAACTCGCGCCCGAGCCCCCGCTCACGCAGGCGCCCCGCCCCACGGTTCGCTGTCGCCGGCCTCGTCGCGGCGGCAGCACTCGCCCTCGCGGGCTGCGCGGGAACCGGCTCCGGCGGCTCCGAAGCGACGCCGTTTCCCATCCCGAGCGTCACCGCATCCGTCCCCACCATCACCGCGACACCCCCGGCCTTCACCTCCACGGCCACGCCGACCGCCGCGCCCGAGCCCGCCCCCGCACCCGACCCGGCCGACCCCTCCACCTGGACCATCGGCTTCGACGGCATCGGTCCCATCACCCTCGGCACCCCGCTCGCCGACATCGAGGCGGCCGTGCCGCCCACCGACTCCTGCCGCCCGGGCGTCGACAGCTTCTTCGGCTCGGCGGTCGTGGCCTCGACCGACGGCGCCGACGGCGAGTCGGTCGGTCTCGTGATCTCGCAGGGCGTGGCTTCGGGCGAAGGCTCGTCGATCACCCCGCCCACCACCGCGGAGGGCATCGGCGTCGGCTCCACGATCGACGAGCTGCTCGCCGCCTACCCCGACGCCGAGCCGTACCAGGCCGTGAACTCGACGGTCTACCGCATCACCGACGGCGCCACGTACATCCACTTCGACGACTACGGCAAGGGCACCGTCCAGATCGTCGAGGTCACCTCGTCGGCCGTGAAGCCGAAGGAGTACTGCGGCTAGTCACCCGGCGCCGCGAGCGCTCCCGAGGCCCTAGAGTCTGAGCAGGCAGCTCCGACCGATCCGACGGCACGGATGCCGATGAGGGGGACTCATGAGGCTTCGAAGCGGGCTCGCGCTCACCGTTCTGTCGTTCGCGGTGGCGCTCACCGCATCCGGATGCTCGGGTGCGGACCCCGCGCCGGCCCCCACCGTCACGGTGACCGTGACGCCCAGCCCGACCGCGAGCGCCGACCCCACCGACGCGCCCACCCCGGCGATCCCCGACGCCGACTCCTACGACCCCGCCGACCCCGGCACCTGGCTGGTCTCGCTCGACGGCATCGGGCCGATGCGTCTCGGCGGCACCCTCCCCGCCCTGCAGACCGAGCTCGGCCTCACCCCCGAGACGTGCCGCGCGGGCGTCGACAGCTACAGCCTCGACGGGCTCGCATACACCGCGGTGTCGGGCATCGACGAGTCAGACCCGCAGGCGCCGATCGTGGCGGTGCGCTCGCTCGCCGTCGACTCGTTCGACCCGTCGGCGGCGGTGCCGCGCACGGCAGAGGGCATCGGCGTGGGCTCGACGGTCGAGGAGCTGCAGGCCGCGTACCCCATGATCGAGACCTACCAGAACCGGGGCGGCGAGACCGTCTACCGCGTCTCGGGCGACGAGTCGACGATCAACTTCGAGCCGATTGGCTCCGACCAGGTCGTCATCGTCACCGTCACCACCAGCGCTGAGGTCGCCTCCGAGTACTGCGGCGCCTGACCCGCGGGCCGCGCTGCCCCGCGCGCTGACTTGGTCGCGCACACTGCTCGCATTCCGCGGATTGAGAGCAATTCGCGCGACCAAGTGCGCGCCAGCCCCCGCGCGAGCCCCGCGCATCCGCCCCCCACTCCCGCGCGGGTCGCAGGCCCCCGGCCTAGAATCGGGTACGGACGACCGAAGAGGATTCCGTGACGCGACTCGACACCCCCACCCCCCGCGCCGCCGGCGTGAAGAGCATCTACATCACCTCGGTGGAGGGCCATTCCGGCAAGTCCACCGTCGCCCTCGGCGTGCTCGACATGCTGCGCCGCTCGGTGCAGCGGGTCGGCGTCTTCCGTCCCGTCGCCCGCTCGGTGAGCGCCCGCGACTACGTGCTCGAGATGCTGCTCGAGCACGACAACGCCGACATCCCCTACGAAGACGCTCTCGGCGTCACCTACGACGACGTGCACGAGAACCCGGATGCCGCACTGTCGCGCATCGTCGAACGCTACAAGGCGGTCGAACGGCAGTGCGACGCGGTCGTCATCCTCGGCAGTGACTACACCGACGTCGGCAGCCCCACCGAGCTGAGCTTCAACGCCCGCATCGCCGCGAACCTCGGCGCTCCCGTGCTCCTCGTGCTCGGCGGCCGGCGCGGACAGGGCAGCGACGAGCTCCTCGGCCAGGCCCCGCCGCGCTCGGCCGACGACATGCGGCAGATCACCGAGATCGCCCTGGTCGAGCTGCGCAACGCGCACGCCACCCTGGTCGGCATCGTGGCGAACCGCTCCGACCCCGAGAACCTCGAGAAGATCCGCGACGCGATCGGGGTCGCAGCCCGCGACGCCGTCGAAGGACTCGTGCGTGCCGCGAAGGAGTCGCCGATCGCCACCGGCGCGGTGTCGATGGTCGCGAGCGACGACGACGATGAGGATGCAGACGCGTCCGCCGCTTCCGGCGCCGGCAGCAGCGCGACGGATGCTCCTCCCGCCTCCCGCGCATCCGTCCCACTGGTCTCGGGCCCGGTGCAGCCCCGCCGCATCCCCATCTGGGCCATCCCCGAAGACCGCGTGCTCGTCGCCCCGAGCATGGCGGGCATCGTCGAGTCGATCGGCGGCACCCTCGTGATGGGCGACCACCGGCTCCTCGCCCGTGAGGCGCTCGGCGTGGTGGTGGCGGGCATGTCGATGCGCAACGTGCTGCCGCGCCTCACCGAGGGCGCCGTGGTGGTGGTGCCGGGCGATCGCGAGGAGCTGCTGCTCGCCGCCCTGATGGCGAACGCGTCGGGCACCTTCCCGTCGCTGGCGGGCATCATCCTGAACGGCGGATTCGAGATCCCCGAACCGGTCGTGCGCCTCATCAAGGGCCTCGACCCGAAGCTCCCCATCATCACCACCGAGCTCGGCACCTACGAGACCGCGGTGCGCATCACCTCGACGCGGGGCAAGCTCGCCGCCGACTCCTCGCTGAAGTACGACAACGCGCTCGCCCTGTTCGAGCAGTACGTCGACGGAGCCCAGCTGCTGCGCCTGCTCGACGTGAGCTCGAGCGACGTCGTCACCCCGCTCATGTTCGAGTACGGTCTGCTCGACCGCGCCCGCGCCGCCGACCGGCACATCGTGCTGCCCGAGGGCGACGACGATCGCGTGCTGCTCGCCGCCAACACCGTGCTGAAGCGACAGGTCGCGCGTCTCACCCTGCTCGGCGACGAGCAGGCGGTGCGGGCCCGTGCATCCGAGCTGGGCATCGACCTCGACGCAGCCGCGGTGGTGAGCCCCTTCGACCCCGAGCTCAGGCACCGTTTCGCCGAGGAGTACCAGCGCCTGCGGGCGCACCGCGGCATCACCTACGACATGGCGTACGACACCGTCTCCGACGTGTCGTACTTCGGCACGCTCATGGTGCAGCTCGGTCTCGCCGACGGCATGGTGTCGGGCGCCGCCCACACGACGGCGCACACCATCAGGCCGGCGTTCGAGATCATCAAGACCCGACCCGACGTGTCGGTGGTCTCGAGCGTGTTCCTCATGGCGCTCGCCGACCGCGTGCTGGTCTACGGCGACTGCGCCGTGGTGCCCGACCCCACGGCCGAGCAGCTCGCCGACATCGCCGTCTCCTCCGCCGCGACGGCGTCGCAGTTCGGCATCGAGCCGCGGGTCGCCATGCTGTCGTACTCGACCGGCTCGTCAGGATCGGGCGCCGACGTCGAGAAGGTGCGTCAGGCGACCGAGCTGGTGCGCGCATCCCGACCCGCGTTCCCCGTCGAGGGCCCCATCCAGTACGACGCGGCGACGGATGCGGTGGTCGCCGCCGCGAAGATGCCCGGCTCGGCGGTGGCGGGTCGTGCGACGGTGTTCATCTTCCCGGACTTGAACACCGGCAACAACACCTACAAGGCTGTTCAGCGGAGCGCCGGCGCCGTGGCCATCGGGCCCGTGCTGCAGGGGCTCAACAAGCCGATCAACGATCTTTCCCGAGGAGCGCTCGTGCCCGATATCGTGAACACCATCGCCATCACGGCCATCCAGGCCGCCACCGGGTCGGGGGCCGGGGCATGAGCGCGATCCTGGTCGTGAACAGCGGTTCGTCGTCGTTCAAGTACCAGCTCATCGAGGTGGAGTCGGAGAAGGTGCTCGCCTCGGGTCTGGTCGAGCGCATCGGCGAGTCGTCGGGCCACACGCGCCACACCACGCAGGTCGGGCTGTGGGAACGGGAGCTGCCGATCGCCGACCACACGGCCGGGTTCGAGGCGATGCTCGAGGCGTTCGCCGAGCACGGGCCGCAGCTGGCGAAGCATCCGCTCACCGCGGTGGGGCACCGGGTGGTGCACGGAGGCAAGCGGTTCCACGAGGCGACGGTCATCACCGATCTGGTGAAGATCAACATCGAAGACCTGGCCGAGCTGGCCCCACTGCACAACCCGGCGAACCTGCAGGGCATCGAGGCGGCGCAGAAGGCGTTCCCCGAGGTGCCGCAGGTGGCGGTGTTCGACACCGCGTTCCACCAGACGCTGCCGCCCGCTGCCTACACGTATGCGATCGATGCGGCACTGGCCGAGAAGCAGCGCATCCGTCGCTACGGCTTCCACGGCACCTCGCACAAGTACGTGTCGGGCGAGGCAGCCCGGTTCCTCGGGCGGGAGCTCGAGTCGACGAAGACGATCGTGCTGCACCTCGGCAACGGGGCGTCGGCGTGCGCGGTCGACGGCGGCCGCTCGGTGGAGACGTCGATGGGCATGACGCCGCTCGAAGGGCTCGTGATGGGCACGCGGTCGGGTGACATCGACCCCGCGGTGCTGTTCCACCTCAACCGCAAGACCGGCATGGGGTTCGCCGAGCTCGACGAGCTGCTCAACCGGCGCTCGGGGCTGCTCGGTCTCTCGGGCACCGGAGACATGCGCGATGTGCAGAAGGCCGCGGCCGCCGGAGACGCCGCCGCCGCTGCCGCCCTCGACGTGTACGTGCACCGGCTGCGGAGCTACGTGGGGGCCTACTACGCGCAGCTCGGGCACGTCGACGCGATCGTGTTCACCGCGGGGGTGGGGGAGAACAACCCGCTGGTGCGGGCGCGCGTGCTCGCCGGGCTCGAGGAGCTCGGCATCTCGATCGACCCCGCCCTGAACGAGCTCAGTGGTGCCGCGGCACAGGGGGCGCGGCGCATCAGCACGGCCGACTCGCGCGTGGCGGTGCTCGTGGTGCCCACGAACGAGGAACTCGAGATCGCGCGGCAGGCGGCCGCGGCGGTCGCGTAGCGGGGCGCTGCGTGCGCGCGTCGTCGCGCGAGCTGGCGTGGTCGTGAGGTGCTGCGCGCGTGCGCGGGCGGGCGCGTCGGCTGGCGTGGTCGTGGGGCGCCGCGCCCACCGTCGCGCCCGCGCCGGGCTGCGCCGGGGCCGCGCGGACTCAGGCGTCGGCGATGAGCCGCTTGCCGAAGCCCACGGCGCCGTCGGGCTCGTACCCGAGCGACCGGTAGAACGCCATCACACCTTCGTTCCCCGCCCTGATCTGCAGATTCACCTTCGGGCACCCCCTCTCCCGCAACAGCTCCTCCGCTTGCCGCATCAACGCACCGCCGACCCCGTGCCCCTGCATCCCCGGCGCGACCGCGAGGTAGTTCACCCACCCCCGATGCCCGTCGTAGCCGATCATCGCGGTCGCCACGACCACCGGCCCCCCGTTCCCGTCGCGAAGAGCCCGCCCGTCGCCGTCGACCGCCTCGCCCACCAGGAACAACTCCGGCTGCACCGTCTTCTTGCGCGCGATATCCCTCCGCGGGTCGTTCCACGGCCGCGTCAGCCCGCACTCCGCCCACAGCGCCACGATCCCCTCGTCGTCCCCTTCCGCGTAAGGCCGCACCCGCACCCTCCGCCCTTCCCCCAGCCCAGCGGATGCGCCCCCCACACCCTCCGCTCCCGCCACCTCGGCAGCAGCCACGGGCGCAGTGCCCGCGCCACTCGCGCCCCCGTCGCCCGCGGCCGCGCCTGCGTCCGCCGCGCCTCCGCCACCCGCGCCCGGCGCGCCGCCGGCGACGAGCCGCGCGACCGCGTCGCCGAGCACGCGGCGCTGCACCTCGGGGGAGTAGCTCTCCGCATCGGCCGAGCTCAGCGCGTTGAGCCCCTCCACGAGGGCGACGAGCGCGAGCGCATCCGACGAGTTCTCCTCGGCCGTCCTGTCGGGGCGGCTGAGCGCCACCCACCGCCCCACCCTGCCGATGAAGCTGCGGTTGCCGGCGACGTGCCGCTCGGCCAGGCCGTCGTCGGCGAGCGATGCCGCGAGGTAGCTCACCCACACCCGTGCCTCGTCGACCCCGGTGTCATCGAGCGCCGCACCGTTCAGCAGCACCGCGAGCAGTGCCGCCGCCGGTTCACGACCCGCCTCTTCCTCCACCGCATCGGCCCGGACGCGCGTGCGCTCGTGCAACAGCTCCCGAGCGTGAAGCAGCAGCGCCTCCTTGCTCGGGAACGCGTGCATCACGAGACCAGTCGTGCAGCCGGCCCGCTCGGCGACGGCACGGATCGTCAGCCCCGCCAGCCCCCGCTCGGTGAGCACCGACCAGGTCGCCTCCGAGAGTCGCTGCCTCTGATCGGCGAGATCGCGCTTGCGGGCCATCGAGCACTCTCCTCCTTCTTCTCGATCGAGAGTCCGGCGTCCACCGGCTCCGAGCATCCGTAACATACGTTACCGTAATGACTGTTACGAAAGGACGGGCCATGACCCCCGACGCCTCCACTCCGCCGTCAGCCGAGCCGGCCGAACCGACCCGAGCATCCGTCGCCTTCACGGTGGAGCGCGTTCACTACGACCACCGCGACGCCGCGGCCCTGCGGGCGGCGCAACGCGCCGAGCTCGACGCCCGCTACGGGCGCGACGACCACGAGCCGGGCGAGGTGCCCACGGCCGACTCCGTGCCGGTGTTCCTGCTCGCGCGCGATGCCGCCGGAACGGCCCTCGGATGCGGCGGCCTGCGCCCGCTCGGCGACGGCGAGGTCGAGGTGAAGCGGATGTTCGTGCGTCCCGAAGCGCGCGGATCAGGCGTCGCGACGACCCTGCTCCGTGCCCTCGAAGACGAGGCGCGTGCACTCGGGGTGACCCGCCTGGTGCTCGAGACCGGCACGGCGCAGCCCGACGCCATGCGGTTCTACGAGCGGGAGGGCTACTCGCGGGTGCCGCTCTTCGGCGCTTACGTCGGCTCCGATCTCTCCGTCTGCTACGCCCGCGACCTGGAGGGGTGAGCCTGTGGGACTGCGGGGCGCATCCGTCGACCGTCCCCAGCTCACCCGCAGCGACCCCGGTGTCGGAGGCCGCAGGTAGTCTTGTCGCGTGGTCACCGCCCTGTATCGCCGTTACCGGCCAGAGAACTTCGCCGAGATGATCGGGCAGTCCCAGGTGACCGATCCGCTCATGACGGCTCTGCGCACCAACCGGGTCAATCACGCCTATCTCTTCAGCGGCCCGCGTGGCTGTGGCAAGACGACGTCGGCGCGCATCCTGGCCCGGTGCCTCAACTGTGCCGAGGGGCCGACCGACTCGCCGTGCGGCGTGTGCCCGAGCTGTGTCGAGCTCAGTCGAGACGGCTCGGGCTCGCTCGACGTCGTCGAGATCGACGCCGCCAGCCACGGTGGTGTCGACGACGCACGCGACCTGCGCGAGCGGGCCATCTTCGCCCCCGCGCGAGACCGGTACAAGATCTTCATCATCGACGAGGCGCACATGGTGACCTCGGGCGGGTTCAACGCGCTGCTCAAGATCGTCGAAGAGCCGCCGGAGCACGTGAAGTTCATCTTTGCGACGACCGAGCCCGACAAGGTCATCGGCACCATCCGGTCGCGCACGCACCACTACCCCTTCCGCCTCATTCCGCCGGCTCAGCTGCTCGAGTACGTTCAGCAGCTGTGCGACTCCGAGGGCGTCGAAGTGGCACCTGGTGTGCTGCCGCTCGTGGTGCGTGCGGGCGGCGGCTCGGCGCGCGACACCCTGTCGCTGCTCGACCAGCTCATCGCGGGCTCGGAGGGCAACCGCGTGGAGTACGAGCGCGCTGTCGCGCTGCTCGGCTACACGCACGGCGCACTGCTCTCCGAGGCCATCGACGCGCTCGGCACCCACGACGGTGCGGCGGCGTTCGACGCCGTCGACCGCGTCATCCAGACCGGTCAAGACCCGCGTCGTTTCGTCGAAGACCTGCTCGAGCGCCTGCGCGACATCATCGTCGTCGAGGCCACGCGCGAGCAGGCGTCGTCGGTGCTGCGAGGAGTTCCGGCCGACGAGATCGAGGTGATGCGCCGCCAGGCGACCCTCTTCGGTCACGCCGAACTGTCGCGCGTCGCCGACATCGTCAACACCGCCCTGTCGGAGATGACGGGAGCGACCTCACCGCGGCTGCACCTCGAGCTGATGGTGGCACGCACGCTCGTGCCCTCGGTCGACGACACCCAGCGCGGCGCGCTGGCGCGCGTGGAGCGGCTCGAGCGGCGCATCGGTGTCGATGGGGGAGGGGCGCCGGCGGGCGCGGTGGTAGCTGGTGCGACTGAGGTGGGTGCGCCCGTGGCGGCGGCGCACGCGACTGTTGCGCCCGCGGCGGTCGTCGCCGCGCCGGCTCCGAGCGCCTCGACGAGCTCCATCCCATCCCCGTCCCCCGCTCCCGCGGCCTCTTCAGGAGGGTGGGCGGTCGCCGCGCCCGGTTCCGGCGCCCCGTCTTCGCGGGAGCCCGAGCCGGCGACTGCGACCGACCCTGGGAAGGCCCGCGAACGCTCTGAGCCTGTGCCCGCCTCGCCGCGCGCATCCGAGCACTCGGCGCCATCCGCCTCGCCGGTCAACACCCCCGACGTGGTGGCGACCCCGCCGTCGGCGGCGCCGCTGGCGACGCCCGTCGAGCCGGGTACCGTGTCGGTGCAGCAGCTGAAGGATGCGTGGCCCGAGATCCTCGACCGCGTCCAGAAGGCGAAGATGACGGCGTGGCTCGTCGTCTACACGGCTCAGGTGCGCTCGCTCGATGGCGATGTGCTCACCCTCGCCTTCCCGAGCGAGAACGATGTCGCCAGCTTCAAAGAGCGCTCCGCGCCCGGCCAGGGCGTCAGCGAGTACCTCCGCGAGGCGATCGTCGAGGTGCTCGGCCTCCGCGTGAAGTACATCGCCCGCGTCGACACCTCCCTCCGCCCCCACGACGCCCCCGACGGCGGGGGCACGGCGGGCGACGCCGCCCCGGTGGCGGGTGCTTCGACGCCCTCCGCCCCCGCGCCGGCTGCCGCTTCCGTCGCGCCCTCCGCGGATTCGGTGCCTTCGACACCGCCCACCCCCGCCCCTGTCGCGCCGCCCACGAACGATCCTCGTGCTGGGACACCAGCAGGTGGTGGCTCCGACCTCTCGCCCTCCACGGCGGCAGCCGACCCGCAGCCCGCCGCCACGCCGAACCCGACCGGCATAGCGGGCATGACCATCCCGCCTCGGCGCACCCCCGCTCCGGTGCCCGCGTCGGAGTGGTCGACGCCGGGTGTCTCCGACTTGGGCGGCTCCAGCTTCGAGGAGCCCGCCCCACCGTCGCCCCCCGCAGCTGCACCCGAGTCGCCGGCCGCCGCCGCTTCGGGTTCGACACCCCCCGTCACCGCCCAGGATGGGCAGCCCGCTGAGGGCGCGCACCCCGCTGACCCTGAGCCTGCTGGGCAGCAGCCGGTTCAGGGTCAGCGCCCCGCTCAGGCTGATCCTGCTGGGCAGCAGCCGGTTCAGGGTCAGCGCCCTGCTCAGGCTGATCCTGCTGGGGAGCCGCCCGCTCAGGGTCAGCGTCCCGCACAGGCTGATGCTGCGGGGCGCCAGCCGACTCAGGGTCAGCGGCCCGCTCAGGCTCAGGCGACCGGGCAGGGGCAAGGGCAGGGGCAGCGCCCCGCGCAGCAGCGCCCCGCGCCACAACGCGCACCCGAGCCGCAGCGCGGCCCGGCGTCGGCAGACGGCTCGGCACCCACCACGAGCTGGGACGTCGTAGCGATCCCGACATCGGCCGGGTCCGACGATGACGAGCCCCCCTTCTTCGACGAGCCGATGCCGAGCGACGAGCCCGACCTGCCCGCCGACCGAGCCGGTGCGACGCCCGACCCTTACGCCCGGGCGACCCCGTCGACCCCGATCCGTCCGAGCGCCGCAGGCGGAACATCGTTCGGCAGCGGCAGCGGCCGCGGTGGCGCCGAGGCGAACCGACCCGGCGCGCCTGCACCTGCATCCGGCGCATCATCTGCACCTGCACCCGCATCGCCCGCTTCCGGCCCCAACGAGCGGCGCCCGGGAGCCCTGCGCTTCGAGCCGAGCCCCGAAGCCGACACCGCCCCCGCGACGCCGGCGCATGTCGCCACCACCGCATCCGGCCGCGCGCGCTACGGCGAGGCGGTCGTGCGCGAGATCCTCGGGGCGAACTTCATCGAAGAGCAACCTCTGCCGAGCCGCGAGCCCCGCAGCCCCGGCGAGGGGTAGCCGCCCGGAGCGTGCTGCGAGCATCCTGCACCCTCGCCGAGCGAAGACGGAAACCCCACCGCACGAGCGGATAGACGAGAACACCCCCGCGCGAGCGGAGAGGAGACACCATGTACGAAGGAATCGTCCAGGACCTCATCGACGAACTCGGCCGCCTCCCCGGAATCGGACCGAAGTCCGCCCAGCGGATCGCCTTCCACATCGTGCAGACCGAGTCGTTCGACGTGTCGCGGCTCGCGCAGATCCTCACCGATGTGCGCGAGAAGGTGCACTTCTGCCAGATCTGCGGCAACGTCTCCGAGCAGGAGACCTGCGGCATCTGCCGCGACCCGCGCCGCAACCGCGCCCTCATCTGCGTGGTCGAGGAGGCGAAAGACGTCGTCGCCATCGAGCGCACGCGCGAGTTCCGCGGCCTCTACCACGTGCTCGGCGGCGCCATCAGCCCGATCGACGGCATCGGTCCCGACAACCTGCGCATCCGCGAGCTGATGCAGCGCCTCGCCGACGGCGAGGTCACCGAGGTCATCATCGCCACCGACCCCAACCTCGAGGGCGAGGCGACCGCCACCTACCTGTCGCGCCTGCTCACGACGCTCGAGATCCGCGTGACCCGCCTCGCCTCCGGTCTCCCCGTCGGCGGCGACCTCGAGTACGCCGACGAAGTCACCCTCGGCCGCGCCTTCGAGGGCCGCCGCCTCGTCGAGAACTGACCGTGCCCACCCCGGCCGCCGCCCACCCCACGGCCGCCACCCCGCCGCGGGACGCTCCGGATGCTCCACCCGCCACCCACATCGTGGTCTCGTCACCGGTCCCCGGCACCGTCACCCTCCACCTCGTCGACGAGGCGGGCGAGCCAGCTCCCCTCCCCGCCGCGGTTCTCCCGCACAAAGTCCGCGAAGACCGCAGTCTTCCCGGACTTTTCGGGGGACAAGCGTCAGCATCCGGGCCGGTGGAGCTGACGGAGGCCGAATTCGTCGAGGCGGCGGGCGCGCTCGAGGCCGCTCACCCCCGCTGGGTGTGGAACGACACCGCCGCCTGGTACCCGCGGCTCCTGGCCGCGGGGGTACGGGTCGAACGGTGCGTCGACTTGAGGCTGTGCCACGCGATCCTGCGCGCCTCCACCCTCACGGCGGCGTCCGAGCTCGCCCGCGCCCCGCGCGACTCCTGGGCGACCATGCCCACCGCCGCAGGTGCGCCCGTCCACCTGCCCGAGCCCGCCCGCTCTCAGGGTCCGACCCTCTTCGACCATCTCGACGCCCCGTCTGAACCTCGACAGACGCCACGTCCCCTCGGCGCCGTCGCACAAATAGCACCGGATGCGGTGGTTCCGCCACGCGCACCCGAATCCTCCCCTCCCGTTCCCGACCCGCGACGCTCCATCGAAGCGTCGGCCGCTGCGCTTGCAACTCGCGTCGACACTGCCCTCCACGAGCCCAAGCACCCGGAACCCTCCGAGCTCCTCGAGTTCCGCCGCCAGCGCCGCGCCGCAGCCTCGGCGACCGACCCTTCGCGCATCGCCCTGCTGCTGGCAGCGGAGTCGGCAGGGAGCCTCGCCGCCGTCGAGATGCAGCACGCCGGCCTCCCCTGGAGCTCGGCACGCCACAACTCGCTGCTCGAGAACGCGCTCGGCCCACGCCCCACTCAGCCGGGCACCCGGCCGGCCAAGCTCGAGCAGCTGCTGGTGCACATCCGCGACGCCCTCGGCGACTCCACGGCGAACCCCGACTCCCCGGCCGAGCTCGTCAAGTCGCTCCGTCGCGCCGGACTCGAGGTGTCGAGCACCCGCCAGTGGGAGCTGGAGAACATCCGCCACCCGGCGATCCCCCCACTGCTCGAGTACAAGAAGCTCTCCCGTCTGCTCACCGCGAACGGATGGAACTGGCTCGACACCTGGGTCGTGAACGACCGCTTCCACCCCACGTACCTGCCGGGCGGCGTCGTCACCGGCCGCTGGGCTTCGGAGGGTGGGGGAGCGCTGCAGCTGCCGAAGCTCGTGCGCTCGGCCGTCGTCGCCGACCCGGGCCACGTGTTCGTGGTCGCCGATGCCGCCCAGCTCGAGCCGCGCATCCTCACCGCCCTTTCGGGCGACCGCGCCATGGCCGCCGCCGGCTTCGGCCGCGACCTCTACGACGGCATCGTCGCCTCGGGCGCCGTCGACACCCGCGCGCACGCCAAGCTCGGGATGCTCGGCGCCATGTACGGCGGAACCACCGGCGAGAGCGGCCGCCTGCTCCCGCGGCTCGCGCGTGCGTACCCGACAGCGATCGCGTTCGTCGAGGATGCCGCCCGGGCCGGCGAGGCCGGCAACATCGTCACCACCCGGCTCGGCCGCAGCTCACCGCGGCCGGATGACACGTGGCAAGACCTCCAGGATGCTGCGGCCTCCGACGGCGCCACCGAGGCGACCCGCGCGAGAGCGCGCTCGGCGGCGCGCAGCTGGGGTCGATTCACCCGCAACTTCGTGGTGCAGGGAACGGCGGCGGAGTGGGCGCTGTGCTGGATCAGCTCCCTCCGTCGCCGCCTGTGGACGATCGAGCCCGACGAACCGTTTCCCCCAGGCGCGCCGCGCGCATCCGTGTTCTCCACACGGCCGCACCTGGCGTTCTTCCTCCACGACGAGCTGCTCATCCACACCCCCGAACAGCACGCCGAAGCGGTGTCGACGCACCTGCGGGAGGCCGCCGCAGAGGCCGGCCGCCTCATCTTCGGCGGCGCCCCCGTGCAGTTCCCTGTGACGGTCGCCGTCGTCGACAGCTACGACAAGGCCAAGTAGGGAGCGCTCCCGACGTTCTCGCGGAGAAAGTCCGTGAAGACTGCCGTTATCACGGACTTTGTCCGTCAGAAAGTGGCGGGACGCGTCACCCGCGCGCGAACGACATCTCATCGAACAGCGCGGCGCCCGCGTCGGGGGAGATGACCCCGGCGTCGACCCCGGCGACGACACGGAGGTACTCGAGGCGCCGGGCGGCATCGTCGGCGCTCACGCGACGACCGGCGGCATTGACGGCGACATCGGCGCGGAGCCGTGCGCGCAGCGCCCGCTCCGTCCACTTGCTGGTGCTCATACGGCGACGCTAAGCCCGCCGCATGAACCTCCAGTAAACGGATGCTGCGAGAACCCCCGACTCCGCGAAGCCCCACCCGGCACCCCCGCGCCCCATTCAGCTCCGGGAATACACCCGCACGATATAATCGACAGCCGGGTTCCGACGACCCGTGCAACGACCCCCAGGAGTGCCCGTGAGCTTGATCGTGCAGAAGTACGGCGGATCCTCCGTCGCCGACGCCGAGAGCATCAAGCGCGTGGCCAAGCGCATCGTCGAGACCCGCAAGGCGGGCAACGAGGTCGTCGTCGCGATGAGCGCCATGGGCGACACCACCGACGACCTGCTCGACCTCGCGAACGCCGTCGCCCCCATCCCGGCCCCGCGCGAGATGGACATGCTGCTCTCCGCCGGCGAGCGCATCTCTATGGCGCTGCTCGCCATGGCCATCGAGAGCCTCGGCCACACCGCGCGCTCGTTCACGGGTTCGCAGGCCGGCATGATCACGGATGCGCAGCACGGCTCCGCCCGCATCGTCGACGTCACACCGGTGCGGCTGCGCGAGGCTCTCGACGAGGGCGCGATCGTCATCGTGGCGGGGTTCCAGGGTTTCAACCGCGACACCAAGGACATCACCACGCTCGGTCGCGGCGGCTCCGACACCACCGCCGTCGCGCTGGCCGCGGCCCTCGACGCCGACATCTGCGAGATCTACACCGATGTCGACGGCATCTTCTCGGCCGACCCGCGTCTGGTTCCCAAAGCGCACAAGATCGACCGCATCACGAGCGAGGAGATGCTCGAGCTGGCCGCCAACGGCGCCAAGGTGCTCTACATCCGCGCCGTGGAATATGCGCGCCGGCACGGCGTCACCCTTCACGTGCGCTCGAGCTTCAACAACAACGAGGGCACGATCGTCTACAACCCGACCGAGGCGGAGCCGTTCGGCCCCACCGTCGTGCCCGGGTCATCCGTCACCGTCAGCACCACTCCTGAAAGCGAGAACGCCGTGGAAGAGCCTCTCATCGCCGGGGTCGCCACCGACCTCTCCGAGGCCAAGATCACCGTCGTCGGCGTGCCCGACGTGCCTGGCAAGGCGGCCGAGATCTTCACCCTGGTCGCCAAGACCGGCGCGAACATCGACATGATCGTGCAGAACTCGTCGTCGGCCTCGACGGGCCTCACCGACATCTCGTTCACGCTGCCGAAGAGCGAGGGTCAGCTGGTGCTCACGGCTCTCCGCGCCGATCAGGATGCGGTGGGCTTCACCGCGCTGCAGTACGACGACCAGATCGGCAAGCTCGCCCTGGTCGGTGCCGGTATGCGCACGAACGCCGGTGTCTCGGCCAAGCTCTTCACCGCGCTGTTCGAGGCGGGCATCAACATCGAGATGATCTCGACCTCCGAGATCCGCATCTCGGTGGTCACCCGTGCCGACACCATCAACGACGCCCTCCGCGTGGTGCACTCGGCGTTCGGCCTCGACGCCGACACCGAGGCCGTCGTGCACGCCGGCACCGGCCGCTGACCCCCGGCCCAGACGAACAACCCGACCCTCGAAGTGAAGAAGAAGGAAGCATCGTGAGCAAGGCACTCAACGTCGGCGTCGTCGGCGCCACCGGTCAGGTCGGCAAGGTCATGCGCCGCCTCCTCGAGGAGCGCGACTTCCCCATCGCCAGCATCCGCTTCTTCGCCACGGCGCGCTCGGCCGGCACCACCCTGCCGTTCAAGGGGCAGGACGTCGTCGTCGAAGACGTCGAGACCGCCGACCCCTCGGGCCTCGACATCGCCCTGTTCTCGGCCGGCGCCACCGGCTCGCGCGCTCAGGCCCCGCGCTTCGCGGCCGCGGGCGTCACCGTCATCGACAACTCGAGCGCCTGGCGCATGGATCCCGACGTGCCCCTCGTCGTCTCCGAGGTGAACCCGCACGCACTGGCGGATGCGCGCAAGGGCATCATCGCCAACCCGAACTGCACCACGATGGCGGCGATGCCCGTGCTGAAGGTGCTGCACAAGGAGGCGGGCCTCGAGCGGCTGATCGTGAGCACCTACCAGGCGGTGTCGGGCTCCGGTCTCGCCGGCGCGGAGGAGCTCGCCGGTCAGGCGCAGGCCGCGGTCGCCGACCCCGAGGCGCTGCTGAACCTCGTTCACGACGGCTCGTCGGTCGCGTTCCCCGCCCCCGTGAAGTACGTCGCGCCCATCGCGTTCGACGTCATCCCGCTCGCCGGCTCGATCGTCGACGACGGCGAGCTCGAGACCGACGAGGAGAAGAAGCTCCGCAACGAGAGCCGCAAGATCCTCGAGCTCCCCGAGCTGCTGGTGAGCGGCACCTGCGTGCGCGTTCCCGTGTTCACGGGCCACTCGCTGTCGATCAACGCCGAGTTCGGCTCCGACATCACTCCCGAGCGCGCACGGGAACTGCTCGCCGACGCCCCCGGGGTGCAGCTCACCGAGGTGCCCACGCCGCTCAAGGCTGCCGGAAGCGACCCGAGCTATGTCGGGCGCATCCGTCAAGACCAGAGCGCCCCGGGCAAGAAGGGCCTCGTGCTCTTCATCTCGAACGACAACCTCCGCAAGGGCGCGGCGCTCAACGCGGTGCAGATCGCCGAGCTCATCGCCGACGGCGCCGAGGTGCCGTCGGTCGCCGTCGCGGCGGGGGCCGCCGCCACCGCCTAGGCGTCGCCACTTTCTCGCGGACAAAGTCCGTCATGACTGACGTTGTGACGGACTTTGTCCGCGAGAACGTGCAAACCGCATCCGTCGGCCGCTCCGAACGACGGATGTGCGCAAGCCCCTGGTCTTCATCCTGCTCGCCGCCGTCGCGGTGGCTGCGGCGGTCACCACGGCCGTCGCCGTCGCGACGCTGACGCCGAGCAGCAGCACGAGCACGAGCAGCAGCACGAGCGCGAGCACCGCACCCGACCCGAACGCCCCGGTCGTCGCCTTCTACGGCGACTCCTACACCCTCGGCACCGGCGCATCCGACCCCGCCCTCCGCTGGTCGAGCGTCATCAGCGCCGAGCGCGGCTGGAACGAGTTCAACCCCAGCGTCAACGGCCTCGGCTTCGTGAACAACCGCGCAAGCACCCCGCCCGACTACGCGCCGACCGACGAGGTGAGCGAGATCATCGCCGCCGACCCCGACATCGTGTTCATCACGATGGGCCTGAACGACAACTTCTCCATGCCGCGCCGCGCCGACGACATCCAGGCTGCGATCCGCACCGACTTCAGCACCCTGCGCACCGAGCTGCCCGAGGCCCGCATCATCGTCGTCGAGCCGTTCTGGTACACGGATGCGCGCCCCGACTCGGTCGAGCAGATCATCGCCTGGGTGCACGACGAGGCGGGGGCGATCGGCGCCGACTACATCGGGGGAGCCTCGCACTGGATCGAGGGCCACCCCGAGTGGATGGCCGCCGACGGCCTGCACCCCAACGACGCCGGCTACGCCGAGATGGCCACCCGCATGGACGCCGAGCTCACCCGCCTCGGCCTCTGACGAGCTCACCCGCCTCGGCCTCTGACGAGCCACCCCCTCGGCCTCCGACGAGCCACCCCTCGGCCTCTGACGAGCCACCCCCGCGCGGCGGTAGGCTCACCGCATGGCATCCGTGCGGCTCGAGCAGCGACAGCGTCAGCCCACCTCCGCGGCGACGTCGTTCGTGCTCATCGCGATCACGGCGGCGACGATCGCCTTCGGTGTCGTGGCGGGCATCGCCGATCCGCCGCGGAGCTGGATCTCGTGCGTCGTCTTCCTCCTCAGCGTCGGCGTCACCGCCGTGTTCCAGCTGCCGATCGGTCGCGCCGCGGGCCTCCCGCCGATCGGTGTGGCGAGCGCCCTGCTCGTGGTGGGCACGGCGGGAACGAACCCCGTGTTCGACGTGGGGATGTGGGTGCTGGCGTACTTCGTCTCCCGCGCCCTCAGCACGCGCTCGCTCTTCCTCTCGGCGCAATGGTCTGGTGTGGCGACGCTCGGCGCGATCGCGTTCGTCGCCTCGTCGCGGTGGCTCATCGGGCTGGGCGTCAGCGATCTGATCGCGGTGGTCGTGGGCGTCGTGCTTTACGTGGTGGTGGTGCTCGCGCTCGAGTTCGTGCGTGAGCGCGGCCGGTGGAGCGTCGACAGCACCTTCGGGTTCAGCGGGCTGAGCCTGTGGCGTCTGGGCGCCGTGCTGGGCCTGAGCGCCGTGGTGGCACTCGGCGTCTTCGTGTCGACGACGGGGATGCTGCGCATCGTCGACGGCCCCGCCGAGCAACTCCAGCTGGCCCGGGAGACCATCCCGCTGCTGCTGGTCTCGATGGTGTTCTACGGGGCGGCGAAGCGCCGCCAGACCAGGAGCAGCGAGCGCCGGCTGAGCGGCGTCGTCGACGCGGCGCGGGCCCTCCCGTGGAGCACCGAGCAGGATCCGCGGGAGACGATGGTCGACTTCGCCCGCCGGGCCATCGACGCCACCGACTTCGAGATCCGCCGCACCCCTCCCGGCCGCAACGAGATCGGCACGCGCTTCTCCGAGATCGACTCGACCGACCCGCAGCTGAACCCCGAGTCGTTCTCCGACGCCGAGGACGGGGTGTCGCAGGAGCATCAGCAAGACGCGGTGCAGCCGCCCGAGTACCTCATCGCGAGCCGCAAGAGCGGCGGCTCCCCGTTCACCGCCGACGACGAGCTCGCCCTCGACGCCATCGGGCACATGGCCTCCGAGACCGCGCGGGTGCGCGGCGCCTACGACACCCTGCTCGACCAGGTCGACCGCGACTCGCTCACCGGCCTGCCGAACTACAACGCCTTCCAGCGCTCGCTCGCCCGCCTCAACGAAGACCGCACCTACGCCTCCGGCATCGCCGTGCTGTTCATCGACCTCGATCAGTTCAAGCGCCTCAACGACTCCGAGGGCCACCACATCGGCGACGAGGTGCTCTCGGTGGTCGCCACGCGCCTGCGCGCGAGCGTGCGCTCGCACGACTTCGTGGCGCGGGTGGGCGGCGACGAGTTCGTGGTCATCCTCACCAAGCTGCAGTCGCTGGCCGAGTCGAAGCAGGTCGCCGACCACATCGTGGCGAACGTCGGCGCCCCCGCCACCCTGGGTGGCAGGGAGTACCGCCCCCTGGTGAGCGTGGGGCTCGCCTACTCGGGGCACCAGGAGACCGACCCGCAGTCGATCGTCGTCGACGCCGACCACTCGATGCTCGCCATCAAGAAGTCGAGGCGGCAGGGCGGGCCGTCGTTCGAGTCGAGCATCGGCATCTCCCCGCACCGCTCGAGCCGCATCAACGAGATCGTGGCGAAGGCCATCGACGACGGCGTGCTCAACGTCGTCTACCAGCCCATCGTCAACACGGTCGACGACGAGATCTGGGCGTTCGAGTCGCTCGTGCGCTACACCCACCCCGAGCTCGGCCGCATCTCGACGTCGTCGCTGATCGAGAAGGCCAAGGGCCTCGGCCGCATGGACCAGCTCACCAAGCAGGTCATCGCCGCCTCCCTGAAGTCGGCTCGCGAGTTCCACAAGGTGGTTCCGGGCATCGCCACGATGACCATCAACCTCGAGGTGGAGCAGATCCGCGACGAGCACGTGGGCGCCTTCCTCAAGGAGATCGTGCCGAAGTACCCCGAGGTCACGCTCTGCCTCGAGCTCAACGAGCGCTCGGTTAAGGACATCGACGACGACCTGCGCCGGCAGGCCGAGCACTTCCGGGCCCTCGGCATGCTCATCGCGCTCGACGACTACGGCTCGGAGGCCTCCTCCGTGGGGGCTCTGGTGCGCATCCCGATGGACATCCTGAAGATCGACCGCTCCCTCGTCGACAACCTCGACGACACCCGCCAGCGCGAGGTGGTGCGTGCGCTGCAGGGCTTCGGCGACGCCTTCGACTACTCGACGATCATCGAGGGCGTGGAGACTCAGGATGCTGTGGACATCCTCGCGGGAATCGGTGTGAAGCACGCCCAGGGCTTCTTCTACGGCCGGCCGATGCCGTTCAACCAGACCATGGCGCGCCTCAAGGCCAACGGCGCGGCGGGAACACCGGGTCGGGAACGCGACCGCGAGCGGGAGCGGGCCCGCGAGGCCGGGTAGGCCGGGCGGGATAGAGTTGAGCCGACACCCGCGACAGGAAGGGGCTCCGTGCCACGAGTTCTGCCCCGCATCGGCCTCGCCGTGGCGATCGTGGCGATCGTCGGCGTTCTGGCGGCCATGGTGATCGGCGTCGGCGGCATCCTGTCCCAGGGCGGGGTGGCGAGCGACAACCCCTTCGCGGGCAAGACCCTGTTCGTCGACCCGGCGTCGAAGGCGGCGACAGCCGCGGCCGAGGAGAAGAAGGCCGGCGACGAGGGCGATGCCGCCGTCTTCACCCGCATCGCTGAGGTTCCGACCGCCATCTGGCTCACGCCCGAGAAGCACCCGATCGACGACGTGGGAGGCTACGCCTCGAAACTCGTCGACGAGGCCGCGAAGCTCAAGGCGACGCCCGTGTTCGTGGTCTACGGCATCCCGAACCGCGACTGCGGCAACCAGTCGGCGGGCGGCCTGTCGAACGACGACTACCCCGTCTGGGTGAAGGAGATCGCCGACAGCCTCGAGGGCAGCGACTCCGTCATCATCCTCGAGCCCGACGCCCTGGCGCTCGCCGACGAGTGCGACAACGTCGACGAGCGGCTCGTGCAGGTGGGCGACTCGGTCGACACGCTCGTGGCGGCGGGTCTCACGGTGTACATCGACGCCGGTCACTCGAACTGGGGCCCGGCTGCCGAGATGGCCGACCTGCTGAACCGCGCGGGCGTCGAGCGGGCGCGCGGCTTCTCGACCAACGTGTCGAACTACAACACCACCGACCGCGAGCAGTACTACGCGAACTCCATCTCGGCGCTCACGAACGGCGCGCACTACGTCATCGACACGGGCCGCAACGGTGCCGGATCGAACGGCGAGTGGTGCAACCCGCCCGGCCGCGCCCTCGGCGCGACGCCGGAGCCGGCGAAGTCGGGCTCGGCGCAAGACGCGACCCTCTGGGTCAAGCCCCCGGGCGAGAGCGACGGCGAGTGCAACGGCGGGCCGGCAGCGGGAGAGTGGTGGAACGAGAACGCCCTCGAGCTGGCGAAGAACGCCGGCTGGTAGAGCGGATGCGCGCCGCGCATCACACGGCGGGCCCGCTTGGGCAGGCCCCATGCCGGGTGAGGTGATCCCTTGCTACGATCGTGGCAATGGACACGCATGGGGAACGTAGGGTCGCGGTCATCATCGAGGATGACGCCGACATCAGGCACCTTCTCGAGACGGTGCTGAGCCAGGCCGGCTTCGAGGTCGTGGCGACCGGGAACGGTCTCGACGGAGTGCAGGCGGTGCGGGCCTACGACCCGATGGTCACCACGCTCGACGTGAGCATGCCCGGCATCGACGGCTTCGAGGCGGCCAAGCGCATCCGTGCCTTCAGCAACACCTACCTGGTGATGCTGACGGCCCGCGACGAGGAGATCGACACCCTGCAGGGTCTCGAGGCGGGCGCCGACGACTACCTCACGAAGCCGTTCCGCCCGCGCGAGCTGCGGGCGCGGGTCGAGGCGATGATGCGGCGCCCGCGGCAGGTGAACGCGGTCGACGGGTCTGGTCCGGTCGCGCCCATCGCCGCCCCGCCGGCTCCGGCGCCTGCCGCGCAGGCTCCCGCTGTCCAGTATGCGCCGCAGGCTCCCGCTTCCTCGGCCCCCGCCGCGGGCTACGCTCCCGCCCCCGACGCTGCCTCCTACGCCGCCACGCCGACCGCCCCGCTCGCCCCCGCCGCCGCTGCTCCCGAGCCCGCGGCGCCCAAGAGCTACTCGCGCGAAGACGGCTGGCTCGAGCACAACAGCCTGTTCGTGAACTCCGAGATGCGTCTCGCCGAGAAAGACGGCAAGGCCATCGACCTCACTCGTAGCGAGTTCGACCTGCTGAACGCGCTCATGGAGAGCCAGCGTCGGGTGCGCAGCAAGGCCGACCTGGCGCTGCTCCTGCGTGGTGAGAGCTACGTCACCGCCCACTTCGTGAGCGAGGCCGACAAGCGCGCCATCGAGGTGCACATGGCGAACCTGCGCCGCAAGCTCGCCGACAGCATCACCACGCCGCGCTGGATCGAGACCGTGCGGGGCGTCGGCTACCGCCTCGCCGCCTCCGAGGACGACTGACCCGAACCCGTCGCCTTCAGGGAGTCGAGCAGCTCGAGCAGTTCGTCGCAGGTGTGCCTGCCCACCTCGTGCAGCCTCGCGAGGTGCGACATGCATCCGGCCAGGTCCTGCTGCTTGACAGCGGTGTGCACCATGCCGGCGATGGCCTCGAGGGGCCACGCGCCGAGCATGGTGCTCGACGAACGGATGCTCAGACACACCACATCGGCATCCTCGAAGTCGCGGATGCCGAGTGCTTTCATCAACCTCTGGGATCGGGTCTCCCAGAGGTTGATGAAGTCGTGGACGAAGCGGCCGCGGTGCTCGTCGTCTCCGACGGCACTGAGGAGGCCGAGGGCCGCCTCGCGGTCGACGAACCGGGTCAAACCTTGTACCCCCGGTAGCGGCGGAGGACCTTGATGACCATGCCGAGGGTCTGGATGATCGTGATGATGCCGAGCACCGGCCAGCCGATCCAGAGGATTGTCGATTGAACGAACGGGGTGAGCTGGAACCAGACCAGCACCATCACCGCCACGACGAGCACCAGGATGACGAGGGGCACGAGGTAGCCGTTGCCGCGACCGCGTTCAGCCTTGGCCTGGGCCGCCCAGTTGTCGGTCTGCTTGCGGCTGAGGAACTTGGTCCATGCCCGGAGGAAGTGCCCGAGCCTGACCCACATGTAGATCTCGGCGGGGAACAGGGCGAGCGCGAAGAAGATGTCACGACCGTTGCGGTTCTTCATCGACAGCGCCGTGCGGAGGTTCAGCAGAATGGCGACGACCGGCGGGATGAGCCAGATGGGGGAGAACACGAAGGCGTTGATCGACAGCGAGGCGAACAGCAGGATGAAGAACAGCACGCGGGTGACGAGGTTCGTGAGCATCGAGAGGTTCTCGAGCCAGCGCAGGCGGAGGTTCGGGTGGAAGGGCTGACCCTTCGTGTCGCCGCGCTGCCCGGGCCACATGAGCTCGATGGCGCCGAAGTTCCACTTCACCTGCTGCGCGTCGAGGCCGCGGAGGGTGGTCATGCCGCCCACGTCGGCGCGGGCCTGCGCCGAGATCTTGGTGAGGTAGCCCGCGCTCTTGATCTGGAGCGAGAGCAGCGAGTCCTCCACCTCGGAGTCCTTCACCCACGGGGTGTTCTGGTGGTTCTCGACCATGATCTGGCGGAGCGCCTTGGTGGAGAAGATGGAGAACTGCCCGCCGAGCACCGCCATGTTGCGGCCGCGCAGCATGTTCTGCATGTTGAAGGCCGCGAACTGGAACCGCTGGCCGGTGATGAGGAACTTGGCGATGAAGCCCTTGATGGGCGCGTCGTCGATGGAGAAGATCGCCGAGATGCCGCCGATGCGCGAGTCGGAGGTGATCTCCTCTGCGAGACGCTCCACAGCATCCGGGGCCGCCGTGGTGTCGCCGTCGACACCGAGCAGGAAGTCGCAGCCCTCGACCAGCTGGTAGCCGTAGTTGAGCGCGCCCACCTTCTTGTCTTTGTTCTTGCCGATGTCGTGCACGTAGACCTCGGTGAACTGCTCGACCCCGTCGACCTCCTTGAGATGGGGGCCGGCGTACTGGGCAGCGATCTTCACCGTGTCGTCGGTGGTGTTGTTCACCACGACGTGGATGACGTCGGGGAGGCGGGTCTGGTTGAGCAGCGACTCGAGCACGTCGCCGATCGACTCCGCCTCGTTGTAGGCCGGGATGATGCACCCGATCGTGGGTCGGTACGACGGCAGCGATTCCACCGACTCGATGAAGTCGTTCTGGAACTCGCCCGACTCACCGAGTTCGGTGCGGTCGGTCACGTACGGGTTGATCTCTGACATGGCTCAAGTCTGCGGTATCACCCACAGGGTTCGCACGTGAATGCGCTAGGGTCCGGTCAGGAAAACCTTAAGATTGCATCAGTCGGAACGGGAGAGGGTGTTGTCGATGGCAGGCAGGCTGTTCAGGGGCATCGCGGCGGGTGCCGTCGCGCTCGCCACCGTGGCCGGCGTGAGCGCCTGCGGCACCGCCCCGTGGGATCAGTCGCGCTTCAACACGGATGCGCCGGAGACGTCGTCGTCGGCTCCTGCGACCCCCACAGCCCGCCCCACCATCACCCCCGTGGTGAACGAGCTCGCCACGGGCAGCGCCAAGCACCTCCTGCAGGCCGGC
The DNA here is from genome assembly GCF_040939305.1 of Herbiconiux sp. A18JL235. NCBI lineage: Bacteria > Bacillati > Actinomycetota > Actinomycetes > Micrococcales > Microbacteriaceae > Herbiconiux > Herbiconiux sp. A18JL235. Next base: position 965,505 of record NZ_CP162511.1, read on the forward strand.
GACATCGCGATGACGGTCGACTACTACTCGACCCTCAGCATGGACCAGTGGACGGCCGAGGCGAACAAGCCCATCACCTTCTCGCTCACCGGCGCCCTCGGCACCGACGACGGGCAGAGCTTCTACCTCTCGCGGGTCACCCTCACCCCCGCGGTCGACGGGCCGACCGGCTCGCTGCCCGCCCCCGCCCCCATCACCGACCAGGCGGCTGTGCAGCCGGGGTACTACATCAAGTCGCCCTACAGCTACAGTCAGACCTTCATCCTGCCCGCGCTCGATCCGGCGGCCACCTCGGTGACGCTCTCGTTCACCTACGAGATCCTGCTGCAGACGGCGCCCGGGTCGAACGACTACGCCAAGCAGACGGCCAGCGACCAGCTCACCGTGGCCATCGCTCAGGCACCCGACTCGTCGGGCGGCGAGTGAGGCGATCGGGCGGAGCCGTTACGAACCGGCCTGCGTGACCCCGCGCCCCACCACGATGCTGTTGCCGCCCGCCTCCCGCGCGGCGTGGGTGGCGTCGTCGAGCGCCCGGCGCAGTACGGGCAGCCCGTAGCCGTAGCCCTCGGTGTCGACGACCCCGAAGCTGGCCGTCGCCCGCAGCGACTGCTGCGGGTCGATCGGCTCGTCGACCAGGGCGGTCTGCAGACGGATGGCGAGCTGCTCGGCGTCGACGGCGCTCTGCGTGACCACCACGATGACGAAGCGGCCTGCGCCGGTGTGACCGAGCAGTGCTGTGGTGGGTGCGTGGTGCCGCACGATCTGGGCGACGGAGCGGATGGCGGTGTCGCCGAAGGTGCGGCCGAACGCGGTGTTCATCTGGGGCAGGTTGTCGACATCCATCGCGATCATGGCGAGCCGGTCGCCGTGGAAGGATGCGCGTTCGACCCAGTCGGCCCACTGCTGCATGAAGGGGGCGGCCGAAAGCACCCCGACCACCGAGTGCACACCGACCGTGACGTCGCCGAGCGCCCGTGCGCCCGAGCGCTCCGCCTGCAGGATCGACATCGAGATGGTGCCTAGCAGCACGACGACGATGGTGAGGACGGAGGTGAGCTCCGAGCTGAAGTACTGCTGGAAGGTCGAGCTCTCGGGGCCCAGGCTCACGAAGATGCCGGTGCGGGCGACGTAATAGGCGCAGACGATCCAGAGGGCGAAGCTCATGACTCGCGCGTTCAGGTTGCGCCGCATGCGGGAGCGCATGGTCTCCGCACCGCCGAGGCCCGCGAACACCGCGACCCCCGCGAACAGTGCAGCCGAGCCCGTCCACTCGCCCCCGGCGGGGCCTTCGATCGCCGTGAACAGCGCGACGACCCCACCGCCCAGGAGAACCACCCAGATGAGCGACGGCCGGCCGTTGAACACGCGCGCCCCCGCCCAGATGGATCCGATCGAGATGACGTGCGCCGTGTTGCCGACCGCGAGCACCCACCACAACTGGTCGGAGATGCTCCAGACCGAGAACGACAGGGCGGTGAGCATGGCTGCGATGAAGGAGATGCTCCAGAGACGACCGGAGGCGTCGTTCCGCCGCATCGCGGTGTTGAGGATGAAGGTGATGCCGCAGAGGACGATGATGAGACCGCTGGTGACGATGAGGGTGTCGAGGTCGAGTGTCATGCCGTGAGACCTCCTTCCGCGCCGCGCATCGGCCGCCGATGATCGGAGTTTATCGCGCGCGGGGAAGAGTCGCCGTGAACGTCGTTCCGACGCCGATCGCGCTCGACACCGTGAGGTCGCCGCCGTGGCGCCGAATGATGTCGCGGCTGATGGTGAGCCCAAGCCCGGAGCCGTGGATCGTCGACTGCCGCACGCCCTCTGCCCGGAAATACCGTTCGAACAGCTTCGACTGCTCCAGGTCGGTCAGGCCGATGCCGGTGTCGCTCACCACCAGGTCGATGCTGCCGGCGTCGGCGCTGACCGACACGTCGACCCTGCCGTCTTCGACGTTGTACTTGATGGCGTTCGAGAGCAGGTTGTCGACGACCTGGCGCAGGCGGAAGCCGTCGGCGTCGAGGATCACCGGCCCCGCCACGCGGTTGACGATCTCGATGCCGCGCTCGCCCGCCGCGATGGTCTGACCCTGGATGGCCTGGGCGACGATCTCGGCGAGGTCGCACTGGCTGAACGACATGACGATCTGCTGCTCCTTCTCGCTGGCAGCCGTGAGCAGGTCGGCGACGAGGGCGAGCAGACGGTCGGAATTGGCCGAGGCCACCTCGAGCATCGACCGCGTCGACGGGTCGAGGGTCTCGTCGTCGAGGGCGAGTTCGAGGTAGCCGAGGATGGAGGTGAGGGGAGTGCGCAGCTCGTGCGAGACCGAGGCCACCAGGTCGTCACGGGCCCTGATGGCGTTGATCTCGCTGGTGACGTCGCGGGAGATCATCACACCACCGTCGGGCTCGCCGTCGGGGGCCGTGAGCGGTCGCGAGCTGACCGAGAGCGCGATGCGGTGCTCGCCCGGCTCGCCGAGCCACACCACCATGTCGTCGAAGCGCTCGCCGCGGGTGGCCCGCCCGAACGGCCGCTCGTTCTCGTCGTAGGGGGTGACGCGATCGGGGCGGTACATCACCGGATGCTCGATGCTGGTCTCGGGGAGCCCGAACTCGGTCTGATAGTTGCGGTGGGCACGGTTGACGATGGTCTGCTTGCCGTCTTTGCCGAAGGCGACGACACCGAAGGTCACGGCGTTCAGCACCTCGTCGAGCGTCTGCTCCTGTCGCCGCGCCCGGCGCAGGGCGACCTCGAGGAGGTCGGCCTGCTGGCGCAGCAGGCCCCTCTGGGCAGCTGTGCGACTCGAGGTTGCGAGCGTGGTCGTGGCGATGAAGGCGAGGGTGACGGGCAGCACCAGCAGGGAGCCGAGGTTGGCGACGCTGACGGGCACGTCGCCGATCACCGCGCTCAGCCAGATGAGCAGGGCGGAGGTGAGCACACTGACCACGGCGCCGGTCAGCCCGAAGTAGCTCGACAGCCAGATCACCGGGAACACGAGCAGCAGGCCGGTGCCGAGCTGCAGGTTGCCCTCGCGCACGAGCATGATGGCGAAGATGTCGACGACCGGCAGTGCGGCGGCCCAGGCGCGCGGGATGCTCGACCACGGCACGAGCGCTGCGGCGCCGGTGAGCACGAAGACGACGGCGACCCCGCCGAAGAACCGCACGTCGAGCACCGCGGAGGGCTGGAAGATGTAGGCGGCGCAGACGAGCAGCAGCAGGGCCGCCGCGAGAAGGAGCTGCGACTGGAACACGGCACGGTCGAACCGGGAACGGCGCTCCGTCTCCCTGTCCCCGTTCCCCGCACTCATGATCTGTAGGGTACAGGCACCGGAGGCGGCGATTGGCGGCGTGTCGGCACGGCGGATATCCTCGTTCCGGGGGTCTTCCGTGAACGGTTCGGGTGCGCAGCGGGTGACTGCGCGATGACGTTGCAGATCGCCGCCGACGTCGACGGCGTCGTCACGAGCCGCGCTCTCGCTCGAGCGGGTGTCTGGCTGTCGTCGGTCTTCCTCGCGGCAACGGTGGTGCTCACCGCCCTGTTCATCCCGATCACCGGCCGCTGGGAGCTCTCACTGGCCATCGTCGGCCTGCTGGTGACCGCCGCCGGAGTGATCGCGGCCCTTCTCACGCGCTCCTTCGTGCGGGCACTCGTCTACACGATCGCGGGCTGCGCCGGCCTCTACGTCTACGCGCTCCTCGCCACAGGGGTGACCGTCAGCCTGTCTCCGCATCCGCCGTCGAGCGACTACGTGCTGCTGTCGATGCCCGAGCTCGCGGTGCTCGTCGTGGGGGTCGCCGCCCGGTCTCTCGCGAAGTCGATCGTGCTGGGGAGCGTCGCCTTCGTCGCCGGGCCGGGCTTCGTGCAGCTCGCGGCCTGGCAGCAGGGCATGACCCTTGCCGTCGACGTGCCGGTGGTGGCGGCCTACGTGGCCCTCGGCCTCCTCGTCAGTGCCCTGTGGCTCGGCCGGCGCGACGCGGCTCGCGGCACCGTGATGATGTCGGATGCGGCGCTCGCCGAGGAGCGCGACGTCGCGATGGGCCGCTTCACCGCCCGGGCCTCGACGTGGCTTCACGACACCGTGCTCGTCGACCTCCGGGCGCTCGCCGACGGCTCGCCCGGCCCAATCCCGCCGGAGCAGATGCAGGCGATCGATCGCGATCTCGCGAACCTCGCCGACGTGCGGGTGATCCTCGAGGGCCAGCGCCCGGCCGGGTCGTTGCGCAAGCTCGCGAAGGTGCCGCTGCTCGTGGGTCTGGTGAGGGCCGCCGAGCAGAAAGGTCTGGCCGTGCGGGTCACGGGCGACATCGACGCCGTCAACGCCCTCAGCGTCTCGGTGGGGCGTGCCGTCGAGCGGGCCGTTGCCGAGTGCCTCGACAACGTGACGGCGCACTCGGGGGTCGTGGAGGCGGAGATCGCCGTGATGTCGAGCCCGCCGGAGCTGAGCATCATGGTGTCGGATGCGGGGGTCGGCTTCGACGTCGACGCCGCCGACGACCACACGGTGGGCCTGCGCATGACCGTCGTCGACACCATCGTCGAAGTCGGGGGCTCCGTGCAGATCTGGTCGCGGCCGGGGGCAGGCACCGCCGTCTTCGTCACGGTGCCCGGGGGTGCCGCATGAACGTGCGCGAGGCGGCGCTGCGCCCGCCCGCAGGCACCACGGCGCTGCAGCTCGACCCGCTCGCCTCCATCAGCGCACGCGGCTTCCTGCTCGTGGTGACGGCGGTCTCCCTGCTGACCGCGGTCGGGCTGACGGTGGTCGCCGCCGACCAGATCTCGTCGTGGCCTCTCGCCGTCGCGGCGATCGTGGCGCTGGCGGCGGGACACGCCTGGTTCATCCGCAGCGCCTTCCGTTTCGATCTCGGGGTCACGAGCGATCGCTTCGCGACAGCCTTCGCGCTCATCGCGATCGCCACCGTGCTCAGCTCGGTGAGCTGCATCGGCACGAACCTCTACATCCGGGACGACTGGGGGCTCCTCACCATCGGCCTCGCGATGATGGCGGCGGCGCCGTTCCGCACCTCGGCGGAGCTCACGGGCTACACGGTCATCTCGACGGTGCTCTGCACCGTTCTCGCCACCCTTCACTACTTCTTGAGCTTCGAGGACTCGCTTCCGCTGGCGGTGATCGTCGCGGTAGCGGTGGCTCCGGCCCTCGCCCTCGGCCTCGGCTCGATCGCCTACGCGCGCACTCTGTTGCGCGGCATCTACGCGGAGCGCCTCACCCAGGCCGAGCAGAGGGAACAACAGTACGAGGAGGTGCGCGGCCGGTTCGTCGACGACGACCTGATGGGGGAGATGGGGGCGCTGCGGGAGGAGATCGTGCCGTTCCTGGCGCGCATCCGTCTCTCGGGAACCCTCAGCCCCGAAGACCGCGTGCGCGCGGGGGAGCTCGCAAGGAGCCTGCAGGCCGCGATCGCCGAGACGCAACAGCTCGACTCGCTGGGCGATCACGTCGACCTCCTCGTCGATGAGAGCGGTCTCTCACCGCGCCTCCACGAAGACGACCGGGCGACGCTGCGGGCGTTGCTCGTGGCGGTGCAGTCGTCGCCGCACACCCGCCCGGGGTCGATCATCCTGGAGCTGGTGGAGGGGGAGGACGACCGCTTCGGCATGCTGCGCTGCTCGAGCTCCGACGTGCGCGCGCTCCGCTCCGCCGTGCTCCCGTTCATCAGGATGACCCGGCTGATGATGCGCACCACCTCGGAGGAGGTGCAGGGCGACGAACTGCTGGTGCAGTTCGACATCGACCGCGTCGCGTGAGCCCGCGAGGGGTCGTGTCCCGGTGCGGAACCGCATCGAGTGGCGCTACTCCTGCTGCGCCGCGACCCTCGCCATGTCGAGCAGGAAGGTGCGCACCACGAGGGCGGCGCGGGCGTCGAGGCCGGTGGCGACCGCCATCATCCGGCGGTGCATCTCGCCAAGGGTCTGGCGCACTTCGTCGTCAGAGCCGGGAGTCGCCGTCACAGCGAGCGATCGGCGGTCGGTGGGGTGCGGGTGACGGGAGAGGTGGCCGGACTTCGTGAGGCGATCGAGCATCACGGTGACGGAGGCCGACTTCATGCCGAGGTGATCGGCGAGCGCCCCGGGAGTGACGACGCGCCCTTCGCGTTGGGCCTTGAGAAGGAAGCGCAGGGCGGTGAGGTCGTTCTCGCCCATCTTCATCGACTCGCGCGTGCGGCGACGCATCGCCTCTTCGGCGGCGCGGTAGGCGCGCAGTTCGGTCAAGACCTCCAAGCTGCGCCTCGAGGCCTGCGGTTCAGCGCCGCTCATCGCGATCGAAGACGTGCGAGTCGACCTGGTCGACGGCGTCTCTCATGCGGGTGAGAAAAGCCACGACGGTCTCGGCGTCGTCTTCGGACAGGCCCTCGATGATCTGCAGCAGCTCGGGCCGGGCGTCGCCCAGGGCTGCCGCCTCGAGCTCGCTGCTCGGTGTGCTCGGCACGATGATGAGCGCCCGACGGTCGAACGGGCTGGGCTGCCGGGTGAGGTGGCCGTTCTTCTCGAGGCGGTCGAGGAGGACAGTGATGGAGGCGCTCGTGATGCCGAGGTACTGCGCGAGCTCCTTGGGCCCGACGGCCTTGCCCTCGGCGGTGGCGCGCAGCAGGTAGCGCATGGCGATGAGGTCGTTCTCGCCCATGCCCATCGAGGCTTGGGAGCGGCGTCGCATGGCGGACTCGGCGGCGCGGTAGCTGCGCATCGCCTCCAGCACGTCTACTCCGCGCTGGTGTCCGGCATCATCGGCGTACCAGTAGTGGTTGGCCGACTCGGGGCGGTCGGTGGTCATCCTGTTATCGTAAACCCACTCGTTCGGGAACGGACTACGCGGCGGAGAGCAGTTCGGTGGGAACGGTGCTCTCGAAGGGAGCGCGCAGGAGTGCGGCGGCCTTGCCGAGCGAGAGTGCCTGCCCGGCCTCCACCGCCCGGTCGTAGCGGGTGCCCGAGAGGGCGACGTAGATGGAGCCGGCTCGCTCGACGAAGCCGAGGAAGCGCTCGCCGCACAGCACCTGGTACACACCCGAGTCGAGGCGCGCGACCGTGTAGGTCTCGCCGTTGGAGATGAGTTTCATGGTGTTCATGACTGCCGCCTCTCGTTGCGTCTGGCTCATTACTAGATAGCCTAACTAGTAGTTGGCAAAGAATCTTGGGGTTGACGGAATTCGGTCGCATCCGCTACGGCGCGAGCGGGGGTTTCCCCGTCGACCTCCGGCGAAACGCCGTGGTATTCACTACGCTAGCGACACGTGTAGTCGAGAGATCCGATCCGGCTCCACGATGTTCTGGAGGTAAGCCCATGGGTGATGTCTTCTCGACCGGCAGCGACGGGGGTGCCAGCTACTCGCAGCAGAGGCGGGCGCGCATCCGAGCATCCGAGGTGCGCAGGCGTGTGCTCGATGTCGCTCTCGAACGGGTGGAGGGCATCGGGCTCACCATCGGTTTCGAGCACATCGTCATGGACGATCTCATCCGCGAGGCGGGGGTTCCCCGGAGTTCGACCTACCGCCTCTGGGACTCGAAGGAGGCGTTCGTCGCCGATCTGCTCGTCGAGATCGCCTCCGAGACCTCGAACAAGCTCGCCGACAACGAGACCCTCGCCATCAGCGAGGGCATCCTGTTCGCCAACATCGACCGGTTGCGCAGCACCGACGACCGCGTGCGCGTGATGTACGAGGTCATCAGGGTCGCGCTCGAGCACAATTACCGCGCCGTCATCGAGTCGGTGCCGTGGCAGTCGTACGTGGGGCTCTCGGCGACGCTCCTCAGCCAGATGGAGTCGTCGGCCCGAGAGGACATCGAGCAGGCGCTGCGGTCGGGCAGCTCCGACTTCATCGACCGCATGGCCGAGTTCCACGGCTGGTTCTCGGGGATTCTCGGCTATCGGCTGAAGGCGGAGTGGGACGGCGACTACCGTCCCTACGCCGTCGTCATCTCGGCGGTGGTGGAGGGGCTCGGCCTCCGGCATCTCGGCAACCCGCAGCTCGTCGACGCCACCTACCGGGGCCCGGCGACGATCGCCTCCGACGACCCGGAGTGGGCGCTGCCCGCGATCGCGCTGGTGGCCATCCTCGAGCGCTTCCTGGAGCAAGACCCCGACTACGACGTCGAGGCCACCGTGGCGCTGCTGGAGGCGATGAAGGCGCAGCGGGAGACCGGTGCGGTCACCGGCATACCCGGCGGCTCCGAGTCCGATTCCGAGGGAGAGCAGGCCGAGGGGGAGCAGGCCGAGGGGTCAGGCGATGGCGCACGTGCCGACGGCTCCGACGGCGATGCGCCCCCGCACGGAGTCGGCGTCGCGCACGAGCGCGGCTGACGCGGCGGTGAGCAGCTCCTCGTAGGGCACACCCGCGGCCACCACCACACCGAAGCTCGCCGACGACGCGTCGTCGATGCCGGTCGTCTGCGTCTCGTACTCGCGGTGCAAGGCGGTGGCGAGCCGGTGGGCGGTGGCGAGCAGCGGCTCCAGCGATTCCGAGGCGTCGTCGGCCCCGAACATCAGCAGCCAGCGGTCTCCGTCGACCCCGATCACGGCGCCGGCGGGAGCGTCGCGCACGACGAGCCGGGTGAGGGTGCGCTGCAGCTCGCGGCCGTGGGCGACGCCATAGGCGCCCCGCAGCTCGCCGAGCAGGTCGATGGTTCCCACCAGGAAGGCGGCGCGGGGCAGCTCGGTGAGCCGTCGTCGCGCGAGCTGATCGAAGGCCTTGGCGCCGAGCACCCGTTCCCGTGCGCCGCTCGGGTCGCGTCGGCTGAGGCCGCGTCGAGCATCCTGAACCCTGATGGCGATGATCCCCGCGCCGCCGAGAACCACGAGAACCAGGTTGATGCCGGTGGCCCCTGCGCTACCGAACACCCCCTCGAACAGCGGATGCCCGGGGCCGGCGACGAGGTAGGCGAGGCTGCGCAGAACGACGTAGACGCCGTGCACGGCGAGTGTCCCGGCGAGCACCCACGCACCGGCGAAACGGCGCAGGCGCGGGCGCAGCGACTCCGCCACGACGAGCACCGAGAACAGCGCGAGCCCGAGCATCTTCTCGGGGGCACCCGCCCACCTCGATCCGTCGTGGGAGGGCAGGGCGGAGACGACTCCGACGAGCAGCGCGACGGCGCCGACGCCGAGCACGAAGGGTCGCCGCCCGTTGAAGGCGCGGCACCCCATCCACACCGAACCGAGCGTGAGCACCATGGCCGCGTTGCCCACCGCCACCGACCACCAGATGTCGTGACTGCTGCCCGACACGTAGTAGGCGACCGAGCAGAGCACCGCCGACACGAAGGTGAGTGACCAGTAGCGCCCGGCGTCGTCGGCGGGTCGGCGGAGCTTGTCGACGAAGAACACGGCGGCGAGCGGGATGATCGTGAAGCTCATCGCCGCCAGCAGCGTCGGGTAGTCGAGGCCCATGCCCGGATCCTCCCTCGTCGTGGGCGGGAGCGGTGCTCAGCCCCGCCGGCCGCGACCGCCGATCGCCGTGGCGCGGCCCAGGGCCACCAGGGCGATTCCCGCGGCGATGATGACCGCCATGCCGATCAGACCGCCGGAGGCGCCCGTGACATCGGCGCCGGTGTCGGCGAGACGGTTGCCGCCGCCGGCATCAGGAGTCGGAGTCGGGGTGGGTGAGGGTGTGGGAGCCGGGGCGGGCAGCGCGGCGAGCGCGTTCACCGCCTCGACCCGGCCGGTGCCGGTCACGTTCTCCCGCGAGACGTTGCGGATGCGCTGCTCGGGCATCGCCGTCGCGGTCGACACCAGGGCGTGGCGCAGCTGCTCGGCGGTGGCATCGGGGGAGTACTCCAAACCCAGCGCCGCGACCGCGCCCGCGTTCGGCGTCGCAGCCGAGGTGCCGCCGAAGCGGAACTCGCGCTTCGCGCCGGCGGGGAAGAAGGTCGTCAACGACTGGTCGACCGACACGACATCGGGCTTCGACCTCGTGACCGGGTCGATGATCGGCACCGGCGTCGACTTCGTACCCGTCGCTGGCTCCCACAGGTAGCGCACGGGGCCGACTCCGGAGTAGTCCTCGATCACGTCGGGGGTGAGCACCGACGCCGCTCCGACCGTCAGCACCGACTCGTCGCCCGCGTGGCCCCAGATGCTCGGGCCGATGGTCACTCCGTCGGCCCAGCCCCGCCCGTCGCCGAGGCTCGACACCCCGCCATCGTCGAGCATGAACTGGATGCGCACCTCGGGTGTGCCGGGGTGGAAGCCCTCGAGATGAAGCCTCACCAACGCGAACGTGAAGCTGGCCGGGTTCTCGATCCCCGCCGGCGGAGCGAACTCCGTCGACGCGTACGGCGTGGTGGTCTCGGCCCCAGGGCTCTGCGGCACGAGGGCGGTACCGTCTTCGTCGAGGGCGATGATGAGGAAGACGGTCTCGACACCCCAGACCGGCTCGGCCCACTGCGCCTTGATCGTGCCGGCCAAGGTGCCCTCCGGCGTCAGGGGCAGGCCCATCGTGGCGCGGAGCAGCGGGTCGTGCCCTTCGCGCGCGAAGTTCTGGCAGTCGACGACGAGCTCGGGCTGCTGCACGACCGCGCGGGCCTCCTCGGCAACGATCTCGGGGCACGGGCCGAAGCTCGAGACCTTCGTGGTCCACGATCCCGTGCTCTGGTCGTCGCGGAACCCGGGCTCGGTGCCCTGGCTGGCCTGACCGATGCTCGATTGGTTCTGCGCCGCCGAGAGGTAGAGCACACCCTGCTCCACGGCCTTGCGAGCGCCGGTGCCCACCACGCCCTCCTGATAGAGGGGCTCGTCGGGGAAGGTCGCGTCGTCGACGATGATGTCGGCGCCCGCCTCGACGAGCCGGTTGATGTTGTCGGCGTACGCCGCCTCGTTGGCCCCCGCCGTCGCGAACATGAGCTCGGCGCCTGGTGCCACACCGTGCACCAGCTGAGCCATGGCCCTGCCTTCGTCGGTGTTGGTGAGCAGCTTCGGGTTGCCGTCTTCGATGATGAGGATGTCGGTGGTGTACCCGCAGGGGTTGGTGCTGCCGGGCAGCGCGCCGGCGGCGATGTCTTCCGCCATCGTGCGGTAGGGGTCGGTGACGACGGCGAAGGAGTCGGAGATGATGCCGACCTTCACGCCGGTGCCGTCGACTCCGAAGCGTTCGCGGGCGGCAGCGGAGTTGAGCGCGCCGGGTGCGTCGGCTTCGACGTCGAGCGGGTTGCAGGCCGTGTTGCCGGAGGACGCCGGCGCGGAGGCGATCGTCGCACTCGCCGAGTGGCCGAGAACGGGCTGCTGCACCGGCCTCACCGAGACCACGCCGGGCAGGGCGGCGAGCTGCTCGAACGCCGTCGGGGCGGCCGTGACGACGATGGTGGGCTGCGAGGTCGTGACCGTGAGGATCTCGCCCGAGCCGGCCACCGCATCCCGAGCGGCGTCGAGCGCGTCGGCGCTCGCGAACAGCACGGTCACGGGGGTGCGGCCCTGGTCGTCGAAGGTGAGGCCGAGGGTGGGGTCGAGGGTGTCGCCGATCGCAGCGCTCCCCGAGCCCTCGGCGCCGCCCGTTCCCGAGGCCTCGTCGGCGAGCAGGGCGAGGCTCTGCGCGAGCACCTCGACCCGCGGTGCGGGCGCGGGGGGAGTGGTCGTCGCGAAGGCGGGCGCCGCGCCGGCGGCCGCGAGGAGAAGGCCGAGGCCCAGTGCGGTGGCGGCGGTGCCGAGCACTCCGCGGTGTGAGCGGCGCGCCCCGGCGCCGGTCGAGTCTGTCATCTCTTTCCATCCCCCTGTGTCGCGCATCGCTGCGCACTCGATCGTAGCGACGGCGGATGGCCCGCTGGGGCGGCAACGTGATTCCCCGTGGCGCTCCGGATGCGCGGATTAACGACACATGAGGTGACGAGAACGACGTGGTTCTCGGCTGCCGTTCAGGTGCCGCGGGGTCGCGGTGAGGCTGGTGCACCAGGCGGCGGAACGACCGCCTCAGCCCGACACATCCGTTAGATCCCAGGGGAACTCATGACCGAACTCGAGCCCACCGGCACCGACCTGAAGAGCGGCGTCGACCGCCGCACCGTGATGAAGGGGGCCGCCTGGTCGCTCCCCGTCATCGCCCTCGCCGTGGCGACTCCCGCCGCATCGGCGTCGGGAACCACCGACATCGGCGCCTACGCCCTCAACGGGTCGTGCGGCACCCTGGGCATCCTCGGCCCTGGCTTCACGCTGACGGCCGGCGCCACGGAGCCCATCCCGGCCAACACGACCGTGCTCATCAACGGAAGCGGCGTCGCCAACATCGGCGTCTTCTCCGTCTCGGGCGGCACGGCGAACGTCGCCGTGCTGAGCGGTACCAGCCGCCTGATCACCCTCACCTCCGCCGTGCCCGCGGGTGCCACCATCTCGTTCCGCACCACGCTCTCGATCACCGTCGCGTTCACGCTGAACGCCACGGCGACCCTGCCCACCGGCTACGTGGGCACGGGCGGCAAGCCGGCCGGTTCGGTCACCTCGACCCTGGTGCTCTGCTCCACCACCTGACCGGTGGCTCACCCCCGTGGCCGCCCGCGATCGTCACGATCGTCGGCGGCCACGGGTGTCTCCGCCCGCTGCAGCCCTTCCGGCACACTCTCCGCCGGTCGACTCCAGGAGAAGCCTCACCATGACCACCGCCGTCGGCACCGCACTCGCGCTCACCCTCGCCGTGGTCTTCGGGTGGAGCGGCGTGGCCAAGCTCAGCACGCCTGGGTCGACGCGGAGGTCGCTCGAGGAGTTCGGTGTTCCCGGCCGCGCCGCCGGGTGGGGTGCCTGGGCGCTGCCTCTCGGCGAGTGCACGATCGCCATCGTGCTGATCGTCGTCCCCGGCCCCGCCTTCATCGTCGCCGGTGCCGCCTCGATCGCACTGCTCGTCGTGTTCTCCGTGGCGCTGGCCCGCGTCGTCCGTGCCGGTGAGGCGGTGCACTGCAACTGCTTCGGGGTGGCGTCGACCGCACCCGTGAGCTGGCGGAGCGTGGTGCGCAACCTGGCGCTGGTCGTGGTCGCGGGCGGCGCCGTGCTGCTCGGCGGCGACGCGGTCGCTCCGACGGTCGCGGGCTTCGCTCCCGCCCAATGGACTGCGTTCTTCGCCACGACGACGCTCGTGCTCGCGGTCGTGGCGGTCGTGGCGGTGGCCACGCGGGCCCGCGCCGGTCGGGCCTCGACGGCGGGTGAGGCGCAGCAGGGGGTCCTGGAACAGGGGCCCGGCCGCGACGGCGCCGAGTGGCCGGTTCCCGACCTGGAGGTCACCGATCGAGGCGGCCGGGCCGTCGAGCTCGCCACCATCGCGTCGGCGCGGCCGACCCTCCTCGTGCTGCTCTCCGCCGACTGCACGCCCTGCACGACCGTCGCCGCCCGGCTCGACGGGTGGGCGGATGCGGTGGGCGCATCCGTCGGCGTCGCCGTGCTCACTTCAGCCGAGCCGCGCACCTTCGCCGAGCGGTATCCGCACCTCGGCGCCCCGGTCTACTACGGCTCGAGATCGTTGATGGCGGCGGCGCAGATCGCCGGACTCCCGGCGGCACTCCTGCTCACGCCGGCCCGCACGGTGGCGGCCGGCCCGGCCCAGGGAAGCGACGAGGTGGCGGAATTGCTGAGCGCGATAGGCCATGTCATCGGAGTCAATACCGATGTACTACCGGTTTCACACCATGAAATCGCCACCTGATGATCGGATTGACGACAGGCGTCGCCTCCCGGGCCTCCCCGGGATCCACGACTGTGCACATCATCAGCAGCGGGAACGGCGATTTCCCACGGGTTCATGAACGGGGTTCATTCATGAGTACGACTGATTCACCACTCCGGAGGTCGCTGGCCGATCTTCCGCGGCCCTCCACGCGCGGCACGATCGCCATCGGCGACACCGAGGTGTCGATGCTCGAGGTGCCGGCCGGCGGCACACCCCTCCGCAAGATCTGCCGCAACACGCCCAGTTCGGTCGAGTTCGTGTTCCCGCTCGACACCACGGTCGTCGTGCGCGACGAAGAGCGGGAGGAGAGCGCGGTGCGGGCCGACGAGGCGCTCGTGCTGATCGGCGCGCGGCGCTACGCGGTGTTCTCCGCTCAGCGCTCGGTGGCGGTCGCGGTGACGGTGCCGCGGCTGGCGGTCGACGAGTACGTGACGGATGCGGGACGCTCGACGATCATCCGCGACTCGGCGGTGCTGGGGCCGGTGAAGAAATTCCTCGGCGGCGTCATGGAGACGCCTGGCGAACTCGAGCGGCTGTCGGCGTACTTCCTCGAGAAGCTGCTGTGGGAGATGACGGCGTCACTGCTGCTGGAGAACCGGGGCGCCGGAGGCATCGCAGCGCCGGCGCCGGGCCTCCTCGACCGGGCGATGGCGCAGATCGCCGCGTACCGCACCGACCAGAGCCTCACCCCGACGGTGCTCGCGCAGAGCCTCAGCATCTCGATGCGGCAGCTGCAGCGCATCTTCTCGAGCATCGGGTCGACGCCGTCACGTGAGATCCGCCGGCACCGCGCCGAGCTCGCCGTGTCGATGCTGAAGAACCCGGCGTTCCGGGTGCTCAACATCACGCAGGTCGCCCACCACAGCGGGTTCGCGGATGCGGCCGATCTGCGGCGGGCGTTCGAGGCGCTGGGCTACTGCACTCCCTCCCAGTTGAGGGCTCGCGGCGCCTGAGCCAGAAGCGATAGCCTCGGCGCGTGGGGGAGACCCGGGCTGGCGGCAAGGCCGAGAAAGCAGCGATCGACGAGCGGATCGCCGCGGTGGCGCGCGACGAGTTCGGATGGGAGACGCTCCGCCCCGGTCAGCTCGTCGCGGTGCGAGCGGTGGTGCAGGGGCACGACGCGCTCGCCGTGATGCCCACCGGGTACGGCAAGTCGGCGATCTACCAGCTCGCCGGTCACCTGCTCGACGGGCCCACGGTCGTGGTGTCGCCGCTCATCTCGCTGCAGGCCGATCAGGTGCGCAGCATCCGTTCCCGCACCGGCGACGGGCGCGAGGCGGTGGCGGTGAACTCGGGGCGCTCGAAGAGGGCGAACGACGAGGCTTGGGTGTGGGTGGCGAACGGGTCGGCGGAGTTCGTCTTCCTCGCCCCCGAGCAGCTGGCGCGAGACGAGGTGGTCGAGCGGTTGCGCGACCTCGGGGTGAGTCTCTTCGTCGTCGACGAGGCGCACTGCGTCACGTCGTGGGGGCGCGATTTCCGGCCGGCCTATCTGCGTCTGGGGGCGGTCATCCGTCGGCTGGGCGGGCCGCGCATCCTCGCCCTCACCGCCACCGGTTCGGCGCCCGTGCGCGACGAGATCGTGCAGCGGCTCGGCCTTCGCGAGCCGGAGGTGTTCGTGCACGGCTTCGATCGGCCGAACATCCGCCTCGCCGTGGAGCGGCACGAGAGTGAGCACGAGAAGGAGCGGGCGGTGCTCGAGCAGGTCACGCGGCTGGCGCCGCCCGGGCTGGTGTATCTCGCCACGCGGGGTGACACCGAGCGGGTCGCCGATGCGCTCGGCGCGACGGGGCTGCGCGCTGCCGCCTACCACGGAGGGCTCGGCGCACGGGAGCGGGCGGAGGTGCACGAGCTCTTCCAGGCGGGCGGGCTCGACGTGGTGGTGGCGACCTCGGCGTTCGGCATGGGGATAGACAAGCCGGATGTGCGGTTCGTCGTGCACGGCGACGTCACGGAGTCGCTCGACAGCTACTACCAGGAGCTCGGGCGGGCGGGCCGCGACGGCGAGCCCGCGTTGGCGACGCTGCACTACCGGCCCGAAGACCTGGGGCTGCGGCGGTTCTTCGCCGGCGGTCGGGTGTCGGAGGAGCGGGTGGGTGACGTGGTGGAGGCGCTGCTCGCGGGTGGCGGTGGCGTCGATGGTTCGGCCGTGCGTTCCGTCTCGGACCTCGTCGAGGCCACGGGCCTACCCGACCGGGCGGTGGAGAACATCGTCAACCTGCTCGTCGAAACCGGGTTGCTCGCAGAGGAGGGGGAGGGGGTCGTGCTCGCCTCCGCGGTGACCCCGGAACAGGCGTTCGACGCCGTCACCTCCGCGCGCGAGCGCCAAGAGCGCATCGACACCTCCCGCATCGTCCTCATGCAGGGGTACGCCGAGACGCGTGGCTGCCGCCGCCAGTTCCTCCTCGGCTACTTCGGCGACGACCTCGCCGCGCCCTGCGGCAACTGCGACGTCTGCACCCGCCGCGGCTGGGGCCCGGGTGGAACGGATGCGCGTCCCGGGCTCAGGGGCGATGGTGCTGCCGGTGTTGCCGACGCCTCGGTGCCGACCCCAGAGGCCGGCGGGCTCCCGGAGGCTGGTGCGCCCACTGCGCCACCGTACGCCGAGGGCGACGACGTCATCCATGTCGCCTGGGGCCCGGGCGAGATCGTCTCCCTCGACGGAGACCGCCTCACCGCCTACTTCCCCGCCCAGGGCTACAAAGTCCTCTCCCTCGACGCCGTCCTCACCCGCGATCTCCTCCGTCCCGCCGCCCCCGAGTAGTGGCAGTGCCCTCCGCCGGCCGCAGGAGAAGCAGCCGCTCGGTAGGCTGGCGCAATGAGACTGCCCGTGAGAGCGACGTTGTTGGCGGGCATCCCTCTGGTGGTGATGTCGACGATCGGTGTGGTGCTGCTGGCCCAGGGCAAGACCGACGACGGGCGGGCGACCCTCGCCGTCGGGGTGATCGTCGCTGCGACGGCCGGCGCATCCGTCGTCTATCAGGTCGAGCGGTGGAGTTTGCGCACGCAGACGGCCGTGCACTTCGCGATCATGCTGGTGACTGTGCTCCCCGCCCTCCTGCTCAGCGGATGGTTCCCGCTCGACACCGCCTGGGGATATCTCGCCGTCGTCGCGACCTTCCTGGCCACGGGTCTCCTGCTCTGGATCGTCTTCTACGTCATTTTCACCAAGCTGGTCCCGAAGAGGGGCGGCGGCGCTGACGGGGTCACCGAGGCTCCGACACGTCCTCGATGAATCCGCGCAGGTCGGCGACGACGTCTTCGAGGTCGACGGAGTTCGCCGCCGCGAGATGAGCCGCGAGCCACGAGATGCACACCACCGCGGCGCCCACGACGTCGCTCGGCTCAGGCTGTTCCCGACCGTCGGGCCTCTCATCCGTGCCCTCGGTCAACGCCTCCAGTGCCACGGCCATCGCCGAGATGTTGGCCTCCATCGACTGGCCGCTGCTCTGCGAGATCACCGCGTCGAGCAAGACCCTCGCGGCCAGAGCACCGAGGCGAGGAATCTGAGCGTCGTCTGTCACCTATCACCCCATGAGAATCGTGGTGATAACCCTACGCTGCGCCCGTGCGCGAGGAAACGGCACGATTATCCGAAAAGCGGCCGATCGATGCCCATTTAGCTCTCAAATCCGCCGACAGTCTGAAAATCACTGTGTCGCCGAATGAAATACCGGCATGCTGGGGTCACGCCCAGCGACCCGTGCGCGAATTGTACACGTGTCGAGTAGTGAGACCCACGCTCTTCGACAGGCGCTGGCCGATACTGGAGACGAACGGATGACCGCATACTCAGGCCCGGAGGCACCCTCGAACGAGCCCGACGGGTTCGATGACGCTCACGATGCCCCGACCGAAGACCAGCGGATGCACGACGCCGCCTCGTGGATGTCCCGCGTCGTCGCCCGCGTGCCCGACCCCAAGGGCCCCCCGCTCCCCGGAATCGTCAGCCCCCTGCAGTTCTCCGCCGAGTTCGCCGTCAATGCGAACTCGGGAATCGTGAGCGTCACCCTCGGCAACGGCCGGGTGCGTCTGAGCGGCGGAGGCCTCGGCCCGTCGTCGGGTGCGCTCCGCATGTCTCTGCGCTGGACGGACGGCTTCCTCGCCCACGGCCTCGTCGTCGACGACGTGCTCGATGGTGGGTGGCGTGTGGTGTCGGTGTCCGACCGCGGCGCCGAGTTCACGGGCCCCTCGCTCGTCGCGAGCGCGCGAGAGGTCGAGGTGCCCACCATCACCATCCTCAAGACGTCGGAGCCCGAGCCCACCGACGAGTTCACGGCCCGCATCTGGGGTGAGGCGCCGGAATGCCGCGGTGCGAGCATCCGCGGCTGGTCCTGCACCGAGTAGCGGCCGCCGTCAGCCTTCGTCGGCCGCGTCTGCCTGCTCGAGGTGAAGCTCACGGAGCCGCCGCAGTGTCGCCCGGTTCACGCTCAGGTTGGTGAGTCCCGTCACCGTCATGACACCGGCCCAGGCCAGCTGCCACCACTTCTGCTGGGAGACGGCGTAGAACGCGAGCGCGATCACCGCGACGAACAGCACACTCGTGACGATCTGACTCACCCGAACCCGCCGCAGCTGCTTCTGCAGCGACGGCGTGACATCGGGGGGCCACGGTTCGCTCCACGTCTGCCGCAGCATCCAGACCACTCCCACCGCCGCCAGGATGCTCGCCCCCACCAGCACCACCGCGCCCAGGATGCTCCACGGCGGGTACACGAGCAGCATGCCCCCGCCCACCGCCAGCACCGCCGCCCCGCCGACGGCCGCCCATCCTGCGGCCCGCGGACTGATTCGGTCGGTCATCGCCGTGCTCGTGCTCGTGCTCGTCGTCGATTCGTCATCCGCCATGGGTGTCGCACTCACTCCGAGCCGCTGCGCCCGCCTCCGACTCAGGGATGCGCTGCGCCCGTTCGAAAGCGCGGAGCCGCACTGCCTGCCACCCGAAGTGGGCCGCGACGACCGCGCATCCGACCGCCAGCAGCCAACCCCACGGTCGCCCCTCGCTATCGACCAACCACAGACTCACGGCGCCGAGGGCGATGACCCCGTTGGCGACGGCCGACCCCGCGAGCCCACGCGACGTGAACCCGCGATCCCAGTACCGATTGCGTGTGCCGACCCCCATGCCTGGACCTTACGACCCCATGCCCGCGCTGCACACCCCTAGCCCTTGCCGCATCGACGTAAGCCTCGAGGACGGAGCGGCGTCGGGGACACGCGCTTTCAGGCTGGCGCTCTCGTCATCGTCACCGCCGTGCGGGGAATGAGAAGGCCCCCTCGCCGGGACTGTTTGGGGCCAGGCCGGCGAGGGGGCGATGTATCTGCGCCACGGAGTGGGTGCTCCGTCGAGGTCGCGACACCGTCGAGACCTTGTGACGTCATCGGGTCCGACCTGACGAATCTATCCGTCCGGTGATCGACGATCATCGAAAAGCGACGAATTCACCCGCCGCCTCACCCTTGTCAGGCGGGCGGGTCGACCGTGACTTCGAGTCCTGAACCGAGGGGGTTCGTCGCCCCACCGATCGTGAAGCTTCCTGCGATGAGGAAGACGGCTCGCCGAGGATTGTCCGCAGCCCACTGGAAGTACAGGGCGATCACCACTGTGGCCCCGGCGGCGACGGTGAGGGGGCCGCTGAGCGTCAGGCCCGACTGGTCGACGTCGGTGAAGCTGAAGGCGAAGTCGTCATTGACGACGTCTCCCAGCTCGCCGTTCGACTCTGCGACCTGGGCTTCGGTCGGGAGGGAGACGGCGTACGACTCGCTCGGGGTGACCTCTGCACCTTCGTCGGTCTGCGTCGCGGTGAGCACGATCGACAGCGTCTCTCCCGAGATGGCTGCGCCCGACGTGTTCGTGATGCGGATGACGCCTGCCACGATGTCGGAGCTGCGCAGCGCGATGAACGCTGCGGCGAAGTCGACGGTGATCGTCGTTCCCGAGGCCGCTGCCAGGGGAGTGCCCACCGCCAGCGCGACCACGGGCACCGACCAGGCGGCACCCTGCAAGACGGTGCGCCGGTCGAGCTCGCCGGTCATTACTTGCTCTCGCCCGTCGCAGAAGCCGGCGCGGGCACCGGAGCCGCGACCGGCTCGGCGGGGGCCGCAGGCGCTGCTGCGGCGGGTGCAGCTGGCGCGGGCGCGGCGGGCGCAGCGGGCGCGGGCGTCGCCGCAACTGCGGGAGCCGGCGTTGCCGCAGTCGGGGGAGTGGCGGTCGTCGCCGTCGACGGGTCTGCGTTCTCCTCCTTCATGGCCTTCGTCTCGTTCTTGAAGATGCGCATCGACTGGCCGAGACTCTTGCTGAGCGCCGGGAGCCTCGTCGCTCCGAACAGCAGCAGAATCACCACCAGAACGATGATCAAGTGCCATCCGTTGAGGTTGCCGAGCATCGGATCCACCCTTTCCGTTGGTCCTCAGGTCGTCGAAGTCTACCCGAGCCGCCTCTCGGAGGTCAGAGAGATCTGAAACTTCCGAACGGGAACACCACCTGGAACACCTTCCCCACCACGCCCGACCGCTCGACCAGCCGCACGCATCCGTCTGTCGTCGCAGGCGCCCCGCGACACAGGGCGATGGAGTCGCTCGAGGCCGAACGATGGTCTCCGAGCACGAAGTACTCGCCTTCCGGAACGGTGTACTCGCCGAAACAGCGCAGGGATGCGGGGGTCGAGTCACAGTCGAGAGTGCCGGCCTCGAAGGGGAGGTTCTCGAACACATAAGTTTCGTCGAGCGGCTGACCGTCGACCAGGATGCGCCCCTCTGCGTCGCAGCACGACACTGTCTGGCCGGGCCCGGCTATCACTCGTTTCACGAGCGTGTGCCGATCGGAAGGGCCGATGCCCACCACGCCGCCGAGCCACCGCACGGCGGCTTTCAGCGGATTCGTCTCGGGCGCCGTCTCGCCATCCCACGCCTCGCTGGCGTCGAACACGATCACGTCGCCCGTGGTCGGCTCGGAACCGAGGTAGGCGAGCCGGTTGACGAGGATGCGGTCGCCCACCTCGAGCGTCTGCTCCATCGACCCGGAGGGTACGTAGTAGAGGCGAACGAGAAAGTTCTGCACGAGCGCGAGCACGATGAAGGCCGCGACGAGGTTCACGAAGGGGTTGCGCGCCAGCCGCCTGAGCTGGCTGGGGCGCTTCGCGGTGGTCGAGCTCACACGAGAACGCTAGCCGATCGAGGCGGTCGATCTCCGGAGGTGATTTCGGGGGTGAAAAGAACCGCCCCTATAAGAGGACTGTGGAGAACTGGCCCTAGCGTCGAATTCGCGACATCTTCGACCCGGTTCGCGACAAGCCCACAACCCACGGGGGATACACCTATGACTCAGAACACTCCTGACTTCCCGAGCTCCGAGGCCACCGAGACCGCACCTCGCGGCCTCACCCGCCGCCAGGTCGCCGTCGGCGCCGCCTGGGCCGCGCCCGTCATCGCGCTCGCTGCTGCCACGCCGCTTGCCGCTGCGAGCGGTGGCGGACCGTCCGACGCGACCTCGATCTCCGGCGCCACCTCGACGGTCAGCACCAACCCGTCGACCGTCGTTCCGGGTGAGTACCCGGGCGTGCAGGTCACCTCGGCCTTCACCAACGGCTACCTGCAGATCAGCAACATCATCGGCACCTGGGAGACGGGTATCCTCCGCCTCGACATCAACAACGCAGCCGGCGGCACCTCCACGGCGCGCTCGATCGTCGACCAGAACGGTGCCACCGTTCCCACCGGCGCCTCGGCCATCGGCCGCACCTACGTTGCTGGCGGCCTCGTGTGGACCGTCACGGCCTCCTCGAGCACCCTCCTCACCCTCACCGCTCCGTCGCAGACCGTCGCGGCCCCCGGCCCGGTCACTTACCCGGCACCGGCGTTCACGGTGAAGGCCACCTACAACGGCACCTGGGAGCAGGACGACGAGGGCCAGTGGCCCGTCTACTCGGCGTCGTACGTCGTCTCGGCGGGCAACGTCGCCGGCGGCGGCGGTGCTACCGGCACCTTCCCGTCCGACCCGTACGCCCCGCCCGTCGGCTGATCGTTTCGATGAAGGCTCCGTCGCGTACACCGCGGCGGAGCCTTCATCGTGTCGTGCCGTTGATCCGCGAAGCTCCCGCTCGGAGTGAAAGCTCCTCGCTCAGATCACTCTGTCGAACGCCGTTGAACGGTCGAGGCTGACGTCTTGCGGGTGCCTCATATTGAGCACAGTTCCACCGCTGATTCCGTGCTTCCAGAATCATTACTAGCTGGCATGAACGTGGGTTGACAGTCTCCTTGTAGCACCGAAGCCGGAGCTGCAAGGCATCTGTGAGCCCATCACGATTGCCATCGTTCCTAAGCTGGCACAGGAGCCACTAACCTGTCACAAAGACACGTGTCGATGGGGGCGGGCGTATGCGAGGTAACACAGGGGCGCGGCGATGGTGGAGCATCGCTGCCGGTAGTTTTAGTGCACTCCTAGTGGCAACGCTGATGTCCGCATCGCCGGCCACCGCGCACACCCTCGAGTCGGAAGCGAACGCGGTTTCGGTGCAGCTGCAAGGAACGGTGACCGGAGGTGGGGTTGATGCGCCACGCCTTGAAGGTGTACGCGTTGTCCTGACGGACAATGCGTATGACTCGGAAGTTGGATCGACTCTGACCTCCGCGTCCGGGCAGTACTCTTTCTCAAACGTCTTGGCCGACGGACGAAGCTTCACTATCACCGCGACGCCTCCAAGCGGTAGTCCGTACGTGGCAACCACAGTGCGCCCGGTTGTACCCGATCCCACGGGCGACAACATCGTCGGCATATCCATGCCGGTCGGTGCGAGTATTCAGGGCACGGTGAGCCTTACGAACGGCGGAAGTCCGGAGGGCGCCATCGTGACCGTGGCAAGGTCATCCCGACCGGTCGCGACGCGCACTGTGCAGGCGGGCGGGGCCTTCAACGTCGTGGGGCTTGCTGCGGGTGATTACCGCGTCAGCGCGACGCTTCCGGGTAACGGGCCGGCCGCGGTCGACGTCCCAGGCGTCGTCCTCGGCCAAGACTATGACGTCGATCTCGAGCTTCAGTCGCCTGGGGTGCTTTCCGGCACAGTCACGTCCTCAGCGGATGGGGAGCCAATCGCCGGCGTCTCAGTCAGTAGAGCCGATCAGACTGCGCAAACGGATAGTGATGGGAACTACGTACTCGCTGGAGCTAAGACCGGTGCGTATACCGTTTACTTCACCGACAACGTCGGAGCATATCTCGACCTCACTACCGCTCCGGTCGCAGTCCAGACCGCGCAGGCGGTAGACCTCGACGTCGAACTCGAGCCGGCAGCGATCATTACAGGAATCGTCAGGGATTCAGCAGGTGCCCCCTTGCCTGGCGTCACGGTGACGAGCGATGAGTTTGGTCGCCCGGCGCAGGCGCTGAGCGATTTCGAGGGACGCTACCGTCTGGCGGGTGTCCCGGCAGGTACTTACCAGCTCGTTGGGCGACCATCCGAGGAGCCAGCAAGTTCCACGAGTGTTGAGACAGCTGGCCCGACAGTGACCGTTGAGCCCGGTCAGACACTGGACGGAGTCGACTTCGCTCTGGACGCCTTCAGTGTGATATCTGGCACTTTGACGCGATCTGCCCCTGTGGAGGGTGACTTGACGAAGTTCTCCGTCATGTTCATCTCGCTGGAGCAGTTCTCGGAAGAGAACCACACGGCGCGGCGCCGAACGGTGCATCCAGACGCTTCCGGCCGCTACGAAATCAAGGTGCCACCGGGCAAGTACCTCATTCGCATCACCCCGCCCTGGAATGGCAACGAGTATGAAACGACATACGACATCAACTGGTGGCAGCACATACGAGGAGATTTCGATTATGAATACCCCGACTCCTCTTTGAGTTCGGGTACGAAGATCCTCGTGGTCGAGCGCAACTCGTCGGCAGACTTGGACCTGAACATCGATAGGGGTAGCCCGTTCTCGACAGTGCCAGACCCGGTCATCCAGGGTAAGGCGACACCCGGAAACACCCTCTCAGTTGCGGCAGGGTCGTGGAGCCCGCAACCCACGACAGTCAAGTACGAATGGCGTCGCGATAATGTTCCGATTCCTGGTGCCACGACACTCACATACGTCGTGACCGATGCCGATGTCGACAGAGAGCTGACCTTCGCCGTGTCGGCGACCCTGGGGTCCGGGCAGGACACCAGGGTGTCGCAGGAGATCATCCCTTCTCGTGAACTCTCGCCGACCCCGGAACCTGTGATCAGTGGCGTGCCGCGAGTCGGAGGTAAGTTGACCGCGAATCCAGGTACCTGGGGACCCGAGCCTGTCTCGCTCGCCTATCAGTGGAATCGTAACGGCGCGGCAATCGGCGGGGCTACGGGGGCGAGCTACACCGTTCAGCAGACCGACGAGGCTCAGAAGATCACCGTTGTGGTCACTGGTAGCAAAGCTGGCTATCCCTCCAAATCGATAACATCGAAGCCAGTAACGATTGAGCGCACAGCGCCGTCGGTGGAGAGAATCGCGGGAGCTGACCGGTACGAGGGTTCCGCCCTCATCTCGAAGACGCTAGCTCCGGACGGTTCGCGTCTCGTGTACGTTGCCAGCGGTGAGATTTTCCCGGATTCACTGAGCGGGTCGGCTATCGCTGCACAGCGCAACGCCCCCCTCCTGCTTGCTACGAGGACATCTGTGCCGGATACTGTCGCGGCGGAGCTCGCGCGTCTTGCGCCGGCCGATGTAGTCGTGCTCGGGGGGGAGAACACACTTACTCCGGCCGTGGTCGATCAGCTGCGCGGCATCGTGCCCGACGCGGTGATTACGCGCATCGGGGGCGCGGACCGCTATGAGATGTCTCGAAACCTCATCGCGCACCCGAAATTCGGAGCCGCCCCCTCTTCAAAGATCTTCGTGGCCACCGGTCGAACGTTCCCCGACGCCCTCAGTGCGTCGCCTGCAGCTGCTTTGCATGACTCGCCGGTGTTGCTCGTCGATGGGACTCAAACCTCACTGAACGATAGCGAAAAGGCGCTTTTGAAGAATCGGGGGGTCACATCGGTTATCACCTTTGGGGGGCCGGCCAGCCTGACTCCCGCCCTCATAACGGGCTTCGCGCGAACCGGGGCATACGTGACCAAGATCACCGGCGCCGACCGGTACGCCGTCTCTCTGAACACCGCTAAGAAATACTTTCCCACGAAGTTTCAGCGTGACACCGCGTATGTCGCAGCCGGAGCCAACTTCCCCGACGCGCTCACAGGCGGCGTCCTAGCGGGATCCGGCAGGGCGGCACCCATCCTCCTCGCGCAGACGCAGTGCGTCGGTTCAGGTGTGAATGACCAGATACTCGGCATGGGTGCCAAAAAGGCTGTCATTCTGGGTGGCCCTAACAGTGTCGCATTCACGCAGTTCCCATTCCCCACGTGTAGCTGATACGCCGCCGAGTCGGGTTCCACCGTCTCCTCAGTAAACTTAGCGACCAGCGCCGCCTCTAGCCGTGACTGCGAGGAGCATGGCGCTGTGGGATGGACCTTGTTGCACGGCTGCTTTGGGCCAACACACTCGCGTCGGATCCTGGGCTGGTCAATCTCGGATCGGGTCACCGCGGAAATCGTCGTCGACGCCCAAGAGATGGCACGCTGGCGTCGCCGTCCCAAGCCTGGGATCTTGGTTCAGGCGGACCGCGGAGCGCAATCCATCAGCTGGCTCTTCGGGCACCGTTTGCGCCTTGCCGTGCTGCTCGGGTCTATGAGTAGAGTCGGCTTAAGCGTCGACAACGCGCGCATCGAGAGCTTCTGGTCGTCTCGATCCTGATCGCATCCCTCTCCCCGTATCTCGCCCTCGCGGTCCTACTTCACTTCGCCGTCTGTTTGGCTATCCGACGGTCAACGAAGTTGTTCGCGGGACGTTGAGGAGATGAGCCACCGCTCAGTGGAGCGCGGTTTCCGATCGAACGAGCCCAGAATCGACCATCTGACTGAGGGCGCTCGTAACCAGGAGTGCGGAGTCCGTGTCTTCCGGCTCGCCGTGGCGGTCGACGACGAATTCAGTGATTTGTGTAGGCGTCCTCGGGCTCACGAGAGCGTCCCAGATGGCGGGCCCTATGCCGTTTAGAACAAGTACGCTGCGCCCCCTCAGCGCTACGTATTCCCCCTCGAGCTCGAGTTGATCTAACACCGTCTCACGAACGAACTCGCCCGCGCCAAGGCGGTGATGAGGCCCATCGTCAGCTATCAGGTTCCAGGATGATTCTCTCGACGGCTTGATGAGATCAGGTACCACAACGGGCACATCATTTGCCTCACGATATCTCAGTCGCCTGACCCCGCCGACGCTATCGATGAGCCCTGCCACGCGCTGGAGAGGGCGTGGCAGCTCGGGGAGATAGCTCAATTCCGGGACGAGCGACACAAGCGCGTCCCGCATCGAGACGTCGCTGACCTCCGGCGGACCGGTGTAAGTTTCGCTCCGGTCGAGCAGCACAATCGCTGCTATACGGAGTGCGGTTGAGGGAATCGGCAGGAGGTCGAGCTCGCCCGGGGCGATCTGAGTCTTGACCTGCGGCGCTGCTCGATCCTCGATGATCGAGAGGGGCTTCCGATAAGGATAGACAATACCGTTCGAATCAATTCCGACCGTTTCGTCAGTGACGTAGCCGTAGTGTCTACCGAGTGCTCGCGCCAGGGTCGTCTTGCCTCGCCCTGAGGGGCCGACGAATGCAACGACACGACCGTCTGGTAAAGCCACACCACAGGCGTGAATCATGACCAGATCGGACTTACGCTGTTCGATCGCGGTCAGCGTCACGCGGGTCGACAATGCGGCAGCCAACGAACTGAAGTCCTGCGCAGTCACGTCTGCCGACGCGGGGGCTAACGCGGCCGAGATCGAGGTCTCAGCAGGCTCATGTGTCAGAGTCGATGCCCACAGCTCCGAAAGCCGGTTCGCGTCGTCTTCGGAGATGCTCTTCTCGAACTGGAGACCAACCACGGCCCCTAGCGCACTGATTGCAATGGCCCCGTCCATTTCGTCAGAATATCTCATACGCAACGGCGACCAGCGGCACCGGCTACTTACCTGTCGATGAGGCAACGAGGCGGGCTGACAGACGCTGCGAGAGACCCGCGATCTCCGATCCGACACGTTCGTGAGTCTCGATCGAGCGTCGGTAGGGATCGTCGATGTCGCGTTTGGAATCACGCGGTATGAGAGACCGATTGTTGAAAGCGTCTATGGCGACGTCGAAAAGCGATCTCCCAGACTCTTCATCCACCGGTGGAACCGAATCCGGTAGCTGCTCGAGTATCTCCACGAACTCGGCGAACGTGAAGGCGCGCTTCATGGTGCTTGGATACTCGACGACGAGTTCATTGAGTTGCGCCACCGTCATCGTGAGAATGAGAGAGGCCGAATCTGCGATCGAGCTGTCGATCTGACGCGCTACATGAGCAGGATCTGCACCATGGCGCTGAGCGATGAGAGCGGGCATCGTGTCCATCGAGGAACCCACGACGGCGTGCAGTCCGGCACTTGACGTGAGTAGTTGCGGCAGACTACCCGCCTCATCGAGGCGAGTAGCGACGAGCTTTTCTGCTAACGGCGAGCGACAGATGTTACCCGTGCATACGAACAAGACCAGGGGCGGCCCTTCAGGTGCCTGCGGCCTGGCGAAGGGGTTACCGAACATTCTCAGGTATTCCTGGATCGCGCGCGCAGTTCGCGTCGAGTGGAGGGTCGCTCGGAGCCGGAAGGCGCGACGAGATCAATGGCGCCCGGCATGGACGTAGCCGAATCGATGATCCCTGCGCCCGAAACCAGCTCGTCGAACTCGAGGGCCGATGGTTCTCTCAGGTGGCTGTCCCGCTCGTGCGTTGGCTGCGGGGCTTCCGTGGGTGCACCAGCCTCTGCGGATGCCGGCGGTCGTGCACTGGTCACGGGGGTATGGGAGGTTTCCGCGGACTCGTCAGCGTTCGGTCGGCTGCTGTAATCGCCTCGGTACCCGTAGTACCCATAACCCGAACCAAGGCCGCGCCGGGGTACGCGGTTCAGAATGATGCCCAGCGCCTGCCCGTTCGCTCGTTCGAGGTTTTGGATGGCTTTGGAAAGGGCCTCGAACGTCGTCTTTCCGACACTGGCCACGACAAGCGCGCCGTCGGTGTTGTGCGTGAGGATCGCAGCATCCGTCACGGGGATGAGAGGCGGGGCGTCGATCAACACGATGGCATGCTCTGACAACTCGGCAAGCAGTGCGTGCATGCGTTCCGAGCCTAGGAGCTCGCTCGGATTGGGAGGGGTCTTACCTGCCGCGAGGATGAACAGCTTGCCCGAAGTGCCCCAGGGCTGCAGGACGTCTGCGATGTCAGATCGACCTGCGAGTACTTCCGTGAGACCAGCACCTCCAACCAGATTGAAGGTCTTCGACACTGTAGGCCGGCGCAGGTCGGCATCGACCAGCACGACCTGCTGACCTCCGGCCGCCAATGCGATCGCCAGGTTCGCGATCGTCGTCGACTTCCCGTCGCCAGGCAAGGGGCTGGTGACGACGATAACCCGGGGTGGATTGTCGACGTTCATGTACTGCAGGTTTGTGCGCAACTCGCGGAGCGCCTCGGCCACAGCCACGTCGTCGTCATCGTCGCGTGAGTAGTCGGTGGCTCCATCCATCGCCACGAGCCTGTCCTCGTCGGTGAACCGCCTGTCGATCGGAATGCTTCCCACGACAGAGACATCGAACTCCTTTTCCACAGCGTCGGCGCTGCGAATGCGGCGGTCGAGTGCGTGGCGGATGAATACGTAGATGAGAGCGAGCACGAGACCCGCCACGAGGCCGATGGCTACAGACAGGCGAGTGTTGGGCGAGGTGGGCGAGGAAGGCAGCACAGCAGAGTCGAGAGGTACGAGCTGAACGATGCTGGCACCGCTGGAGGCAGATCCCTCGATCTCGGTGATCTGCTGAGCGATGCCGCGCAACCACGCCTCCGCAAGGTCGCGTGCTTCTGTCGGAGACGGCCCAGTTGCAGAAACCTTGATCAGAACGGTGTTCGAGGGGTTCGTCACGGTGATGCGTCCTACGAGGCCCTCAGGAGACACCCCGCTGAGTCCGAGGTCGTCGATGGCGTACTGCGCCACCGCTCGTGACTGTCCGATGTCGATGTAGGATTTCACCTTCGATTCAGCGAGGTTGTTTCCGACGAGGGCGTTGCCGGTATCGGTGTTGTTGCCCGCGGAGACATAACCGCTCGAGTCCGCTGTGTAGACCTTCGGCTGGAAGAGGGTCCATCCAAATGCAACAGCGCCGCCCAGGATCGTAATGGCGATGATCATCAGCCAATGTGCCCTCAGCACTGGAAGATATGAGCGCAGCTCCATGTGATCCCTCGAATCGGCGGGAGGCAGACCTCCCAGCGTGCACGTCGCGCATCGAAATGCGGTTCGCACCATCCTACGGTTTGGAGCTCCGCCACGTCAGCCGGGCGACCCCGGGTTGCCCGTAGGATGGGCCGTTCACGCATGCGAACAAAACGCTGGGAGACGGCACTGTGGATTCAATCAGGGTTCTGACGGTCTGTTCGGGAAACATCTGTCGATCGCCGCTCGCTCAACTGATGATCTCGAGCAGACTATCCGGCCTGGACTCTTTTGTCGTCACGAGTGCCGGCACGGTCGCCCGTGACGGGGATCCGATGCCGGATCCGGCTCAGGAGCTCGCCATCGAGTACGGCGTCGACCCGACCACCCACCGGGCCACCTATCTCACTGAAAGCATCGTGTCCGATTCGGACCTCATCCTGGCCATGTCGCGCTCGCATCGCAGCCAGATTGTGCGTTATGACCCGCGCAAGATCTCACGAACCTTCACACTTCGTGAATTCGCGCGGCTCTCTGGTCGCGTGGGTGATGAGGAGGTTCGGGCAGTAGCTACAGCGCCCGACGTTCGCGGGCGCTTTGAGGCAGTGATGGCACGTCTCGTTGCGGAGAAGGCCGGAGCGATGCCTGCGATCCCCGACGAAGATGATGTTGTGGACCCCTATCGCAAAGATCGGGCGACCTACGTCCGTTCGGGCCTCGAGATTGCACCAGCCGTCGAGGAAGTGGCACGGGTGCTCCGTCTGGCGGCGTATCCTCTAGGAGGAGAAAGCGCGTAAGCGCTCCGGAGCTGAACGGCCAGTTTGCACGCACGGACATGCTTGGGGGATCTATGACGGTTGCGACGCACCGCGTCAACGCAACTGAATCGCGACACGATTGGCGGCAGGACTACAGTCGGCGCCTCAGCCTGTCGGATTTCATCGTCATCGTCGTGGCGGTCGTGGCAACCCAACTCATCTGGTTCGGCCCGTCGGCCGACGAGGTCCGGTTCCGAACCAACCTGAGCTTTCTGGCTGTCAGCTACACGGCCGTCTCGGTAATACTTGCGATCTGCTGGACCGCCATCCTCGGTATCATCGGATCCCGTAGCGACCGAATCGTCGGCACCGGAACAGCTGAATATCGTCTGGTGGTCGACGGCAGTCTGCGCATCTTCGGTCTTCTCGCGATCATCGCGTTCTTGTTCCAGATCGACTTCAGTCGAGGCTACTTCATCGTCGCGCTGCCATTGGGAACGATCGCTCTTGTCGTCGTCCGATGGGGGTGGCGCCAATGGCTGAACCGCCACCGCGCAAAGGGAGAATACTCCGCTCAGGTCCTGCTCGTAGGCTCTGAGGTATCGGTGCTGCACACCGCACGCGAACTGGCGCGTCACCCGCAGGCTGGATACAACGTCGTAGGAGCCTGCGTGCCGAGCGGACGTGTCGCGGACTACTTACCAAGTACCCAGATACCCGTTGCGGGAAGCGTCGAACGCGTCGATCGAGCGATCGCAGCGACCGGAGCCGACACGATCGTCATCACGAGCTCGGACGAGCTGTCTCCCGACAAGATCAGACAGCTCAGCTGGTCACTTGAACCGGGTCGCCAGCATCTTGTGGTTGCCCCGAGTCTCACGGACATAGGTGGCCCCCGCATTCACACTCGCCCCGTTGCGGGTCTCCCACTTATCCATGTCGAAACGCCCCGCTATGAAGGGTTCAAGCGGTATCAGAAGCGGATTTTCGATTTCCTTGCATCTGGCGCGTTGATCATCATCGCCCTTCCTGTGCTCGTTCTGATCGCCCTTTTGATCCGCCTCACGTCGCCTGGCCCGGTGTTGTTCAAGCAGGAGAGGGTCGGGTTAAATGGAACGAAGTTCAGCATGCTGAAGTTCCGCTCGATGGTCACGAACGCCGACGCGCTCATCGAGGATCTCAAGACCGCAGAGCGCACGGAGGGGAACACGGTTCTCTTCAAGATGAAGGACGACCCTCGTGTCACACGCGTCGGTCGTGTGCTTCGGAAGTTCAGCCTTGACGAGCTACCACAACTCTTCAATGTGCTGCGAGGCGACATGTCGCTCATCGGGCCCCGCCCGCCCCTGCAGCGTGAGGTCGAACTCTACGAGACGCATGTGCATCGCCGATTCCTCATGAAACCGGGCATCACCGGTCTTTGGCAAGTCAGCGGCCGGTCGGATCTGTCCTGGGAAGACTCCGTTCGCCTTGACCTCTACTACGTCGAGAACTGGTCCATCGTGGGCGACTTCATCATCTTGTTGAAGACCGTCCGGGCGGTCTTCGCTGGAAGCGGCGCTTACTGATGTGTGGGAGATTGCCCGACTGAGGCGGGTCTATCCCTCATCATTGCCATGTCGCGCCAACGTCCGTCGACCGGCGCACTGAACTCCCCGACCACAGCCAGATTGCCTGTTGATTGCCTGAGATCGCGACGTCACGGCTGATGTTGCCCGTCTCGGCGCATCGCGACACGCGAGAGGCCGTCGTAGAAGCTTGCTGCGGTAGGTACCCAACGACGAGGCCGATGCAGCTCGGATCGGTCGATGATGCTGCGAAAAGGTATCCGTTTGACCCCGATCCGAGCGCGAGCACCCCGCCGTCGAGCGGGGTGGAAGACTGCCAGGTCGCCCCCGCGTCGTTGGTCCGCGCGATCGCACCGTCAGAGCACAGCGCTGCCGCCGATGAGGTGTCCGTCCCCGCCACAGAAACCGCCAGTTCACAGGGCGCCGAGGCCGTGCCCCCCGGTCCACGCACGATCGACGGGTCCGCAGCGTCTACGTACCAGTCATCGCCGAGGCGATCGGGGTATGCAGCCCATTGGCTGCCCTCCGTCGTCGTGCCCACCCATGTTGGCGCGCATGTGTCTTTGTCCAAAGCGATGGTGTGAGCCGAACTCGAGTCGGCCCCGGCCAGCAGCGTCAAAGGCCCGGATAGTCCACCCTGAGTTCCGAGGTCGAAACCATTCCAACTCTGACCACCATTGGAGGATCGTTCAATCACCGCGTCGGAAACGGGGCAGTCTCCGATGTCCGCTCTCCACGCCGTGTTCGAATCGAACGCAGAAATCGTTCGCGTCGCCCGACCGAGGGGTTCTGCCTCGACTGTGCGGCTGGGGGTGGGTGCACTCGAGAGGCTCGGTGTGTAGGCCGCGGCTGTGCTGGGGGCCGAGGGGTTCGACGACATCGCCGCGGTCACTAATGCAATGTCAACCACGACGAACGCGCAGATGGCCGCCGTCCCCACCAAGACCTTTACACGCCTGACGGAGTTCGGGTTCCGAGTACCTGGCAAGTCGGCCTTCCTCAGTTTGGTGGGGGTCCTACGACAGAGGGGCTACTTGCGGCCGCGTCGCGGCCTCGACTGTGGCATGACCTCAGCGGGCTCGCTCGCGCCACCGTAGTAGCTGTACTCGCCGCCCCCGTAGGCGTCGGGCCCCTTGCTCGGGAGCATGGTCATGATGATTCCGATGACTTTGCTGTTGGTCTGGTGGAGGTTCCGGATGCCGGCAACGACCTCGGTCTTCTTCACCTTGCCCGCCGCGGCCACGACGATCGCACCCGCGGTCAGGTTGCTGAGCACAGCAGCGTCGGTGACGGGCAAGAGCGGAGGTGAATCCAGAAGGACGTAGTCAACCTGGTCGTTCAGAGCTTGGAGCAACCCGACCATGGCCTCGGACCCCAGCAGTTCGCTCGGATTCGGGGGAACCTGCCCTGCGGGAAGGACGAACAGGTCCTTAGTGCCCCAGCGTTGCAAGACGTCCCCGAGGGCTGCCCTTCCGATGAGTACGTCGGTAAGTCCCACCGCACCCTCGAGGCCCATGTATTCGGCCAGCCTCGGCAGCCGCAGGTCAGCATCGACAAGGACGACACGCGCCCCCGTTTCCGCCAGGGCGAGCGCGAGATTCGCGGTAGTCGTGCTCTTACCTTCACCGGGGATAGACGATGTGACGACGAAGGCACGATTGTCATGATCGAGGTTGACGAATCGCAGATTGGTTCGGAGCGCTCGGAAAGACTCGGCCCGGGGGTTTCGGGGGTCACTCTGCACGATCAGTGGGGACTTCGTTGCCTCGGGATCGTACGTCGTGCCTCCGAGGATCGGGACGTCAGTCAATGCTTCGATATCGTGGCGGCCATGGACCCGAGTGTCGAGGGCTGAACGCAGGAACGCCGCACCGATGCCGATGACCAGGCCTAGCAGGGCCCCGATCCCGATATTCGATGCGAGGTTAGGACTCGCCGGCTGGCTCGCAGGCTCGGCAGGCTGGATCGTTTGCACTTTGACTAGGCTCGGCCCGCCGCCTGTGGGCTCCTCGAGGTCATTGGCTACCTTCTGAAAACTGTCAGCCGTTGCATTCGCGATGTTCGCGGCCACCTGGGGGTCGGGGTCGGTCGCGATGATGCTGATGATCGTCGTGCCGGATGTTGCGGCAGCTGAGATCTTCGACTCCAGCGAAGCAGCAGTGGTGTCCAAGCCCAACTGCTCGATCACAGGGTCCAGCACAGCGGGGCTGCTGACGACGGCCACGTAAGACGAGACCTTTTGCTGGGCGTAGCTGTTTCCCTGAATCAACTCTCCAGGACTTGACGAGTCGGTTTGGACGGAAACAAAGATGCGCGTCTGAGATTGGTACTGCGGCGTAGCGACAATGGCGAGCGCCGAGCCGACTGCCACGCCCAAAAGTAGACCGACGACAATGAGTACCCAACCCTTGCGAAGTACGCGAAGGTAGTCTTGCAAAGTCACGATTGGTTGCCTCTCGTCATCGACATCATGCGGAAATCGCAAACCGTTCCGTCACATCACGAGCCCGCATCCCCAGGCCGATTGTTTCACATTAGGTGCGTCGATCATGAATCCGCGGACGACGGTCGTCGAGTGAGCCGAAGGCCCGCAGGGGCTCCTGGTAGGATTTCAGCCTGGCGAGTTCGCCAGTCGGGGAGGGCATTGCGCATGGTCGCCGTACATCAGAGCGTGGTCCGGGGTTTGACGATCGCCGTCGTGACCGCTGGAGTGGTCGCGCTCCCCATGCTTCCTGTCATGGCGTCCGCATCGACACTCGCGGAGGTCGTGGTACCGCCCGTAGAGGTCGTGGTGCCTACAGTGGCTCCTGAGGAGCCGGTACCTTCGCCTGAGCCCACTGCCGTGCCGGAACCCGAACCGACCGCGACGCCTGAGCCATCCGAGCCGCCCGCGCCCGAGCCGACAGAGGTACCCGTGCCGGTGCCCGATGAACCAACTGAGGCCCCGGTTCAGCCCGCCCTTCCTGAGGAGCCTATCGAAGAGCCGGCAGAGGAGTACTACGAGGGCCCATCGGAGGAGGAGCAGATTGCTCCGCCACCTGTGGTGACTCCAACGCCGACACCGACCCCGACGCCGACACCTATTCCCGCAGTTGACATCTTCGCACCCTTCTACCCGCCATCGACCGGGGCCGCCCGGGATCTCCTGCCCTTGATCCTGGGCGGCATAGCGGCCGGCCTCGTCGTTGCTTTAGCGGCAGTATCGTTCGTTATTTCTCGGTGGAGGATCGCCAGACTCCGTTCGTCAATCCTTGTCTCGGCTGCACCCACTGATTCCGACTTCGTGAGATCGACGCGGCGGACTCATAACGCGCCACCTCGCGCCCTCGACATCTCTGGTCTTCTGACGAATCGAGTCGTCGATGTGGTTCCCGACATAAAACTCGATCTGGGTGGGCGGGAGCGAACTCGCGGAGCTGCCGCTCCGGCGTCCGCCGCGCAGTTTGCGTGGCCATTCACCGCCTCGAAACGTTCGAATGCCTCTCCGGCACGGGAACCCCAGCTGGGCTTGAGTGGTGTATTCGACGGGGCGCCGCTTCGAAAGGCGACGGTGGGTGCCAGCATTCTGGAACGACTCGCGCTGCCGACTCAGATGACTTCACGGCTCGAATCCGCTGTACGGCCTACTTTCTCGTGGTCCGCTCCCCGCATGGCTGCGAGCGCAACCCCGGATTTGCGTCTGGGCTTCCCTGCGGCGTATGCGAAGAGCGACCAGAGCGTTATTCGGACTGCATCCCCGGGCGCGCGTTCACTCCCGTTCGACGAGTAGGCGTGACCCCAGCTCGCCGAGGTACGACGTGATCTGGAGACGCGCAGCCTCGTGTTCGACCCCGAATGCGGACGTTATCGTGCCGACGATCTCTTCGACCGTCGACCAGACAACCAAGCATTCCCAAATCGTCAGTCCGCTGCCGCTGATCAGCACCGGTGTCGGGTTCTTTGAATCCACCTGCAGTACGTAAACACCATCTGGCGTCGTTACGCTCGCCACCGTCTGTGACTGCCTCCACCGGACCATCGCTGCAGAGTCCGGTCTCGTGGGCATCTCCTGAGGCTACCAAGGAACTCATAACGAGGATGCGCTAGCCTGAGGCGATGAGCGGGGTACATTGTGAGGCGCCTCGTTTTCGCTGTCACCAGGTTCTGCGGTAGCCCTTGGAGACACATCTCCTTCCCCAGTCGGTCGCCGTGGAGCTTGCTGCAGCCCTGGCTTCCCATGTGGCTGCACGCGCGTCGATCGAGCTGCTCGTCATCAAAGGCCCTGTTCTTGCCGCTCAGGGTCTGCGAGCCCCGCGGATCTACGCCGACATCGACGTCTGGGTTCCGCAATCAGACGCCGAGCGATTTGTGGATCTCCTCGGTGATCAGGGGTGGCATGAACGGGGCCCGAGCTGGTTTCTCGAGAGGGTGGGTAGCCATTCCTTCACCTTGATTCACGACGCGTGGCCCTGCGACATCGATATTCACGTCCGCTTCCCAGGAATGCTGGCACCCGACGACGTGGTGTTCGGTGAACTGTGGCGCACACGATCGGAAGTCTCGCTTGCAGGGCGAGAAGTTCAGGCCACCGGGCGAGCCGCCAGCGTGGTGATCCTGGCGCTGCACTCACTTCGACAGATCTGGGACGTTGCGCGGAAGAGTGAGCTCGATCAGCTGATCGACCGTGTGAAAGACGACGCAGAGCTGATCGAGGCGGTGAGGCGACTGGCCAGCATCGTCGGTGCCAACGAAACCCTGGCGCCTCTCTTTGAAGCTCTCGGAGTGAAGACGCTGACGGGTTTCGCCCCCGATCCTCGTGCGTTGCGCGCATGGGACGGTCGCCGCGCTCATCATTCGAGAACTGGCCAGTGGCTCGAGTTCTTGACCAAGACACCGCGGCGCGCTCGCGCGCATGAGTTCTGGATGATCATCTGGCCACCGCGTGAGCTGTACCTTCAAGATCATCCGGACGCGCCTGATGATCGCGCCCACTTGTTCATAGCGCGACTGCGTCGTCTGCTCAAGGGCGCTAACGGTGTGATGAGGATTGCCATCCAGAAGGTCAGGACAAGAGGGTCAGCCTCCTGACATTGGTGCTCCACCGGAAGTCTGGCGACAGTCATCTGTGCGGATTCCGCGGAGGTGACGTACGATCAGAGAAGTGTGATTGGGGTCACCAAATATGAATAGTGCATTTTCTCGACGAATTTTTTTGTCTGCTTCGGTTTTGGGTGCCGCGACGATCGCGGTCGAAGCAGTCGCACCTCCGATGAGGGTCAGTGCCGCGACGCTTTCGACTCTTCCCGAGCTATCGGGTACGAGCGCTGACGCGACTGCAGCCCTCGCGCGCTATCTCGCGGGCGCTGGTTCGAACGCCACAATCGTCGGCGACTACTTCATTGATGCTGAGCTACCCCTACCGCATTCCGTGACGTCTTTGCAGATCCCTAGTGGGTCACGCTTGAAAGTGCGCGGGAATCATGCGGGATTGACTCGGGCTGGCACTGTGACATTCCGTGAACTCCTGGCGTCCAATGTTGCCCAGGACGCGACGGGTGTCGTCGCAGCGTCGCCGGGTGCCTACAAGGTCGGCGAGTACATTTTGGTGACGACTTACGACGTCGTGCCGAAATCACCCGACAAGTACGGATACCTCCGACGAGTCTCCGCTGTCAGCGGTAGTCAAGTCGCGCTCGATAAGGCCATTCCGAGACCGATGACGCTCCAGCCGCGAACTGCGGCCGTGTCTCTTGCGCCGTCGGTGCGGATCTGGGGAGCGGGAGAGATTCTGAGTACAGACCCCCTGGTTTCGAGGAGTCCGCTTATCGCGTTCTTCGCGGTCGATAACCCCGTGGTGGAAGGGGTGTCTCTCCACGACTCGGGCGGAACCGGCGTCAACGTGGCTCACTCGCTCAACGGTGCGATCGACTGCACCATTTCAGATCTCCGAGACGACGGGACCGACTATTTCGGGTACGGGGTGAACGTTACCGGGGCGACTCGTGGGCTGACCGTCAAAGGCACCATCTCGCGCGTGCGGCACGCAGTCACCACGAACGCGGGCCCTCAGGTCACAGGGATCGGCCCAGCGGGTGAACCCGAGGATTGTCGTTTCGAGCCAGTCGTGTCGAACTGCAGCGACAAGTCGATCGATACCCATCGAGTCGGCTGGAACACGACAATCGTTCCGAACATCGTGGGCGGTAAGGGTGGAGTGCAGATCAGAGCCGACAACACACGCGTGATCGGTGGCACCATCAACGCGAGCTCGGGCCCAGGTATCGCGATCTCGGACGTCGTGGGAGTGGCAGCGACCGTTTCGGGCGTGTCCATCAGCAACCTGAAGGCTTCAGGTACCGCGCTCCTGTGCAAAGCGCCCGTCAATGCGACCGATGTAAAAATTCGTGACTGCTACGGCACCAACATCGTGCTCGCGAATAACTCGACGGTCACAGGAGGATCCATCAGCGCCGGTGGAAACGTAGGCGTGCAATTCCTCGGCAGCAACAACACAGTTCGCGGCATTCAGCTGGGCGCATCGGTGACGACGCCGTACATCGAGGCTTCCGGTGCGACCAACAACGTGTTCGAGCCTTCTCCCCCTACGGACATCGAGGCGTTGCCCGCGCCGAAAGCTGT
Source organism: Herbiconiux sp. A18JL235 (assembly GCF_040939305.1). Classification (NCBI taxonomy): domain Bacteria; kingdom Bacillati; phylum Actinomycetota; class Actinomycetes; order Micrococcales; family Microbacteriaceae; genus Herbiconiux; species Herbiconiux sp. A18JL235. Next base: position 1,003,395 of record NZ_CP162511.1, read on the forward strand.
CACGGCGCCTGGCATCTCCGGCACGCCTTCGGTAGGGAGTCAACTCCGAGCCAGCACAGGCTCGTGGGACGTTGCCGGGGTGGTCTTCACCTACACGTGGCTCCGAAACGGCGTGGAGATCACGGGTGCCATTGCGAGGACCCATCCGAAGTACGACATCATCAGCGTCGACATGGGGAAGACGCTCACCGTGAAAGTCATGGCTGATCGTGTCGGATATGCGCAAGGAGTTTCTCTTTCTGAGGCGGTCCCCGTGGCCCAGGGCCCAGCACTTCAAGCCACGACAGCCCCCGTCATGAGTGGGACAGGGGAGATCGGGACGTGGCTCAGTGTCACGAAGGGAACCTGGACCCCCGCAGCGCAAAGTTGGAGCTACGCGTGGCTCGTCGAGGGTGTCGAACAGGCTGGGCTGACCGCGGATCGTGTTCAAATCCGATCGTCATGGGCAGGGAAGTCCGTGGCGGTGAGAGTCACAGCGACCCGAACCGGTTGGGCTTCCGGGTCGGTCACCACTTCGGCAAAGCGTATGGCGGGGGCTGCGATAACTAATACCGCCAAGCCCGTCATTTCCGGTACGCCGAAAGTCGGATCCTTCATCACAGTTTCCAACGGCTCATGGAACCCCTACCCGAGCGGCTGGGCGGTCACTTGGCTCGTCAACGGTGCAGTCGTCTCCGGGCTCACCACGTCTCGTGTGCAGGTGCGCTCTGACTGGTCGGGGAAGCAGGTGTCGGCGAAGGTCACCGCATCGAAACCTGGCTGGACCGCCTCCACTGCTGAGAGCGCGAAAATAACGATCGAGGCTGCGCCGCTCGTCAACAAGACACGCCCCTCCCTCAGCGGCACGGGCAAGGTAGGTTCATTTCTGACTGTCGCGTACGGCAGCTGGTCGCCCTCCGCAACTTCTCACACGGTCGCCTGGTACGTGAACGGTGCCCTCGTGTCGGGTCTCACAACGACACGGGTTCAGGTCATGAGCGCCTGGAAGGCCAAGTCAATCGTCGCGAAGGTCACCGCGAAGCGTGCCGGTTTCACTAGCGCCTCGTCGTCGACCCAACCATTGATCGCTAGCTGATGACCCCCTAGGACGTCACGACGTCCACAAATCGACCGGGAATGCATTGAGGAGGGGAGCGGGTGACCAGTCGATCGGTCGCTGCCCGCCCATCTTGATGGCCTCCTTGATGTTGGGGGCAGGCTCAGCTCCCGCGCGACCCGTCCCTCTGTAGTAGTCGTCGAATTTGTAGATGGGTTCCGTGCCCGAAACGACCAGTCGAGCCGGGATCCCGAGACTCTCGGCGATGATCATTGCGTGAAGGGACGAACCGACGACGAGCCGGCTCGCGGCGATACGACCGATGACCGACCAGAGCGAGTCTTTCGGGTTGATGACATTGCGTGCCCGCCTCGTAGACCGATAGTCGTGAAAATTGGGCAAAATGACGACGTCGTTGGATCGATAACCCTTCGCCAATTCATCACGAGTCCATAGCTCACCTACGAGAAGCCCGGGGTCTCCGAATACCTCCGGTGTCGTGATGCCGCGACCTTCGAGGTACTCCCTCGTCAAGGGCCCGCGCACAGCTCTGACATCGAGATCACGAAAGGCGACCTCGTCGTCGAGGCGCTTGCCGTTGGCACCGATTCCCCAGATCGTGTCCCCGTCTTCGGCGAAGTGCAGAATCGATCCCACCGCGAGAAGTCGGCGTGCTCGAGGAGCCGAATCCAGCGCAATTCCGCGTTGCTCGAGAATCCGTTTGACGATCACAGGTCCTAAGAGGTCGCCGAAGTTGTTGACGGGGCGCTTGGGCAGGTATCGCCCCAGGCGGCCGGAAACGACTTGTCGCGTCGGATTCCAATGAACAAGTTCGACCTCCGGCATACGTTCCCCCGTTCGTGATTGTCCTGATGCGCCGGTTCCAGACTAGGGGACCGTGACGGTCGCTCCGATCACTTGGAACACCGCAGATGTCGACCACCTTGTATCCTCGACATACGCACCCTCCGCGCCCATGAGACACCGAATGAACAGGTCATGACACATGAAGGATGCTGCGATTGTCGCCATTTGAAGAGACCGAGAAGGCCCGCCGGCTGAAGGTCCTGTTCTCCGTTCCGTCTCCTACGCCCGCCACAAATCCGTACATTCCTCTTCTGGTGGCCGCATTGGGGGCCGAAGGAGTCTCTGTTCGATTCTTCTCGTGGAAATCTGCGTTCGTGGGCCGAGTCGACATCTTTCACGTGCACTGGCCGGAACTTCTCGTCCGCAGACCATCGAGACTCAAGAGCGCAGCAGCTGCCATGCTGGGCATACTGCTACTGGGGAAGTTCCGCATGACCGGCACTCGTGTCGTCTGGACGGTCCACAACATGTCGCCGCACGAGTCTGGCGGACGCCTCGAGCGGTTCTTCCTTCGCCGCTTTCTCGCCTCCGTCTCATCTCGCGTGTACATCAACCGGTCGAGCGAGAACGTTGATCTGCCGGCGACGACAATCCTGCACGGCACCTATTCGCCGTGGTACAAACCGCTCCGATCTTGGTCTGGCGAGCGAGACAGGGACTTTTTATTCTTCGGACTGGTGCGACCATACAAGGGACTGGAGTCATTGCTCGCCGCATATTCCGAGCTCGGCGGCAGCAGCGACCTCACTGTTGTCGGTAAGCCAAACTCCCTTGAGTATGCCGCTGAGATAGGCGATCGGGCGTCGGGGCTACGGAGCGTGACTCTCACTCTGGCTCACGTGCCCGACGACCAACTCACCGACCTGGTGTCGCGCTCAAAAGTCGTCGTGCTCCCGTACACGCGAATGTACAACTCCGGGGCGCTTCTCCTCGCGCTGAGCCTCGGTGCCCACGTCTTGGCGCCGAGGACGCCTTCGAACATCTCGCTTCAAGCTGAGTTCGGGGAACGTTGGATCACGCTCTTCAATGATGAATTGGCAGTGAGTGACCTCGAGACAGCGCTCTCGATGAGCCGAAGGAACAATAGTCAGGACTCGCCTGATATGTCTCAGCGCGAATGGCCGCTAGTGGGGCGTCAGCATCGGGAATTGTACGATCGCGTTGTGGCGCAGAAGCAGCGGGCATAGCTTTAGCAATCTTGTGCAGCTGCGACCTTGATGAAGGCTGCTGTCTGATACACGTATTCGGCAATCCACCGAGCAAGGTCATAGTCGCGCTGGTCGCTCACGAATTCCGACGTTCGGGCGCCTGTGAGGCACCGATCGAAAAGCACCCGTGAGCGGGTGACATGGCTCACGGACGTCACGACGATGATGCTGTCCCAGCTGTGCTCGGCCATGAGCGCCTCTGCTGCTCGCGCTTCACCTTGTGTAGTGAATGGGTTCGGCGTGAAGCAAACTACATCGTATGTGGATCGGCCCGAGCACATGTCTCGAACCCTTGGGTGTGCATCGTCCTCCCGCACCCCGGGTGGAACAGAGACCACGATGGTCGATGCGAGCCCGTCGTTTACGAGCCCCTGCGCCGTCTTCAGCCTCTGGACGGTGGGCGGCCCCAGCACGATGACGGCATCTGAGCGAGTAGGCGTATCGAGGTGCGGGAGCACGTAGATCGGCACGCCGACTCCTGCCATGACGACGACAGCAAGCACGATAGAGCAGACCACGGCGATGGCCCGCCTCCCTGCTCGAGCCAGACGCGCCGGTCGCGATCCTCTCACCAGCGCAGACGTCAGTTCGAACGCCAGACTGGTCGCTGTTTCCATCCGCGAACGCTGATGAGAACGGATCTCGGTGATGAGTTGAGTGCACCGGCGACAAGGTAGCGCAGTTTCTTAGTGCGCGTAGACGCAGCGTGGTAACGAATCCGGTTGATCGCCAGCCGCATGTATCGGCGGTCCGCAAGAGTGAGCGTCTCGCGGTGCTTTTCTACGTACCTCTCGAGTCCGAGTGCGCGCATTTCCGTCGCCGCTGTGAGCTGTCCGGCCGAGTGCTTCCGCTGAAGAACGGTGAACGCCTCGTGTACCCGATAGGTACCGCCGGCAAGAAGGTACCGATAGATGAAATCGCCGTCATTGATCACGCGAAGTTCGTCATCGAACCCGCCTATCCTCCAGAAATCTTCCGCGTCGATGACGAAGTTGCTTCCGATGAAGCCCGGATTGATCGAAGCGACCTCCCGAGCCGGGAGATCGTTCTTCATCATGAGCCCAGGCACACGGAGCTCGCCGCGAAACATCATGAGCCAGGCAACGCCGCATGCAACGTCGTTGGCCTCCATGGTGCGAAGGAGTCCCTCGAGGTGTTCTGGCTCCCACAGATCGTCGTCATCGAGGAACGCAAACTTCGGGGCCGACGCGAGCCTCGCGCCCGCATTGCGAGACGAAGACGCTCCGCCCACTCCTTGCGAGTTGTCGACGTAGATGATGGGGATCGAGGACTCCTGCGCCATCTCCTGCACGATAACCTTCGTGCGCTCCTCTGCGTCGTCGCTGACGACCAAGATCTCCGACACCGCGTGAGTCTGCGCGAGCACCGATGAGATTGATTCTTTGAGGAAGTCCGGTCTGCCGTGTGTGGGAATGACGCAGGACACGCCGTCCGAAAGTGGCTGTCCAGGGGTAGAAGGAGGCTCGGTTGCTGCGCTCAAGTGGTGGCACCAATCTGGTCGGCCTGGGGTGCGGATGATTGTCGAATGAGCCGCCGTTCCGCGCGAGTTGGCGGAAACGACGCATCGCGAGACAGGGGTGACAAAGCGAACCCGGCCAGAATCCACAACGGGCCAGTGGCATCGAGGCCACCTGCGGTCTCCGAGACCAGGCTCACGACGACTGCGCCTGTCAGTGCAGCACCGGGAAGGCTCCTACCTGCGAGAATTCCGCGAACGAGCAGGAACGCGATGACCGCGATACCTATCCAACCTACTGAGGCCATGAAGATAGCGGCCAAGCTCTCGTTCGCACCGCTCTCATTCTCCAGACCGATTCGACTGAGGCTGTTGCCGGCCGTACCGAACCCGCCTCCCAGCGGATGAGTGATGGCGTAAACGATTCCGCCGACGAACCCGTCTACGTGTTTGGCAGATTGACCATCGCTGATGAACTCTGAGAGGGCTACGTAACCGAGGACGACCCCGACCACAAGGAAGGAGAGTTTTCCTGACTTGCGGGTGAGTAACGGCTGGAACGCCGCGAGGGCGATCAGGACGAATCCGCCACGACCGAACGCGAACAATGCCGCGGCGAGGAAGACGACCGTACAGATGAGTTTCGCGACATCGTGGCCCTTCAACGTGTACCAAGCCCAGATCAGCCCTGCGCCGACAAGCATGCCGAAGGACGGCGGGTTGAGCACCAGTCCGCCCGACCGTTCCAGGCGTACACCGTCGGCCGGGTAGTAGTAGTACGAGTTCGGCAGGCCCTCGAACGACTTGCCGTGAGCGTACTGATTGAGTCCGAGCACTCCGAGGGGGTCGATAGGGCGCCAACCAAGTTGTTCGAACAGCCCATAGACGGCACCGACGAAGATCACAGCCACTACTATCGGGCCGGCCTTCATGATCTGCTCGCGTGTCAGTACCATCCCGAAGAGGACAAGGATCATGGGGACGGCCATCTGGCGGAACTGCGTGATGCCTAAGCCGAGATCTGGGGCTCTCACGACGGCAACGCCGAGGACCAGGACGAGAACAACGACCACGAGCTTGACCCGAAGCGATGACTCCTTCATGATCCGTCCGGCGGCGTACAGGACCATGCCGACCAAGACGATGTCGTCGAGCCAGAGCGCGGTCGCACTCAAGGTAGATGCAGCTACGGCGCGCTGGATTGCAGACGCGACGACGAGAAGTGCGATGATCACGACCGGCTGCCCCATCACGGCCGCGGTGACGGACGCCGCGCCGAAGCAGCCGATGAGGAGAAGAACCGCGACCTGTGAGCCTCCCGACAGGATCGCGACAGTCACGACAACCACGGTGACCGCGGTGCCGATCAAGAGCCCCAGCGACTTCAGCTGCTCCCCGTCAATTCGAGGCGGCCTCCGGGATGCTCGTGATCTCGTCGTCGTACTCATTGGAGCCCCCGTCTCTCGCCTCGCGACACCCGGCACTGGGCCCAAACCGTCCTGTCTTCGGTCGTTGCTGCTAGCCCAGGTTATCTCATTGGCGCTGCGGCGAGCAGAACCCTGTTGTTGTCATCTGGTTTGACGACGACCGACTGTCTGCGCACCGTGGGCCCGACGGCCAACCCGTCGACAGTGTTGCGGACGCCGTTGATCGCCAACCCCGTGTCGGGGGTTCCTATCACTGAGCCGCGGCTAACAGTACTGTCGTTGAAGATCTCTATGCCTGTGCCGCCGGTCAAATCGATGCGTGCGTCAGATATCTCCGCCGGACCCTTGCAGAGGATCCCGGTCTGTCCGCCCGACAGCGCGCTGACGGAAACGTCGCTGATGCTGGTCGGTACTTTGACTACTGAACTCACAAAGATTCCCGGGCCCGAGCTGCCCTCGACTGACCCGCCTTTCACCGTCGCATTGTCGGAACGTACCTGCACACCGCCATTGCCTCCGACGACATGAGGGACGATGACGATTCCCCAACCCACTCGGTGGGTGTCGATCGCTTTGTTGGAACAGTCCGACGCTTGAGGTGCGAAGTAGCAATTCTCCGGCTCGCCCGCGTAACCGACTCCCCCGAGGTGTTGCCCGGTGTTCGTCGTCACTGCGTGGCGGACGCGGGACATCCTGCCCAGCACGCGCGCGTCGCGTGTTGCGCCAGTGATGTTCACCCCATATCCGAAGTGTGCCTCGCCGTCATCAAGCAGATCAGAAATCTCACAATCGATCAGGCCGCCCATGCAGTGCGACAGCGTCACGCCTGCGGCGCCACTGTGACCGACCCTGACACCCGTGATCTTGGGGCCCTCTGTAGCGAAGAAGTGGACCAGCGGCGAAAACATTGCAGAAGGGTCGTCGCTCATTATTTGGCCGGATCCCGAGACCCACAGGGGTGGTGCGAGTTCGACGGACGACGTTCGAGCAACGTCATCAATCGTACGAGGCAGCGGAGCATCGATCGAAATGGTGCCCGCGTCGACTGCAGTGACTCGCCGAAGATACCCGTATCGGTCTTTCGAGTTGGGGACGACATTCGCACCTGAGAGAAGCACCGTCTCTCCAGCCTTATAGAGCGATGAGTTCCGCACGTCCAAACGCACAGTTTTCTCCGGCATGTCGCGCCACGTCGTTTCTCGGAACGTCACCTTGCCCATGCGCGTGAGCGCAGGGTGGTTGCCACGGACATGGAGCGCGCTCGTCGCGGGCAGTACCAACTGAGTCACGTTGTGGGGAACTTCGACCGGGCCGTCTAAATAGTAGGTGCCTCTCAGCACGGCGATGCCCTGGGCATCCTGGAGGTAGCGCGCGATCACGCCGGTAGCATCAGTTAACGTGCCGTCCAGCTCAGGAAACGTCGAGAGCTTGTCAAGGGCGGCGCCGGAGGATCGCGGATGAACGGGCCGTCCGAGAACGACTCCGGCAGTGGCAGCTGACGCGGCTCCGATACCGAGGAGCGAGCAGGTGATGAAAGCTCGCCGTGTCATACGCGGTCTCGAATTCTCGTTACCGCCGGTAGATTCGCGCGGCTGGAGGGATTCGCCCACGGATGATCCACCTCCTCATTTGAGCCGCCTATTCTGACAAGCGGTCACGCAGGGACTGTAGCGCCATCGACTCGGAGGCGATCTTCGCTTCTCTCAGTCTCGTCATCTTCAAGGCAAGAGCACGGCTTTCGTCGAGTGCACGCCGCCCGGCGTCAGCGATGCTCCGTGCCGAGTTGTCGGTGAATACGGCCGCATCCTCGAAATAGCGCAGGAGTGTATTCGTGTTCGACGTGATGAGCGCCTTGCCCGCACCGAGGGCCTCATATCCCGCTCGCTGCATCGTGAATTCCCTAGTGGTGAGAGCTGCGACAGCACTGCACCAGCTCAGCAGCCGAAGGAAATCGGCATTCGACACGTATCCGGTGAAGTAGACATTCGGTGGTGCTGACGATGAGACACCGGTTGGAGCCCGACCCGTCAGCACCCACGTGACATCTCTGCCGGAACTGGCTGCTTCAAGAAGAGCGTCGATCGGTTCGTCGTTCGCGTACGTAACCGGCACGAGGATGAACGTCTTCGCGCGAAGTTCGGCGAGCTTCGGGTCGTCTAACGTGTCGTCGAGGGTGTCGGGCAGGGATGGCAGAAGGTCGTGCATGACCAGCGCCTCTGTACCGCGAACCGAGACCCTGTCTGCGAGTTCCTCGTTCGTGACCACAGCAAAGCCTCGGCGGCGGAGAATGCGCAACACTATGCCGCTTGCCCATCGCCACTTGGGGTTCTCCAGGGCTCCGGTATGAAGATCGCCGATCAGCCGTGAGCGCCGTCCCTCCCGAACGGAGAGAACTGCCAGCAGAGCGGGCAGTGGTGGCTGCATGACGATGACGTGCGAGGGTCTTCCGCTCCGCACAGCCTGTCGGGTGTCGTTCCACTGGCGAAGGTAACGTCGCAGTACGTTTCCACTGCCGCCATCGACAAAAATGGCGGGGATATCCAGGGCTGCGGCGAGGTCAGCGCTGCGGCCGTGATGGCGAATCCAACTGATGAACACACGTGCCCCTTGAAGGTTTAGAGTACCCGAGTCGCGGAGGCCCGAGTCAGAGTATCGATGTCGATCTGATCGGCCTCACTCGCTATAGCCAGTCCTCGCGATGAAACCTCGCGCGTGATCTGAAGCTGGTGATCGTCGACGTGTTCCTTGAACGAGCGTCTACGAGGTACCACCAGCGTCGGGCGGCGAACATCGAGCAGGCCCATTATCGTGCCAACCCCCGCGTGGGTCACAACAAGTTCGCTCCCTAATGCGGCCGCCTCGAACTGAGCCGCCGACATCTCGTTGTGCACCGTGCCCGGCAGATCATCTCGAATGGTCGAACCGAGCTGCCATACGAACTCCGTGTTTGTCGGAGCGATCTCGACCAGGCGGTCGACCAGGCGGTCGAACCTGTATGGGTGGATCGTGCCGAGAGTGACGAATATAGATCGCGGAACCCCGTCGTGCTGCCAAGTGGCGTCCGCGGCGTAGGTATCGAGAACAGAGAACTCCTGGCGCCACCGCGAGACGTTGTAGCCTGAATGCTGCGCGTAGCGCTCAATGTGAGGGACTCGTTGAAGGATCCGTCCGGTGAGGGATGGCCCATCGAATCGCGAGACGCTCTCGATATAGATCGTTCTCGCTCCACGTCGTCGTGCAGGCAGGTGAGACGCTAGAGCAACGGCTGCGCCAGTGCTCACCACCGCGTCGAAATCTTCTTCCTTGAGGAGGGCGCTGAAGATTCGCGAGGCCTTTGCGACTCCCATGTAGTCACGCGGGGCAATGTAGTCGATGAACTTGTGGCGGGTGCTGGCGAGAAGGGACACGCTCTGGGGCTTCTCAAAAGTCACCCATAGCGAATCTTCGGCGGGTTGGATTCGTTCCGCCAACCTGTGGAGTTGAGATAGATGTCCACCCGTGGATGCCACTAGAAGCAGCTTTCGGCCCTTAAGACTTTCCAGAACGGAAGACAAGCATTCTCCTCGACGACGACGTGATGGTGCGTGCGGGGTGGATTGAGTCCGCTTCCTATATTGTGGCGCAGAATCGCTGAGCTGCCTCACAGCTGATAGGAATGATCCTGGCAGCACAGCGCGGTGGTTGGACTACATCCCTTGGTAGGAGAAACACGATGAAGATCTCAGTGGTTGGCTGCGGTTACCTCGGCGCCGTACACGCGGCAGCGATGGCGGACCTGGGACACGACGTCGTTGGAATAGACGTCGATCAGGCAAAGATCGACGCGCTCGCAGCGGGAAGAGCACCGTTCTTTGAACCCGGCCTTCCCGAGATCTTGACCTCGGCAAGCGCATCCGGAAGGCTCTCCTTCTCCTCAGACATCGTTGCCGCGAGCGAAGCCACCGTCCACTTCATTGCGGTGGGAACTCCCCAGAAGCCGGGTTCCTATAGCGCCGATATGACGTACGTCGACGCCGCACTCGAGGCGCTCCTGCCCATTCTGAAGCCCGGCGATCTGGTTGTGGGTAAATCGACGGTCCCGGTGGGGACCGCTTCCAGGTTGGCGGAGCGAGTGCGCGAAGTGCAGCCCGCAGCACGCCTCGCGTGGAACCCAGAGTTTTTACGGGAGGGGTTCGCCGTGCAGGACACAATTGCGCCCGACCGCTTGGTTTACGGTGTTGCATCTGAGGCGGACGACGCTGCGGCGTCGAAGGCTCAACTCGATGAGGTGTACGCGAAAGCGCTCAGCGAAGGCACGCCGCTGGTGGTCACGGATTACGCCACCGCAGAACTGGTGAAGGTGTCGGCCAATGCCTTCCTGGCCACGAAGATCTCGTTCATCAACGCAATTGCCGAGATCGCTGAGGTTACCGGTGCCAACATCACAGAACTCGCCGATGCCATTGGTTTCGATGCTCGAATCGGTCGACGTTTCCTGAACGCGGGTGTGGGCTTCGGTGGAGGATGTCTTCCGAAGGACATTCGCGCGTTCGGTGCTCGTGCGGAGGAGTTGGGTCGTGGTGAGTCGCTCGCATTCCTCAAGGAGGTGGATGCGATCAATTTGCGTCGTCGACAGAGGGTTGTCGACCTCGTCGTCGAGATGTTGGGGCAGCACGCCTTCGAGAAGCGCGTGGCGGTTCTGGGACTTGCATTCAAACCGGATTCAGATGACATCAGGGATTCGCCTGCCCTAGATGTCGCTGTGCAGCTGAACGGTCTCGGAGCCCTCGTGAGCGCGACCGATCCGGAGGCGATCGCGAACGCACGGGCCAAGCATCCCCAGCTTCATTTCGTGACAGCAGTCGAAGACGCAGTGCGGGATGCTGAGATAGTGGTTCTTCTGACTGAATGGACCCAGTACCGCGCATTGAGGCCGGCCGACATTGAGAGCCTTGTCTCCGGAAAGCGAATCATTGACGGGCGCAACGTCCTCGACGCGGCGGAGTGGAAAGCTGCGGGATGGGACTACCGCGGAATGGGCCGTCCCTGAGCTAGGTCAGTACGTTTGTGGCCCTATTGGGGCGACAGCTTGTATACAAGCGCCATACAATGATCCGGTGAGCTCAAAGAACGTGGATGTCGTCTTGATCGGCGGTGGCATCATGAGTGCTACTCTCGCCACCCTCATCAAGCAGGTGGAGCCCGACTGGTCCATCCTCATTTTCGAGCGGCTCAGTGCCGTGGGCCTTGAGAGTTCCAACCCATGGAATAACGCCGGGACCGGGCACGCTGCTTTGGCTGAGCTCAACTACATGCCGGAGGGCCCGGGCGGTTCGCTCGAGAGTTCTCGTGCGGTGAACATCAACGAGCAGTTTCAGGTCAGCCGACAGTTCTGGTCTTCGCTGGTGTCGCAGGGTGTCCTTCCGGACCCATCGTCCTTCATCAATCCGACACCGCACATGACATTCGTTCGCGGTGAAGAAAACGTCGACTACCTCCGACGGCGGTACGAGCTTCTGCGAGACGAGCCGCTCTTTGCGGGTATCGAGTTCAGCGATGATCCACGCGTTATCTACGAGTGGGCACCGGCGCTCATCCGAGGTCGTGCCAAGAATGAGGTAGTCGCGGCGACCCGGGTTCCCTCTGGTACTGATGTTGACTTCGGATCGTTGACCACGCAGTTGATCGACAACGCGGTTCGTGCGGGCGCTGATCTGCGTCTAGAGACTGAGGTGCGCAAACTTCGGAAGCAAAAGGACGGCTCGTGGAACGTCTCGGTGAGGGAGCTCGTCGGGAACACCCCCTACACCGTCAACGCCAAGTTCGTCTTCGTCGGCGCCGGCGGTCACGCTTTGCCCTTGCTGCAGAAGTCAGGTATCCCTGAGATCAAGGGCTTTGGCGGTTTCCCGATCAGCGGTCAATTCTTCCGCACAGACAAGCCCGAAGTCGTAGCTCAACACCAGGCGAAGGTCTACGGAAAGGCATCAGTGGGTGCCCCTCCGATGTCGGTGCCGCACCTCGATACCCGGATCGTGGACGGCCGTCCCTCGCTCCTGTTCGGGCCATATGCGGGTTTCAGTCCGAAATTCTTGAAGACAGGATCATGGTTCGACCTGCCCGGGTCGGTGCGTCTCCACAACCTCGGCCCGATGTTGGCAGTCGCTCGCGACAACTTCGACTTGATGAAATACCTCATCGGCGAGTTGCTCGCTTCACGCAAGAAGAAGCTTGCAGCACTTCGGGAGTTCATGCCGACCGCGCAGTCCGAGGACTGGTACCTGATCACGGCAGGACAGCGAGTTCAGGTGATGAAGAAGGATCCGAAGAAGGGCGGCGTGCTGCAATTCGGCACCGAGGTCATCACCTCTGCGGACGGAACGATATCCGGTCTTCTCGGCGCCTCCCCGGGAGCATCGACGGCCGTTCCGATCATGATCGATCTCATGCACAAATGTTTTCCCGATCGATTCGCGAATTGGGAGAGCACGCTGAGACGACTGATTCCCTCGCTCGGACACACTCTCAACGACAGCCCCGAGAAGAGCGAGAAGGCGCTCCGCGCGACCGCGGAGGCTCTCGCGCTCGAGCGATCGGGTCACTACGATCGCGTCTGATACTCGACGTTCGTCCAGGAGAGCCCTCCGGTGGTTCACTAAACTGACACGGTGACCGACGAGAACCGAACCCGCCGATCCCGCTCGTCTTCGACAAGAAGGCGACGGAAACGTCCTCGCAGGCGTTGGCCTTGGATCGTCGGCGGCACCTTTCTGTTCATTCTGCTGGTGGTGGGGGGTGCGGTGTGGGTCGGGATGAACGCCTTCACCGTCAAGAACGAGCTCGAGGCGGCTCGACCGCTCCTGACAACTGTCAAGGCAAAGGTCCTGGCCGGCGAGGCCTCCACGGCTCAGGACGAGGCTGCCGAGCTCGCTGAGCATGCGGCAAAGGCTCGCGACGCTTCCGCGGGGCCCGTCTGGTGGCTTGCCGAACAGATTCCCGAAGTCGGGCCGAACCTCGTGGCCGTCCGCACCATCGCCGACAACGTCAGCGATATCGTCGACAACGCCGTCGTTCCTGCGGTCGCGCTCGGCGACAAGCTGTCCCCGTCGGTCTTTCGTCCCGTCGACGGTGCGGTCGACCTTGCGGCGATTGAGTCGGTTCTTCCTGTCGTCGACAGCGCCGGCACTGCATTGACGGGAGCTAGCCGAGAAATTTCCGCCCTCGACACGGCCGGGTTGATCGGCCCGGTGAAGTCGGCCGTGGAGGAAATCAACTCTCTGGTGGGCGAGGTCGAGCCCGCAATAGCGACGGCTAAAGCACTTGCTCCCGTCCTCCCAGGGCTGTTGGGAGCTGATGGTCCACGAAACTACCTCCTGGTTTTTGAGAATTCAGCCGAAGTCAGGCCGCTTGGTGGGATCGCTGGCGCGCAGATCCTGGTCACCGCTGACCAGGGCCGAGTTTCAATCACGCAGCAGACGACCGGGCGTGACTTCAAGTTCGAGTCTGAGGAGTTCGCCAATAGCCATGTGTCGGCGGAAAGCCGGGCTCTCTACCTTCCGCCGTTCGGGGTGCAGAGTCAGAACAACACGCTGACCCCCCGAGTCGAGGTCGCGGCTGATCTGACACGATCGATGTGGGGAAGCCAGCTCGGCGTGTCTCCCGACACCGTGATCTTCGTAGACCCGATTGCGCTTAGTTACATCTTGGATGCGACCGGCCCGATCTCGTTGCCAGACGGCACTGAGCTGACCTCGGCAAACTCCAACGATGTACTGCTCAATCAGGTTTATCAGACGTACTCTGAAGACGCAGACGCTCAAGATGCGTACTTCGAGGCTGCCGCGTCTGAGACCTTCGGTGCGATCATGAACGGAAAGGTCGATCTTCCGACCTTCATCTCTGCTGTTCAGAAATCCGGCACCGAAAGGCGCATCCTCGCGTCCAGCACGGACGAGACTGTTCAGTCCCTCGTCATCGACGCCGGGCTTCAAGGTCAGATGCCCGCCGAGACACCGAATGCGCACCAGATTGGCATCTACTTCAGCGACTATCTCGGCTCGAAGATGGATTACTACCTCCGATCCACTATCCACGTGGGTCAGCAGACGTGTGCCGCAGGCAATCGAATCGTGCGCGTGCAGATTGACGCGACCAACGTGCTCGATCCCGCGGCAGTTGACGGGCTCTCGACCTTCATCACCGGCGCCGGTGGTAACGGCTTCCGTGTCCCCTTCGGCGACTTGCGAGTATTCACGTATGTTTACGCCCCGGAGGGGTCGTCGATCTCATCGATTACGGGAACGACCGATCAGACCGCCGCATTCAAGGGACAAGATGATACGTATCCGGTCGCGCGCGGAGTCATTCAGACTTCACCCGGAGGCACTGAGAGCGCGACTATCGACATCGATGTGAGCCAACTCGCGCAGAAGGACATCGAGGCCCTCGTGGGGCCGATGCTCGCGCAACCAGATGTTGTGGGCCTTGACTTCTCGTGTTGACCTGAAAGTCTCGTGAACCTGCGAGGCGACCTGGCGTGGGCTGGGTTCTCCCTCGAATTGAATCAGAGCCTTCACAGCGTCAAGTACGGTTTACTCGCACCTTCACCCGAACCACCTGGCGCTGCCGCGCTCCGAAAGTCACGTCACCCGAGCGAACATGTCGACCCGTCAACTCCAATCTGCCCTCCGTTCGCTGACCCTGATCACGAGAAAGCCGTCTAGAAGGAAGAAGTCGCCCTCTCGACGTCTGTCGAAGTCAGCCAGCAAGCCGTGCCCAGAGTCCGGCTCCGCCCTCGCTTTCACCACCGGCGATTGGGGAACGGGCAATCCCTATCCGGGATTGTCGGCTGCGAAAGGTACATTCACGAATCCCTATCCGTTGGGAGCGACTGCCGCGTGCACCGGGGGTGGGGTGGCTTGGTTGATCGCGCTCGACCCTCCCGTCGCGAGCGGGGGAGCCGAAGACGACACCTCTGAGAACAGCACGTGGCTACTTCCGGTTCGGGTGACCTTCGTCGGCGTGAACCCAGTCCATCCCGCTCGCGCACTCCGATTCGGCTATAGGAGTATGGACGGTCGCGAGTATCGCGCGCGCCGGACCGCATCGCATTCAATGGGTTCGTCTCGTATAGGGCTTCTGTATCCAAACGGCTCCACGGAGGATCTCGTCCCCATAACGCTACCGAGGGGCTCGGATGTCATTGGTGGGTTCTTCGTCGACATCCTCAATCAGGATCAGAGAGTGTACTTTTCGCTGGAACCGAACCGAAACGACTGAGCCGTCCTGTTTGCGCACCGCACCAATTCGGTCGCCTACGGCTATTCTCGCCGCGTCAAAGACGCTCGGAGGCGATCCGCAATGAAGGGGGAAGCGGTTGCCGCATACGTGCCGGTGATGTGATGACGATCGCGGTAGACGATGACATTTCCGATGACCATCGGACAGCCGTCGTCGTCGCAGTAGAGATCGGTCAGATCCAAGACTCGTGCCCGCGGCTCGAGGTCGGCCGCTGCGTGCGACGTATCGAACTCCGAAAGCGCCACACCTCGAGGGACGACGCAACGCTCGGCGCGAAGCGCCTCTCGTGGGTGCTGGATGACGCAGTCGGCCATGGGCTCAGGAACAAGGGGATTGTCGATCACTGTGATGACTTCCGCGCCTGGATCGATGATTGAGGTCCAAACCTCAGCCCTTGCTTTCGCAAAATCCAAATCTGAAGCCATGGGCATGTCTAACCGTCGACGAACAGTCGTGATGACCGCGTCGTACTCTTCCTCCTCAAGCGCGGCTTGTAGCGACTCACGATAGTCAGCGCAGTCGGTTTCCGGTTCGAACCAGGATGCCGCCCACGTGCAGCCTCGACTGACGTACGTGTCGATGTGCCAGTTCTCCTCATCGGCGACTGCAACGAGAACGTTCACGAGCACTGCGCCATGCGAATCACCCGTCACTGCCAGGCGTAGCGCGTCTGGGCGCTCTGAGCCGTATGAGCATGTCCCCAGAAGGCCGTCCTCGGGGGAATCGTTGTAGCAGTTGTATCCGATCCCATTGTCGATCTTCGAGGTGGCGAGATTGGGATAGAGCGCCTGGTCAGCGCATGACTCGTCAGCTATGGCACTCGTCAGCGTAGTATCGCATTGCACCCCCATGCATCAGCTCGCGGAGCAGCTTGCCAGTTGCCTCCTCACACGAGGGAGGCTGTCATCAAAGAGGGTTCACCTCGTGTCGGGGGAAGCTTAGTTGTTCGATCGGGTCACTCGGGGCGTGGGGACCGTCTGAGTCGACGAGCGATGCTCGTGAACTTCCCGCGGATTCTTACCCCAATCGGGGTGCCGATCTGAACGAGTACCGCTCGGTTTTCGCGGCCCGCGAGACCCCAGAGGATCGCTCCGTATGCCAGGACTCCTAATACTCCGGCTGGTACAGCGAACGTCCAGAAGGCGTGAGACCCGCTCGCCCAGGGAGTGAGCTGCAGGAAGGCAATCCCGACGACGACCGGGATCATCGCTGCTACGCAGCGGAAGACCTGCCCGAGGTACTTCCAAACAGGGAGCCCGATAAGCCTGTGAAGGATATGGATCCGAACCGGCCACGTCACGATGCGTGACCATCGAGAAAGTGCGACTCCGAACATTCCGAAGGGAAGCAGCGCGAAAACCAGCGCCACCCCGACGACATTCTGAAGGATCGCGACCCAAAGGGCCACGTCGGCTCGGCCAATGGCCAGGAATGCGCTGCGGTCGAAGTACATCACTGCGCCGAATGCCCAGCCGCAGGCAAGGACCCACATCAAAGGAACTGATGCTTCCCATCCTGGCCCGAATGCGAACGGGATAATTTGAGTCGCAAGGACTGCGACGAGCCCGAAGATCGGCACACCTATCGCGGCAGACGCGAACGTCATCTGCAAGAAGATGCGGTTGAGCCGCGGTAGGTCATCCTGCACTTTCGAGAATGTTGTCAGAGTGACTCGCGACATCACCGTCGTCACCAGGTCGATCAAGATCGTGCCGACCCGTTGCGCAAGGTAGTAGTAACCAAGGTCTTGGGCGCTGAAGAACGCCCCGATCAGTAGCTTGTCGATGTTCTGTTGGAGGGCGTCTAGAAGCCCGATGCCCATGATGCGGACGCCCATTTTCCACATGCCCCTCAGCGAGGCGAAGGAGAACTCGAAGCGCGGTCTCCACGTAGTTGCGCCCCAGAGAATGACGACGGATGCAGCATTCGTCACAAGCGTCTGCGCTACCAGCGCCCATACTCCACCGCCGATGAATGCGATCGGAACCGCCGCCGCGGCACCGAACAGGGCGCCAGCGACCTGACGGATCGCCAGGGATCTGAAACCGAAGGAGCGTTCGAGCAAGGCTGCAGGCACTTGCGAGAGCGACGAGATCGGGAGGCCAAGCCCGAGCACCTGTAGCACCGTAGTGAGATCGGGTTCCTGGAAGAGCGCAGCGAGCAACGGTGCGGAGAAGTAAAGCGCCGCAAACAGCACCAAGCTGATGGCAACCGACGTCCAGAACGCTGTGGACGTGTCTTTCTCGCCAAGCTCCTTCTTCTGAACGAGTACCGTGACGAAGCCCGACTCGACAAAGACCTGAAGCAGAGCGATGACGACAGTGGCGAGGGAGACGAGTCCGAAATCCTCAGGCGAGAGAAGCCGGGTCAGGATGGCAATGACGACAAGGGAGAGGAGCCGGGAGCTCCACTTCTCGAGGATGATCCAGCCGATGGACTTAGTGGCCTTTCGGCGGAGGTCGTCGCTATCGCTCACTGAGAAGAAACCCGTTCATCGTTTCGCATCGCGAGCGGTCACGGATCGTATCCGCTTCACGCTGCGAATAAACAAGCTTTTCAGCTCCTCGGCCACAGCCACCGGGCCGAGAGCTGCCCAGAGTGTGCTCAGGCGCCCACGGGACGGGGAAATGCCGAAGTCCCTACCGAGGGCCCGGCTGTAGGGCCGCGCGAGACCGGTCAGGGACTTGCCGGAATGATTTTCCCCGGTGTCCACATGGTAAACCGCCGCAGGGAAAGCAAAGTCTTCCAGCCGACGCCCGTGGTCCCTGTGCCACGCTTCCGCCTCGCGGTGCGCACCCATGATCGCTGAAAGACGTTCCCCGAACGCACCAGCCACTTCATCCTGAGTCGCCGCGATGGACAGGTCGGTGGGAACTCCGTACGCGTCAAACGGGATCACAAAGGACGTGCCACACGTTCGGTTGAAATTGTCCTTCTGTACGTAAGCATTGCGTGAGCGTGAATACATCAGGCCTCGTCGCACGATCCACCCAGGATGATCCGGGTTCTCCCGCACGACACCGGCAAGACTGCGGTGCACGAAGTCATCTGCGTCGAAGATCATGACGTGGGTCGGATCGTACTGTCGCGCAGCAACCATTCCGATCCCGAGTTTGGTGCCTTTATCCCAGACGAAGGGTTCACGCGCAGTCTGCGCACCCGTCGGAGGGGCCGGCGCCGGGAAGTCCACCGGGACGAAATGCGTTCGGGCGGGGAGGTCGAAGCTCGGACGCTTGTTGCCGACGACGAGAATGACGAAGTCGTCGGAATCCTGCTGGGACACTGACGCCAATGTGTCCGCGAGAAGGGCTTCTACGCGGTCGTAACTCACGGAGTTCTGTGGGTGTCGGAGTGTTGTGATGAAAGCAAGCATCAGCGGCCCACCCAAGTTTGAACGATGTGCCTGGCGGTATCGGTGTCGGTGGCGTAGCGAGCGGTGGAGAACTTGCCGGTATAAAGGTCGAAGACTGCGCCGATTTTTCTGTAGTTGTTGTCCAGAGCGACGTGATCGAGCCCCAGCAGCAAGGCAAGGACGTGGGCGTGAAGACGGTCAACAACGACGATGCTGGCGGACGCGTACCACTTCAAGGCGCCGTCGATGTTTATTTGGTTGAGACTCTTGATGAGAGAACGTTCGATGACTTGCGGAAGCACCGGGGTGACTCGGAGCTTACGATTTGCGCGGGCGAGCGTTCGTTGAAGGTGCATGCAGGCACGAGCAAGACGGTACTTCGTCGCCAACCAGCCTTCGCTGTGCCAATCGGTGCTGGTGATCTCGGCACCCTGGATCCAGTCCTGCGTAACTGAGCTGAGGCCCGAGGCGGCTTCCCGATCCTCGCGTGCAATGATGAGGATGGACTTGGGGCGGGGCGGGTGAGGGGGCTCGGGTGGCTGGTAGCCCAGCGCCATGTCGTAGCAGAACTCGGTCGACAACGCAGGAAGCAGCTCAGCGGCGCGCTCAAGAGACAGTGGGTCTCTCAAGAGGAGATGAAAGTCCGGGTGCTGACCGAGGATCGAGTTGGCCGTTTCGGCGCGCTCTTTCGACTTGAAGTAGACGGACTGCGGAAGCTGCACGATGCGGTAATCGGGGAGCTCACGAACCACCTTCTCGCGGTGCATCTGATGGCCCACCCAGAGATCCCCGAAGTTACCTCCGCCGTGCAACAGAACTACTCCGCGCGGCATGACCCTACGGAGCCGACCCGCGTCGAATGTCTTGATGTCAGCGACGTACCGAAGCCGAAGCCCCATCCGTCGGAGGTAAGCCAACTCGCCCGCCCAGATCAGGGAGTCACCGACGTTCGTCTGGTTTGGCGCGTCCAGAATCGCTACATCAGAGGCGTCGCCGATCGCAGCCCGGAGAGTCAGCTGGGTGGAGTCACGCAGTTCGCTGAGATACTGAGAGTCGATCTGAGAGAGCGGCACGCTTCCTTCTTTCTTCCCGGCGCACGATCATATGGCGCTCCACCAGCCGGCTTCCGCCCGTTGCTGTGGTGCCGATGGGCTCGTGAACCTAAAAGACTGCTGGCGCGAGAACCCCGTCGGTGAATTTCCACCTTTTCCGCCATACTACTCAGTCGTTACTCACGGGGGCTAATTGGGGCTGCGCCAGCTTTGTGCCGCCGCCGGTCGCGGCTCGCGCAGTCGTGACCCGCTTGGACAACCCGGCTCGGGATCCTTAGGATCGGTGCGTGACTGCTGCGGGGGTGCGTCCTAAATTCGAGTTCGCCGATGGTTTGCGTGCTGTTGCCGCTCTTTCTGTGGCGGTACTCCATGCAACGACCTTCACGGGAGGCTCAGTGCGGGGCGGCGCCTCCTAGAGCTACGCCCGCTGGTCTCTCTCGGGCTGTTCTCGTACAGCATCTATCTCATCCATTCACCCATACTGGCGCTCGCCAATATCCTGCTCCTGCCCCTGCAACTCCCGACACTCACGAACCGGCTGCTCCTCGTGTTCGTCGCAGTCCCTGCAGCTGTGGCGATCTCCTATGGGTTCTTCTGGATCGTCGAACGGCACTTCGTCACTGGTCATCAGAAGCGCGTGTTCGCTGAGAAGACGCACCAGGGGGAGACGCCGTCAGTACCGGATGTCGCTCAACGCAGGGACGCGTGACTCGAATCGGGTAGGTGCCCTCGGCACCGCGAGCCCCATGCAGAGATTGGAAGCGGGGGACGGAGCACAGTGGACTTGTGCAGATCCGCAGGTGCGCCGCCCCCGCGCCAAGGGCTGACGACCTTCAAGGAGAAGGAACCCTCACCGACAGACTAGCGGTGGATCGACCGTGCACTTTTCGAGCCCAGAAGCGACAGCGGCTTGCTGGCCGGCAAGACCGACATTGTCAGCTGCAATATGCCCGGGAAGGGCCAAGGCGGAGTGCAGTTTCTTCGCGACAGGCCCGAAACCCGACCCTCAGTCGTCGACGCCGCCGTCGAGGTCGCGGGAGCGAGGCTGCACTACGGGCATCTCATCGATGCCACCCGAGAGGCGGGCGATGGCGGCCTCGGCGTCGTAGTTCGGGTCGGGCACGATGAACGCAGTGATGATCGCGTGGTACGAGATCGCCGCGAGGGAGACCTCGGCGGGGCGGCCTTCGTTGTCGACGTTGTAGCGGCCCTCGACGAGGTCGGGGATAGTGGTGCGGGCGATACCGAGACCCTCGATGATCGCGGCGGCGGCGACGACGAGGGGGCGGTAGTCGTCGTTGAGGTCGGGGCGGAGTCTGTAGCCGACCGCCGGCACGATGTTGCGGTAGAAGACTTCCATCTGGTCGAGGAAGGCGAGCTCGCTGTTGCGCAGCGCCTCGATGATGCGCTCGCGCACGCGCGAGTCGGGGTACGAGAGGGCGGTCGAAGAGAGGGCCACGTAGGTGCGCCACTGGATCGACGAGGTGACCGACTCGAAGTTCTGCTCGGCGGCGAGGCCGGTGACGTCGACGAGGATGCGGCGGCGGCCCTCAGGGGTGCGCAGTTCATCGGCGCGGAAGCCGAGATACTCCCACGTGGCGACGAGCGATTCCTCGTCGGCGCGACCGGGGGAGACCTGGTTCGCGACCTCGCTGAGGAGCTCTTCGAAGAAGGCCTCTTTAGAGTCCCAGATGCGGTAGACCGAGCTGCGCGGAACGCCTGCCTCTTTGATGAGGTCGTCCATCAGGAGGTGCTCGAAACCGACAGTCAGCCCGTTCGACTGGACGAGCGCCATTGCCGTGTCGAGGAGCTTCGTTCGTACTTCGTCTTTCGGTACGCGAGTGCGACCGGTGGCGGACTTCGTCCAGCTGTTCTCCGACATGAAAGCCCCTCTCGGAACCATCTTGGGACATAGCGTCCCAAGTTGCAAACGACTTGCCGCACTTCTATGCTCGGGTCAACGGCATCGTGCTTTTCGCGGACACGCCGGAAGGTCATCCACCCCCTGAAAACGGAGGATCCGAAGTGCTCCGATTCACGCGTCGCACGTGGGTGCCAGCACGGAAGTCGGCCCGTGTCGCGGATTGACAAATCTGTCAGCAACGCGGCGGTCATCCCCGTCATCACCGGTTCCCCTGCCTTCCTCTCTGACCCCGATGCGCGTCTTGCCACGGGCATCATCGGTATCAACGGTGTCGCTCGTCCGGGCTTCGAAGAGGTGTATCGCCAGCACTTCGAATTCCGCCGTCGCGTGTACGTCGAGCAGACCGGTCAGCTCGACCCCTCCGACCTCTCCGACGACGGACTCGATCGCGACGAAGACGACGCACGCTCGGTGACGTTCGCGGTGCTCGAGAACGCCCCCGAGGGCGTACGCATCGTGGGAGTCGCGCGCACCATCATCAAGGGTGCCGACGGCGAGAGCCGCCCCCTGCCCGTCGAGGAGTTCTGCCCCGAGCTCTTCGCCGACGACCCGCTCGCCGACGGCAGCGTCGAGGTGTCGCGCGTCATCGCCCGCCATGAGCGCGTGGCTATGCAAGAGCTGGTGCAGTGGCACCTGTTCGCGCTCATGTCCTCCTACTTCACGGCGCACGACGTCGGGCGCACCTTCGCCATCATCGAGCCGTGGCTCGAGCGGCACCTCGCCGGCGTGCTCGCCATCTCTCGCATCGGTGAGCCCCGCTACATCGAGCACTACCTCGACTACAACCTCCCGGTCGAGTTCGACCTCGACGGGTCGGCGGCTCGCATCACCGAGCGCAACGCCACCATTCTCGGCCAGCTCATCGAAGCCGACGGCTCCCTCGAGTACTTCGGCCGGGTGTCGCGGGCACAGCGCGAGGCAGCGGCCGCGATGGCGGATGCTTCCACTGCAGCCGACCAGACGTTCTCGAGCCCGCGCACCGCTCGCACCGAAGAGGCTGTGGTCGAGGGCGGATGAGATCCGTCGACTCCCTCGAGTTCTCGCGCAACTTCGGATTCTGGAACGAAGCCGAGCAGCAGGCGCTGATCTCATCGCGAGTCGCCATCGCTGGGGTCGGGGGCGTCGGCTACCAGGTGGGCACCAAGCTCGCGCGAATGGGTGTGTCGAGCTTCAGCATCGCCGACCCTGAAGACTTCGAGCCTCAGAACGCCAATCGTGTGCCCGGGGCGACGACCGCGACCTATGGCCGTTCGAAGGCCGACGTGTTCCGCGACGAGGTTCGAGCCATCAACCCCCGTGCCCAGGTGCACGTCTACCGCGACGGCGTGACCGTCGAGAACGTCGACGAGTTCATGCAGGGGGCGACCCTGGTGTTCGACGAGTCGGAGACGACGCATCCGGAGATCGGGACGACGATCGCCCGAACCGCCCGGCGCCTCGGGATCCCGGACGTGCTGGTCGTCAATGTGGGCTTCGCGGCGCAGGTCACGGCCTTCCACCCGCAGAGTAGATGGACCTTCGAGCGGTTCATGGGGCTCTCCAAGACGGCACCGCTGGAGGAGGTCGCGAAGGCAGAGGTCGACTTCTCGCGGTTCCTGCCGTACATCCCGCCGTACTCCGACCTGCGGGGGCTCGTTGCGATGACCACTCCGGCTGCTGACGGCTCACGAGTGTCGCTGCCGTCGATCTCGCCAGGTGTCGACCTGGCGAGTGCTCTGGGCACCACGCAAGCGTTCCTTCACCTCACGGCGGCCGCGGGCATCCGTAATCGTCGTCTCCGTCCCATTTGGGCTCCGCGTCTGGCCTATCTCGACGCCTACACCCTGCGGGGCCGTGTGCTCCGCGCTGGCCGACCCGCGCATCTCCGGCACGTCGTCGCGGCGGCGCTCCGCGACCGCCTCGGGCGAAATCCCCAGGGCGCCTACACGCACGCGGACATCGCGCGTCGTTCGTCTAAGACCTTCTAGGATGTGTCTCCTAGATTTTTGGTCCAAGCGGTAATGGCGTGGATCACGGTCATCTCGAAGACGTGCCCACTCGCATTCGCACCCTCGAAGCGTTCATTTTGACGAAACGTACCGGAGGTAAGATCGCGCTCATCGAAAGAGGGGGATCTCATGATTACAAACGCGCACCCGTGCGAGACGCACGGAGTTGTCATGGTGTACGCCGAAGACGGCGTCCGCCGCACCTGGTGCCCGCTCTGCGAGCAAGCAAGCTGAGACTCAGACGCCGCCGTACGATATGGCGGTCAGCTCCACGTCGGGGTAGCCGGGGTACTGCACTGTGATGCCAGCCAAAACGCCCGCGGCTGGGAGCACGTAGCTGAACCAAAACGGCGTGGTAGATCCCGGTGCCACTGGCGCGACTGTCTCGACTACTGCCACATTCCCAGACATGGAGAGTACCCAGCCGGGTGCTTCAGGTTCGGATAAGGAGAATCCGGCGTCCGGATCGTCCAGCGGCGTAATCACGATGGTGATCTTCTCCGGCGTTGCTGATGACGGAGTCGTCGCGTACACGTAGATTGGCCGAGCCCTTCCCGCAGGCGGCACCACGAATGCAGTCAGAGTCTCCACGCTCGCAGAAGCAGACGGCGCAGCGGCAGCAGCCACCACGACCGGCGTGGCCCAGGCCGCCCTCAGCACCGTCCGACGTCCGATCTCACCCATCAATTCCCCCAGCTTCGACAATCGTTGATCGAAAGGCTACAGGCAGCTGCTGCGCCGTGCCAGGCGGACGAAAGGACCGACAAGGCCACGCTATTCCTCCCGCACCGCAGCGGAGTCGAAATTCGCGCGGCTGTTGTGTCGGCGTGGGCAACATCGACTTCACCGTTCGCTCAAGGTCGATCGCGGGTTCGCCTTCATGGATGAAAATCTCGAAGCCATGCGCTCACTTCGCGCTCATTCTGGAACTAGTCAGGTTCTGGCACCCAAACGATCGCGGTTGCCGCAGAGAAACCTGGGGCACTGACCGTCATCACCGTGTCAGAGTACTGTGGCGGTGTAACCGGCTCGAAGACGACCGTGAAGCTGAGGGTCCCATTTGAGGCGTCGACAGAGATCGGGCCGTCCACTGTGAGGGGCAGCGGGTCCGCGAAGGATACGCTCACATCCGCCCCCGTCGGGTAAGCAGACCCCGTACTCAGCGTGAACATCCCTGTCACTAGGAAAGTGCCGCCGAAGAAGGTTTGCGTGCTGTAATACTCTTCCGACAGCGCCAGTGACCCCGTGGACGCCTGTGACGCCACCGCGGCTGGGGCGGCAACCGCAACAGCTACGACTGGCGCCGACCACGCCCCGGCTCTCAGGACAGCGCGTCTCGATATCTGGCTCATACGAGAAGTGTGACAGACGATTGGTTAGCGCGGTAGTCCACCGAAAGGGGGGTGAATAGTGGTGGCGATCCCCCAATCGTCCGCGGCGGCCCTTAGGTGGCTGCAACCTGGCGTCGGAACCACAGCTCGTCCGCGCAATCTTCGGAACATGCTCGCCAGGATGCGATCAGGTCCCGGGGCCGGAGTCTCAATCCGCAATTGAGACAGCGGCTGCTGCTCAGTCGGCGGGGCACATAGGTCATCTCCAGTCCTTTCGTTATGGCTATCCAATTGTGATGGATAGCCATAACACTGCCAATGAGTAATTTCGGTGCACTTGCTGAGTGACTGATTACGGACCCGTGCCGGAACCGGATTTTGACGCGCTCCGCGAGGAACTCGCGCGAATCCGTCACGAGCGAGGCTGGTCTTACGACCAGCTTGCAGCGCGCTCAGGAGTCGGAAGGGCCACTCTCGTGTCCATGGAAAGCGGCAAGCCACGCCGGAACCCCGACAAGCCGGCGTCGCGGGGCAGCCTCGAATCGTGGTACCGGATAGCGCGGGCCTTTGACGTCGAGCTTGGGGAGTTGCTCCGGCCGCTGTATGGCAAGAGGCACTGATCTAGCGCCGCAGCGCGTAGACCGCGCCGGCCACGACCGTGCCGAGGGCGCCGCCGAAAGTATTGGCGACGACGTCGCGGTAGGTGGCGAAGCGGTGGGGGAGGAGCAGGTACTGAACGAACTCGATCGAGGTCGACGCGGCGGCGCAGATGAGGAGTGCCAGCCACCACCAGCGGCGCCCCAGAACGAGGCCGATGAGGATGCCGAGCGGCACGAACATGCCGACGTTGGCGGCGAACTCGATCTGCTGATACCCGATCGAGCGCGGGAGACCCTGGGCGTGCAGCTGCGCGATAAGGTGCAGCAGATCTGACCTCGACGCCGAGTCGACCGGCGACGGCCAGAACACCACGAACGCCACGCCCAGCCCGTAGAGCACGAGCAGCACGGCCGCGACGGTGCGCAGCACGGGCGCTGATGATTTCGTCATAGGAAACGACGACACTACCCGATCACGCTGGGGTCGAGCTGCGCTCCGGCCGGGGCGAGCGCGAGACACGGTAGCGGCCCGAGAGGAAGCCGATCACCCACTCGATCGGCCCCTTGCCGACAAATCTCCACCACAGGATGCCGGCGCCGGGCACCGCGAGCACGATGAGAATCCAGGCGGAATAGTTGTTCTCGCTGAACACGAGCGTGCCGCTCTTCGCGAGCCAGGCCACGATCGCCACCTGCAGAACGTAGAGCGAGAGGGCGACTGTGCCGATCGCCCGGAAGGGCACGAACACGTCGCGGATGAAGCGCGCGGGCGCCTCTGCACGCACCGTTGCGAGCAGCATGATGACCGCCAGGGCGCCCAGCACGAGCCCGGTGTCGTGGAGGGTGTCAAGGTAGCTCCCCGAGGGCCCACGCTGGACCGACCACAGACGACGGATGAGGAAGTCGCCTCCCCAGGCGAGAGGGGCGAGGATCAGCATGGTCCAGGCGAGCCGTCGCGACGAGAACCCGATCCTAAACACGACGGCGCCGAACAGGAACCACGGCAGGAGGTTCGTCACCCGGTAGTGCGGGTTCAGGAAAACCCAGTCGAGGAAGGTCGCGCCCAGGCTCCCCGGAAGCGCCATGGTCGGCTCCACGACTCCCGTCACGAAGGCGTTGAGCGGTGCGCCGGCGACAACGACGACCGCGATGACGGCGACCAGCGCCTTGGTCGGCAGGAGAAGAAGGGGAGTGCCGACGGCCAGGACGATACCCAGGAACGACAGGATGATGGCGATCCAGCTTCCCCAGGTCTGCAACCAGACCCCGAGAACGACCAGGATGCATCCGCGGATCACGTTCTGCACGATGACGGCCCGAACGCCGTGGGGGTCGAGACGAGTCTTCGCGAGGACGATCGCCGTCGCCATGCCCATCACGCACGCGAACAGGGGCGACGCCACATCGTTGAGCTGACGCTCGAGAAAGCGCACGGCTCCCGGCACCTGCGGCAGCAGCGGGACGGCGTGGGCGACGAGCATGGCGAAGATCGCGAATCCCCTCGCCACATCGGGAACCACCACCCGATCGGCCTGAGTGCGCGGTGCGACCGGCCTCACCACATGCACGCTCGCCATCGCGTCACCCTTCCCCTCGCGTGCCCCGAGCCTAGACGGGGCCATCGCGCGAAGGGAAATGTGTGATTGCGGTTCAGCCGCCCATGCTTCGGAGCTACGGGGGCTCGTCGCGGGGTCAGACACGGTTCGCCTGACGACAGCGGCGCGGTCGGCGCCGTCGACGTTTCAGATGGAAGACCAGGCCTCGGGGTAGACGAGGTTCGAGAGGAGCGCGACCACCCAGATCACAAGGACGACGCTGCATAGCGCCAACACCGCTACCCAACGCGCCACCGCCGTGACAGTCAGCTTGGGCGGGCGGCTCAATCGCCAGCACCAGACGGCGCTGTTAGCGGCCCCGACAAACAGACATGCTGCAACGCCGAGAGCTTGGCTCGCCCACACACCCTTGCTCTGATCGATGAGAACCACTGTCGCGGTGAAGAAGGCCGCAGCGCTCGCTAAGAGCAGGGCCGCGACCGCCAACAGCACGATTTGTCTGCGTGGCCATGAAGTCCGTGGGGCTCGGTGCACCTTCTTCGGCGGGCCTGCCTCAGCTGTCATGGGAGGGATGCTGTCGGCGTCTTCCGCCCCACTCGCGGTTCCAGTACGCAGCGTTGGCGCTCGTGGTCTTGAGTACTCGATCGGGGGCTGGGGGAGCCGGCCAGAACTGCAGGAGGTAGTGGTCGACGATGCCCTCTGCGAACTCGCCGTCGTGGCCGGCGTCGCGGCCGCGGGCGTTGACGCGTACGCGGTAGGTGGCCGGGGGGAGATCGAGGGTGCCGCCGACGTCTCCGCCCCAGGTCATCCAGACGATCGGCTCGCCCGAACGGAAGGTGGTCGAGACTTCGACGATGTCTTCCCAGTCCTCGAGAGGAGGTTCCTCCGTCCAGTGCTCGACTCTCACCGAAGACCCGCCGCCCCACCGCGCGAGAGGGAGGTAGAGCACTCCCGGAACGGCGGCGGCGACCCATCCGTTCTCCTGACCGGCGAAGAACCGGTCGGCGCCACCGTCGAAGCCCTCCGCAGCCTGCACGATCTCGAACTGGCCGTAGTTGGTGAACACCAGAGCATCCATCAGCACCGATCTCATGCTCGAACTCTAGCGATGCCTCAGCGGCGGTCGATGAGGTGGCCGCGCACGATGAGCAGGCAGCCACCGGCGATGCCCGCGATCCCGATGACGAACAGGATCGTGGGCCCCAGCTGGTAGTTGTGGACGGTCTGCGGGCCGATCGCGTCGTCGGGGCTGTCGTAGGTGCAGTCGATGCCCAGGGGGAAAAGACTCACGCCGCCGGAGACCTCGGTGTTCTCGTAGTAGGGCCCACCAACCGTGGGGAACGGGCCGTGGTAGCACTGCACCTCGGCCGGCGCCCATCCGTTGTGTACCCGGCCAAGGAGGAGCATGAGCACCACGACGATGCCGAAGACCACGATGAACAGCCACCCGACGACCCTGTGCCCGCGTGCGCTCATGGGTTCAGAGTAGAGCGCGACCGCGGCCAGGACTCAGTCGATGGCGTCGCCGGCGATCTCGCGGAGGGTGGTGAGGTGGGTGCGCCAGACCGTGCGGCCCTCGCGGGTGAGGGTGAGGGAGGTGCGGGGCATCTTGCCGGCGAACGACTTGCCGACCTTGAGGTAGCCCGCGGCCTCGAGGGAGGAGACCTGCTTGCTGAGGGCGGAGTCGGTGATCTCGACGGCGTCGCGCACCTCTTTGAACGAGAGGGTGCCGGCGCGGTCGAGAGCGGCGACGATCGAGAAGCGCACGGGGTTCTGCAGAAGCTCGTCGAGGCGGTGGCGGGGGTGATGCTCGGTGCTGGTCACGGCCGACCCTCTCGGGCTGCGCTCACGAGGGCCACGGCGAGGATGAGCCCCGAGGTGATGGCCGCCAGCACGACCGAGCCGTGTGCCCACGCGACGACGGCGATCGCCGCGATGTAGGCCACCGACCAGCTGGCGATGGTGAGGGCCCACCGCCGGCTGCGGGCGAACGCCGAGCGGCCCCTGATGCTGATCATGAAGAACAGCAGCAGCGCGAACGCCACGCCCAGCGTGCCGACGTAGGCGAGGCCGAACGCGCGCCCGGTGGTGAGCGCCATGGCGAAGGTACCCATCGACGTGGCGACGCCGAGGGCCAGGATGAACGCGATGTACGGCCAGCGCGTCGCCTCGTGCGCAGACCGGCTCAGACGCTCCGCTCGATCGAGGAGCTCGCGGGCTTCCGCTGGTGTGATGGTGTCGCTGGGGTGCATGATGCCGCCTTTCCTTGGTTCAAGGATGGCATGTAGTTTCCATTAAGGCAAGTAGTTGCAGTTGAGCGACTTGGACAGCTCTCAGTTGCTGCTGCTGGCGCGCTCGAGCGTGATCGTCGGGTCGTCGAACGGGCCGCTGATGGAGCAGAAGGAGGCGCTGGTCCAGTCGCCGGAGTCGGCGGTCCAGTGCACGTGCATCATGAGGGCGTCGGGGTCGTCGGAGACGGGGGTGGTGATCTTCTCCTCGGCGATGGGGTTGGTGTCGGCGGGGTCGAACGGCGTGTAGGTGCCGGGGCTCGCGACGGTCTCCTCGGAGAGTCCGACGCAGACCTCGTAGGCGGCCTCGAGGTCGTACGGCGCCGCGGCCGTCGGCTCGGGCGTCGCCGTGCCGCTGGGCGTCGTGGTCGGCGTGGGAGGCGGCGTCGAACTCGGCGTGGGCGTCGGGGTCGATGAGGGGGTGGTGGCGACCGTCTCGGGGGGTGCGGGAGTCGCGGTGCACCCTGCCAGCCCTGCACCCGCCAGAAGCGCGGCGGCGGCCGAGGCGGTGACGATCTTCAGTCGAAGTCTCATGCTGCGAGCGTACGACGATCGTCGACTTGCGCACGGGGGCCGCCGGCCACAAATCCGAGTATTTGTCAGCTACGCTTGCCGGGTGCCCGCCCACCGCATCCTGAGCCTCGACGTCGTGCGCGGGGGGATGCTCGTAGTGAGTGTGGCCGTCGACTCGCTGCTGGCCCAGCCGGAGTGGTTCGGGCACGCAGTGTGGGAGGGGGTGCATCCGGTCGACGTCGTGTTCCCCGTCTTCGTGACGCTGTCGGGATGCGGGCTTGCTTTTGCCATGCATCGCCGCGTGCGAGCATGGCCGCTGCTGCGACGGGTGGCGATCCTGCTGGCGGCGGGGCTCGTCTACAACGCGATCGCGCTCGACAGCTGGAGCCTCGACGACTGGTGGCTCACCGGCGTGCTCCAGCTCTACGCCGGGGTGGTGGCCGTGCTGGGCCTCGTGCACCTCATCACCCGCACCTGGTGGGGCTGGGCCATCGTCACCGCGGCGTTCGCGACGACCCACACCGTGCTGCTCTCGGCGTGGGCGAGCGGATGCGCGGGGCTGGTTCTTACGCCCGACTGCAATCCTTCAGGGGTCATCGACCCGGCCGTCTTCGGGGTGCAGCACATCTACCATCAGGGTGCGCTGGGGCACGACCCAGTAGGGCTCGTCGCCCTGCTCGGCGCGCTGGTGAGTGCGTCGGCCGGCGCGACGGCGGGGCACCTCATGCTCAGCCCGCGACTCAGCGACGGGGGAGTGGGGCGGAGCGCGCTACCTCTGATCGGACTCGCCGCGGGGGCGGCGCTCGCCGGGTTCCTCACGATCTGGGTGCCCGAGATGGTGGCGGGCGTGCATCCGCTCGCCATGAAGAGGTTGTGGACGCCGCCGTTCGCCCTCTGGGTGGCGTCAGGCACCTCCCTCGCCCTGCTGGCGGCGCACCTCGCGGTAGACCGGCGCCGCGTGGGGCGGGGCGTGCGCGCCGCGGTCTGGCCGCTGGTCGCGCTCGGGCGCAACAGCCTGCTCGTCTACTTCGGATCGCACGCGCTCATGAGCGTGCTCACGAGGTCGTCACCGTCAGGGGGCACCCCGGCTGCCGAGATCGCGGCGGCAATCGCCGTCGGCGGGCAGCCGCAGCTCACCTTCACGCTCGCGATGCTTGCGTTCTGGGTGGCGTTGGCGGCGCTGCTGCACCGACTCGGCGTCTACCTGCGGCCGTGACGCGCCGAGCGAGCCGCGCATCCGATCGCCGTCACTTGATCGCGATCGCGTTCGGCGGCGACCCCACTCCGCCGATGAGGTGGAGCGGCTTGCAGGTCACGAAGAACTCCCAGACGCCGTCGGCGGCGCACGCCGCCGCGAGCTCGTCGAGCCGCCACAGCTCGCCGAGCGCCATGCCGAGCAGCGCGATGAGGGGCCGGTGCAGCATGCCACTGTGGTCGACCCCGCGCTCGGGCGGCCTCTCGCCGGGCGAGCGGAAGTCGCTCTCCAGCACCGGGTCGGCCTCCACGGCGAGGTTGTCGGCGGCGACCAGCGCGATCTGGTGGTCCCACAGCCACCGCACCACCTCCTCACGCTGCGCCAGCCCGGGCGACCGCCGCCACGGGATGCGCGCGCGCTCGGCCTCGGTCTGCCCGAGGTACTGCTCTGCCCATCCGGTGCGCAGCAGGAGCAGCTCACCGCCCTCCCACTCCACCCCCTGCTCGGCAGCCATCTCGTCGAGCATCTCGGGGCCGACCGCGATGGTGGCGGTCGGATCGTAGGGCAGCCCGTGTCGCGCGAAGTACCGGGGCAGGTCGAGCAGCACGCCGCGGCCGGCGAGACCCGACTCGGCGTAGGCGTGCACCCCGAGCGCGACCGACTCCGGCGAGTTCTCGGCGCTCGAGAGGCCGTTGTAGAACCCGTGCTCGGGGTGACCGATGTGGCGCAGCGCGTCGATCTGCGACGACGACTGCAGGTAGAAGGAGTCGACCCAGTCGTCGCGGTGCCACTCGTTGTTCGAGAACACCTCGTGGCGGAGGGCGCGCCGCGTTCCGGTGGGGTACGGCTCGAACGCCGTCACCGGGTGGTCGAGCCCGAAGCGCCGGCCGGTGCGGATGAGGCGCGACGCGGCCGAGACCCGTTCTGCCGTCAGGAAGTTGGCGGTGCCCAGCTCGTCGCCAGGCCCGAACACACCCCAACTGGAGCCGGAGGGTGTGCGCTGGAGGAGCTCGTCATAGCTCGGAATTCTCATGAGGTCGTGCCTCTCGCGTTCCGCGAAGTTCTGCGGTGAGCGCTGAGGTCGTTCTCAGCAGCTCGGTGATGATGGTCGACCCCGCGGAGAGGTCGGCCTGGGGGTCGGCGCCCAGCAGCCCGACGGTGGCGGCGATGCCGAATTCGTCGAACACGGGGGCTGCCGCGGAGAACACCCCTCCCGACTGGGAGGCGATGCAGTAGCCCGCGCGACGCGCGGTGTAGACGGCGGCTTCAAGCTCGGCGCGCTGGGCCGAGGTCATGCCCTCGGTCATCCAGCCCATCGCCCGTTCGTCGGTGAGCTGCCCGAGGAACACCCGCGACTGGGCCGCCGTGGCGTCGAGCTGCGCTCCGGCGCGCACGGTCACCACAGCGGTGCGGCTGCGGTCTTCCTCCACCAGCGTCACCACAGGCCCCCGCGCACCCCACAGGCTGAGCACCGCCGTCATGCGCACTGCGGCGCTCAGCGAGGCCAGACGCGGGGGAGCGATCTCCACCACCTGACGGCGGCTGAGGGCGTGGATGCCGAGCTGCAGCATGAGCCCTCCCAGCACGAACGTTCCGCGCCGGGGGCCACGGTCGAGGATGCCTGCTGCCACGAGCGACGCGCAGTAGCGATAGGCCGTGGTGCGGTTGAGCCCGAGCCGATCGGCGACGTCGGCGGCCGTGAGCTCGGCCGTGTGAGGGCCGAAGAGCGCGCAGATCTGACCGACTCGGGCCACCGCCTGGATGTCGGATCCGGATGCCTCACTCGCGCCGTCGGTGTTCGCCATGACTGAAGCGTAGTTCAGCCGGCGAACAACGCTGCGGGTGAGTTCGAGCGCCACCGGAGCCGACATCCGCGCTCTCAGCCCGCGAGCCAGGTGGTGAGCTTCGTCGACACGTCGTTGAAGTTCTCGGCGTACCAGTCGACGTCTTGCAGCACGGTGCCCCCGGTGTTGGCGGGGCCGTACACCTCGACCTGCTTCGTGAACTCGTCGAGTTCGGGCTTCGCCGCGGTGTTCACCGGTGCCACGCCGAGCAGCTCCGAGATCTTCGCAACCTGCTCCGGTTCGACGACGCTCGAGATGAAGTCGACGGCCGCATCCTTGTTCGGAGCGCCCTTCGGGATGGCGAAGGCGTTGAGCGAGGCGACGGTCTCGTCCCACACGATCGTGATGTCCATGCCGCCCTGCAGGAGCGGCACCAGCCGCGAGTCGGGCAGCAGGAACATGTCGACCTGGTCGGCCTCGACCGCCTGCTGCAACGCCCCCACGTTCGGCGCGAAGGTCGTGACGTCGCGGATCTCGCCGAGCTTGTCGAGCGCCCGGTCGACGTCGAGCGGGTAGAGCTCGTCGGGGTCGACCCCGTCGGCGAGCAGCGGGTACTCCAGGATGCCGTTCTGCAGGTTGGTGACGATGCCGCGCTGGCCGGGGAACTTCTCGGTGTCGAAGAAGTCGGCGACCGTCTTCGGCCCCTCTCCTGCCGGGAACGCGTCGGTGCGGTAGGCGACGGGTGTGGCGTTGATCCAGTTGCCGAGGTAGCACTCGCCGACCGTGCCCTCGACGAGGTCGGTCTGGTCGATGCCGCTCAGGTCGAGCGGTTCGAACAGGGTGTCGCAGTTCTGCTGGGCGGCGTACGGGGCCGTGGCCATCACGTCCCACTGCACGGCGCCGCTCTCCACCTGCGCCTTCACCTGCGCCACGTCGGGCGGCGAGGTGTTCACGAAGGTGATGTTCGGGTGGGCCTCGGTGTACGGCTTCTGCCACGCCTCGATCTGGGCGTCCTGCCCGCCGCCGCCGTAGCCGACGAAGGTGATGGTGGCGGGTGCGTCGCCGCTGGAGGCGGAGTCGGTGCCCGAGGCGCCGGTGCTCGCCGGGGTGCCGCCGGCGCAGCCGGCGAGGAGGGCGGTGGCGGCCACGAGGCCGGCGCCCGCCGTGAGGATTCTGGATCGGGACGTCATTGTCATTCTTTCCTTTGCTGGTGTGGGTGTGCAGGGAGGGTGGAACGGATGTGGGGGGCGGCTCAGGCGGCGACGATGCGCTGGCGCTCGGGCCGCCACCACGCGGTGACCTGGTCGCCGAGCGACAGGGGGGAGTCGAGCGCATCGATGCGCGCCCGGCCGAGCGGCCCGGTCGGCGAGAGCTCGAGCATGACCGTGCGGTACGCGCCCATGTACTCCAGGTCGCGCACGGTGGCGGCGATGCAGTTGGCGCCCGAGGGCACCTCGGCGGGGGAGGCGGCGATGCGCACGTCTTCGGGGCGCACCACGACGGCGGCGTGAGTGGCGACCCCCGGATGCGCGGTGACGGTGGCGGGGTCGACCGACCAGGTGTTCCCCTCCCAGGCCGCCGAGGTACCGAGCCCCGAGCCGCCCGCCGAGCCGCCCCCAGAGCCGCCGAGGTCGAACACGTTCGAGTCGCCCAGGAACCGCGCGGTGAACAGTGTGTCGGGCGCCCGGTAGAGCTCCTCCGGCGAGCCCACCTGCTCGATGTGCCCCGCGTTGAACAGCGCGATGCGGTCGGAGAGGTTCATCGCCTCCTCCTGGTCGTGCGTGACGAACACGAAGGTGGAGCCGACCTCGCGGTGGATGCGGCGGATCTCGGTCTGCAACGCAGCCCGCAGGTTGCGGTCGAGCGCGCCGAGCGGCTCGTCGAGCAGCAGCGCCGCCGGGTCGAACACGATCGCGCGGGCGAGCGCCACGCGCTGCTGCTGCCCGCCCGAGAGCTCGGAGGGGTAGGCGCCGTCGCGGCCCGGCAGCTGCACGAGCTCGAGCACCTCGGCCACCCGTCGTGCGGTCTCGGCCTTCGACACCTTGCGCTCCCGCAGCGGGTAGGCGACGTTCTGGGCCACCGTCATGTGCGGGAAGAGCGCGTAGTTCTGAAAGAGCATGCCGAGGTTGCGCTTGTGCGGGGGCAGGCGCCCCACGTCGGTGCCGTTCAGTGCGATCGTGCCGCTCGTGAGCGTCTCGAACCCCGCGATGAGGTTGAGCGTCGTGGTCTTGCCCGAGCCGCTCGGGCCGAGCAGTGTCATGAACTCGCCCGGTTCGATGGTGAGCGAGATGGCGTCGACGGCGGGCGCTGCCGAACCGTAGCGCTTGGTCACCTCGGTGAGCCTGATCTGGGTGGACACGGGGTCTCCTAACGGGTCTTCTTGCGGCTGCCGATGAGCAGCGGCACGAGGAAGATGACTGTCACCACGACCACCACGAGACTCGACGACGCCGAGATGGTGGGGTCGAGCTCGAAGGTGACGCTGTTGTACATCTGCACGGGCAGGGTCTGGAACGTGGGCGCCCTGAGGAACAGGGCGATCACCACCTCGTCGAACGAGGTCACGAAGGCGAAGATGGCTCCGGTGAGCACGCCGCGGCTGATGAGCGGCATCGTCACCCTGAGGAACGAGCGGAACGGCGGGGCGCCGAGCGACGCGGATGCGCGCAGCAGCTTCGGATCGAAGCCGCCGAGCGCGGTGGTCACCGACACCAGCACGAACGGCACACCGAGCGCCGCGTGAGCCAGCACGTAGCCCTGCAGGGTGCCGACGAGGTGCCACTGCAGGAAGGAGATGTACACCGCCACCGCCACGACGATCGCCGGGGTGACCATCGACACCATGAGCAGGGTGCGGAGGAAGCCGGCGAAACGCCCGGTGAGCCGGTTGAGGCCGACCGCCGCCGCGGTGCCGACGACCGTCGCGATGAGCGCGGCGAGGATCGCCACGAGGAACGAGTTGCCGAGCGAGCCGAGCCAGATGGGGTCGGTGAAGAAGTTCTCGTACCAGCGCAGCGAGAAGTCCTTCGGAGGGAACTCGAACGCCGAGGCCGAGCTGAAGCTCAGCGGGATGACGATGAGCGTGGGGAGGATGAAGTACAGCGCCACGAGCGTGCCGACGACGACGAGCCACCACGGGATGGGGTCGACTCCACGGTCGCGGCGCCTCGGCCGGCGCGCGGCGGGAACGGTTGCGGTCATCACTGGTCCTTCGTCTGCGAGGTGCTGGCGACGCCGAGCGCCGAGATGGTTCCGCCGAAGCGGTTGGCCCAGGCCACGAGCGCCAGCGTGATGACGAGCACCAGGATGCCGAGGGCGCCGGCTCCGGCGAAGTCGAGCAGCTGCGTGGTGCGCTGGGCGAGCAGCTGGGCGATGAGCGACTGCTGCGGCGAGCCGAGCAGGGCGGGGGTGACGTAGAAGCCGAGGCTCAGGGTGAACACGAGGATGAGCCCCGACACCACGCCACCGCGGGAGAGCGGCCAGTACACCTTCCAGAACGCCACGAGCGGTGAGGAGCCGAGGCCGCGTGCGGCGAGCAGCAGCTTGCGGTCGATGGCGCCGAGCGAGCTGAACAGGGGGAGCACCATGAACGGCAGCAGCACCTGGCTCATCGCGATGGTGACGCCCACCACGCTGCCCTGGAAGCTGACGTCGGTGACGCCGAAGAACTCGAACACGCTCTGCACCGGGCCGCCGCGCTGCAGCAGCACGATCCAGGCGTAGTTGCGAGCCATCACCGAGGTCCAGAACGGGATGAGCACGATGACGAGCAGCACCCCGCGGAGCCTCGGGCCCACCCTCGTCATGAGGTAGGCGTAGGGGTAGCCGAGGAGGAACGCGACCACGGTCACGATGACGGCGGTGAGCGCCGTGCGCCCCAGCACCGTCATGGTGACGCCGTCGGTGAACAGGCTCGCGTAGTGCTCGAGCGTGAACTCGGGGGTGCCGATGCTGCGGAAGAAGCTCTGGATGAGCGGCGTGAGCAGCACCACCGCCAGGAGGCCGAGGGCGGGAACGAGCAGCAACCAGCTCGCCCGTGAGGTTCGGGTCGTCGTCATCGTCTATCCGTTCACCTGGGCGCTGAGCTGCTCGGCAGCCTCGCGCAGCATCGCCACACGCTCCTCCGACTCTCCGGAGGAGGGCAGCATGGTCGTGGTGCCGAGCACGGCCATGGCCGCCTGCACCTCGTGTCGGCCGAACACGGGAACCGCGACCGACGACAGGCCCACCCGGCCGAGGTCGGCCCAGGCGAGGCGGTCGCGCCGCACCTTCGCCAGCTCGGCGTTCTCGCGACGGGCCTCGTCGGCGTCGAGCCCCGCGTGCATCCGTGCCACCACCGCAGGGTCTGACTGGAACGCGAGCAGGGCCCGCGACTGCGCGGCCTTCGTCTCGAGCACCGTTCCCACCCGCACCGTGAGCACGATCGTTCCGGCCCCCGCCTCTTCGACGTGGCCCACGACGGCACCTGAGCGGCCGAGGAAGCTCACCACAGCGGTGAGCCCGGTGCGGTCGGAGAGCTCGCGCAGCATCGTGGGGGCGAGGGAGAGGATCTGCTGGCGCCCCGACACCAGGCCGGAGAGCTGATCGACCAGGGGGCCTGGGCCGTAGCTGCTGCTCAAGAAGCCCGACACCTGCAGCGACGCGAGGTAACGGTGCGCGGTGGTGCGGTTGAGGCCGAGGCGCTCCGACACCAGGGCGGGGGAGAGCACCCGGGTGTTCTGGTCGAACAGTGCGAGCACCATCGCAGCCCGCTCGATCGACTGGATGCCTCCGCGATCGACGTCGTGGATCGAGACCACGGGTTCAGGCTCGTGCGCCTGGTCGGTCGTGCCGTTCATCGTCACCTCCTCCTCGAGG
The DNA here is from genome assembly GCF_040939305.1 of Herbiconiux sp. A18JL235. Classification (NCBI taxonomy): domain Bacteria; kingdom Bacillati; phylum Actinomycetota; class Actinomycetes; order Micrococcales; family Microbacteriaceae; genus Herbiconiux; species Herbiconiux sp. A18JL235. Next base: position 1,041,125 of record NZ_CP162511.1, read on the forward strand.
GTCGGGCTGTGCTGCCGCACTCAGTAAAGCAAGCAAATGTTCATAATGCAATTCCCAAATCCGTATGACGAACACCTGCGACCTGCCCGAAAGTGCGTCATTCAGCGGATCTGGCTGGACATTCCCGCAAAAAGTGCATATCGTGAACGCCAATCCCACTATACGAACAAGGAGGTTCACGGATGCTCGACACCCGAGACTCGCCCATCCCCTCACCCGCCCTGCTCAAGGTGCTCGACGGCGCTGTCGACCTTCACGTGCACTCCGGGCCGAGCCCCTTCCCCCGCCGACTCGACCACGTCGAGGCCTCGTACGACGCGGCTCGCATCAACATGCGGGCCATCCTCATCAAGTCGCACCACCACAACACCGTGATGGACCTGCTGGCGATGAAGGAGCTGCTGAAAGACGCTCCCACCCCCGCCTTCGGCGGCGTCGCACTCAACTCCGAGGTGGGCGGGGTGAATCCCTCGGCGGTCGCCGTCGCCATCCAGATGGGCGGCCGTGCCGTGTGGGGGCCGACGGTCTCGGCGGGTCAGCACATCCGTGCCCACAGCCATGACGACGGCTTCCCCACCGCGGGCTCGAACCTCGAGGAGAAGGAGGAGACGATCTGGGCCGAAGACGGCACCGTCTCGCCCGAGGCCGTGCGGGTCACCCAGCTGGTGGCCGAGGCGGGGATCATGCTCTCGGGCGGCCACCTCGACGCCGACTCGATGAAGGCCCTCTTCGCCACTGCCCAGGAGAACGGCGTGCGCCGTCTGCTGCTGCACCACCCCGACTTCATCGTCAACGCCTCGGAGGGCGACGTGGAGGAGATGCTGCGCTACGGCGCGTATGTCGAGCACGAGATGTCGATGTACCACCCGGCGGTGCCCGCGCCCGGCTTCCCCATCCAGCAGCTCGTCGACTGGATCGAGCGGGTCGGCCCCGAGCGCACCGTCATCGACTCCGACCTCGGGCAGAAGACCAACCCGTTGCCGGTCGACGGCTACATCTACGTCATCCAGCAGCTGCTCGACCACGGGGTGAAGGAGAAGGACGTGCGGCAGATGATCTGCCGCAACACCGCCTTCCTCCTCGGCCTCGAGGAGTCGGCCTGATGCGCACCGCCGAGAAGGTGATCATCAGCACGGCCATCACCGGGTCGGTGAACGTGCCCTCGCAGAGCGACCACCTGCCCGTCACCCCCGACGAGATCGTGACCTCGGCGCTCGACGCGGTGGCGGCGGGGTCGGCGATCATCCACCTGCACGCGCGGCACCCCGATGGCCGGCCCGCCTGGCAGGCCGAGGTGTACGAAGAGATCGTGCCGCGCATCCTCGATGAGACGGATGCGGTGATCAACATCACGACGGGCGGCTCGTCGGCGATGACCATGGAGGAGCGGCTCGCCGGGGCGCTGCGCTTCGCACCCGAATTGGCCTCGCTCAACATGGGGTCGATGAACTTCGTCTATTCGGGGATCGCCGACAAGGTGACCGAGTGGAAGCACGACTGGGAGAAGCAGTACGTGCTGAACACCTACTCGCAGCCGTTCATCAACTCCTTCGAGCGCATCGAGCACACGCTGCGCGAGCTCGGCGAGGGCCTCGGCACGCGGTTCGAGTACGAGTGCTACGACATCGGGCACCTCTACACGCTCGCCCACTTCGCCGAGCGGGGCCTCGCGAAGCCCCCGTTCCTCATTCAAGGCGTGTTCGGCATCCTGGGCGGGATCGGAGCCCATCACGAGAACCTCACCCACATGGTGGCGGTCGCCGACAAGCTGTTCGGCGGCGACTACTCGTTCTCGGCGTTCGCCGCCGGGCGGGCGCAGATGCAGTTCGCCACTCACTCGGCATGGCTCGGCGGCCACGTGCGGGTGGGGCTCGAAGACAGCCTGTGGATCGGCAAGGGCGAGCTCGCCACGAGCAACGCCCAGCAGGTGGTGAAGATGCGTGCCGTCGTCGAAGACCTCGGCCGGCAGATCGCCACCCCCGACGACGCCCGCCGCATGCTCGCACTCAAGGGAGCCGAGCGCGTCTCCCTTCCGACCCCGTGAGGACACCGCAATGACCATGTATGCCAAAGACGACATCCGTTCCCGCCTCGCCACCGCTCCGGCGCCCGTGCGCGAGGGGATCGACGCATCGACTCCCATCAAGCCGTCGCAGTGGATCGCGTTCCGCGACCAGGAGCCGAGCGAGGTGAGCGACCTCGGCAGCCGCACCTGGATCGCGCGCGCCGCCAACCTCGTCATCGCCTACTCCGAGGCAAAGGCCGGCGAGGAGTTCGCGCGCGACGACCAGCCCGACGAGTACGCGGTGCTGATGTACTCCGACAGCGCGCCGCTGCGCGTGACCGCGGGTGCCTCTGCCGGCGCATCCGGATCCTCCGCCTCCTCCGTCGAGGTCGACGAGGAGGCCTTCGTGGTGGTGCCGCCCGGCGCGAGCACCATCGAGGTGCTCGCCGACGGGCCCGTCATCCGCGTGTTCTCGACGGTCGACGAGGGGCTGCGCACCAGCGCGCTGAACGCCGCCGCCTACGACTCGCCCGATCTTCGCGCGGCCCCGCTCGAGCCGTGGCCCGACCCGGTGGGCGGCTTCGCGCTGCGGGTGTACCGGCTCGCCGACACCCCGATCGCCGAGGGGCGATTCGGCCGCATCTTCCGCACCACGACGCTCATGGTGAACTTCCTCGCCGAGGAACCCGGGCCGCGCGACGCCCACAAGCTCTCGCCGCACCACCACGACGACTTCGAGCAGATCTCGTTCGGCGTGAAGGGAACGTTCGTCCACCACATCCGCTACCCGTGGGGGCCCAACTCGGCGAGCTGGCGCGACGACGAGCACCGTGAGATCGGCACCCCGTCGATCTGCATCATCCCGCCGCCCACCGTGCACACCACGCAGGGCGTGGGGGAGCACCAGCAGCTGCTCGACATCTTCTCGCCCCCGCGTCACGACTTCTCGGCCTCGGGCTGGGTGCTGAACGCCGACGACTACCCGGCAGCATGATCGGGTCGGGCCGCCGCACGAGTCTCTTCCGCACCGCGCTCGCGCGCCCCTCGGGGCCGCCGCTCGGCACCTGGTCGAAGATTCCCGCACAGGAGACCATCGAGCTGCTGGCGCTCGCAGGCTTCGACTTCGTGGTCATCGACCTCGAGCACTCGGCGATGAGTGCCGAGTCGGCGTCGCGCCAGATCGGCGTCGCCCTGCTCGCGGGCATGTCGCCGATCGTGCGCGTGCCGTCGCTCGCGGGCGGCCTCGTGCAGCGGATGCTCGACGCGGGCGCCGAGGGAATCATGCTGCCGCACGTCGACTCGGCGGAGGAGGCGCGGGCCGCGGCCGCCGCCGTGCGCTTCCCGCCCGCAGGAACCCGCGGGGTCGGCAGCACCAGCCGTGCCGGGGCGTGGGGTGCGGTGCCCCGCGAGGAGTACCTGCGTTTCGGCGACGAGGTGGTGCTCATCGCCCAGATCGAGAGCGCCGCAGCTGCGCGGGCGGCTGGAGAGATCGCGGCGGTCGCCGGGGTCGACGCTCTGCTCGTGGGCGCCGCCGACCTCTCGGTGAGCGAGGGCCTCCCCGAGAGCGATCCCCACGTGGTGCAGCTCATCGCCGGCGCGGTCGAGGCCTCGCACGCCAGGGGGGTGCCCGTGGGCAACGCGGGAGGCGCGACGACGGACGCTGTGCGAGCGTCGATCGACGCCGGTTTCGATTTCACGATGCTGAGCAACGACGCGAGTCTGCTCGGCGGGGCCGCTACGGCGGCGGTGCGAGCGGCACGCTCGGTGACCGCCACGATCCAGGAGAACGCATGAGAATCAGAACAGTCGATTCGAGGAGGAAGAGATGACCGACAGCAGCCGCGCAGGGCTCCTGCACGACAAGGTCGTGCTGGTGGTCGGGGCGAGCGCGGGCATCGGGGCGGATGCTGCCCGGGTGTTCGCCGAGCACGGCGCCAGCGTCATGCTCGTCGCCCGCTCCGAGGGGCCGTTGCGGGAGGTGGCCGAGGCGCTCGCCGCCGACGGGCACACGGCCCACTACGCCACCGGCGACATCAGCGTCGGCGCCGATGTCGCCCGAGTCGTCGACGAGACCGTCGCGCGATTCGGGCGCCTCGACGGCGCCTTCAACAACGCGGGCCTCACCCAAGCGGGCCGGCTCGACGAGGTGAGCGAAGACGAGTTCGACCGCATCCTGGCCGTCAACGTGAAAGGCGTGTGGTTGTGCCTGCGCGAGGAGCTGCGCGTGATGCGGGCGGCCGGGGCCGGTTCCATCGTCAACGTGAGCAGCATCGGAGGGTTGCGGGGGAGCTCGGGAATGGGGGCCTACCAGGCGACGAAGCACGCGGTGATCGGTCTCACCCGCACCGCGGCTCACGACAACGGCCCGCTCGGCGTGCGCATCAACGCGCTCGCACCGGGGCCCACCGAGACGCCGATGCTCCAGCAGACACGGGTCGCCATCCCCGGCGGGGTCGAGGCGCGCGTCGCGGCGACCCCGCTGCGGAAGGTCGGCACCGGCGCAGAGGTGGGCGAGGCGGCGGCCTGGCTGCTGAGCGATCTCGCCAGTCACATCAGCGGCGTCGTGCTGCCCGTCGACGGAGGCTTCAGTGCCTGAGCGACAGGCCACGACGCCCCACCTCGCCCCGACGGGCACGCTGCGGCTGCCCTCGCGCATCCACGTGGGATACGGGGTGCGCGACCAGGTTCCGGCCCTGCTCGCCGAGCACGGCTCGCGGGTGTTCGCCGTGGTCGATCCCTTCCTGGCCGATTCCCCGGAGTTCGTGCGACTCGTCACGCGGGCCCGCGCAGCAGGACTCACGGTGACGGTGCACAGCGAGGTGTCGCCGGAGCTCCCGGTCGACTCGCTCACCGCATCCGGAGCCGCCGCTGTCGGCGATGCCCCCGACGTCGTGCTCGCCTACGGCGGAGGCAGCTCGCTCGACGCGGCGAAGCTCATCGCGCTGCTCGTGACGCACGGCGGCACGCTCGCCGACTACTACGGCGAGAACCGCGTGCCCGGGCCGGTGCTGCCCGTCGTGGCGGTGCCCACGACGGCGGGCACGGGCTCGGAGGTCACTCCCGTGGCCGTCGTCTCCGACCCGCAACGCGAGATGAAGCTCGGCATCTCGAGCCCGCACCTCGTTCCGGCCGCAGCCGTTGTCGACCCGGAGCTCACCCTCGGCGCACCTCCCTCGGTCACCGCGTATGCCGGCATCGACGCACTCGTGCACGCCCTGGAGTCGTACACCGCCGCACCTCTTCCCCTCGATTGGAGTGGAGGACTCCCCGTCTTCACGGGCAGCAACCTCTTCGCCGACCAGCTCGCGCTCGAGGCGGTGCGCCGGATCGCACCGTACCTCGCGCGAGCCGTCGCCGACGGCTCCGACCGGGAGGCGCGGGAGCAGGTCGCGTACGGCAGCCTGCTGGCGGGGATGTCGTTCGGGCCCACCGGAACGCACCTCTCGCACGCGCTGCAGTACCCCATCGGCGCGCTCACCAAGACGCCGCACGGTCTCGGCACCGGGCTCATGATCCCCTACGTGCTGCAGGCCTGCGTGCCCGCCGTTCCCGAGCGCCTCGCCGAGCTCGACCTTGCGCTCGGCGGTCGCGCCGACGACACCTGGGTCGCCGCGCAAGACGCCGTCGACCGGGTCGCCGAGCTCTGCCGCACCATCGGGATCCCGGCGAACCTGGCCGAGATCGGCATCACACACGACCAGTTGCCGCACATCGCCGAGCTCGCGCAGGGTTCGGCGAGGCTCCTCGCCATCTCGCCGGTCGGCTCGGAGCCCGGCACCCTCCTCACCATCCTCGAGGCCGCCCACGCCGGCGACCGCAGTCTCATCGCAGCCTCGGCCAGGCCGGGCCGCGGAAAGGGAAATCTCTCGTGACCGTCACCACCGCATCCACTTCGACCGCCGAGGCGGGCGCGTCCGGGAAGCCCTGCGCATCCGTCCCCCTCGTCGCCGAGCTCTTCATCGACGGCGAGTGGCGGCAAGGGAGGGAGGGCCGCACCTTCCCCGTCGTCGACCCGAGCGACGGCAGCACGATCGCCGACTTCGCCGTCGCCACCCCCGACGACTGCCTCGCCGCGATCGACGCCGCCGCAGCTGCCCAGGACGGGTGGGCGGCGACCCCGCCCCGGCGCCGGAGCGAGCTGCTCCGCGCTGCCTACGAGGTGCTCACCGAGGAGGTGGAGCTGTTCGCCGAGATCATGATCAGGGAGAACGGCAAGTCGTACGCCGATGCGATCGGCGAGGCGAACTACGCCAAGGAGTTCTTCCGTTGGTTCGCCGAGGAGGCCGTGCGCATCCCAGGCGAGTACCGGCTGTCGCCCGCGGGCGACAAGCGCATCGTCGTCGACCGGCAGCCCATCGGGGTGTCGCTGCTCATCACGCCCTGGAACTTTCCGGCGGCGATGGCCACGCGCAAGCTCGCGCCGGCGCTCGCGGCAGGGTGCACGGTCATCCTGAAGCCCGCACGCGAGACACCCCTCACCGCGGCCTACGTCGTCGACGTTCTGCGTCGGGTGGGTGTGCCTGCCGGGGTCGTGAACCTCGTCACCCCGGTGAACACGGGGCCCGTGGTCGCCGAGATGCTGGCCCACCCCGCCGTGCGCAAGCTCTCCTTCACCGGGTCGACCGAGGTGGGGCGCGAACTGCTCCACGCCTGCGCCGACACCGTCGTGAGCGCGTCGATGGAGCTCGGCGGCAACGCGCCCGTCATCGTGCTGCCGGGAGCCGACCTCGATCTCACCGTGCGCGAGTCGCTGTTCGCGAAGATGCGCAACGGCGGCTCCGCCTGCACCGCGGCGAACCGCTTCTACGTGCACTCGAGCCTCCACGACGCCTTCGTCGAACGGATGCGCTCAGCGCTCGCCGAGGTGCGCACAGGCCCCGGGCTCGACCGCAGCAACGAACTCGGAGCGCTGGTGTCGGTGAAGGAGCGCGACAAGGTCGCAGCGCTCGTCGACGTCGCCGTGAGCGAGGGCGCCAGCGTGGTGCAGGGTGGGAGCAGCTCGGAGGAGGGGGCTTTCTACGACGCGACGCTTCTCACGGGCGTGCGGCACGGCTCCACGATCACGGGGCAGGAGATCTTCGGCCCTGTCACCGCCGTCGTGCGCTATGACGACGTCGACCAGGCGGTCGACATGGCGAACGACACCGAGTTCGGGCTGATGGCCTATGTGTTCGGCGAAGAGCGGGAGGCGATCGCCGTGGCGCGCCGGCTCGAGGCCGGCATGGTCGCGGTGAATCGCGGCGTCGTGAGCGACCCGGCGGCCCCGTTCGGCGGCGTGAAGCAGAGCGGACTGGGCAGGGAGGGGTCGAGCGAAGGCATCCTCGAGTTCCTCGAGGAGAAGTACATCGCCCTCACCGCCTGACGGGGGCGAAGGGCGGGTGCACACCGAGCGTCCGTGCCGCCCGTCGCACCGCCTCTCTCACACCGCGATGCGCTGCAGCGGCCCCGTGACGTCGGCGGGCGTGTAGCGATCGACGGCCTCATCGGGCTCGGCGAACGGGCCCGACCAGGCGAAGCGGTCGTGGCGGTGGGTGAGCTTCATGTGCCACCCGTCCTTCATCCGGTAGACCGTCGCCAGGGGCGTCGCGGTCTGCGGATCGTCGTTCTCCCCGATGAGAATGGCGATGGTGTCTGTCTTGCGATGGAGCACGATCTCATTCATGAGAGCGACCATATCCGGTTCCGACACGCCGAATGTTACGAGAAGAAGAAATGTTGCGTTCAGGCAATCAATCGCGCCAGGTGGGGAATTCCGCACCATGACAACGGTGTCCAGCCCCCTTTGGGGGCATTCACCTTCTCACGGGGGTGACCGGCCTGACAATCCCGTGTCTGTGAGTGGTGTGACAGTGTAATGTGAGGCCAACGGGCACGCCGAGTGCGGGCTCGATCGCGGTCGTAAGGGTAACGGCTCAACGCGGTCGGCCTGTTGGCGTTTCCTTGCGGGATGAGAGTATCGGGTCCTCTCATCCCGCTAAATTTTTGCCCGGGCGACTGCCAAGATGTGCTCATGAAGCTGAATCGTGTGCACCACATCGCGGTGATCGCGAGCGACTACGAGCGCTCGAAGGCCTTCTACCTCGACGTGCTCGGGTGCACGCTGCTCAGCGAGGTCTACCGCGCCGAGCGCGACTCGTGGATGGGGGACCTCGCCCTGAACGGCCAGTACCTCATCGAGCTGTTCTCCTTCCCCGACCCGCCCGCGAGGCCCACGCGCCCCGAGGCCCTCGGTCTCCGCCACCTCGCGTTCGAGGTCGACTCTGTGGCCGATGCGCGGGCGGAGCTGCTCGGCAAGGGCGTCGCCTGCGAGGAGCTCCGCGTCGACCCGCACACCGGCAAGGCCATGATGTTCTTCGCCGACCCCGACGGCCTCCCGCTCGAGCTCTACGAGGCCTGATGAGCGCGCCGACCGTGCCCTCCGCGGGCATCGATGCGGGTCGCTCCCCAGCTCGAGGAGGCCTCGTGCTCACGGCGCTCATCCTCGCCTCGGGCGTCGCCAACCTCAACCTCTCCGTGGCGAACGTCGCACTGCCCTCGATCGGCAAGACGTTCGACGCCTCGCAGACCGCGCTCAACCTCGTCGCGGTCGGCTTCTCACTCGGGCTCGCCGGCTCGGTGCTCTACCTCGGCGCGGTGGGCGACCGATACGGTCGCAAACGGATGCTCGTGCTGGGTCTGGCACTGAGCATCCCGGCCGCCCTGCTCGCCGCCTTCGCCCCCTCGATCGAGGTGCTCTTCGCCGCACGCGCGGTGGGGGGCGTCGCCGCAGGCATGGCCTACCCCACAACGCTGGCGCTCATCGCCGCGCTGTGGAGCGGACGCAAGCGCATCGCCGCGATCGCCCTGTGGTCGGGTCTCGGCGGAGCCATCAGCGCTCTCGGGCCCCTCGCATCCGGCTTCCTGTTGAGCGTCTTCGACTGGCACTCGGTGTTCCTCATGACGCCTCCGCTCGCCGCGCTGACGCTCGTGCTCGTGGTGGTGGTCGTGCCCGCGAAGGTGAACGAGGGCACCGAGCCCGTCGACAACCTCGGCGGGGTGCTGTCGGTGCTGCTCGTCGCCTCGCTCGTGCTCGCCATCAACTTCGCGGCGGTGCCGGGAGCCCAGCTGTTCTCGATCGTGCTCGGCTCGGTCGCCGTGCTCGCAGGGGTGGGGTTCGTGCTGCGTCAGCGGCGTGCGCCGAATCCGCTCTACGACCTGAGGGTGGCGGGGCGGCGCACCTTCTGGGTGGCCGCCGTGGCGGGAACCGTCGTGTTCGGGTCGCTCATGGGCGCCATGTACGTGGGGCAGCTCTTCCTGCAGAACGTGCTGGGCTACTCGGCGCTGGAGGCGGGGGCGTCCATCCTTCCCGCCGCCGTGACGATGACGCTCGCCTCGCCGGTGTCGAGCCGGCTGGTGCCACGCCTGGGTTCGCGGCTGGTGCTGCTGGCCGGCTTCGCCTGCTGCCTCCTCGCCTTCGTGGTGATGTACCTGTTCTGGGACGTGGGCGCCGGCTACCTCCCCGTGACGGTGGGCTACGCGTTCATCGGTCTCGGCGTCGGGCTGGCCGGCCCGCCGGCCTCGCGATCGCTCACCGACTCCGTGCCGGTGCTGAAGGCGGGCATGGCCTCGGGCACCTCCGACCTGCAGCGCGACCTCGGCGGGTCGGTGATGCAGTCGGTGCTCGGCGCCATCCTCACGGCGGGGTACGCGTCGGCGATCGCCTCCTCCATCGCCGCTGCGCCCGCAGCAGTTCGGAGTGAGATCTCGGGCAGCATCCAGACGCAGCTGCTCAAGTCGTTCGACGGCGCCATCGCCATCGCCGCGCAGTACCCGCAGTACTCCGACGGCATCGTGAAGGCCGCGAGGGAGTCGTTCCTCAGCGGCGCCGACTGGGCCTACCTCACCGGGATGGCCTTCATGGTCGTGGGCGCCGCCGTGGCGGTGCTGTTCTACCCGGGCCGCGATCGCGAACACGCCCTTCTCCGCGAGTACGCCGACGACGACGCGTGACGGCGCCCGCCGAGCCACGCGTCGTCGAAGCTTGACCGATATTCGAAACTATGTTCGAATGAGGCGATGAGATGGGCGACACAGACACTCACGGCCGAAGACACGTCGACGCTGCCCGGCCTCGCCGCCGTGAGCGGGCTGGTGCGGTCGGTGCAGACGCCGGAGTTCGCGGGCATCACCTTTCACGAGGTGCTCGCCAAGAGCGCGCTCAACCACGTGCCGGGCACATCGAAGGCGATGCCCTTCGCGTGGACTATCAACCCCTATCGCGGATGCTCGCACGCCTGCGTCTACTGCTTCGCCCGCCCCACCCACGAGTACCTCGAGTTCGACGGCGGGGCCGACTTCGATCAGCAGATCGTGGTGAAGGTGAACGTGGCCGAAGTGCTGCGCAAAGAGCTGTCGAAGCCGTCGTGGCAGCGGAACCCGGTTGCGCTCGGCACCAACACCGATCCGTACCAGCGGGCGGAGGGGCGCTACGCGCTCATGCCCTCGATCATCGAGGCGCTCGCCCACTCGGGCACGCCCTTCACTGTGCTCACGAAGGGGTCGCTGATGCGCCGCGACCTCGACTTCATCGAGCAGGCCGCAGCCGTCGTACCGGTGGGGCTCGCCATGTCGATCGCCGTCTACGACGACGAGCTGCAGCAGTCGATCGAGCCGGGCACGCCGACCGCCAAGGCGCGTCTCGCCACGGTGGCGGCGGCGCGCGAGCGGGGGCTCCCGTGCCAGGTGTTCATGATGCCGATCCTTCCGCTGCTCACCGACGGCATCGATCAGCTCGACCACGCCCTGGGGCTCGTCGCCGCCTCGGGCGCCGACAGCGTGGTGTACTCGACCCTGTACCTGAAGCCCGGAGTGAAGCAGTGGTTCCTCGCCTGGCTCGGCCGCGAGCACCCCGAACTGCTGCCGGCGTACTCGCGTCTGTACGGCACATCGGTGTACGCGCCGGCGGAGTACCGCTCGTGGCTCGGCGAGCGGATGCGGCCGTTGCTGCGCAAGCATCGGCTGGCCGAGGGGCGGGAGTCGTCGATCGGCGGCCTCCTGCCGCCCGGTCGCGCCGACAAACCGGGCCTGCCCACGTTCGGCCCGGTGGGCGACTCGCAGCCGATGCTGTTCTGAGCGTTCTGAGCAGGGCGGTCGGCCTCGCTACGGGGATTCGCGAGGCCGACCGCGTGACCGGCGGAGTGGGGATTCTCGGTGCCGGTCGACATCGGTTCGACCGATGCCTCCATCGTCGTGCCCCACTCCACCGACCCGCGACCTCACCGGCAAGGTTCACCCCGCGACTCACCCCTCCGGTGTCGCCGGGGCCCGGTGCCCGGGGCTGGTTCTGCCCTTCGCGCCGGGGTTTAGGGTGAACGGGTGGCGAAACTGTATTTCCGGTTCGGGGCGATGAACAGCGGCAAGAGCACGGCCATGCTCCAGGCCGCCTACAACTACGAAGAGCGCGGCCAGACCGTACTCATCGCCAAACCCTCCATCGACACCAAGGGTGACCGTCGCATCGTCTCGCGGCTCGGTGTCACGCGCGACGCCGACTTTCTCATCGGGCTCGACACGGAGCTGCGCGCCGAGTTCGCCGCGCTCCGCCGGCGCGAACTCGAGACCACCGGGCACGATGTGAGCTGCCTCCTCATCGACGAGGCCCAGTTCCTCACCCCGGCGCAGGTCGACGACGCCCTCCGCATCGCCATCCTCGACGGTGTTCCCGTGATGGCGTACGGAATCCGCAGCGACTTCCAGACCGAAGGGTTCCCTGGCAGCATCCGTCTGCTCGAGGTCGCGCACAGCCTCGAAGAACTGAAGACCATCTGCCGCTGCGGCCGCAAGGCGATCTTCAACGCCCGACGCATCGGAGACCGCTACGTCTTCGACGGCGCCCAGGTCGCCATCGACGGGGAAGACGTGACGTACGAGTCGCTCTGCGGAGCCTGCTACCTCGAGGAGTCGAACGGGGTGCTCGGACGGGTGTGACGCCCTGCGCGATGGGGTGCGCGGGGCATCGACGCGGGCAGATCAGGCCGGTCGGGTCAGGAGGGGGAGTCGAAGTCGAGGCGCTCGATCTCGGTGTCGCTGATGGCCGCGGCCCTCGGCAGGTCGAGCAGTCGCGTGCGGTAGCGCAGGTGCTCCACGACCTCGGCGTTCGACGGGTCGTCGTAGGGTGACGTCACCCGCTTCGAGATGAATTGGCTCGCCGGGCCGATCACGAGCTGCACCGATGCCAGATCGCCGTTGTTCTCCACCACGGGGATGTCGACGGTCTCCGATCGCTCGTTCGCGCCCAGCGCGGCGGCGAGCTGCAGCAGCGCGTCGGCGATCTCGTCGGCCGTCTCGAAGGTCAGGCCGGCGTAGGAGACACTTTTCATGTCGTCAACCCTGCCCCCGGGGGTGCGGAGCGGCAACCCCACCCTGGGCCGGATCGACCGATCACCGCACGCGGTCGCGCAGCTTGATCGAACGGCCTATGACGAAGGCGAATCCGGTGGCGCTCACGAGCCAGGTGGTTCCTACGATCACTGCGATAGCTACGAGCTCCATCATGACCTCCTCGTCACACGGATGTCGCCACATTCGGGTTGGCGTCTCTAGCTGAGAGAGTACGACGGAGCGGCCCGCACCGCTCGCAACGCTTCGGCGCGTCGCAGCGCATTCGCAGCCGGCACGCAGAAGCCGGGCGGAGACGCTGTCTCCGCCCGGCTTCCTCTGTCGGGGTGGCGGGATTCGAACCCACGACCTCCTCGTCCCGAACGAGGCGCGCTACCAAGCTGCGCCACACCCCGAGTGGATCGCCGCGGAGAACCGCGGCTGAGGCCTCAACAAGGATAGCTGATAAATCCGGACGGCGAGACCGCGAGCATCCGTCGCCTCCGTCAACCCTTGGCGGTGAGGGTGAGGAGGGTCGCCTCGGGTTTGCAGGCGAAGCGGAACGGCGAGTAGATCGACGTGCCGAGACCGGCCGAGACGTTGAGGTAGGCGCTGTGGAAGCCGTGCCGCCACAGGCTCAGACCCTTCACCTGGCGGCGCGGGATGTCGCAGTTGGTGACGATCGCGCCGTAGCCCGGAATGCAGACCTGCCCGCCGTGCGTGTGCCCGGCGAACACCACCTCGGCGCCGTGGGTGACGAAGGAGTTCAGCACGTACTGGTAGGGCGCGTGGGCCACCCCCATCAGAAGACGCGGGCCGCGGTCGTCGTCTTCGCGCAGCTCATCGAGGGCTCCGGGGATCCGGTCGAGGCGGTCGTAGCCGCGGTGCGGGTCGTTCACCCCGAAGAAGTCGATGATGGTGCCCTCCACCTCGGTGGTGGCCGCGGCGTTGTTGAGGCTCTTCCAGCCGAGCGAATCGAGGTAGTGCTCAAGAGCATCCGTGTCGAGGCGCTCGGCCGCGTGGGCGTGCTTCGACGGGCCCATGAAATAGCGCAGGGGGTTCTTGAACGACGGACCCCAGTAGTCGTTCGACCCGTTCACATAGACGCCGGGCACGCCCGCGAAGACGTCGAGCGCGGCGCGCAGGCCGGTGAGTCCGTCGCGGTGGCCCAGGTTGTCGCCGGTGTCGACGACGAGATGCGGGTCGAGTGCCGCGAGATCGCGCACCCACTGCTGCTTGTCGGTCTGCCACGGCGCCATGTGCAGGTCGGAGAGGTGCAGCACCCTGATGTCGGGGGCGCCTTTCGGCAGCACAGGGATGCTCGCCGTGCGCAGGGTGTACTGCTTGCGTTCGATGAACGTCCCGTACGCGACACAGGCGGCGCCGGCCACCGCGACGGCCCCGAGGGTGCCCGCGGTGGCCCGCGCGAGAGAGTTCACCCTCAGCCGGCCTTCGTGGTGATTCTCAGCTTGTCGGTGCCGAAGCGGATCGGCTCACCCGAACTCGGAGACGAACCCGTCACCTTGGCGTTGCCGCTCGAGGGGCCGTTGAAGACCACCTGCGAGGGGTCGATGCCGGCTGCCGCCACGGCGGACTTCGCCGCATCGGGGCTGAGGCCCACGAGGTTCGGAACCGTGCGCAGCTCACCGTTCGAGGTGTACACGGTGACCGTCGAACCCTTGGTGGCGGTGCCGCTCGGCGAGCTGCTGTCGACCGTGCCGGCCTTCGCCGTCGAGTCGACGACTCCGCCGTCATCGAAGTCGAAGCCCGCTGCCGTGAGAGCAGCCCGCGCCGCGTCGATCGACATACCGGTGAGGTTCGGGATCTGCACCTGCACGCCGTTGACCAGGGTGTTGTCGGCGGTCGGGAACTCGGTGCCCCCGTACTTGCCGTCGGCATCGGTCATGAACTGCTTCCAGATGCTGTGCCTGACGTTGCCGCCGCTCTGGCCGTCGATGGAGGTGTTGCGGATCGAGACCGTGCCCACGACGTTGCCCACCCAGACCGCGGTGGCGAGCTCGGTCGAGGCGCCGACGAACCAGGTGTCCTTCTCGGAGTCGGTGGTACCGGTCTTGCCGAAGTGCGGGATGCCGTCACGCGGGTTCGATGCCGTCGCCGTACCGCTGTTGATCACGGCTTCGAGCGCGGTGATCATCGTCGCCGCGATGTTCGGGGCCACGGCCTGCGAGCAGGTCGAGGTGGGAACGGGCAGCTCGTTGCCCTCCGCGTCGAGGATCTTGTCGATCGCAATGGGCGAGCAGTAGGTGCCCTCGTTCGCGACGGCGGCGAACGCGGCGGCCATGGTGAGCGGAGCGATCTCGTTGGTGCCCAGCACGTCGGCCGGGTTCTCGCCGAGCGGGTTGCCGTCGGCGCGGTGAACGCCGAAGGCCTCGGCGGTCTTGCGGATCTCGCACTGGTCGAGCTTCTGCGCCATGCGGAGGTAGGCGAGGTTCACCGAGTTCGCGGTGGCGTTCAGCACGGTCACGTTGCCGGGGTTCGAGCCACCGTCGTTCTTCACCGAGTAGGTGCCGCCGTTGCCGCCCGTGCAGCTGTCTTTGAACTGCGCCAGGTTGAGCGTGCCGGGGGAGCCGTTGACGATGTCACCCAGGGAGTGACCGGTCTTCAGCCACTCGGCGAGGGTGAAGATCTTGTAGGTCGAGCCCACCTGGAACCCTGTCGAACCGCCGTAGGTGTAGTCGGTGCTGTAGTTGATGGCACTGGCGCCGAGGTTCGTCGCGGTGACCTCGGGGTCGTCGCTGAAGTCCTTGTTCTGCACCATGGCCAGCACGCGGCCGGTGCCCGGCTGCACGGTGACGAGCGACGAGCCGAGGTCGAAGTCGGCGACCTTCGGAACATTCGCGTTCATCGCCGCCATCGCCGCGTTCTGCAGGTCGACGTCGAGGCTGGTGTAGATCTGGTAGCCACCGGTCTTGAAGTTGTTCCACCTGGTGTCTTCGTCGGGACCGAACGCCTCGTCGTTCTTCACGATGTGCGTCACGTAGTCGCAGAAGAAGCCTGCGGCGATGGCGTTGGCCGTCTGGCAACCCGTGGAGGGCTGCACGATGTTCGGCGTCACCGGGGTGGCGATCGCCTCGTCGTACTGCGCCTGGGTGATCTTGTGCTCCTTGAGCATCGACGCCAGCACGTCCTTGTCGCGACGTGCCTGGTTGTCGGCGATGTTGTCGGGGTCGTCGATGCGCAGGCCGTTGGGCTCGTTCACCGTGGCGATGAGGCTCGCGGCCTGGGCGAGCGTGAGGTCGGAGGCGTTCACCCCGAAGTAGTACTGAGCCGCCGACTGGATGCCGTAGACACGGCCACCGAACGGGGCGATGTTGAGGTAGCCGAGGAGGATGTCGTCTTTCGAGTACTCCTTCTCGAGGCCGATCGCGAGCTTGATCTCCTTCAGCTTGCGGTCGATGCTCGTCTTCGTCGCCTCCTCGTAGGCGGCGTCGCGCTGGGCCTCGTCCTGGATGGACTCGGCCTTCTGCACCTGGATGTTGCGCACGTACTGCATCGAGATGGTCGACGCACCGCTGGCGCTGGTCTCGAGCGCGTTGCCCGCCGCAGCGCGCAGGGTCGACGCGATGTCGACGCCGCCGTGGCTGTAGAAGCGTGGGTCTTCGGTGGCGATCACCGCGTCTTTGACGAACTGGTTGATCTGGTCCCACCCGACCTCTTCGCGGTTCTGCTCGAACACGGAGGCCAGCAGGATGGGGGAGCCATCGCTCTGGGTGGCGTAGATGTTGGTCTTCTCGGCAAGAGCATCCGGCTTGATGTAGCTCGGGAGGTTCTCGAACATGCCGATCGAGTTGTTCGCGGCAATGCCGGTGACGGCGAGGGCGGGCGTGACCATTGCTGTGACCAGGATGCCCGCGATTGCGCTCATACCGACGATGCCCAGAATGGCTCCGACCGCACCCGTAGCAGAGGCTTTCGGGGCAGACATAGGATCAAGGGTAAGCGAGAACTCTGTGAAAAACCGAGAAAGGGGCGCCCGTGCCCGCTGTACCTGCCTGGGAATACGTGACGACGCCGCTCATGATCCACAACACCGCCGCCATCCTGAACACCTGGGGCTCCGACGGCTGGGAGCTCGTGCAGGTGGTCACGGGGCCCGAGGGCGGGCTCGTCGCCTACCTCAAACGGCCCGTCGCCGGGGCTGAAGCTTCCGTCGCCGGAGCGGGGGCGTAGTCGTGTCGCAGGTCGCCGCCAAGCTCCGCGAGCTCGGAATCGAGATCCCCACCGTCTCCGCGCCCGCGGGTGCGTACGTGCCGGCCGTCGTCTCGGGCAATCTCGTCTACACGGCGGGTCAGCTGCCCTTCGTCGGAGGAGCGCTCGCCGTCACCGGCAAGGTGGGCGAGCAGCCCGGCCTGGTGTCGCCCGTCGAGGCCAAGGCGCTCGCT
Organism: Herbiconiux sp. A18JL235; assembly: GCF_040939305.1. Lineage (NCBI taxonomy): Bacteria > Bacillati > Actinomycetota > Actinomycetes > Micrococcales > Microbacteriaceae > Herbiconiux > Herbiconiux sp. A18JL235. The sequence continues at coordinate 1,057,889 of NZ_CP162511.1, forward strand.
CGCACCGCTGCGCTCAACGCGCTGGCCGCGGTCGAGAGTGCCATCGGGTCGCTCGACCGCGTCGTGCGCATCGTCAAGGTCGTGGGGTTCGTCGCCTCCGACCCCTCGTTCTCGGGTCAGCCCGGCGTCATCAACGGTGCGTCGGAGTTCCTCGGCGAGGTATTCGGTGACCGCGGCGTTCACGCCCGTTCGGCCGTCGGAGTCGCCGTCCTGCCGCTCGACTCGGCAGTCGAGGTGGAGCTCATCGCCGAGTTCGCCTGATCCATTCCGGCTCCCAGGAGTGCGCTCACTGGGAATTCGCTGGAGTGATTTGCGCCCATGTTACGAGCGAGTAAACTCGGAATCACCGAACCTCGTGTTCGGATGCAGCGCACTAGTGATTCCCCCCAATCCAGCGTTGCTGCGGCGGCACCCTTCCCCCCATTGGGTGCCGCCCCTTCTTTTTAAGCGCTAGGCGGGTTCTGCACAGGAGCAGAACTCGTCTGATTCTCCACCGGTTCGAAGACCGGCAGATTCGCACGGGCGCAGGCGGCTTACCGTCGCCGCATGACATCACCTCGCAGCGCGCTCTTCGGGCCCCTCGCCCCCTACCTCGACGACGAGCTCGTCACCGACGTGTTCGTGAACGGCCATCGCGAACTGTGGGTCGACCGAGGCGGGGGCCCGCGCCGCGAACCGGGCTGGTCGTGCCCGAACGAGCAGCGGCTGCGCGAGTTCGCGGTGCGGCTCGTCGCCGCGGGTGGGCGCCACGTCGACGAGTCGACGCCGTGCGTCGACGTGACTGTGGCCGGGTGCCGGGTGCACGTGGTGCTGCCGCCCGTCGCTGTCGGCGGCACGCTGGTGTCGGTGCGGGTGCCGCAGGCGGAGTTCCCGTCGCTCGACGATCTCGAGGCGCGGGGGTTCTTCGGGGGTGTGGGCTCGGGGGCGGGTTCGGGCGCGCGTGCTGGTGCGGGCCTCGGCGTCCGTGACGCGGCGGCGCGGCGGGGGATCGTCGACGAGGCGGTTCGGCGGCGCACCAACCTGCTCGTCACGGGTGCCGCCGGCAGTGGCAAGACGACGTTCCTGTCGGCTGTGCTGAGCAGTGCACCGACCGCTGAACGCATCGTCGTCATCGAAGACGTCACGGAGCTGCGCGTCGCGCATCCGCATGTTGTCGCCCTCGAAGCCAGGCAACCGAACCTCGAGGGCGCCGGCGGCATCGGCCTCGCCGAACTGGTGCGCCAGGCGCTCAGGATGCGACCCGATCGGCTGGTGCTCGGCGAGTGCCGCGGGGGCGAGATCCGCGACCTCCTGTCGGCCCTCAACACCGGGCACGACGGAGGGGCCGGCACCCTTCACGCCAACGCCCTCGGCGACGTGCCGGCGCGACTCGAGGCGCTCGGCGCGCTCGCCGGGCTCGACGCGGCAGCGGTGGCGCGGCAGGCGGTGAGCGCGATCGGGCTCGTCTGCCACCTGCGACGGGTGGGCGAGCGCCGCGAGCTCGCGGAGTTCGGGGAGCTCTGCCTCGATCCTCGCGATCGTCTCGCGGTGCGGGAACTCGGTGGGGGCGGGGTTCCGTCCCGTGCTGCCGTGGTCTCGTCTGCGTCGTCGGCGCCGGATGACGTGGCCTCGCGGATCGGCGGACTTCGTGAAGCGGCAGCCTGAGGCGCAGGCGCTCGCCACCGTGTGCGAGCGGCTCGCGGCGCTGCTCGAGGCGGGGGTCGGGCCGCGCGACGCGTGGCTGTACCTCGCGGAGGTGGGTGATGACGTGGCGGTCGCTCGGGTTGCCGAGCGCATTCGCGCAGGGGTGCGGGTGCCTGCGGCGGTGGCGGGGGCCGGTGCAGGTTCTGGAGCGATGGCGGAGGCGGGTGCGATGGCCGGGGCGGAGGCTGGTGCTGGTGCTGGTGCTGGTGCTGGTGCTGGTGCTGGTGCTGGTGCTGGTGCTGGTGCTGGTGCTGGTGCCGGTGCCGGTGCCGGTGCGGGGGCGGGGGTGGGCGCGGGTGAGGGTGCGGATCCCAGGGGTGCTGCCCGTTCGCCCGTCGGCTCGGCCGTTCAGGGGATCGGGCGGTCGACTCGTGAACGCGAGTCGCGTCGCCGTCACTGGGCTGCTCTCGCGAGCGTGTGGTTCGTCGCCGAGGCGTCGGGGGCACCGATCGCCCGGTGCCTCTCCGACATGGCGTCGTCGTTCGCCGCGACCGCGGCCGTCGAACGCGACACCTCCGTCGCCCTCGCCGGTCCACGCGCCACCACACGCCTCGTGCTCTGTCTCCCGCTGATCGCCATGGCGGCCGGTTCGGCGATCGGCATCGACTCCTCACGCGTGCTCTTCACCACTGCTGTCGGCTGGCTCTGCCTCGGCTGCGGTGCCGTGTTGCTCGCGGTGGCGCAGCTCTGGTCGGCGCGACTGCTCCGGGCGGCGCGCGACGACGGAGGAACGCCCGGCCTCGGCCTTGAGCTCCTCGCCGTCGCACTGAGTGGCGGATGTCCGCCCGATGCCGCCGAGGCCCTCGTCGAGATGGCCGTCGGCCGTTTCGATCTCGCCGCGGCGCAGGGCGACCGCTGGCAGACGGAGGCGCGAGACACCATGGCCTTGGCCCTGCGCGCGGGTGCGCATCCGGCGACGCTGCTCCGACGCGATGCCGCCCGTCTCCGCCACGACGCCTCCCGCCGCGCCGCGGAGCGAGCTGCCTCCCTCGGCGTCTGGCTCATGCTCCCGCTCGGCGTCTGTGTGCTCCCCGCCTTCCTCCTCTTCGCTGTCGTCCCGGCCTTCCTCGCTGTCCTTGGCGACACCATCACTTTTGCCTGACTGGCCAGGGCGCACCGTCCACGACCACCCTTTCGATCCACCCACTCAGCTGAAGGAGCCCACGATGACTCAGTCCCATTCCTCTGCGCCACTCTCCACGATCCACGTCGAACGACTTCCCGCCCGCTCGCTCCCAGCGACCTCGGAGCGGAGCCGCTCCCGATGGTCGCGATTCCGCGCCCTCGTCCCGAACCTCTCCGATGACACAGGCGCCGCCACCGCGGAGTACGCCATCGCCACCCTCGCGGCCGTAGGCCTCGCCGGCCTGCTCGTGGTGATCCTGAAGGGCGACGACGTCAAGGGCATGCTCACCGACCTCATCCACCGCGCCCTCACGTCGGCGGGCTGACCCGTGCCACCCCTCGCCCCGGCCCCCGGGCCGACCCGAGTGTGGCCGCACCTGGCGCCGCCCACGGCCCCCGTCTCGCCGCACGCCCCGGTGCCCGGGTCGACCCGGGTGTCGCCGCACTTGGCGTCGCCCATCATTCCCGTTCCGCCAGGTGGTCGCGCGAGGCGCGCCTGCGCACCACGCGCCACCCACCTCTCGCGCTTTGGTCGCGCAAAGTGCTGCTTCGCGACGAAGTGGGAGCATTTTCTGCGACCGACGCGTGAGTGGGGCAGTGCGCTGTCCCACATTGGTCGCGCAAAATGCCCTCGAGGCGCTCTTGGGGAGTGCTTTCCGCACCCAGGACTGAGGCGGAGGTGTGCGCGAGCCCGTCGTGCGGGGCGAGGGCCGGGTGCGGGTGCCTTGGCGCGGGTGGCGCGTTCCGCGGCGCGGGTGGCGCGTGCCTGCACGCGGGTGCTGAGCGGGGCGGAGGAGGAGCGGGGGTCGGTGACTGCGGAGTTCGCGGTGGTGTTGCCCGCGGTGGTGGTGGTGCTCGCGCTCGGGATGGGGGCGCTGCAGCTCGGTGCGCTCCAGGTGCGCGTCGCCGATGCGGCTGCGGATGCGGCACGCCTTCTCGGGCGGGGTGAAGCGGAGGCCGCGGCCGCCCGGGTAGCCGACGTGCAGGTGGGTGCCGGCGCGGAATCGTGGAACACGGGCCACCTGGTCTGCGTCACCGTTCGCGCACGACCTTTGATCGCCCTCCTCGACGAACACGTCGAGCTGAGCGCTTCCGGGTGTGCCCTCGACGACAGGGCACCCGCCCCGGGGGACGCCGCATCGTGAGGCCGTCGACTCGAACGCTCTCTTCGTTCCGGGTCTCACACGCCGACGACGAAGGGAGCGGCAGCGTGCTCGGACTCGCGCTCGTCGTGGCCGTCGCAGTCAGCGCGTGTCTGCTCGCCACGCTGGCCGGGGCGCTCTCGACCGCTCAGACGCTTCGCGGCGCTGCCGACGCCGCAGCGCTCGGGGCGGCCGACTCCGCATCGGGGCGGGTGGCGGGTGAACCCTGTGGTGTCGCCGCCGAAGCAGCGGCCGTCGTAGGGTTCGCACTCGCGGACTGCGCTGTGGACGCGGAGGGAAGGGCATCGGTTACCTTGGCGACGACCATCGTCGGCCTCGCCGTCACGGCGCGAGCCCGCGCGGGGCCCCCTCAGGAGACGATCGACTCCACGTAGCGGTAATCGACGGCACTCGGGCGCCCGGAGGCGGCGTACTCGAGACCGCTCGAGCGGCGGTAGAGGTACTGCTTCTCCGCGCTCGCTGCGGGAATGGTGAGTCGTGCCTGCGGTTCACCCGACTCGGTGAAGTCGGTGCGGATGGTCTTGCCTTCGAGTGGCCCGTCGGTGAACTTGGCGGTGTAGCTGCTGGCAGAGCTCGATGACATGGCGTTTCTCCCTGTCTCCTCTTCGACGTCGAAGCGGTCACCACCATTGTGCTCTCCTCCTCCCCAGATGCAACGGAACCCCGTTCTTCCACGGCGAACGGGAGGATTAGGTTCTCACCCGTCCGGGGTGTGTATGGTGTGCCTGACGCGTTCCGCCGCGTCGCATATATAAGGAGTGAAGTTGCCAGGCCCGAGAAAGCTCGTCATCGTCGAGTCGCCCACCAAGGTGAAGTCCATCGCCCAGTACCTCGGCGACGGCTTCGACGTGATGGCCTCGGTCGGCCACATCCGCGACCTGGTGGAGCCCAAGAACCTCCCTGCCGACCTCAAGAAGGGCTCCCTCGGCAAGTTCTCTGTCGACGTCGAGAACAAGTTCGAGCCCTACTACGTCGTCTCCGACGCCAAGAAGAAGACGGTGGCCGAGCTCAAGAGGGCCCTCGCCGGCGCCGACGAACTCTACCTCGCCACTGATGAAGACCGCGAAGGCGAGGCCATCGCGTGGCACCTCCTGCAGGTGCTGAAGCCCAAGGTGCCTGTGAAGCGCATGGTGTTCCACGAGATCACCCGCGAAGCCATCGAGCAGGCCCGCGACAACACCCGGCAGATCGACGACGCGCTCGTCGACGCGCAGGAGACCCGTCGCATCCTCGACCGCCTCTACGGCTACGAGGTGAGCCCGGTGCTCTGGCGCAAGGTCGGCCCAGGCCTCAGCGCCGGTCGGGTGCAGTCGGCGGCCACCCGCCTCGTCGTCGACCGTGAGCGCGAGCGCCTCGCGTTCACCTCGGCCAACTACTGGGACCTCACGGCCACCTTCGTTCCTGACGCCACCGCCCCGCAGACCGACGCCTTCGACGCGCGCCTCGTGCGCCTGAACGGCGAGCGCGTGGCCTCGGGCCGCGACTTCGACGAGTCGGGAAAGCTGAAGGGCAAGGCGATCGCCCTCGACGAGCCGGCGGCCCAGGCCCTCACGGCGGCTCTCGAGGCCGACGGCGTCGACGTCCACGTCACCTCCGTCGAGTCGAAGCCCTACACCCGTCGCCCGGCGGCACCCTTCACCACCTCCACCCTGCAGCAGGAGGCCGCGCGCAAGCTCCGCTTCTCTGCGCGGCAGACCATGAGCGTGGCGCAGTCGCTCTACGAGAACGGCTACATCACCTACATGCGCACCGACTCGCCGTCGCTGTCGCAGCAGGCGATCACGGCTGCCCGCAACCAGGCGAGCGCCCTCTACGGCGCCGAGACCCTCCCCGACAAGCCACGCCTCTACAGTGGTAAGGGCAAGAACGCGCAAGAGGCTCACGAGGCCATCCGCCCCGCGGGCGAGGTGTTCAAGACTCCGAGCGAGCTCTCCTCCACGCTCCGCGGCAACGACTTCCGGCTCTACGACCTCATCTGGAAGCGCACCGTCGCCTCCCAGATGGCGGATGCACGGGGTTCGACCGCCACGGTCACGATCGCCGCCGGTCCGGTCACGGTCGACGAACTGGGTGGTGCGACCACCGCCGAGTTCTCCGCATCCGGTACCGTCATCACCTTCCGCGGGTTCCTTCACGCCTACGAGGAGGGGAAAGACGAAGAGCGCAACGCCACGGCCGAGCCCTCGGAGGCGAAGCTGCCGAACCTCAGCGAGAACCAGAAGCTCGCCGCCACCGACATCGAGGCCGCCGGGCACGACACCACCCCGCCGCCGCGTTACACCGAGGCCAGCCTGGTGAAGGCGCTCGACGAGCTCGGCATCGGCCGGCCGTCGACCTACGCGTCGATCATCTCGACCATCATCGACCGCGGCTACGTCACCCCGCGCGGTCAGGCCCTCGTTCCGAGCTGGACGGCCTTCTCGGTGGTGCGCCTGCTGGAAGACTTCTTCACCGAGCTCGTCGACTACGACTTCACGGCCGCGCTCGAGGCCGACCTCGACAAGATCGCGGGCGGTGAAGAAGACCGGGTCGACTGGCTGAACGGCTTCTACTTCGGCAGCGACGACCACCCCGGCCTCCGCAGCGTCATCGACAACATGGGTGAGATCGACGCGCGCGCCGTCAACTCCGTCTCCATCGCCGACGACATCACCCTGCGCATCGGCAAGTACGGCCCCTACCTCGAGGTGCTCGACCCGTCGGGCGACCTCGACGCGCCCCCGCGACGCGTCAACCTGCCGCAAGACCTCGCTCCCGACGAGCTCACGCCCGAGAAGGCGCGCGAGCTGGTCGACGCGCCCGTGGTCACCGACCGCGTCATCGGCATCAACCCCGAGAACGGCAAGGAGATCGTCGCGAAAGACGGCAGGTTCGGCCCCTACGTGACCGAGCTCGAGCCGGCCGCCCCCGAGGCGCCCGCCGACGGCGCGGCGAAACCGGCAGCGAAGAAGTCGGCGGCAGCGGTGAAACCGCGAACCGCCTCCCTGTTCAAGTCGATGGATCTCGCCACCATCGACCTCGACACGGCTCTCCGACTGCTCGACCTGCCCCGCGTGGTGGGCGAAGACCCCGAGTCGGGCGAACCCATCACCGCCCAGGGCGGCAAGTTCGGCCCCTACCTCAAGAAGGGCACCGACACCCGCAGCCTGACGAGCGAAGACCTCATCTTCGAGATCGACCTCCCGGGCGCGCTCGAACTCTTCGCCCAGCCCAAGTACGGTGCGCGGCGTGCTTCGTCGGCGTTGAAGGAGTTCGACGCCGACCCCGAGAGCGGCAAGCCGATCAAGGTCAAGGACGGGCGCTTCGGCCCCTACGTCACCGACGGCGTCACGAACGCCACCATCCCGCGCGGTGAGACCGTCGAGGAGATCGATTTCGAGCGCGCGGTGCAGCTGCTCGCCGACAAGCGCGCCAAGGGCCCCGCCAAGCCTCGCGCGAAGGCGGCAGCGGCCAAGAAGCCCGCCGCGAAGAAACCCGCCGCCGCGAAGAAGCCCGTAGCGGCCAAGTCGAGCGCTGCGAAGACGACGGCGGCCAAGACGACGGCGGCCAAGTCGAGCGCGGCCAAGACCTCCGCAGCGAAGACGAGCTCGGCGAAGACCACGGCCGCGAAGACGACGACGCGCAAGGCTCCCGCCCCCGCTGCCGAACCCCAGCCGTGACCGGCCTGTTCATCACGCTCGAGGGCGGCGACGGCGCGGGCAAGACCACCCAGGCCGAGCTGCTCGAATCGTGGCTCGCCGCCCAGGGGTGCACCGTGGTGCGCACGCGCGAACCCGGCGGCACCGACATCGGCAACGAGGTGCGCGAGATCGTGCTGCACAGCCGCGGGCACATCGCCCCGCGCGCCGAAGCGCTCCTCTACGCGGCCGATCGTGCCCATCACATCAGCACGAAGGTGCGCCCGGCGCTCGAGCGCGGAGAGGTCGTGGTGCAAGACCGCTACCTCGACTCCTCGGTCGCCTACCAGGGCGCTGGTCGTGTACTCGATGCGGGTGAGATCCGCGAGCTGTCGTTGTGGGCTGCGGAGGGGCTGCTGCCCGACCTCACCATCCTGCTCGACCTCGACGAAGACGCTGCCCGCGCCCGGCTCGACGGCGCCAACAAGCGATTCGACCGTCTCGAGGCCGAGAAGAGCGACTTCCACCGGCGAGTGCGGGAGGCATTCCTGGCTCTCGCCCGGAACGAGCCCGACCGCTTCCTCGTCGTCGACGCGGCGCGAGACGCCGAGACGATCGCCGCCGAGGTGCGCGAGCGTGTGGCCCCTCTGCTCGCCGCGAGCGACACGACCCGAGCCCGCTGACCCGGCCCACTGTCAGACCCCTTCAGTAGATTGACACCATGACCGTCTGGAACGACCTCACCGGCCAAGACGCCGCGATCGAGGTGTTCCGTGCCGCCGCCGAGTCGGCAGCAGCCGGCCGCTCCGGTGCGACCAGCACCAGCACCAGCACCAGCACCAGCGCCAGCCCCGCCGACTCCATGACACACGCGTGGCTCATCACAGGCCCGCCCGGCTCCGGCCGTTCGAACCTCGGCTACGCCTTCGCCTCGGCGCTGCTGTGCCCGAACGGCGGATGCGGGGTCTGCCCCGACTGCCGACAGGTCGCCTCCCGCACGCACCCCGATCTGTCGATCCTCGCCACCGAGCGCGTGGTCATCACCATCGACGAGGTGCGCAAGCTCGTCTCGTCGTCACAGTTCTCACCCTCGGTGTCCCGCTACCGGGTGGTCGTGATCGAAGACGCCGACCGCATGGCGGAGCGCACCTCGAACGTGCTGCTTAAAGCGCTGGAGGAGCCGCCCGAGCGCACGGTCTGGATTCTGTGCGCCCCGAGCGAGGCCGATCTGCTGCCCACCATCCGCTCCCGCGTGCGCTCGGTGCGCCTGCGGGTGCCCGGCACCGAAGACGTCGCGTCGCTCGTCATGCGCCGAGACGGCGTCGACCACGAGCTCGCCCTGCAGGCGGCCCGCGAGTCGCAGAGTCACATCGGCATGGCGCATCGTCTCGCAACGAACGACGAGGCCCGTCGGCGGCGCGCCGAGACGCTCGACCTGGCACTCCAGGTCGTGACCGTCGGCGACGCCGTGCGCGGTGCGGCCCGCCTGCTCGAGCTGGCGGGCGCCGACGCCCAGGCCATCACCGAAGAGCGCGACGCCGAGGAGCGCGCCGCCGCCCTCCGTTCGCTCGGCGTCGAGCCAGGGCAGCCGGTGCCGCCCGCTCTGCGCGGGCAGATGAAAGCGCTCGAAGACGACCAGAAGCGCCGTGCCACGAGGAGCCTGCGCGACGGCATCGACCGCATCCTCACCGACCTCCTCTCCCTCTACCGCGACGTCGTGATCGTGCAGCTCGGTGCCGGTCTCGAACTCGTGAACGAGGCCATCGCCGAACGGGTAAGGAAGGCCGCCGCCGATAACGATCCGACATCGACCCTCGCGGCGATGGACGCGATCACCGATGCGCGTCGCAGGATTGCCGCAAACGTCGCTCCCGCCCTCGCGCTGGAGGCGATGCTCGTCACCGTCGCTGAGTCGAACCGCCAAGCGGCACGAAAGGGTTGATCGTGAGCCGAATGACATCCGCCAGCCGCACCACCGGGCTCGTCGCGGTCGTGCTCGCCACGGCCCTCGCCCTCTCCGGCTGCGTCACCTGGTTCGTCGACGCCCAGCGCGGCGGCTCGCCGTCGGCACCGACGGTGTCGACCCCCACCGCGGAGGACGTGCCCGCAGACCTCCAGCGCTTCTACGGCCAGGTGCTCGAGTGGCAACCGTGCAGCGGCTCCTTCCTCTGCACCACCGCGATCGCGCCGCTCGACTGGCGCGACCCGACCGGCGACACCATCGAGCTCGCGCTCATCAAGAAGCCGGCATCGGGGGGCGACCGCCTCGGGTCGCTCTTCGTGAACCCGGGTGGCCCGGGCGGCTCCGCCTACGACATGGTGGAGCAGTCGCCCGACTTCGCCGCGCATCCCGAACTCCAGCAGTCGTACGACCTCATCGGCTACGACCCCCGCGGCACCGGCCACTCCGACGCCGTGCGCTGCCTCACCGACCAGGAACGCGACGCCTGGCTCTACGACATCATCCCGGGCGAGCGCGGCTCGAAGGAGTGGCTCGCCGCCTACACGGAGGCCGCCGCCGACTTCGGTGCCAAGTGCGCCGAGAACACCGGGCCGTTGCTCGAGCACATCGACACCGAGAGCACCACCCGCGACCTCGACATGCTGCGCGCCGCGGTGGGCGACTCGAAGCTCAACTACCTGGGCTACTCGTACGGCACCTTCCTCGGGGCGATCTACGCCGACAACTTCCCCGACAAGGTCGGCCGCATGGTGCTCGACGGAGCCGAAGACCCCCGGTCGAGCGGCTTCGACATCACCATCTCCCAGGCCGCCGGGTTCGAGAACGCGCTGAAGAGCTACCTCACCGACTGCGCCTCGCGCTCCGACTGCTGGTTCGACGGCAGCGCCGACACGGCGCTGACCGGAATCCAGAAGCTGCTCGCCCAGGTCGACGAGAGCCCCGTGCGTTCCAGCGACGGCCGAGAGCTCGGTTCCAGCTCGCTGCTCACCGCCATCTTCTACCCGCTGTACAACGAGTCGAGCTGGCCCTACCTCGACACGCTGTTCACGTCGGTCGCCGACGGTCAGGCCGACTACGCCTTCCAGCTCGCCGACGCCTACAACAGCCGCAACCCCGACGGCAGCTACGCCGACAACCTCATCGAGTCGTTCAACGCCATCTCCTGCGCCGACTACCCGGCACAGACCGACCCGGCCGTGTGGGCCGAGCAGAACGAGAAGCTCATCGAGGCGTCTCCCACCGTCGGCCCGTACTGGACCTTCGGAGACATCGGATGCGCGGAGTGGCCCTACCCCAGCACCCGTGTTCCCGGGCCGGTCACCGCCGCAGGGTCCGATCCCATCCTGGTCGTCGGCACCACCGGCGACCCGGCCACGCCCTACGCCTGGGCCGAGGCCCTCGCCGACCAGCTCGACAACGGCCACCTCGTCACGTTCCAGGGGGAGGGGCACACCGCCTACAACTCCTCGAGCTGCGTGGCGGCTGTCGTCGACGACTACTTCCTGAACGGCACGGTGCCGGGCAGCGACCCCGACTGCACCAGCTGAGCGTTCGGGCATCCCCGTCTGCGATCATGGGGGGATGACCGTCGAACCCGAAGAGGTCGGTCTCCGTGAGCGCAAGAGGAGAGCGACGAGGCGCAGCATCCAGCTCGCCGTGCTGCGTCTCACCGCCGAGAACGGCCTCGACCAGGTGACGATCGATGAGATCAGCCGCGACGCCGGCGTCTCGCCGCGGACCTTCTTCAACTACTTCCCCACGAAGGAGGCGTCGCTCGCCGGCGACGCGCCGTTCTCGCTCACCGCCGACGCGATCGCCGCCTTCGTCGAGGCGGGGCCGGGTGGTGACCCGCTCGGCGAGATGCTCGAGCTGATGGCCGTGCAGGCCCAGGAGGACGGCGGCATCGACCCCGAGCTGCACAGCCTGCGCCACCGGGTGATGAACGACCACCCGCAGATCTTCGCCCTGCGCATCGACCGCATGCGTGCGTTCGAGGCCTCGATCGCCGAGACCGTCGAGCGCCGCCTGCGACGCGACGCCGAGAAACAGGGCAACGAGCCGGTGCCCGACACCGAGTTCGCCGAGAAGGCACGGATGGTCGGCCTCGTCACCATGGCCGTCGCGCGGGGGTCGTGGTTGGCCTGGGCCGAGCATCCGGACGCGGAGTCGCTGCCCGAGACCATCAGGCACTCGTACGCGCGGCTGCGGGAGGTCGTGCCGCCCCTCGAACCCTCCTGTCAGGGCACGCGCTGAACTGCGCCACCGCTGCGGGGCGCGAACGATCGAGCGTGCGCCGACCGCCTCGGTTTCGGCTATGCTTTGTAGCTGTGCCGTGCGCGAGTCGCCGGCCAGGCCGCCTTAGCTCAGTCGGCAGAGCGATTCACTCGTAATGAATAGGTCGTGGGTTCGATTCCCACAGGCGGCCCCACCTCAGCCCCCGGCGCTCACAGAGCCCGGGGGTTTTCCTGTATCACGTGCTTTTGCGTTTGGCAGGTGCGACACGTGTCGGTTATGGTGAAACCTCGCGCACACCCGTCGACATACCACAACCAGCCGACGATAACCCGAACGTTGCGCGACAGACGACCCCGGAGCACCATGACGAACGCTGAACTGACCTTCGACGACCTCGTGTCGTTCTCGTCGGCCTCTGGCCCCGAGAACGCCGACGCGGCCGGCCCTGCGCCACTCCCGAGCCGCCGCGCCGCGCGCCTGCAGAGACTCGCCGAGGCCCAGGTGACGGGCGCGCCCGCAGCGGCGGTGGCGGCAGCCGCCCCCGCCGCGCCGGTGGCGGCAGCGCCCGCGCCGGCACCAGCCGCGCCGTCACCAGCCGCGCCGTCACCAGCCGCGCCGTCACCAGCCGCAGCGGCCCCCGTCGCGGCGGTGCCGGCGCCGGTCGAACACGTGCCGGCACCGGCGGAGACTCCTGTCGCTCCGCTCCGCGCCGTGCCCCCTCTGGCCGACGTCACCCCCGCGGACGACGTGGCTCCGGTCGCCCCCCTCCGTGCCGTGCAGCCGGCAGCGCCGCTCGAGCCCATCGTCCCCGCGGAGCCCGTCGCGGCGAGCCGGCATGTGCACGTGGGTCCTGCATCCGACACCGCCGCCCCCGCTCCGGCCGTGCGTCAGCGGCCGTCCGCCGCGACCAGCCGCTCGGAGAAGGCCGACAAGCACGGACGCTTCTACCGTCCTGAGCTGCACTCGCGCTGGGACAGGATGAGCGGCAGCCTCGTGCTGCGCATCACGGTCATCACCGTGCTGCTCGCCGGCACCGGCGCCCTCGCCTACGTGGCCCTCACCCGCTTCGCCGGAGTCTGAGACCCGGCCCTCGCAGCACCCGAACAACGCGTGTCGATTACTTAGTGCCCTAGGTAATTCTCAGCACTCGTTCACACGATCGTCACCTGCGCCCGCCTCGCACTGCCTACGGTGGAGGCATGCCTTCGACGACGAGACGTCGGAGGTCCCGACGCCGCTCACGGTACGACAAGTACTACAAGCCGCAGCGTCCACGACTGCGGATGGCCCTCACTGCCGGTCTCATCGTCGTGCTGGTTCTCCTCGCCGGAGTGCTGGCGTGGGCGGCGATCGTCTACAAGTAGCCGCCCTTGCGTGAGCCGGGCTCGCGCCACGTGGGATACGGTCGAGGTGATGAGAAAGGACTCACCGTGACCGAACTCCGCTGGGGAATCGTGGGCACCGGAGGCATCGCCTCGGCCTTCACCACCGATCTGCTCGCCACCGGCCATTCCGTGGCGGCCGTGGGCTCGCGCACGGAGTCGTCGGCCGACGACTTCGCCTCCCGCTTCGGCATCGCCACCGCGCACGGCAGCTACGCCGAGCTGGTCGCCGACCCCGATGTCGACGTCGTCTACGTGGCCACCCCGCATCCGTCCCACGCGGCGGATGCCCAGCTCGCCATCGCAGCCGGCAAGCACGTGCTCGTCGAGAAGTCGTTCACAGTGAACGAGGCCGAGGCCAGAGCCGTCCAGACCGCCGCCGCTGACGCCGGCGTAGTGGTGATGGAGGCGATGTGGACACGGTTCCTCCCGCACATGGTGCGAGTGCGCGAGATCATCGCCGATGGCACCCTCGGCGACGTGCGCACGGTGATCGCCGACCACGGCCAGAAGCTGCCCTCCGACCCGCAGCACCGCATCAACAACCGGGAGCTCGGCGGCGGCGGCCTCCTCGACCTCGCCATCTATCCCGTGTCGTTCGCCGTCGACGTGCTCGGCCTGCCCTCGCGCATCCTCGCGAGCGCCACCATGTCGGGCACGGGTGTCGACCGGCAGACCGCCCTCATCTTCGAGCACGAGGGTGGGCGCCAGTCGATGTCGCAGAGCGCCATCGACGCGCGCGGGCCGGTGCGGGCCGCGGTCATCGGTACGGATGCACGAATCGAGATCGATTCTTGGTGGTACTCCCCGACGTCGTTCAGCGTCATCGCCTCCGACGACAGCGTCATCGAGCGGTTCGAGCAGCCCGTCGTCTCACGTGGGATGCAGTACCAGGCCGACGAGATCGAGCGCCTCATCGAGGCGGGGGAGAGCTCGAGCCCGATCCTGCCGCTCGAGGAGTCGGTGGCGATCATGGGTGTGCTCGACGAGGTGCGCCGTCAGATCGGCCTGAGCTACCCGGGCGAGTAGGGAGTCCGATAGCCGCCGGGTACCATGGCTGAGATGTCGGCTCCTCCCGCCCGCACCCCCGGCCTCCGGGGGTCGATCGCCCGCCGCCCGCGGCTGTGGGCGGCCGGCGCTGCCGCCGTGGTGGCGCTCGTGCTGGGGGGTGGGGCCTTCGCGGCCGGTGCTGTGATGGCGGGCGGCACCACAGCATCCGCTCCTCCGGTGGCGGTCTCGGCGCCTCTGCGGACGCAGACGCAGACGCCGACACCGACCCCCACGCCGACTCCCGACCCCCGCGCCCATCCGCAGGCGGTGGCCGCGCCGGCGCCCGTTCGCACCTGCTCGGTCGCCGGGCTCTCGCTCGACGGCCGCCTCGGCACCTTCCTCGGCGCGGTGCGCAACGCCACCACGGGCGAGGTGCTGTTCGATCGTGGCGCCGGCAGCTACGCCCGCACGGCGAGCGTGATGAAGGTGCTCACCAGCGCGGCGGCGCTCGCCGTGCTGGGTTCGGCTCACCAGGTGCCCACCACCGTCGTGAAGGGCGCGAACCCGGGCGAGGTCGTGTTGGTGGGCGGCGGTGACATCACCCTCGCGAGCGGCTCGGCCAACATCTATCCCGGAGCCGCGAGCATGCTCGACCTCGCCGCTCAGGTGCAGGCGGCGTGGGCTGCCGACCCGTCGACGGCGGGAACCCCCATCACCTCGATCGTGCTCGACGCGAGCGTGTTCTCGGGCGACCGGTGGCAGCCGTCGTGGAACCGCAAGGAGCTCTACGACGGCTACTCGTCGGAGGTCACCGGGCTGCAGGTCGACGGCGACCGTGCCGAGCCCTCGGCGAACGTCTCGACCCGCAGCGAGAACGCCGTGCTCACGGCCGGCCAAGCGTTCGCCGGCGCCCTTGGTGTGCCAGGCGCCACCCTGGCCGAGGGCCTCGCGCCCGCGGGGGCGGCGCAGCTCGGTCAGGTGCTGTCGGCGCCGCTGTCGACGATGATCCCGGATGCGCTGCAGCGCAGCGACAACACCGAAGCCGAGATGCTGGCACGGCTGGTGGCCGTGGAGCTCGGCGTCGGCAACGACTTTGCCGCGCTGCAGACGGCGATTCCGCAGGCGCTCGCCCGCTACGGGCTCGACACCTCGGGCCTCGTCATCGCCGACGGCTCGGGCCTCAGCGACGACAACGGGGTCTCGCCCGACTTCCTCACCCGGCTGTTCATGAAGATCAACGCGCACGAGAGCGAACTGGGCATCATCTACGACGGGCTCCCGGTAGGTGGGGTGAGCGGCACCCTCGCCGGCCGCTTCACCGACTCGCCCGCCGCCGGGAGCGTCATCGCGAAGACCGGGTGGATCGACACCGGCTACACGCTGTCGGGCATCGTCAACGCCGCCGACGGCACCGTGCTCACCTTCGCCTTCTTCGCCCTCGACGACGTGGACGACAGCGCCAGGGCGGCGCTCGACGCGCTCACCACGGGAGTCTACGAGTGCGGCAACGCGCTCTCGAACAGCTGAGCCCGCATCCGTCTCGCCTACCGCTGGGCGCCGATGCCCCGCGTCTCTAGACTTGAGCCATGGCACGAGCGCTGTTCATCATCGACGTTCAGAACGACTTCATCGAGGGCGGTGCGCTGGGGGTCGAGGGCGGCACCGCCGTCGCCAACGGCATCTCGAAGCTGCTCTCCGAGCATCGCGAGGCCTACGACTACGTGATCGCTTCGCGCGACTGGCACGACCCCGAGTCAAGCAACGGCGGCCACTTCGCCCTCGAAGGCGAGCCCGACTACCGCAGCAGCTGGCCCGTGCACTGCGTCGCGGGCACCTGGGGCGCCGAGTACCACGACGAGCTCACCACCAACGCCATCGACCACCACGTGCGCAAAGGTCAGGGTGAGCCCGCCTACTCCATCTACGAGGGCACCACGGAGGAGGGCGGCACCGTTCACGAGCTGCTCGACGCCAACGGGGTGACCGACGTCGACATCGCCGGTCTCGCGACCGACCACTGCGTGCGCGCATCCGCTCTCGATGCCATCGAGCACGGCCGTCACGTGCGCATCATCACCGACCTCATCGCCGGGGTGTCGCCGGAGACGTCGCGGGCGGCCATTGCCGAACTCGCGCACGCGGGCGCCGATCTCGTGACCTCCGACCTCGTCGAGCGCTGAGGTTCGGGATGCGCTGGACGCGCATCCCGAACCGAAACTCTCCGCTGAAATCCTTCTCAACCCCCGGCTGACCCCCGGGGGTTGACTTCCATGCGCGCACCTGGTTGGTTAGTTACATGAGTAATGAACCAACCAAGGGTCGTCGTCGTGGATGAGTCACGACCGATCTTCGTTCAGATCGCCGAGCAGATCGAGAACGACATCATCGGGGGCGCGCTCCCCGAAGAGACCCAGGTTCCCTCCACGAACGAGTTCGCGGCGTTCCACCGCATCAACCCGGCGACCGCCGGGAAGGGCGTGAACCTGCTCGTCGACGAGGGGATCCTCTACAAGAAGAGGGGAATCGGCATGTTCGTCGCCGAAGGGGCGCGTGACCGCCTCGTGGCCAAGCGCCGCGACCAGTTCGAGACCGAGTACGTGCAGCCGCTCGTCACCGAGGCCGACAAGCTCGGCATCTCGCGTGAGGAGCTCGCTGCGATGATCAGAGGAGGCTCACGATGAGCGCCGTCATCGAGGTCAGGGGCCTTACCAAGCACTACCGCAGCGTCACCGCCGTCGACGACGTCACGTTCTCCGTCGAGGAGAACACCATCTGCGGCCTGCTCGGCCGCAACGGCGCCGGCAAGACCACGCTCATGCAGCTGCTCACCGGCCAGGAGTTCGCCACCAGCGGCGAGGTGCGGGTGTTCGGCGAGTCGCCCGTCGAGAACTCCCACGTGCTGCAGCGCACCAGCTTCATCAAGGAGAGCCAGAAGTACCCCGACGACTTCCTCCCGAAGCACGTCTTCGCGAGCGCCCCGTGGTTCTTCCCGCACTGGGACGCCGACTTCGCCGCCACCCTCATCGACGACTTCCGGGTGCCGCTCAAGCGGCCGGTCAAGAAGCTGTCCCGCGGCCAGCTCTCCTCCATCGGCGTCATCGTCGGTCTCGCCTCGCGGGCGCCGCTGACGTTCTTCGACGAGCCCTACCTGGGGCTGGATGCGGTGGCCCGGCAGACCTTCTACGACCGCCTCCTCGACGACTACGCCGAGCATCCGCGCACCGTCATCCTCTCCACCCACCTCATCGACGAGGTCTCCAACCTCCTCGAGCACGTGCTGCTCATCGACGAGGGGCGCATCCTGCTCGATCAGGATGCGGAGAGCCTGCGCGGGTCGGCCACCACCGTCGTCGGCACCCGCACCGCCGTCGACGCGTTCGTCCGGGGTCGCGAGGTGCTGCACCGCGACCACCTCGGCGGACTCGCCTCCGTCACCATCGGGCGGCTCGACGCCGCCGAGCGGGCCGAGGCCGCCGCAGCGGGGCTCGAGCTCACGCCGGTGTCGCTGCAACAGCTCGTCGTGCAGAAGACGAGCGCCTCCCTGAACGACTTCGAGCAGAAAGACCACGAGGTGAGCGCATGACCGCCGTCACCGACTCCTTGACCACGCCCTCCCGCCCGGCGGCGCCACGCACGTCGAGCCGCGTCGTGCCGGTGCTGCGCCTGCACCTCATCAACCGCTTCACGGTGTTCGTGCTGCCGTGGCTCATCCTCGGCTTCATCTTCTTGGTGAACTTCTTGATCTGGTGGATCATCAGCCGCGCGGCCGGCCCGGGCTCGGGCCAAGACGTCTCCGACGGACTGCAGTACAGCGGCGCCTCGTTCTACATCTTCGTCTACATGACGGTGATGGGGGTGCAGGCGGTGGCGCTCACCTTCCCGTTCGCCCTCGGCTACAGCACCACGCGCCGCGACTTCTGGCTGGGCACCTCGCTCGCCTTCGTGCTGCTCTCGGCGCTCTACGCCGCGGGGATGACCGTGCTCGCCGGCCTCGAGACGGCGACGAACGGGTGGGGCTTCCATGGCCAGATGTTCACGGCGATCTACTTCGGCGGGGCCGACGCGACCTGGTACACGCGGTTCTTCCTGTTCTTCACAGGGTTCCTGTTCTTCTTCTTCGTCGGCGCGGTGGTGGCGACCATCTACCAGCGCTGGCGGGTGAACGGCATGCTCGTGTTCTTCGCCTCGCTCATCCTGCTGCTCGTCGGCATCGCCGCCCTCATCACGCTGACGAACGGATGGCCCGCCTTCGGCCAGTGGTTCGTCGAGCACGGCCCCGTGGGCGTGATGCTGTGGAGCCTCGTGCCCACCGCGCTGAGCGGCGTGCTCGGGTACCTCATCCTCCGCCGCACTACCCCGAAGGGCTGACGCGCGGGCCGGGTCACACTCCCCGAGAAAGCGCGAAGTGCCGCCTCCCGAACCCGGAGGGGGCACTTCGCGTTCTGTCGCGGCGGGTCAGACGAGGAGCTGGTGCTTCGCGAGGTCGCGGTAGAGGGGGGTGGAAGCGACGAGCTCGGAGTGGGTGCCGACGCCCACGACGCGCCCGTGGTCGACGACGACGATGCGGTCGGAGTCGACCACGGTCGACAGCCGGTGCGCGATGACGATGAGCGAGCGGTTCTCGGCCACCGCGTCGATGGCCTCGCGGAGCATCTGCTCGTTGAGCCCGTCGAGCGACGAGGTCGACTCGTCGAGCAGCAGCACCGGAGGAGCGGCGAGCAGCGCGCGGGCGATCGCGAGCCGCTGGCGCTCGCCGCCCGAGAGCATCACGCCGTCCTCGCCCACGGCCGCGTCGAGACCCTCGGGCGAGCGCTCGAGCACCTCGCCGAGGTTCACCTCGTGCAGCACCCTCACGCAGTCGGCGTCGCTCGCGTCGGGCGAGCCGAGCAGCAGGTTCTGACGGATGCTCCCCGCCAGCACGGGCGCATCCTGCTCCACGTAGCCGATCTGCGCGCGAAGCGCCTCTCGGTCGAGTCGCTTCACGTCGACACCACCGAACAGTACCGAGCCGGAGTCGGCGTCGTAGAAGCGCTCGATGAGGGCGAGGATCGTGCTCTTTCCGGCACCCGAGGGGCCCACGATCGCGGTGCGCTCGCCGCGCCCCGCCGCGAAGGAGACGCCGTGCAGCACGCCGGCCTCGGTGTCGGGGTCGGGAGCGGGGGCGGCGCCCGAGGCGGCGCCGGCCGCTGCGCCGGCGTCTGCTTCGCCCGGCTTCGGCACCGCCGTCGCGACGCGCCCCTCGGCGTACCGGAACCGCACGTCGACGAACTCGATGGCCGGAGCATCCGTCGCCCTCGCCGCCGCGATCTCGCCGGGGGTGGCCAGCGGCGCGAGCTCGCGGTCGTTCTGCCCCTCGACGGGGAGCGACACGATCTCTTGAATGCGCCCCAGCGCCCCGAGCGCCTGGTTCACCGAGTTGATGGCGCCGAAGGCCTGGCCGAGCGGCATGATCATCATGAACAGGAACAGGATGAACGACACCAGGCTCGCGATCGTGATCGCGCCCGAGGCCACGCGGAAGCCGCCCACCCCGAGCACCACGAGGAACGACACCTGCAGCGCGATGCCCGCGATCGGCACGACGAGAGCCGAGATCTTCGCGACCTTGACGCCCATCTGCCAGGCGCCCTGCGCATCCGCGTCGACGGCGGCGATCTCGCGCTCGGTGGCGTTCGAGGCGCGCACGGTGCGGATGGCGCTGATCGAGCGCTCCACGGCCGCGGCGAGGTCTCCCACCTTCTCCTGCTGCTTGCGGCTCGCGGTGCGCACCCGGCCCGAGATGCTCACCACGGTCACCACCGAGACGGCGATGACGAGCACGGTCAGCCCGAGCAGCACGGGGTCGATGATGAGCATCGCGATGAGCGCGCCCACGAACACCAGCGACCCGCCCACCGCGTCGACGAGGCCCTGGGTGATGACGGCGTAGAGCAACGTCGTGTCAGAGCCGACCCGTGACACCAGGTCGCCCGTGCGCCGCGTGTCGAACTGCGAGATGGGCAGCCGCAGCATGCGGTGCACGAGCTGCCGCCGCGCCGAGAGCACGACGCTCGTGCCCGTGCGCTGCAGCAGGTAGTGCTGGAAGCCCGAGATGAGGCCAGAGGCGATGACCAGCACGACGAGCGCCCACACCAGCATGTCGAGCGGGCGACCCTCCGCACCACCGTGATGACCTGGCTCACCAGGAGCGGCTGGGCGAGGCTCGCCGCCGCGCCGACGATGCTGAGGGCGATCACCAGCGCGAGCACCTTCTTGTGCTCGAACAGGAACGGCAGCAGCTGCTTGAACGTGGCGCGCGGGCCGTCGTCGGGCTTGCGGCCGCGGCCGAATCCGCCGCGGGAGCGCGGGGCGCGGGTGGTGTCGGACATGCTGTTCCTTCTGGGTCGTGCGGCGGGGCGGGGGTGGCGGCGGTGGGAGGGTCGGGCCCGCGGGTGGCGGGCGGTGCGTCGGCCCGGCGGGCGGCGGGTGCCTCAGCCCGCCGGGTGGTGGGCGGATGCCCGCGGCTGCACCGCGCATCCGTGACGCCGTCTGGGGGCGGCTAGTGACGCCCGTACTTCTTGTGCACTGCCTGGCGGCTCACACCGAGGGCGAGGGCGATGAGCTGCCACGAGGCGTTGGCGGTGCGGGCGCGCCGCACGGCGACGGCCTCCACCCGGTCGAGTTCGCGCCGCAGGCCGGCCACCGCCCGGAGCGAGACGATGGGGTCGTCGCTGCCGGCGTCGTCGGCGAGGGTTCGCACATCCGTGACATCCATGATGTCAACCGTAGTTGACGAATGGGCCCGCGTCAACGTGAGTTGACACGGGCCCGTGTGCCGTCGGCGAAGCGCACGACGAGACGGCGTCAGCTGACGTTGTCGTCGAAGGCCAGGTCGCGCGTCTCCTTGCTCAGGTACAGCGCGGCCAGGGTGATGAGGGCCATCAGCGACAGGTAGTTGCCGACCAGCGCCGGGCTGCCGTTCGCCGCCTGCCACAGGGCCACCGCGATGAAGGGGGCGACCGCGGCGCCGAGGATCGACGCGACGTTGTAGCTGATCGCCGACCCGGTGTACCGCACGTTCGAGGGGAACAGCTCGGGCAGGGTCGAACCCATCGGGCCGAAGGTGAGACCCATCAGCGTGAAGCCGATGATGAGCAGGGCCATCACGCCGACGAACCCGCCCGCGAACAGCGGCACGAAGAACAGGCCGAAGGCGGCGATGCCGACCGTGGTCCAGAACAGCGAGTTGCGACGGCCGAACCGCTCGGCGAGGGGGCCCGACACCAGCGTGAAGATGCCGAAGAACACGCAGCCGATGACCAGCATGATGAGGAAGTCGTTGCGGTTGTAACCGAGACCCGGCACGAAGGTGGAGGGGTCGAAGGCCTTGCCGGCCGCCTCGGCCGCCGCCTGCGCCTGCTCGACCGAGGAGGCGGTCGTGCCGAAGGTGAGGGTGAAGGTGGTCATCAGGTAGAACAGCACGTAGGTGGCCAGCATGATGAACGTGCCCAGGATGAGCGGCCGCCAGCTGGTCTTGAACACGCGCGCGAGGGGGAGCTTCGCCACCTCGCCCTTCTCGACGACCTTCGTGAAGGCCGGCGTCTCGACCAGCTTGAAGCGCACGTAGAGACCGATGATCACGAGCACCGCGCTGGCGAGGAACGGCACGCGCCAGCCCCAGGCGAGGAAGTGCTCGGGGTCGAGCGTGGTGCTCAGCACGAGGAAGACGACGTTCGCGATGATGAAGCCGATGGGGGCACCGAGCTGCGGGAAGGTGCCGTAGATGGCGCGGCGGCCCTCGGGCGCGTTCTCGGTGGCCAGCAGCGCCGCGCCCGACCACTCGCCGCCGAGGCCGAGACCCTGGCAGAAGCGGAACAGCACCAGCAGACCGGGGGCGATGATCTCCCAGCCGGGGGTGAGGCCGGTGGGCAGGGCGCCGATGAGCACCGTCGCGATGCCCATGGTGAGAAGGGAAGCGACCAGGGTCTTCTTGCGGCCGATGCGGTCGCCGAAGTGACCGAACAGGATGGAGCCGACCGGGCGGGCGATGAACGCGACACCGAACACGGCGAACGACGACAGGAGCGAGATGGTGGGGTCGGAGTTCGCGAAGAACAGCGCCGGGAACACCAGCACGGCGGCCGTGGCGTAGACGTAGAAGTCGTAGAACTCGATCGACGTGCCGATGAGGCTGGCGAGGATGACCCGTCCGCGGGTATTGGTGGCGGCGGCGCCGCCCCGGCCGGACGGCGCGTCGATGACGGATGTGGACATTGGTCGCTTTCGAGGAGGAGAAGAAGAAGGAGGGTGCGCGGAGAGGCTGTGCGCTGGTTCGGCGCAGAGGGCACCGGCGCTGGCAGAAGAACGAGGGTCACCCGTGAGGAGCAATATTACGCTCACCATAGGATGCTGGTGGACATCGGACACCGGAAGGGGTGCACATGGGCGCCGTCGTCGTGCTGGGCTCGCTGAACATCGACTCCGTGGTCGAGGTGGAGCGGCACCCGCAACCCGGGGAGACGCTCATCGGCGGCGACGTCGTGAAGCACTTCGGCGGCAAGGGCGCCAACCAGGCGATCGCCGCCGCGCGGGCCGGGGCGAAGGTGGGCTTCGTGGGCAGGGTCGGCGACGACGCCGACGGAGACGCGTACCTGCAGCGGCTCGCCTCGTACGGCATCGACACCACCCACGTGGCGCGCACCACGGGGGTGCCCACCGGGCACGCCGCCATCGCGGTCGACGGTTCGGGCGAGAACACCATCATCGTGTCACCCGGCGCCAACGCGCGGGTGACGGTGGGCGACCTCGCCCCTCTCGGGTCGCTCGGCCCCGGCGACGTGCTGCTGTGCTCGCTCGAGGTCGACACCGCCGTCGTCGCCGAGGCGGTGCGCATCGCCGCAGCACGCGGGGCCCGCAGCGTGGTGAACCTCGCGCCCTACGCGCCGCTTCCCGCCGACGTGCTCGACCTCGCCGACCCGGTCGTGGTGAACAAGCACGAGAACGCCCTGCTCTGGGCCGACGACCTGGTGCCGCGCTCGGTGCTCGTCACGCTGGGGAGCGAGGGGTCGCGCTGGGGGCAGAACATCGTGCCCGCCCAGAAGGCTGCTGCCGTCGTCGACACCACCGGAGCCGGCGACAGCTACTGCGGCACCCTCGCGGCGGCGCTCGCCGCGGGCGTCGCCGACGCCGACGCGATGGAGGCCGCCTCGGCGGCCGCTGCCCTCTCGGTCACCTGGCTCGGCGCGCAGCCCTGACCGCGCGCGCCTAGTCGCGCGGGGGGCGGAGGGCCTTCAGGGTGAGGGCGGTGGCGACGGCGGCCTCGGCGGCCTCGCGGCCCTTGTCCTCCTTCGAGCCGGGGAGTCCGGCGCGATCGAGTCCCTGCTGCTCGTCGTCGAGGGTCAGTACCCCGAAGCCCACGGGCTTGCCGGTGAGGATGCTCACCTGCGTCAGCCCCGACGTCGCGGCATCCGACACGTACTCGAAGTGGGGCGTACCGCCGCGGATGATCACCCCCAGGGCGACCACCGCATCCGCCCCGCTCTCGAGCGCGACCTTCGACACGACGGGCAGCTCGAAGCTGCCCGCCACGCGCACCTCGCTCACCGTCACGTTCGCGGCGGCCAGCGCCCGGCGCGCCCCGGCGAGCAGGCCGTCGGTGATCTCGGTGTGCCAGGTTCCGGCGACGATGGTGACGTTGAGGCCGGTGCCGTCGAGCTCGGTGTCGAGGGTGGGGGCTCCTGCTCCGCTCATGGGCGTGTTCCTTTCGTGGTGGGTGAGACTCGGTGGCGTTGATCGCCGTGGGTTCGACCGCGCAGACGCGGACTGATCAGACGGCGCTGGTGGGCAGCAGGTGCCCCATGCGGTCGCGTTTGGTGTCGAGGTACTGCCGGTTCTGCGGCGTCTCGCCGACCACGAGGGGCACGCGTTCGGTCACGACGATGCCGTGCTCCTCGAGCTGCCGCACCTTCTCGGGGTTGTTGGTGAGCAGCCTGATGCTCGAGGCCCCCAGATCGTCGAGGATCGCCACCGCCGCCCCGTAGTCACGCGCATCGGCGGGAAGGCCGAGGGCGACATTGGCGTCGAAGGTGTCGAGCCCGTCTTCCTGCAGCCGATAGGCGCGCAGCTTGTTGACCAGGCCGATGCCGCGCCCCTCGTGACCGCGAAGGTACACCACAACACCTCCGTGCTCGGCGATCAGATCGAGCGAGGTGTCGAGCTGCGGGCCGCACTCGCACTTCAGCGACCCGAACGCCTCACCGGTGAGGCACTCCGAGTGAACCCGCACGAGCGGTGCATGACCAGGGTCGAGCGCGGCGCCGGCGGGCGCGTCGGAGACGATGGCGATGTGGTCGGTGCCGGTCTTGAGGTCGCGGTAGGCGCGCATCCGGAGCGGTCCGTGGGTGGTGGGCACCGTCGTCTCGACCTCGAACTGCACGCGCGCTTCGGATGCGCTGTGCGGGCCGGTGGATGCTGCCGGCTCGACGACGAGGTCGGCGGCGGCCGCATCGGCCACACCGCCGGGAGCGTTCGTCGCAGTGGCCGGTGTGGCCGGTGTGGCCGCGCCCGCGCCGATCCCGTCCTGCTCGTCCAGCCACTCGATGAGGAGCTCGATCGTGGTGATCGGCAACTTCTCGCGCGCGGCGACCTGCTGCAGCTCGTCCATCACCATGGCGGAGCCGTCGTCGGCGATCATCTCGCCGATCACCCCGACGGGCGGCAGGCCCGCGGCACGCATCAGCTCGACGGCCGCTTCCGTGTGCCCGGCGCGCTCGCGCACCCCGCCGTCGACGGCGCGCACCGGCAGCACATGTCCGGGGCGGATGAACGACGCCGGGGTCGCCGCCGCATCGGCGAGCCGGTTGAGGGTGAGCGCGCGGTCGTGGGCGCTGATGCCGGTCGTCACGCCCGCCGAGGCGTCGACGGTGATCGTGTAGGCGGTGCGGCGGGTGTCTTCGTTGTTCACGACCATGGGCGGGAGGGCGAGCCGGTCGGCGAGCTCGCCCGGCAGCGGCGCGCAGAGGTAGCCGGAGGTGTTGCGCACCATCCACGCGATCCACTCGGTGCTCGCGAGGGCGGCCGAGAGGATGGCATCGCCCTCGTTCTCGCGGTCGGCGGCGTCGGAGACGATCACCGGGCGGCCCGCGCGCAGTGCGTCGAGCACCTCGGACATGGGGGAGAAGGAGGTCATGACGCGCTCCCGCCCGCGAACGAGACCAGGCGCTCGACGTGCCGGGCGAGAACGTCGGTCTCGAGGTTGACGCGGTCGCCGACCGTGAGAGCGCCGAGGGTGGTGGCGCTGAGCGTCTCGGGAATGAGGGAGACCTCGAACCAGTGCTGCGCATCCGTTCCGCCGCCCGCGGCGCCGTCCGTGTCGCCCCCGCCCGCGGCGCCGTGGCCCGCGTCGCTGTCGCCCGTGTGGCCGATCGCCGAGACGGTGAGCGAGACTCCGGAGACGGCGATCGAGCCCTTGTCGACGACGAGCGGCGCGAGGTCGCGCGGCAGGCTGATCCGCAGCACGCTCCAGGCCTCGCCCGGCGTGACGGCGAGCACCGTGCCGGTGCCGTCGATGTGGCCCTGCACGATGTGGCCGCCGAGGCGGTCGCCCACGCGGGCGGCGCGTTCGAGGTTGACGCGGTCGCCGACGGTGAGGCCGCCGATGGTGCTCATGGCGAGGGTCTGCGCCATGACGTCGGCGGTGAAGCTGTCGTCCGTCTGCTCGACGACGGTGAGGCACACACCCGACACCGCGATGGAGTCGCCGTGCTTCGCGTCGCTCACGGCCAGTGGTGCGCGCACGGTGATGACGACGGCGTCGGGCGTGCGGTCGAGGGCGAGGATCTCGCCCTGCTCCTCGATGAGTCCGGTGAACATGGGTTACTCCTTGGTGCTGAGGGGGAAGGGTGGGTCGAGGGGGCGTGCCTCGGCGTCGGTGCCGAGGTGAACGCCTGGAGACGGGGGTTCGGGGGCGGTGGCCGGGCGGGCGACGACCAGGAGGTCGTCGCCGAGTCGCTCCACGCAGTCGAGCGTCAGGCGCCGCTGGGCTCCGATGTCGGCGACCCCGAGATCGGTGAGCGCGGTGCGCGGGCCGCCGAGCAGGGTGGGTGCGAGGTAGACGAGGAGCTCGTCGGCGAGACCTGCGGCGATGAACGCGCTGGCGAGGGTGGGCCCGCCCTCGACGAAGACCGTGCGCACCTCGTCGGCGAACAGGGCGCCGAGGGTGAGCTCGAGGTCGCTGCCGTCGAACTGGCGAAGGGGCAGCGGATGCTCGCGCACCCGGGCATCGGCCGGCACCTCCCGAGACCCCAGCACCACGGGGGCGGGCTGACTGGGGAGCAGTCCCTCGTCACCGCGGGCGGTGAGGGCGGGGTCGTCGGCGAGCAGGGTGCCGGTGCCGACGACGATCACGTCGTGCTCGGCGCGACGCCGGTGCACGTCGGCGCGGGCCTCGGTGCCGGTGATCCACTGGCTGCTCCCGTCGGCCGCCGCGGCGCGACCGTCGAGACTCGACGCCCACTTCACCGTCACGAAGGGTCTGCCGAGCCGGGTGGCGGTGAGCCAGGGGCGGATCGCCTGCTCCACCTCGGCCGCGCCCAGGCCGCCCTCGACCTCGAGGCCGGCGGCGCGCATCCGCTCTGTTCCGCCGCTCGAGGCGCCTCCCGGGTCGGCGACGGCGTACACGACCCGCGACACGCCGGCCTCGATGAGGGCGGTGCTGCAGGGGCCGGTGCGGCCGTGGTGGTTGCAGGGTTCGAGAGAGACGACCGCTGTGGCGCCGGTCGCAGCTGCAGGGTCGGCGAGAGAGGAGAGTGCGGCCACCTCCGCGTGAGGGGTGCCTGCGCCGCGGTGCCAGCCCTCGGCGAGCAGCTCGCCGGAGGGGGAGAGGAGCACACACCCGACCTGCGGGTTCACGCCCGTGCGGGGGCCGAGCAGTGCGAGCTCGAGGGCGCGGGTCATCGCATCGCGCTCGGTCAGCACAGCGGTCATCCGGTCCTCGTCTCTCGACGGTCTCCGGGGTGCGCTCGATGAACGCCGACGGCTCCCGCGAACGCGGAAACCGTCCGTGCATCCTCCCATCCGGACTGAGGAGATGTCGTTCGACATCGCCATTACCGTCGGTTCTGGAATTGCACCAGATCAACCTCGTCCCGCTCGAAAGCGGGTCTCGGCTCGCGGACTGTCACCGCCGGTTCAGAATCTCACTGACCCCGGAGCACGTTACTTCTTCTGTTATACCTCAACTCTGGTGCGCGAGGGCGGTTCAGAAGCGCAAACGTCGTGCCGACCGCGCCGGTATGCAGCTCGTATCGCGTGTCGTTTGCGATTCTGAACCGCCACCGGGTGCGCCGAGCGGCGGGGTCTAGCGCGCGGTGCCGGCCGTCGGGAGGGCCAGGCGCTCCGGGGCGCGGCCGATGACGCTCGACAGCCCCCAGCCGGTGACCTTGGCGAGCGCCTCCACCACGATGCCGGTCGACATCTTCGACACGCCCTCCTCGCGCTCGACGAAGGTGATGGGGAACTCGCCGATCTTTCCGCGGCTGCGCTCGAACAGCCAGGCGAGCTCGATCTGGAAGCAGTACCCCTGCGAGTTCACGGTGCTGAAGTCGATGGTGCGGAGCGACTCGGCGCGGAAGCCGCGATACCCGCTGGTCAGGTCGTGCAACTTGGAGTTCAACAGGATGCGTGCATAGGCCGTTCCCGCGCGCGAGATGAGCTTGCGGTAGGCGGGCCAGTTCTTGATGACGCCGCCCGGAATCCACCGGGTACCGATGCCCATGTCGCAGCCCGCCTCGAGCAGGGCGATGAGGCGGGGGAGCTCCTCGGGCTGGTGGGAGCCGTCGGCATCCATCTCGACGATGTAGTCGTAGTCGCGGTCGAGCGCCCAGGCGAAGCCCGCGGCGTAGGCGGCCCCCAGCCCGTTCTTCTCGGTACGATGAAGCACGTGGATTCGGGGGTCGTCAGCAGACATGCGGTCGGCGAGCCGGCCGGTGCCGTCGGGGGAGTTGTCGTCGACGATGAGGACGTTGGCCTCGGGCACCGTCTTCAGGATGCGTTCGGTCACCCCGGAGATCGACCCGATCTCGTTGTAGGTGGGGATCACCACGACGGTCTTTGCCACTGTTTCCTCGTTCACTCGTCAATCGCGGTCTTCCGCGAGCGAAAGCGTATCGACGCCTTCTGTTCATTCTCACCACGTAGGCTCAGCATTCGCCTGAAATACTCAGTCTGTTCTACTCACTACAGCCCGTCAGAAACGGCAGCCCATCCATGAGCAAAGCTTCCCCCGCGCGCACGCGACTCCGCATTCTAGCAAGCGAATTCATCCGATTCGGGCTGGTGGGCGGTCTCGGGTTCGTCGTCGATTTCGGGGTGTTCAACCTGCTGCGCCTGACCATCATGGATCCGTCGGTCATGCACGGCGGCCCTGTCATCGCGAAGCTCATCTCGACGACGCTCGCCATTCTCGTCAATTGGCTCGGCAACCGGTTCTGGACCTTCCGTGACCGCCGCCGCGCCGACGTGCTGCGCGAGAGCGTCGAGTTCTTCGCGGTGAGCATCGTGGGCATGGGCATCGGGCTCGCCTGCCTGTGGTTCTCCCACTACGTGCTCGGCTTCACCTCGGTGCTTGCCGACAACATCTCGGGCAACGTCATCGGGCTGGCGCTCGGCGCCGCCTTCCGCTTCGTGCTCTACCGGGTGTGGGTGTTCGGCGAGCACCGCGTGCGCGTGCCCGCCGCACCCCAGGGTGTCGCGGGGGCCGAGAAGTCGACGCCCGTTCCCTGAGCCACGGGCGGCACGACGCCGGTGCGCCGAGCGCCCGGCGGTCTAGCCTGGAGTCGTGAGCACATCGGGTGACGGGCAGCGAACGGATGCGGTGGGGCGTCCGGATGCTCGGTCACGGTGGGTGAGGCTCACCGGCGCCCTGATGCGGCCGGCGCGGTCGTTCCGCACCGCCACGCGCACGCCGCTGCTGCAGGTGTTGAAGTCGGCTGTCGCCGCGGTGCTCGCCTGGCTCGTGGGGTCGCTCGTGGTGCCGGGGGAGGCGCCGATCTTCGGGCCCATCGCCGCCATCCTCGTGGTGCAACCGAGCGTCAACCAGTCGCTCAGCCGGGCGGTGGAGCGATCGATCGGCGTGATCGTCGGGGTCGTCGTGGCCTACGTCGCCGCGCTCGTGTTCGGAGCGCCGAGCTGGCTCATCCTGGTCGCGATCGTCGTGTCGCTGCTGCTCGGCTGGGTGTTGCGCTTCCCGGCGTCGTCGACGGTGCAGATTCCGATCAGCGCCATGCTCGTGCTCTCGATCGGAGCCGCGACGCCGGGGTATGCCACGGCCCGCATCATCGAGACGATCATCGGCTGCGTCATCGGGGTGATCATCAACTGGCTCATCGTGCCGCCGGTCGCCCTGCAGCCGGCGCACGACGCGGTCGCTGCCCTCGGCCGTGAGGTCGCGGCGACGATGGAGGGTCTCGCCGTGGTGCTGAGCTCGCCCACCGACGTCGCCTTCCGCACCCAGGTGCTGGTGGAGGCTCGGCTCCTGCGCCCGATGCAGTACAAGGCGCAGGCGGCGATCGACGCCGCGGAGGAGAGCCTGCGGTTCAACCCGCGACGCAACGGGCAGCGTGAGCAGATCGCCGGCGATCGGGCGTTGCAGGAGAGACTGGCGGTCGTCGTCACCCGGGTGCTCGGCATGGCCAGGGCGCTCAACGACCACTTCGACGACTCGCTGCACCGCGAGCCGATGACCGGAGCCATCGCCGAAGAACTGCGTCGTGCTGCGCACGACCTTCGGCTCGTGATGGTGCACGCCGACCTGCCCACCGGCGAGGCGGAGGTGCTCGGGCACGAGGAGCCGCTGCTCACCTCGCCCGTCGCAGCGCTCACACCCGACTCGGCCCACTGGATCCTCATCGGCTCGCTGCTCGAAGACCTCCGCCGCGTGCGCGAGGAGATCGTGGGGGCGATCGACGACCCGCACGCGCGCTGAGCCGCGGAGCGCGGCGCGGGCGGTCACGTACCGGAAGGCGTCAGCGGCGGCGGGGGAGGAACCCGACCCGGTCGTAGACGGTGTCGAGAGTGGCCTGGGCCACCGCCTCGGCGCGGTCGGCGTTCACAGCGAGGATGCGGTCGAGCTCGGCGGGGTCGTCGAGCAACTCGAGCGTGCGCGTGCGGATGGGCCCGACGGTCTCGACGACGAGCGCCGCCAGCGCCTTCTTGAGCGTGCCGTAGCCGCCGCCCGCGAACTCCTCCACCACCGAGTCGACGGTGCGGCCGCTCAGGATGGCGAAGACCGTGAGCAGGTTCGCGAGCCCCGGCTTGGCCTCCCGATCGAACCGCACCTCGCCGTCGGCGTCGGTGACGGCTCGCATGATCTTCTTCTCCGTGACCTTGGGCTCGTCGAGCAGCCAGATCAGCCCCGCGGGCGACTCCGACGACTTCGACATCTTGGCCGTCGGGTTCTGCAGGTCGAAGATCTTGGCCGTGTCTTTCAGGATGTACGGCTTCGGCACCGTGAACGTGTCGCCGTAACGCGAGTTGAAGCGCGTCGCGAGATCGCGGGTGAGCTCGATGTGCTGCCGCTGGTCTTCGCCCACCGGAACATCGACGGCCTGATAGAGCAGGATGTCGCCCGCCTGCAGGATCGGATAGGTGAACAGCCCCACTGAGGCCGCCTCCTGGCCCTGCTTGGCCGCCTTGTCTTTGAACTGCGTCATCCGCGCCGCCTCACCGAAGCCGGTGAGGGTGTTGAGCACCCAGGCGAGCTCGGCGTGCGCCGGAACGTGCGACTGCACGAACAGCGTCGACGCCGACGGATCGATGCCCGCGGCGATGTACTGGGCGGCGGTGCGGCGCGAGTTCGCGCGCAGCGCCTCGGGCTCCTGGTGCACCGTGATGGCGTGCAGGTCGGCGAGGAAGAAGAAGGCGTCGTGAGTCTGCTGCAGCTCCTTCCAGCTCATCAGCGCGCCGATGTAGTTGCCGAGGTGCAGCGAGTCGGCCGAGGGCTGCATGCCCGAGAGCAGGCGGGGCTTGGATGCGGGAGCGGAGGTCATGATGGTCTGCCTGGGTTCGTGAGGTGGTGCGGGGTCTGGGGGAGGCGAGGGCGGGGCCGACACGGCCGAGCGCCGCTCACCCGGTCGGTGCCGGTGGCGCGGGGGTGGTCGTCAGAGCGCGTAGTCGACGACGACGGGAGCATGGTCGCTCCAGCGCTCGGCGTGGGTGGGCGCCCGGTCGACGTCGTAGGCGACGGCCTTGGCCGCGAGCTCGGAGGTCGCGAGCTGGTAGTCGATGCGCCAGCCGGTGTCGTTGTCGAAGGCGCGCCCGCGCTGCGACCACCAGGTGTAGGGCCCGTCGACCTCGCCGGCGAAGCGCCGGCCGAGGTCGACCCAGCCGAGCCCGGCGCCGGCGTTGTACCCCTCGTCGCCCTCGGCGCCCAGGAAGCGGTCGAAGTAGGCGCGCTCGTCGGGCAGGAAGCCGGCTCGCTTGACGTTGCCCTTCCAGTTGCGGATGTCGAGGGTGCGGTGACCGACGTTGAGGTCGCCCACCACGACGGCCAGCGCGTTGTGCTCGTGCAGCTTCGGCAGGCGTTCGAGCATGCCGTCGAGGAACTTGTACTTCTCCACCTGCTTCGGGGTGTCGGCTTCGCCCGAGTGCACGTAGGCCGACACGACGGTGACGATGGTCTCGCCCCATTCGAAGTCGGCCTCGAGCCAGCGGCCGGCGCTGTCGAACTCGTCGGGGCCGAAGGTCACCCGGTGGATCGTCGCTTTGTCGCGGCTCGCGATCGCCACGCCGGCCCGGCCCTTCGCGGTGGCCGGGTCGTGGAGGATGTTCCACTCGGGCCCGAGCAGGTTCTCAAGGTCTTCGGTGGCGGCGCGCACCTCTTGCAGGGCCAGGATGTCGACGTCACGCCCGTCGAGCCACGCGCCCATGCCGTTGCGGAAGGCGGCGCGCACGCCGTTCACGTTCACCGAGGCGAGTCTGAGGGGCTTCGAAGGCATGGAGCAAGCCTAGCGTCGGCCTCCGACACCGGAGGGCGGGGAGGGCGTCGTCAGCGCTTCTTCAGGCGCACGGCGTCGGCGGCGTCGAGACGGTCGAGGCGTTCGAGCTTCTTGCGCACGCGCCGGCGGGCGAGCCCGTGCGAGGCGTCGAGCTGCTCCTGGAGCCGCTCACGCTCGGCCTGCACGATCGTGTCGCGTGCATCCGCCACCCGCTGCCTGCGGTCGGTCTCGAGCTGCTCAGGGCTGAGCGAGCGCGGGTCGAGGCCGGCGTCGTCCATGCCGACGGCGATCCAGGTGGCCGAGATGAGGATGACGCGGCACACCAGGTTGAGGAAGATCATGATGCCGATGATCACGGCGAACGACGCCAGCAGGGGGTTCGAGGTGGCCCCGCCGAGCAGCTGCGTGCCGAGGATCTTCAGCACACCGAGCGCCGCCCCGCCGATGACGGCCCCGGCGATGAGCCGGCGCAGCGGGATCTTCACCCCGGAGAGCACCCGGAACGCGATGGCGAGCACGAAGCTGTCGAATGCGAACACGATGAGCACGCCGACGAGCCACGCCACGAACAGGGCGAAGGGCGACTCGGTGTCGATGCCGACGAGCTCGAACGCGAACGACAGGCCCTGGTTGCTCACGAGGCTGACGACGGAGGAGAGCACGATGGCGATCCCGAAGCCGAGGGCGAGACCGAAGTCCTTGAGCTTCAGCAGCACGACGTTCGTCGTGGGCGGGTCGAGCTTGAACAGGCGACGGATGGAGTCGCGCGTCGACGCCAACCAGCCGATCGCGGTCATCACCAGACCGACGAGGGCGATCGCGCCCGTCCAGCCGAAGATGCGTGCTTGGCTGAGCGCCTCGGGGTCGATGGCGCCCTGGTCGCCGATGAGTCCGGGGATGGCGTTGGAGAGCTGGGCGACGACCGCATCCAGCACGGCGGGGTTCGACGCCAGCACGATGCCGAAGATGGAGAAGCCCACCCAGATGCCGGCGAACACCGCGAACACGGCCTGGAACGACATGCCCGAGGCCATGATCTCGCCGCCGCTGGAGCCGAAGCGCAGGAAGACGCGCACCGGGCGCAGCGCCATCACCTTGGCGATGAGCGCCTGGATGCCGGTCTTCGGCGGCTCCGCGGTGTTCTTCTCGTCGACGTCGATCGAGGGTCGACCCGTGCTCGACATCTCCGTCGTCGCCTCGTCGTCTTTCACCGCCGAGTTCCCGCCGCTGCCCTTCGCCTCGCTCATCCTCCCACCCTGCCACTGTCCAGCCCTCCCGCCACCGGGCCGGCGGCAGGTTCATCCCGCCGAGGCCGCACGCTCCCGTCGGCGCGAACGAACGACGAAGGTCTCAGGCCGATACGGCGAAACGACGGAGCCTCAGCCACCTGAAGGGCTGAGGCTCCGTCGTTTCGCGAGAAGACGCCGCCGGGCTAGGGCTTGCCGCGCATGATGGCCTGCTTCACCTCGGCGATCGCCTGGGTGACCTGGATGCCGCGGGGGCACGCGTCGGTGCAGTTGAAGGTCGTGCGGCAGCGCCACACGCCCTCCTTGTCGTTGAGGATGTCGAGGCGTGTCGACGCCGCCTCGTCGCGCGAGTCGAAGATGAAGCGGTGCGCGTTCACGATGGCGGCGGGGCCGAAGTACTGCCCGTCGGTCCAGAACACGGGGCACGACGAGGTGCACGCGGCGCACAGGATGCACTTCGTGGTGTCGTCGAAGCGGGCGCGGTCGGCCACCGACTGCACGCGCTCCTTGTCTTTGGGTGGAGCGGTGTTCGACTGCAGGAAGGGCTGCACCTCACGGAAGGACGCGAAGAACGGCTCCATGTCGACGACGAGGTCTTTCTCGAGCGGCAGGCCCTTGATGGCCTCCACGTAGATGGGCTTCGTGATGTCGAGGTCTTTGATGAGCGTCTTGCAGGCCAGGCGGTTGCGGCCGTTGATGCGCATCGCATCCGACCCGCAGATGCCGTGGGCGCAGGAGCGGCGGAAGGTGAGCGAGCCGTCCTGCTCCCACTTGATCTTGTGCAGGGCGTCGAGGATGCGGTCGGTCGCGTACAGCTGCACGTCGAAGTCCTGCCAGCGCGGCTCGTCGTCGACGTCGGGGTCGAAACGGCGGATGATGAGCGTGACGGTGAACGACTGGATGGGGGCCTCGGGTGCTGGTCCGCCCGCGGGGGCCTCGTCAAGAACCAGGGACATCAGTACTTCCTCTCCATCGGCTGGTAGCGCGTCACGACGACGGGCTTCCAGTCGAGCCGGATGTGGTCGGCGGCGTCGGCGGAGTGCGGGTCTCCCGACAGGTACGCCATGGTGTGCTTCATGAACTTGTCGTCGTCGCGCTTCGGGAAGTCGTCGCGCATGTGGCCACCGCGCGACTCCTCGCGATTGCGGGCCGAGAACACGACGACCTCGGCGAGGTCGAGCAGGAAGCCGAGCTCGATCGCCTCGAGGAGGTCGGTGTTGAACCGCTTGCCCTTGTCCTGCACCTGGATGTTCTTGTAGCGCTGGCGCAGGGTGTGGATGGTCTCGGTGACCGCCGCGAGCGACTCGTCGGTGCGGAACACTTGGGCGTTCTTGTCCATCTCGTCCTGCAGCTCTTTGCGGATGGCGGCGATGCGCTCGGTGCCGGTTCCCGCTCGCAGCGACGCCACGAGGTCGATGATGGCACCGGCCGGGTTCGGCGGCAGCGGCGTGAAGTCGACGGTCTGCACGTACTCGGCGGCGTTGTTGCCCGAGCGCTTGCCGAACACGTTGATGTCGAGCAGCGAGTTGGTGCCGAGGCGGTTGGAGCCGTGCACCGACACGCAGGCGCACTCGCCGGCGGCGTAGAGGCCGGGCACGACGGTGTCGTTGTCGGAGAGCACCTCGGCCTTGATGTTGGTGGGGATGCCGCCCATCGCGTAGTGGGCCGTCGGCATCACGGGCACCGGCTCGACCACCGGGTCGACGCCGAGGTAGGTGCGGGCGAACTCGGTGATGTCGGGGAGCTTGGTCTCGAGCACCTCCGCACCGAGGTGGGTGCAGTCGAGCAGCACGTAGTCTTTGTGCGGCCCGGCGCCGCGGCCCTCGGCCACCTCCTGCACCATGCACCGGGCGACGATGTCGCGGGGCGCCAGGTCTTTGATGGTGGGGGCGTAGCGCTCCATGAAGCGCTCGCCCGAGGCGTTGCGGAGGATCGCACCCTCACCGCGCGCACCCTCGGTGAGGAGGATGCCGAGGCCGGCGAGGCCGGTGGGGTGGAACTGGAAGAACTCCATGTCTTCCAGAGGCAGGCCCTTGCGCCAGATGATGCCCACGCCGTCACCGGTGAGGGTGTGGGCGTTCGAGGTGGTCTTGTAGATCTTGCCGAAGCCGCCGGTGGCGAAGATGATGGCCTTGGCCTGGAAGACGTGGATCTCGCCGGTCGCCAGCTCGTAGGCCACGACTCCGCTGGGCTTGGAGACCCCGTCGACCTCCGTCATGACGAGGTCGAGCGCGTAGTACTCGTTGAAGAAGTTGATGCCGAGCTTCACGCAGTTCTGGAACAGCGTCTGAAGGATCATGTGGCCGGTGCGGTCGGCCGCGTAGCAGGCCCGGCGCACGGGCGCCTTGCCGTGGTCGCGGGTGTGACCGCCGAAGCGGCGCTGGTCGATCTTGCCCTCGGGCGTGCGGTTGAACGGCAGACCCATGTTCTCGAGGTCGATGACCGCGTCGATGGCCTCCTTGGCGAGGATCTCGGCGGCATCCTGGTCGACGAGGTAGTCACCGCCCTTCACCGTGTCGAAGGTGTGCCACTCCCAGTTGTCCTCTTCGACGTTGGCGAGCGCAGCCGCCATGCCGCCCTGCGCCGCACCCGTGTGGGAGCGGGTGGGGTAGAGCTTCGAGATGACAGCCGTCTTCGCCTTCGGCCCGGCCTCGATGGCCGCGCGCATGCCGGCGCCGCCGGCGCCGACGATGACGATGTCGAACTGGTGGTAGTGCACGCCGTCGATCACGGCGCCGTCTTCGAACTGGAAGGACTGGCTCACGAATTCACTCACGTCTTAGGGGGACTACTGGTTGACCGGGCAGAACGACGGCAGCAGATCGGCCGGCGAGCCCGCGGGGCAGGGATCGAAGGTGAAGACCACCAGGGTTCCCAGCACGATCATCGCCACGACGGCCACGAGGATGCCGCCCAGCAGGATCTTGCGGGTGAGCGCCTTCGTCGCGTAGTCGTTGACGATGGTGCGCATGCCGTTGCCGCCGTGGATCATGGCGAGCCAGAGCATCAGCACGTCCCAGACCTGCCAGAACGGGTCGCTCCACTTGCCGCCGACGAAGGCGAAGTCGATGGCCTTGATGCCGTCGCCGACCATGAGGTTCACGAACAGGTGGCCGAAGATGAGGATGAGGAGCACGACGCCGGAGGCGCGCATGTAGATCCAGCCCCACTTCTCCCAGTTCACGCCGCTGCGGCGGCGGACGGTGTGCGGGGCGCGGGGGGATTCGATCGAGATCGCCATCAGTGACCAGCTCCCGGGATGTGGCTGAAGACGTTGATGAGGTGACGCGGCGCGAAGCCGAGCATGGTCACCGCCCAGACGCCGATGACGACCCAGAACATCACCCGCTGGTACTTCGCGCCCTTCGACCAGAGGTCGATGAGGATGATGCGGATGCCGTTGAAGGCATGGAACACGATGGCGGCGACCAGCGCCGTCTCGCCGAGCCCCATGATCGGGTTCTGGTAGGTCGAGATGACCGCGTTGTAGGCCTCGGGCGCCACTCGCACCATCGCGGTGTCGAGCACGTGCACGAGGAGGAAGAAGAAAATCGCGACGCCGGTGATGCGGTGCAGCACCCACGACCACATGCCTTCACGGCCGCGGTAGAGGGTGCCAGCGGGCCGCCTCGGCGTCATCGTCCCTGCCGAGTTCTCAGGCATGAACAACCCTCCTTGGCTTCAATGAGTTCGTGACCGCCCACACTGCGAATGGTGCGAACCCGATCTACGACCTCCGTCAGTCTACGCCCAGATCGCCCGATCGGCTTCTAAGGTCGTCCTAATTTGTATACAGGCCCGTCGTGGCGCGGATGCGCGCCATCACAAGGCGGGACGCCTTCTGCATTCCCCGTTGTATTCAGGCGTGTGAGCCGACCGGAGTGCGCTGACGCGCACTCCGGCGTGCCATAACGGCGGCGTAGTGGCCGAGCAGCTCGTCGCAGATCGTCTGCCACGACCTGCCCAGCACCGCGCGCCTGCCGGCCTCGCCCATGCGCATCCGGAGCGCCGTGTCGGCGGCGAGGTTCGCGACGTGGCGGCGGAAGTCGGAGACGTCGGCGGGGTCGAAGAGCAAGCCGTTCACCCCGTGGTCGACGAGGTCGATCGGCCCGCCCGCCGCGGGCGCCACGACGGGCAGGCCCGAGGCGTGAGCCTCCTGCAGGGTCTGGCCGAAGGTCTCCTCGGTGCCGGTATGCACGAAGACGTCGAAGCTCGCGTAGGCGTCGGCGAGCTGCTCGCCCGAGAGCCGGCCGAGGAAGGTGGCGGGCATGCCGCGGGTGAGGCGGCGCACGTGCTCGTCGGAGGGGCCGTCGCCGACCACGGCGAGATGGATGCCCGATACCCCGCGCAGCGCGGCCAGCCGTTCGAGCCCCTTCTCGGGCGCGACGCGCCCCACGTAGCCGACGACCACGTCGTCTCGCGCGGGCCCGGAAAGGAGGTCGTGCAGAGCCGAGGCGCCGGGGCGCAGGCGGTTGTGGGGGTGGTAGCGCTGCAGATCGACGCCGCGTCCCCACAGGCCCAGCCGCTCCACGCCCGCGTTCCGCAGGTCGGTGAGCGACACCTGCGAGGGGGCGAGGGTGAGGTCGGCGCCGTCGTGCACCCACTTCACCACGCGCCAGGCGAGCCTCGCCGTGGCTCCGAGCTTGTTGCGTCTGGCGTAGCCCGCGACATCCGTCTGGAAGATCGCGACGGAGGGCACGCCGAGCCGGTTCGCCGCGGCGATGCCCTGGGCCCCCAGCAGGAAGGGGGATGCGGCGTGCAGCAGATCGGGTTCGAAGCGGGCGATGATGCGCGCCACCTGGGCGTTCGGGATGCCGACCGGGAACTGCCGGTACGCGACAGCCGGCACCTGGTGCACCGGGAAGCCGCGGTAGTGGGAGGGCGAACCGGCCTGCGGGGCGATGACGATCGCCTGGTGGCCGTTGTCGGCGAGGTGGTCGAGCACCTTGCAGACGCTGTTGGTGACTCCGTTGACGGTGGGTAGGAAACTCTCGCTGATGATCGCTACGCGCATGACGTGCCTCCGCAGTCGCCGTGCGGCCTCATCCGGCCACGGTCCCACGGTAGGAAGGGCACGTGTCCGCCCGGTGTCGCTCAGGTGGCGCTCGGGTGAGCGTCGGATGGCGCTCGGTAGGCTGTGCCCCATGACCACTTCCCCCTCAGCTCTCCAGCGGTTCTACAGCGTCATCCCCGCCGGTGGCATCGGGTCGCGGCTGTGGCCGCTGTCCCGCGCCGACGCGCCGAAGTTCCTGCACGACCTGAGCGGATCGGGGCAGAGCCTGCTCCGAGACACCTGGGAACGCCTCGCCCCCATCTCGGGCGAGCAGCGCATCATGGTCGTCACCGGCCGCGCCCATCGCGCCGCGGTCGAGGAGCAGCTGCCCTCCCTCGCCGACCACAACGTGGTGCTCGAGAGCGAGCCCCGCGACTCCACCGCCGCGATCGCCCTGGCCGCCGCCATCCTCGAGCGGCGAGAGCCCGGCGTCATCATCGGTTCCTTCGCGGCCGACCACGTCATCACGAACCCCGAGCGCTTTCGGGCCGCCGTCGCGCAGGCCGTCGAGGTCGCCGACGCGGGCTACATCGCCACCATCGGCATCACCCCGACGGATGCGGCGGTCGGCTTCGGCTACATCCGCTGCGCCCAGCCGCTCCGGATCGAGGGCGCTCCGAGCGCCCTGCAGGTGACGAACTTCGTCGAGAAGCCCGACCTCGACACCGCCCGCAGCTACCTCGAGGCAGGCAACTACCTCTGGAACGCGGGGATGTTCATCACCCGCGCCGACAAGCTGCTCGAGCAGCTCGGGGCGAGCGAGCCCCAGCTGCTCGCCGGCGTGCTCGAGCTCGCCGAGGCGTGGGACACCCCGCGGCGCGGAGAGGTCGTCGACCAGGTCTGGCCGAACCTCAAGAAGATCGCGATCGACTACTCCGTCGCCGAGCCCGCCGCCGCGGCTGGCGCCCTCGCGGTCATCCCCGGCGACTTCGACTGGGACGACGTGGGCGACTTCGCCTCCATCGCGAAGCTGCACTCGGCCGGTCGCGGCACCGACCTCGCCATCCTCGGCAAGAACGCCAGGGTGCTCGCCGACTCCTCCTCTGGCATCGTGGTGTCGCAGTCGAAGCGCGTCATCAGCCTCATCGGCGTCAGCGACATCGTCGTGGTCGACACACCGGATGCGCTGCTCGTGACCACGAGCGAGCACGCTCAGCGGGTGAAGTCGGTCGTCGACGCCCTGCGCGCCGGCGGTTCGGGAGACGTTCTCTAGAGTCGCCCTAGACTCGTCGCATGATGCTCTCCCTGCGACGCACCCGATTGCTCGGCGGCCTCCTCGTCGGTTCCGTCGCCCTCGCCCTCGCGGGCTGTGCCGACGCCCCCACGAACACCGCGGAGCCCACCGGTGCGGCCAGTGACTACTGCGCGCGCATGGTGACGAACTCCGGTGGACTCGACGACCGCTCGTTCAACCAGTCCAGCTGGGAGGGCCTCGAGCGCGCTCAGGACGAGTTCGGGATAGACGCCCAGGTGCTCGTCTCCACCGGCGAGACCGACCTCGCGCCGAACGTCACGCAGGCCGTCGACAGCGGTTGCGGCTTCGTGCTGACCGTGGGCTACGAGCTCGCCGATGCGACGACCGAGGAGGCGGCGTCGCATCCCGACGTGCACTTCGCCATCGTCGACGAGTCGGTGACCGCGCCGAACGTGAAACCGATCCTGTTCGACACCGCACAGGCGTCGTATCTGGCCGGCTACCTCGCGGCGGGCACCTCGAAGACCGGCACGGTCGCCACCTTCGGCGGCGGCAACCAGCCGCCCGTCACCTTGTTCATGGACGGCTTCGTCGACGGCGTCGCCGCCTACAACGCCGCGCACGGCACCTCGGTGCGCGCACTGGGCTGGGACAAGGCGGCTCAGGACGGCGTCTTCACCGGCGACTTCGAAGACATCAACAAGGGCAAGACCGTGACCCAGGGGTTCATCGACCAGGGCGCCGACGTCATCCTGCCCGTCGCCGGACAGGTCGGGGAGGGGGCCGCCGCCGCGGCACTCGAGGCCGGCGACGTCTCGCTCATCTGGGTCGACAACGACGGTTATGACACGCTCCCCGCGCAGTACCGGCCGATCGTGCTCACGAGCGTGATGAAGAACACCGGTGACGCGGTGGTCGAGATCGTCGGCGACGACATCGACGGCAGCTTCAGCTCCGACCCGTTCGTCGGCACGCTGGAGAACGGGGGAGTGGCGCTCGCGCCCTTCCACGACCTCGCCTCCTCGGTCACCCCCGAGCTCTCGGCCGAGCTCGACGAGCTGAACGCCAGGATCGTGTCTGGCGAGATCGTCGTGGAGTCGCCGTCGGCCCCCTGATCTGCTGTTTCACCGTGAGGCCGTGGACATTTCGTGCAGATTACGTCGTGGTCGCGGCTTTGTATCGCTTGCGACCCGATGGCGGATGACCCCTGTCCTGGGGCGTCATATTTAGTAACGTTGCTCGCACACAGCCCCTGCGAACCTTGCAGGGCGGCATCTTGGAGGACAACTTGAGCATCACACTGCGCCGCGCGGGTCTCGCCGGCTTCGCCACCCTCGGGGTGGCCGCTCTCCTGGCCGGTTGCGCATCCGCTCCGTCGGACACCGCATCCACCAGCTCGGGCGAGGCATCCAGCGACTTCATCCCCTGCATGGTCTCCGACTCGGGCGGCTTCGACGACAAGTCGTTCAACCAGGCCGGCTACGAGGGCATCGTCGAGGCAGCCGACAAGCTCGGCGTCGAGCCCGTCACCGTGGAGAGCTCGGCCGACACCGACTTC
The DNA here is from genome assembly GCF_040939305.1 of Herbiconiux sp. A18JL235. NCBI lineage: Bacteria > Bacillati > Actinomycetota > Actinomycetes > Micrococcales > Microbacteriaceae > Herbiconiux > Herbiconiux sp. A18JL235. The sequence continues at coordinate 1,099,072 of NZ_CP162511.1, forward strand.
GGCCCGAACATCGACCAGCTGGTCGCGGGCAACTGCAGCCTCATCATCTCGGTCGGCTTCCTCCTCGCCGACGCCACCAAGGCCGCCGCCGAAGCCAACCCCGACGTCGAGTTCTCGATCATCGACGACTCGTCGATCGAGGCCGACAACGTCAAGCCGATCGTCTTCGACACCGCCCAGGCCGCGTTCCTCGCCGGCTACACCGCGGCCAGCTACTCCAAGAGCGGCACCGTCGGCACCTTCGGTGGCATGCAGATCCCGTCGGTCACCATCTTCATGGACGGCTTCGTCGACGGCGTCAACTACTACAACCAGCAGAAGGGCGCCTCCGTCAAGGCCATCGGCTGGGACGTCGCGGGCCAGACCGGTGTCTTCACGGGTGGCTTCGCCGCCGGTGTCGAGGCCAAGACCGCCGCGCAGGGTCTCATCGACCAGGGTGCCGACGTCATCCTCCCCGTCGGTGGGCCGATCTTCCTCTCGGCCGGTGAGGCCATCCGCGACTCCGGCAAGGAGATCGCGCTCATCGGTGTCGACTCCGACAACTACGAGACCGCGACCGACCTGAAAGACCTCTTCCTCACCTCGGTGATGAAGGGCGTCAAGGCCGGTGTGGTCGACGTCGTCGACACGGCCGCCGCGGGCGACTTCGACGCCACCCCGTTCGTGGGCACCCTCGAGAACGACGGCGTGGGCATCGCACCGTTCCACGACTTCGAGAGCAAGGTCTCGCCCGATCTGCAGGGTGAGCTCGACGACATCAAGGCCGGCATCATCGACGGCACCATCGAGGTCGAGTCGCCCTCGACCCCGTAACACCCCGCGTTCCACGGAACGCTCACGGTCGGGGGGACCAGCGCAGCTGGTTCCTCCGACCTCTTTCACTTAATGGACTCCCTCGTGGAATAGGTAGATTGAGGCTATGAAGCTCGAACTCAGGGGCATCACGAAGCGATTCGGTGCCCTCACCGCCAACGATCACATCGACCTCACCGTCGAGCCCGGTGAGATCCACTGCCTGCTCGGCGAGAACGGTGCCGGCAAGTCCACCCTCATGAACGTGCTCTACGGCCTCTACCAGGCCGACGAGGGCGAGATCGTGCTCGACGACGTGGTCCAGCACTTCGCCGGCCCCGGAGACGCCATGGCCGCCGGCATCGGCATGGTGCACCAGCACTTCATGCTCATCCCGGTGTTCACCGTCGCCGAGAACGTCATGCTCGGCCACGAGCAGACCGGTTTCGCCGGCCGGCTCGACCTCGCGGCCGCCCGCAAGCGGGTGCGCGAGATCAGCGACAGGTTCGGCTTCGACGTCGACCCGGATGCGCTGGTCGACGATCTTCCCGTCGGCGTGCAGCAGCGGGTCGAGATCATCAAGGCCCTCTCCCGCGACGCCCGCGTACTCGTGTTCGACGAGCCCACCGCGGTGCTCACCCCGCAGGAGACCGACGAGCTGATGCAGATCATGCGTCAGCTGAAGGAGTCGGGCACCTCGATCGTGTTCATCACCCACAAGCTGCGCGAGGTGCGCGAGGTCGCCGATCGCATCACCGTCATCCGGCTCGGCAAGGTCGTCGGTGAGGCGTCGCCCACGGCGACGAACGCCGAACTCGCCTCGCTCATGGTGGGCCGTGCGGTCGAGCTCACCGTGCACAAGGAGCCCGCGCATCCGGGCACCCCCGCCCTCGTCGTGTCGAACCTCTCGGTGGTCGACCCGCGCGGGCAGCTCGTCGTGAACGACGTGTCGTTCGACGTCAAGGCCGGCGAGATCGTCGCCATCGCGGGAGTGCAGGGCAACGGCCAGACCGAGCTCACCGAGGCGCTGATGGGCCTCCAGCCGCGGGTGACCGGCGAGATCACGCTCGACGGCAAGTCGCTGCGAGGCCTCTCCGTGAGCAAGGTGCTCGACGCCGGCGTCGGCTTCGTTCCCGAAGACCGCAAGGAGGACGGTCTGGTGGGCGAGTTCACGATCGCCGAGAACCTCATGCTCGACCGCTCCGACGGCGAGCCGTTCGTGAAGGCCGGCGGCCTGCAGCTGTCGTTCCTGCGCGGCTTCGCCGAGGAGAAGTCGAAGGAGTTCGACGTGCGCTCGCAGGGCATCGAGACGCCGGTGGGCCGCCTCTCCGGCGGAAACCAGCAGAAGGTCGTGCTCGCGCGCGAGCTCTCCCGAGAGTTGCGCCTGTTCATGGCGGCCCAACCCACCCGCGGCATCGACGTGGGCTCCATCGAGTTCGTGCACAAGCGCATCGTCGCCACCCGCGACGAGGGCGTTCCGGTCATCGTGGTGTCGACCGAGCTCGACGAGGTCGTCGCGCTCGCCGACCGCATCGCGGTGATGTACCGGGGCACCATCGTCGGCATCGTGCCGGGCGACACCCCGCGCGACGTGCTCGGCCTCATGATGGCGGGCGAGGTGCCCGCCGGTATCGACCTGGAAGGAACGGCCGCGTGAGCGACACCACCACCACGCCCGCCTCGAACCCGGGCGCGGTGCAGCCGGCGGTCGAACCGCCGTCGCGCTGGCGCCAGACCTTCACCGAGATCATCGGCGGCTCGGTGATGATCTCGATCCTCGCCGTGGTGCTCGCCATGGTGGCGGGCGGCATCCTCATCGCCCTCACCGACGAGAACGTGCAGAAGGCCTCCGCGTACTTCTTCGCCCGACCCGGCGACACCTTCGCCGAGATCTGGAAGGCCGTCTCGGGCGCCTACGTCGCCCTGTTCCAGGGTGCGGTGATCAACCCGAACCGGCCCGACTTCGTGCAGCAGATCAAGCCGATCACCGAGACGCTCACCTTCGCCACACCGCTCATCGCCGCAGGTCTCGGTGTGGGGCTGGCGTTCCGTGTCGGCATGTTCAACATCGGTGGTCGCGGCCAGATGCTCATCGCTGCGGCCTGTGCGGGCTGGGTGGGGTTCACCCTGCACCTGCCGTGGGGGCTGCACATGGTGCTCGCCGTCATCGCCGGCCTCGTCGGCGGTGGCATCTGGGGCGGCATCGCCGGTTTCCTCAAGGCACGCACCGGCGCGCACGAGGTGATCGTCACGATCATGCTGAACTACATCGCGTTCTACCTGGTGTCGTTCCTCCTGCGCACCCCGGTGCTGCAGGCGCCGGGCTCCAACAACCCGAAGTCGCCGCCCATCGACGCGACCGCGGTGTTCCCCGACCTGCTCGGCCCGCAGTTCAACCTGCACTTCGGGTTCGTGCTGGTCATCCTCGCGACGGTGTTCGTGTGGTGGCTGCTCAACCGCTCCTCGCTCGGCTTCAAGTTCCGTGCCGTCGGCATCAACCCGAACGCCGCGCGTGTCGCCGGCATCAACGTGAAGAACATGTACGTGTACGCGATGGTCATCTCGGGTGCGCTGGTGGGTCTCGCCGGCGTCTCGCAGGTGCTCGGCACGGTGACGACGGGCTTCAGCTCGGGCATCGACGCCGGCATCGGCTTCGACGCCATCACGGTGGCGCTGCTCGGCCGGTCGAAGCCGTGGGGCATCTTCATCGCCGGCATCCTGTTCGGTGCGTTCAAGGCAGGTGGTTTCGCCATGCAGGCCTCGCAGGGCATCCCGATCGACATCGTCCTCGTCGTGCAGTCGCTCATCGTGCTGTTCATCGCGGCCCCGCCGCTCATCCGAACCGTGTTCCGCCTGCCGGATCCCGCGAAGCCCAAGAAGCCCAAGGCACCCAAGATGCCTGTCGCGGCTGCGAACCGTGAGGCGGTGGCGAAATGAGCGGATCGGGCATCGGCAACGTGGCGTCGAACAACCTCGCACCCACGGGTGGGGTCCCTCCCACCGAGCACAACCATCCCGATTCGACGGGAGAGTCGCTCGCGACCGTCGTGGTGAAGAGCTGGAAGGCCCCCATCGCCTTCGGCATCTTCGCGATCGGCGCCATCATCCTGTTCATCGCCTTCGGTCGCGACGGGTCGTCGACGTTCCGGCTGTCGACCGACTCCGACCTCATCCAGCTCCCCGAGGTCGTGCTCCCCACCCGCGCCACCGGCATCGTCATCTCGATCGTGCTCGTGCTGCTCGCGGCGCTCTCGGCCTGGCTCGTGTGGAGCGGGCGCAAGGTGCGGCTGTGGCTCATCGCGGTGTTCGCGGTGCTCTTCCTCGTCGCGTTCCTCACCTGGGCGTCGGCGGGGCAGACCATTCCGGTGCCCGGTCTCCTCATCGGAACCGTGTCGCTCTCGGTGCCGCTCATCTTCGGTGCCATGGGCGGCGTCATCTCCGAGCGGGTGGGCGTCGTGAACGTCGCCATCGAGGGGCAGCTGCTCGCCGGGGCCTTCGCCTCGGCCGTCATCGCCTCGGTGACGGGAAACCCTTTCGTGGGGCTCATCGGTGCGGTGGTCGCCGGAACCCTGGTGTCGTTCGTGCTCGCCGCGTTCTCGATCAAGTACCTGGTCGACCAGGTGATCGTCGGTGTCGTGCTCAACGTGCTGGTGACCGGCCTCACCTCCTTCCTCTACTCGAAGGTGCTCACGGCCGACCCCGAGGTTCTCAACTCGCCCACCCGGTTCGACCGCATCCCCATCCCGCTGCTGTCGGAGATCCCGATCATCGGGCCCACCCTGTTCCGGCAGACGATCGTCGTGTACCTCATGTACATCGCCGTGGCCGTGGTGTTCTACGGACTGTTCAAGACCAAGTGGGGCCTTCGGGTGCGAGCCGTGGGCGAGCATCCGCAGGCCGCCGACACCGTGGGCATCAAGGTGAACGCCACCCGGTTCTGGAACGTGGCGCTCGCGGGTGCCATCGCCGGCCTCGGCGGTGCGTACTTCACGCTCGGCTCGGTGGGTGCCTTCAACAAGGAGATGACGGCGGGCGCCGGGTACATCGCCCTGGCCGCGGTGATCTTCGGGCGGTGGGATCCCATCCGGGCCACCCTCGCCGCGCTGCTGTTCGGCTTCGCGTCGAACTTGCAGAACGTGCTCGGCATCATCGGTTCGCCGGTGCCGTCGGAGTTCATGCTCATGCTGCCCTACGTCGTGACGATCTTCGCCGTGGCGGGGCTCGTGGGCCGGGTGCGTGGGCCGGCGGCTGCGGGTCGACCGTATGTCGCGTCTTAGGAGGCTGTGGTGAGTTCTTCTGTCGACGTGGTGTCCGCATCCGGAGCCGTGGACTGGGATGCGTTGCGCGCCGTCGCGCTCGACGCGATGACCAAGGCGTACGTGCCGTACTCGAACTTCCCCGTGGGGGTGGCAGCGATCGTCGACGACGGGCGGGTCATCTCGGGGTGCAACGTCGAGAACGCGTCGTACGGGCTGACGCTGTGTGCCGAGTGCACGCTCGTGTCGACGCTCATGATGACGGGCGGCGGCAAGCTCGTCGCCTTCACCTGCGTCGACGGCAACGGCGGCGCGCTCATGCCGTGCGGCCGCTGCCGGCAACTGCTGTTCGAGCACTCCGCCGAAGGGATGCTGCTCGAGACGGTGTCGGGCATCAAGACGATCGACGAGGTCATTCCCGACGCCTTCGGGCCGCGCACGCTCGTGGAGTACCGGGAGGGTGGCGCCTCCTAGGCCGCCGCCGCGCATCCGTGTGACGCGCATCCGTCTGAGAGAAGTAAGGAACCACCGCATCATGGCCACCGAGAAGTTCGATGTCGTCGACCTCATCCGCACCAAGCGCGACCACGGGGTGCTCGGCACCGCCGAGATCGACTGGCTGATCGACGCCTACACGCGGGGGTACGTCGCCGACGAGCAGATGGCGGCGCTCGCGATGGCGATCCTGCTGAACGGGATGTCGCGCGACGAGATCCGCGACCTCACGCTCGCGATGATCGCGTCGGGGGAGCGGATGGACTTCTCGGGGCTCGGCAAGCCCACCGTCGACAAGCACTCCACCGGGGGAGTGGGCGACAAGATCACGCTGCCCCTCATGCCGCTCGTCGCCGCGTTCGGCGTGGCCGTGCCGCAGCTCTCGGGGCGCGGACTCGGGCACACCGGCGGCACCCTCGACAAGCTCGAATCGATTCCCGGGTGGCGTGCGTCGCTGACGAACGAGGAGATCTTCGCCCAGCTCGCCTCGGTGAACGGCGTGATCTGCGCGGCGGGTTCCGGGCTCGCACCTGCCGACAAGAAGCTCTACGCGCTGCGCGACATCACGGGCACCGTGGAGGCCATCCCGCTCATCGCCTCCTCGATCATGTCGAAGAAGATCGCCGAGGGCACCGAATCGCTGGTGCTCGACGTGAAGTTCGGCTCGGGCGCCTTCATGCAGGACATCGACCTGTCGCGCGAGCTCGCGCGCACCATGGTCGATCTCGGCAACGATGCGGGGGTGCGCACCACGGCCCTGCTGACGAACATGAACGTTCCGCTCGGGCTCGCGATCGGCAACGCCAACGAGGTGCGCGAATCGGTGGAGGTGCTGCAGGGCGGAGGCCCGGCCGACGTGGTCGAGCTGACCGTCGCGCTCGCGGCCGAGATGCTGCGCCTCGCCGGGCAGCCCGACGCCGACGTGGCCGAGGCGCTGCGCGACGGGCGGGCCATGGATTCGTGGAACCGCGTCATCCGAGCCCAGGGCGGCGACCCCACGGCTGCGCTGCCGGTGGCGCGCGAGACCGAGACGGTGCTCGCGCCGCGCTCCGGTGTGCTGCTGCGTCAAGACGCCCTCGCCTTCGGCATCGCCGCCTGGCGCCTCGGCGCCGGGCGCGCCCGCGCCCAAGACCCCGTGCAGCACGCCGCCGGCATCGACCTGCACGCGAAGCCCGGAGACCACGTGGTGGAGGGCCAGCCCCTGTTCACCCTCTCCGCCGACGACGGCTCCCGCTTCGCCCGCGCCTTCGAATCCCTCGAGGGCGCCTACGACATCGGCGCCCCCTCGGAGTACCCCGGCGCAGCCCCCCTCGTCGCCGAGCGCATCTCGTAGCCCGCCCGCGCATCCGTCGCCCTAACTTTCTTGCGGACAAAGTCCGTCCGAAAGTTGTTTCGGACGGACTTTGTCTGCACGAAAGTGGGTCAGCGGGTCAGTGAGCGGATGCGCTCGTCGATCTTGTCGCGGAGGCTGCGGAACAGGGCAGCCGGGGAGTCGAGGTCGCTCGCCGTCACTCGCGCCATCGACCAGCCGAGCGCCTCCAGGTGACGGATGCGCGCCACGTCTTTCCGCCATTGCCGTTGGTCGGTGCGGTGGTGGTCGCCGTCGTACTCGATGCCGATGTGCAGGGCCGGGTACGCGAGGTCGATGCGATGAGTGGATCCGCAGGTGCAGGGGATCTCGGGGTTGACGTAGGGCTCGGGGAAGCCCGCGTCGACGATCATCACCCTCAGACGCGACTCACGCGGTGACTCGGCGCGATCGCTCAGGCGGGGCAGGACGGCACGGAGCGGACGCGCGCCCCAGCGCCGCCCGTGCGCTTCCACTGCCCGGGTGAGTTCGTCGCGGGTGGCGCGGGGCTTGTCGTGGAGGAGGATGCGGTCGCCGACGGCGACCAGCTCCGCCTGATCGAGCACGGCGGCCAGGTCGCACCAGGTGCGAGCGGCCGTGGTGACGCGGAGGCCCGCGAGCACCTCCACGTCGTTTGGGTCGAGCCGGTGGCAGTGGCCGCGGATGTCCTTCGCGTCGATCGCGCGTTCGGCCTCCGGCACCGTCACGTCGAGCGAGGCCAGATTGCGCAGTGCGCGCGGCAGCGGGAGCCCGTGGAGCTCGGCGGCGGTGACATGACTGAACACCGCGTGTTCGGGCATCCGGAGGGCGAAGGCCCGGCATCGTCCCGGCGTAGTGTCGGGATCAGAGCGAGTTGCCGCATCCCCTTCGTTCTTCATCCGCACGCCCCAGAAGGGCGCGGCGAGGTCGCGCGCCCCGAGGCGTTTACGGCTCACGCCATGGTCTCGCGCCTCTGCGACGGTGAACGGTCGGTCGGGGAACTGCTGGGCGCCAAGCGACGGTGTCATGGGTCGATCCTGCGCCTCCCGAACGCCTCTATCGGAGTTATCCACAACACCATTGGCACGCCTGCCACTTTCCTGCGGACAAAGTCCGTCGGAAACGACGTTTGGACGGACTTTGTCCGCAAAAAGTTGGGGTGGGAGGGGAGGTGGCAGGAAGTCGGGGGTGGGTGGCGGGGATGCGGTGGAGGGGGAGGGGTGGGGGTTCTAGCGTGGGGGGATGGCGATTGTTCCTGATACGAAGAACTGGACGTGGGTGCTCGAGCGGGAGTGCCCGGAGTGCGGGTTCGACTCGTCGGCGACTGAGGCGTCGGCGGTCGCGGGGCTCGTGCGCGAGAACGCGGCGGCGTGGCCGGCGGTGCTGGAGCGCGCGGGCGTGCGGGAGCGGCCCGACGACGCCACCTGGTCGGCGCTCGAGTACGGGGCACATGTGCGCGACGTGTTCCGGGTGTCGCAGAAGCGGTTCGCGCTGATGCTGGCCGAGACCGACCCCGAGTTCGCTGATTGGGATCAGGACGCCACCGCGGTCGAGGATCGTTACGGCGAGCAAGACCCCGCCGTCGTCGCCCGACAGCTCGTCGAGGAGGGGGAGGCGCTCGCGGCCCTGCTCGAGAGCGTGCCCGCCGATGCGTGGGAGCGCCGCGGCTTCCGCAGCGACGGTTCCGCGTTCACCGTGGACACGCTGGCGCGCTACGTCATCCACGACCCCGTGCACCACCTCCACGACGTGCACGGCGACTGACGAGCACCTCGGCGGGCGCGCGGGAGGCGCGATCTCGGGTTCGCGCGCCGTTCGCGACGTGCGGCGATCGACCGCATCCGCCCGCCTCGCGCAGCGGCTGGCCTGCACTGCCGTCGCGCGCGGGGCGCCATAACGGATGCGCGCCCCGCCCTGGGTGCGCGGGGACGTTGATGGATGCGCGCTCCGCCCGGGGTGCGCGGGGGACGTTGACGGATGTGCGCTCCGCCCGGGGTGCCCGGGGCGCGGTGACGGATGTGCGCCTCGCCCGGGGTGCGCGGGGACGTCGACGGATGCGCGCCTAGGCCGCAGCCGGGGCGAGGTCACACCCTGGCGGGCCCACCGATGCGTTCGAGGGCGTCGACGATGAGCGACCAGAAGCGCTCGTGGTCGAGGTCGACGGCCACCTTCGTCGTGCAGTCGGCGGGTGCGGGGTTGCGGAAGTCGGCGACCGTCATGCCGAGCGTGAGCGTGCCGGCGAGTTCGACGTCGAGCGGCACGGCGCGCACCGTCATGACCGAGGGATCGATGACCTGGGCGACGGCGCACGGGTCGTGGACCGGCGGGTGCACGAAACCCTGCGCCTCCTGGTAGCTGTGCGCGAAGAAGTCGAGCAGTTCGACGACGAACTGCGACGGCCCGGTTCCGACGGCGCGGATGCGCTCCACCACCTCGGGGGTCGCGAGGGCCTGGTGGGTGAGGTCGAGGCCGACCATGGTGAGGGGCCATGACTCGTTGAACACGATGTGCGCGGCCTCGGGGTCGATGATGATGTTGAACTCGCTCGTCGCGCTCCAGTTGCCGACGTGGTAGCCGCCCCCCATGAGAACGACCTCCTTCACGCGCGGCACGATGCGGGGCTCCTTGCGGGCCGCGAGCGCGATGTTCGTGAGACCGCCGGTGGGCACGAGGGTGACGGTACCCGGCTCGTGCGCCATGACCGTCTCGATGATGAGGTCGACCGCGTGGCGCGGGTCGAGCTCGAGCACGGGCTCGGGGAGCACCGGCCCGTCGAGACCCGACTCGCCGTGGATGTCGGGGGCCACCTCTACGCTGCGCACGAGCGGGCGCTCGCACCCGGCCGCGAACGGCACCCCCGTGATGCCGGCCACGCGGGCGACCGAGAGCGCGTTGCGGGTGACCTTCTCCAGGGTCTGATTGCCGACCACCGTGGTGACGGCGAGCAACTCGATCTCGGGACTGCCGTGGGCGAGGAGGATCGCGATGGCGTCGTCGTGACCGGGGTCGCAGTCGAGGATGATCTTTCGGGTCATGCCAGGAGCATATATGAAATCGACGTTCATCTGTGTACTATCGGCGTCATGAGCACCGCACAGACCACCGAGTCCGAGTCCGCAGCCCGAGGCGCCGCCCGCGTCGAGTGGATCCGCTCCCGCATGCCCCTGCTCGCCCAGGCCCGCGCCGAGCTCGCCGTCAGCCGGCCGTTCGCGGGGCACCGCATCGGCATGTCGCTGCACCTCGAGCCGAAGACGGCTGTGCTGCTCGAGACCCTCGCCGCCGGCGGCGCCGAGGTGGTGGGCACCGGCAACCACGGCTCGACCCAAGACGACGTGGTCGACTATCTCAAGGCCGAGGGCATGACCCTCTTCGGCCGCCGCGACGACAGCCTCGACGAGCACCACGCGAATGTCGCTCGAGTGCTCGACGCCCGCCCCGACATGCTGCTCGACAACGGCGGCGACCTCGCCGCCGGCGTCGTGGCCCGGGGCGTCACGGCGAGCATCCTGGGAGGCACCGAGGAGACCACCTCGGGCGGCGACCGGCTGCGAGGCGAACTCGCGGGGGCGGTGCCGTTCCCGATGATCGTCATCAACGACAGCCTTCTCAAGGCCATCGGCGAGAACAAGCACGCCGTGGGCCAGTCGGTGGTGGAGAGCTTCATGCGCATCACAAACCTCATGGTGCCCGGCCGTCGCTTCGTCGTCTTCGGCTACGGCTGGTGCGGGCGCGGCGTCGCCCATTACCTCCGCGCGCTCGGCGGCAAGGTCGCCGTGGTCGAGGTCGACGAGCTGAAGGCCTTCGAGGCTGCTCTCGACGGGTTCCGGGTGTCGACCGGGGTCGACCTCGCCCCCTGGGGCGACGTGTTCATCACCGCGACCGGCCACCCGGACGTGCTCACGATGGAGGCCATCGACCGGATGCGCGACGGCGCCGTTCTCGCCAACTGCGGTCACTTCCCCTGGGAGATCGACGTCGCGGGCCTGCGGGCGGCGGCCACCGGCAGCCGCGAGATCGTCGAGGCCATCGAGCGCATCGAGCTGCCCGGCGGGCGCCACGTCATCCTGATCGCCGGTGGCCGCATGTTCAACCTCGCCGGCCGGGAGCCGAAGGGCAACTCGCTCGAGTCGATGGACCTGGGCTTCCTCCTGCAGACGCTCTCACTCGAGCGCGTCGCCACCGCCGCCGCGACCCTGACGCCGGGCGCCCAGCCCGTTCCCGACGACATCGACCGCACCATCGCGCGACGCATGCTCGCGGCGATGAACGCGTCGGAGTAGCACCGCATGCCCCCTGAGTACGCCGTTCCGGCGCTCGAGAAGGCGCTCGACATCATCGAGGTGCTCGCGGGCCGCGAGTCCGGCCTCAGCCAGCTCGAGATCTCCCAGGCGGTCGAGCGCTCGCCGAGCCAGATCTTCCGGGTGCTGAGCACCCTCGAGCGCCGCGGGTACCTCGCCCGCGACCGGCAGACGAGCCTCTACTCGCTCTCGATGCGGCTCTTCGACCTGGTGAATCGACAGGAGCCCACCCGCACCCTGGTCGCGGCGGCGGCGGGGCCCATGCGCCGGCTCGCCGACACCGTGGGGCAGTCGTGCAACCTCAGCGTGGTCGACGTCGACCGGGTGCGCGTGGTGGCCCAGGCCGAGAGCCCAGCCGACTTCGGGTTCCGGGTGCGGGTGGGTGCCGAGTTCTCGCTGGTCTCCACAGCGACCGGCGCGGTGCTCTCCGCCTTCGGTGCGGTGCACGACGGCATCGACGACGAGGCGGAGGCCGGCGCGGCCGTGGCGCGCATCCGGGAGCTCGGCTACCTCGAACGGGCCGACCCGGTTCAACCGTCGATCACCGACCTCGTCTTCCCGGTGCTGAACCGCGACCGCGCCGCGCTCGCAGCGCTCACCGTGCCGTACGTGTCGACGAGCTACAGTGCGACCACCCGCGAAAGCGTCGTTCACGCTGCGCGGGAGACCGCCGACGAGATCAGCGAGAACCTCGGTTTCTGAGCCTCGGTGCCGCGCCGCGCCGCGCCTCGCCGCGCCGCGCCGCGCAGCCCGGCCGCGCGCTGCACCACCCCGCCTCAGCGGCATTGTCCGGCGACAGCGATCTGCTCGTCGCTCGGGCGCCCGTAGGCCTCGATACCGGAGCCCGGCAGGTCGAAGCCCTGGCTGATCGACCAGGCAGTCGCCCACATCTCGTCGTCCTGACCGAAGACGGGGCCCGAGAACAACGGCCAGCACCCCTCGCGGAACACCTGCGTGTGGCCCACCTCGTGCGCCACCAGGGCGCGCGGGTTCTCGGTGTAGCCCCACTCCTCCTCGATGCCGTAGTTGAGGCTGATGATCGCCCATCCGCCGTCGCTGTCCCAGGTCTGGGCCGTGCCTGAGAGCCAGCCCTCGCCGCGGCCGTTCACCTCGGGTGCCCACACGAAGTCGAGGGTGATGCCGTTGCTGAGCGACCTGGCGTAGGCCTCGATCTCGCGTCGGGTGGCGAGGGCGGGGTCGTCGAGCTCGGCCTGCTCCGCGGACTGGGAGTCGGCGAGGGCCTGCAGGCCCGCAGAGACCTCGGCGACGAGAGAGGCGTCGTGCGCGTCTGCGGAGCCGCGATCGCGAACCTGCTCGATGACCCGGGTGACCGCCACCTGCGTCGCCTTGGTGGAGAGCGGATGCTCGGCGATGCCGTTCTCGGCTCTCACCGCCAGAGACTCCCAGTAGGCGTCTTCGGCGGCACGCAGCTCGTCGTCGAGGGCTGCTCCCTCCTCGGTGAGGGTGACGAGCTGCGCCCGGGCGGCGAGCGCGGAGTCGGCCTGGTCGTCGAGCGTCTCGGCGCCGGCGAGCAGCTCCCACGGGGGACGATACCCGGGCGAGTCGTCCGAAGGCGTGGTGGCCTTGCCCACCGGGGCGTCCTCCGCCCCCGGCGCCCCGGCCTCCCCAGCCGGCGCCCCCACCGTCTCGTCGGCAGCCACCGTCTCATCGAGCCTCGCCACCAGACCCGCGAGCGCCGTCGCCTCGGCCGAGCCGTCGTCGGCGAACTGCTGCAGCCCGACCACCTCGTCGAGGCGGGCGGCGACGCCGTCGAGGCCGCGCATCCGTGCCTCGTGGGCGGCCGCCGCCTGGTCGCGTTCGGAGACGGCGAAGGCCGCACCGAAGGCGGCGGCGTCGTGCCGGAGACCGACCAGGGCGCTGAGCCCCCAGAACGCGAGCACGGCGACGATCGCGCCGCCCGCGACGGCGGCGACGACGGTGCCGACCATCCGCCCGCGGCGTCGCGTGGTCGGCGGTGGGCCGGCGGGTTCGGGGCTCGTCATCGGGGTCGCTCTCGTCGCGGGGGTGTTCGACAGATGTCACATGCTAACCCCCGGGACACGCCGATGCCGACACCCTAGGCTGGAGCCATGACTGCCGCATCAGAGGAACTCCTCGTCCCGGGAACGGGCATCAGCTTCGCCTCCCTCCCGAAGGTCTCCCTTCACGACCACCTCGACGGAGGCCTCCGGCCGGGCACCATCATCGAGCTCGCCGACGCCATCGGCTTCGCCCTCCCGACCACGGATGCGCAGGAGCTCGCCGAGTGGTTCGAAGACAGCGCCGACTCGGGCAGTCTGCCGACCTACCTGGCCACCTTCGACGTGACCCTCGGGGTGATGCAGACCCAGGAGGGCCTCGTGCGCGTGGCACGCGAGTTCGTGAACGACCTCGTCGCTGACGGTGTCATCTACGGTGAGGTGCGGTGGGCTCCCGAGCAGCACCTCACCCGCGGACTCAGCCTCGACGAGGTCGTCGAGGCCGTGCAGGAGGGCATCGAGCTCGGCACCGACGACGCCCGTGCGGCGGGGCGCACGATCAGGGTCGGGCAGCTGGTGACAGCCATGCGGCACGCGAACCGTGGGCTCGAGATCGCCGAGCTCGCGGTGCGTCACCGCGACAACGGCGTCGTGGGATTCGACATCGCGGGCGCCGAGCTCGGCTTCCCGCCGAAGAACCAGATCGCGGCGTTCGACTACCTCGCCCAGAACTACTTCCCCGTCACGGTGCACGCGGGGGAGGCGGACGGGCTGGAGAGCATCCGCGGCGCGCTCTTCGACGGTCGCGCGCTGCGCCTCGGTCACGGCGTGCGCATCGCCGAAGACATCGAGATCGAGCGGCAGGACGACGACAACACCTATGTGTCGCTCGGCCTGCTGGCCGAGTGGGTGAAAGACCGCGAGATCACCCTCGAGCTGTCGCCGTCGTCGAACCTGCAGACCGGAGCGATCGCGGAGTGGGGCGAGGACATCACCGACCACCCCTTCGACCTGCTGTACCAGCTCGGCTTCCAGGTGACGGTGAACCCCGACAACCGGCTCATGAGCAACACGACGGTGAGCCGCGAGCTCGCGCTGCTGACCGATGCGTTCGGCTACGACCTCAGCGACCTCGAGGTGTTCCAGCTCAATGCCGCTGCGGCGACGTTCCTCCCGGTCGAAGACCGCGAAGACCTCGCCGACGCCATTTCCGACGCCTTCGAAGACGCCGGCCTCTAGCGCCCGGCACTCAGCTGCGGGCGGAGCCCGGCGCCCCGCCCGCAGCCCGGCCTCAACCCTGCGTCGTGGTCGCGTAGTCGGGAAGCTCCTGCAGCGCCCACTTGTTGCCGTCAGGGTCGCTGAAGTAGACGAAGAGGCCCCACCCCTCGTCGATGACCTCGCTGCACTCGACGCCGTTGTCGCGAAGGTGCGCGTAGGCGTCGGCGGCGCTCGGCACCACGATCTGCACGGCGTTGAGGCTGCCGGGCTCCATCCTGGAGACGCCCTTGCCGATGGCGATGGAGCAGGCAGAGCCGGGCGGGGTGAGCTGTACGTACCGGATGTCGTCGTTCGGCGTGGCGTCGTGGTCGCAGACGAAGCCGACCTTGTCGACGTAGAACGCCTTGGCCCGGTCGATGTCGGTGACGGGGAACGCGATGAGCTCGATCTTCCAGTTCTCGATCATGATGTGGTCCTTCCAGGTGGATGCTCGTGATCCGAGCCTAGGAAGCAATCAGGTCACTTCTTGTCCTGTAGTCGCGAGAGAATCGGGTCATGGCCGAAACGACTTCGCGCATCCTGGCCCTGCTGAATCTGCTGCAGACCCATCGGCAGTGGCGTGGCGGCGAGCTCGCCGACCGGCTCGGGGTGACCGAACGCACCCTGCGCCGCGACATCGAGCGGCTGCGCGAGCTGGGCTACCAGGTCGACGCGACCAGGGGCGTGGCGGGCGGCTACCGGCTCGAGGCGGGGTCGCAGCTGCCGCCCCTGCTGCTCACCGACGAGGAGGCGGTGACCCTCGCCATCGCGCTGAGGGTCGCGGCCACCGGAGGGCTCGCCGACGCCGAGAACACGACGCTCACCGCGCTCGCGAAGCTCGAACAGGTGCTGCCGAGCGCCCTCCGCCGCCGGGTGAACGCCCTCAGTTCCGTGCAGCCGCAACGCCCCGGCGAAGGCGGGCCCGTCTCTCGCAGGCCGGGGCCCGACCCGATCTCGCACGACCTCATCGGGCAGCTGGCGCTCGCCTGCCGAGATCGGGAGCGCATCCGCTTCCACTACGTGGCCGCCGACGGCACCGAGAGCGACCGGCTGGTCGAGCCGCAGAACCTCGTGCCCACCCCGCGCACCTGGTTCCTCGTCTGCTGGGACGTGCAGCGGCAGGCCTGGCGCACCTTCCGTGTCGATCGCATGTCGAAGCTCTTCGCGACCCGGGTGTCGTTCCCCGAGCGGATGCTCCCCGCCGCCGACGCCGCCCAGTTCGTGCGGCAGGCCCACTCCTCGCTGCGGCGCAGGGTCACCGCCGGCGTGCACTTCTCGATCGGCGTCGAGGAGCTCAAGGAGCGGTTCGACGGCTACGCCGACGATGCGGTCGCGGGCCCGGGCGGGCCGACGACGTCGAGCGTCTGGCCCATCCGCGCCGACACGGCCGCCCAGTTGCTGAGCTGGCTCGCCTGGATTCCCGACGACCTCGACTACCGCATCGACGCCGAGCCCGAGGTGCTGAGCGCGCTCCGGGCCGAGGGCCGCCGCATCGTGAAGGCATCTGCAGCGAACTCCCCGCTTTCGGTCGGACGGGGCTGAGATACTCTCCAGATCATGGCTTCCTCGATCGAACCCCTGCACGACCTGCCCGATCACGCCATCGCCCTGCACCGCACCGTCGCCGACTGGCGGGGAGCCGTTCTCGCGGCGGCGGAGGCGCTCCAGGCCGACGGGCGCTGCGAGGAGGGCTACGGCGAGCGGATGATCGCGCTGGTCGAGGAGTACGGTCCCTACATCGTCATCGCACCCGGACTCGCGCTGGCGCACGCGCGGCCCGGGCCCGACGTGCTCTCGCCGGGTCTCGCGCTCGTGACCCTCGACGAGCCGGTCGCGTTCGGGCACGCGCACAACGACCCGGTGTCGGTGGTGATCGGGCTCGCTGCGACGGAGGCCGACCAGCACGTCGCTTCGGTCGCGGCGCTCGCTAACGTGTTCAACGACGAGTCGGTGGTGCCGGCGATCGCCGCCGCCGAGACACCCGCCGAGGTCAGGCGGCTGCTCGGTGCGACGGCCGGCGCTGAACTATCCTGAGCCGATGAAGATCGTGGCGCTCTGCGGAGCAGGAATCGGCACCTCGGAGATCCTGCGGGTGAACGCCGTGCGCGCGCTCGACCGGCTCGGCATCGATGCCGACGTCACCGCCTCCGACGTGGCGGGGATCGCCGTGGCGGCGGCCGACGCCCAGGTCATCCTGACCTCGCCCGAGCTCGTCGGCTCCATCGGCCGCACCAACGCCGACATCGTCGTCATCACCAACTACTTCGACCAGACCGAGATCGAGTCGAAACTCGACGAAGCCCTCGGCTGAGCCCACCCACGCCTCCCGGCCGCACCGGGTGCGCCGTCCCTCCGCAGCGGCCTCACGCAACAGGCCCTGCGAACGGTGACCCCCGGTGATGGGGCGGCCGCGCCAGCGACCACCCCATCACACATCGCGCCGCGCCGGGCAGGGACCGGCGCGGCCCGTCAGACGCCGCGCGCAGCACGGCGCCTGACGGCAGATCAGCTGAAGACGCGCCGCACCACGTTCGTCTCCGCCAGGTCGACGAGCTCCTTGGCGTTGCCGGAGAGCACGGTGCGGATGGCGTAGAGCGCGAAGCCCTTCGCCTGCTGCGCCGTGACGGTGGGCGGGATGGAGAGCTCCTGGCGGGCGGTGACGACGTCGACCAGCGCGGGCCCGTCGTGGGCGAAGGCGGCGCGCAGCGCGCCCTCGAGGTCGCCGGGCTTCTCGACGCGCGCGCCGCGGATGCCGAGCGCGTTCGCCACGTCGGCGAAGTTCGGGTTGTCGAGGCCGGTGCCGAAGTTCACGATGCCGGCCGCCTTCATCTCGAGTTCGACGAAGTTGAGCGAGGAGTTGTTGAACACCACGATCTTCACGGGCAAGCCGTTCTGGCGCAGGGTGAGCAGTTCGCCGAACAGCATCGCGAGCCCGCCGTCGCCCGAGAGCGCCACCACCTGCCGCTCGGGGAATGCCGACTGCGCCCCGATGGCGTGCGGTACCGCGTTGGCCATGGTGCCGTGGCTGAACGAGCCGATGAGCCGGCGCGAGCCGTTCATCTTCAGGTAGCGTGCCGCCCACACCACCGGGGAACCCACATCCGGGATGAACACGGCGTCGTCGGTCGCCAGCTCGCTCACCAGCCGCGCGACGTACTGCGGGTGGATGGGTGTGCGGTCGCGGTCGTCGTCGGCGAGGTCGTCGAGTTCTTTGCGCGCCTTCGCGTAGTGGCTGAGGGCGGCGTCGAGGTGGCGGGTGCTCGTCGTCTCCTCGAGCAGCGGCAGCAGTGCGTCGATGGTGTCGCCCACGTCGCCGACGAGCGCGAGGTCGACGGGGGTGCGCCGCCCGATCTGCTCGCCGCGCAGGTCGAGCTGGATGACCGTCGCCTTCGACGGGAAGAACTGCGGGTAGGGGAAGTCGGTGCCCAGCATGAGCAGTGTGTCGCAGCTCTCCATGGCCTTGTATCCGGATGCGAAGCCCAGCAACCCGGTCATCCCCACGTCGTAGGGGTTGTCGTACTCGAGGAATTCCTTGCCGCGCAGTGCGTGAACGATAGGCGCTTTCAGCCGCTCGGCGAGGGCCACCACCTTGTCGTGCGCACCCTCCGTGCCGGCGCCGCCCAGGATGGTGACCTTCTTCGAACCGTTCAGCAGCTCGGCGGCCTTCGCGAGCTCCGAGTCGACCGGCCTCAGGATGCTCTGCGTCGCGCGGATGGGCGCCGACTTCGCGCGCCCCACCTCGTCTTTCAGGAAGATCTCGCCGGGGATGACCACGACCGCCACGCCCCGCCGCTCGATCGCCGTGCGCATCGCGATCTCGAGCACCCGCGGCAGCTGCTCGGGCACGCTCACCAGCTCGGTGTAGACGCTGCACTCGCGGAACAGCTCCTGCGGGTGCGTCTCCTGGAAGTAGGTGGTGCCGATCTCGGTCGCCGGGATCTGCGCGGCGATGGCGAGCACCGGTACGCGGCTCCGGTTCGCGTCGAACAGTCCGTTGATGAGGTGCAGGTTGCCCGGGCCGCAGCTGCCCGCACACACGGCGAGCTCACCCGTGAGCGCAGCCTCCGCCGCCGCCGCGAACGCCGCCGCCTCCTCGTGCCGCACGTGCGACCAGGCGATGGTGTCCGCGCGCCTGATGGCGTCGGTGAAGCCGTTCAAAGAGTCGCCGGGAAGGCCGTAGACCCTCTTCACTCCGGCGTCGTCGAGGATGTCGACGATGGTGTCTGCGATCGTGGTCATCAAGGCTCCGTCTCATTGCGTCGTCTCTCGGCGCCCGTCTCAGGGCTCACCCTCGACGTTACGCCGGAGCCGCGGGGCGAGGGTGGCCCTCTCAGGAGATACGGTCAGGAGATGCGGTCGCGCATGCCGCCCTCGAGACGGGCGAGCTTCTCCACGACGGCGTCGCGGCGCTCTGCCAGCGAGCCCTCGTCGCTCCAGGCGTCGAGGTAGATCTTGAGCTTGGGCTCGGTGCCGCTCGGGCGCACCATGACGCGAGCGCCCGGCAGCAGCATCCGCAGCACGTCGCTCGGCGGCACGCCGCCGTCGCCGCGGCTGAGGTCGTCGATGCGGTCGACGGTCAGCCCGCCGATCTCGCTGGGCGGTTCGGCGCGGAGCCGCTGCATCACGCGCGAGATCTGGGCGAGATCGGTGACCCGCAGCGAGATCTGGGCCGAGCCGTAGTGGCCGAAGCGCTCGCCGAACTCGTCGAGCCGGTCGGAGACGGTGCGGCCGGAGGCGGCGAGCTGCCGCGCCAGGTCGAGCAGCGCCACCGCGGCCGAGATGCCGTCTTTGTCGCGCACGGTCTCGGGGTTGACGAGGTAGCCGAGCGCCTCCTCGTACCCGAAGACGAGGCCGGATGCTCGGGAGACCCACTTGAACCCGGTGAGCGTCTCGGCGAAGTCGAGATCGTAGGCGCGCGCCACGGCACCGAGGCCGGGCGACGAGACGATGGAGCAGGCGAGAGTGCCGCGAGGGCCGGCGGCGCCGTCGGAGCCGCCCGCACCGCCGGCGCCGCGCGCCGCCACCCAGCGCTCCGCCGCACGCCAGCCGAGCAGCTGACCCACCTCGTTGCCGGTGAGGGCGCGGTAGCCCTCGGCACGGGACGCGTCGGGAACGGCGATGGCGAGCCGGTCTGCGTCGGGGTCGTTCGCCACGATCAGCTCGGCGCCGACGGCGCGCGCGGTCTCGAAGGCGAGGTCGAGGGCGCCGGGCTCCTCGGGGTTCGGGAACGCGACCGTCGGGAACGCCGCGTCGGGCTCGATCTGCGCCGCGACGAGTTCCGGCCGGTCGAAACCGGCGGCGTCGAGCACTCGGGCGAAGGTCTCCCACCCCACGCCGTGCATGGCCGTGTAGACGACCTTCGGGCCATGGGCGGCGCTCGCCGAGGCGGGGCGCGCATCCGTGTCGCCCTGGCCTGCCGCAGACGCCGCCACCGCGGCGGTGGCCGCCACGTACCGCTCGATCACGTCTTCTCCCGCGATCTCGTAGCCGCTCGAGCGCGGGAGTGCGCTCACGTCGCCCGTCTCGGCCACACGGAGGATGTGCGCCGCGATCTCGGCGTCGGCGGGCGGCACGATCTGCGAGCCGTCGTCGGCCCCGCCGAGGTAGACCTTGTAGCCGTTGTCGCGTGGGGGGTTGTGCGAGGCGGTGACCATGACCCCCGCCGAGACAGCGAGGTCGCGCACAGCGAACGCCACGAGCGGCGTCGGCAGGAGACGCGGCAGCAGCACGGCCCGCACCCCCGCACCGGCCATGATCTCTGCGGTGTCGGTGGCGAACACGTGCGAGTTCTTGCGGCCGTCGTAGCCGATGACGATCGACGGGGTGGTTCCCGGATGGGCGCGTTCGAGCAGGTACGCGGCGAGGCCGGCGGCGGCCTGGCCCACGAGCACCCGGTTCATGCGGTTGGGGCCGGCGGCGAGCTCGCCGCGCAGGCCCGCCGTACCGAACTCCAGGCGTGAGCCGAAGCGTGAGCGCAACTCGTCTGAGGCGCCGGGCAGGCTCGACCCCACTCCGCGCAACAGCCCCGAGAGCTCGGCGCGGGTCTCGGGGTCGGGGTCTTGGGCGAGCCAGGCCGCGGCCTGCTCGACGAGCAGCTCCACGTCGTTGCGGTCGTCACCCCGGTCGTCGGCCTCCCCGGTGCTCACAGCGTCGCGACCACCCGCGCGAGGAGGTCGCCGATGGCGGCCTCGGCGTTCTTGCCGGCCTCGATGACCTCGGCGTGGCTGAGCGGCGTCTTCTGGATGCCGGCGGCGAGGTTCGTGATGAGCGAGAAGCCGATGATCTCGAGGCCCGCCTGGCGGGCCGCGATCGCCTCGAGGGCCGTCGACATGCCCACGATGTGCCCGCCGATGGCCTTCGCCATCTGCACCTCGGCCGGGGTCTCGTACTGTGGCCCGCGGAACTGCACGTACACACCCTCGTCGAGGGAGGGGTCGACGGTGCGGGCCAGCTCGCGCAGCCGGCTGGAGTAGAGGTCGGTGAGGTCGACGAAGGTCGCGCCCTCGAGCGGCGAGTCGAAGGTGAGGTTGATGTGGTCGCTGATGAGCACCGGGGTGCCGGGCTTCCAGTGCTCCTCGATGCCCCCGGCGCCGTTCGTGAGCACCATCACCGTCGCGCCGGCGGCGGCGGCGGTGCGCACCGAGTGCACCACCCGGCGCACGCCGTGGCCCTCGTAGTAGTGGGTGCGGGCGCCGATCACGAGCGCGTGCTTGCCGTTCGGCAGCCGGATGGAGCGGAGCGACCCGACGTGGCCGGGCACGGCGGGTTCGCTGAAGCCGACCACCTCGGAGGCGGGGATCGTGGCGACGGTCTCGCCGATGAGGTCGGCGGCCTTGCCCCACCCGCTGCCGAGCGTGAGGGCGATGTCGTGGCGCGGAACGCCGGTGAGCTCGGCGATGCGGGCTGCCGCGTCGCGGGCGACCTCGAAGGGGTCGGAGTCGGGCAGGTCGAGCGGATTCGAGGTCGGTGAGGACATTCATCCACTCTATTCACTCGCCCGTGGTTTGGCGGGCTCTCTCCGACCGGGAAGAATGTGGTGCATGGCCTATGAGTTCGAGCGCAAGCAGCGAGTCGCCGTCGTCGGGGGAGGGCCGGGAGGCTACGAGGCAGCGCTCGCGGGCGCGCAGCTCGGGGCCGAGGTCACCCTGATCGAGCAGTCGGGGGTGGGCGGCTCCGCGGTGATCACCGACGTGGTGCCCTCCAAGACGCTCATCGCGGTGGCGGAGGCCACCAACGGCATCGGGGAGGCGGCCGATCTCGGTGTGCAGTTCTTCTCCCGCAGCGAGAAGAACGGCCGGCCCGTACGCCCCGAGGTCGCCGTGAACCTCGCCCAGGTCAACAAGCGCCTGCTCGGGCTCGCGCGGCAGCAGTCGGAAGACATGCGGGCGAACCTCATCCGCGCCGGTGTCACGGTGCTCACCGGCCACGGGCGGCTCGACGGGCCGGATGCGGTGATCGTCTCGACCGGGGCCGGCGAGGGCGGTACCGACTTCGAGCACATCGACGCCGACACCATCGTCATCTCCGTGGGGGCGAGCCCGCGCATCCTGTCGTCTGCGGTGCCCGACGGGGAACGCATCTTCACCTGGACGCAGCTGTACAACCTCACCGCCGTTCCCGAGCACCTCATCGTCGTGGGTTCGGGTGTGACGGGTGCCGAGTTCGCCTCCGCCTACACGGCGCTCGGGTCGAAGGTGACTCTCATCTCGTCGCGCGACCAGGTGCTCCCGGGTGAAGACGCCGACGCGGCGGCGGTGATCGAGAACGTGTTCAAGCGCAACGGCATGACGGTGCTCTCGAAGTCGCGCGCCGACAAGGTGGAGCGCACGGCCGACGGAGTGGTGGCCACGCTCTCCGACGGCACGAAGGTGGAGGGGTCGCACTGTCTCATGGCGGTCGGCTCGATCCCGAACACGAAGGGCATGGGGCTCGAGGAGGCCGGCGTGCAGCTGACCGAGTCTGGACACATCCGGGTGAACCGGGTGGCCCGCACCAGCGCGCCGAACATCTACGCCGCCGGCGACTGCACGAGCTTCCTGCCGCTGGCCTCGGTCGCGTCGATGCAGGGGCGCACGGCGCTGTTCCACGCCATGGGCGACGCGGTGAACCCCATCGAGCTGCGCAACGTCGCCTCGAACATCTTCACCCAGCCGCAGATCGCGACGGTGGGCTGGACCCAGCGTCAGATCGAGGAGGGCATCGCCCAGGGTGACATCTACAAGCTTCCGCTGTCGTCGAACCCGCGGGCGAAGATGATGGGCATCAAGGACGGCTTCGTGAAGCTGTTCGCCCGTACCGGATCGGGCACCGTCATCGGTGGTGTGGTGGTGGCGCCGAACGCGTCGGAGCTGATCTTCCCGATCGCCCTGGCGGTGGAGCACCGCATGACCGTCGACCAGGTGTCGCGCGCGTTCACCGTGTACCCGTCGCTCTCGGGATCGATCTCGGATGCGGCGCGGGCGATGCACATCGTCTTGTAGTCGCCGCCGCACCCTTCAGCGCAGGATGCCTCGGCTGCGCGCCGCGGAGACCGCCGCCGTGCGCGAGGAGACCCCGAGCTTGGTGTAGATATGGGCGAGGTGCGACTTCACGGTGGTCTCGCCGAGGAACAGCTCGGCCGCTATCGACTGCGTCGTGCGCCCCTCGGCCACCAGCTCGAGCACCTCGATCTCGCGCGGGCTGAGGCTGGCCTGGGGCGCACGCAGTCGGGTGAGCAGACGCGAGGCGATGACGGGCGCCAGCGCGCTCTCGCCGGCGGCGGCGGCGCGCACCGCGGCGACCAGCTCGTGCGGGGGTGCGTCTTTCAGCAGGTAGCCGCTCGCTCCCGCCTCGATGGCGCCGAGGATGTCGGCATCGGAGTCGTAGTTCGTGAGCACGAGCACGTACGGCGCCACCTCGAGGGAACGGATACGGCGGGTCGCGTCGGCCCCGGAGGCGGCGTCACCCGAGCCGAACTGGAGGTCGATGAGCACCACGTCGGGGCTCTCGCGCTCGGCGGCGCGCACCGCCTCGGTGCCGGTGGCGGCCTCGGCGACGACGGCGATGTCGGGCTCCTGGGCGAACAGGGCGAGCAGGCCCGCGCGCACGATGGGGTGGTCGTCGGCCACCACGAGGCGGATCACGCGACGCCCTTCGCCGTGCCCGCAGCGGCGGCGACGGGCTCGATCGCGAGGTCGACGACGAGGCGTGTGCCTCTACCGGGGGCGGAGTCGACGAGGAGGGTGCCGCCCAGCTGCTCCACGCGCTCGCGGGTGGCGCGGAGGCCGAACGAATCGGTACGACCGCCGGCGCGGGCCCGGGCCACGGCCTCGGGGTCGAAACCCACGCCGTCGTCGATGACGGTGAGGCGCAGCATCCGTTCGCCCTGGGCGGGCCCCGCGGCGAGGATCTCCAGCGTGATCGTGGCGCGCGACGCCCTGGCGTGCTGCACGATGTTGGCGACGGCGCCCTGGGCGATGCGGAGCAGAGCCGTCTGCACCGGCATGGGGAGCTCGACGCCCTCGGGTGCCACGATCTCGACCCGCACCCCGTCGGTCGCCCACTGCGTGTCGGCGAGCCGGCGGAGGGCACCTGCGAGGCCCTGGTTCTCGAGCGCGGGCGGCGAGAGCTCGCGAATGAAGCGGCGGGTCTCGGCGAGGTCGGCGGCCGCCGTCTCGCGGGCCAGCCTGATGTGCGCGATGCCCGGCCCGTCGGGGTCGGCGCGCTCGGCCGCGTGCAGCAGCAGCTGGATGCTCGACAGCCCCTGCGCCACCGTGTCGTGGATGTCGCGGGCGAGGCGGGCCCGCTCGGCCAGCGCGCCCGACTCGCGCTCGGAGGCGGCGATGCGGTCGCGGGCGGCGAGCAGCTCGGCGACGAGCCGCTCGCGCTCCGCTGCTTCGCGCGCGAGCGCACGGTAGCCGAGGCCGATGAGCACCGCGACGCCGGCGCCCACCATCGGGCCCACGACACCGCCGACGCTCCACCCGCCGTGGAGGGCAAGAGCGACGACGGCGGTCGCGGTGACGACGGCGACGGCGATCGGGCCGCCGATGCGGCCGAGCAGATGCAGGTAGAGGAAGAACAGGGGAAAGACGAGATAGGCGGCCTCAGGGGTGAGGACGAGCAGCGCGAGCCAGAGCACCGAGAGCGTGAGCAGCCAGGCGAGCGCCGGCAGCCTGCGTGGCCGGCCGCGCCGGGCGGCGAACGCCCCGGCGGCGTAGACGGCGAGCAGCACGACCGAGGTGGCGACGACGGCCCCGGTGGCCGGCCCGGGAACGACGACGGCGCGCGCGACGACGAGGGCGACGAGCGCGGTGAAGACGAGGTGGAGACCGGTGCGCAGCCCCACGAAGACGGGGGTGAGCGGGTGGGTCATGACTGGAGATCTTACGCGGCGAGGTCGCCGAGTCATCGTCCGAAAGGACGAGCCGAGGGCCATCACCTCGGGCGGTCATCACCCTCCCCGCGCCCGACGACCGCGCGCCGCGCAACCGGGAGAGTGAGAGGGTGCCGCCGAGCGGTGGCCGGAAAGGACCCTCATGTTCGTCGCGCTCCGCGACCTGCGTTTCGCGAGAGGACGCTTCGCCCTGATCGGCGCCGTCGTCGCGCTCATCACCGTGCTGGTCGGCTTCCTGAGCGGGCTCACCGGGGGGCTCGCCGTGCAGAACGTCTCGGCGGTGCTCGCCCTGCCGGGCGACCGCATCGTCTTCGGAGGGACGGGCGGCGCCTCACCCAGTTTCGCCGACTCCTCCATCTCCGACACCCAGCTCTCGAGCTGGGCCGCCGCCGAGGGCGTGAGCTCGGCCACCCCGATCGGCATCTCGCAGCTGCGCGCCGCCGGGCCGAGCTCGTCTGCAGCGGTCGCCGTGATCGGTGCGCCACCCGGCGACGCACTCCCGGTGCCCGCCCGGAACGGCGAGGTGCTCCTGTCGGCGCCCGCCGCCGAGGCGCTCGGCACCACCTCCGGCGACGTCGTCGAGATCGCCGGGATGCGGCTCACCGTCGCCGCGGGCTCGGTAGCCTTGACCGCGGAGTGGTACAGCCACACGCCCGTCGTCGCCGTCACCCTCGACGACTGGCAGGGCATCGCCGCGGCGACCGGCTCGCCCGGCGCCACGGCCACCGTGCTCGCCGTGTCGGGCGACCCCGACTGGGACTCCGTGTCGGCGGCGACCTCGACCAGCGCCGAGTCTCATCTGGGGGCGCTCGGCGCGCTGAGCGCCTTCCGCTCCGAGATCGGCTCGCTCCTGCTCATGGTGGCGCTGCTGTTCGGCATCTCGGGCCTGGTCGTCGGGGCGTTCTTCACCGTCTGGGGCCTGCAACGCGCATCCGACGTCGCCGTGCTCAAGGCTCTCGGCGCGAGCACGGCGTCGCTCGTCCGCGACGCCCTCGGCCAGGCCCTCGTGGTGCTCGCCGTCGGCATCGGGCTCGGCACGCTCGCCGTGGTCGGGTTCGGCCTGCTCGCCGGTCAGGCGCTCCCGTTCCTTCTCAGCCCGCTGACGACGGCGCTCCCCGCGGCTCTCATGACCGTGCTGGGTCTCGCCGGAGCCGCCTTCGCGCTCCGCACCGTCACCTCCTCCGACCCCCTCACCGCACTCGGGAGCTCACGATGATCGAACTCGACGACGTCACCCTCACCTTCCCCGACGGCGACGGCCGCGTCACCGCGGTCGACCATGTCGACCTCGTCGCCCGCCCCGGCGCGCTCACGGGCATCACCGGGCCGAGCGGGTCGGGAAAGTCGAGCCTGCTCGCGGTGGCGGCGACGCTCATCCGGCCCGACTCCGGTCGCGTGCTCGTCGACGGGGTCGACGCCGCGCAGCTCGCTCCGCGGGAGGCGGCGGCCCTGCGGCGACGGAGCATCGGCATCGTGTTCCAGCAGTCGAACCTGCTGCCCTCCCTCACCGCGCGCGAGCAGCTGCTCGTGATGAACGAGCTCGGCGAGCCGGGTGCGCGTCGGCGTCGGGCGCGCACGAGGGAGAGAGCGGATGCGCTGCTCGACTCGGTGGGCCTCTCGGCCCATCGCCACAAGCGCCCGCACCAGCTCTCGGGCGGTCAGCGGCAGCGGGTCAACATCGCCCGCGCGCTGCTGAACGAGCCCGCGGCGCTGCTCGTCGACGAGCCCACCAGTGCTCTCGACAGCAGCACGGGTGCCGCGGTGATGCAGCTGCTGCTCTCGCTCACGGCCGAGCTCGGCACGGCTACCCTCGTGGTGACCCACGACACCGCGCAGCTCGCGCACGCCACGCGAACCGTGAACCTCGTCGACGGCGCGGTGCAGAACCCTAGCTGATGGTCAGCAGCACGTGCCCCGACGAGACCGTGGCGCCCACGACGGCCGCGATGTCGGCGACGGTACCGTCTTTGTGCGCGGTGATGGGCTGCTCCATCTTCATGGCCTCGAGCACGAGCACGAGATCGCCCTTCACCACCTTGTCGCCGTCGGCGACGGCGAGCTTCACCACGGTGGCCTGCATCGGGGCCTTCACCGAGTCGCCCGTCGCCGCGACCGCGCCGGCGGGCGCGGCGCCACGGCGCTTGGGCGCGGCACCCCCGGTCGCCCCGCGAGCACCGGCTCCGCCGCTCGCGCCCGAGCGCGACCCGGAAAGCAGGCGTGCGGGCAGCGCCACCTCGACGCGCTTGCCGCCGACCTCGACGATCACGGTGCGGCGCTCGGCGGCCGGAGCCGCCTCCTCGAGCGAACCGCTCCACGGCTCGGCGGGGTTGTCGTACTCGCTCTCGATCCAGCGCGTGTAGACCGAGAAGGGCTCGCCGTCCTCGGGAGCGAACGCGGCGTTGCGCACCACGTCGCGGTGGAAGGGCAGCACCGTGGGGAGCCCGGCGACCTCGAACTCGTCGAGGGCGCGGCGGGCGCGCTCGAGGGCGTCTTCACGGGTGGCTCCGGTGACGACGAGCTTCGCCAGCAGCGAGTCGAACGAGCCGGAGATGACGTCGCCGGCCTGCACACCGGAGTCGACGCGCACGCCGGGGCCGCCGGCGGGCTTGAACACGTGGATCGGCCCGGGGGAGGGAAGGAAGTTCCGGCCCGGGTCTTCTCCGTTGATGCGGAACTCGAAGGAGTGCCCGCGGGGCGCCGGGTCGTCGTAGTCGAGCGTGCCGCCCTCGGCCAGCCGGAACTGCTCGCGCACCAGGTCGATGCCGGTCACCTCCTCCGAGACCGGATGCTCGACCTGCAGCCGGGTGTTCACCTCGAGGAACGAGACGGTGCCGTCTTTGCCGATGAGGAACTCGCACGTTCCCGCCCCTAGGTACCCGACCTCTTTGAGGATGGCCTTGGAGGCGGAGTAGAGCAGCTCGTTCTGCTCGGCGGTGAGGTAGGGCGCGGGCGCCTCCTCGACCAGCTTCTGATGCCGGCGCTGCAGCGAGCAGTCGCGGGTGGAGACCACGACGACGTTGCCGTACGCGTCGGCGAGGCACTGCGTCTCGACGTGGCGCGGCTGGTCGAGGTACTTCTCGACGAAGCACTCGCCGCGGCCGAACGCCGCGATGGCCTCACGGGTCGCGGATTCGAACAGCTCGGGCACCTCGTCGAGAGTGCGCGCGACCTTGAGGCCGCGGCCGCCGCCACCGAAGGCCGCCTTGATGGCCACGGGGAGCCCGTGCTCGGCGACGAAGTCGAGCACCTCGGAGGCGCCCGACACGGGGTCGAGGGTGCCGGGGGCGAGCGGAGCGCCCACCTTCTCGGCGATGTGCCTGGCCGACACCTTGTCGCCGAGCTTCTCGATGGCCTCGGGGGAGGGGCCGATCCAGGTGAGCCCGGCGTCGATCACGGCGCGGGCGAAGTCGGCGTTCTCGGCGAGGAATCCGTAGCCGGGGTGGACGCCGTCGGCACCCGAACGGCGCGCGACCGAGAGGATCTTGTCGATGACGAGGTAGGTCTCGGCGCTCGTCGTGCCGTCGAGCGCGTAGGCCTCATCGGCGAGCTGAGCGTGCAGTGCATCACGATCCTGGTCGGCGTACACCGCCACGGAGGCGATGCCGCTGTCGCGGGCTGCCCTGATGACACGGACGGCGATCTCGCCACGATTGGCGATGAGGACCTTGGTAAGACGCGGCATAATTCCCAAGCTTATTGCCGCGCTGCATCGCACCTTTGGCATGTACGCACAAAAATGCCTGGCGGGCCACGCGCGGTTCCTACAACGAGCGGTCGGACGCCCAGAAGTCGGTCCACGACACCCCGTAGCCGCCGAGGAGTTCCCGCAGAACGGGCAGCGACATGCCGATGACAGCGGACGGTGCTCCCGTGATGCTCCGGATGAACGGAGCGGCGAGGCCGTCGATGGTGAAGGCACCGGCCACCAGAAGCGGTTCACCCGAGGCGATGTAGGCGTCGAGCTCGGTGTCGGTGATGTCGTCGGCGAAGGTGAGGGAGGCCTGGTCGACCCGGCCGGCGGCCGAACGCCGCTCGCCCCCGCGGTGGTCGATGAGCCAGTGCCCCGAGTGCAGCACGCCGGTGCGGCCGCGCTGCAGCCCCCAGCGCTCCCGCGCCACCTCGGGCAGGTGCGGCTTGCCGTAGGAGACGCCGTCGAGCTCGAACGAGGAGTCGCCGCCGACGATGAAGCCGTCGATCGGCTCACCGCCGGGGAGCGCCCCGACCACGGCCTCCGCCTTCGCCTCGGCGAGCAGTTGCACCATCTCGGAGGTGCTCAGCGGGCCGCGTTCTGCGACGGCCTCGGCGACCGCCGCATCCTCGTCGACCTCGGAGGGGACGATCACTGGCTCGATGCCGATCTGGCGCAGCAGCGCGAGTCGCGCGGGGGAGGTGGAGGCGAGATACAGGCGCACGGGGCCGCCTTCTGTCAGCGGGCATGTGGGATGCTCGGGGGATGAGTGACGGTCAGAACGAGCTCGTCGAGCTGGACATCGACACAGTAGCCCACGGGGGTGTCTCGGTGGCGCGCCTCGACGGCAGGGTCGTCTTCGTCGCCGACACGCTGCCGGGTGAGCGCGTGCTCGCCCGGGTCGTCGATCGCAGGTCGTCGTTCTGGCGCGCCGACACGGTCGAGGTGCTGAGCGCCTCGCCCGACCGGGTCGAGCACGTGTGGTCTGCGGCGTCGATCGACCGCGATCCCGAGCGGCGCGCGGGTGGCGCCGAGTTCGGGCACATCGCCCTCGGCCGCCAGCGCGGGCTGAAGGCCGAGGTGCTTCAGGATGCGCTCCGCCGGTTCGGTGGCGTCGAGCACGACGTCGAGGTGGAGCCGGTGGGCGACGCGCAGGGCCACGGGCTGCGCTGGCGCACCCGCCTGCGGCTGCACGTCGGTGCCGATGGCAGGCCCGGCCCCTACGCCGCGCGCTCGCACACCGTCGTCGACGTCGACGACCTTCCGCTCGCCACCGAGGCGATCGAAGCGGAGGCGGGACTCGGCCGGCCGGTCGAGGGCGCTGCCGCGATCGAGCTCGTCGAGACGGCGGGAGGCGAGGTGCGGGTGCGGCGGGTCGCCGAGGAGCTGTCGAAGACGGGTGGATCGCGGGGGCGACAGGGCGGACGGCGACAGGGACAGAGGCAGGGACAGGGGCGCCGCGGCGGCGACCGCCGGCGGCCGGGTGCCGGTTCCACCGAAGCCGCGGCGGGCTCATCGTCGGCGGATCGCCCCGCCACCATCGTCGAGCGGGTGGGGGAGAGGGAGTTCCGCCTCGCCGAGAACGGGTTCTGGCAGGTGCACCGCGAGGCCGCACGCACCCTCACCGATGCGGTCGCCGAGATCACCCTCCCCGAGCTGTTCGACCCGCGGGCCGCGAACCACGACCTCTACGGCGGGGTCGGGCTGTTCGCTGCCGCCCTCGGCGACCGCTTCGGCCAGGCCACCAGGGTCACCAGCGTCGAGAGCGAGGCGCTCGCCACCGAGTACGCCGGCGAGAACCTCGCCGAGTGGATCGGCGCCCACGCCGTGACGGCCCCGGTCGACAGGTACCTGGCCGACCTCGAGCGCACGGCCGGGCAGGAGGAGCGCCGACGACTCGCCGCCGCCACCGTCGTGCTCGATCCGCCGCGCACCGGAGCGGGCAAAGCCGTCACCGGCGCACTCACCCGCTTGTCGCCGGCGCAGATCGTCTACGTGGCCTGCGACCCCGTCGCGTTCGCGCGTGACACCGCCTACCTCGCCGAGGGCGGCTACCGGCTCGACGCCCTCCGGGCCTTCGACCTGTTCCCACACACCCACCACCTCGAGAGCGTCGGGCGGTTCGTGAAGGATTAGCCTGCATCCGTAGACTGGACGGGTCTTGACGAGGGGTGGACCGTGCCGCAGGAGACCGCGGAGAGCACGACCGACGCTCCGGCAGTGCTGCCGGTCCGCGTGGCGATCGTCGACGACCACGAGTCGGTGCGCCTCGGCGTACGGGCCGTGTGCCTCGACGCCGGGTTCAAGGTCGTCGCCGCCACCGCCTCGGTGAGCGAGCTCTGGGTCGCCCTCGGGTCGGAGCGCTGCGACGTGATCGTGCTCGACCTGAGCCTCGGCGACGGCTTCACCGTCACCGAGAACGTTCAGCACGCCCTCTCGCTCGGCGCCGCCGTGCTCGTGCACAGCATCGCCGACCGGGTCGTGCTGGTGCGGGAGGCGCTCGCCGCGGGGGCGGCCGGGGTCATCCCGAAGTCGGCGGCGGCGAGCGCGGTCACCTCGGCGATCGGTGCGCTCGCACGTGGCGAGGTGCTCAACAACCTCGAGTGGGCGAGCGCCATCGACGCCGACCCGGAGTTCGGGCGCGCCCAGCTGGCGCAGCGTGAGCGCGACGTGCTGCATCTCTACGCCTCCGGCCTGCCGCTGTCGCAGGTGGCGATGAAGCTCGGCATCAAGGTGTCGACGGCGAAGGAGTACCTCGACCGCATCAGGGCCAAGTACGTCGAGGTGGGGCGGCCGGCACGGTCGAAGGTGGAGCTGCTGCGGCGCGCCGTCGAAGACGGCATCCTCGCCCTCGACGAGCGCGGACATGCCGACTGAGCTGCCCGGCCCGCGCACCGGTCCGCCGCGCAGCCGCGAGCGGATCGACCGCACCCTGGCGAGGATGGTGGGGCTCTTCGGCTTCGTCTTCGCGGTGCTGTCGATCCCGGTGCTGAACGACGCAGCCCACACGCTGAGGCCCGAATGGGGCAGGGGCATCGCCATCGCCCTGTTCGGCTCGATCCTCCTCGCCCTGGTCTCGTCCCTGCTCGACCGCGGGGTGCGGCCGGCGATGGGGCTCGTCGCCTGCGTCTTCGTCGTGACCCTGGTGCTCTGGCCGTTCGCCGTACGCTCACCCACTGCGGCCCTCGGCACGCAGCCCTGGCTCTGGTACATCGTCATCGTCGCGATCGCCGCGGCGGCGATCTCGTTCACCACCGTCTGGGCCTCCGTCTACGCCGTCGGCGTCCCTGTCGTGTTCGCGGTGCTGCGGGTGATGCCGGCAGGAGGCGGCGCCGACGTGCTGCACGCCGTGCTCGACGCGGGCTACTCCCTGCTGCTCGGGGTGTTCGTCGTGATCGTCGTGACGATGCTGCGGACCACCGCCACCCGCGTCGATGCCGCCCAGCGCACGGCCATGGCGGCCTACGCGGAGGCCGCGAAGCGGCACGCCACCGAGAACGAGCGCACCAGGGTCGACACCGTCATCCACGACCGGGTGCTCTCGACGCTGCTGGCGGCGGCCCGCAGCGAGACCGACGACGAACGGATGCGCAGCGTGCAGATGGCCGAGCGCGCTCTCGTCGCGCTGCAGAGCGCCGAGGCCGAGAGCGAGGTCAGGGCACCGGTCGCCCTCTCCGTGCTGGCGGAGCGGCTGCGTGCACTCGCCGACTCCTCCGCCGCCGACATCACGTTCTCCGCCTCGGGCGGGCTCTCGGGCAAGGCGCCGGCCCGCGTCGTCGAGGGGGTGTACTCGGCCACCGTGCAGGCGGTGGAGAACAGTCTCCAGCACGCCGGGGGAGCGGGGGTGCTGCGCTCGATCTCGCTGCACGCCGAGGGGGGCGGTTTCACCGTTGTCGTTGCCGACACCGGCGCGGGGTTCGACCCCGCAGCCGTGCCCGCCGACCGGCTCGGCCTCCGCATCTCCATCCGCGAGCGGGTGGAGTCGATCGCAGGGAGCGCCACGGTGCGCTCGGTGCGGGGTGAGGGCACATCGGTCGTCATCGACTGGCCGGCCGAGCGCGCGCAGCCGACGGCCGAGGACGGCGCGGGCGGCTCCCCGGACGACCGCGCGGGAGGACTCCCGTGATCTCCGTCCCCCGATTCCTGCTGGTCGGGCTGGCGGCCCTCTTCTCCGCCTTCCACATCGTGCTCGGTCTCTCGGCCCTCGACCTCGTCGAGAATCCGGCGGCGACGATCGCGGCGATGACGCTCTACGCGGTCGCCTCCGCGCTCAGCCTCGCCCCCTCGCGGTCGGTGCGGATGCCCCCGGCGATCGCCGCGCTCAACCTCGGGGCGATCGCCGTCGGCCTCATCCTGGTGCTCGCCCAGCTCGACCCCGACAACGACAACGGCTACGCCACCTGGATCGTCGGAGCGGCGGGCACGCTCATGACCATCACCGTGGTGCGTCAGCGGCCCTGGGTGGCCTGGAGCGGGATCGGCGTCATGCTGGTGGCGCTCGTCATCTGGTCGCGCGACCCCCTCGCCCTCCCCGCCCTCGGCGCGATCGGCGGGCCGATCTGGGTCGCGGTGGGCCAGGCGACGACGGTCACCATCTCGCGCTCCGGCCGCGACGCGCGCCTGTTCGAGCGGGCCGAGCAGCGAGCTGCCGAGTGGCACGCCCAGGAGGAGGCCGAGTTCTTCGAGCGCCGCGTACGGCTGGCGCAGATGAACACGCTGGTGGCTCCGATGCTCCGGCGGATCGTCGCCACGGGCGGCCGGCTCGACGACGCGGAGCGGCGCGAGTGCCTTCACCTCGAAGCGGCGATGCGCGACGAGATCCGCGGGCGCACGCTGCTCGACGACCGGGTGCGGGAGGCCGTGCGGGGCGCCAGGCGCCGCGGTGTCGAGGTCACCCTGCTCGACGACGGGGGGATCGACGACCTCGAGCGGCGCGAGCTCAGCAGGGTGCTGTCGACGATCGCCCGCGAGGTGGGCCGTGCGAGCGCCGACCGGGTGATCGTGCGCACGGCGCAGCACGACGACGAGACCGCCGTCACGATCGTCGCGCTGAACGACCCGACCGGAGACGACGAGGAGGCGGAGCTGCAGCTCTGGCTCGAGGTGCCGCGCACGGCGATCGTCGAGGAGTGACCCGTCTGAGGTGGGGGTATTCGAGTCAGGGCGACAACCCGAATATCGCCCTGACTCGCCCCCGGAACCGGGCCCGCTTACCCTAGTCGGCCCGATCCGGCGGTGCGGCTTCGAGAAGCCACACCTAGCAACGTCCATCCTGACGGTCAGCGCGCAAGCGCACAGTAGGTATTTCGGAGGACATTTTCGCCGCTGCGCTCAGATTTCTCCCACCGAGCATCCAGAAAGCAGCGAGTCGGTCAGCCGCTGAAACCCCGCCAGGCACCGGGCCCAGGGTGAAGCGGCGCGCGGAGGGCGCGCTGGCTCCGCTCCCAGGCGGAGGGGTCGATGTCGACCTGGTCGTGGAGCTCGTCGAGCTCCTCCTCGACCGCCGCCCCGATGACCGCGGTCACCGCGGCCACCTCATCGGCGGTGACGCCGGACGTGAGCACGTGGATGAGCGGCTGCTGCAGCTCGGCGGCTGTCGAATCGGTCACACCGTCGAGGCTACATTAGATGCCAGGCACCGGAGGGGGATCAGCAGGATGAGGAACACGCTCGCGTTCACCCGGAGGTATCTCGCCACCATCCCCCTCAGCATCGCGTTCGCCGTGCTCATCCTCGTCACCTCGCTCGTCGCCGGAACCTTCTTCGGGCCCCCGTCGGAGGTCACCGAGAACACCTGGGCTGCCGGTGTCACCACCGTCGTCGACATGGGCCATTGGTGGACGGTGTTCACCGCCCTGTTCATCCCGTGGGATCCGTTCCAACTGGTGGCGGGCATCCTCGCCGCGCTGGTACTGCTCGGCGTCGCCGAGCGGTTGCTCGGGCGCCTCCGCATGGTCGCCGTCTTTCTGGTCACCGGCCTCGTCGGCGTGGGCATCGGCGTGCTGCTGCAGTGGGTCGGGTCGCTCGCCGGCGAGTGGTGGGCCGACGGCACCAGCTACGACCTCACCGTCGACCCGCTCACCCCCATCGTCGGCGCGCTGCTCGCCGCCAGCTCGCTCATGGGCCCGTTGTGGCGCCGCCGCGTGCGGCTCGTGGCATTCGGCCTCCTCATCATGTTCGCGCTCTACGTGGGCGACACCTCGACCGTGTACCGGCTCATCGCGGCCATCGCGGGCGTCGTCATCGGGCACGTCATCTCGGGACGGGCGCGCCGCGTCACCTGGCTGAAGAGCTCGTTCGGCGAGGCGCGCGTGCTCATCGCCGCGATCGTCGTGATCGTCGCCGTCGGGCCCCTCACCTCCTGGCTCGACCCCGACGGCAGCGGAGCGTTCGGCCTCGCCGGCAGCTTCTACGGCGACATCTTCCCCACCGCGAGCGACATCCAGGAACTCTGCGCGAGCGCGACCTCCGCCGTCTGCGACGACGTGCAGCGGCTCGCCCAGCTCGGCGGCATCGGGCCCATCGTGCAGACCTTCGTGCCGCTCGCCCTGCTGCTCGTCGCCGCCTGGGGACTCCGGCGCGGGCGGCGCTTCGCGCTCTGGCTCGGCATCGTCGTGAACATCGGGCAGATCGTGCTCGCCTTCGTCTTCCTCAGCCTGGTCGCGTCGTTCGCCTCCACCGACCCCACCGACACCACCGGGCTCGCCGCCATCGACATCGGCGAGTACATCGTCTGGGGCGGGTCGACCGTCGCCGTTCCCGCGGCCGTCGCCATCCTGCTGTTCGTCCACCGCAAGCGCTTCGCCCTCAAGTCGCCCCGTGAGGCGGTCATCCGCTTCTCCGTCACCGTCGCCGCGGCCTTCGCGGTGCTCGCCCTGGTCTACAGCGTCGCCGGAGCGTTCGTGGTGGGTGCCTACATCCCGCAAGGGACCACGATCGTCGAGCTCGTGCTCGACCTGCCGCGGCGCTTCCTCCCGGTCACCATCATCGGCGTGACCCAGGATGCGCTGGTGCCGCCGCCGGGGTTCGTGCTCGTGCTGTTCCAGTGGATCGGCCCGGTGTTCTGGGCGGTGTTCACCCTCGCCTCCCTCCAGCTGCTGAACGCCGACGACCAGACGGTGCGCGTGGGAGACCACCAGCGCATCCGGGCACTGCTGCGCCGTGGCGGGGGAGGCACGCTCGGCTGGATGACCACGTGGCCCGGCAACGTGTACTGGTTCAACGCTGCGGGCGACGCCGCGGTGGCCTACCGGGTGATCAACGGCGTGGCCATCACGATGTCCGACCCGGTGTGCCGGCCGGGCGACGAGCGGCAGACCGTGCGCGACTTCGCCGCGTTCTGCGACGCGAACAGCTGGGTGCCGGTGTTCTACAGCGTGCAC
This sequence comes from Herbiconiux sp. A18JL235, assembly GCF_040939305.1. NCBI lineage: Bacteria > Bacillati > Actinomycetota > Actinomycetes > Micrococcales > Microbacteriaceae > Herbiconiux > Herbiconiux sp. A18JL235. The sequence goes on from NZ_CP162511.1 coordinate 1,134,921, forward strand.
GAGCAGTTCCTCCCCGTCTTCGACGAGATGGAGTGGCAGTACATGTCGGTGGGCGAGGAGACCCTCTTGCACCCGCAGACGCTCGAGATGACGGGGAAGGCCTGGCAGAACGTGCGGTCGTCGTTGAACCGCGGCGTGCGCGAAGGCATGACCACGCTGTGGACCACGTACGACGAGCTCCCGCGCCCGTACATCGCGCAGATCAACGCCATCTCGGAGGCGTGGGTGTCGGAGAAGGAGCTGCCGGAGATGGGGTTCACTCTCGGTGCGCTCGAGGAGATCAAAGACCCCGACGTGAAGCTCATGCTCGCCCTCGACGCCTCCGGCAGGATCGCCGCCGTGACGAGCTGGCTGCCGATGTACCGCGACGGCAGAGCCGTGGGGTACACGCTCGACTTCATGCGGCGCGCCGACGAGTCGATGGGCGGCACGATGGAGTACCTCATCGCCTCGAGCGCGCTGCACATGAAGGAGGAGGGCGTCGAGGTGCTGAGCCTCTCGGGCGCTCCGCTCGCCCAGGCGCCGGTACCGAAGGGGGAGGAACCGCCCGCACCCACCGTGATGACGGGGCTGAGCGAGTTCCTCGCGAAGACCCTCGAGCCCGCCTACGGCTTCTCGTCACTGTTCAAGTTCAAGGCGAAGTTCAACCCGAGCTACTCCACGATCTACATGGCGTACCCCGATCCGCTCGCGCTGCCCACCATCGGCGGGGCGCTCGGCAAGGCCTACCTGCCCACGATGTCGGCCAAGGAGGCCGTGTCGCTCGTGCGTACCCTGGTGCGCTGAGAACCAACACAGCCGTACCCTGGTGCGCTAATCCCGAAAGGAACCCATGTCCTGGTTGGTCACCGGAGGAGCCGGCTACATCGGCTCGCACGTCGTCGTCGCGTTGAAGGAGGCGGGTCTCGACCCGGTCGTGCTCGACGACCTGTCGAGCGGGCACGCCTCGTTCGTCCCCGCCGACGTGCCGTTCGTGCAGGGCACCATCCTCGACGGCGAGCTCGTGCGCCGGGCGATCGCCGAGCACGGGGTGACCGGCATCATCCACGTCGCCGGGTTCAAGTACGCCGGTGTCTCGGTGCAGCGCCCGCTGCACACCTACGAGCAGAACGTCACCGGCATGGCGGTTCTCCTGCAGGCGGCGCGTGATGAAGGCGTCGACAAGGTCGTGTTCTCCTCGAGCGCCGCCGTCTACGGCACCCCGCCCACCGACATCGTCACCGAGGACACCCCGAAGTCGCCCGAGAGCCCCTACGGCGAGTCCAAGCTCATCGGCGAGTGGCTCTTGCGCGACCTCGGTGTCTCCGACGGTCTCAAGCACACCTCCCTGCGCTACTTCAACGTCGTCGGCTCAGGCACCCCCGCCCTCTACGACACCAGCCCCCACAACCTCTTCCCCCTCATCTTCGACGCCCTCCTCGACGGCCGCACCCCGCGCATCAACGGCACCGACTACCCCACCCCCGACGGCACCTGCGTCCGCGACTACATCCACGTCTCCGACCTCGCCCTCGCCCACGTCGCCGCCGCTCAGAAGCTCGACGCCGCCGAACCCCTCGAACCGGCCTACAACCTCGGCTCCGGCGACGGCGTCTCCGTCCGCCAGATCATGACCGCCGTCTCAAAGGCAACGGGCATCCCCTTCACCCCCGAAGAAGCCCCCCGCCGCCCCGGCGACCCCGCCCAGATCGTCGCCACCGGCGACCTGGCCGCCCGCGACCTCGACTGGAAGATGCGCCACACCCTCGACGACATGGTCACCTCCGCCTGGCAAGCCCGCGAAGCGGCCGCAGCCGCAGCCGCAGCCGCAGCCGCAGCCGCGACGGCGTAGTCGAGCGCAGCCCTCCCTTCCCCTTCCCGAAACGCGAGAACGAGGGGGAGGATATTCGTGCTCCCGCCGCCTTTGAGCTCCGCTCAACCCTTAGGCGGGAGTGCGAATATCCTCCCCCTCGTTCGCCCCCGCCCTACAGCGGAATGTTCCCGTGCTTCTTTGGCGGCAACGACGCCCGCTTCGTCTTCAGCGCCCGAAGAGCCTTCGTGACCGAGACACGCGTGGCCGCCGGCTCGATCACCCCGTCGAGCTCCCCCCGCTCCGCCGCGAGGAACGGCGACGCCACGTTGTACGTGTACTCGTTCGCGAGCTTCGTGCGCACGGCCGCGACATCCTCGCCCGCCTCCTCGGCCCGCTTGATCTCGCCGCGGTAGAGGATGTTCACGGCGCCCTGGCCGCCCATCACGGCGATCTCGGCTGTCGGCCATGCGAGGTTGATGTCGGCGCCGAGCTGCTTCGAGCCCATGACGATGTAGGCGCCGCCGTAGGCCTTGCGGAGGATGACGGTGACGAGCGGCACGGTGGCCTCGGCGTAGGCGTAGAGCAGCTTGGCGCCGCGGCGGATGACGCCCGTCCACTCCTGGTCGGTGCCCGGGAGGTAGCCGGGCACGTCGACGAGCGTGAGGATCGGGATGGAGAACGCGTCGCAGAAGCGCACGAAGCGTGACGCCTTCTCGCCGGCCTCGATGTTGAGCGTTCCCGCCATCTGGCTCGGCTGGTTGGCGACGATGCCGACGCTGCGGCCCTCGATGCGGGCGAAGCCCACGACGATGTTGGGGGCGTACAGCGGCTGTGTCTCGAGGAAGTCGCCGTTGTCGACGAGGTGCTCGATGACGGTGTGCACGTCGTACGGCTGGTTCGGCGAATCGGGGATGATCGTGTTCAGCTTGCGGTCGGCATCCGTGATCTCGAGCTCGATCTCGCTGTCGTACACCGGCAGCTCGGCGAGGTTGTTCTGCGGGAGGAAGCCGAGCAGGGCGCGGGCGTAGTCGAGCGCGTCGTCCTCGTCGCTCGCGAGGTAGTGCGAGACGCCCGAGACGCTGTTGTGGGTGAGGGCGCCGCCGAGCTCCTCCATGCCGACGTCTTCGCCGGTGACGGTCTTGATCACGTCGGGGCCGGTGACGAACATCTGGCTGGTCTTGTCGACCATGATGACGAAGTCGGTGAGTGCGGGGGAGTACACGGCGCCGCCGGCCGCCGGCCCCATCACGATCGAGATCTGCGGGATGACGCCGCTCGCTGCGGTGTTGCGGCGGAAGATCTCGCCGTACTTGCCGAGCGCGACGACGCCCTCCTGGATGCGCGCGCCGCCGGAGTCGAGCATGCCGATGATGGGAACGCCGGTCTTCAGCGCGAGGTCCATCACCTTGATGATCTTCTCGCCGGCCACCTCGCCGAGCGAGCCGCCGAAGATGGTGAAGTCCTGGGCGTAGACGGCGACCTGCCGACCGTGGATGGTGCCGGTGCCGGTGACGACGGCGTCGCCGTAGGGGCGCGACTTCTCCATGCCGAAGGCGTGGGTGCGGTGCCGCACGAACTCGTCGAGCTCGACGAAGGAGCCGTGGTCGAGCAGCTGCTCGATGCGCTCGCGCGCCGTCTTCTTGCCGCGCTTGTGCTGCTTCTCGATGGCCGCGGCGCCCGAAGCGGTGACGGCCTCGTGGTAGCGGTTCTTCAGGTCGGCCAGTTTGCCCGCCGTCGTGTACATGTCGGGCTGGGCAGAGGTCAGATCTTCACTCACGCGGTTCACTCTACCGGCCAGTACATGCGCCTCCCCGTTGACGAAACCCTCCAAAGGGATGCGCGCCCGTTGTCACCTGCGGATGCCTCGTCGGGTAGCTTTGCGGCATGCGCACGCCGAAGCATCCGTCTCTTCCGCTCTCCGAGGCCGTCGCCCGGAAGCTCGTGTGGCTGCCGCGGGCGGGGTCGACGAACGAGCTGCTGGTGCGGGAGGCGGCGGGCGCCCCGGCCTCGGAGTGGCCCGACCTCGCGGTGCTGGCGACCGACGACCAGGTGGCGGGCAAGGGGCGCCTCGGGCGCGGGTGGACGGCGCCGGCCGGCAAGTGCCTCGCCGTGTCGGTGCTCGTGCGGCCGGGGTCGGTGCCCACCGATCGCTGGGGTGCGGTGCCGCTCATCGCCGGGGTGGCGATGGCGCGGGTGGTGGGGCGGCTCGTGGCCTCGGCGCGGCTGCGCAGCTCGCACGCGCTCGCCGCGCTGCCGGTGGGGCTGAAGTGGCCGAACGACGTGCTCATCGGGGAGGAGAAGGTGTGCGGCATCCTCGGCGAGCTGCTGCCGGATGCGTCGGGGCTCGTCATCGGGGCCGGGGTCAATCTCACCCTGGCCGCCGACGAGCTGCCGACGCCCACGGCCACCTCGCTCGCGCTCGCCGGGGTCGACCCGGTGCACCTCGACTCGGTGCTCGCGGGGTACCTCCAGGACTTCGCCGAGCTGTACGCACGATGGACGGCGCACGGCGGCGACGCCGTGGCGTCGGGGCTCCTCGCCGAGGCGACGAGGGTGTCGGCGACGCTCGGGCGCGCGGTGCGGGTCGAGCTGCCGGGTGGGGTGTTCCGCACCGGTGTGGCGCGGGAGCTCGACGCCGACGGGCGGCTCGTCATCGACCTCGACGACGGCACGGAGCCGCTCGTCGTCGCCGCCGGAGACGTCACCCACCTCCGCCACGCCTCCTGACGCCCTGGCCCCGGCGGGGCACCGGGGCATTTCCCAGGTGGCGGGGCAGAATGAGCGCCATGGCGAAGCGCTCCAGGGCTGACACCGGGTCGTCGACGGGCACCGACTCGTTCACGGCGGTGCTGCGCGGCGACGCCTCCGGGTTCGATGCAGCCCCCGCCGGCGGCGACCCGGATGCCACCGAGCGGGTCGCGCCACCCGGGCGGGGATACAGGCCGAGCCCGCGCGGCGACGGCGACCACGACGCGACCGAGCGGTTCGGGTGGGGAGCGCCCGGTGGTGCGGGCGCGTACCCGCACGCGGGCGTCGACACCGGGCCGGGGTACGGCGCGCCGGCGGCGACACCGCGCGCGCCCGCCGGGTACACCGCGGCGGTCGACCCGCTGCGCGAACGGGGGCCCGCCCCCGAGATCGTGCTGCTGCGGGTGCGCCCGCACGCGCGACGGCTCACGCTGCCCGTGCTCGTGCTGCTCGCCACGGTGACCGTGTACGGCTACTTCGGCGGCCGATTCGCTGAGGACTGGCAGAACCTCGCGGCGCTGGTGGGAGCATCCGCCCTGCTGTTCTTCGCCGTGCTGCTGCCGTTCATCGCCTGGCTCGGGCACCGGTACACCATCACCTCGCGCCGCATCATCGCCCGCACCGGCCTTCTCACCCGCACCCGCCGAGACCTCTACCTCGCCCGCGTCACCGACGTGCGGCTGCGCCGCACCCCGCTGCAGGCACTGTTCTCGGCGGGCAACGTGCACGTCACGGCCGGGCCCGACCTCACCGTGGTGCTCCGCGACGTTCCTTCGGCGCGACTGGTGGCGGCGATGCTCGGGGAGCTGACCGAGCATCCGACCCCCACCTTCCACCGGCTGCCGAGCTGAGCATCCTGCCGGGCCCACCGCCCCGCCGCTAGGCTGGACGCGTGACTTTTCGCGTGGGTGTGATCGGCGGCGGGCAACTGGCACGGATGATGGTGCCGCCCGCGATAGAACTCGGCATCGACATCAGAGTGCTCGCTGAATCGGAGGGCATGTCGGCGGCCATCGCCGCCACCGGGGTGGGCGACTACACCGATCGCGACACCGTGCTCGCCTTCGCCGAGACCGTCGATGTCGTCACCTTCGACCACGAGCACGTGCCCCAGTCGGTGCTGCGCGCGCTCGTCGACGCCGGGGTTCCCGTGCACCCGGGGCCGGATGCGCTGCAGTACGCCCAAGACAAGCTGCGGATGCGCGAACGGCTCGGTGAGCTCGGCGTCCCGATGCCCGACTGGGCCGCGGTCTCGACCATCGAGCAGCTCGACGACTTCATCGCCGATCACGGCGGCTCGGCCGTCGTGAAGACGGCGCGCGGCGGCTACGACGGCAAGGGCGTGCGGGTGGTCACCTCGGGGGCGCAGGCGGAGGAGTGGTTCCTCGCCCTCGACGAAGACGGCCGTGGGGGAGCGCTGCTCGCCGAGGAGCTGGTCGACTTCCGGCGCGAGCTCGCGCAGCTGGTGGCCAGGCGCCCGAGCGGCGACGTGACGCTCTGGCCCGTCGTCGAATCGGTGCAGCAGAACGGCGTGTGCGCCGAGGTGTTCGCCCCCGCCCCGCACTCGGCCGGCCGGGTCGCCGAGATGGCGGCGCAGATCGGCACCACGATCGCTGAAGAACTCGGAGTCACCGGTGTGCTAGCGGTCGAGCTGTTCGAGACGACGGATGAGCGCATCCTGGTGAACGAGCTCGCCATGCGCCCGCACAACACCGGGCACTGGACCATCGACGGCAGCACCACCAGCCAGTTCGAGCAGCACCTGCGCGCCGTGCTCGACCTGCCGTTCGGGGCCACCGGGCACCGGGCGCCGTGGTCGACCATGATCAACATCCTCGGCGGCCCCGCCGACGGCGACCTCGACGGCCCGGCTGCCGCGGCGCTCGGCGCCCAGCCCACCGCCAAGCTCCATCTCTACGGCAAGGAGCCGCGCGCCGGCCGCAAGATCGGCCACGTCACCGTCTCCGGCGACGACCTCGACGAGGTCGTCTACTCCGCGCGCGCCGCTGCGGCGTTCTTCCAGGGCTGAGATTTAGCATGGGGGGCATGCCCTCTGCTTCCACCCGACCGGGCCCGATCGTGGGCGTCATCATGGGGTCGGACTCCGACTTCTCGGTGATGAGCGACGCCGTGCAGGTGCTGCGCGACTTCGACGTGCCGTTCGAGGTGGAGGTCGTCTCGGCGCACCGCACCCCGGAGAAGATGGTCGCCTACGGGCGGTCGGCGCGCGAGCGGGGGCTCCGCGTCATCATCGCGGGCGCCGGGGGCGCAGCCCACCTGCCCGGCATGGTCGCCGCCGTCACCACCCTTCCGGTGATCGGGGTTCCCGTTCCGCTGGCGAAGCTTGACGGGCTCGACTCGCTGCTGTCGATCGTGCAGATGCCGGGCGGCATCCCGGTCGCCACCGTGTCGATCGGCGGGGCGAAGAACGCCGGGCTCCTCGCCGTGAGCATCCTCGCGACGACCGACGACGCGCTCGCCACCGCCCTCGACGGCTATCGGGCCGGCCTCGTCGACCTGGTCGAGGAGAAGAATGCCGCGCTGCAGGAGCGCATCGCATGACGGCGCATCCCTACGCCGGCGCGGTTCCGGGAGCGGGCACCGGTTCGGGCGCGCGCGCCTACGGCAGCGCAGCCGGCACGACGGCGAGCCCCATCCGCTACCCCGACACCACCTCGCCGCGTGCCATGACCGTGCGCGGCTGGTGGCTCGTGGTGCTGAACCTCCTCATGCCGGGCTCGGCGCAGGTGCTGGCCGGCAACCGCAAGCTCGGCCGCTTCGGCCTCTACTTCACGTTCGGTCTCTGGATCACGGCCATCCTCGCCTTCGTGGTCTACCAGATCTGGCCGCAGGTGCTGTTCTCCATCGCCACCCTGCCCATCCCGCTCACCATCGTGCAGGTCGTGCTCGTCGCCTACGCCGTACTCTGGGTGGTGCTGACCCTCGACACCCTGCGACTCGTGCGTCTGGTGCGGGCGGGCCCGCGGGCCCGAACCGCCATCGCGGCGTTCTCGGTCATCCTGCTCACGCTCACCTCGGGCGGCGCGGTCTGGGGTGGTTACCTCGCCGGCGTGCAGCGCGACCTGGTGAACTCCATCTTCTCGGTGCAGGCGGCTGCCGAGCCTCCCGTCGATGGCCGCTACAACATCCTGCTGCTCGGCGGCGACGCCGGCGAAGACCGCGAGGGCCTCCGCCCCGACAGCATGACCGTCGTCTCGATCGAGGCCGACACCGGGCGCGCCACCATGATCGGCATCCCGCGCGACCTGCAGCAGGTGCCGATCGCCGCCGACTCGCCCCTCATCGGCACCGACTACGCCCCCGACGGCGTCTACGACTGCGGCAGCGACTGCCAGATCAGCTTCCTCTACCCGCGCGTGGAGGCCTTCGACTCCGACCTGTATCCGAACGCCGAGGCCGAGGGCTCGCTCCCGGGCATCGAGGCGACGAAGGATGCGATCGAGGGCGCCCTGGGCCTCACCATCCAGTACTACGTGCTCATCGACATGCAGGGCTTCTCCGATCTCATCGACGCGCTCGGCGGCGTCGACATCAACGTCACCGAGGCCCTCCCCATGGGCGGCGACGAGGAGCTCAACGAGGTCGAGGGCTGGATCTGGCCCGGTGAGCAGCACATGGACGGCTACACCGCCCTCTGGTACGCCCGCTCGCGCCACTCCACGAGCGACTACGACCGCATGGAGCGGCAGCGGCAGCTGCAGACCGCCATCCTGCAGCAGTTCGACCCGGTGAACGTGCTGTCGAAGTTCCAGGGCATCGCGGCGGCAGGGGCGCAGGTCGTGAAGACCGACATCCCGCAGTCGACCCTGGCCTACTTCGTCGACCTGGCGCTGAAGACCAAAGACCTCCCGATCGACAACGTCGAGCTCACCCCGCCGCTCATCGACCCCGAGAACCCCGACTGGGATCTCGTGCGCCAGACCGTGGGCGACGCCCTCGTGCTCTCGTCGTCGACCGACACGCCCGCTCACTAACGTCTCTGTGCGAGTCGGCGCGTGCGCCCGCCTCTGCGGCCGGATGGGCGCGGCCGTCCGACCGCGGCGGCCGACGGATGCGCGTGGTCGCGTCGACAGGGGTCGACTCGGTCGGGTCGGCGGCCTAGCCTGGCTGGCATGTGCCGCAACATCATCCCGCTGAACAACCTCGCGCCCGCCGCGACCGACGAGGAGTGCCACGACGCCGCTCTGCAGTTCGTGCGCAAGATCTCGGGCACCACGCAGCCGTCGCGCGTGAACCAGGCGGTGTTCGACGAGGCGGTGGAACAGATCGCCCGCGCCACCCGTGAGCTCCTCGACGGTCTCGTCACCACCGCCCCGCCGAAGTCGCGCGAAGACGAGGCCGCCAAGCGCCAGGCCCGCTCCGCCGACCGCTACGAGGCCCTCCGAGCCTTCCAGGCCCAGAAACGCGCCTCCCGCACCCCCGCCTGAGCGCCACCCACCCTCATCCACCCTCGCACAGCGTTCTAGCCGCCCTCAGGAGGAGCGAACTACACACTCGCACCCTCGCCGACCGCCCCCACCCGCACGAAAGCCGCGGGCCGCGCCTAAACGACCCAGAGCGGCACCCCGACCGGAGTGCCGACCGCCCCGCCACCCGCACGAAAGCCGCGGGCCGCGCCTAATCGACCCAGAGTGGCGGCCCGGCCGGGGTGCCCGACCGCAGGCCGGGCACCCCGACCGGACCGCCACATGCCGCCCACGCCGCAGCAGCGGCGGCGTGGCTAAAGATCAGCATGCAACTGCCACACCTTCTCGGCCGAGTCGCGCCACGAGAAGGCGCGGGCGCGGTCGAGGCCGGAGATGGCGAGGCGGTTGCGCAGGGCGCTGTCGCCGACCACCTGCTGGATGGCGTCGGCGAGCTGGCCGGCGTACGCCTCCGGGGTGGTGCGTTCGACGACGACGGTGGCGCCGGCGGCGACCTCGAGGAGGGCGGGGACGTCGGCGTGGATGACGGGGGTGCCGAAGTTGAAGGCCTCGATGAGGGGCAGCCCGAACCCTTCGGCGAGGCTCGGGTAGACGAACACGGTGGCGCGTTCGAGCACCAGGGCGAGGTCGGAGTCGCTGAGGAACCCGAGCACCTTCACCCGCGACGCGTCGACTCCGGCTGCTTCGACGACGCTCGCCACGTCGACGTCGCCCCAGCCTTCCGGCCCGGCGATGACGAGCGGCAGGTCTCCGGTGGCGGGCATCGCCAGGGCGTGGATGAGCGCACTCAGCCCCTTGCGCGGCTCGAGCGTACCTACGGCGAGGATGTACTTGTCGGGCAGCCCCAGCGCCTCGACGCGTTCGGCCGGGTTCGGCGGCAGCCGCAGCTCGTCGCTCACGGCACCCCCGATGACCCGGATGCGGTCGCCGAAGTCGAGGTAGCGCGACAGGTCTTCGGCCACCGCGTGCGTGGGCACCACGATGGCGTCGGCGAACTTCGCCGCACGCTTAGCCATGGCCTTGTGCCAGGTGACGCCGCGAGGGGTGAGGGTCTGCGGATGCGTCCACGGCACGACGTCGTGGATGGTCACCGCCACCTGTGTGCCGAGCTCTTCGCGCCGGTCGTGCTTGCGCAGCGGGGCGAGGAGGCTGGTGGCATGCACCATGCCGTTGCCGGAGGAGCCGATGATGCCGTGCTGCCAGGCCGCCGAGAGCTCCCGCCGGGCCAGGGTGGCGCGATGGAGCCCGGCGAGCCCGGGAAGGCGGGCGGTCAGCTCATCGGCGGTCTCGGTCGGCACCGCCGACACGATGCCCTCCACGTCGCAGTTGCGCGGCGCGGTGGCGATGAGCTGCTTGGTGAGTTCGAGCGTGTAGCGACCGATTCCGCCGGGTACGGGAGCCACCAGCTGATCGATGATCACCCGCAGCGTCGCCATTACTCTCCAAAAACTCCCGATGACGCCGCCTCATGGAGCGCGGCACGCCAGTCTCGCATGGGCTCCAATCCCGCTCGGGACCACGCGTCGTGCCCGAGCACGGAGTACGCGGGACGCGGGGCGGGACGAACAAACTGCGAGCTGTCCGTTGGCTTGACCTTATCAGGGTCGAGTCCGGCTTCCTGAAAGGTTGCCTGGGCGAAGTCGAACCAGCTGGCCTGCCCCGAGTTGGTGCCGTGGTAGACGCCGGCGGGGGCGTCTGAGTCGGCGAGAAGCACGAGCTGGCGGGCGAGGTCGGCGGTCCAGGTGGGCTGCCCGACCTGGTCGTTGACGACGCTCACGCTGTCGCGCTCGCGGCCGAGGCGGAGCATCGTGGCGGGGAAGTTCGCGCCGTGCCGGCCGTACAGCCACGCGGTGCGCACGACGTAGCCGCCCGCCGGGTTGAGGCCGAGCACCGCCTCTTCGCCGCCGGCCTTGGTGCGGCCGTAGGCGTTCAGCGGGTCGCGCGGTTCGTCTTCGGGGTAGGGCGCCGTGGCGTCGCCCTGGAAGACGTAGTCGGTGGAGACCTGGAACAGCTTCGCGTCGTTCGCCGCGGTCGCCTCGGCGAGGGTGGCCGGCCCCAGCGCGTTCACCGCGTGGGCCGCTTCCTCGTCGGTCTCGGCGGCGTCGACCGCGGTGTAGGCGGCGCAGTTGAACACGACGTCGACGCCGGCGAGAGCGGATGCGACGGCCACGGCATCGGTGATGTCGAGGTCGGCGCGGGTGAGCGCCACGACGTCGCGGCCGGCGAGGGCCTCCTGCAGGTCGCGGCCGAGCATCCCGGCCGCTCCGGTGATGAGGTAACGGGTCACCGGGTGCCTCAGCTCAGTGCCGCGCGGGCCTTGAGCGGCTCCCACCAGGCGCGGTTGTCGCGGTACCACTGCACCACGTCGGCGAGACCCTGCTCGAAGGGCACGAGCGGCTCGTAGCCGAGCTCGGCCTGGATCTTCGAGATGTCGACCGAGTAGCGCAGGTCGTGGCCGAGGCGGTCGGCGACGCGGTCGACGTACGACCAGTCCTTGCCGGTGGCGTCGAGGAGGAGCTGCGTGAGCTCCTTGTTGGTGAGCTCGGTGCCGCCGCCGATGTTGTAGATCTCGCCGGCGCGGCCCTTCGTGAGCACCATCGCGATGCCGCGGGTGTGGTCGTCGACGTGCAGCCAGTCACGGATGTTGTTGCCTTCGCCGTAGAGCGGCACGTGCTTGTCGTCGATGAGGTTGGTGACGAACAGCGGGATGACCTTCTCGGGGAAGTGGAAGGGGCCGTAGTTGTTCGAGCAGCGCGTGATGGAGATGTTCATGCCGTGCGTGCGGTGGTAGCTGCGGGCGAGCAGGTCGCTGCCGGCCTTCGACGCCGAGTAGGGGGAGTTCGGCTCGAGCGGGCGGTCTTCGGCCCAGGAGCCCTCGGCGATGGAGCCGTAGACCTCGTCGGTGGAGACGTGCACGAAGCGGGGGAGGCCGGAGCGGAGCGCCGCGTCGAGCAGCTGCTGGGTGCCGAGCACGTTGGTCTCGACGAAGATGGAGGCGTCGCGCACCGAGCGGTCGACGTGCGACTCCGCGGCGAAGTGCACCACGGCGTCGAGACCGGGGAAGAGCTCGTCGAGCAGGGCCCCGTCACGGATGTCGCCCTTCACGAAGGTGAACCGCGGGTTCTCGGCGACCGAGGCCAGGTTCTCGAGGTTGCCGGAGTAGGTGAGGGCGTCGAGCACGACCACCTCGGCGCCTTCCAGTCCGGGGTAGGCGTCTTCGATCGTGCGGCGCACGAAGTTGGAGCCGATGAAACCGGCGCCGCCGGTGACAAGAATCTTCATGGGGGGAGTTCTCCTCGTGTGGTCGTCGGCCCGATTCTACCGGCAGGCGCTTCCGCGCCCCGACGGACAGTCGCGGGGGGAACTCAGGGTGGCGGCCCTAGAGTGTCAGCGTGATCGAACGGGCGGGGGTGCTCCTGCGTCTGGTGAAAGACCAGAGAGTCGCTTTCCTTCTCGTGGGGGCGGCGAACACGGGGGTGGGGTTCCTCCTGTTCATCGCGTTCGACCTCACGGTGGGGGCGTGGCTCGACGGCGCGGTGAACGAGACGGTGGGGTCGCTCGCCACGCTCGCCTGCGCCCACGTGCTGGGCGTGCTGTTCGCGTTCGTCATGTACCGCCGGTTCGTGTTCACGGTGAAGGGGCACGTGCTGCGCGACCTGGCGCGCTTCGAGAGCGTGTACCTGGTGTCGATCGCGATCAACGCCGTGGTGCTGCCGGTGCTGGTGAACCTCGGCTGGAACCGCATCCTCGCCCAGTTCTCCATCCTCGTCATCACCACTCTCATCAGCTGGTTCGGGCACAAGGGCTTCTCCTTCCGCCGCCGCACCGAAGACGAGATCGAGGCGGCGACCGAGATCGACGTGCACTCCGAGCAAGACGTGCACGCCGACGAGAAGGGCACCTCCGCCTGATGCCGAAGTACTCCGTCGTCGTCCCCGCCTACCAGAACGCCCCGTTCATCGAGGCCTGCGTGCGCTCGGTGCTCAGTCAGAACCATCCCGACTTCGAGCTCGTGGTCGCCGACCACTCCTCGACCGACGACACGGCGGCCCTGCTCGAGCGCTACGCCGACGACCCGCGTGTGCGCCTTCTGAGCACCCCGCCGGGCGGCGGCGCCGAGGCGAACTGGCGCCGGGTCTCCGAGGCGGCGACGGGGGAGTACCTGAAGCTGCTGCCGGGCGACGACGTGCTCTACCCCGGGGCCCTCACGGCGCACTCGGCGGCGCTCGACGCGCATCCGGGCGTCGTGCTGGTGTCGAGCCGGCGCGACATCGTCGACGCCCGCGGCCGGGTCACCATCGCGGGCCGCGGCCTCCAGGGCGTGCGGCGAGCCGTGCAACCCGGGGTCGACGCCGTGCGCCAGACGGTGCGTCGCGGCACGAACGTGTTCGGCGAGCCCGGATGCGTGACCTTCCGGCGAGCCGAGCTCGAGGCCGCCGGGGGGTGGGATGCGCGGTTCCCCTATCTCATCGACCAGACCGGCTACACGAAGGTGCTGATGCGCGGCGACTACCTGCCCGTCGACAGCGTGCTGGCGGCATTCCGGGTGAACGACGCCCAGTGGAGCGTCGCCCTGGTGAACGACCAGGCGCGGCAGGCCAAGGCCTACCACGCCTGGTGCCGGGGCCTCGCGCCCGACCGCATCAGCGCCTCCGACGTGCGCCTCGGCGATCGCCGCGCCGAGCTCATGGCGCTGGCCCGCCGCGCGTATTACGTGGTGAACAGCCGACGGATGCGGTCGGCGGCATGAGCGCGCCCGACGCCCGCGCCGGTTCGAACGCCGCACCCGGCAACGGCCCGCGCGCCCGAGACAGGCTGCTCACCCGAGACCGCCACTGGCTGCCCTACGCCGTCGCCGCGCTGGTGTCGCTCGTCGCCGTGTGGTTCGGGCTCGACCTGTGGAACCTCGACTGGCGCGTTCCCCTCTACTACTCCGGCGATGCGCTCGCCGTGGCCTCGCACTTCAAGACCATCCTCGAGACCGGGTGGTTCACCCACCAGCCCGACCTCGGCGCCCCGTACGGCCAGTTCTACAGCGACTATCCGCAGGCCGACAACCTGCACTTCATCGCCGCGAGCCTGATGCGGGTGTTCACCGGTGACTTCGGCGTGGCGATGAACGTGTACTTCGTGCTGGGCTTCCCGCTCGCGGCGATCACCGGGGTCTGGTTCCTGCGCCTGGTCGGCGTGAGCCGCGTGCTCGCGGCGGCGCTCGGCGTCGCCTTCGCGATCGCCCCGTACCACTTCATCAAGGGCGAGGGGCATCTCTTCCTCGCCGCCTACTTCGTGGTGCCGCTCGCGCTCGGCATCGTGTACCGGGTGGCCCGCGGCCTGCCGCTGTGGTCGCGGAGGGTGCTCTCGGGGCGGAACGCCGCCACTGTCGGCACGCTCGTGCTGCTCGGCACGGCGTCGAGCTACTACTCGGTGTTCGTGGCGCTCGTGCTCGCCGTCGCGGGGCTGGCGACGCTCTGGCGCTCCCGTCGCTGGCGGCAGTTCTTCGGGGCCGCTGCGGCCGGCCTCCTCATCGCCGCGACCATGCTCGTGAACCTGCTGCCGAGCATCCTGTACCGCCTGGCGAACGGGTTGAACGAGGCGGTGCTCGTGCGCAGCCCGCCCGAGGCGGAGCTGTACAGCTTCAAGCTGGCGAGCCTGCTGCTGCCCGTTCCCGGCCACCGCTTCGCCCCGTTCGCGCAGCTGCGCGCGCTGTACGACGAGCATTACCCGCTGCCGTCGGAGGCCCCCGCGCTCGGCCTCCTCGCCGCCGTCGGGTTCGTGGCGCTGGTGGTGATCGCGGTGATGGTGCTGCTCTCGGCGGGGCGGCCCGGCTGGCGGATGCCGAAGCGCACCACGCGCAGCCTCGTCGTGCTGTCGGGTCTCGCGCTCGTGACCTTCCTGTTCGGCACGGTGGGCGGGCTCTCGACGCTGCTGTCGTTCGTGGACTTCCCCATCCGCTCGTGGAACCGCATCGCCATCCTGCTGGCGCTCATCGCCCTCGCGGCGCTCGGGCTGCTGCTCGACCACGTGGTGCGCCGGGCCGCGCGGCGCTTCGCGGGCCCGGCCGTGCACCGCCCGGCCGCGGGCCGGCCGGCCGCGACCCGCCCGGTCCCGCGCCGCCTCCCGCCGCGCCTCGCGCGCGCAGCGGTCTCCGTACCGCTCGCCGCCCTGCTCGTGCTCGTCGCCGTGTGGGACCAGATCCCGCCCGTCGAGCACGTGGCCCGCGCCGCGACCGTGGCGAGCTTCCAGAGCGACGAGGCCTTCGTGAAGCAGGTCGAGGCCACGGTGGCCCCGGAGTGCCTCCTCTACCAGCTGCCCTACATCCCCTTCCCCGAGTCACCGCCCGTGAACGGTGTCACCGACGCCGACGAGCTGCGCCCGTTCCTGCATTCCACGACGCTGCGCTGGTCGGCGGGGGGCATCAAGGGTCGCGCGCCCATCGACGACGTGGGCGCCTACGCCGACCTCCCCGTCCCTGCGATGGTGATGGCGGTACGGGGTCTCGGCGCCTGCGGCTTCGTGGTCGACCGGGCCGCTTTCACCGACGACGGGGAGGCTCTCATCGCCCAGCTGAAGTCGGTGCTCGGCGACGGCGCCGTCTCGTTCGACTCGCCCGACGGGCGCTTCGGCTTCGTGGAGATGACGACGTGATATCTTCTCGACACGTGAGGAGTACCGCATCCGACACGACCGTCTACACGATCTCGGTGGTCGTCCCGGTGTACCAGGGCGAGCTGACGCTCGGGGCGGTCGTCGACGAGCTCGAGCCCTACACGCGAGTGACCGCGACGCGGGAGGGTGTGCGCTACCGCATCACCGAGGTCATCCTCGTTCACGACAACGGCCCCGACCACTCCGACGCGGTGATGCGCGCTCTCGAGGAGCGTTACCCGTTCGTGCGCGTCATCTGGCTGAGCCGCAACTTCGGGCAGCACGCGGCGACCATCGCCGGCATGGCGCAGTCGACCGGGCGGTGGATCCTCACCCTCGACGAAGACGGCCAGCACGACCCGGCGTCGATGGGCGACTTCCTTGACACCGCCATCCGTGAGCGGGCCGGCGTCGTCTACGCCCGCTTCACCAACGAGCGCCCGCACGGCTTCTTCCGCAGCCTCGCCTCGAAGTCGTCGAAGCGGATGCTCGGCGCCGCCTTCCAGATGCCCGATGCCTCGCAGTTCCAGAGCTACCGCCTGGTGCGCGGCGACGTGGGCCGCAAGCTCGCCGGCTTCGCAGCGACCGGTGTGTATCTCGACATCGCGCTGTCGTGGGTGACTAACCGGGTCGCCACCTCGCCGACCGTGCTCCGCACCGCCGACGGACGGGTCTCGGGCTACTCGCTCGGGGCCCTGTTCGCGTACTTCTGGCGGATGGTGCTGACCAGCGGCACCGCGGGGCTCCGGGCGGTGAGCGTGCTGGGCGGAGTCATCGCCGCTCTCGGGCTGCTCGTCGTCGTCTACGTCGTCGTCACGCCGACCGTCGGCGGCGACCCCGAGGCGGCGGGCTGGGCCTCGCTGATGGTGGTCATCCTGCTGTGCTCGGGCGCCATCCTGGTGTCGATCGGGGTGATCGCCGAATACATCGGCGCGTCGCTCAACGTCTCGATGGGCCGCCCCCTCTACCTCGTGGTCGACGACCCCGAGACGATCATGCCCGACGACGATCCGCCGATCGCGCCGGAAGACCTGCCCACCGCCGACACCCTGCCCATCACGGGCACCATCCCGGTGGTGCGGCCCGGCGTCTTCGACGACCGCCGCGACGGCGCATGAGCGGCTCGCGCGGCGTCGATGAGGTCGTCTTCAGCCGCCCCTACCGGGCCCCGGGTGAGCTGGCGAACCTCGAGGCGGTGCTGCGCTCCGACCACTCCCACGGCGACGGCGACTTCACCCGGAGCGCGACCGAGCGGCTGCGTGCCCTCTCCGGCGCCCCGCATGCGCTGCTCACCACCTCGTGCACCCACGCCCTCGAGATGGCGGGGCTGCTGCTCGGGCTGGGCCCGGGCGACGAGGTGGTGCTGCCGAGCTTCACCTTCCCCTCGGCGGCGACGGCCGTGGTGGCGCGGGGCGCGGTTCCCGTCTTCGTCGACATCGACCCGCTCACCGGCAACATCGATCCGAACCAGGTGGCCGAGGCGCTCACGCCGCGCACTCGGGCGGTCACGGTGATGCACTACGGCGGGGTGCCCGTCGACCTCGACGCCGTGCTCGCGGTCACCGAGCCGGCCGGCATCGCTCTCGTCGAGGACAATGCGCACGGCCTGGGCGGCGCGTACGGAGAGCGGATGCTCGGCAGCGCCGGCGTGATGGCCACGCAGAGCTTCCACGACACCAAGAACGTGCACTGCGGCGAGGGCGGCGCGCTGCTGGTGAACGACGCCGTGCTGTTCCGTCGGGCCGAGATCCTGCGGGAGAAGGGCACCGACCGCGCCCGGTTCCTCCGCGGCGAGGTCGACAAGTACACCTGGCAGGACCAGGGGTCGAGCTATCTGCCGAGCGAGCTCAACGCCGCCGTGCTCGACGCGCAGCTGGCGGAGTTCGAGACAATCCAGGCAGCGCGCCACAGGGTCTGGAACGCGTACGCGGCCGCGCTGGGGGAGTGGGCGGATGCGCAGGGTGTGCGGCTCATGTCGAGCGACCCGGGGCTGCAGCACACCGCCCACCTGTTCTACCTGGTGATGCCGGGCCACGAGGGCCAGCAGGCGCTGATCGCGCACCTGCGCACGCACGGCGTGCGGGCGACCTTCCACTACGTGCCGCTCGACACGAGCCCCGCGGGGGAGCACTTCGGGCGGAGGCTCACACGGCTCGGCCGCACCGCCGAGTTCTCCCGCCGTCTGGTGCGCCTGCCGCTGTGGGCGGGACTCGACGACGCGCAGGTCGAGCGCGTGATCGAGGGTGTGCTGAGCTACCGGCCGTAGCCGCATCCGTCGCCGTGGGCCCGCATCCGTCGCCGCGACGATCCGCTCAGGCCGTGGCGATGATCTCCATGTGCGGGAACAGGAACATCGCCGACGGCGTCTCGGCCCACTCCCGCCAGGCCGCCGAGATCTCCTCGAGCCCCACCTGGCCGGCGGCACCGATCTCGAGCGCGCGCGGCGCGAAGGCCGAGTGGAGCGACCGGTCGGCCCAGAGGCCGCCCCACCAGGCGCGCTCCTCATCGGAGGCGAAGCACCAGACGGACGCGGTGACCTCGAGCTCGGTGAACCCTGCGTCGAGCGCCCAGCCCTTGAGCGCGCGGCCCGCCCAGGGCTCGCCGCCGTTCGAGCGGTGCACGGCGTCGTAGACCTCGCCCCAGCGCACCAGCCCGGGCAGCGGCGGCTCGACCACGGCGCCGCCGTAGTCGACGTCGCGCGCCGCGACGATGCCCCCGGGCTTCGTCACCCGGCGGAACTCGCGGAGTGCCGCCACCGGGTCGGCGAGGTGCTGCAGCACCTGGTGGGCGTGGACGATGTCGAAGGTGTCGTCGTCGAAGTCGAGTGCGTAGGCGTCGCCCTTCGCGAAGGTCACGTTCGTCGCACCCTCCGCCTCGGCGAACTCCGTGGCCTGAGCGACGATCTCGGGGGAGGCGTCGATCCCCGTCACCGAACCGCCGGGTGCGAGCCGGCGGGCGAAGTCGACGGTGATGGTGCCGGGGCCCGAGCCCACGTCGAGGAGCGTCAGCCCGGGTGCGAGCCGGGGCGCGAGGTAGGCGGCGGAGTTCTCCACCGTGCGCCAGGTATGGGAGCGCAGGACGCTCTCGTGGTGACCGTGCGTGTACTGCTCGCGGGGTGCCATGTCACCAGCCTAGATCCGCCCGCCCGCCCCGCTGGGAATCGGATAACAGTCGACAGGGCCGCTCGCGCCCGCATCGGCCGCTCAGCCTCCTCGTGGTTCAATTGTGTGAGCAAGACTTGGGAACGACGAAGGGCATCACGATTCACGCGCTCACCGACACCGATGACCTCTTCGGCCGACCGCTGCAGGTCGGCGACGTGGTCGCCGCGCTGACGCTCTTCTCCGGCGGCTCGACCTGGGAGCTGTGCGTCTCCAGCCTCCTCGAGCACACCAGCGAGACCACCCCCATCGTCGTCTTCGACGACGCCGGCCCGAGCGAGATCGCGGTGCAGGAGCTCGCCGAGGTGGAGAAGCGCTACGGCAGGCAGGTGCACTACTTCAGGCAGCCGAAGAACCGCGGCGTGGTCGGCAACCTCAACACGGCGTTCCAGAAGCTCGCCCCCGCCGACGTGATCGTGCTGAACAGCGACATCATCGTCGGCCCCGAGTGGGACACCAGGCTCATCGCCGCAGCGCGCTCGCGCAGCGACATCGCCACGGCGACCGCCCTCTCGGCCAACGCCACGATCTTCACCGTCGAGGGCCCCGACTCGTGGAAGCTGCAGCCGCCGACCGTCGCCGAGTTCGCCGAGGTCGCCCGCAAGGTCTCCGCCGCCTCCAAGCAGGTACGGCCCTTCGTGCCGGTGGCGACGAGCTTCTGCACCCTGTTCGCCCGGCACGCCCTGAACGTCGTCGGCCTCCTCGACGAGGAGTTCAGCCCCGGCTACGGCGAGGAGGTCGACTACTCGCTGCGCTGCGTCTCCTACGGCTTCAACCACATCGCCGTCGACGACGTCTACGCCTACCACGCCACCGGGGAGTCGTTCGGCGAGGTCGCGCTCAACTGGCGCAAGATCGACAACGACGAGCTGGTGGCCCGCCGCTTCGAGTACTGGAACGACTGGATCTCGGAGTTCGCAGCCGACGAGGCGACCCCGCTCGAGCGCGTGCGGCGCTACACCTACGCCGTCATCCACGGGCTCACCATCGCCATCGACGCCGAGCTCGTGCATCCGAACCTCACCGGCACCTTCGAGGGCAGCTTCGCGCTCTCGCGCAAGCTCGCCCTGCACCCCGACGTGCAGCGCGTCATCTGGGTGGCCTCGGGCGAGCGGGTGGGCCCGCTCCGCGCGATGCTCGCCGAGGCGAAGGTCGACACCATCGAGGTCTCCACCATCGCCGACCTGTACGCGGCGAAGGTCGACGTCGACCTGGCCTTCCGCCCCTACCAGGACTTCACCGGTGCCACCTGGCCCGCCATCTCGGGCTTCTCACGGCGCAACATGATCTGGATGCTCGACCTCATCGCGCTGCTCAACCCCCACTACGCGGTCGACTACGACGACTTCGCCGCGAAGAACGCCGTCGCCCGCAAGGGCTGGGAGAACGCCGACGCGATCGGCGTGCTCACCCCGCACGTGGCCAAGACGCTCACCGCCTACTACTCGGGCACGAGCGACAGCGACAAGATCGTGGTGCTGCCGAACGGTTCACCCGAGCAGCCGGCACCCGCCGCCGGGGCCTGGAACCTCGAGAACGCCGGGCTGGAATCGCTCGCCGACACCCCCTACATCCTCGTGCTCGGCACCAACTACCTGCACAAGAACGTGCCCTGGCTCATGCGCGTGGGGCTGCGGCTGAAGTCGCTCGGCTGGGAGGGGCGCTTCGTGTTCGCCGGGCCGACGCCCGACTCGGGGCACTCCGCTCAGCTCGAGGCCGACCTGGTGGAGCTTTCGGGCGCCGACTGCTTCACCTTCCTCGGCCGGGTCAGCGACAGCGACAAGATCAGGCTCATCAGCGGCGCGACGCTCGTCGCCTCGCCGTCGATCACCGAGGGCTGGGGGATGATCCCCGGTGAGGCCGTGCACTACGGCTCCACCCCCATCTCGTCGCGGGGCGGCGGGCTCGGCGACATCGGCCCTGCCGACGCCAAGTACCTCGAGTTCCGCGACGACGAGGCCGACGCCCAGACGTTGCTCGAGCTGGTGAACGACCTCGACGCGCGTCAGCGCCAGCGCGAGCTGTGGGAGGCGGCGACCCAGCAGTACCAGTGGTCCGACACTGCCCAGACCGTCGTCACCGCGGGCTTCGACGCTCTGCTCCGGCACCGCCAGTTCAGGCTCGACGAGCGCACCGCGCAGAAGATCGTGCACGCTGGCGCCCCCTCGGTCGCCCGTCGGCTCGCCGACAGCTCGGTGACCCTGCTCCCCGTCGGCAGCCGCCGTCGGCGCGTCGTGAAGCGCCTGCTGGGCGGTGCGGCCGAGTGACCCTCAGCGCCCCCACCCGCCAGCAGCCCCTTCCGGTGTTCTCGCCGGCGGGGCCGACGGAGCCGGCCACCTGGATCCGCACCCACGGCATCGAGGTGCTCGTTCCCGCCGCCGATCAGGTGGTGACGCCCTACATGGAGCGCAAGAAGGAGTGGGACGGCACGGTGCTCTCCGCCGTGCTCGACAGCCTCACCCCGAAGAGCTCGTTCCTCGACGTGGGCGCCATGGTGGGCTACTTCTCGGCGTCGGTCGCGAAGAAGATCCCCGACGGGCGCATCGTCGCCGTCGAGCCGCTGCGCTCGAACCTCGAACTGGCCTCGCTCAACCTCTCGAACTTCGACAACACCCTGTTGCTCGAAGGCGCAGTCACCGACTCGCCCGACGAGGCGTGGGCCGTCATCCCCGACGAGACCAACCGTGGCAACACGCGGGTGGGAGTCGCCTCCGGCGGTGCCGCTGCCGACGCCGCCGACCGCGTTCCCACCGCCACCCTCCGCTCGCTCGTCAAGCGCTACCGCAGCGACGTGGTGAAGATCGACGTGCAGGGCCTCGAACGCCAGGTGCTCGACTCCCTCGGGCCGGGCCGTGGCCTGCCGCGCAACCTCACCGTGTTCACCGAGGTCTCGCCGGCGGCCTGGGCGGGCGAGTCGGCGATCGCCGAGATGGTGGAGCGCTTCGCCGCCTCCGGCTTCGACGCCTACTTCCTCGGCGAGGGCAGCGCCTACTCCGCCTTCTCCTCGACGCGCCTGGCCCGGCTCGTCGGCTTCGGCTCCCGCTGGGTCGACCACTTCGACATGGTGCTCACCCGCGGCCGCTACGCCGCGACGATCAAGAACAGGATCTGAGATGTCCACCGCTCCCGAGCTCCGTCAGGAGGGCTCGCTCCGCCTCGGCGGCACCGTCATCCTCTGGTGGGCGTTCGACGCTCCCGAGCTCGCGGCCTGGCGCTATGCGCAGCCCGAGACCTTCGGCGAGCCCGACACCTCGCACGTCTCGCTGAGCGCCGACTTCCTCGCCCTCGCCGCCTCGCGTGCGGGCGACTCCGAGGTGCAGGTGCTCGCCCCCTGGTCGGTGTTCCAGCCCGAGTTCGACTGGCCGGCCGACGCCGCGGCCTGCGGCTGTCTCGAGCGCAACGGCTTCGCCGACGTCGCCCGCGAGCTGAATGGCGACACTTTGGTGCCCTCGCCCGGTCCGGTGTTCGACCGCTTCCTCGTCAAGGCCGAGGTGCTCGAGGCGCTCTCCGCAGCCACCAAGGCCGACAGCGAGACCTCGTTCAACACCTGGGCGAGCGTGGTGGGGGTCGACCACTCCTACTTCGCCCCGGCGTTCGCCGACCTCACCGAGCCGACCGACGTCATCCGTCGCAGCTCTCAGACCAAGCACACGGGCGAGGCGCACGAGGCCTACAACCGCGCGTTCGACGCCTACTTCTACGGCGGCCTCCCGGTGCGCCTCGGCCGCACCAGCAAGTCGGTCTACATCGACACCCTCGAGTCCAGGCACGGCTACGCGTACGGAGACGCAGGCGGCGAGACGGTGAGCCGCGAGCTCTCCACCATCAACTCGATGCGGCTCGTGCGGCGCTTCTGCTGCACCTCGGTCGAGGAGCGGGGCATGAAGGTGTTCGCGTCGAAACTCGAGCGGGTCGCGGAGGCGACCAGTCACGCCTGAGCGGCGTCCCCTAGAATCGTCGGGTGCAGATTCGCGAACTGAGCATCCCCGACAGCTATGAGATCACGCCGAAGCAGTTCGGCGACGACCGTGGCGTCTTCCTCGAGTGGTACCGCTTCGACAAGCTCGAAGACGAGATCGGCCACTCCCTCGACCTGGCCCAGGCGAACACCTCGGTGTCGAAGCGGGGTGTGGTGCGGGGCATCCACTTCGCCGACATCCCGCCGAGTCAGGCGAAGTACGTCACGGCCACCCACGGCGCCGTGCTCGACTACGTCATCGATATCCGGGTGGGCTCACCGACCTTCGGGCAGTGGGACTCGGTGCTCCTCGACGACACCGACCGCCGGGCCATCTACCTCTCGGAGGGTCTCGGTCACGCGTTCGTGGCGCTCACCGAGAACGCCACGGTGAGCTACCTGGTGACCTCCACCTTCAACGCCGAGCGCGAGCACGGCATCAACCCGCTCGACCCCGAGGTCGAGCTGCGCTTCCCCGAGGAGGCCGGCGAGCTCCTGCTGTCGCCGAAGGACACGGATGCTCCGAGCCTCGCCGAGGCCAAGGAGTCAGGTCTGCTCCCCACCTGGGAGGAAGCCCGCGCGTTCTACGCGTCGCTGACGGAGAAGGGCCGCTGATGAAGGGAATCATCCTCGCCGGAGGATCGGGCACCCGGCTGTGGCCGATCACCAAGGGCATCTCGAAGCAGCTGATGCCCATCTACGACAAGCCGATGATCTACTACCCCCTGTCGACCCTCATGATGGCCGACATCAACGAGATCCTCATCATCACCACCCCGGAGTACAACGAGCAGTTCCGGGCCCTGCTCGGCGACGGCAGCGAGCTGGGCATCCGGCTGGAGTATGCGGTGCAGCCCTCGCCCGACGGTCTGGCGCAGGCGTTCATCATCGGTGAGGAGTTCATCGGCGACGACAGTGTCGCGCTGGTGCTCGGCGACAACATCTTCCACGGTGTCGGGCTCGGCTCGTCGTTGCGCACGAACGAGGCGCTCTCGGGTGCGAAGATCTTCGCCTATCACGTGTCAAACCCGCGCGCCTACGGTGTCGTGGAGTTCGATGAGGCGTTCACCGCGATCTCCATCGAGGAGAAGCCCGAGCGGCCGAAGTCGAACTACGCGGTTCCCGGCCTCTACTTCTACGACAACTCGGTGGTCGAGATCGCGAAGTCGATCACCCCGTCGGCCCGCGGCGAGCTCGAGATCTCGACGGTGAACGAGCGCTACCTCGAGCAGGGTGCCCTGCACGTGCAGGTGCTCGACCGGGGTACCGCGTGGCTCGACACGGGAACCTTCGAGTCGATGATGCAGGCGTCGGAGTACGTGCGGGTGATCGAAGACCGTCAGGGCTTCAAGATCGGCTGCATCGAGGAGATCGCCTGGCGGGCCGGCTGGATCGACACCGAGCAGCTCTCCAAGCTCGCCGATCCGCTGGTCAAGAGCGGCTACGGCGCCTACCTCAAGACCCTCATCCAGGCCGCCGCCGAGTGAACCCGTGAGCGCACCGTCGCTTTCGTCTCCCTACCTGATCGATTGACACGTCCGTGATCTCACCTCAGCTCGCCATGACCATCCTGGGCAGCGATCTCGCCGTCCCGCTGGTGGAGGAGACCTTCCGGCACCTCGGCGAGATCGTCGAGCTCCGTCGCGCCCTCTCGGCGCGGCGCGTCGTCGTCACGGGCGGGGCGGGGAGCATCGGCGGCGCGCTCGCCGTCGAGCTCATCAGCGACCCGGAGCGCAGCGCGCCGGTCGTGGTGATCGACACCAACGAGCGCAGCGTGGCCTCGCTCATCAACTGGGTGAACGCGCTGGGGCTCCGCGACAACCTCATCACGGTGGTCGCCGACGTCTCCGACCCGGTGCAGATGGCCGAGGTGTTCGACGAGGTGCGGGCCGAGGTGGTCGTGCACGCGGCGGCCGTGAA
Source organism: Herbiconiux sp. A18JL235 (assembly GCF_040939305.1). NCBI lineage: Bacteria > Bacillati > Actinomycetota > Actinomycetes > Micrococcales > Microbacteriaceae > Herbiconiux > Herbiconiux sp. A18JL235. Next base: position 1,159,590 of record NZ_CP162511.1, read on the forward strand.
GCACGTCGGCACCTGCGAGGCCAATCCGCGGCTCGCCGAGCGGGTGAACGTGGAGGCCACGCGCATCCTGCTCGCCGAGAGCCAGAAGCGCGGCGTGGAGCGGTTCCTGCTGGTCTCGACCGACAAGGCCACCTCCCGCATGAACGTGCTCGGGCAGAGCAAGTACCGCGCCGAGCTCGAAGTCGCCGCAGCCGCCGGTCGCGGTCTCGGTGCCGCGTCGGTGCGGCTGCCCAACGTCTGGGGGTCGAGCGGCTCGGTCGTGGAGCTCTGGCGGCAGTCGATCGCCCTGGGTCTCCCGGTGACGCTGTTCGGGCCGGAGACCACCCGTTACTACCAGTCGGTCTACGACACCGTGCGCATCCTCCTCACCCTCGTCACCAGCCCGGCGTCGGCCGCTGGCAGCACCTTCGTCGTCGCCGACGCGGTACGCATTCCGTTGGGCGAGGTGCTGCAGCGGGTGACGGATGCGGCGGGCGACGCGGGCGAGCTGCAGCACCGCATCGAGGCGCCGCGGCCGGGCGAGATCGCCCACGAGCAGCTCACGAGCGCCGAGGAGAGCTACTCGCAGACCGCCTGGGCGGGGATCCTCGAGCTGCGGCACGAGAGGTGAGGCACGCGGGCCGGTGCCCGCGGCCGGGGCTCAGCCCTCGGGGAACTCGAACCTCGGCGGGGTGCCGACGAGCTCGGGGTAGAGCTGGGCGAAGAACTCGAGCTTGAGGTCGAACAGGCCGTACGACTGGTTCGTCTCGTCCATCACGAACTCGATCTCCACGTCGAGCTTCGTCAGGCGCTTGCCGAGCTTCTTGGCGTACCAGGTGAACCACAGGTCGTCGACGAACCAGAACCGCTCGGGAAGGGTGGTGAAGAACTCGTCGTCGAGGAAGAGGGAGGAGTCGCAGATCATGCCGCCCGGGCCGACGTGGTCGACCGGGCCGCCCACCTCGGCGGGCTTGCGGTCGTAGTACTCCCGCCCCACCTCGAAGGCCCACCAGGCGGCGACGACGTCGGGGGCGTAGGCGGCGCGGGCCGCGCTCACGAAGCCCGGCTGCAGGTTCTCGTCGTCGTCGACGACGATCACCGGGCCCGGCCCGTGCGTCTTGGCATGCTCGCGGGCCAGGTAGAACCTGCCCATCGATCCGAGGTTGTAGGGGGTGCGCACGATCTGCACGCTCTTCAGCGCGCCGGTGGCGCGGAACTCTCGCAGCACCCCGAGGTAGAACTCGTGGTCGAGCTTGTTGCTGTTCCAGATGTGAAGGGTGACGCCGCCGGGGTGGTCCTGCGCGTCGAGTGAGCGGAGCATGTCGATGAGGCGGGTGGGCCGGTTCCAGAGGCACATGGTCACCGGTACCTCGCGCCCGGTGGCCGCTTGGTAGTGCACCCGGGTGCTGCGGTAGTGCCCGTGCAGCAGACGGCGACGGATGACGCGTTTGGCCAGTGTGCGTGCGGTGTCGACGGCGCTCATGCCCTCTTCCCTCTGGTCTCGAGTCGGGTGCGGATGCGAAGGCCGGCCCGCAGCACGAGCCGGAGCGGCAGCAGCAGCGGCCCGCGGTACTTCTGCGACAGGAAGCGATAGGCGCTCCGATGGTGAGCATCGATCATGACAGCCGACTCGCTCGCCGTCGAGTGGCCGCCGGAGTGCTCGACCACCGCAGCGGGCTCGTACCGGTTGCGCCACCCGGCCTTGCCGAGCCGGTAGCCGAGGTCGACGTCTTCGAAGTACATGAAGTAGCTCTCGTCGAAGCCGCCGAGCTGCTCGAAGGCGGCGCGCCGCACGAGCAGGCACGAGCCGGAGAGCCAGCCGACGTCGGCGGCGCCGGCCTCGGGCGAGCCCGCGTGGTAGCGCTTCGTCCACGGGTTCTCCGGCCAGACGCGGGCGAACAGGGCGTGCCCGATTCCGTTCCGCAGCGACGGCACGGCGCGGGCGGAGGGGTAGGTCACCCCGTCGGTGAGCACCTGCGGCCCCACGGAGCCGATGTCGGGCGAGGAGGAGCCGGTGGCGACGAGAAGGTCGAGCGCTCCGGGGTGCAGCACGATGTCGGGGTTCGAGATGAGCACCCAGTGCACCGAGTCGGGGAGGGTGGCGACCGCCGCGTTCATGCCGCCGCCGTAGCCCGGGTTGGCCGACAGGGGAACGTAGTCGGCGCCGTGCTGCTCGGCGAGGGCCGCGGTGGGCGACGGGCCGACGACGCCGGGCTTGTTGTCGGCGATCACGACGAGCGGATGCGCGGAGCTGGCGGCATGGATCGAGTCGAGGAAACCGGGCAGCACCGACTCCGATGCGTAGCTCACGGTCACTACGGCGAGGGCGGTAGCCTCCGCGCTCTCGGTGGGGCCTGCGGCCTCGCCGGCGGTCGGCCCGTCGGTCTGCCCGTCGATCGGTGGGGTCGAGGTCATGCGGCGGTGGTCCCGTCGTAGGCGGCGAGGTAGATCTCGGCGCAGGCGAGCCAGGTGAAGGCCGCGCTGCGGGCGAAGCCCTCGGCGGCGAGGCGGGTTCGCAGGGCGTCGTCGGCGAGGAGCGCCGCGACAGCCGCGGCGAGGGAATCGGCGTCGGGTTCGCTGTAGGCGACGGCATCGCCGCCCACCTCGGGAATGGAGAGCCGACGAGTGGTGAGCACCGGGGCGCCCGAGGCCATGGCCTCGAGCACCGGCAGGCCGAAGCCCTCGCCGAGGCTCGGGTAGACCACGAGCAGCGACCCGCCGAGGAATGCCGAGAGCAGCTCGAGCGGCAGGTAGCCCGCCTCGATGACGCCGTCGGCGCCACCCTCGAGCAGCGCGATGGCCTCGTCGTCCCATCCGCGCGAGCCGGAGAGGACGAGCGGTGGAGTCGAGGGGTCGGCGGCCCGCAAGGCCTGAACGGCACGGATGAGGGCGGGAACGTTCTTGCGGGGCTCGATGGTGCCGAGGAAGGCGATCCAGCCACGCTCGCCCGTGAGCCCCAGCCTCTCCCTCACCTCGTCGACGGCATCCTGAGTCGGCGGGTGGAAGACCGTGCGGTCGACACCGAGCCGCGCCACCGACATCCGGGGCCTGATGGCGGGCACGTGCCGGCGCAGCTCGGTGGCGGTGGCCTCGCTCACCGTCACCAGCTCGTCGGCGAAGCGGCAGGCCCAGCGCGTCCAGCGCCGGAAGAAGGTCGCCTTGAGGCGCGAGTGCACCTCGGGCGAGCTGAAGAAGGTGGCGTCGTGAACGGTCACCACGCGCCGCGCACGGGTGGTGAGCGGGAAGGTGTAGTGGGGGGAGTGGATGACCGTGCAGCCGAGACGATCCGCGAGCCTCGGCAGCCCCGTCTGCTCCCAGACGAAGCGGCCTCCGCGGCTGTCCACCTGCTTCGGAGCGAGGTGGTACCGATGCGACGGAGCGGCCTCGCGGAGGAAATCGCGATCACGTTCCTTCACCACCACATCGATGGAGCGACCCGCCTCGTGGAGCCCCGTCGCTACGCCGGCGATGAACCGGGCGACCCCGCCACGGGACGGCGGGATGGAGGTCGCGTCGAGGAGCACGCGCGGTTCAGGGGACACCCACCAACTTTAGGCTATCGTTGTTCGCGGTCGCGCGCCCTGATGTGCGACCGAGCGAGGATGAATGGGATACCTGAAAGAAGTCTTCGGATCACGGGAGCTCCTGGCGAATCTGACGCTCCGCGAGATCCGGGGTCAGTACAAGCGCACCATCTTCGGTCAGCTCTGGTCGCTCGCCAACCCGCTCGCCGCGATGGTGGTCTACACCTTCGTGTTCGCCTTCATCTTCCGCGTGCAGCCCGACCCGGGAGACCCTTCGGGCCTCAACGTGTTCGCCCTGTGGCTGCTCTGCGGCCTGCTGCCGTGGACGTTCTTCCAGAACGTCGTGAACTCCGGCATGGGCTCGCTGCTGCTGAACGCCGGGCTGGTGCAGAAGGTGTACTTCTCGCGCATCGTGCTGCCGCTGTCGTACGTGGGCTCGGTGGGCTTCAACTGGCTGTTCGAGATGGCGGTGCTCGTCGTCGCCCTCAGCATCGCCGGCGCCTTCGTGCTGCCGTTCCTGCCGCTGGCGCTCCTGCTCATGGTGGTGCTCGCCGTGTTCGCCACCGGTGTGGCACTCATGCTCTCCGTGGCGAACGTGCACTTCCGTGACACCCAGTACTTCATGAGCATCATCATGCAGATCTGGATGTATCTCACCCCGATCGTCTACCCCATCAACCTCGTCGCCACGCAGTCGCGAGACATCGGCGGTCTGTTCGGGTCGAACATCACCCTGCTCGACATCTACCAGCTCAACCCGATGGAGCGATTCGTCTCCGTCTTCCGGCAGCTGCTCTACGACGCCCGCTGGCCCGACTGGGGAGACTTCCTGGTGTGCGTCATCTGGGCCGCCGTGTCGCTCACCATCGGCATCCTGGTGTTCCGGCGCAGCGAGAAAGGACTGGCTGAACTCCTGTGACCGAGCTCGCCGTGAAAGTCGAGAACGTCAGCAAGCGCTTCCGGCTCTACAAAGAACGCAACCAGACCCTGAAGGCCACCGTCATGCGCGGTCGCCGCTCGGTGCACGAAGACTTCTGGGCCCTGCAGGACGTGTCGTTCGACGTGCCCGAGGGCTCGACCTTCGGTCTCATCGGCAGCAACGGCTCGGGCAAGTCGACCCTGCTGAAGTGCCTCGCCAAGATCTACTACCCCGAGAAGGGCAGCATCACGCCCTACGGCAAGGTGGCGGCGCTGCTCGAGGTGGGTTCCGGCTTCCACCCCGAGCTCTCGGGCCGCGAGAACATCTTCCTCAACGGGTCGATCCTCGGCATGAGCCGCAAGGAGATCCAGGGGAAGTACGACGAGATCGTCGAGTTCTCGGGGGTGGGCGAGTTCATCGACCAGCCGGTGAAGAACTACTCCTCGGGCATGTACGTGCGCCTGGGCTTCTCGATCGCGATCAACGTCGACCCGCAGATCCTCGTGGTCGACGAGGTGCTGGCGGTCGGTGACGCCGAGTTCCAGGACAAGTGCCGCCGCAAGTTCTCGGAGCTCCGCGACAAGGGCCGCACGGTCATCCTGGTGAGCCACTCGATGGAGATGGTGCGCGACATGTGCGACCACGCCGCCTGGCTCAACCACGGGCACCTCGTGACGGCCGGCGAGGCCGACCCCACCATCCAGGCCTACCTCGACTCGCTCGGCTCCGCCGGCGAGCGCGAGGGCGGGCACGGGTAACCCCCCCACCCCTCGAGAGAGCACAGAAGGCCCCCATCAGCGAGCTGAGGGGGCCTTTCGCGCTCTCTCGACGGCGCCTCAGGAGCTCTTGCCGGAGCGGGCCGAGAGGCGGGAGGTGACCTTCTCGCGGAGCATGGGCACGCCGCCCTCGAACACGTAGTAGCGGGCGAGTGCGAGGTCGCGGCGGAGACCGTGCCGGCCCGACGCGATGCGGTGGAACTTCTCCTCCTTCGACAGCTCCACCTGGAAGCCGGCGCGTGAGCGGCCGGTGGGCCTGCCCGCTGCAGCACCGATGAGCTCGAGCGCTCGGTCGGGTGCGGGCTCGGGGTTGCGGCAGAACTCGAGCAGGGGCTCGAGCACGCGCTCCCAGGTGAAGTCCTCGCGCACCCTCGTCACGGCGGCGCGTGCGGCAGCGTTGGCGTCGGGATCGTAGAGCACGCTCTCGAGCGCGGCGGCGAGCGCATCCACGTCCCGCTCCGGCACGGCCACGCCGAGGCCCTCCGCCGCCACCAGGTCGCCGAACGAGTCGCCGCCGGTGGTGACGATGGGCAGGTTCGCCCAGAGGTAGTCGAGGATGCGCGTGCGGAACGAGAACGTCGTCTCGATGTGGTCGAAATGGGTGGAGACCCCCGCATCCGCTTCGAGCAGATAGTTCTGCCGGTCGTCGAGGTCGACCCAGGTGTCGTTGAAGAAGACGTTCTTGCCGGTGAGCCCGAGTTCTTCGGCGAGCCGCCTGGTCTGCTGGACGATCGCCATCTCGGGCACCTCAGGGTTCGGGTGCGAGACGCCGAGGAAGAACAGGCGGATGTCGTCGTGCGTCTCGGCCACCTTGCCGATGGCCCGCACGAGCGTCAGGGTGTCGAACCAGTTGTAGATGCCGCCGCCCCAGATGACGACCTTGTCGTTCTCGCCGATGCCGGGCACCACGCCGCGGAGCGTCGTGCGGGTGTGCTGCGGGGGAGTGGAGTCGAGCCCGAAGGGCGCGAGCGCGATGAGGTTCTCGAGCTTGTCGTCGGCGGCGTAGTTGTCGGCGTTCACCCGGCCGAGCGCGGCGAGCTGGCCGAGCCAGAACAGCCGCTGGCGCTCGGAGGCACAGAGGAAGAAGTCGGCCCGCTCCAGTTGCTGGTTCAGCACCTCGGTGGCCGAGGCCACCTGGTGGTTCCAGCGGATCTTGCCGTGCTCGCGGCCCTGCTCGAGCTGCTCGAGGTGCATGGGGTCGTAGATGTCGGCGATCATGATCTTCGACGACGCCTGCAGGGTGGTGAAGTGCCGCAGCGCATAGCCCTGGAAGAAGATGACGTCGGCCCACTCCTCGTGCACCCGCATCTGCCGCTCGTTCTGCAGGCCCACGTGGTGCACCTCGAAGTCGGGGCTGGTACGGTTCGCGCTCGTCCAGGTGACGAGCCGCACCTCGTGCTCGGCCGAGAGCGCCTGGCTGATCTTCCAGGCGCGGAGCGCGGGGCCCGCCATCTTCGCGCCGATGGTGTCGCCGGTGATGACGAGGATGCGCGTCTTCTGCGTCGACTCGCGGATGCCGAGCGCGTTCACCACGGCCTCGTAGCCGTCGAGGTAGCCCTGGTTCATCGACAGCGGCGAGAAGAAGCCGTCGGCGAGCCGGAACACCTCGGTGTCGGAGCGGATGCGCGTGGACTGGATGGCGGCGCGGTCAGGTGCCAGGGAGGGCAGCTCGGCCACGAAGCGGTCGGCGCCGAAGACGCTGGTGAGCACCTTCTTCGGGGTGGACTGGTCGTCGCTCTTCTCCTCCGCACCCCCGGCCCGGCGGATGTCGAACGACTCGGAGTCGACCCCCGTCTCGGCGACGGCCCGCCGCGACGCCAGCGCGAGTGCCCCCGCGAGGTAGCTGCCGAGGTTCTCGTCGCCGATGTTCTTGTAGAGCACGATGAGGGCGTTGCGCTCGAGCAGGTAGTCTTCGCGGTACTGCCCGAACGACGACATGGAGCCGTGGTGGCGGTGCCGCACGATCGACTCGGGAGCGAAACGCACGCGGTAGCCGCGGAGGGTGAGTCGCCAGCCGAGGTCGACGTCGTCGTAGAACATGAACAGCCGCTCGTCGAAGCCGCCCACCTCGGCGAACACGGAGCGGCGCACGAACAGGGCCGACCCGGTGCCGAACAGGATGTCGCGGGGCTCGTCGAAACCGGGGCCGTCGGGCTTGCCCAGGTTGGGCTTGAAGCCCATGCCGAACCAGGTGAGGCCGGGGCCGGCGAAGTCGATGATGCGGCCCTCCCAGTCGAGCACCTTGCTGCCGACCGCGGCGACGGCGGGGGAGACGTCGAACTGTTCGAGCGCCTTGTCGATCCAGGCGGCGTCGGGCTTGGCGTCGTTGTTGAGGAAGGCGAGGAACTCGCCCTTGGCCGAGGCGGCGCCGAGGTTCGAACCGCCCGTGAACCCGAGGTTCTCCTTGCTGGTGACGATGCGCACCCGCTTGTCGGCGGAGAAGGCGGCGGTGAGTCGCGCGAGGCTGTCGTCGCCCGAGCCGTTCTCCACCACGACGACCTCGAGCGCACCCGGCTTCGCGGGGAGCGCGAGCGTCTGGGTGACGCACTCGATGGTGTCGTCGGCGCCGCGGAAGTTGACGACGACGACCGAGACCGAGCCGGTGGAAGAGATCATGGGTGCGGGCTCCTGCTGTTGGTGACGGGCGCTCGTGGCCCTGTCCACTCTAGAGCGTGCTCCCTGAACGGATAGGATCGGTGAACCGTGGCAGAGAACTCGGGCGCGCCGACGCCCTCGACCAGCGTCGTGATCGTGAACTGGCGGCAGCCCGCCCTCACCGAACGGGCCGTGGAGTCGGTGCGCGGGCAGGGCGCCGAGATCGTCATCGTCGAGAACGAGGCCGCGCCGGGAGCCGCGGAGTTCTGGAGCGCGCGCGTGCCCGAGGCCGTCGTGGTGGTGAACCCCGGCAACGAGGGCTTCGCCGGCGGCGTGTCGAGCGGCATCGCCCGCGCCTCGGGCGAGGTGATCGTACTGCTCAACAACGACGCGGTCGCCGAGCCGGGATTCCTCGCCGCCGGGCTGGCCCGGCTCGCCGCAGCGCCGCGGTCGGTCGCCGCCGTCGCCGCCCACGTCGTGCTCGAGGGCCGCTACCGTCCCACCACCGCGGCAGACCGCACCGGCACGGGCGCGCTGGTCGGCATCGATGGCGAGCGCTGGGTGCGCACTCCCGAGGGCGACGCCACGGGCGTCGAGCTCACCAACAGCACCGGGGTCGTGCTGACGCGCTCCGGCAACTGCTACGACCGCGACTGGCTGCGGCCCACGGGGGTCGAGCCCACGCATCCGTCGTCCCTGCGTCTTTTCGCCTTCACCGGCGGAGCCGCGTTCCTGCGCCGCGAGGTGCTCGAGGAGCTCGGCGGCTTCGACACCCGGTACTTCATGTACTACGAAGACGTCGACCTGTCGTGGCGGATGCGCCTCGCCGGCTACGACATCGTCTACGAGCCCCGGGCGCGGGTGGTGCACCGCCATGCCGGGTCGAGCGACCACGACTCGCCGCTGGTGCGCAGCTACAGCATCCGCAACCGCAGTCTCACGATGCTGAAGAACGCCCCGGCGCGCGCGGTGCTGGCGGTGCTGGCGCGCACCGTCGCTCGGGCGGCGTCGGATGCTGTGCGCGGCATCCGCCATCACGGTCGCGGCCCCGAATCGGGTGCGTTCCTCTCCCGGGCGGGGTGGCGGCTCTACTTCGGCAGTGTCCTGCGGCTGACGCCCGCGCTGCTCGGAGGGCGCAGGCACAGCTCCGCCGCCGACCGCCGCCGCGTCTTCGCGGAGTTCGCCCGCTGACCCGCGGCGCCGGCCGCGAGCCCCGCTACTTGCCGCCCGGCAGCCGTCGCCTGATCGCCCGCAGCACGCCCTTCGGCCCGAGCTCCTGCACCTGACCGCGCACCTGGCGGGCCCGCGCTGCACCGGTGTCGACCGCCTCCACCACCTTGTAGGCGCGCCGGGCCCTGATCAGCTCGTTGTCGTACGAGGCCTCCGCGAACCGCTCGGCGATGCGCGCCGTGTAGGCGGCGACGGCACGGAAGTACAGGAACCTCCTGCGCAGCCGCGCCAGGTCGACGGGCAGGGCGAGCTCCTCGCCTACGATCTCGAGCAGGCGAGCGTTGTAGTCGTCGAGCGAGCGCACCTCGCCGGGTGCCACGGTGACGCTGAGCTGCTCGGCCGTGGCGACGGCGTCCGGCAGGTCGGCGAAGCGGGAGAAGAAGGTCGCTCCGTCGCCGAGTCCGAGCCCGTCGACCACCTCGTGCGCCACCTGGGTGTCGAACAGCACCACGGGTCTGCCGTGCTTCGCGGCCTCCGCGATGGGCAGCCCGAAGCCCTCGTACGCCGACGGGAAGACCACGACCGATGCGCCGGCGTAGAGCCTCGACACCTGACGGTCGGAGAGCAGGCCGCCGCGGATCGGCACGATCTCGTCGCCCCGGTCGTCGATCTCGCCGCCGAAGACGACGACGCTGCGCCCCCCGCCGCGCAGCGCGGCGACGGTCTCGGCGAGCTGCTTGTGCGGGTAGGAGTTGCCGACCACGAGCAGGTAGCCGCCCGCGGCGATCGCGGCCCGCTGCCGCTCGCTCAGCTCGTCGCCGTCGTTCTTCGCTTCGAGTTCGACCCGCGCGGCGCCCTGGTGCACCACGGTGATGCGGCTGCGCGCCTCTGCCGTGATCTCGGGGAAGTAGGCGAGGGTGTCGTCGACGGTCGCCTGGCTGATGGCGACCGTGCGGTCGGCGTACGCGAGCGAGTCGCGCAGCACCTGCTTGCGAGCGGCGTCGTTCTCGCGCAGCGACAGCAGGCGGGTGCCGATGATGTCGAGGTGGGTGACCACCCAACGGGCGCAGAAGCGGTTGAAGCGCAGGATCTGCTTCTCGTGGCCGAGCGGCACGAGGGCGATGCCGAGGTCGAACAGTTCGTTGACGTCGTGGTTCCAGATGCTGCGGAAGCCGAACCTGTCGAGCCCGAAGAACTTCTGCGCCTCGATGGAGGAAGCGATGACGAACTCGGCGTCGAGCTCGCCGCGCGACTGCTTCTCGGCGAGCAGCGTGAGGAACGACAGCGCGTTGCGCGAGGTGCCGTCGTAGCGCAGGGTCAGGTCGTAGAGGTCGATCAGCACGCGCTTGTCGGGGTCGTTGCCGTCGATGAAGTCGGCGAACCAGTCGATCGGGTCGATGTCGTGCTCGAGGTACTGGTCGATGGAGGAGCGGAAGTGCGGGTAGCGCTCGAAGATGATCTCCTCGTTGCGCGTGCGCAGACCGTCGGAGTCGAACTCGCTCTCGCTGAAGCTGCGGCTGCCCTCGTGGATGACGTAGGCGTGGTTGGCGAACAGGGAGGAGTAGCCGTGCGTATTGATGCGCAGGCAGAAGTCGACCTCTTCGCCGTAGCCCGGGTTGAAGATCTCGTCGAACAGCCCGAACTGGTCGAGCAGCGCGCGGCGCACGAGGAAGCAGAAACCGATGGCCACCGGGGCGACGGTGTAGCGCGGCAGCTCGTCGTGGAGCGACGCGAACTTGCGGAGCGAATGCTCGATGTCGTCGGGCCCTCGGCGGGGCCGTGACACGAACGGGAAGGAGGCGATGGTGGCGTGGTTGCTGCGCGGGCAGACCACACCGTGCTTCTCGCCGGCGTGCAGCACGCGGGCGAGCTCCTCCACGGCCCCCGACAGCAGCACCGCGTCGCTGTTGAGCAGCAGCACGTCGTTGCCCGAGTCGTCGAGCTCGAACGCAGCCCGGTTGCAGGTGCTGCCGAAACCGAGGTTCTTCGGGTTGCGGGCGTAGGAGGCGTTCTCGACACCGTCGATGAGCTCGCGCAGTCGCGCCTCGATGACGTCGGCGTCGGGGCCGACGTCGTTCACGAGCAGCAGGCGGTTGCGACCGAGGTCGCCGTGCTCGAGCACGCTCTGCACGCAGCGCTCGAGCGAGGGGAGGTCGCCGTAGACCGGCACCACGATGGTGACCGGCGGGGGAGGGCTGAGGTCTTCGGCGCCCGTGGCCAGCGCCGCCGACGCCGCGGTTCCGGCGCGGCCGGAGCGCACCCTGGCCTCCTCGAACTGTCGCACCGTCTCGTCGAGGGTGGGGTTGCGCACCGTCTGCCACTCGTCGCGCATGAGTTCGACGTCGTCGGCGAGGCCGATCCAGAACTCGGTGAGATGGGGCAGCTTCGGCACCCGGGGTGCGGTGCGCGAGAGCTCGGTCATCGCGTCGATGACGTCGGAGAGCGGGTAGCGGCCGGCCACCGCAGCTGCGTCGCCAGGGGCTGCCGCCGCGTGGGCACGGAGCAGTGCCGGGTCGGCGGCGTAGCGGGCGAGGGCGTCGGCGATGTCGGAGACCTCGGCCGAGGTGACGAAGCCGGAGCTTCCGTCGGCGATGAGCTCGCTCGTTCCTCCGGCATCGATGCCGACCACCGGGGTTCCCTGCGCGAGGTATTCGATGGTGACCCGGCCGAACGCCTCGCTGCGGGAGAGCATGAGGGCGACGTCGGCGTCGCGGATGTAGGGCCGCGGGTCTTCACGGTAGCCCTCGACGCGCACCCGGTCTGCAACGCCGAGGCGGGCGGCCGTGTCGAGCAGTGCGCCGTGGTACTCGGGGTGGTCGAGCGGGCCCACCAGGGTGAGGCGGGCGTCGACGCCCCGCGCGCGGAGCTCGCCGAGCGCCTCGACGGCGAGGTGCTGGCGCTTCGCCGGGCCGACGGTGCCGACCATGAGGAGTTCGAGCGTGCCCTCGCCACCCTGGCGCGCATCCGTCGCCGATGCCGCCGCCGCACCCGCCGCGGCGGAGACGGGCGCCGTGCGCAGCGCCTCGACGTCGACCGGGGGATAGGTGACGAGCACTTCGCGACCGGGGAGGAACGACTCGGCGTGCGCGCGCACCGCCTCGGAGTTGGCCACCACGAGGTCGGAGAGGAGCCCGACGTCGGCCCAGCTCTGCTCGACGCCGATGACGAACTCGAGGCCGTGGTCGAGGTCGCCGAACTCGCGCGCGAACCACACGTGAGGGGTGCCGACGAGGCCGGCGGCGACGGCGCCCCAGGGGTTCACCACCGAGTTCGTCACCACGAGGTCGGGCGAGGTGTCGCGGATGCGCTTCTCGATCGCCAGCACGGCCCGCCCGTCGCGGCGTGCGTTGTCGAAGCGGTTCTCGCCCGGGCGGTAGAGGTGGGGGATGGCCCAGGGCCAGAACGGGACGGCGAACAGCTCCCAGCCGCGCGAGCGCACGGCCCGGGCGAACTCGCCCTCGGCCGAGGCCGTGACCACCTCGATCTCGAGCCCCGGCTCGCGCCTCGCCCACTCCTCGCCGAGCGCGAGCAACGACCGTTCCGCACCGCCGAGTTCGTTCTCGGCCGAGCTGTGGTTGACGAGCAAGACACGCATCCACCAAGGCTACAGGGGTCTTCGCACGCGGGACCGGACCTTATACTCGACCGGATGCGATCACCAGCCCCCGCCGCCACCACGGCGTCGGGCGACGGCGCGTGGGCCTGGGCCGCAGCGCTGTCGCGCTTCGTCACGGCACGTCGTCGCCGGTGGGAGCTTCCGGTGGCGATCGTGCTCGTGCTCGGCCTCACCGCGGCGTTCGCCTGGCAGTCGTACTTCTTCGCCGACGACCTGTTCTTCCCCGCCTACTTCCGCGAGTTCCCGTTCGGCGTCGACTCCCTCACCCGCAGCTGGTTCGGGCACCTCATGCCGGCGTACGCGGCCAGCATCGCCGGGTTCCTCGCGGTGTTCGGCCTCTCCTGGCCGGCCGCAGCGGTGATCATCGGGGTGATCCACGCCGGCGCCTTCACCGCCCTCGTGCGCATCGTCGACGCGGTGACGGGCGCCCGCCGCATGGCGCTCCTCGCCGGCCTCGCCTTCTCGCTCTCGCTCGGCCCCATCGCCCTGCGGCTGTGGTGGGCCGCGAGCCTCAACAACACGGTCGCCCTCGCCGTCTCGCTCGCCGCCTTCGGCTGCCTCACCCGCTTCGTGGTGGGCACGCGCTGGACGCGCTGGGGCAGTCTCGCCGCCGGGCTCGTGCTCTACGCCCTCGCTCTGGCCTCGAGCGAGAAGTCGCTGCTGTTCTCGATGCACCTGTTCCTGTGGTGCGTGCTCGTGATCTGGCGCGGCCAGCCCCTCCTCGCCCGGCTGAAGAACCTGCTGCGCAGCTGGCCGGTGTGGCTCGGCGTCGTCGTCATCTCGCTGGCCGAGCTGTACCTCTACCTGGGCGGCCCCTACCTCGCCGAGTCGGACGGCTCGCCCTCCGGCACCACCACGCTGCAGTTCATGGTGCACAGTGCGCTGGGTGGCCTCATCCCCTCGTTCTTCGGCTTCGACCTGGTGCATGCGCCCGTCACGCTGCTGAACCCCGTCATCATCGTCACCTGCCTGCTGTTCGCGGCGTTCGTGGTGGCGACGGTCGTCGTGAAGCGCTCGAACGCCGGCGTGTGGGTGTTCACGGTCGTCGTCGTGCTGGCGAACACCTTCGTGCTCTCCCGGCGCGCCGACGTCATCGGCATCGGTGCCGGCCGCGAGCTGCGCTACCACCTCGAGAACACGGCGCTCGTCTGGGCGGCGATCGGCGTCGTCGTGGTGAGCACGCTGCTCGAGCTGCGGCGGCGGGCGGATGCGCGGGCTGGGCTGTCGACATCAGCGCCGCCCTCGGCACGCGGCGGCCGGCGCACCGGCCGACTCGTCGCCTCCGTCGTGTCGGCGCTCGCCGTCGTGGCACTCGTCGCGGTGTCGGCCGTCGCGTGGGCGGGCTCGTTCGACCGCATCGTCGCCGCCAACCCCGGCCCGAAGGCCAGGGAGTGGGTGGAGACGATGGAGCGCACGCTGCCGGCCGACGCGCCGCCGCTCATCGACTCGCCGCTGCCCGAGCCCGTCGCGCTCGCGTCGCTCTGGCCCTACAACATGACCTCGGCGATGCTGCCGGTGTTCGGGCGCGAGGTGACGTTCACCAGCTCGCTCGAGGGCGCCTGGGTGGTCGGCGCCGACGGGGCCGCGGGGCCGGCGACGCTCGACGACGTCAAAGCCGCCTCCGAGGGCGCCGCCTGCACCGACGGCAACAGCGATCTGGAGTACCCGGGAACGAAGGCCGACCGCGGCCGCTATCTCGTCATCGACTACTCGGCAGCGTCCGGCGACTCGTTCGCCGTGTTCGCGGGCGACCGCTGGACCGAGGTGGAGCGGCCCGCGGGCAGCGGCACCGCCGTGCTCTACCTGCCCTACGGCATCGCCCCGGGCGAGCTCGCCATCGGAGCGCAGAGCAGCCCGGTCTGCATCGACGGGCTCTCGATCGCCGACGTCGTGCCCGCCCGCTGACCAGCCCGACCGGCTCCGGATGCGCCGCACCAGCGTGCGGTCAGGATCGGCGGGGCGGCAGCAACTATGATCTCCCGAGGCGCCGAGCGATGCGGGCCCGATCCTGCGAGGAGTGAACGACAGACGTGGCCAGTTCAGAGCACCCGGCGCCCGCCGGAGCCGGAGGCGCGGCAGCGGGCGCGGCTCCGGTGGCCACCCGCGCATCGCGACGCTCCTCGGGTTCGGCGGCGCTCCGTGAGTTCCGGCCCGAGATCCAGGGCCTGCGCGCCCTCTCGGTGGGCGTCGTCGTCATCTACCACCTCTGGCCGGGCGCCCTCCCCGGCGGGTTCATCGGCGTCGACGTCTTCTTCGTCATCTCCGGCTTCCTCATCTCGGGGCATCTCCTCGGCGAACTGCGCCGCACCGGAAAGGTGGCCATCGGGTCGTTCTGGGCCAGGCGCATCCGGAGACTGCTCCCCGCATCGCTGCTCGTGCTCGTCGTCACGCTGGTCGCCACGCTCATCTGGGTGCCGCTCAGCAACCGCGCCGACGAGCTCGTCAACATCGGTGCGAGCGCGCTCTACGCCATCAACTGGGTGCTCGCGAACAACGCCGTCGACTACCTGGCGCAGAACAACGCCGACTCGGTGGTGCAGCAGTACTGGTCGCTCGCCGTCGAGGAGCAGTTCTACGTGCTGTGGCCGCTGCTGCTCATGGGCACGGTGCTCGTCGCCGGCTGGGTGCTCCGCCGTCGCATCGACGCCGACTCGTGGAAGAGCCTCCGGCCCTTCGTGGTGGGCGTTCTCGTGCTCGTGTTCGCCGCCTCCCTGATCTACTCGATCTACCTCACCGCCACCCGGCCGGGGGCCGCGTACTTCAACACCTTCGTGCGCGCCTGGGAATTCGCGGCCGGCGGCCTGGCCTCGGTGGCCGTGATGTGGCTCGCCGACCGCCGCAAGCTCGACCGCAGCTCGCGGGGCATGCGCGTCGTCAGCGCGGTCGTGCCGTGGGTCGGGGTCGCGCTCATCGCCGTCTCCGCGTACACCTTCTCGGGCGCGCTGCCCTTCCCCGGCATCGTCGCCGCCATTCCGGTGGTCGGAGCGCTGCTGGTGCTGCTCGTCGACCCGCCCGCCTCCGAGCGCTTCGGGCTGCGCACCGTCAGCGCGTTCTGGCCGGTGAAGAGCATCGGCAAGTGGTCGTACTCCATCTACCTCTGGCACTGGCCGATCATCGTGTTCTTCCCGCTCGTGTTCGGAGTGGGCATCGGCATCAAGGCGGGCATCGCGCTCGGCCTGCTCTCCATCGTGGTCGGCGCGCTGTCGAGCCGCTTCGTCGAAGACCCGGCGCGCTACAACCGCTGGTGGGCGGCCAAGCGCATCCGCTCCTACGCCTTCGCCCTGGGCGTGCCCGCCCTCATCGTCGCCGTGATCGCGGCGAACATGACCTTCATCCAGCAGTCGATCGACGAGGCGGCGAACCAGGCCACCACCCAGCTCGAGCAGCCCTGCTACGGCGCCAACGGCATCCTCGACCAGGGGGCCTGCCCCGACGTGTTCACGGCGACCGAGCCCATCGACACGGCTTACGCCTCGCAAGACCTCGACCCGAACTGGTGCCTCGTGCAGCTCGACAACGTCTGGCGCAACTGCACCTACGGTGACCCGAAGGGGCCGAACGGCACCATCGCGATCGTGGGCGACTCGCACGCCGCCGCGATGACCCCGTCGTTCGACGAGTACTTCAAGACCCAGGGCTGGCGCGTCGTCACCTACACCCGCTTCGGCTGCCCTGGCCTCACCACCGTGCCCGAGCAGATGGTGGGGAAGGATGCGGCGGAGCAGATCGCCTGCACCGACTGGACGAAAGACGTGCTCGCCGACATCGAGTCGCGCGACGACATCGACGTGGTGGCGTACACCGACTGGTCGAGGGCCTACTTCACCTCGGACGACCCCGGGCAGCTGCAGGCCTTCCGCGACGAGATCGACGCCAACTGGTCGGCCGTGCAGGCCAGCGGTAAAGACGTGATCTTCGTGCGCGACGTGCCGGGCAACAGCGTGGGCGACGTGCCGACCTGCCTCGCCGGCATCACCGTGCCGGCCGCGGCCCCGTGCTCGAACCCGCGGCAGAAGGCGATCATCGACGACACCGTGCTGCAGGCGGTGGCGCAGAACGGCGACATCCCGCTGGTCGACACCAGCCAGTACTTCTGCACCGACGAGACCTGCATGACCTTCGTGGGAGGGGTCGTCACCTACGCCGACAACAACCACATGAGCAACACCTACGCCCGCAGCATCGCCCCGCACCTCGGCCGCGACCTCACCGCGGCGATCGAGTCGTTCGGCCGCTGACCAGACGCTGACCCGGCCCGGCACTGACCCGGCCCGGCACTGACCCGTCCCGGCACAGACCCGACCCGGCACACTCCGGCGCGGTTCCGAGGCCTCTGGCACCCGGTGCCCTAGGCTGCCCGGAGATCGTAAGGGGAACGTTGTCTTCGATAGTGCGTGTGCTCGGGTCGGTGCTGATGGTGCTGGCGTTCCTCGTCGTCCCGCTCGTCGCCGCACCGCCGAGCGGCGGCTCCGCCGCGCAGGCCGCCGTCGAACCCGCCCCGATCGCGAGCGAGTCGCCGGCTCCTGAGCCCGACGCGCCCGCCACCGAGGCTCCCGCTCCCGACGCCCCTGCGCCGGAGGCTCCGGCAGACGACCAGCCCGCGACCGAGGCGCCCGCCACCGAGGTTCCCGCGACGGATGCTCCGGCAGGCGACCCTGCCGCAACACCCGTCCCCGCGACCGACGCCCCCGCCGTGCCCGAGGTGCCGCTCGACCCGCAGTCGGCCGACGTCGTGGCGCAGGCCGCGCCCGGCTGCGGCGCCCCCTGCACCTTCGTGCCGGCCACCGGCCGCGCCGCCGCGCAGTGGCTCCTGACCGCTCGCGACCAGGGCAAGTTCACCGTCGACGGCGCCATCAACGAGATCTGGGACACCGAGATCGCCCCCATCGCGAACGGCACCGTGGAGGCGCGCTGCGACATCGACAAGCGCGTGCTGCAGGCCCTCGTCGTCACCATCAAGGCGTTCGGCTCGCTGAGGGTCAGCGACCTCAACCGCTGGTGCGCCAACGACGGCGACTACACCTGCACGGGCGAGAAGCGCCCGCCGAGCCCGTGGCACTGCCGCATCCCCGCCGTCGCCGTCGACTTCAGCCGGGTCGGGGGCCGCAGCACCAACGGGTGGAACGACGGCACCAACGACCTGCTGTCGCTGCTCAACCAGTTCATGCCGGCCAACACCCACGTGGGTCAGCTCGGCTGCTACGGCAGGCCTTCCATGGCGTCGCTCGGCTACAGCTACCTCACCAACGAGTTCGGCGACAGCTGCAACCACCAGCATATCGACATCGGCCAGGCGCCGGGAGCCCTCAGGGTCTCCGAGACCAACGGTCCGCCCATCGGCGGCTACGAGCGCGCCGAGGCTCGACCCGGCGGCCTCTGGTTCAGCGGCTGGGCCGTCGACCTCGACAGCACCGGGCCCGTGCAGATCAACATCGTCATCGACGGGCAGCTGAAGGCGATCACCACGGCGAACCAGAACCGGCCCGACGTCGCCTCCTACCTCCCCGGGTACGGCCCGGCGCACGGCTACGGCATCCTCGTGCCCACCACCGGGGGCTCGCACAAGGTGTGCGTGCACGCGATGGACACCGGAGGTGACGGCGACACCCGCCTCGGCTGCTCCACCATCACCATGATGAAGGACCGCCCGGTGGGCTCGCTCGACACCGCCTACCGCGGTGAGGCCGGCATCCTCGTCACCGGCTGGGCCATCGACCCCGACACCACCGACCCGATCGATGTCGTGTTCTACGTCAACAACCATTGGACCTCCGCCACCCGGGCCGACAAGAGCCGCACCGACGTGGGCCAGGTCTTCCCGGGCTACGGGGCGAAGCACGCCTTCACGGCGACCGTGCCGGTGAGCCCCGGCACCAACCAGGTCTGCGCCTACGCGGTGAACACGCCGTCGTCGAACGACAACCCGCTCATCGGCTGCCACACCATCGTCATGCCCGCCGGCCAGCCGGTGGGTTCGCTCGACACCGCATCCGGTGTTCCCCGCGGCATCCAGGTCTCGGGCTGGGCGCTCGACCCCGACACCAAGGGCCCCATCGACGTGGTGTTCTACGTCGACAACGTGTGGACCTCGGCCACCCGCGCCGCAGGCGCCCGCTCCGACATCGCGCGGCTGTACCCCTCCTGGGGCCCGAACCACGCCTTCACGGCGACGGTTCCCGCCATTCCCGGCTCGCACCGCGTCTGCGGCTATGCCGTGAACACGCCGTCGTCGAACGACAACCCGCTCATCGGCTGTCAGACCGTCACGGTTCCGAACCAGGCTCCCGTCGGAAAGCTCGACGGTGCCTCGGCGGCCCGACAATCGATCTCGGTGCGCGGCTGGTCGCTCGACCCCGACACCGCCAACCCCATCGACGTCGTCTTCTACGTCGACGGCGTGTGGACCTCCTCGGCCCGCGCCGACGGCAGCCGCGGCGACGTGGCCGCCGCCTACCCGGGCTACGGCGACAAGCACGGCTTCACCGCATCCGTACCGGCCAAGGCGGGCAGCCGCACCGTCTGCGCCTACGGCGTGAACTGGCCCTCGTCGAACGACAACACCCTGCTCGGCTGCTCGACGGTCAGCATCGCGTCGACCGCGCCCTTCGGCTCGCTCGACTCGGCACGGGGCGTCGACGGAGGCATCCAGGTGAACGGCTGGACGATCGACCCCGACACGAGAGACCCGATCAGCGTCGTGTTCTACGTCGACGACCGGTGGACGAGCAGCGCCAAGGCCGACCAGAGCCGGAACGACGTCGCCGCGCAGTTCCCGGCCTTCGGCGACAAGCACGGCTACTCGGCAACGGTGCCGGCGACGAAGGGCTCGCACAAGGTGTGCGCCTACGGGGTGAACACGCCGGCTTCGAACGACAACCCGCAGCTCGGCTGCGCCACCGTCACCGTGCCCTGAGCCCCCACCGAACGACACCCGACCGAACGAGCGGCGACCGGACGATCCGAGATCGAACGATCCGCGAACGAACGAGGAGGACGACCATGACGAACCGGATGCGCATCCCGGCCACCCCGGCCCGCCGCGCCACGAGGTGGGGCCTCGCCGCCGCCGCGCTCGCTCTCACCGTCGGGCTCTCCGGCTGCGTCGACCCGGGCGGCGACCCGTCGACGCCGAGCCCCACGAAGCCCTCGCCCACGCGCACGGCGACCCCCACCCCCACGCCGACTGCGACGCCGACCCCCACGCCGACTCCGACGCCCACGCCGACGCCGGAACCCGTCGACACCAGCGGTCCGGTGGTCGCCGCCTGCGAGACCCTCAACGCCAACTACGACGCGGGGCGCGATGCCTGGCTGGCCGCCCGCGACCAGGCCGCCGCGCAGGCGGCCGAGGCCGCCGCGAACGACGCGCAGTGGGAGGGCGCCGCCGCTGCGTTCGCCGCCTTCGCGGCGACGACGTATCCGGGCGCCGAGTCGTCGGCCGACGAGATCAACGCGTACCTCGACTCGTATCTGGCGCTCGTCTCGGTGTGCGCCGAGGTGGGGGTCTCGCTCACCACCGAGTAGGCCCGGAGGGAGCATCCGGCTGCTGTCGCCGGTGTGGGCTCCCCCCAGCTCGCCCCTCCTCGGTTACGGTGGAGCGATGGGGACGCGACGATGGGTGAGTGCCGCTGTGATCACGGGCGGCCTCGTCGCCGTTCTGCTGACGGGGTGCGTCGATCCAGGGGCGGCTCCGACGCCCGGCGCCACCACGGCATCCTCGACCCCCACGCCGACCTCCACCGTCTCCTCGACGCCGAGCCCCGAGCCCACCGAGACGGAGGGGCCCGTGCCCGAGCCCACCTACACCGAGCCGCCCTCGAAGCCCACCACCCCGCCCGAGCAGCCGGCCACCGAGGCGAGCGTGTCGATCCTCAACTCCTCCTACGACCCGGCCGCGGGCACGGTGCGGGTCGACGCGCTGGTGAGCAACGTCATCTCGAGCTCGGGCAGCTGCGCGCTGAGCGTCGTGCAGGGCGAGCAGAGCGCCGCGGCGCAGGTCACCAGCACCGCTGACGCCACCGTCACCTACTGCGCCGAGATGATCGCCACCCTCCCCTCGGGGGCGAGCGGAACCTGGACGGTGACCGTCGTGTTCGACGACGGCACCGCGCAGGGCAGCACGAGCGGAGAGGTCGTCGTCTCATGACCGAGCAGAGCAGCACCGTGCGGGCCCCCGGCCGGCCGCCGCGCCGACGCCGCCCGCCCGCGATCCTCGCCATGATCGCCGCCCTCGCCGTGATGGGCGGACTGCTCACCGCCTTCCTGCCGCTCAGTGCATCCTCGGCCTCCGCCGCCACGGGTGGCGACTTCCAGGCGGGCAACATCATCTCCGACGCGAAGTTCTACAACGGGCAGGCGATGAACGCCCAGGCCGTGCAGAACTTCCTGAACGGACAGGTGCCGAACTGCCGCGCGGGCTACACCTGCCTCAAGGACTACCGCGTGAACACCTTCTCGCGCGGCGCCGACCCCATGTGCAACGCCTACACCGGCGCGGGGGCCGAGACCGCGGCCCAGATCATCGCGAAGGTCGGCCAGGCCTGCGGCATCAGCCAGGCGGTGCTGCTCGTGCTGCTGCAGAAGGAGCAGTCGCTCGTCACCGACACCTGGCCCTCCGCCACCCAGTACGAGCGGGCCACCGGCTTCGCCTGCCCCGACACCGCGCCCTGCGACTCGGAGTACTTCGGCTTCTACAACCAGGTCTACAAGGCGGCCTGGCAGTTCAAGCGCTACGGCAACCCGCCCGGCACCAGCAACTTCTTCACCTGGTACCCGGTGGGGGGCTATGCCAACGTGCTCTACAACCCGAACGCCGGCTGCGGCTCGAGCCGGGTGCTCATTCAGACCCGGGCGACCGCGGCGCTCTACTACTACACCCCCTACCAGCCGAACGCGGCGGCGCTGGCGAACCTGTACGGCACGGGCGACGGATGCTCGGCCTACGGCAACCGCAACTTCTGGCGCCTCTACACCGACTGGTTCGGCAGCACCACCGAGATCAACCACAACCCGTTCGGCTCCATCGACGCTGCGACAGCCGACCTCAAGACCGTCACGCTCCGCGGGTGGGCGCAGGATCTCGACACCCGGAACCCCATCCAGGTCTACGTGTGGTCGGGGGGCAACTACCTCACCGGCAGCTATGTCGGAGCCTTCACCGCGAACGGCTCGCGGCCCGACGTCGACAAGGTCTACGGCAACGGCGCGAACCACGGCTTCTCCATCTCCCTCCCGGCCACCGGCAAACCCACCCAGTACTGCCTCTACGCCATCAACGTGGGCGCGGGCGAGAACGAGCCGCTCGGCTGCCCCACCGTCTCGCCGCCCACCGGCTCTCCCATCGGCGCCATCGAGTACTACAAGCAGACCGGCGCCTCGCTGCAGATCAGCGGCTGGGCGATCGACCCCGACACGGCCTCCTCGACCAAGGTGCAGATCTCGGTGAACGGCAAGGACGCGGGCACCTTCGACGCCGACATCGGGCGCGCCGACCTCGGCCAGAAATACCCGAGCTACGGCAGCGCCCACGCCTGGACGGTGACGAAGCTCGCCGTGCCCATCGGCACGAACAAGGTCTGCGTCACGGCCATCGACCTGAAGGGCGGCAACGGCAACTCCTCGCTCGGCTGCGTCACGACGACCTCGACCGCCGGCCCGCCGACGGGCGGCTTCGAGCGCGCCGACCCCGCCCCGGGCGGGGTGCGGGTGAGCGGCTGGGCAGTCGACCTCGACACCACCGGACCGGTACAGATCAACATCGCCGTGAACGGTTGGCTCAAGTCGATCACCACGGCCGACAAGAACCGGCCCGACGTCGGGCGGTACCTGCCGGGCTACGGCGACGCGCACGGCTACGACGTGGTCGCCCCCGCGTCGCCCGGCGTCAACACGATCTGCGTCTACGCGATGGACACGGGCGGTAACGGCAACACGCTGCTCGGCTGCTCCACCGTCACCGTGATGGCCGGAAAGCCCATCGGCTACCTCGAGACCGCGCGCAGCGCCGACGGGGGAGTCGCTGTCACCGGGTGGGCCATCGACCCCGACACCACGGCGCCCATCTCGGTCGTGTTCTACGTCGACGATCGCTGGACCTCGGCCACCAAGGCCGACCAGGTGCGTGGTGACGTCGCCTACGTCTTCCCGGGCTACGGCGGCGGGCACGGCTTCTCGGTGACGGTTCCGGTGAAGGCGGGCACCCACAAGGTCTGCGCCTACGCGGTGAACACGCCCTCGTCAGACGACAACCCGCAGATCGGATGCGCGACCCTGGCCGTCGACGGCGGCAAGCCGGTGGGCTCGTTCGACACCGCCTCCGCCGTCGCGGGCGGCATCAAAGTGTCGGGCTGGACACTCGACCCCGACACCACCGACCCCATCGACGTCGTGTTCTACGTCGACAACGCGTGGACCTCGCGGATGAAGGCCGACAAGAGCCGCCCCGACGTCGCCTCGCTCTACCCGGGCTTCGGCGACAAGCACGGCTTCACGGGCACGGTTCCGGCCTCGCCCGGCAGCCACCGCGTCTGCGCCTACGGCGTGAACGTGCCCTCCTCCGACAACAACCCCGAGCTCGGCTGCTTCACGGTCACCGTGAAGAGCAGCGCGCCGCTCGGCGCCCTCGACTCGGTGGAGGTCGTCGCGCAGGAGGTCACCGTGGCGGGATGGGCAGCCGAACGCGACAGCGCTGAGCCGGTCGAGGTCGTGTTCTTCGTCGACGACGTCTACACCGCGAGCACCCGCGCGGAGCTCAGCCGTGCCGACGTCGCCGTGGCGAATCCCGGGCTCGGCGACGCGGTCGGCTACAGCACCACGGTTCCCGTCGCGGCGGGGGAGCACCAGGTGTGCGCGTACGCGGTGCCGTCATCCGACGACACGCCCGACGACGGTTCGCCGATCGACATCGCATCGCTCGACGACGACGCCCGGCTGGGCTGCTCCACCGTCAGCGTCTCGCTACCAGGCCCGGGGTACTAAGGTGTTCCGGTGGTCTCATCGAGGCCGCGTCACGAAGCAACGAAGGACTCCAATCGCATGACTGATCTCTCCCGCCAGCGCGTCATCGTCACCGGAGGTGCCGGTTTCATCGGCTGCGCCCTCGCCGAGCGCCTCGCCGCGAAGGCGGAGAAGTGGGTCGTCGTCGACTCCCTCCACCCCCAGGTTCACCAGGTGCAGGAGCGGCCCGCCGCCCTCGTCGAGGCCGCCGAGCTCATCGTCGGCGACGTCACCGACCCCGCCGTCTGGGAGACCGTGCTGGCCGAGATCGAGCCCACCGTCGTCATCCACCTCGCCGCCGAGACCGGCACCGCCCAGTCGCTGAACGAGGCCACCAGGCACGCGCACGTCAACGTCGTCGGCACCACCGTCATGCTCGACGCGTTGAGCGCCCGCGGCATCGTTCCCGAGCGGTTCCTCCTCTCGTCGAGCCGCGCCGTCTACGGCGAGGGCGCGTGGGAGAAGAGCAGCGGGGAGGTCTACTACCCCGGCCAGCGCTCGCACGCCCAGTTCGAGGCCGGCCAGTGGGACTTCCCCGACGCGAAGCCGCTCGCCTCCCGTGCCGCGGTCACCGTTCCGGCGCCCACCAGCGTCTACGGCTCCACCAAGCTCGCGCAGGAGCACGTGCTCTCGGCCTGGGTGAACGCCCGCGACACCACGCTCACGACGCTCCGCCTGCAGAACGTCTACGGCCCCGGCCAGTCGCTGTCGAACCCCTACACCGGCATCGTGTCACTGTTCTCGCAGCTCGCCCAGCGCGGTGAGAGCATCCCGATCTATGAAGACGGCCTCATCACGCGCGACTTCGTCTACATCGACGACGTCGCCGACGCCTTCGTCGCGGCCCTCGCCCTTCCCGCCGAGGAGGCCTCGATCGTCGGTGACGTGGGCTCGGGAGTCGGCACCACCATCATGCAGCTCGCCGAGGCCATCGCCGCCTATCACCAGGCGCCGGCGCCCCACATCACGGGCAAGTACCGCGACGGCGACGTGCGCCACGCAGAGTGCACCATCGACGACACGCTGCGCATGCTCGACTGGGAGCCCCGTTGGCCGGTCGACCGCGGTGTCGCCGGCCTGCAGAGCTGGATCGCCGAGCAGACCGCCCGCTAGGCGCGCCGCGCCGTCCCCTCGCCGGCGTGCACCGTCGGCGCGTGCCCCTGCACCGTACGACCGGTATGAGAATCGCGCCGTCGAGCCCCCTCTAGGCTCGGCGGCGCGATTCTCATACCGTTCCGACGGTGAGCGGCTCGCGCTCGGGCGCGGCCGGCCCGGTGGGGCGCGGGCGGTCGTCGCGCCCGAGCAGCACGACGGTGAGGCCGAAGGCCGCCGTCACGAGTGCGTAGAGCGCGATGAGGGTGAACGAGCCGAGCGGCGGCACCCAGGCATCCGGCTCGAGCATCGCCGGCCAGTCGGTGGCGTAGCCCGAGGCGAAGCGGCGCATGGTGGTGGCGAAGGCGTAGGCGGTGGCGAACGCCCAGCCCGCCGCGCCCACCCACGCCAGCACCGGCAGCACACGAGGTGCGGGCCGGGAGACGAAGCGCGGCGAGGTCGCCATCGCCGCCGCCATGCCGACGAGCAGCGCCATCAGCAGCACGAGCGTGTAGCGCCCCTGCCAGATGAAACCGCCCTGCGTCACGTAGAACGCCTGCACCACGGGGGGCGCGAAGAAGAACACCAGCGCCAGCGCGATCACGAACACCAGCCGTCGCCCGCGCACCCAGAGCACGACTCCGACGATCAACAGGGCGAACAGGGCGTAGCTGATGTAGTAGACCACCGGATGCAGCGTGGTGTCGAGCCAGCCCAGGATGCCGACCATCTGCCTCAGCTGCTGGTAGAAGTTGCCGATGAGCCCGAAGAACCCCTCGATCGGGCTGAGCCCCACACCCTCGTTCTCGGGCACCACCGAGGGGCCGGCGCTCGGGGCGGTGCCGAGCGAATTGCTGCGCAGCGTCCACCACGCGCTCACCGCGGCCCCCGCGATGATGACGACGATGCTCACGATCACGGCCGGCCGGCGCAGCAGCGCCAGCAGCTCGCGACCGGTGAGCAGGAGGAGCGGCACCACGAGCAGCGCCGCCACCCAGAGTGGCGAGATGCCCCTCGTGTTCGACACCAGCACCGCCGCCGTCGTGAGCAGCGCGAGCCGCGCGGGAAGCCGCCTCGGGTCGGGCTGCAGGGTGATCGAGAGCATGGCCGTGAACAGCGCGAGCCCGCCCGTGTACTCGAGGGCGTTCGGATTCACAGTGCCCATGAGGTAGATCGCGATGGGGGTGAGCCCCGCCATCACGGCCAGGGTCGGGATGCGGCGCGAGCGCCACGACCCGATCAGGAAGATCGACGCCGCCACGAAGAAGGAGGTGAGCACCGCGCTCACGATGCGCATCGCGTAGATGCCCGAGGTGTCGGGGAGCACGAGCGAGGGCCAGCCCACGAGCCAGTAGTAGACGGGGTTGTACAGGCTGGCCGAGGAGTGGCTCTCGACGACCTGGTCGGGGTCGCCGGTGAACTCCGGCGCGCACGACGCGGGAGTGTCGGCGTAGAACGCGAAGCATCCCTGCTCGTACTCCCAGTCGAGCGCGGCGGGCACGTCGAGCACACCGCCCGAGGCGATCATGCGCTCGGGCAGCAGCTCTCCCCGCACCACCGACCCGGCCTTCACCACATGGGCGGGCTCGTCGGGCGAGCCGCCGATGGGGGTGGCGAGCGCCCACAGCGTGCCGAGCAGGGCCAGCAGCAGCCACGGCAGCAGCAGCCAGCGCAGCACGGATCGGGGGCGGGAGACGGGCGGCGTGGAAACTGCGGTCATGCTCTTCCTGGGTCGGTGCCGGGGGCTGGGGCGTCAGACCCCGTGTCGTCGACGGAGGCGCGCCGCACCTCGGCGAGAGCGCGCTCCAGCTCCGAGACGCGCAGCTCCTGCAGGGCCACCGCCTCGGCGAGCGTGCGGGTCTCGCCCTCGAGCTCGGTGAGCTCGCCGCTGTGCTGGATGGAGACGAAGAACAGCACGGCGATGCTGAGGAAGAACACGAGGTTCGAGGGCACGGTCACCCCGACGAGCCCGGAGAGGAAGCCGAGGATGCCGGGGAAGATGCCGATGACGAGCGCCACGGTGCCGGCCAGCAGCCACCAGATCGCGTGCCGCTCCCTGAGGTGGCGGCGGCGCAGCGACTCGACGACCACGCCGAGGGTGATGAGGGCGGCGACGATGCCGAGGAGGTAGCTGGCGACGCTCATGCGGTGAGGGCCTCGTCGAGGGGTGCGACGGTTCTCTCGAGCGGCAGCCGCGGCCTGATCAGCGCCACGAACAGGGCCATGCCGGCCCGGCCGAGGTAGACGGCAGCCTTGTAGGGGTTGTGCGAGGGCACCCCGCCCGCCCTGGCGCGCATCGCCACCGGCACCTGGGTGACGCTGAGCCCCGAGCGCGAGGCGATGACGAGCGACTCGACGGTGTCGCCGAGGTACTCGGAGGGGTAGTGGCGGGCGAACAGCGCGACGGCGCGCGGGCCGGAGGCGCGGAAGCCCGAGGTCGTGTCGGTGAGGCGTGTGCGGGTGAGCCTGCTCAGGATGCCGGAGAGCACCTGCATCGCCCACTTGCGCGGCCCCCGCACCGTGTAGTCGCCGACGCCGGCGAACCGGGCGCCGAGCACGAGGTCGTGATCGGCGAGCCGATCGACCAGCTCCGCGATGCCCGCCGGGTCGTGCTGCCCGTCGGAGTCGACCTGCACCACGTTCGCGAAGCCCTTCGACAGCGCGTACTTGAAGCCCGCGCGCATCGCGCCGCCCACGCCGAGATTGATCGGCAGCCGCAGCACCGTCGCCCCGGCGGCCTCAGCCACGCGTGCCGTGGCGTCGCGCGAACCGTCGTCGACGACGAGAACCGACGCCCCGGGCACCTTCGCGAACACCTCGCGCACCACGTCGCCCACGGCCTCCTCCTCGTTGTACGCGGGCATCACGACGAGCGTACGTTCGAGGGCGGTCGGCATGCGCCCCATCATAGCCGTGGGTGCCTCAGCGCTCCCCGGAGACGGCCCGCTCCAGCGCGTCGGGGATGCGGCCGGTTCGGCCGGCCCAGCCGTCGCGAAGTCCGGCCAGCGCGGCGGCGGCGCGGCGCGAACGCCCGGGCACGAACAGCTGCACGATCACCACGTGCCGAAGGTCGGCGACCGTCTCGCGAACGCTCCAGGCGAGGCGGCCGTGGCCGTGCATCCGGTTCAGCAGGATGCGGTTGCGCACCAGGTAGTAGTAGCGGAAGGGTGCGCTGTAGACCAGCGCCAACGGTTCGCCGCCCACGGTCACGGGCCGGCCGAGGAGCGTGGGCCGGTGCCGGCGGCCGAGGCTGTGGCCGAGGCGGGTCGCCGGTGACAGCACCACGCGAAGCCCCTGACGGGCGACCCGCAGGGCGAAGTCGGTGTCGACGCCGTCGATGAACAGCGGCTCGGCGAACAGGCCGACGCGGGAGAGGGTCTCGCGCGGGATGAGCAGACCCGACTGGATGGGGGTGGAGCCGAGCAGGAACCCCTTGCGGTACCCGGAGACGGGGGAGGGGAGGCCCTCTACTTCGGAGGGGGCGACGAGGCCAACGCCCAGACCCGCGGCCCGCGCCTCGCGGGCGGTGCCGACGAGGCACGACACGAAGTCGGGCGAGACCTCCGAGTCCTGGTCGAAGGTGAGGAAGAAGGCCGGAGCCTCGACGGCGTCGGCCTTGGCGGCACGGATGCCGGTGTTCAGCGCCGCGGCGATGCCCCGGTTGCCGGGGTGGCGCACCACGAGGGCGCCCGCGGCGCGCACCTCGTCGAACACGGGGTCGAAGCGCGGGTCGCTGCCGTCGTCGACCACCACCACGCGGGCGACCTGAGGGAGCAGGGAGCGCACCAGGGCGACGAGACCCTCTCCCGGCGCGAAGGCCGTCACGACCGCGGCGACGTCGTCGTTCACAGCTCCCTCTCCGCCCCGGGAGCTCCCGGCGGCCCTACTATGCTTGCACTCTATGATCCGAGCCCGTCGCCTGCGCCTGCCGCGCCGAGCGCGTCGTGGCTGAGGGCCGGGCGACCGGGGGCTCGACCCCCACCATCGGCCGCCGCTCCTTCATCGGCGTCGGGGCCGCCTCGCTGGTGTCGGCCGGTGTCGGCTTCGCCGTGCTCCTCATCGCACCCCGGGTGCTGCCGAGCGAGGTCGACGTCACCGACTTCCTGGCCTTCTGGTCGTTCCTGTTCCTCTGGTTCGGCATCCTGGGCGGTCTCTCCGCCGAGTCGACGAGAGCCGTACACGACAGCGACCGGCGCACGGAGGCCGCTCACGAACGACGTGAACCACGGATGCTCGCGGTCGGCCTCGGGGTGGGCATCGCCCTCGGGGTGGTGCTGAGCGTCTCCAGCCTGTGGTGGGCGCCGCAGGTCCTCGGGCCCGACTACGCCTGGCTCGCGCTCCCGCTCAGTGCGTCGATCGCCCTGTTCTCGGGCCACGCGGTGATCGTCGGGGTGCTCGGCGGTCGCCTGCAGTGGGCCACCTTCGCGCGGCTCGTCATCGGCGACTCGCTGCTGCGCCTCGCGCTCATCGTGGGCGCTGCACTCGTCGCCGCGACGGTCGCGGGGCTCGCGGTGGCGGCCAGCGTCGCCTCCGTCACCTGGCTCATCGGGCTGGCGTTCTCGCCCACCCTCCGGCGGGCGGCGGCCGCCCGGTCGGACGTGCCGCTGGTACCGTTCCTCCGCCGGATCGGGCACGCCTGCCTCGCCTCCGGGTCGAGTGCCGTGCTCGTGGTCGGGTTCCCCGTCATCCTCCGCCTCACCTCGAGTGAGGCCGCCTACGAGGCGGCGGCGGGCCTGCTCATCGCCGTGACGTTCACGCGGGCCCCGCTGCTCATCCCGCTGAACGCCTACCAGGGTGTGGCCATCGCGCACTTCCTCAACAACCGGCACCTGGGGTTCCGGGCTCTCCTGCCGATCGCTCGGCTCATCGGCCTGATCGCCGTGGTGGGTGCCGTGCTGGGTGGGCTGCTCGGGCCGCTGCTGCTCGGCTGGTACTACGGGCCGGGGTACGTCGTCGACGGCTGGGTGGTCGCCGGGCTCGTCGTCGCGGCGGCGGCCATGGCGATGCTCACCGTCACCGGGGCGCTGTGCCTCGCGCTCGATCGCCACAGTGCCTACTCGGCGGGGTGGCTGGCGGCGACGGCGCTCGCCGTCGTCGTGCTGCTGCTGCCGCTGGACACCGGGGTGCGGTCGGTGCTGGCACTGCTGCTGGGGCCGCTCCTCGGGCTCGGCATCCACGCGCTGGCGCTCCGTCGGTCGCGCGTCATCGAGAAGCCGCACGTCGTGGAAGGGGAGCAGTCGTGAGTCGGTCGCCTGGTCGTTCCGAGGTGCGGGCGAGTGTCTGCATGGCCACCTACAACGGCTCGGCGTACGTGGCCGAGCAGATCGAGTCGATCGTCGCGCAGCTCGGCCCCGACGACGAGCTCGTCGTGGTCGACGACTGCTCCACCGACGACACCGCCTCCGTCGTGGTGGCGACGGCGGAGCGCCTCGGTGAGTCGCGCATCCTGCTCACCAAGACCGACTCGAACGTGGGGTACGTGCGGGCGTTCGAGGCCGCCATCAGGCGGTCCCGCGGCACGTACGTCTTCCTCTCCGACCAGGACGACGTCTGGACGGCCGGGCGGCACGAGGCCATGATCGCCGGGCTCTCGCGCTCGCTCGTCGTCGCCGCGAACCACTCCATCCTCGGCCGCAACGGTGCACGACTCTGGTATCCGCCGCTGCGGGCCGCGCAGTCGCAGCGGCGGTTCGCGAACCTGTTCGCCCTGCTCGTCGGCTACCGGCCCTACTTCGGCTGCGCGATGGGCTTCCGGCGCGAGGCGATCGACGGGGGCATCCTGCCCATCCCGCCGTACGTCAGCGAGTCGCACGACGTCTGGATCGCCATCACGGGCAACGTGCGGGGGAGCATCCGTCATCTCGACGAGGTCGTCGTCGAGCGCCGTCTGCACGGCTCGAACCAGACCCCCCTCGGCATCCGGGGGCTCCCCACCATCCTCCGCGCCCGCGTCATGTTCCTCCGCCTCATCGCCGAGGCCACCCGCCGCGCCACCGCAGCCCGTCGCGCTCGGCGCGCGGCGTCGCTACGATGAGGGCGTGGGAACTCTCTACAGCGCAGCCGTGACGGGGCGCTTCTTCACCTTCCGCGACCGCCGCGCCTGACGGCGCGCCGCCGCTCGCTCGCCTCAGCGCGCCGTCCTCCGAGACGTCATCTGCACCTCGGACGGGCGCTTCCTCGTGCCACGACATCGCCCCGCGGGGTGCTCCACCCTCTTCCCAGGAGCACCGCTCATGCCTCGATCCCTCCATGGTGGCCGCCACGAACTCGGCCAGAACTTCCTCACCCACACGCCGTCGATCGACCTCATCCTCGCGCTGGTGGATGCGACCCGCGGGCCCATCCTCGAACTCGGCGCCGGTGACGGCGCGCTCACCCGCCCTCTCGCCACCAGACGGC
Source organism: Herbiconiux sp. A18JL235 (assembly GCF_040939305.1). NCBI lineage: Bacteria > Bacillati > Actinomycetota > Actinomycetes > Micrococcales > Microbacteriaceae > Herbiconiux > Herbiconiux sp. A18JL235. The sequence goes on from NZ_CP162511.1 coordinate 1,190,655, forward strand.
GGCCCCTCACCGCCATCGACATCGACGAACACCGCGTCCGCCGCCTCCGGAGGGCGCTGCCGCACGCCGACGTGCTGCAGGCCGACGCGCTGCACCATCCGCTCCGCGCCCCCACGGTCGTCGGCAACATCCCGTTCCACCTCACCACGCCCATCCTCCGTCGCCTGCTGGCGGAGCCAGGCTGGGAGCGCGCGATCCTCCTGACCCAGTGGGAGGTCGCCCGCAAGCGTGCGGGGGTGGGCGGCGGCACGATGATGACGGCGCAGCACGCGCCCTGGTTCGAGTTCGCGCTGCACGGGCGGGTGCCCCGATGGGGATTCAGGCCGGCCCCGGGCGTCGACGGCGGCATCCTGTCGATCACCCGCCGCGAGCATCCGCTTCTCCCCGGGGCCGAGCGACGCGCTTACGAGGGCTTCGTGCGCGCGGTGTTCTCGGGGCGGGGTGCGACTCTCGAACGCATCGTCGCCGGTGCCGGGAAGGCCCCTCCGTCGGTCGCGCGCGACGCGGTGGCTCGGGCCGACGCCCGGGGCGCTCTTGCCCGCGACCTCGACGCAGAGCAGTGGGCCGCTCTGTGGCGCACCCTCCGGGGGTGAGACCTGTGCGCCAACGCTCAGTTTCGATCGGTAGCTTGCCAAGCTGCGGGCCGAGACAGGAGATGCATGCAGGCGCAGGAACGACACGGGCGAAAGCACACCCCCTCGGCGGCGGCGCTCGTGCTGCGCACGCTCGGCGTGGCGGTGGCCGTGGTGGTCGTGTCGACGCTCCTGGTGGTGGGGTACGCGGTATCGAGCATCTCGTCGACGTTCCAGGAGGCGGCAGTCGACATCGGCGGCGACGCACCGCCGCCCGCGCCGCCGTTCCTCGGCGCCATCGAGGGCGGGTTCAACCTGCTCATCGTCGGCAGCGACAACGACGAGAACCAGGGCGACGAGTACGGCGAGCGCGATGCGGTGCTGAACGACGTGAACATCCTCATCCACGTCGCAGCAGATCACCGCAACGCCGTGGTCGTGAGCCTGCCCCGCGACCTCGTCATCCCCCAGCCCGCCTGCGACGCCTCGGATGCGGTCGACGCCCAGCCCCTCAACGACGCCTGGGAGAGGGGCGGCGAGAACGGCCTGGGGTGCGTGGTGGCGACCGTGCGATCGCTCACCGGCCTCGACATCCCGTACGCCATGGAGACCTCGTTCAACGGTGTGATCGAGATGAGCAACGCCGTCGGCGGCGTCGACGTCTGCGTCACCGACGTCATGCAAGACGACTTCACCGGCCTGTACCTCACGCCCGGACATCACCTCCTTGCCGGCGCCGACGCCCTCGCCTTCCTGCGCAACCGCCACGGCGTGGGAGACGGCAGCGACCTGGCGCGCATCGGCTCGCAGCAGCAGTACCTGTCGTCGCTCTTGCGCACGATCAAGAGCTCGAGCACCCTCTCCGACCCCACGAAGGTCTACGGGCTCGCGCAAGCCGTGGCGCAGAACATCACGCCGTCGACGAGCATCAGCGGCACCGACACCCTCGTCTCGCTCGCCCTCGCGATGAAGGACATCGACCTGTCGAAGGTCGTCTTCGTCTCCTACCCCGTCACCGCCTACGTCGACGACCCGAACAAGGTGCAGCCCGTCGACGACCTCGCCGCACAGCTCGTCGAGCGCATCACCACCGACCAGCCGTTCACGCTAGACGCGGGCGCCACCACCACCGGTTCGACCGTCGAGGGCGAGGCCGGCGCCGACCCCGCCGACCCCGCCACGCCGGCCGCACCTCCCGCGAGCGAGGCGCCGACCGACTCGCCCGAGACCCCCGACGTCATCGAGGGCCTCCAGGGCCAGACCGCTGCCGAGCAGACCTGCGCCAGCCCGTTCAGCGAGTAGGCGCCTCGCGGACGGCCGGGCGGGCGCGCGCCGCGCTGCGCGAGGGCGCCACGCCGCTCAGCCGAGGGCGTGGCGCAGGAGCGCGCGGCGGGAGGCCGGGTCGTGGGCGCGGAGCGCGGCGGGCAGCTCGGTGAGCGCGTTGAGGCGCGAGGTGAGGTGCAGGGTCGCGGCGCGCGCGGCGCGCGACCACCCCCGGGCGGCGGCGCGCGAGGCGAGCTCGGCGAACAGCGCCGACTCCTCGGCGAACTTCGCCCCGTCGGGCCCCTTCAGCGACGACACGCTGCCGGAGTGCCTGCGGTACGAGAACACCACCTCGTTGTCGAGCAGCAGCGCACCCCCGTCGAGCACGATGTCGGCGATGAGGGCGAGGTCTTGCACCACGTCGAAACCCGGCCGGAAGCCGAAGCGCCTGAGGTCGTCGGCCCGCCACACGAGCGACGGGAAGTACGCCCAGTTCCCGTGCATGAGGCTCGTGAGCAGCTGCTCGCCGCCGAACATCCGCGTTCCCGTCCCGCCGAAACGCACGAGCTCCTTCACCCGATCGGCGAGTGGATGCGCGACCCGGCCCTCCGAGTCGATCACCTCCACCCCGGGCTGCACGATCGCCGCCCACGGATGCGCGGCCACGAGCTCGGCGACCCGCTCGACGTAACCGGGGTGCATCCGGTCGTCGCAGCCCATCAGCACGGCCCGCTCGTTCTCGACCAGCCGCACGCACTCCCGGAAGTTCCCGCCCACGCCGAGGTTCGTCCCGTTGCGGCGGTACACCACGCGCGGGTCGCCGAGCGACGCGGCCCAGCGCCCGGGCTCCTCGTCGGGGTACACGTCGTCGACGATCACCAGGCGCCAGTCGGAGACCGTCTGCGCGAGCACGCTCCGCACCGCCTCGCGGAAGTGGTCGGGGCGACCCCAGAACGGCATCATGATGTCGAGGGTCACGGGGTCTCCATCCTCTCGTGCCGCGGCTCGGGCGGCGGTTCGTCTGCCGGCCGGAGCCTCCGGCGCCAGCTGAGGTCGCGGGCGGCCTTCACCGAGCAGATCACGAGCAGCAGCCAGCCGTACTCGACCAGCACGATGCTCTCGGCCATGGAGGTGGCGAGGAGCACCACGAGCACCAGCGCCGTCCAGAGGAAGACGATGCTCTTGCGTGAGGAGGCCACCACCCAGGCCCTCCCGAAGGCGAGCAACGCGAACACGGTGAACACGGCGAAGCCGATGAGGCCGGCCTGGAAGTAGACGTCGACGAACGCGTTGAGCGCCGAGGTGTGCGCCCGGCCGCCCACGACGTCGAGGGCGAAGAAGGGCGACACGTTCGACCGCCAGTACCCCACCCACCCCCAGCCCTCGATGGGGTTGAGGTCGATGAGGCGGCCGAGCTCGCGCCAGATCTCGAGCCGGTAGGTGAACTCGCGCCGGGTCGACAGGAGGTCGAGGATGCGCCCCCGCAGCAGGAAGGCCAGGAGCGCCGCCGCCACGGCCACGGCCAGCAGTGCCACGTGCCAGGTGCGCCTGGTCTCGGGAGCGGCCCGGCGCAACAGCAGCAGTACGCCCGCGGCGACGGCGGTCACCAGCGCGACCCCCGCGGTGACGGGCGACCCCGAGAGCACCGCTGCGCCGGCGGCGATGATGACGCTGTAGACGCCGACCCCGCGCCGCACCGACCGCGTGGCGAGCTCCACGGCGAAGGTGACGAGCGCGATCAGCGCCACGAACCCCACCATGTTGCGCGAGCCGAGCACGCCCTGGATGGGCCCGCCCGACGCCAGCGCGCCCGTGATGCCGAGGAAGCGCAGGGGCACGTCGAGCAGCACGCCCGACAGCACCTCGAGCGCCAGCGAGAGGGTGATCACCACCCGCAGCACGTCGCCCACTGCGCGCACGATCTGGATGAGGTCGCGCACCACGGCGACGTACACCCCGAGGAAGGCGTAGGCGAGCAGGTACGCGATGCCGTTGAGGCTCGACGGCACGTACGAGCTCCAGAAGATGGTGAGGGTGCACCAGGCCAGGAAGATCAGCAGCGAGATGGGCAGCAGTCCGTGCCAGTCGAGCTGCTTCCAGCGCCCGGCGAAGGAGAGCGCCGCGAACGCGACGAGCGCGCAGACGATGGCCACGAGGCCCGGCCAGCCGATCGTCGACCGCAGGAAGTGCGACAGGAACGCGGTCGCGACGACGGCGATGGTGAGCGCCTTCGCGAAGCGGGTGGCGCCGAAGAAGACGAGCACCCCCGCCATCACCGGATGCTGCTGCCGCCCGGCCGCGCTCATCGGGGGGCGGCTGCCCGAAAGGTCGATGCGGCCCTGCCCGGCCGCGCATCCGTCGTCTCACCGGCACCGGCACCGGCAGCGCCGAGCTCGAGCGCGACGTCGGAGTTCTCGAGCTTGGTCTTCACGGCGATGACGATGAGCAGCACCCAGCCGCCCTCCACGAGGAGCCTGCTCTCGACGAGACTCTGCGCGACGAGCGCGGCGAGGATGAGCGCCGGCGCGAGCGTGAGCGCCACGCGGGGGAGCGGCCGGCCGAGGGAGTCGAGCGGATGATCGACCGCCAGCCACCAGGCCCGGTACGAGGTTCCCAGCACGAGCGCGATGAAGAGCACGAGCCCGACGACGCCGAGCTGCAGCCACACGTCGAGCCACGCGTCGTGCGCCTGCAGGTAGGTCACCCCGTTGCGCACGGCCAGACCGTCGAACGGCTCCACCCAGGGCACCCAGTAGCTCACCCAACCCCAGCCGAAGGCGGGGCGCTGGGCGGCGAGCTCGGCGACGGAGGTCCAGATGTCGACCCGGCCGGTGAGGTCGTCCGACTTGCCGAACAGCTGCAGCAGTGCGCCCCAGAACGTGCTCACCGCGACGATGGCGAGCACGGTCACCACGGCGACGCCGCCCATCAGCCACAGCCGACGGCCGGGCCCCGCGCGCCGGGCGAGCACGAGCACCCCCAGCATGGCCGCGACGATCACGGCGGCGGCGATGGCCGTGGCGGAGCGGGTGAGCGCGAGCACGACGACGGCGGTCACGAGCCACGCCACCGCGGGCCGGGTGCGCACGAGCCCCTGCGCCAGCTGCACCCCCACGGTGATGAGCGCGAGCAGTGCGAGGAAGGCGAGGATGTTGCGGTTGCCCACGATGCCCTGGATGGGTCCGCCGTGGAACAGATCGGCTTGCGACCAGTAGAACGCGGCCGGCACCTTCTGCCCCGAGTAGTCGGTGAAGAACGGCAGCACGGGCTGACGCACGAACACCGCGACGACCAGCTCGAACACGATCGACAGACCCAGGATGAGCGTGAGGGCTCTGGAGGCAGCGGCGATCAGCTGCGGCCAGCTGAGCGCGACCGCGAGGAAGAGCGCGGCGAGCGTGGTCGCCGCCTGGGCCAGGATGCCGAGCACCGTCGCACCCGGGTAGAACGACCACGCCAGCGAGAGCACGGCGAGGGCGCCGAAGAGCACCAGGGTGCGCGGCAGCTTCGACGGCCGGAGGCGCTTCCACAGCCGGCGCCTCGTCATCGTCACCGCGACCGTCACCGTGATGGCGAGCACGACGGCGAGGTAGCCCCACCAGCCGATGAGGTCGCGCCAGAACTCGCCGGCGAAGACCGTGAAGAACACGAGCACGGCGAGCCACCGGGCGGCGGCGTCGGTGGGGTAGCGCATAGCGAGAAGCCTACTTACCCCGCGGGGCGGGCTCAGACGAACGCGGCGAATCCGGTGAGACTGCGCCCGACGATGAGGGTGTTCATCTCGCGCGTGCCCTCGTAGGAGTACAGCGCCTCGGCGTCGGCGAAGTGGCGCGCGACGTCGTAGTCGAGCACGATGCCGTTGCCGCCCAGCACCTCGCGGCTCCACGAGACGGTCTCGCGCATCCGTGCCGTGGTGAAGGCCTTGGCGAGAGCCGAGTGGTCGTCTTTCTGGGTGCCGTCATCGAGCATCTGCGACACCCGCACCACCATGCCGAGGCTCGCGGTGATATTGCCCATCGACTTCACGAGCAGGTCTTGGATGAGCTGGTGGCTCGCGATCGGCTTGCCGAACTGCACCCGCTCCTTGGCGTACCGGAGGGCGGCCTCGTAGGCGCCGACGGAATTCCCGACAGCCGCCCAGGCGACCTCGGCGCGGGTGAGGCGCAGCACCTTGGCGGTGTCGCGGAAGGAGTTCGCGTTCTGCAGTCTGAGGCTGTCGGGCACCCGCACGTCTTCGAGCGTGATGTCGGCGTTCTGCACGATGCGGAGGCTCTGCTTGCCCTCGATCTTGGTGGCGGTGTAGCCCGGGGTGGAGGTGGGGACGATGAAGCCCTTCACCTGGCCGTCTGCGGCGTCTTTGGCCCAGATGACGGTGATGTCGCTGAAGGTGGCGTTGCCGATCCAGCGCTTCGAGCCGTTCAGCACCCACTCGTCGCCGTCGCGGGTGGCGACGGTGCGGAGCCCCTGGGCGCTGTCGGAGCCCGACTGCGGCTCGGTGAGGCCGAAGGCCCCGACGACCTCGCCCGCCGCCATCCTCGGCAGCCACTCGGCGCGCTGCTCGGCGGAGCCGGCGACGCTGATCGAGCCCATGGCGAGACCGTTCTGCACCCCGACGAGGGTGGCCACCGAGGCGTCGACGCGGGCGAGCTCGAGAGCCACGAAGCCGCGGAACACGGCGGAGTTCTCGAACGGCTTCGTCTCCTCCCAGGCGAACGAGAAGGCACCGGTCGCCGCGAGGCCCTTCATGATGCCCTCGGGCATCGTCGCCTTCTCCCAGTGCGCGTTCACGACCGGCTTCACCTCGGTCTCGAGGTAGTCGCGCAGGCGGGCGAGCGCTACCCGCTCCTCGCCCGTGAGGAGGGAGGCGTAGTCGTAGAAGTCGCTGACGAGGGGCTCGAAGGTCATGTCTGCTCCGTTGCGGTGGGGTTGCGGCGCCCAGAGCTTAACCGCTCGTTCGTGGGGCGCACGCGGGGCTTGGTAGTTTGGACCAACGGGCCGACTCGGGCCGTCGCCAGGGATTGTAGGTCGCTCATAACCGGCTTCGGCCGCCACGGGGCGCAGAGTGAGATCAGGATCATGTTCGTACCGATTGCCAACACGCCCCGCCCCTACGCCTGGGGTTCGGTCACCGACATCCCGGAGCTCCTCGGCACCCCCGTCACCGGGGAGCCGCAGGCCGAGCTCTGGCTGGGCGCGCATCCCGGCAGCCCCAGCCGCATCCTCGAACCCTCGCTCACGGGCGGCGCCCACGACCTCGCCGAGTGGATCGCTGCCGACCCCACCCGCATCGTCGGGCGCGACGGCTCGCTGCCGTTCCTGCTCAAGATCCTCGCCGCCGCGGCTCCGCTGTCGCTCCAGGCCCACCCCACCCTCGAGCGCGCCCGCGAGGGCTTCCGCCGCGAGAACGAGCAGGGCATCCCGCTCGACGCGCCTCACCGCAACTACAAAGACCCGCTGCACAAGCCCGAGCTCGTGGTGGCGCTGAGCGAGCGCTACGAGGCGCTGTGCGGCTTCCGCCCGCTCGACGAGGTGCGCGAGATCGTCGACCTGCTGGTCACCATCGACAACGCGCAGACCGCACCGCGCTGGGAGCTGTACGGCCCCATCGTGCACCTGCTCGAAGACTCCGTCACGCTCACCGAGACCGACGCCGAGGTGCTGCGCTCGGTCGTGGCGTGGCTGCTCGAAGGGGGAGAGGCGGTCGAGGCTCTGGTGGGGCACCTCGTGCGCACGGCCGAGAAGGCGCTCCACCCCGCCCACGCCCACCTCACCGACCCGTACACGCCCTCGCTCGAGACGGTGGTGCGGCTGAACGAGGAGTACCCGGGCGACCCCGGTGTGATCATCTCACTGCTGCTGAACCGGGTGACCCTGAAGAAGGGCGAGGCGCTGTTCCTCCCGGCGGGCAACATCCACGCCTATCTCTCGGGGCTCGGCGTCGAGCTCATGTCGGCCTCCGACAACGTGCTGCGCGGCGGCCTCACGCCGAAGTACATCGACGTGCCGGAGCTCCTCGAGGTGCTCGACTTCGACCCGCTGCCGGTGCCCTTCCTCGAGGCGAGCTCGCCCGAGCCGGGGCTGCAGCTGTTCACCCCCGCGGTTCCCGACTTCGTGCTCGCCCGCATCGAGCCGGGGGTGGCAGCGGATGCGCCGGCCACCGTCGACTACACCCCGCTGGGGGCGGCGATCGCCATCTGCCTCTCGGGCTCGGTGACCCTCTCCGGCGCGTCGGGCTCGCACACCCTGGTGCGTGGCGACTCGGTCTTCATCACCCCCGACGAGGGGGCGCTCTCGGCTGCGGGCACCGGAACGGTGTTCCTCGCCGCGCCGGGTGCCCCGGCCCACGAGCTGCCGTAGATCGCACAGGCCTGAGGCGCGCCCCGCCCCTCGGAGCGCGCCTCAGGCCGAGGCGCGCACCGAGAAGGCGCGGCGGTAGGCCGCAGGGGTCGTGCTGAGCGTCTTGGCGAAGTGGTGACGCATGACCGCCGCGGTGCCGAAGCCGCTTTCGGCGGCGATGGCGTCGAGTGCCAGGTCGCTCTCCTCGAGCAACTGCTGGGCGCGGAGCAGCCGCTGCCGGTTGAGCCACGCCCCCGGTGTGGCCCCGAGGACGGCCTTGAAGCGCCGGGCGAAGGTGCGCGACGACATCAGCGCCCTGCGGGCGAGTTCGTCGACGGTGAGCTCCTCGTCGAGGTGGGCGAGCATCCACTCGGTCACCTCGGCGAACGAGTCGCTGCGCGAGATCGGCACCGGTGTGGCGATGTACTGCGACTGGCCGCCCGCGCGCTGCGGAGGCACCACCATGCGGCGGGCGACGACGTTCGCGGCCGAGGCCCCGAGCTCGGTGCGGATGAGGTGGAGGCAGGCATCGATGCCGGCCGCCGTTCCCGCGCTGGTGATGATGCGCCCGTCTTCGACGAAGAGCACATCGGGGTCGACGTCGATGTCGGGGAACTCACGCGCGAGCCGCTCGGCGTGCATCCAGTGCGTCGTCGCCGAGCGACCTGAGAGCACCCCGGTCTTGGCCAGGGTGAAGGCGCCGCTGCAGATGCTGAGCACCCAGGCGCCGCGGTCGACGGCGTCGCGGATGACGCGGGCGATGGCGGGGTCGACGTCTGCGTCGATGTCGTGGGCGGGAACGGCGACGAGGTCGGCGTCGGCGGCGGCGGAGAGGTCGCCGGAGATGACCATGTCGTAGCCGAGGCTCGTCGGCACGGGGCCCGGCTGCGCGGCGGCGATGGCGAACTCGAACGCCGGACCGCCGTGGGCGGTGCGGTCGATGCCGAACGCCTCGCAGACGACTCCGAACTCGAACGGGGCGACGCCGGGGAGGGCGAGCAGCACGACTTTCTTCAGCATGATGGCAGGATATCGATGTGCGACCAGAAAGCGCGACAGCTGCTGCGCCACGCCGTGCGGGGCGCTAACCCTCCAGAAGCGGTTGAGGGTTTACCATCCGCGACTTGACTGAAACGAATTACAGTTATGTAATTAGCCAACGGGGTTTTTGTCGGCAGGTCGCAGACTGGTTCAGAGGGTGGAGCGTGATATGGCCATGTCAGAGTATCGCTCGGGTGTTCCCGACGACTGGTACGTCGACCCCATCAACCTCGGCGTTCCCGGAGTCAGGCAGAACATCGGCGACGAGAACCCGCTCGCCTGGCAGGCAGACTCGCTCTGCGCCCAGACCGACCCCGAGGCCTTCTTCCCGGAGAAGGGCGGCTCCACCCGCGACGCGAAGCGCATCTGCACCTCGTGCGAGGTGAAGGCGCAGTGCCTCGACTACGCGCTCGAGAACGACGAACGCTTCGGCATCTGGGGCGGGCTCTCCGAGCGCGAGCGCCGCAAGCTCCGCAAGCGCGCCGGCTGAAGCCGTCGGCCGGCATTCCGCGGTCTTCACATCGGATTCATATAAAGGCGGCACGCCGCACAGCCCGAGCTGGTTAGGCCGGGGCTGAGCTTAGAGTCAGTGCGATGCACGCTCGAGTCACTGCCGTCCTCGTCTCCTCGAACGGAGCCGAACACCTTCCGCGAACCCTGGAAGCCATCGCGGCGCAGACCCGAGCACCCGACGCCCTGGTCGTCGTCGACTGCGCCTCCACCGACGCGACGGCCACCCTGTTGGCGAACGCGCATCCGACCCGCTTCATCTCCGCTTCGAGTCGTCTGGCTTTCGGCACCGCCGTGAGCCATGCGCTCGGCGTCGCCCCGCCGCCCGAGAACGAGAACGAGTGGCTCTGGCTGCTCGCCCACGACACCGCCCCCGAGCCCGACGCCCTCGCGGCGCTGCTCGCCGCGGTCGAGGTGAACCCCTCCGTCGCCGCCGCAGGCCCGAAGCAGGTGGAGTGGGGCGACGCCGCCTACATCAGCGAGTTCGGCGAGACGATCACGGCCCTCGGGGCGAGTGTGCCGCTCGTCGAGACCGAGCTCGACCAGGCCCAGCACGACACGATGAGCGACGTGCTCGGCATGGGCGCGGCCGGGCTGCTCGTACGCCACACGGTGTGGAACCAGGTCGGCGGCTTCGACCCGGCGTTGCCCACGGCCGACAACGCGCTCGACTTCTCGATCAGGGTGCGACTCGCGGGGCACCGGGTCATCGCGGTGCCGGCGGCCAAGGTCGCCACCGACGGCGACGGCTTCTCGGGGCCGGGTCGTTCACCCCGCGGCTCGGCGAGGCGCAAGCGGCAGACCGCCCGCCGCGCGGCGCAGCTGCACCGCAGGCTCGTCTACGCCCCCGCCTTCGCCGTGCTGTTCCACTGGCTCTCGCTCGTGCCGCTCGCCGTGGTGCGCTCCCTGTTCCAGCTGGTGCGCAAGCAGCCGGGCGCCATCGGCGGTGAGTTCGCCGCCGCCTTCAAGACCGCGTTCGGATCGCGCATCGGTGAGGCCCGATCACGGTTCAAGGCGTCCCGCACCGTGGGGTGGAAGGCGATCGCGCCGCTGCGCATGCCGGGCGACGAGATCAGGCGCCGGCGCTCGCTGCAACGGGAGATCGCCCTCACCTACCTCCGCGGCGACCGTGACCGCATCCAGTTCATCGCGAGCGGTGGAGTGGCGACGGTGCTCATCGTCGCCCTCGTCGGCTTCGTCGTCTTCCTGCCGGTGTTCGGCGCCGCGGCCATCACAGGGGGCGGGGCGCTTCCCCTCGCCGACAGCGTCGGCGGCCTGTGGTCGCAGATCGGCACGGGCTTCCGCGACGTCGGCCTCGGTTTCATCGGGGCGGCCGATCCGTTCGCCTCCGTGCTCGCGGTGCTCGGCTCGCTCACCTTCTGGTCTCCGTCGTTCGCCGTGGTCTGCCTCTACCTCGTGGCGCTGCCGCTGGCCGCGCTCGCCGCCTGGCTGTGCGCCGCTCGCCTCACCGATCGCCCCGTGCTGCGCGCGCTCGCCGCCGTGCTCTGGGTGATCGCACCGCCCTTCCTCGCGGCGCTCGACGCCGGCATGATCGCGCCGATCATCGCTCACCTGCTCCTCCCGTGGCTCATGCTCGCGGGGCTCGCCGCGCGCAAGTCGTGGTCGGCGTCGGCGATGGCGTCGATCCTGGCGGCGGCGGTGCTCGCCGTCGCGCCCTCGCTCTGGCCCGCGCTGGCCGTCGTGTGGCTCATCGCCACCATCGCCAGCCGCCGTGACGTCGCCCGCCTCATCGGCATCCCCATCCCGGCCCTGGTGCTGTTCGGCCCGCTCGCCTGGGATCAGGTGCAGCGCGGCACGCCGCTCGCGCTCCTCGCCGACCCCGGCCTGCCGGTGTGGCGAGACCCGGTTCAGGTGGTCGACCTGCTGATCGGGCTGCCTACGGCCGGGCTCGGACGGTGGGAGTCGATCGCCGCCGGCTTCGGCATCGACTCCTCGCTCGTGCTCGTGGTGCTGCTCGTGCTCGCGGCGCCGCTGGTGCTGATCGCGCTCGCTGCCCTGTTCCTGCCCGGCTCCTACCGCGCCGTCGTCCCTGTCGTCATCGCGGTGCTCGGCTTCGCCACCGCCGTCGCCTCGACTCAGCTGGCGCTCAGCACCTCGGGCTCCCAGTCCGTCGCACTCTGGGCGGGCTCCGGGCTCAGCCTGTTCTGGCTCGGCCTCATCGGCGCCGCCGTCATCGGTCTGTCGTCGCTGCCGCGGTTCTCGGGCGTTCCGGCCGTGGTCGCCGCCGTCGCGGTCGCCGTGATCGTGGCGCCGACCGGGCTCGGTGTTCTGCTCAGCACCGCCGAGATCACGGCGGGCAGCGGTCGTCAGCTCCCCGCCTACGTCACCGCGGAGGCTTCGACGACACCGCGGGTCGGCACCCTCATGCTCGCACCGCAGTCGAACGGAGGGCTCGGGGCCGAGGTCGTGCACGGCGCCGGCCCGGTGCTCGTTGAGCAGTCGACGCTCGCCGCCACCGCCGACCTCGCCGACGGCACCGCCTCGGGCGACGACGGGGCCGAGCTCTCGGAGCTCGTCGGCAACCTCGCCTCCATCTCCGGCGCCGACGTCGCCGACCGCCTCACCGCGCTCGGCATCGAGTTCGTGCTGCTCACGCCCGCCGCGCCGGCGGAGTCGGGTGCAGCCGCAGACGACGTGAGCGGGCGCGCAGCGAACGCGCTGAACAGCAACGCGCAGTTCACCTTCGTGGGCGACACCTCGGTGGGCGAGCTGTGGCAGGTCGCGGGCGACGGCGAGGTCGCGTCGCTGCCCGCTCCCGAGCCCACGAACACCGGCACCCCGTACGGCGTGCTCGTGCTCGTGGTGCAGGGCTTCGTCTTCCTCATCGCACTGCTGCTGGCGCTCCCGGCCGGCCGCCTGCAGACGCAGGGCACCCGTGCGGTGAGCGCCACGGCCCATGTCGCCGCCGCCGACTCCGTCGAGGAGCGCCTCGCCGAGGAGAAGACCCACGAGTACGACGACGAGGTGCCGGTGGGGGAAGACCCCGAGGCCCTCGAGACCGTCGAGGAGCGCGACCTGGCGCCCGACGGCTCCGTCGCCGCCCACCACGGGGGTGCACAGGCGCCCTCGGGCGACGCGGTCGCCGCGGGGGCTGCCTCCGGCCTCACGGTCGCCGCGGGGGCCATCGCGCTGCCCGCCGCCGAGCGCGATCGCGACGAGGGCGTCTCCAGCGGTGCCGAGTCAGGTGCCGCCCCTGGTGCCGAGCCGGCCACCGGATCGGCCGAAGCGGATGCGCGTGACGAGAACGCACCGCGCGTCACGGTCACCGACCTCCCGGCCGCCGAGCCGGCTTCCGCGACTCCTGCCGCCGGGGCTTCCGATGCTGCTGACGGGCAGGCCCCAGGAGCATCGGGGTCGCTTCCCGAAGCCCGGCACGAGACGGCTGCCGCATCGTCCGCTCCGCCGTTTGCGGAGACGGCTCCCGCGTCGCGGTTCAGCGGGTCTGGCGACCTGAGCGAAGCCGGTGATCCGGGTGCGACCGATGACGCGGTCGACGAGCAGGTCGATCTGTCGCCGGTGCACGCCTCGGCGCACGTCAACGCCCACGCTCCCGAACCGGGCGATCCTGAGGAGTCCACCGAGCATCCGGTGACCCAGGCCGCGGCGCCCGCCGACGCTGCCGCCGCCGACGCTGCCGCCGCGCCTGCTGACGCTGCCGCGCCCGCCGCGCCTGCCGCCGCCGACGCTGCCGCCGCGCCTGCTGACGCTGCCGCGCCCGCCGCGCCTGCCGACGCCGACGCTGCTGCGCCCGCCGCCGCCGACGCTGCCGCCGCGCCTGCTGACGCTGCCGCGCCCGCCGCGCCTGCCGACGCCGACGCTGCCGCCGCCCGCCGACGCTGCCGCTGCCGCGCCCGCCGACGCTGCCGCGCCCGCCGCGCCTGCCGACGCCGACGCCGCCGTACCCGCCGACGCTGCCGCACCCGCCGCGCCTGCGGACTCCAGCACCGCGACCGACGCCGCCGGGCCCGCCGAGAGCGCCGCGCTCGCCGAACCCGCCGCGCCGGCCGGGCCGGCGACGGCAGGCCTGCCGGCCTTCCCCGTCTTCCCGCAGGCCGAGCCGGCGGTTCCGGCCGATTACGACCCCAACGACGAGACCGTCGTGAGCGTGCGCGACGCCGTGGAGCGTGAGCGCCACGAGCAGGACGCCGACTGGCACCGCTCCGGCGAACCCACCCCGACCGACCCTGAGGAGCGTGACAACGATGGCCGCTAAAGGCATCGCCACGGGCGCGAGGATCGCGACCGGCGTGGTCACCCTGGCCGTGGCCGGGGGAGTCGCCGCGGCGGCACTCCTGCTGCCCCTCCCTGGCGTCACCGCGACCCCCGCCTCGTTCACCGTCGAGCCCCAGGCCGCCGAGCAGGTGCGCGCCTGCGCCGGCCCGTTGGTGCGCCTCTCCGACGACAGCGGTCAGGATGCGACGGCGATCTCGCACGTCGGCACCGCCGACGTGGTCTCCGGCACCTCGCCCGAGACGCAGCTCGACATCACGCCCCTGGCCTCGCCCGACGACCGCACCAGCACCGAAGACGCAGCCCCCTCGCGCATCGCACTGCCGGTGCCCGACGCGGGGTCGGCCGACGCCACCCTCTTCGCCGCCGCCCAGTCGCAGACCATCGCCTCGGGCGAGCTCGTCGGCCTTGCCGCGAGCTCGTGCGGCGAGGCGTCGTCCGAGAGCTGGATGGTAGCCGGCTCCACCACCGTGGGCCGCACCAGCTTCGTGGTGCTGGCGAACCCCGGCGACGTGCCCGCCGTCGTCGACCTCACGGTGTACGGCGATCTCGGCGCCGTGGAGGCGCCGGGAGGCCGCAACATCGACGTGCCCGCCCGCAGCACGCGCATCCTGTCGCTGGCGGGTCTCGCTCCCGATCTCGCCACCCCCGTCATCCACGTCGAGGCGAGCGTCGGTGCGGTGAGCGCCGCGGTGCAGCAGAGCGTGGTGCGCGGGCTCGAGCCCGGCGGCGTCGAGCTCGTCGGCCCCTCGGCACCGCCTGCCACGGTGCAGCGCGTGGCCGGGGTGCAGATCTCGGGCACCTCGTCGATCGCCGAGCGGCTGAGCGACTCCGACAACTCCGACCTGCAGAGCGTGCTGCGGCTGTTCGTGCCGGGCACCGAGCCCGCCTCGGTCACCCTCCGGGTCGCCGAGGAGCGCAACGGCGGCGCCAGCACCGACTACCAGGTCGGTCTCACGCCGGGCATCGTCACCGAGTTCCCGCTGCAGGACATCCCCGACGGCACCTACTCGGTCGAGGCCGAGTCCGACCAGCCGATCGTCATGGGTGCGCGCACCTCGACCCTCGTGAACGGCGTCACCGACTTCGCCTGGTACCAGACCCTCGACGAGCTCGGCACCGACTTCGTGGTCGCCACCGCCGACGGGCCCAACCCGCGCCTGCACCTTGTGAACACGACGGATGCTGACGTCGAGGTGACGGTCGCCGAGAACGGCGGCGAGACGCAGAGCTACACCTTCGTTCCCGGCGCCCGCTCGGTGGCGCTGAAGCCCGGCAGCAGCTACGTCGTGTCGTCGTCGGGCCCGGTGTCGGCGATGGTGGACTACCTGGGCGAGGGCCGCTCCTCGGCGTTCGCCATCGCCCCGCCGAGCCCCGACGCATCACCCCTCGTCATCTACCCCTGAGCCGGGGCCGCGACCCGCGCTGCCGCGCACGAGCGGTATGAGAATCGCGCCATCGAGCTCCCTCCAGCCTCGGCGGCGCGATTCTCATACCGTTCGCGCATCCCCGTTCGCGCATCCGGGGCTCAGAAGTGGTGGAACCTGTCGGGCGCGAGGTCCCACGGGTCTTTGCCGAGCAGCTCGGCGACGGCCCGGAACACGCAGGCCTCGATGGCGAGCCTGCGGTGCACCTCGTCGTCGCGATGAAGGCGCGACATGCGCTCGATCGGCAGCCGGAACAGGATGACCCGGTTCTTCGTGACCGACCAGCGGTCGACGTGGTCGGGCGAGCCGAACTCGCCGAACGGCATCGTGGCGACCTCGAACGACACCTGCGCCAGCTCGTTCGGCCACAGACTCCGCAGGTATTCCGCCGTGGAGGCGACGGTCATGTCGAACAGGTCGATGCGCGAACGCAGGAAGGGCAGGTGCGGCCCTGCCACCGAGGAACGCAGATCGCGACCGTGCCTGTTGCGGGTGCGTGCGCGGATGGTGGCGGCACGTGCCGGCTGTCTACGCGATCGAGCCATGCCGCAAGTCTACGGGCGCGAGCGCGACACGGCGCGGCGTCACCGGCGCGGCCTCACGGGGGCGACGGATGCGCGGGCCTAGTCTTGAGGCGATGACGAACCGGGAATGCTCGCGGCCCTCCTGCCGCGGTGAGGCGACCACGACCCTCACCTACGACTACGCCGACTCCCTCGTCGTCGTCGGCCCCTTGAGTCCCGTCGTGCAGCCCCACGGGTACGACCTGTGCGCCCGGCACATCGAGCGCTTCTCCGCCCCGCAGGGATGGCAGGTCATGCGCTACGTCACCGCGCAGTAGCCGCTCTTCGCCCCCGATCTCGCGGCTCGGAGCCTCCTCGCGGCGAGGACCTGCGAGAATCGATGCATGACCATCGCACCCCCCGCATCCGTCACCGCCCTGCCTTATAAGGTCGCCGACCTCACGCTCGCCGAGGCGGGCCGGCACCAGATCAGGCTCGCCGAGAACGAGATGCCCGGCCTCATGGCGCTGCGCGCGGAGTTCGGCGAGTCGAAGCCGCTCGCGGGGGCGCGCATCATGGGGTCGCTGCACATGACCGTGCAGACGGCGGTGCTCATCGAGACGCTCGTGGCGCTCGGCGCCCGGGTGCGCTGGGTGAGCTGCAACATCTTCTCGACGCAGAACGAGGCGGCTGCCGCCATCGTGGTCGGCCCCACCGGCACCGTCGAGGCGCCGGCCGGGTCGCCGGTGTTCGCCTGGAAGGGCGAGACGCTCGACGAATACTGGTGGTGCACCGAGCGCGCCTTCGACTGGTCGGCGGAGGCCGCCGCCGAGGAGGCGGCGACGGGGAGCGCGGTGTCGTGGATCGGGCCGAACATGATCCTCGACGACGGCGGAGACGCCACCCTGCTCGTGCACAAGGGCCGCGAGTTCGAGGCGGCCGGGCGCGTGCCCGACACCACGGCCGACGACAGCGAGGAATACGGCGTGGTGCTGGAGCTCCTGCGCGGCAGCCTCGCCGCGAGCGGAGACCGGTGGACGAGGATCGCCGCTGAGATCCGAGGCGTGTCGGAGGAGACCACCACCGGTGTGCACCGGCTCTACGAACTGGCGGCGGCGGGGGAGCTGCTGTTCCCGGCGATCAACGTGAACGATTCGGTGACGAAGTCGAAGTTCGACAACAAGTACGGCATCAGGCACTCGCTGCCCGACGGGCTGAACCGCGCCACCGACGTGCTGATGGGCGGCAAGGTGGCGTTCGTGGTGGGCTACGGCGACGTGGGTAAGGGCGCCGCCGAGGCGCTGCGCGGCCAGGGTGCGCGGGTGATCGTGTCGGAGATCGACCCGATCTGCGCGCTGCAGGCGGCGATGGACGGCTTCCAGGTGTCGCGCCTCGAGTCGGTGGTCGAGGAGGTCGACATCTTCGTCACGGGCACCGGCAACGTGAACGTCATCGGGGTCGACGACATGCTGAGGATGAAGCACCTCGCCATCGTGGCGAACGTGGGCCACTTCGACAACGAGATCGACATGGCGGGACTCGCCAAGGTGCCGGGCGCCGAGCGGGTGGAGATCAAGCCGCAGGTGCACGAGTGGCGGCTGCCGACGGGGCGCAGCATCCTGGTGCTGTCGGAGGGTCGGCTGATGAACCTCGGCAACGCCACCGGCCACCCGAGCTTCGTCATGAGCAACTCCTTCACCAACCAGGTGCTGGCCCAGATCGAGCTCTACGCCACCCCGGAGAAGTACCCGGTGGGCGTGTACGTGCTGCCGAAGCACCTCGACGAGAAGGTCGCTCGCCTCCACCTCGACGCCCTCGGGGTGGAGCTCACCACCCTCCGGCCCGAGCAGTCCGCCTACATCGGCGTTCCGGTGGAGGGGCCGTACAAGGTCGACCACTACCGCTACTAGAGCGGCGGCTCAGCCGTCAGCGCGGCGGCTCAGCGGTCCGGGAAGCCGTTCGGCAGACCGTGCAGGATGGGCTCGACCTGGTCGAGCCTGCGCTTTTCGAGCATGAGCGCGGTGTACTCGCGGTCGCGGCGGATGGCGGCGACGCCGAGCAGGAAGGCGTGCGGGTGCACGTCGGGGAGCGGCGACACGTAGGGCGCCGTCTCGCCGGCGAGTTCGAAGGCGAGGCGTTCGCGGGTGGCGGGCGTCATGCGGCTCGCCTGGGTGAGGAATTGCACGATGCGGCGGGAGAGCCGGTCGGGCAGCTTCGCGACGTCGGCGGTGAGCGCCCACATGGTGAGCTCAGGCGGAACCTGGGTGGTGAAGGGCAGGGGGCGGGGAACCCGCTCGTGCTGGCTGTAACTGCCGGCGAGCAGGTCGCCGAGGCGCTTGGAGCGCCCGTTGAGCATCGAGGTGACGAAGGCGATGACCCCGAAGGTGGTGTAGATCTCGAGGAAGCCGACGAGGCCCCTGATGATGGAGTGCCGGAGCGTGATGGCGCCACCGTCGTCGCGCACGATCCTCGCGCCGATGGCGAGCTTGCCGAGCGACCTGCCGCGGCTGGCGACCTCGACCGTGATGGGCGCGACGACGAGGCACACGACGATGAGCATGATGAACAGGGCCTGGGCGAGCGCGGGGTCGAAGGCGGTGCCGCTGGCGGCGAAGATGCTGTAGAGGTAGACGCCCGCGAACAGGGCGCCGACATAGACGGCGAGGTCGATGGCGCCGCTGGCGCTCCGCAGGAGGAAGCTCGCCGGTCTCACGTCGAGGGCGACGGCCTCGCCGGTGAGCAGCTCGTCGTCGCGTGCGCCGGTCATGGATATCATCTAAGCAGATGGACCTCGACGCCTACTCCGCCGCGCATCGAGACGAATGGGATCGTCTCGACGAACTGGGGCGCCGCCGCGGCTACTCGGGCCGCGAGGCCGACGAGCTCATCGAGCGCTACCAGTCGGGATCCACGCAGCTCTCGGCGATCAAGACCGTCGCGGGCTCGACTGCCTACGGCGACCGGCTCTCGGTCTCGCTGTCGCGGGCGCGCCTGCGCTTCACGGGTGCGGGGGCGAACGTGTTCCGCCAGATCCCGGTCTTCTTCGCCGTGCAGCTCCCGGCGGCCCTGTACCGCCTTCGCTGGCTGACCCTCGCGGTCGCGCTCGCGACGGTGGTCATCGCCGCCCTCTACGCCGTCTGGATCTCGCAGAACCCGTCCGTGCTCGCCGCGATCGGCGACAACGCCTACCTCAAGCAGATCGCGGAGGAGGACTTCGTCGACTACTACTCCGAGAACCCGGCGGCCTCGTTCACGGGCCTGGTGTGGACGAACAACGCCTGGATCGCGGCGCAGTGCATCGCCTTCGGGGTACTCGGCGTCTTCGTGCCGTACGTCATCATCCAGAACGCCCAGAACCTCGGCGTGAACGCCGCGGTCATGTTCGAGTTCGGTCACGGCGACGTGTTCTTCCTCTACATCATGCCGCACGGGCTGCTCGAGCTGACCGCCATCTTCGTGGCGGCGGCGGCGGGCCTGCGCATCTTCTGGGCGTGGGTGGCGCCGGGGGCGCTCACCCGCGGCCGCTCCCTCGCCGAGAACGGCCGGGCCCTCTTCACCGTCGCCATCGGGCTGGTGTTCGTGCTGTTCGTCTCCGGCGTCATCGAGGGCTTCGTCACCCCGTCGCCGCTGCCGTGGTGGCTGAAGATCGGCATCGGCGTGCTGGCGCTCGCGGCATTCCTGTTCTACATGCTGTTCGTCGGCGGCCGGGCGTACCGCGCAGGCCAGACGGGTGACCTCGAGGAGTTCGAGGCCGGCGCCACCCAGCTCGTCGCAGGCTAGCGCGAGCCGGGCGGCCCCACCCTCAGAGCCGCCCGGCGGCCTTCAGCGCGATGTACCGATCGGCGAGGGCCGGGGGCAGGTCGGCGGGCGCCCCGGTGATCACATCGGCGCCGAACCGCTTGAGCACGGTGGTCACCCGCGCCACGTCGAGGAGTGCACGCTCGGCGGCCGCCGCACGGTACACCTCCTCACGGTCGGATCGCCTCATCACCCCGGCGGCCACATCCGGATCGGTCACCGAGCTCACCACCACCATGTGGTCGCGGGTGAGCTGCGGCACGATGGCCATCAGCTCGCGCGAGATGCCCGGCGCGTCGATGGCGGTGGCGAGCACGACGAGCGAACGCTGGGTGGTGACCTGCCGCACGAGCGACGGAACCGCGGTCCAGTCCATCTCGATGAGGTCGGGTTCGACGGGCGCCATGGCGTCGACCATGCGCGAGAGGAGCTCCGGCCCGGATGCTCCGTGCACGCGACCCCGCAGCCGGCGATCGTACATCACCAGGTCGACCCGGTCGCCCGCTCGGGTGGCGAGGGCGGCGAGCAGCAGGGCGCTCTCGAACGCGGTGTCGATGCGCGTCTCGTCGCCGATGCGCGCGGCCTGCGTGCGCCCGGTGTCGATGACGATCACGACGCGGCGGTCGCGCTCGGGCCGCCAGGTGCGCACCATCACGTCGCTGTGGCGGGCGGTGGCGCGCCAGTCGATCGACCTCACGTCGTCGCCGCGCACGTACTCCCTGAGGCTGTCGAACTCGGTGCCCTGCCCGCGGATCATCACGCTCGCCCGCCCGTCGAGCTCGCGCAGGCGCGCCAGTCGCGACGGCAGATGCTTGCGCGCGTTGAACGGAGGCAGCACCCGGATGTGCCCGGCCGAGCGCAGCGTCGCCTGTCGCGCGGCGAGCCCGAGCGGGCCGGTCGCGCGGATCGTGACCCGCTCGGTGCGCCGCTCCCCGCGCCGGAAAGGGGTGAGCGCCACCGTCACGGCACGGCGCTCACCGGCGGGCACCTCCACCCGCGAGCGGTTCGTGCTCGGCCCCGCCGAGGGCTGCCAGGCGTCGCGCACGACGGCTCGCAGCATCCGTCGCCCGGTGTTGGTGAGGTACAGCGTGCTCGTCGCCGTCTCGCCGAGACGCACCCGGCCGGGCAGGGTGCGGTCGAGTGAGACCCTGCGCGGCGAGGCCGCGAGCAGCAGGTCGACCACCACGAGCAGCACGATGAGGGCGAGCCAGCCCAGCAGCGCCAAGGCGGCCCTGCCGTAGAGCTCGCCGAGGAGCACCACCGGCACGATGCCGACGGCCAGGAGCGCGACCAGCCGGCCGGTGAGCGCCATCAGCGGGCCGCCGTCACAGCGGAACCCGCACCTGGGTGAGGATCGAGCGCAGGATGGCGTCGACCGACACGCCCTCGAGCTCCGCCTCGGGTCGCAGCTGGATGCGGTGGCGCAGCACCGGCAGCACCATCGCCTGCACGTGGTCGGGGGTGATGCCGGGGGAGGCGTTCAGCCACGCCCAGGCCTTCGCGGCGGCGAGGAGGGCTGTCGAGCCACGGGGGCTCACGCCGAGCTTCACCGAGGGGCTCTGCCTGGTCGCCCTCGCGAGGTCGACGACGTAGGCGAGCACGTCGGGGGAGGCCTGCACGGTGGCAACAGCGGCCTGCGCGCGACGCAGCTGGTCGGCGTCGAGAACGGGGGTGACGCCGGCGGCGACGAGGTCGCGCGGGTTGAAGCCCTCCGCGTGCCGCGTGAGCACGGCGACCTCCACGTCGCGCTCGGGCAGGTCGAGCACGAGCTTCAGCAGGAAGCGGTCGAGTTGCGCCTCGGGCAACGTGTAGGTGCCCTCGTACTCGATCGGGTTCTGCGTGGCCGCCACGAGGAACGGGTCGGGGAGCTTGCGGGTGACGCCGTCGGCGCTCACCTGGCGCTCCTCCATCGCCTCGAGCAGCGACGACTGCGTCTTCGGCGGTGTGCGGTTGATCTCGTCGGCGAGCAGGATGTTGGTGAACACGGGGCCCTCGCGGAACGAGAACTCGCCCGCCTTCGCGTCGTAGATGAGCGACCCGGTGACGTCGCCCGGCATGAGGTCGGGGGTGAACTGCACGCGCTTGGTGTCGAGGCTCAGGGTCTGACTGAGGGTGCGCACGAGCAGCGTCTTCGCCACGCCGGGCACGCCCTCGAGCAGCACGTGGCCGCGGGCGAGCAGCGCGATGATGAGCCCGGTGACCGCGCCCTCCTGGCCGACGACCGCCTTGCCGACCTCGCTGCGCACGCGCGACAGGGCGGCGCGCAGCTCGCCGGATTCCGCGGGGGAGGGGGCGGGGGTGGTGTCGGTCATCCGGGGGTCCTATCTGTACGGAGGAACGGAGGTCGTGCGGGGTGTGTTCGTTCTGGAGCGGAGCGGGGCCGACGGATGCGCGGGGCCGGGCCGTACGCATCCGTTCGGGGGTCAGAGCAGGCGGGTGGCACGCGTCACCTCCTGTTCGAGGGCGAGCAGGCGGTCGGAGAGCTGCAGCAGCTCGGCCTCGCTGGTCGGCACCGACGCGACGAGCACAGCGTGCACCTCGTCGACGTGCCGCCCGGTGACGGCGGCGACGGCGCGGCTCACCTCCACCACGGTGGCGTGGCGGGGCAGGTTCAGCAGCGTCGCCAGGCGCGACACCGTGCCGATGCGCAGGGCGTCGAGCGCCCGCCCGTGGGCCGCCTGCTTGGCGTAGAGCCGGGCGCGGCCCTCCATGGTCTCGCTGGCGCGCACGGTCACCGGCAGATTCTCGACGACGACCGGCCCGAAGCGCCGCCCGCGCCAGATGCCGGCGGCGATCACCACGACGATGAGCAGCAGCATCACGGGGGTCACCCAGTCGGGAGTGAGGGAGCCCAGGGTCTCGGGGGCACCGCCCTCGAGGTCGTCGTAGCCCGGGAGGTACCAGACGAGGGTGGGGTTCTCGCCGAGCACGCCGAGCGCGAGGGCGGCGTTGCCGTACTGCGGCGCGTACTCGTTGGTGAGCGCGTCGCCCGCGCCGAACACCGTGACGACGCCGTCGTCGGTGTCGAGGGCGACAACCCCGTAGGCGTCGTCGTAGGAGGGGAAGCAGGTGAACGCGTCTGCGCCTTCGCCTTCGCCTTCGCCGACCAGCCGGTAGGTGGCCGTGGGGCGGGAGATCTCGACGGCGCGCTCGGCTGCCGGGAGGGCGCAGGCCGCCTCGACCGGATCGGTCTCCTCGGCCGAGCCCGCGTTGCGCACGCCGGGGGCGAACTCCTCGAGCTCGGTCGCGCCCGGTTCGAGCAGCACCAGGCGGGTGCCGAGTCCGGCCACCTGGGCGAGCTTGTCGCCCTCGAGGTAGCCGTAGGGGTCGGCGAACAGCACGGTGATGTCGCCGCCCGCGGAGGCGGCTGCTGCCCGGGCTTCGGAGAGCGAGGCGGCGGCGACGACGTCGACACCCTGCTGCCGCAGCACCTCGGCGACGGCACGGCTGCCGCTCGGCCCGGCGTTCTCGATCGAGTAGCGGTCGGTGTCGGGCACGGCACTCGAGGTGAGCAGCACCGAGACAACGGCGAAGGCGAGGGCGGCGACGGCGGCGACGACCCAGAACACCGAGCGCCGGAGGCCCGAGCGCAGGCGCGGGGTCTCGACGGTGCCGTCGGGCGGCGGTGCCTCGGCCGGCGCGGCGGGGGGAAGTGCGCCGGAGGGGGCGGGGCCGGATGCGGTGGCCTTCGTCATCGAACCACCTCGGCCTCGACGGCGTCGAGAGCGGCGGGGCGCTCGGCGCGCACGCGGTCGTCGAGAGCGCGCACGCGGTCGTAGCCGGCGCGGGTGCCGGGCACGTCGAGGTAGCGCACCTCGTCGAACAGGCCGGCGCAGGCCTCGAGCTCGCTCGCCGAAGCAGGGAAGGCCCGGCTCGCCCGCGCCGCGAAGTCCTGGGCGGTGGTGCCCGGCGCCGTGAAGACCACGGTGCGTTCGGCCAGCTGCCGGGCAAGCGCCCGGAACGCCTCCTCGATCGCCGTGTCGAAGTCGCCCTCGGCGGCGGCCCGGTGGGCTGCGGCCCGCAGTTCGGCAGCGCTCCTGGTGTCGTCGGCGCCGAACAGCGCGCCCGCCTCGAAGCGGCTGCGGCGGTTCAGTCGTGGCCTCCCGAACACCAGGAAGGCGACGACGATGAGCACCACCACCACGATCACGACGATGAGCGGCACCAGCCCGCCGAGGCCCGATCCGTCGGGAACACGCAGGGAGCCCAGCCAGTCGCCGATCGCCTTCGAGACCTGGTCGAACCAGGTCGGCCGCGCCGCCTGGTAGGGCGGCTTGCCGAGCTCGGTGACGATCCAGTCGCGCGCCTGGTCGGCGTCGGGCTCGACCGGGGGAGCGGCGACCAGACGCGTCACGAGGGCGAGCGGCGTCACGCCTGCCGTCCGGGCTGGTACGGGTCGGGCCAGGTCTCGGAACCCTCGTCGTGGCGCGACTCCACGAAGCGCACCAGCTCGATGTCCAGACCCTCCTTGCGCATCCTGAGGTCGATGTAGATGACCGCGACCGTAGCCGCCTGCACGACCGAGGCCAGCGCGCCCATCACCACCGAGACCGCCACCAGCAAGAGGTACACCGCCACCACGGCCCCGATTCCCGCACCCGAGTTGTTCGGGTCGACGAGCGTGAGCACGATCGGCAGGAGGAACGAGAACGGGGTGGTGATGAGCTGCGTGGCGAGGTTGAGGATGAGGTACACCAGCACGATCACGCCGAGCGTGCGCCAGAAGTTCGCCATGCCCGCGGTGAGCCCCCAGGAGCGTCGCATCGCCGCGAACACGCCCACGCGCTCGAGTACGATGACGCTCGGCACGACCGAGAACTTGGTGCCGAGCCACGCGAACAGCACGAGGAAGCCGAGGCCGAGCAGCACGGCGACGAGGATGCCGACGGCGAGCGCGGCGTCGCCGATGGTCGCCCCGAGCACGATGACGAGCACGAGCACGCCGAGGGCGATCACGATCGCGACGCCCGAGAGCAGCAGCCAGCCGGTGAGCGGGAGGATGCGCCGGAACGCCGCCTTCCAGAGCTCGCCGAGGCGCCGCTTCTCACCGAGGGTTCCGCGGGCGACTTCGAGCACGAGCACCCCCTGCAGGAGCGCCGAGGCGAACACGCTGAGCACGAGCGGGATGAGCGCCGAGATGACGATCACCGCGACGTTGCCGGCCTCGATGGAGTCGTAGTCGGCGCTCGAGACGCTCACCGAGCGCCCGATCGCCCAAGCCGCCGCGGCACCCACGAGGAGCGCGGTCACCACCACGATGATGAGCTGGATGAGCAGGCCGCTGCCGAAGGTCGCCTTGGGGTTACGGCGCACCACCTGGAACGGCGCCCCCATCAGCGTGCCGAAGCCGAGGGGCCGCAGGGGGATGAGTCCGGGCTTCGGCGGCGGCGCCCACCCCTGGGGCGCGGGGGCGGCGTAGCCCTGCTGCGCGTAGGCGGGGACGCCGGTGGGGGCCGCGTACTGCCCGTAGGCGGGCGGGGCCTGCGGCGGGGCGTACTGCCCGTAGGCGGGTGGAGCCGGTGGGGGCGCGTA
Organism: Herbiconiux sp. A18JL235; assembly: GCF_040939305.1. Classification (NCBI taxonomy): domain Bacteria; kingdom Bacillati; phylum Actinomycetota; class Actinomycetes; order Micrococcales; family Microbacteriaceae; genus Herbiconiux; species Herbiconiux sp. A18JL235. The sequence continues at coordinate 1,215,888 of NZ_CP162511.1, forward strand.
GTGACCGTACGCGGGCTGGGCTTGCGGGGCCGGCGGGGGCGCGTATTGACCGTACGCGGGCTGGGCTTGCGGGGCCGGCGGGGGCGCGTACTGACCGTACGCGGGCTGCGCGGGCGACACCGTGGGCGGCCCCCACTGCGCGGGCGCGGGCTGCGCGGGCGGCACCGTGGGCGGCCCCCACTGCGCGGGCGCGGGCTGCGTGGGCGTAGGCGCTGCAGGCGCGGGAGGGGTAGCCGGTGCGGGCTCCTGCGCTCCCGGCGTGGGCTCCTGCGGCCCCTGCGCCGGCCGCTCGGCACCCGGTGCAGTCCAGCTGTCGTTCTCGCTCATCGGTGATCCTCCGAACCCCCACCGCCTGTTCCGACCCGCCGGTGTTTCCCGACCATGCTTTCACACTCCCTCAGACTTTTCCCGGCATGTGTCGAGAGGGCCCACGAACGGCTCGACTACTCTTGTCGCAACAGCAGCCCCGACGGCGGGCCAAGGGCGACGGAGCCCGGGCCGGCCCCGCGAAAGAATGTGAGCGAGAACGGCCCATGGATCCTCGCATCCTCGTCGTCGACGACGACACCGCCCTGGCGGAGATGATCGGCATCGTGCTGCGCTCCGAGGGCTTCGACCCGCACTTCTGCGCCGACGGGGGCGAGGCGCTCGCCGCGTTCCGCGACGTCAAACCCGACCTCGTGCTGCTCGACCTCATGCTCCCCGGCCTCGACGGCATCGAGGTGTGCGGCCTCATCCGTGCCGAGTCGGGCACCCCCATCATCATGCTCACCGCCCGCACCGACACCTCCGACGTCGTGAAGGGTCTCGAGTCGGGGGCCGACGACTACGTCGTGAAGCCGTTCAACCCGAAGGAACTGGTGGCGCGCATCCGCACGCGCCTGCGGCCCACACCGGAGGCCTCGCCCGACCTGCTGCAGATCGGCGACCTGCGGCTCGACGTCGCCGGCCACGAGGTGCGCCGCGGCGACGAGCGCATCAACCTCACGCCGCTCGAGTTCGACCTGCTGCTCGCGCTCGCCTCGAAGCCGCAGCAGGTGTTCACCCGCGAGATGCTGCTCGAGCAGGTGTGGGGCTACCACTACAAGGCCGACACGCGCCTGGTGAACGTGCACGTGCAGCGGCTGCGCGCCAAGGTCGAGGAAGACCCCGACAACCCCACCATCGTCATGACGGTGCGCGGCGTGGGCTACCGCGCCGGCAGCGCCTGAACGCCCCCGCATGACGACGGGGCCGCAGACCCGGATGCGCGGGCGGGCGTGGCGAGACTGGCGCGGCTGGCCGCGTCGCGTCGTCGGCGTGTGGCGGCGGTCGCTGCAGTTCCGCACGGTGGTCATCACCGTGGTGCTCTCGGCACTCGCCGTCGTGGCGACGGGGGCCTACATGGCGGTGAGCATCGGCAACGATCTGTTCCAGTCGCGGTTGCAGCAGGTGCTGGTGGAGTCGAAGAACGCTGCGGGGGCCGCGCAGACCATCTTCGACTCCTCCGACTCCGCCGGTGAGGCCTCCACCATCTCGCTGCTCAACTCCGCGAAGTCGGCGATCATCGCCTCCTCCTCGTCCCGACTCATCGCGCTCTACGCCACCCCCGGCCAGACGACCGGCGGCACCACGGTGCTCTCCTTCGCGAGCCCCGAACTGGCGACCTCGGGGGTGATCACGCCCGAACTCCGCGACCAGGTCGCCGCCGACTCGGAGGGCACCCAGTACTGGCAGTCGGTCGAGCTCTCCAACGAGAACGGCGGCACCGACCCGGGCATCATCGTGGGCTCGCCGCTCACCATCCCCGGCGCCGGTGCCTTCGAGCTCTACATCGGCTACAACCTGGCCGAGGCGGAGCAGACGCTGGTGTTCGTGCAGCAGACCCTCTGGCTCGGCGGCCTCGCCCTGGTGGCGCTCATCGGGCTGGTGGCCTGGCTCATCGTGCGCCTCGTGGTGCAGCCCATCCGCATGGCCGCCGAGACCAGCGAGAAGCTCGCCGCCGGGCACCTCGAGGTGCGCATCCCGGAGCGAGGCGAAGACGTCATCTCCACCCTCGCCCGCTCGTTCAACGGCATGGCCGACAGCATGCAGTCGCAGATCACCCAGCTCGCCGAGCTCTCGCAGGTGCAGCAGCGCTTCGTCTCCGACGTCTCGCACGAGCTGCGCACGCCGCTCACCACCATCCGCCTGGCGGGAGACGTGCTCTACGACCAGCGCGAGAGCTTCCCGCCCGCCACCGGCCGCACCGCCGAGCTGCTGCACACGCAGACCGAGCGGTTCGAGCTGCTGCTCGCCGACCTGCTCGAGATCAGCCGCTTCGACGCCGGCTCGGCGCACCTCGACACCGAGCCCACGAACCTCGTGCGCCTCGCCGAAGACGCCATCGACCAGATGCAGTCGCTCGCCGAGGCGGCCGGCTCCGACCTCAGGCTGGTCGCGCCGGGAGGCTACTTCGAGGCGGAGGTCGACGGGCGACGCATCCGCCGCATCGTGCGGAACCTCCTCGGCAACGCCATCGAGCACGGTGAGGGGCGGCCGATCGTGGTGAGCGTCGACAGCGACGAGCAAGCGGTCGCGCTGTCGGTGCGCGACTACGGCAGCGGCATGACCGCCGACGACGCCGAGCGGGTGTTCGACAGGTTCTGGCGGGCCGACCCGTCGCGCAAACGGACGATCGGCGGCACCGGTCTGGGGCTCGCCATCTCGCTCGAAGACGCCACCCTGCACGGGGGAGCGCTCGAGGTCTGGTCGCGGCCGGGCGCGGGGAGCTGCTTCCGGCTCACGCTGCCGCGGGTGCAGACGAGGTCGTTCGCCTCGTCTCCGCTGCCGCTCGAACCCGACGACGCCTTCGGTGAGGCGCCCGCGGTGGCGGAGCTCCGACCGCCGCACCACGACGGGATCAGGGACGAACGGGGGAGCGGCGCATGACCGGAACTCTGAGACGCCTCCTGCGCGGCATCCTGTCGCTCGCCGGCGTCGGGCTGCTGCTCGTCGCGGTGGTCGCCTGCAGCGGCATCCCGCGGTCGGGGCCGGTGGAGGCGGGCGACGCCGTCGGCACCGACGACGACATCGACGTCATCTTCCTCGCAGCCGACCCGACGGCGGGGGCGACGCAGGAGCAGATCCTGAGCGGCTTCATCCTCGCCGCCAAGAGCCCCCAGGACGACTACGCCATCGCGCGCCGCTACCTCACCGACGAGGCTGCCGCGCTCTGGAAACCGAACGTCGAGACCACGGTCGACAGTGGCAACCGCAGCACCTCCGAGGTCAACGACAGCACGCTCGAACTCACCATCGCCCCGGTCGCCCAGGTCGACCAGAACGGCAGCTACACCCCGACCCTCTCCACCGCGCCCGCCCGCCTGCAGTTCAGCTTCCGGCAGGTCGACGGCGAGTGGCGCATCAGCGGACTCGACGACGGCATCGTCATCGAAGACGTCTTCTTCGAGCAGGTGTTCAGCTCGCACGCCCTCTACTTCTACGACCCGACCTTCACCTACCTGGTTCCCGACCTGCGCTGGTTCCCGTCGTCGACCTCGGTCGGCACCCGGGTCGTCAAGGCCCTGCTCGCAGGACCCACCGCGTGGCTCGGCGAGGGCGCCGTGGTCACCGCGTTCCCCGACGGCACCAACACCACGGCCGTGGTGACCTCAGGCGGCCAGACCCAGGTCGAGCTCTCCTCCAACGTGCTCCAGGCCGACGTGAACGACCTGCAGCGCATGCAGTACCAGCTGAGCGAGAGCCTCCGCGACCTCGCCTCGGCCTCGAACGTCACCATCACCGTCGACCAGAACACCGTCGCCATCCCGGGCTCGACGGTGAAACGACCGGATGCCGCACCGCGCGTCGACGCCCGTCCGCTGGTGCTCCGCGACGGCGTGTTCGGCTACCTCGGCGGAGATTCCGTGTCCCCGGTCGACGGCATCAGCGACGCGGTGGAGTCGCTCTCACCGGTCTCGGCCGCGTACTCCGAGACCTCCGGCACCGCTGCGGTGAAGGGTGCGACCGGTGCCGTGTTCGCCGTGAGGGCCGGCGCGGGCGGGGCGAACACAGCGGCGCTCTCGCCGCTCGATCAGCGGGCCGGGCTCATCGCACCCGCTGTCGACCCGTTCGGCTACGTGTGGTCGGTGCCGGCCGACGACCCGGCGGCGCTCGTGGCCTACGGCCCCGACTCGCAGGCGATCGACATCGCGACGGCCTGGGACGGTGCATCGGGTGTCACCTCGTTCGAGGTGTCGCGCGACGGCACCAGGGCGGTGGCGTCGCTCTCGCTCGACGGGGTGCCGAAGCTCGTGGTCGCCGCCGTCATCCGCAACGCCGAGGGGGTGCCCGAGCGGCTCGGCCAGGCCGTCGAGCTGATGAGCGCCCCTGGCGCCCCCGTGGGCGCCACCTGGGTCGACCAGTTCAGCGTCGCGGCGGCGAACGCGCTCCCCTCGGGGGAGGTGAGGGCCACGGCACAGCGGCTCGGGGGGAGGATGACCGCGCTCGGCTCCCCGGCCGACGCCGTCGGCCTCGCAGGCGGGAACGACATCGACGGACTGCGGGCCCTCACGGCCACGGGCGACATCCTGCAGCAGCAGGGGAGCGCCTGGCAGGTGACGGCGAGCGGGGTCACCAGGCTCGCGGTGCAGAACTGACTCCTCCCCAGGAGCGGGCGTGGTGGATTCGTCCACAGATGAGGTGCCGCCCCGCGCCGGGGCGGAGCGGTCGCGAAGGATCGAGGCATGACGCCACTCCTCACTTCCTGGCTGCTCGACGCGGCGGCCGTGCTCGCCCCGGTGTCGTGCGCTGGCTGCGGCCTCGACGGCCGCAGCGTCTGCACCCGATGCCGGGGAGCGCTCGACCCGTCGCTCCGGGTGGTCGACGTCGGCGGCCTCAAGGTCACGGCGGCCCTCGACTACGGCGGGGTGGTGTCGGCGTTGCTCGGCGCGGCGAAAGAGCACGGCAGGCCCGGCGTGCTGCGAGCGCTGGCGCCGCCGTTCCGTGCGGCCGTCGAGTCGGTGCTCAGCCAGACGACGGCGCCGGTGCTTGTGGTCGCGATCCCCTCGTCGGCGCAGGCGCGACGGGCACGCGGGTACCGCCCCGTCGAGACCCTGGTGCGCCTCGCCGGCCTGCGCCCCGCCGCGTCGGGATCGCTCCGCCAGACCCGCGAGGTCGACGACCAGGCGGGCCTGTCGGTCAGTGCCCGTCGGCGCAATCTGAGCGGTGCCCTCCGGGCCGGCGCGGCACTCCGGGAGCGCCGCGTACTGCTCGTCGACGACGTCGTCACGACCGGTTCGACGCTCCGCGAGGCGGCGCGGGCGGTCTCCGCGGCCGAGGGCCAAGTGGTCGGGGCGGCGTGTCTGGCACACACGGTCAAACGCAAGACGACGCCCAGGTGATTAATCGGTGACACTGCGGTGCAGGTCGCGGTAGCGTGAACGGCACAAGGCGCGAACGTTCCCGCCGCGTGCAGGATCCGCGTCATCACAACTGGCTAGGAGGTCTCCATGGAAATCAACATCACCGGAAGAAACCTAGGCATCACGGATCGCTTCCGCGAGTACGCGGGCGAGAAAGCGGAAAAGGTCGGTCATCTCGCCGACAAGGCACTCGCCCTCGAGATCAAGGTGAGCCGCCACAACACCTCGACGGGCTCGCAGAGCGGAGACGATCGCGTCGAGCTCACCCTCATCGGCCCCGGCCCCCTCGTGCGTGCTGAGAGCTCCGCGAGCGACAAGTACGCCGCGTTCGACCTCGCACTCGCCAAGCTGATGCAGCGGGTGCGGCGGGCCAAGGACCGCAAGAAGGTGCACCGCGGTCAGCACCGGCCGCTCTCCCTGCACGAGGCCAGCACCGACGGCTTCAGCGCGCTCGACGTGAGGCCCGCCGACGTGGAGGTGCTCACGGGCTCGCTCTCCGTCGTCGACGACGCGCCTGCCGACGCCGAAACGGGCGACGCCGCCGAGACCGACGAGTACTGCCCCGTCGTCATCCGCACGAAGGTCTTCGGAGCCACGCCCATGACCGTCGACGACGCGCTCTACCACATGGAGCTCGTCGGTCACGACTTCTACCTCTTCCTCGACGCGGAGTCCGGCCGGCCGAGCGTCGTCTACCGGCGCAAGGGCTGGGACTACGGGGTCATCGCCCTCGACGAGAACGCCGCCGCCTTCGCCGAGATCACGAACGAGACCGTCGAGGCCGCGGCGCGCTGACGCCGGCACGGGTGCTCTCCCGCTACGGTCGGAGCCTCGGCGAACGCCCCGCCGATGCCCAGGCACGAGCAACTAGTATGGTCATCGCCTGTGCGACGCGCCCAGGTACGACTGCAGTGGGAGAGACTCCGTGGCCTCAGTACTCGAAAAGGTCCTTCGTGTCGGCGAGGGCCGTACCCTCCGTAAGCTCCAGGCCTACGCGAAGGCCATCAACGCCCTCGAAGACGATTTCCAGGCCCTCAGCGACGAGGAACTGAAAGACGAGACTCCGCGTCTGCGCGAGCGCTACGAGTCGGGGGAGAGCCTCGACCACCTCCTGCCCGAGGCCTTCGCCGCCGTGCGGGAGGCCGCGCGCCGCACCCTCGGCCTCCGCCACTTCGACGTGCAGCTCATGGGTGGGGCGGCTCTTCACCTCGGCAACATCGCCGAGATGAAGACCGGTGAGGGCAAGACCCTCGTGGCCACCACTGCCGCCTACCTCAACGCCATCGCGGGCAAGGGCGTGCACGTCATCACAGTCAACGACTTCCTGGCCGGCTACCAGAGCGAACTGATGGGCCGTGTGTTCCGCGCCCTCGGCATGACCACGGGCTGCATCCTCGCGGGTCAGACCCCCGCCGAGCGTCGCGTGCAGTACGAGGCCGACATCACCTACGGCACGAACAACGAGTTCGGTTTCGACTATCTGCGCGACAACATGGCCTGGCAGGCCTCCGACATGGTGCAGCGCGGTCACTTCTTCGCCATCGTCGACGAGGTCGACTCCATCCTCATCGACGAGGCCCGCACCCCGCTCATCATCTCCGGTCCCGCCTCGGGCGAGGCCAACCGGTGGTTCAACGAGTTCGCCCAGATCGCCACGAAGCTGGTGGCGAACGAGGACTACGAGGTCGACGAGAAGAAGCGCACCGTCGGTGTGCTCGAGCCCGGCATCGAGAAGGTCGAGGACTACCTCGGCATCGACAACCTCTACGAGTCGGCGAACACCCCGCTCATCTCCTTCCTCAACAACGCCATCAAAGCGAAGGCGCTGTTCAAGAAGGACAAAGACTACGTGGTGCTGAACGGCGAGGTGCTGATCGTCGACGAGCACACCGGCCGCATCCTGGCCGGTCGCCGCTACAACGAGGGCATCCACCAGGCGATCGAGGCCAAGGAGGGCGTCGCCGTCAAGGCCGAGAACCAGACGCTCGCCACGGTGACGCTGCAGAACTACTTCCGGCTCTACGAGAAGCTCTCCGGCATGACCGGTACCGCCGAGACCGAGGCCGCCGAGTTCATGTCGACCTACAAGCTCGGTGTGGTGGCCATCCCCACCAACCGCCCGATGCAGCGCATCGACCAGCCCGACCTGGTGTACAAGAACGAGCAGTCGAAGTTCGATCAGGTCGTCGAAGACATCGTCGCGCGCCACGAGAAGGGCCAGCCGGTGCTGGTCGGCACCACGAGCGTGGAGAAGAGCGAGTACCTCTCGAGGCTCCTCGCCAAGCGCGGTGTGCGCCACGAGGTGCTGAACGCGAAGAACCACGCCCGTGAGGCGGCCATCGTCGCCCAGGCGGGTCGCCACGGCGCGGTCACGGTGGCCACCAACATGGCGGGTCGAGGCACCGACATCATGCTCGGCGGCAACGCCGAGTTCCTCGCGGTCGCCGAGATGAACGCCCGCGGCCTCAGCCCCGTCGACACCCCCGAGGAGTACGAGGAGGCCTGGGACGAGGTGTTCGCCTCGGTCAAGGCCGAGGTCGACACCGAGGCCGAGCGCGTCATCGCCGCCGGCGGCCTCTACGTGCTCGGCACCGAGCGGCACGAGTCGCGCCGCATCGACAACCAGCTGCGCGGTCGCAGCGGCCGTCAGGGCGACCCGGGCGAGAGCCGGTTCTACCTCTCGCTCACCGACGACCTGATGCGGCTGTTCAACGCCGGCGCCGCTGAGAGCCTGATGGGCCGCTCGAGCGTGCCCGACGACCTCGCCATCGAGTCGAAGGTGGTCTCGCGCGCCATCCGCAGCGCCCAGTCGCAGGTCGAGAGCCGCAACGCCGAGATCCGCAAGAACGTGCTGAAGTACGACGACGTGCTCAACCGGCAGCGCGAGGCGATCTACAGCGATCGCCGACACATCCTCGAGGGCGACAACCTCCAAGACCGGGCGCAGAAGTTCCTCGAAGACGTGGTCGAGGAGATCATCAACGACCACGCGGGCAACGGCAGCGGCGACGACTGGGACTACGACGCGCTCTGGGCCGAGCTCAAGACGCTCTACCCCATCTCGATCTCGGTCGACGAAGTGGTGGCGGAGGCCGGCAGCAAGGGCCGCGTGAGCCGCGACTTCATCACACGCGAGGTGCTCTCCGACGCCAAGCTCGCCTATCAGCGCCGCGAGGAGACCCTCGGCGAGCCCGCCATGCGCGAGCTCGAACGACGCGTCGTGCTCTCGGTCATCGACCGCCGCTGGCGTGACCACCTCTACGAGATGGACTACCTCAAAGACGGCATCGGCCTCCGGGCCATGGCGCAGCGCGACCCGCTGGTCGAGTACCAGCGTGAGGGTTTCGCGCTGTTCCAGTCGATGATGGGGCAGATCCGCGAAGAGACCGTGGGCTTCCTGTTCAACCTCGAGGTCGAGGTCAACGCGACGCCGAACGCCGTGGGCACCCCTACCGTCGAGGCGAAGGGGCTCAGCCAGCCGGCAGCCCCCACGGAGAAGCTGAGCTTCTCGGCGCCGAGCGACTCCGGCGGTGTCGAGGTGCGCAACCAGAAGGGGCAGATCGAGCAGGCTGCCACCGCCAGGGCGCAGCAGGCGGAGGAAAAGGCGACGCCGACGGCATCCAGCTCGTTCAGCCGCAGCGGTGCCGCTGCCCCGGCTCAGGGCGGCACTGCTCGCCAGGGCTCTGGCGACGGCGCCGGGTCGTCGGCCCAGCGTTCAGCTCCGAGCCAGGGCTCGGGTACGGGCTCCGGCGCGGGGGGTTCGAACAACCGTGCACAGCGTCGGGCGCAGGGCAAGAAGAAGCGCTGAGTCTGTGCGGCCGTGAACAGCGGCCGAACAGTCGTTCCTCCTCGCGATCCGCGTCGACCGCGACTCAGAGCACGTGGACGGCGCACGCCCTCCAGCGCGTGTCGAGCGCCTCGAGCCGCAGCGCGATGGCGCGGGAGCGTGCCCGCCCGTGGATGATGACGACCGCCTCGACGATTCCGCTCTCGGGTTCGCAGATGACCGTGCTGCCCATGGTGAAGATCGGCCGGCTGGGCGACTCGGCTCGCACACGCCTGGCACGTTGCGACAGCACCACGCGCTTCAGCAGATGCGAATACACCTCTGCCGTCAGCCAGCGGGCGATCTGATCGAGATCGCGGGTGCCCGCGAGGATCTCGACCACGCACCGGGCGAGGGCCTCCGCCAGCGGACGCGGGTCGGGCAGCCGCCGCGGGGGCGGTGGCGACTGCGGCGGACTCTCGACGAACGAAGGCGTAGGTGCGAGGACTGTCGCGTGCGAGGGCATGGAGCTCCTTCGTGCTGATGAGCTCCCGCCGCGGCGAAGCTCGACGTCGATCGGCGAGTCACCCCATGTGTTCTCGCCCTCCGACCTCGCAGTCGAGCTTTCGATGAGAAAAGCTCGACTCGGTGTCGGAGGTTGTCACTCAACCAGGGTCGACAGACGTTGTCCAGAAGCGTTTGTGCCCTGTGGACGGCGCTGCCGGACCGACCCGATGAGTGGAAACTGCTCATACCGACGGGCGACTCGCGAATGGTGGAATCTCTTGTGCGAGCGCACGAAGCTTCCGGCCGGGAACCCGTCCCCGACCTGCCGAGTCCCGGCCGGAGCCACGCGACTCCCGTGGCCGGTTCGTAGGGAAACTCGGCCACGGGAGTCTTCGCCCCGGAGTCTTCGGCTCTGATCTCTCCGTCAGTCGGGTCATCGTAGGCTAGGGGTCGTGTCAACACTCAGCGACCTCGTCTCCACGCACGGCAGCTCCACCGAGGCCGATGTCGACTGGTTGCACCTCCTGGTCAGCGACTGCCAGCTCCTCGCCGACCTGGCCTTCGCCGACATCGTGCTGTGGGTGCCCACGAACGACGGCACCTTCGTGGCCGTCGCGCACTCCCGCCCGTCGAGCTCGGCGACGCTGTTCTACCGCGACTTCGTGGGGCAGACCATCAAGCCCGAATGGCGCAAGCAGGTCACCGACGCCTTCGAGAGCGCCCAGATCGTCGACACCGCGGCACCCGACTGGTACGAGGAGACGCCCACCCGCGTGCGTGCGGTTCCGGTGCTCCGGCGACTGTCGGCGTCGGAGCAGACCACCACCGACAGGCCGATCGCCGTCATCACGCGGCACACCAACCTCAGCGAGGCCCGCACGCCGAGCCGCCAGGAGCTCACCTTCAACGAGTGCGCGAACGACCTCTTCGCCATGATCGCGGCGGGCGACTTCCCCGACCTCGGTGCACCGACAGGCCCTCGCCGTGGAGCCCCCCGCGCATCCGACGGTCTGATGCGGCTCGACGTCGACGGAATCGTCACCTTCGCGAGCCCCAACGGCCTCTCGGCCTTCAACCGCATGGGCTTCGCGGGCGAGCTCGAAGGTCAGTCGCTGGCCGAGGTGACGACGGGTCTGCTGAGCGGGAGGCTCATCGTCGACGAGTCGCTGCCCCTCGTGGTCACCGGCCGGGCTCCGTGGCGAACCGACATCGAGGCGAGGGGCGTGACGGTGTCGCTCCGCGCGATCCCGCTCCGCACCCGCGGGCACCGCTTCGGGGCGATCGTGCTGAGCCGCGACGTCACCGAGCTGCGGCACCAGGAGCGCGAGCTCATCACCAAAGACGCGACGATTCGCGAGATCCACCATCGGGTGAAGAACAACCTGCAGACGGTGGCGTCGCTGCTGCGCATCCAGGCGCGACGCACGCATTCCGACGAGGCTCGGGATGCGCTCACCCAGGCCATGCGCCGCGTCGCCGCGATCGCCGTGGTGCACGACACCCTCTCGGAGGGGCTCAATCAGCGGGTCGACTTCGACACGGTGTTCGATCGGGTGCTGCTGCTCGTCGCGGAGGTGGCGTCGGCGCACAACACCACCGTGCATCCGAAGTCGTCGGGGAGCTTCGGGGTGCTGCCGAGCGAGTACGCCACGCCGCTCGCGCTCGCGCTCACCGAACTCGTCACGAACGCCGTGGAGCACGGGCTCGCCGGGCAGGAGGGCGAGGTCGAGATCGTCGCCACCCGTTCGGAGGAAACGCTGACGGTCGAGGTGAAGGACAGCGGAACCGGTTTGCCTGAGGGCAAGGTCGGCTCCGGGCTCGGAACCCAGATCGTGCGCACGCTCATTCAGGGGGAGCTCGGCGGCACGATCGACTGGCACACGATGGTGGGCAGCGGAACGGTCGTGACGATCGAGATCCCGTTCAGGTGGCTGAAGAAGCCCTGACCCTCAGGTGGCGCGGCGGCTCAGGAGGCGCGGCGCGCCCTCGCGGCGTGCGAAGCGGCAGCTTCGCGGCGGGCGCGGTAGCGCCTGCACGATCAGGAGGCGCGGCGCGCCCTTGCGGCGTGCGCGAAGTGCCAGGTTCGCGGCGGGCGCGGTAGCGCCTGCACGATCAGGAGGCGCGGCGCGCCCTCGCGGCGTGCGAAGCGGCAGCTTCGCGGCGGGCGCGGTAGCGCCTGCACGATCAGGAGGCGCGGCGCGCCCTCGCGGCGTGCGAAGCGGCAGCTTCGCGGCGGGCGCGGTAGCGCCTGCACGATCAGGAGGCGCGGCGCGCCCTCGCGGCGTGCGAAGCGGCAGCTTCGCGGCGGGCGCGGTAGCGCCTGCACGATCAGGAGGCGCGGCGCGCCCTTGCGGCGTGCGCGAAGTGCCAGGTTCGCGGCGGGCGCGGTAGCGCCTGCACGATCAGGAGGCGCGGCGCGCCCTTGCGGCGCGACGCTTCAGCGCGCGGCGCTCGTCTTCGCTGAGGCCACCCCAGACTCCGGAGTCCTGACCGGTCTCGAGGGCGTACTGGAGGCAGACCTCGGTGACGGAGCAGCGGGCGCAGACGGCTTTGGCCTTGTCGATCTGGTCGACGGCAGGCCCGGTGTTCCCGACGGGGAAGAACAGTTCGGGGTCTGCGGTCAGGCAGGCGGCTTTGTCGCGCCAATCCATAAGCGGGTGCTCCTTATAGCCAGGGTGCATCGGTCGAATGACCAGGTGATTCGGGTGAGAAGGTCAATGGCACGGTGGACGCTGCAGCCAGAGGAGGCTGCACCCGCTCACGTCACTGTGAGCAACATTGACCTCGAATATGGTCGCATACTGGTATTTGCAAAATCAAGGCTTTTCTATGGAGTACGGGCATGACCGACGAGATGAACGACACTCCGACATCGGATGAATCTTCGGTGTCATCAGGTGCTCGACCGGCGCGTCGGCCGGTGCTGCTGGTGCTCCTCGCGATCATCGTCGGTGCCGAGGCACTCGTGATGGCGGGGGTCGTGCTGTGGCTCGTCGTCGAGCTTCTCACCGATAGACCGGCGTCGTACGAGACCGCGATGGCCATCCTCGTGCTGGCGGCGATCGCCGCCGTCTTCCTGGCGTTCGTCGCTGTTCACACGCTCCGTGCCAGGCCGTGGACGAGGGCGGCCACCCTGGTCTGGCAGCTCCTCCAGATCGTGATCGCGATCGGGTGCTTCCAGGGTCTCGTGGCGTCACCCGAGGTGGGCTGGTACCTGCTCGTCCCTGCGGTGCTCAGCCTGGTGTTGCTGTTCTCGCCGACCGTCGTCGCGGCGACCCGGCGGCTCTGACCAGCCCCGCGCATCCTTCTGCAGCGGAAGGGCGGCGGTGCCGCCGGGCTCCCGCCCGACGCCTCAGGCGTCGATGCCGAGCTTCTTACGCAGCGACGCCACGTGGCCGGTCGCCTTCACGTTGTAGAGAGCGAGCGTCACGACGCCCTGCTCGTCGATGACGAAGGTCGAGCGGATGACGCCCACCACCGTCTTGCCGTAGAGCGACTTCTCTCCCCAGGCGCTGTAGAGCTCGTGCACGGCCGAGTCGGGGTCGGAGAGGAGGGTGAAGTTCAGCCCCTGCTCGTCGACGAAGCCGCGGAGCTTCGCGGGCTTGTCGCGCGATACCCCGAGCACGGTGTACCCGGCGCTCTTCAGCGAGTTGAGGTTGTCACGGAAGTCGCAGGCCTCGGTGGTGCACCCGGGGGTGCCGGCCTCGGGGTAGAAGTACAGGATGACCCGCTGGCCGCGGTAGTCGGCGAGCGATCGCGAGACGCCGTCTTCGTCGACGAGGGTGAACTCGGGGGCGGTGTCGCCGGCCTGGAGGCGCGCTGTCGTGTCGGTCATGCCTCCAGTATCCCAGGGCTCGGCAGTCGCGATGGACGATCCCCGTCCGGGAAGATCCCTTGAGTAGAAATTGCTCAGAACCCACCCCGTCCGATCCCTGGGAACCTACCCCCATGACCCTCCATTCCCTGCACCGCACCCTCCGCACAGCGGCCCTCACCAGCCTCACCGGCGTCGTTCTCGTCGCCCTCGCCGGCTGCATCACACTGCCCACCCCGTCGAGCGACGACGGCCCCGGCTCTCCCGCGACCTCAGACTCCGCGCCGGCCGGCTCGGAGACCACCGACGTCTTCCTGCTCTCCGTCGGCGACTGCTTCGACGAGGGGGAGTCGCAGTCGGTGCAAGACGTGCAGAAGGTCGACTGCGCGGCCGCGCACGACTACGAGGTCTACGAGGCTTTCGACATCCCGGGCGACGACTACCCCGGCGACGAGGCGGTCGACGAGGCGGCCACGAACGGCTGCGGTGCCTCCTTCGCGACGTTCATCGGCATTCCCTACGAGCAGTCCGCGTACGACTTCAACCACCTCACCCCGACCGCGGATTCGTGGACGAAGGGCGGAGACCACGAGGTGCTCTGCCTCGTCTACGACCCTTCCAACAAGGTCTCCGGCTCGCTCGAGGGCGCCGCATCCTGACCGGTTCGCGCACCCCGCCCGAGCATGCTAATGTTGACGACTGGCCCGCTCGGGCCACGCACCTCTAGCTCAATCGGCAGAGCAACTGACTCTTAATCAGTGGGTTCAGGGTTCAAGTCCCTGGGGGTGCACCACACGACAAAGGCCCCGATTCTCTGCACGTGCAGGGATCGGGGCCTTTCGCGTTCTCGCCCGCCATTCCGCCGCGTGTAGAAGCCTGCATCCTTTTTGACGGAGTGGCGCACCGCAGTGATCCGGGACTTCTTGCGCCCGACTCGTCGTCACTCCTCGCAGCCAGTGGCGGGTGGGTGCTCGTGGACATCGGCACCCTCTGACGTGCTCAGGCTGTCCGCAGAGTTCTCACGAACGCGCGGGTGGGCAGCCTCCACAGCGGATGCTCGTAGACCTCGCCGCTGGGCACCCAGCCTTCGCTCTCGTAGAGATGGACAGCGATCGCGTTGTCGAGGCGGGCGTGAAGCACGGCCCGCCCGTAGCCGAGAGCGGCGAGGTCGCGGCTCGCAGCGCGCAGGAGCGCACGGCCGAGGCCGCGGCCTTGTCTCTCTGGTTCTGTTGCGATCAGTCCGAGTACCGCTGCGTCGTACGGATCGGCCCCTCGGCCGCTGCGCAGCCTGGTGGAGAGGGCGAACCCGTCGACCCGATCGCGGTCGCCTGCGATCAGCCAGCTGACGCATTCGTCGAACTTGGGCCTCGCCCGGTCGGCCACCCCCTCCACGGCGCGACCGTCGCGCGCGGCGCACGCGGCCACCCAGAGGGCGAGGCACTGTTCCCTGTCGCCGGTCGTGCCCTGCCGCAGTCGGATGCTCATGGTCATCCCGCACTGTAAGGCGTCGGTTGCGACGATCCGCCGCGCACCGCTGGCGGGCCGTCTCGCTCTGCTCGTTGTCCTGTAAGCGCACACTCGCACACCGGGCGCGCCCGCGACGGCCGCGGGAAGCACGGCTCCCGGATATGCTGCGAGGAACGTCGTGGCCGTCTCGGTCTCTTCTGAGAGACAGGAATCGCTTTGCCCTATCGCAACCTCCCCGGAACCCGATTCACGGTGATCGCCACCGGCCTCCAGGGTGTCATCGTGGGCTCCACGAGCGACGACTACCTGCGTGTCATCCTCGACGGCGTCGACGCGGTCACCGAGTTCCCGCTGCACGAACTCGACATCGGCGATCAGCTCAGCGTGCGGCAATCGAAGAGATGGGTGTCACAGCATGCCGAACGGTCCGAGCCGCCCCAGCGGTGACGGAATGACCGTCGATCGGTGGCTCCTCGTGTTCGGGGTGCTCTCGATCGCGCTTCTGGTCGTCGGTGCGGTCTGTCTCGTCTCGTCGTCAGCCCGTCTCGTAGGTGGTGCCCTGGTGCTCGTGGGTGTCGGAGTGGGAGCGTTCTGCGCCGGATTCGCGGCGTCGCGACGTCGCGGGGTGCGCTGGACAGACGCACCCCCGAGGAAGCCCTCTCGGTGAGCCACCCCCAGGGGCGTGCCGGCCCCGCTGCCGTGCGCCGCGATCGCGAGCGGTCGGCTACTTCCTCACGACGAGCTCGTGCACGGCACGGGTGTGGTGAACGTCCCAATAGAGCGGCGCGATGTCGTCGGCCGGGAGGAAGTCCACGCCCGGGGCCGGCGCCTCCTCGGCGATCATCAGCGCGATCGCGACATGGGCGACGTGGACTCCCGTTCCTGCCAGAGCCTCGGCAAGGTTGAGCGCCCAGTTGCGCAGCGCCGCCCCGCCCGCCGTCACGTTGCCGTAGCGGGCGACCGGGTAGATCGACCCCGCCCCGGTGGTGAACAGCAGGGTGCCCGCACCGGCGGCCAGCAGCTCGGGCAGCACCACATCTGCCGCGGTCATCGCCCCGTACAGGTAGTACTCGATCTGCGGCTGCACGTTCTCGGGGGTGGCCTCGCGGATGTCGACCGGAGCCAGCGGCCCCGCTGAAGCGTCGGCGGGCGAATACTCGAGCACGTCGATTCCGCCGAAGTGCTCCTTCGCCGCCATCAGAGCTGCGCGGAGCCCAGGGCGGTCGAGCACGTCGGCGGGAAAGCCCGCCGCGTTGATGCCGTCGGCGGCGAGATCGCTGACGAGCGCGTCGAGCTTCTTGGCGTTCCGAGAGACGAGGGCGACGTCGAACCCTTTCGATCCGAAGGTGCGGGCGAGTGCCGCCCCCAGACCGGGGCCGGCGCCGATGATGGCGATGGTGGGCATGATGCTCCCGTGTTCTCGATGTCGATGTGTGAAATGCGATCACCGAACGGATGCGGGCGTGGGAATCGCCCAACCGCACGATGAGTGCGTAGCAACATGATGAGTCCGTTGGAAAGCGGTTACAAAAGGCACCTCGAGGTGCGTGCCTCGCTCAGAACGGCGTCAGCCCGACCGCCTCGGGTGTTCCCGACGACCGGGAGTCCACGGTGAGGGCGGAGCGTGCATCCGGAACTCAGTGCCGCTCGAGCTCGAACGAGTCGCCCCCCGACTCCCGGGTGAGCTCCGAGGTGGCCACCACGGTGGCGATCGCTCCCAGTGCCGCGAACATGAAGGCCACGATGGCGATCCAGTCCATCGCGGTGAAGATGGGGCCGCTCGCCTCGGTGAACGACACCACCTCGGCGGCGATCAGGATGCGCAGCCCCACGTTGATGAGCACGTCGACAAGGAAGAGGGCAGCGCCTGTGACGTAGGCGATGCGGAGCAGCACGATGAGTCTGCGGGTGCCACTGGTCACGCGACAACGATAGGCGCTCGCCGGGCCGTCGCGCGACCTGGCCTGCGCAGTGCTACGTATCTCTGTCGCCGCGACTACGTAACACCGGAGGAGAAGGCCACGCGGGCGCCGATCGGTGAGTAAAACCTACTCATACCCGAGCGATTCAGACCGAATCCGACGCACATCCGCTCCGCCGGCCACCCACCGGTACGACCGAGAAAGCACACCGCACCCATGGCATCAACGAAGAACGCCGTGCTCACCGCCGGCACCACCCGCCTGCACGGCCGCGACCGTGCGCTCACGCAGGTCTCCACAGCCCTCGCCCCGGCGAAGGCACCGACCGTCGCCGCCGTGACGGGCGCGCCCGGCGTGGGGCGCACCGCCGTGGTCGACGCCGCGGCGGCCGCCGTCACGGACGGCCGTCGAGTCGTCGTCGTGCGAGGGCGCGCCGAGCTGACCGCCGTGCCGCTCGGGGCGCTCGCTCCGGCCATCGCCGAGTTCACCCCCACGCCGACGGATGCGGTGGCGTCGATCGGCGAGACGGATGCGGTGGGCAGGTCGAGCAGCGAACTCATGATCGCGCTGCACCGGGCCGCCGCGGCCCACGGGCTGATCGTGGTCGCCGACGACGCGCACCTGCTCGACTCCTCGACCCTGTGCGTGCTCGAGCAGCTCGCCGACTCCGGGGTGACGCTGCTGCTGTCCTACCCGTCGTCGACGGGCATGCCGGCCGCAGCGGGCCGCCTCGCCGCCCGGGCGCGGCACGTCGTCGAGCTCGCCCCGCTCTCCGTGCCTGAGGCGCACTCGGTGGTCAACGACATCCTCGGCCCGAGTGCCGGGCCCACCGCCGCCGAGGAGATGCACCGGCTCGCCGCCGGCAGCACGCGCACCCTCGTCGCGCTCGCCGAGGCGGCGATCGGCGCCGACGACCTCCGGGACCCCGGTGCTCCGTGGCGCACGAGTTGGCCGCATCTCTCGGGCGAGGTGGTGGCGTCGCTCCCCGCCGACCCGCTCGCCGTCGACGATCTCGTGGGCGACCTGCTCACGCTGCTCGCCGTCGCCGGCGAGCTCCCGGTCGAGCAGGCCGGCACCTCGGGCGCCTCCGAGAGGGCGGCGGCGCTCGCGGAGCAGCAGGGCTTCGTGACCACGCGGTCGGCCGACGGGCGTATCTGGGTGTCGCTCGCGCATCCGCTCTTCGCCCCCGTCGTGCTGAGCACGGTCTCGGAGTTCTGGCGCACCGGCTTCTGTGCGGCCGGGGCCGACATGCTCGACGGCTACCCCGATCACCGGGTGCGGCGCACCCTGCTGCAGCTCTCGGCCCGTCAGCCCGTCGACGCCCGCCGGTTGCTCGACCTCGCCCATGGTGAACTCGCTGCTCAGCGCTACACGACGGCGATCACGCTCGGCGAGCACGCGGTCACCGGCGCCGGCGGCGACCCGTTGCTGCGGGCGAGCGGTGAGTACGTGCAGGCGCAGGCCCACTCGCAGATCGGACAACTCGAGTCGGCAGGCGAGCGGTTCGCCGCGGCCTGGGCGGCGCTCGACACGGGGGGTGCTGCGGGCGAAGAGCTCGACGGGTTCACCGCGCGGCTGGCGCTCGCCGAGGGCAACCACCTCGCCTTCAGAACCCTGCGTCCCGACCTCGCACTCCAGCGGGCCGACGAGGCACTGCGCCGCCTCCAGGCAGGCGAGCCGCGTGAGCTCGTCGAAGCCGAGGCGGCACGGTGGCGGCTCATGGCAGGCATCCCGGGCACGCCGGGTCTCCCGGGCGCGGCTTCAGGTGCCGGTAGGGGCGTGGGGGAGGCCGTGCCGCCTCCTCTCCACCCGCTCGGCGAGGTGGCGACGCCGGCCGACCTCAACCTGCTCCTGCTCACGGCCATGCTGCAGACCATGGGCGGCGATCTGCGGCTCGCCGACCGCGCGATCGATCGCGGCCTCGAGGCCTGCGACCGCTTCGCCGTCGACTTGCCGAACGCCCGTGACCAGCTGCAGCTCTCGCGCGTGCTCGTCCTGTCATTCACGGGGCGGTTCCCCGAGGCGCGGCAGGCTGCGCTCGCCCACCTGGCGCATGCGGAGGAGGGCAACCCGAGCGCCCGCGGGCTGTGGAAGTTCGTGCTCGCGATGATCGAGCTGCACACCGGATCTCCCGCCCGCGCCTGGGAGCACATCTCCTCGGGGCGCCGCGACCTCGTCTGGCGCGACATCGCGGGCCTGCTCCCCGTCGCCGACGCACTCTCGGCGGCGATCGCGGCTCGCACGGGCCGTTTCGCCATCGCCCGCAGCTGGCTCGACCAGGTGGGTTCGGCAGGGTTCCGCGACGCGAAGGTCGAGCTCTACGCGGCCCTGGCGCGCGCCTGGGTGGCCTCGGCGTCGGGCAGACCAGGCTTCGCCGCCCGAAGCGTCGTGCCGGCTCTTGCCGCCGCGGAAGCCGGCGGCTACCGCTACCTCGCCGCCCTCGTCGCCTACGAGGCGGTGCGCATCGACCCCGTGGTGGGCGCGACGGTCACCCTCCCGTACCTCTCGGCGGTGCGCGACGCGCTGCCCCTCTGCGAGGCCCACGCCCGTGCCGTGCTCAGCCGGAACGACGTGCTTCCGGTGGCCGAGGCGCTCGCCGAGCGCGGGCTGCTCGGGCCGGCGATCGACGCGGCACGGTGGGTGGCGGAGGGCACGGGCGACGCGGCGCGTGCATCGCACGCCATCCGTCTGGCCGACGGCTGGACGGTGAGCGCCGGCGTGGCGATCGCCCAGCACCGTCGACTGCTGCATCCGCGGGTGATGCCACTCACCGACCGGGAGTGGCAGCTCGCCTCGGGCGCGGCGGCCCTCCGCACCAGCGCCGAACTCGCCGAGCAGTACGGCATCTCGGTGCGCACCGTCGACAACCACTTGAGCCGCATCTACAAGAAGCTCGGCATCTCGGGTCGTCGCGAGCTCGCCGGCGAGCTACGGGCCCTGCAGGTCGAGAGCCCGTACGAGACGAGCCCGGTGGGACGGTGAGCCACCGAGCCACCGAGCCACCGAGCCACCGGGCCACCGAGCCACCGAGGCGTCGAGCCACAGAGCATCCGAGGCGTCGAGCCGCCGAGCCGTCGATCAGGGATGCGTCGATCGGGTAGAAACTACTCATCACACCCCGGGGCGTGGGGCGGCGAGAATCGTGTCAGGCGCTGAGCGGGTCATCCATCAGCGCGGGTTCTCGCGCCGATCGTCGGCCGTTCCTGGTTCACTCGTCAGCTCCAGGTCTCGAGGCTCGCGTGATGATCGCAGCCGGCGTCCGTGAGCAGGGGCGGCCTTCGGGTGGTCGCCCCTGCTCTTTTCATTCGGGCCCACACGGCACCTGGTCCGGGCCGCGCCCGGCACGCTGAGCAGTACAGCGGATGCTCGGCCGCTCCGCGCGGGGGAGTCGCTACTGTGAGACACATGACGGCTTCCACGCAACGTGTCGACACCCTCCTCATCTTCGGCGCCAGCGGCGACCTCACGGCCCGCCTGCTGCTGCCCGGCCTGGCCCAGCTGCTCACCGATCAGCCCCGGCGCCGGCTCGAACTCATCGGCGCCGGTGGAGTCGAGTGGAGCGACGAGGAGTGGCGCGACGTGGTGAAGAAGTCGTTCGCCGAGGTCGACGCCTCGGGTGCCGCCGTCGACTCCGTACTCGCCTCGACCCGCTACGTGAAGGCCGATGTCACCGACCCCGACGAGCTCAGCAAGGTTCTCGGCATGGCGAAGGGCACGCCCGCCATCTACTTCGCCCTCCCGCCGGCGGTCGCCGCGGCCGTCGTGACGACCCTGCACCAGATCCCGTTCCCCGCCGGCCTCACCCTCGCGCTCGAGAAGCCCTTCGGTATGGACGTCGCCAGCGCCGTCGCACTCAACGCAGAGCTCGCGAAACTGGTGCCCGAGAACCAGATCCACCGCGTCGACCACTTCCTGGGCCGCTCGACGGTGTTCAACATCCTGGGCCTTCGCTTCGCCAACCGCATCTTCGAGCCGCTGTGGAACTCCGACCACATCGCCTCGGTCGACATCGTCTACGACGAGCAGCTCGGCCTCGAGGGGCGTGCGGGCTACTACGACAAGGCCGGTGCCCTCGATGACATGATCCAGAGCCACCTGCTGCAGGTGATGGCCGTGCTGGCCATGGAGCCTCCGTCGACGCTCGGTTCCGACGACCTGCGCGACGCCAAGGAGCTCGTGCTGCGGGCGACCCACCTCCTCGGCGACGACCCCGTGGCATCGAGCCGCCGCGCCCGCTACACGGCGGGCACCATCGACGGTCGGCAGCTGCCCGACTACGTCGCCGAGCAGGGCGTCGATCCGGCACGCGAGACCGAGACCCTCGCCGAGGTCGCCCTCGAGGTGCGCACCTGGCGCTGGGCGGGGGTGCCCATCACCTTGCGCTCGGGCAAGGCGCTCGGCGAGCGTCGGCGCGAGATCGTCATCACTTTCAAGCCCGCCCAGCAGGTGCCGCAAGGGCTCACCGGCGTCAACTCGCCGACGGTGCTGCGCATCTACCTCGCTCCCGACGCGATGTCGCTCGAGATCGACATCAACGGCCCCGGCGACCCCTACGAACTCGAGCGGGCGAGCCTCGACGCGACCTTCGGAGACGGCCAGCTGCTGGCTTACCGCGAGGTGCTCGCGGGGATCCTCGACGGAGACCCCACGCTCAGCGTGCGCGGGGACTCGGCGGTGGAGGGCTGGCGCATCCTCGCCCCGGTCATCGCGGCGTGGAAGGCCGACGAGGTTCCGCTCGACGAGTACCCGGCGGGCAGCGCGGGACCGGCCGGCTGGGCTCAAATCGGCTGAATGGCCGGGGTGGCGGGGTATCCGTCACCCCGCCTCACCGCTCGCGGCCGCGGGGCGGGCTCAGATCGCGATGGTGCGGGCCGCCTTCTCGGCGACCGCTGCCTCGACGTCGTGGTGGTGGGCGACGAGGGAGCGCATCGCGTCGTCGTCGAGCGGGTCGGGGCCGTCGATCAGCGGGCGCTCGCCGATGACGACACCGTGCGCGGTGGTGGGGTAGGCGGGGATCTCCGTGGCCGGAGCGGGACGGGCGGTCGCGGAGACACGGGCGGCAGGCTCCAGCGACGTCTCGGAGCGGGTCGCCGCCGACACCGCCCTGGCGAGGTCGCGGTGAACCGGAACCGACTCGACGGGCGCGAGCCACGGCCTCGTGGAACGAGTCGAACCCGTCGCGGCGAAGGAGGCACCGGCCCGGGGCGCCGAGGCGGCGGCGACCGCCGCGGCTGCGGCAGCGCGCTCACCCGCCGCCGTGCTCACCACGATGCCGTGCTCGGCCAGGTTCGCCACGATGTCGTGGGCGACCGAGCGGGCGAGCGCGGTGTGGAAGATGTCGTCGGTGTCGACGGCAGTGCGACGGGTGATGGCGAAGGAGCCCAGAGGGCCGAAGTTCTCCATGAGGGTCTGATTGACCAGCTCGTACAGCCGCTCCTGGCTGACGGCGCTCTCGCGAACCGCCTTGGCCTTCCGGCGCCATCCGATCATCGCAACTCCCTCTCCGCCACCTGTGAACAGTGTGCGCCGCGCCGGTGACATCGGCGGGGTCGACACGCCGCACCGGGCGAGCGAATCGCAGGTGGGGAACGGATTTCGGTGGGGTCAGCGCTGTTCGAGCTCGCGAGCGTCCTCGTCCTGCTCCATCACGCTGCCGATGGCGAGAGCGACGGTGATGGCCCAGCTGACCCACATGAGCACGAGCCTCCAGTCGCGCGGACCTTTGCGGGTGGTCTGCACGGCCGACACGGCGCCGATGACCGAACTGATGATGCTCGTGTTCAGGATGTACTTGCGCACGGCCGTCCTCTCTCGTCGATGCCACCAAACTACCCCGACCCGACCCCGGGTAGACTCGCGAGGAGACATGGCTTCTTCAGACAGCTCCTCAGCGTCCACCTCCGGCGATGACCTCGCCGGGGAGTTCACCTTCGTCGTGGTCTCGAACCGGCTCCCCGTCGATCGCATCTCCGACGGAGCGGGCGAACCCGCGTTCCGCACCTCCCCGGGCGGGCTGGTCACCGCCCTCGAGCCCGTGATGCAGCAGGCCGACGGCGCCTGGATCGGATGGACCGGTCAGCCCGACGATCATGTCGAGCCCTTCGAGCACGACGGCATCCACCTGGTTCCGGTCGTGCTCTCACCGGAGGAGGTCGAGGAGTACTACGAGGGCTTCTCGAACGACACCCTGTGGCCGCTCTACCACGACGTCATCGCGCCGCCCGCCTACCACCGCGAGTGGTGGGAGAGCTACGTCGCCGTCAACCAGCGCTTCGCCGACCGGGCGGCCGAGGTCACCGCCGAGGGCGGCACGGTCTGGGTGCAGGACTATCAGCTCCAGCTCGTGCCGACGATGCTCCGGCGGCTGCGACCTGACCTCACCATCGGCTTCTTCAACCACATTCCCTTTCCGGCATACGGCATCTACTCCCAGCTGCCGTGGCGCCGACAGATCATCGAGGGCCTGCTCGGTGCCGATGTCATCGGCTTCCAGCGCAGCGCCGATGCGGGCAATTTCACCCGCGCCGTGCGGCGACTGCTCGGGTACCAGACCAAGGGCTCGGTCATCGACGTGCCGCTCGTCGCCGAGGAAGAGGTGGCGAGCGCGAAGCACCGCATCTCGAACGTTCAGGGCGACCAGCCGGTGCGCGCCGTGGTCGCGAAGGCCTTCCCCATCTCCATCGACGCCGCCCGCTTCGAGGAGCTCGCCCGCCGCCCCGACATCCAGGCCAGGGCGAAGGAGATCCGTGAGGGTCTCGGCAACCCCTCCGTCGTCATGCTCGGGGTCGATCGTCTCGACTACACCAAGGGCATCGGCCACCGGCTGAAGGCGTTCGGAGAGCTGCTCGCCGACGGTGAGCTCGACGTCGAAGACGTCACCCTGGTGCAGGTCGCGAGCCCGAGCCGGGAGCGGGTGCGCACCTACCAGATGCTGCGCGACGAGATCGAGCTGACGGTCGGCCGCATCAATGGCGACTACTCCACCATCAGTCACACCGCGATCAGCTACCTCCACCACGGGTACCCGCGGGAGGAGATGGTGGCGCTCTACCTCGCCGCCGACGTCATGCTGGTCACCGCGCTCCGCGACGGCATGAACCTGGTCGCGAAGGAGTACGTGGCGACCCGCTTCGACAACGACGGAGTGCTCGTGCTGAGCGAGTTCGCCGGTGCCTCCGACGAGTTGCGCACCGCCCTCCGCGTGAACCCCCACGACATCGAGGGGCTCAAGGAGGCGATGATGCAGGCCGCGGGCATGCCGCAGGCCGAACGGGCACGACGGATGCGCGCCTTGCGCAAGCGCGTGCAGGAGTTCGATGTCGCCCGCTGGTCGTCGTCGTTCCTCGAGACCCTCACCACCCCGTCCGAGCGTCTCGCCCTCCCGAAGGCGAACCGGGGAGCGGGCAAGGCGGCCCGCTCAGGTCCACCGACCGATCTCGACGACGGTAGCGAAGGAGACGGCGCATGAGCGGGAACCCGCTCGCCGCAGCAGGCGGTGACCCGGCGACCGAGGCGACCGAGTCGGCGCTCGAGCACCTCGCATCCGTGCCCCGCCTGCTCGTGGCGCTCGACTTCGACGGCACCCTGGCCCCCGAGGTCGACCGGCCCGACGACGCGCGGGCGCTGCCCGAGGCGCACGAGGCCGTGCTGCGCCTGCTCGAGCTGCCAGGGACCAGCGTGGCGATGATCTCGGGTCGCGCCATGGAGAGCCTCGAGCACGTGACCCGGCTGCCTGGATCGGCGCTCCTGGTCGGTTCGCACGGGGTCGAGGTGCGGCACGACGGCGTGACCGAGCTCGCCCTCGACGACGAGGAGCAGCGAAAGGTCGCCCGACTCGGCGAAGCTCTACGGGCCGTCGCGGAGCCGATCGAGGGCGCCTGGGTCGAGGCGAAACCCGCTGGGTTCGCGCTGCACACGAGGCTCGCCGGCGAGTCCGACAGTGCGGAGGCCGAGCGCGCCGCGCTCGCTGCCGTGGGCGTCGAGGAGAACGGGCTCACGGTGCGTCGCGGCAAGAACGTCATCGAGTTCGCGGTGCGCTCCACCACCAAGGGCGACGCCGTGCGGAGGCTGCGCGAGCTGGTCGGTGCCGACGCGGTGCTCTTCGCCGGAGACGACGTGACCGACGAAGACGGCTTCCGGGCGCTCGGCCCGGGAGACCTGGGGCTGAAGAGCGGGGAGGGCGAGACGGTCGCCCGGCACCGCGTGGCCGGCCCGGCCGAGGTCGCTGCCGTTCTGGCGCGACTCGCGGAGCTGCGCGCCCACTAAACTCGTCACATGCCCGAAACAGACATGAAACCGCGGAGCCGTACCGTCACCGACGGAATCGAAGCCCTCACCTCGCGCGGGATGCTGCGCGGCGTCGGCATGGGCGACGGCGACTGGGAGAAGCCGCAGATCGGCATCGCCAGCTCGTGGAACGAGATCACCCCCTGCAACCTCTCGCTCGAGCGCCTGGCCCGCGCCAGCAAGGAGGGCGTGCACGCCGGCGGCGGCTACCCGCTGCAGTTCGGCACCATCTCCGTCTCCGACGGCATCTCCATGGGTCACGAGGGCATGCACTTCTCCCTGGTCTCCCGCGAGGTCATCGCCGACTCCGTCGAGACCGTCATGATGGCCGAGCGCCTCGACGGCTCGGTGCTGCTCGCGGGCTGCGACAAGTCGCTGCCCGGGATGCTCATGGCAGCCGCCCGACTCGACCTGGCCTCGGTGTTCCTCTACGCGGGCTCGATCGCCCCGGGCTGGGTGAAGCTCTCCGACGGCACCGAGAAGGACATCACGATCATCGACTCCTTCGAGGCCGTCGGCGCCGTGCGCGCCGGCCGTATGTCGATGGAGGACGCACACCGCATCGAGTGCGCCTTCGCCCCGGGTGAGGGCTCGTGCGGCGGCATGTACACCGCCAACACGATGGCGAGCGCCGCCGAGGCGATGGGCATGAGCCTCCCCGGCTCGGCGAGCCCCGCCGCCGCCGACCGCCGTCGTGACTACTTCGCCCACCGTTCGGGCGAGGCCGTCGTCAACATGCTGCGTCTCGGGCTCACCGCGCGTGACATCATCACGAAGAAGTCGCTCGAGAACGCGATCGCCGTGGGCATGGCCTTCGGCGGCTCCACCAACCTCGTGCTGCACCTGCTGGCCATCGCCAACGAGGCCGAGGTCGAGCTCACGCTCGCCGACTTCAACAAGATCGGCGACAAGGTGCCCCACATCGGCGACCTCAAGCCCTTCGGCCGCTTCGTCATGAACGACGTCGACCGTCACGGCGGCGTGCCTGCGGTGATGAAGGCGCTGCTCGACGAGGGCCTGCTGCACGGGGACGCCATGACGGTCACCGGCAAGACGGTGGAGGAGAACCTCGCCGAGATGAGCATCGCCCCGCTCGACGGC
This sequence comes from Herbiconiux sp. A18JL235, assembly GCF_040939305.1. Taxonomy (NCBI): domain Bacteria; kingdom Bacillati; phylum Actinomycetota; class Actinomycetes; order Micrococcales; family Microbacteriaceae; genus Herbiconiux; species Herbiconiux sp. A18JL235. The sequence goes on from NZ_CP162511.1 coordinate 1,242,135, forward strand.
GAGGTGCTGCGCCCGATCTCGAACCCGATCCACAAGTCGGGTGGTCTCACCATCCTCGAGGGCTCGCTCGCCCCCGAAGGTGCCGTGGTGAAGTCGGCGGGCTTCGACGCCGACGTGTTCGAGGGCCCCGCTAAGGTGTTCGAGCGCGAGCGTGCGGCGATGGACGCCCTCACCGAGGGCCGCATCGAGGCGGGCGACGTGGTGGTCATCCGCTACGAGGGCCCGAAGGGCGGCCCCGGCATGCGTGAGATGCTCGCCATCACCGCCGCCATCAAGGGCGCAGGACTCGGCAAAGATGTACTACTCTTGACGGACGGACGATTCTCAGGCGGCACAACCGGCCTGTGCATCGGCCACATAGCACCCGAAGCGGTCGACGCAGGTCCGATCGCCTTCGTGCGCGATGGTGATCTGATACGGGTCGATATCGCCGCTCGCTCGCTCGACCTACTTGTCGATCCCGCTGAGCTGGCAGCCCGCCGAGAAGGCTGGGCGCCCCTCCCTCCGCGCTACACCCGAGGCGTTCTCGCGAAGTACTCCAAACTGGTGCACTCCGCCGCTGTCGGCGCCATCACCGGGTAGTACTGCGCGCATCCATCTACCGCGTTCGATCTGAGGACACCACATGACCACGGATGCCTTCCCCGTGCCGACCAGAAAGACAGCTCCACCCGCTCCGGGTGCCGACTCCGCCGCAGCCCCCGAGATGCTGACGGGCTCCGGCGCGGTGCTCCGCGCCCTCGAGCTCCTCGGCGTCAAAGACGTCTTCGGGCTCCCGGGCGGCGCCATCATCCCGTTCTACGACGAGCTGATGACGCAGGACAAGATCCGCCACATCCTCGTGCGCCACGAGCAGGGTGCGGGCCACGCCGCCGAGGGTTACGCCTCCGCCACCAACCAGGTGGGTGTGGCCATCGCCACCAGTGGCCCTGGCGCCACCAACCTGGTCACCGCGATCGCCGACGCCTACATGGACTCGGTGCCGCTGCTGGCCATCACCGGCCAGGTGTTCTCGCACCTCATGGGCACCGACGCCTTCCAGGAGGCCGACATCCAGGGCATCACGATGCCCATCACGAAGCACTCCTTCCTGGTCAAGCGCGCCGAAGACGTGGCACCCACCCTCGCCGCGGCCTACCAGATCGCCTCGACCGGGCGCCCCGGCCCCGTGCTCGTCGACATCACCAAAGACGCGCAGCAGAACACGGCGCCGTTCATCTGGCCGCCGAAGGTCGACCTGCCGGGTTACCGCCCTGTCACGAAGGCGCACGGCAAGCAGATCCAGGCGGCGGCACAGCTGCTCGCCGAGTCGAAGAAGCCCGTCTTCTACGTCGGCGGAGGCGTCATCCGTGCGCAGGCGACCCCCGAGCTCGCGCAGCTCGCCGAGGTCACCGGCGCGCCTGTCGTCACCACGTTGATGGCCCGCGGCGCGTTCCCCGACTCGCACCCGCAGAACCTCGGCATGCCCGGCATGCACGGCACGGTGCCCGCCGTGCTGGCGCTGCAGGAGGCCGACCTGCTGGTGTCGCTCGGCGCCCGCTTCGACGACCGCGTCACCGGCAAGGCCAGCGAGTTCGCCCCGCACGCCAAGGTGGTGCACGTCGACATCGACCCCGCCGAGATCTCGAAGATCCGCGTCGCCGACGTGCCGATCGTGGGCGACGCCAAGGAGGTCATCTCCGACCTCATCAAGGCCTACGCCGAGATCTCGCGCGAGAAGCTCGACATCGCCGAGTGGTGGTCGTACCTCGACGAGCTGCAGGAGAAGTTCCCGCTCGGCTACTCCGAGCCCACCGACGGGCTGATGGCGCCGCAGTACGTCATCAAGCGCATCGGCGAGCTCACCGGCCCCGAAGGTGTGTACGCGGCGGGAGTCGGCCAGCACCAGATGTGGGCGGCCCAGTTCATCCAGTACGAACGCCCCAACGCCTGGCTCAACTCCGGGGGAGCGGGCACCATGGGGTACGCGGTTCCGGCGGCGATGGGAGCCAAGGTGGCCGAGCCCGACCGCGTGGTGTGGGCGATCGACGGCGACGGATGCTTCCAGATGACCAATCAGGAGCTCGCCACCTGCACGATCAACGACATCCCGATCAAGGTCGCGATCATCAACAACTCCTCGCTCGGCATGGTGCGCCAGTGGCAGACCCTGTTCTACGACGGGCGCCACTCGTTCACCGACCTGCACACCGGGCACGAGACGCGCATGGTCCCCGACTTCGTGAAGATGGCCGATGCGTACGGTGCGCTGGGCATCCGGGTGACGAAGGCCGAAGACGTCGACGCCGCCATCAAGCTCGCCCTCGAGACGAACGACCGCCCCGTGGTGATCGACTTCATCGTCTCGGCCGACGCCATGGTCTGGCCGATGGTCCCGCAGGGCACCTCGAACAGCCAGATCCAGTACGCCAAAGAGCACGCCCCCGAGTGGGACGAGGAGTAGACCCATGAGCACACACGTTCTGAGCCTGCTCGTCGAAGACAAGCCCGGCCTCCTCACCCGCGTGGCGGGGCTGTTCGCCCGACGCGGCTTCAACATCGAGTCGCTCGCCGTCGGCGCCACCGAGATCGAGGGCCTCTCGCGCATCACCGTGGTGGTCGACGTCGAGGAACTCCCGCTCGAACAGGTCACCAAGCAGCTCAACAAGCTGATCAACGTGATCAAGATCGTCGAGCTCGACCCGTCGCAGGCGATCCAGCGCGAGCATCTGCTCATCAAGGTGCGCGTCGACAACACGACGCGCTCGCAGGTGCTCGAAGCGGTCAACCTGTTCCGCGCCCGTGTCGTCGACGTGGCGACCGATGCCCTCGTCATCGAGGTCACCGGCGACTCGGGCAAGACGCAGGCCTTCCTGCGGGTGCTCGAGCCCTACGGCATCAAGGAGATCGCCCAGTCGGGCCTCCTCGCCATCGGCCGCGGCGGCAAGAGCATCACCGAACGCGTCTTCAAGAGCTAGCCGTCTTCCGGCGGCACCGAACCACAACCAAGGAGAGAAAACCACGTGACCGAGATCTTCTACGACCAGGACGCCGACCTGTCCCTCATCCAGAGCAAGAAGGTGGCCGTCGTCGGCTACGGCTCGCAGGGCCACGCCCACGCGCTGAACCTCCGCGACTCCGGTGTCGAGGTCGTCGTCGCACTCAAGGCGGGGTCGAAGTCGACCGCCAAGGCCGAGGAGGCGGGCTTCTCCGTGCTCTCCGTGGCCGAGGCCACCGCCTGGGCCGACGTCATCGTCATCCTCGCGCCCGACCAGCACCAGCGCGGCATCTACGCCGACGACATCAAGCCCAACCTCGCCGACGGCAAGACCCTCGTCTTCGGTCATGGCTTCAACATCCGCTTCGGCTACATCGAGGCGCCCGAGGGCGTCGACGTCATCATGGTCGCCCCCAAGGGCCCCGGTCACACCGTGCGCCGCGAGTACGAGGCCGGCCGCGGCGTGCCCGTCATCGTCGCCGTCGAGAAGGACGCGACCGGTTCGGCCTGGGACCTCGCCTGGAGCTACGCCAAGGGCATCGGCGGCCTCCGCGCCGGCGGCATCAAGACCACCTTCACCGAAGAGACCGAGACCGACCTGTTCGGTGAGCAGGCCGTGCTCTGCGGCGGTGTCTCGCAGCTCGTGCAGTACGGCTTCGAGACCCTCACCGAGGCCGGCTACCAGCCGCAGATCGCGTACTTCGAGGTGCTGCACGAGCTCAAGCTCATCGTCGACCTCATGTGGGAGGGCGGCATCGCCAAGCAGCGCTGGTCGGTCTCCGACACGGCGGAGTACGGCGACTACGTCTCCGGCCCCCGCGTCATCGACCCCCACGTGAAGGAGAACATGCAGGCCGTTCTCGCCGACATCCAGTCGGGCGCGTTCGCCAAGCGCTTCATCGACGACCAGGATGCAGGCGCCCCCGAGTTCTTCGCGCTCCGCGAGAAGGGTGCCGCGCACCCCATCGAGGCCACCGGCAAGGAGCTCCGCGCCCTCTTCGCCTGGAAGCAGCAGGATGCCGATTACACCGACGGCAGCGCCGCGCGCTGACGCCTGACCCTCGCCACGAAGGGCCCTCGAACTCCGGTTCGGGGGCCCTTCGTCGTGGGGCCGGGTACAGTGAGGGGCATGAGCGACCCGCGGGATGACGACGAGGATGCCCTGGGGTGGGCCGGCGACGACGACCCCACGCTGGCGCCGGTCGGTGTTCCAGCCCGGCGGCCCGCCTCCGACGCCGTGACGGGTGCTGCCGAGGCGGCAGCGCCCCGCAAGACCGTGCTCGACGAGGCCGAGGAGGCCGAAGACCGCGCAGTCGAGAGCGAGCTCGCGGCGGCGGAGGCCGAAAGCGCCCAGCTGAGCTCGGCGGCCCTCATCGGCTACGGGGTGATCGGCGGCGTCTACCTGCTCTTCACGATCGGCTGGATCGTGAGCTTCGCGCGGTACGAGCAGCCGATCGACGTCGACTTCACCGTGCTCAGCCACCGCATCGCGCAGTCGCTCGCTGTGGCGGCCGCTCCGCTGTGGTTCGTGGCCACGCTGCTCCTGACCCAGCGCAAAGACGTGCGCTGGGCGTTCGTCTGGCTCGTCGTCGGCGTGCTCGTGCTCGTGCCCTGGCCGTTCCTGATGGGAGTGTGACGTGACCACAGCATCCGTGCCGCACGCCGGAACGCCGGGCGCCCCCGCCAAGCGCGGCTTCCGCACCTTCGGCCGACGCGGCTGGGCGGTGGCGGTGGTCGCCGCGTTCTTCTACGCGTACCACCTGTGGGGAGGCGTCGCGAACCTCATCGGCGTGGTCGCCACCTTCTCGAGCTACGGCGTCGAGCTCTCGGGCAGCGTCTGGGCGCTCGTCATCGGCTACGCGGTGGTGCCGATCGTGGTGTACCTGGCCGCGCTGTTCGTGGGCCGCACCCTGCCGAACCTCGGCCGCATCGTGGTGTTCGCCGTGGGCTTCGCCGTGGTCTCGGTCATCTCGCTCGACCTCCTCGCCCTCGCCAACTGACCCGGGTCGACCTCGCGCCGGGCGAGATCCCCACGGCTCAGCCGCTCGCTCGGCGTCGCCCTAGCTCTCCGGTGGTGCGGGCTGAGCTCAGGCGATCGCGACGAAGAGCACGAGGGCGGCGAGCACCATCTGGCCGAGGAGGCGGGGGACGAGGGGGATGGCGAAGACGCCGAAGCGGTCGGGGTGGCGGGCGGCGTAGGCGTTCGCCGGGAACACGCAGGCGAGGAACACCACGAGGGCGATCCCCGCGGCGAGCCGTGTGGGCGGGAACAGCAGACCCAGCCCGCCCGCGATCTCGCACACCCCGGTGAGGTACACGAGCATCCGGGGCGAGAGCACCCCCTCGCGACGGAGGCGGGGTGGGATCATCGCCGCCATGGTGCGCACCGAGCGCGGCACGAAGTGGTTGATGCCCATGCCCACGAAGACGACGGCCACCAGGATGCGGAGTACGGTCGCCACGACATCGAGCGTCATCGGGTCCATGCCCTCATTCTGCCTGCACTAGAGTTGTCGGGTTCCCCACCGTAGAACCGAAGGACCCGATTCCGTGTCGAAGCCGGTCGTGCTCATCGCCGAAGAACTGTCCCCCGCCACCGTCGAGGCCCTCGGCCCCGACTTCGACGTGCGCAACGTCGACGGCACCGACCGGCCCGCGCTGCTCGCGGCGCTCGCCGAGGCGAACGCGGTGCTCGTGCGCTCCGCCACGAAGGTCGACGCGGAGGCCATCGCTGCGGCCCCGAAGCTCAAGGTCATCGCGCGGGCCGGGGTGGGGCTCGACAACGTCGACATCCCCGCCGCCACCACCGCGGGCGTCATGGTGGTCAACGCGCCCACCTCGAACATCATCTCGGCGGCCGAGCTCACAGTGGGCCACATCCTGAGCCTCGCCCGCCACATCCCCGCCGCCCACGCCGCTCTCGCCGAGGGCAAGTGGAAGCGCTCCGCCTACACCGGCGTCGAGCTCTACGAGAAGACCGTCGGCATCATCGGCCTCGGCCGCATCGGCGCCCTCATCACCGCGCGCCTTCAGGCCTTCGGCGTGAACGTCATCGCCTACGACCCCTACGTCACGAGCGCCCGCGCGCAGCAGCTCGGCGTCACCCTGGTGACCCTCGACGAACTGCTCACGCAGAGCGACTTCATCACCATCCACATGCCGAAGACCCCCGAGACCACCGGCATGATCGGCGACGAGCAGCTGAAGCTCATGAAGCCGAGCGCCTTCGTCGTGAACGTCGCCCGCGGCGGGCTCATCGACGAGGATGCGCTCCACCGCGCCCTCACGGAGGGCACCATCGCCGGTGCCGGCCTCGACGTGTTCGTGAGCGAGCCCCCGAAGGACTCGCCTCTGCTCGGCCTGCCCAACATCGTGGTCACCCCCCACCTCGGCGCCTCCACCGACGAGGCGCAGGAGAAAGCCGGGGTCGCCGTGGCGAAGTCGGTGCGCCTCGCGCTCTCGGGCGAGCTCGTGCCCGACGCCGTGAACGTTGCCGGCGGTGTCATCGACCCGTACGTGCGCCCCGGCATCCCCCTGGTGGAGAAGCTCGGCCAGGTGTTCGCCGGGCTGGCGACCAGCCCGCTCACCTCGGTCGACGTCGTCGTGCGCGGCGAGCTCGCCGACTACGACGTCAGCGTGCTCAAGCTGGCGGCCTTGAAGGGCGTGTTCACCAACCAGGTGAGCGAGTCGGTCTCCTACGTCAACGCGCCGGTGCTCGCCGAGCAGCGCGGGGTCGCCGTGCGCCTCATCACCGACGCCGTGTCGGAGGAGTACCGCAACGTCATCACCCTCGAGGGCGCGTTGAGCGACGGTTCGCAGATCTCGGTGTCGGGAACCCTCACGGGCACCAAGCAGATCGAGAAGATCGTCGGCATCAACGGCTACGACGTCGAGGTGCCGTTCGCCGAGCACCTCATCGTGATGCTCTACACCGACCGCCCGGGCATCGTCGCCGTCTACGGCAAGGAGTTCGGCGAGGCGGCGGTCAACATCGCCGGCATGCAGATCGCCCGGCACGAGGCCGGCGGCAAGGCCCTGAGCGTCCTCACCGTCGACTCCCCGGTGCCCGACGGCCTGCTCGAGACCGTGCGGGTGGCCATCGACGCCGACGTGCTGCGCGAGATCGACATCGTCGAGTAGGCGGCCTGTGCGGGTCACTAGAATTCAGCTATGGCTCGCACCGTGAAACTCGCACTCATTCCCGGCGACGGCATCGGACCGGAGGTCGTCGCCGAGGCGGTGAAGGTTCTCGACGCCGTGACTGAGGGCAGCTCCGTCACCTTCGAGAAGACGCACTTCTCGCTCGGTGCGGCACGCTACCTCGAGACCGGCGACGTGCTCACCGACGACGACCTCGCCGCCATCGCCTCGCACGACGCCATCCTGCTCGGCGCGGTGGGCGGTGTGCCAGGAGACCCTCGGCTTAAGGACGCCAACATCGAGCGGGGCCTCCTGCTGCGGCTGCGCTTCGCGCTCGACCACTACGTGAACCTGCGCCCCACCGTCATCTACCCGGGCGTGCCCTCGCCGCTCGCCTCGCACGGCGACGTCGACTTCGTCGTGGTGCGCGAGGGCACCGAGGGGCCGTACGTCGGCAACGGCGGTGCCATCCGCCAGGGAACCCCGCACGAGATCGCGAACGAGGTCTCGGTGAACACCGCCTATGGTGTCGAGCGCGTCGTACGCGACGCCTTCGCGCGCGCCCAGGCCCGCCGCAAGAAGCTCACCCTGGTGCACAAGACGAACGTGCTCACCTTCTCGGGCGGGCTGTGGAAGCGCATCGTCGACGAGGTGGGGGCCACCTTCCCAGAAGTGGCCGTGGACTATCTGCATGTCGACGCCGCGACCATCTTCCTGGTCACCGACCCTGCTAGATTCGATGTCATCGTCACAGACAATCTCTTCGGCGACATCCTCACCGACCTGGCCGGCGCAATCAGCGGCGGGATCGGCTTGGCGGCCTCGGGCAACATCAACCCCGACGGCACGTATCCCTCGATGTTCGAACCGGTGCACGGCTCCGCTCCCGACATCGCAGGCCAGCAGAAGGCCGACCCCACGGCGGCGATCCTCTCGGCCGCCCTCCTGCTCGAGCACCTCGGGCTCGAGGCCGAGGCGAAGGCGGTGCGCACCGCCGTGGTCGCCGACATCGCGGGCCGCGACGGCTCCGCCCGCCCGACCGCGGCGGTCGGCGACGCGATCGTCACTGCGCTGGCCGCCCCAGAACCCGCCACGACACACTGACCGAAAGACAGCCCATGAGCATCGCAGAGACCTCCACCTTCCCCCTCCGCTTCGAGTTCACGCCCTCCCAGGCGGCGCGCGACGAGGCGGAGCGCGAGGTCATCCTCTCCGACCCCGGCTTCGGCAAGCACTTCACCGACCACATGGTGAAGATCGACTGGACCATCGACGCCGGTTGGCACGATGCCGCCGTCATCCCGTACGGCCCCCTGCTGCTCGACCCCTCAGCCGCCGTGCTGCACTACGCGCAGGAGATCTTCGAGGGCCTCAAGGCCTACCGCCACGCCGACGGCTCCATCCACACCTTCCGGCCGGAGAAGAACGCCGAGCGTCTGCAGCGTTCGGCCCGCCGACTGGCCCTCCCCGAGCTCTCCACCGACGACTTCGTCGAGTCGCTGAAGCAGCTCATCGCCGTCGACGGCGCCTGGGTTCCGGATGCGCCGGAGACGAGCCTCTACATCCGCCCCTTCATGATCGCCAACGAGTCGTTCCTCGGCGTGCGCCCCTCACAGAAGGTGGGCTACTACGTCATCGCGAGCCCCGCCGGCGCGTACTTCACGGGCGGTGTGGCGCCCGTGTCGATCTGGCTCTCCACCGAGTACTCCCGCGCGGGTCGCGGCGGCACCGGCGCTGCCAAGTGCGGCGGCAACTACGCCGCCTCGCTGCTGCCGCAGCAGGAGGCCTACGAGCACGGCTGCGCGCAGGTGCTCTTCCTCGACGGCGAGACCGGCCAGCACGTCGACGAGCTCGGCGGCATGAACGTGTTCTTCGTGCACGAGGGCGGCAAGATCGTCACCCCGCGCCTGACCGGCACCATCCTCGAGGGCATCACGCGCGACAGCATCATCCAGCTCGCTCACGACCGCGGGCTCAGCGTCGAGGAGCGCGACGTGACCATCGAGGAATGGCGGGAGGGCGTCGGGTCGGGAACCATCACGGAGGTGTTCGCCTGCGGCACGGCCGCGGTGATCACGCCCATCTCGGCGCTGAAGTCGCCCGACGGGACGATCGGCGACGAGAACGCGCCGGCGGGTGAGCTCACCATGTCGATCCGGCAGGAGCTCACCGACATCCAGTACGGTCGCATCCCCGACCGCCACGGCTGGCTGACCCGGCTGGACGCCTGACCATGAAGATCGCACGGTTCAGCCACCAGGGTGCCATCAACTTCGGCATCGTCGACGACGGCGATCTCGTGGTGCTGAACGGCGATCCCATGTTCGCCGGTTACGACACCACGGGGGAGCGGGTGCCGCTCGAGAGCGCCACCCTGCTCGCCCCCGTCATCCCTCGGTCGAAGGTGGTGGCGGTGGGCAAGAACTACCGCGACCACGTCGCCGAGATGGGCGGGGGTGAGGCGCCGGCCGAACCGCTGCTGTTCCTGAAGCCGAACACCGCAGTCATCGGCCCGGGCGACACCATCGTGCGGCCTCCCCAGTCGAATCGGGTCGATTACGAGGGCGAGCTGGCCGTGGTGATCGGGAGCGTCGCGAAGAACGTCGCCGCTGCCGACGCCGAGCGGGTGATCTTCGGCTACACCGTGGCCAACGACGTGACGGCGCGCGACCTGCAGAAGACCGACGGACAGTGGGCGAGGGCAAAGGGGTTCGACACCTTCTGCCCGCTGGGGCCCGTGATCGAGACGGAGTTCGACCTCGCTTCGGCCACGGTGGAGACCCGGCTGAACGGCTCTCTCGTGCAGAGCGCTCCGCTCACCGACATGATCCACTCGGTGCCCGAGATCATCGCCTACGTCTCTGCGGTCTTCACCCTCCTCCCCGGCGACGTCATCCTCACCGGCACCCCCGCGGGTGTGGGCTTCGTCGAGACGGGAGACGTCGTCGACGTCGAGGTCTCGGGAATCGGCGTGCTGTCGAACCCGGTCTCCTGAGACGCCCGTCGCGGCTGCTCACGCCTCAGCCGGCTCAGGCCGCTCAGGCGGAGGTGGTCTCGGCGGCAGCCTCGAGAGCGCCGATCGCCGCGGCGATGCTCGCCACCTGCTCCTCGCTCAGCTCGTCGAACACCTCGAGCACGCGGTGGGCGCGTTCATCGCGGGCGACACGGATGGCCTCGGTACCCTCGGCCGTGGGGCTGACGAAGAACGACCTGCCGTCGCCTGGATCGGCCGACCGCTGCACGAGGCCCCGCGATTCGAGGTCGGCCAGCAGACGCGTCACGGTGGGTGCCGCCACCCGTTCGAGCCGGGCGATGTCTCCGGGGCGGATGGGCGCGCTCGTCACGATCGTGGCGAGCGCCGACACCTGCCCGGGCGTCAACTCGCTGGCCGGACGGATGCGCCGGTTGAGCCGGCCGATCGAGAAGGCCAGCCGGGCGGCGAGATCGGCGCGGTCGGAGGGTGTCTCGTGGGTCATCGTGCGCTTTCGTGCAGGTCGACAGGATGGCTCGAGTCTTTCACATCGATGAACATCGTGCCTGGGTGGAGACCGGCATTGCGCATCCGTTCACCGCGGCGCTAATGTGGACGCTGTTCACATCCACAGGATGCCGCCTTCGCGGAATATCGGGCGCCCCACGCGCGCTGCACACCGATAGCCCCTCGTCTCCTCACCGCCTTCCACCCTGCCCTCCTCCGCGCCTCGACAGGATCTCTTCGTGACCGACAGCATCACCGGCTCCACAGCACTCGCCGCCGACACCGCCCCGCCCGACGACCAGGCGCGCCTCGCGCGCCGCAACAAGCTCGTCATCAACCTCCTGCTCGTCTCGGCCTTCGTCGTCATCCTCAACGAGACGATCATGGGTGTCGCCATCCCGCACCTGGTCACCGACCTCGGCATCACCGAGGTCGCCGCACAGTGGCTCTCGACGGCGTTCATGCTCACCATGGCCGTCGTCATCCCCATCACCGGGTTCCTGCTGCAGCGCTTCAACACGCGGCCGATCTTCATCGCCGCGATGTCGCTGTTCAGCGTAGGAACGCTCATCGCCGCCTCCTCGCCCGGGTTCGAGATGCTGCTCGTCGGTCGCGTGGTGCAGGCCAGCGGCACCGCCATCATGATGCCGCTGCTCATGACGACGGTGATGACCCTGGTGCCGCCGGCCACGCGCGGGCGCACCATGGGCAACATCTCCATCGTCATCTCGGTGGCCCCGGCGCTCGGCCCGACCATCTCGGGCATCATCCTCAGCACCCTCTCCTGGCGGTGGATGTTCATCCTCGTGCTCCCCATCGCCGTCGGTGCGCTCGTGCTCGGCTTCCTGCGCGTGCAGAACGTCACCGAGCCGCGGCCGACGCCGATCGACGTCGTCTCGGTAGTGCTCTCGGCCTTCGGCTTCGGCGGCCTGGTGTTCGGCCTGAGTAACCTCGGCGAGGGCGCCGGCGACCCGGTGTCGTCGTGGGTTCCGCTTGCGGTGGGTGTGCTGGGTCTCGGTGCCTTCGTCTGGCGCCAGATCTCGCTGCAGCGCCGCTCGCGCGCCCTGCTCGACCTGCGCACCTTCCGCTCGCGCACCTTCGGCGTCGCGATCGTCATGATGGCGATCAGCATGATGGCGCTGTTCGGAACGGTCATCGTGCTGCCCTTCTTCATGCAGGACGTGCTGCGGCTCGACGCCCTCACCACCGGCCTGCTGCTCCTCCCCGGCGGCCTGGTGATGGGCGTGCTCGCGCCGTTCGTCGGCCGCATCTACGACAGGGTCGGCCCCACGCCGCTGCTCGTGCCCGGCGCGTTCATCGTGAGCGGTGTGCTCTGGGGCCTCACGCTGGTGAACGAGAACACCTCGATGTGGTGGGTGCTCGCCGCGCACATCACGCTGAGCGTCGGTCTCGCCCTCATGTTCACGCCCCTGTTCACCTCGGCGCTCGGCTCGCTCACCCCGCAGCTGTACTCGCACGGGTCGGCGACCATCGGCACCGTGCAGCAGCTGGCGGGTGCCGCGGGCACCGCGCTGTTCATCGCCGTGATGGCGGGTGTCACCGCGTCGACCGCCGCCGCGGGTGCGAGCGAGGTCGGTGCGACTGCTGCCGGGGTGAAGGCGGCGTTCCTGTGCGGTGCCGTCATCTCGCTAGGCGGCGTCGTCGCCTCGTTCTTCGTGCGGCGGCCCGCGAACGTGGCGCCGGGCGACGAGGCCGTCATCGACGGTGCAGCGGGGGTCGCGGCAGAGGGAGCGCCGCTCGGGCACTGAGCCCGCGGTCCTCAACCTTCCGCGCCGGGGGTTCTGGCCCGGGCTCGGTACTCCACCTCGGGCCGCCCCGGCGTGCCGTAGCGCTGCTCGCGGCGCGCGGCCCCGGTGTCGGCGAGGTGCTCGAGGTACCGTCGTGCGGTCACGCGCGACACCTGCTGCGAGGCAGCCAGTTCCGAAGCCGAGACGCCGAGGGGCGCGGCCTCGCGCAACGCCCCGCGCACCCGCTCGAGCGTCTCAGCGGTGAGCCCCTTCGGCAGCGGGGCACCATGGTCGCGGCGGAGGGCGGCGAAGGTGGAGTCGACCTCCTGCTGGTCGGTCACCGTTCCGCCTGCGATGCGCGCGTGGAAGTCGCGGTACGACTCGAGCTTCTCGGCGAAGGCGGCGAAGCCGAAGGGCTTGATGAGGTACTGCACGATGCCGAGCGAGACGGCAGAGCGCACCACCGACGCGTCGCGCACGGCCGTGACCGCGATGACGTCGGTCTCGACGCCGGCGGCGCGCAGCGACCGGCAGAACTCGATGCCGGTGGTGTCGGGAAGGTTGACGTCGAGCAGGATGAGGTCGATGGCCGGCGCGGCCCCCGAGACGGCGGCGCGCACCGCCCGCATCGCCTCGGCTCCGGATCCGGCGGTCGCCGCGACCGCGAAGCCGGGGAGCCGGGCGAGGTAGGCCGCGTGCGCTTCCGCGGTGAGCCGTTCGTCTTCGACGACCAGCACCCGGATGTCGGGCGACGGCGCGCTGCCGGCGGGCCCCTCGCCGTTCATCGCACCGACTCCGCGGGAACGGGCAGAGTCACGGTGAACCGCGAACCCTCGACGGTCACCTCGCCCCCCAGTCGCCGTGCCGCCTGCCGCACCAGTGCCAGGCCGATGCCGTGGCCCTCGCCGGTCTTCGTCGTCACACCGAGGCCGAACACGCTCTCGGCGAGCCGCTCGCCCGGCCCCGGCCCGCTGTCGGAGACCTCGATGCGGAACGTACCCCGCGCATCCGCCCCGATCCCCACCTCGACCACCGGATGCTCGGTGCCCGCCACGGCGTCGAGAGCGTTGTCGACGAGGTTGCCGACGATGGTGATGAGCTCGTGCGGCGGCAGCCCGCCCACGTCGACGCGACCGGGGATGACCAGCTCGAGGGTGACGCCGCGCTCGGCGGCCTGCGGCGCCTTGCCGAGCAGCAGTGCGAGCAGCACCGGTTCGTCGAGGGCGGTGAGGATGCGGTCGGCGAGCTGCTGGCTCACGGCCAGCTGCGAGGAGGCGAGCTCTGCCGCCTCGGCGGCGCGACCCAGCTCGATGAGCGCGACGATGGTGTGCAGGCGGTTGGCGAACTCGTGCGTTTGCGAGCGCAGGGCGTCGGAGAGGGTCGTCATCGTGTCGAGTTCGCCCGCGAGTTCCTGCAACCGGGTGTGGTCGCGAAGCGTCGTGACGGTGCCGACGAGCTGCGCGCGACCACGGGCGCGCCCGGACTCGGGCGTCGACACCACCCGGTCGCGATCGAGCACCAGCACGTGCGTGTCGGTGACCACGATCTCGTCGACAGCGACCTCGGCCGAGATGAGCGCGGCGGCGACGGGAGCCGCCAGCGGCAGCTCCGACACCGCGACGGGCGCGCCGTCGCTCGAGCGGGGGAGGCCGAGCAGCTCGGCGGCGCGATCGTTGTAGAGCACCACCCGGCGCGAGGCGTCTTGCAGCAGCAGCCCCTCGCCGATGGAGTGCAGCACACCTTCGTAGTAGGCGAACATGCGGCTCATCTCCTCGGCGCCGCGGCCCCAGGTGACCCGCCGCAGGTACCGGCTGACGCCCCAGGAGGCGAGCGCGCCGAGCGCCAGGGCTGCCGCGGCGGCGAGAAGCACCGTCGCGATGCGGCCGCCGAGCGCGACCTGCGTGTTCGACACGGTGATGCCCGCCGAGACCAGCGCGACGACCCTGCCGCCCGCATCCTCGATGGGCACGACCGCGCGCACGGAGGGGCCGAGCGTTCCCGTGTAGGTCTCGGTGAACGACTCTCCGGCGAGCGCCCGGTCGATGGTGCCGAGGAACTGCTTGCCGATCTCGGCGGGGTCGCGGTGGGTGTAGCGGATGCGCTCGGGCGACATGATGGTGATGAAGTCGATGCCCGCCGAGTCCATGATGTCGACGGCGTAGGGCTGCAGGGTCGCCGTGGGGTCTGAAGAGGCGACCCCCTCGATCACGAACGGGTCGTGGGCGATGGTCTCGGCGACGGCGAGCGACCTGGCCGCGGCGTCGCGCTCGACGTCGGCGCGCGCGTCGGCCCAACTCGCCAGCACGGCCGCCCCGGTGAGCACCAGGATGACGACGAGCTGCGACACGAAGAGCCTCGTCGCGATGCTCCACCGTCGCATGACGCCCACCTCCTGCCGCCTCCTCGCCTGCATCCTCACTGTAGGCGCGCAGCACGGTGCGTGGGGCGAGCCCGGCGCGAACACTATGAACAGAAGGCTCCCGGTGCAGGGGCGGGCGCTGAAGCTGGGCGTCACGCATCCGATCACAGGAATCCGTCTCAGGCGGTTCCGCCTCGAGGAATGAGGGAAGCAATGGCGCTCCGATCACGAACCACCGACACCGCACCCCGCCGCCGCCGGCACCTGGGGTCGTCGCACTACCTCTACATCGCCGTGATCGTCGCCGTGCTGGCGGGCGCGATCGTCGGTCTCGCCGCCCCGCAGTTCGCCGTGCAGCTGAAGCCCGTGGGCGACGCCTTCGTGGCACTGATCAAGATGATGATCGCCCCGATCATCTTCTGCACGATCGTGCTCGGGGTCGGCTCCATCGCCAAAGCGGCGACGGTGGGCAAGGTCGGGGGCCTCGCGCTCGGCTACTTCATCGTGATGTCGACCTTCGCGCTCGGCATCGGGCTCGTGGTGGGGAACATCATCCACCCCGGCGCGGGCCTCGACATCGCGAACGCCAGCTACGACGCCTCCGGCACCAAGGAGGCCGCGACCACCACCAAGTTCCTGCTCGGCATCATCCCGACCTCGTTGCTGTCGTCGCTGACGGCCGGCAACATCCTGCAGGTGCTGTTCGTGGCGCTGCTCGTGGGCTTCGCCCTGCAGAAGATGGGCACGAAGGGCACCCCCATCCTCGGGGCGATCCGGCAGATCCAGGCGCTGGTGTTCCGCATCCTCGCCATGATCATGTGGGTCGCGCCGCTCGGCGCCTTCGGGGCCATCGCCGCAGTGGTCGGCAACACCGGCTTCGGCGCCATCGTCGCGCTCGGCACCCTCATGATCGCCTTCTACATCACCTGCGCCCTGTTCATCGTGGTCGTGCTGGGCTCGCTGCTCTGGCTCGTCGGCCGGGTGAACATCTTCCGGATGATGAAGTACCTCGGCCGCGAGTACCTGCTCATCGTGTCGACCTCGTCGAGCGAGGTGGTGCTGCCACGGCTCATCGCGAAGATGGAGCACGCGGGGGTGTCGAAGCCCGTGGCGGGCATCACCATCCCCACCGGCTACTCGTTCAACCTCGACGGCACGGCCATCTACCTCACCATGGCGTCGCTGTTCATCGCCAGCGCCATGGGCACCCCGCTCTCGATCGGCGAGCAGGTCTCGCTGCTGCTGTTCATGATGATCGCGTCGAAGGGTGCTGCCGGGGTCACCGGCGCCGGCCTCGCCACCCTGGCCGGCGGACTCCAGGCGCACCGCCCTGACCTCGTCGACGGCGTGGGCGTGATCGTGGGCATCGACCGGTTCATGTCGGAGGCCCGTGCGCTCACGAACTTCACCGGCAACGCCGTCGCCACCCTGCTCGTCGGCACCTGGACGAAGGAGCTCGACCGGGAGCAGCTGACGGCCGTGCTGGCCGGCGAGCGCCCGTTCGACGAGTCGACGATGAGCGTCGACGACCACCTGGGCGCCGACGAAGCGGCCGAGGTGCAGCGCGAGCAGCACCCTGTGCCCGCGGCGGCCGCAGCGAGCGGATCGACGACGGAGAACCCGGTGACGACGGCCCCCGCCGCGCAGGAACCCGAGCTGGTCGGCTCGAACGCCGGAGGTACGCGGCTCGGCTGAGCCACGGGCCGGCCTTCGGCCGCGCCTCACCCGAGGGCGAAGCCGAAGGAGGGCAGGGCCGGTGCGGCGAAGACGCCGCCACCGGCCCTTTCGCGTGGCACCCAGGTGGCGTCGGCGTCGATTCCGATGCCGGAGACCCGTGCGCCGGCTGGCGCGGGCTGCGCGGCGGCTCGGGCGAGCAGCTCGTTCCAGCCGTCGCGGGCGGGGGAGTGGTCGAGGTAGGCGCCGAGCAGGCGGGCTGTGGCCAGCGCGTCGACCGAGGCGCGGTGCGCTCCCTTCAGCTCGATGGCGAACGCCGCGCAACAGGCGGCGAGCGACCGCGGCCCGTGCGGCAGGAACTGCCGCGACAGCTGCAGGGTGCAGAGCGTGGCGGCCGGCGCCCACGAGCGATGGCCCGCCGCGGCCAGCTCGGCGAGGAGGAAGCGGCGGTCGAACGTGGCGTTGTGCGCCACCATCACCCGCCCGGCGAGCAGCCCCACGAGACTCGGCGCGATCTCGGCGAAGCGAGGTGCCGCGCGCAACTGCGCCGCCGTGATGCGGTGGATGCGCGTGGGGCCAGGCCCGATCCCCTCGCCCGGGTCGATCAGGGTGTCCCACCGGCCGGTGACGGTGCCGTCGGCGTCGGAGTGCACGACCGCCACCTCCACCGCCCGGTGCCGCCCGGCCTGAAGGCCCGTGGTCTCGAAGTCGATGGTCGCGAATCCCGGGCCGGTCATGCTGCGACGCTACGAGCACCCTCCGACATCGAGATTGGTGGTCCCCTGTTCGCCCTCAGACTGCCGACCCGGTTCGAAACCGCACACGTCGCACCATCCGAGCCCGGTAGGGCTGTGGACGGCTCGACGTTTGCGGTTTCGAACCGGCACCCGAGCGGGCGACAGAGAGCATCGCCGACAGCAGCGACGTCACCTACCTGAGCGCATCGGAACCAGACGAGTCGAGCCCAGGGACGATCGTGATCGAGCGAATGTCTCCCGACCACGGGATAATTGACCCATGCCTACTTCTGTTCCCGCCCTCGTCGCCACCTCCACCACCGGTCCGTTCGAGAACGGCACCGTCGAGCGACGCGACCTCCGACCCGGCGACGTGCGCATCGACATCGCCTACGCCGGCATCTGCCACTCCGACATCCACACCGTGCGCGGGGAGTGGGGTGCCACCGAGTACCCCCTGACCCCCGGGCACGAGATCGCCGGTATCGTCTCCGAGGTCGGCGAGGGGGTCAGCCGCTACGCGGTCGGCGACCGCGTCGGCGTCGGCTGCTTCGTCGACTCCTGCCGCGAGTGCGCCGAGTGCCTCGCCGGAGAGGAGCAGTTCTGCCAGAAGGGCGTCATCTACACCTACGGCACCGTCGGCCACGACGGCGTGCGCACCCAGGGCGGCTACAGCCGGCAGATCGTCGTCGACGAGAACTACGTGGTGCGCATCCCCGACTCGCTCGACCTCGACGTCGCCGCCCCGCTCCTGTGCGCGGGCATCACGCTCTACTCGCCGCTCAGGCGCTGGAAGGCCGGCCCCGGCGTGCGCGTCGGCATCGTCGGCATGGGCGGCCTCGGCCACATGGGCGTGAAGATTGCCCACGCGCTCGGCGCCCACGTCACCGTGCTCAGCCAGAGCCTGTCGAAGAAGGACGACGGACTGCGCTTCGGCGCCGACGAGTACGTCGCCACCAGCGACCCCGAGAGCCTGCGCGCCCTGCGCGGCAGTTTCGACCTCATCATCTCGACGGTCTCGGCCGACATCGACCTCGACCGCTTCCTCGGCCTCCTCGGCACCGGGGGCGCGCTGGTGTTCGTCGGTCTGCCAGAGAACCCGCAGCAGTTCAGCATGTTCTCTCTCACGAGCGCCCGGCGCATCATCGCCGGCTCGAACATCGGCGGCATCCGCGAGACCCAGGAGATGCTCGACTTCTGCGCCGAGCACGGCATCGCCGCCGAGATCGAGACCATCGCGGCCTCCGAGGTCGACGGGGCGTGGGACAGGGTGGTCGCGAGCGACGTGCGCTACCGCTTCGTCATCGACGCCGAGACCATCGGCGGCTGAGCCGAGCCGCCACGAACGACGAGAGCCACTCCCGCATCGGGGGCGGCTCTCGTCGTTCCTGACGGGTGCGGCGGGGGGAGATGAGCGGATGCGCGGGCACGCCTCGACGCGTCAGCCCAGGTCGAGCTCGTAGTAGACGGCGAGGGGGCCGCTGCCACGGCCCTCGTGGCAGTCGAACCCGCGCTTGTCGTAGAGGTGCCGAGCGGCGAGGTCGTCTTCGGAGGTGTTGAGGTCGAGGTAGCCGGCTCCGCGGGAGCGCGCGTGCGCGATCACCTCGTCGAGGAGGGCGGTGCCGAGCCCTCGGCCGCGGTGCTGCGGGGCGACGTAGAGCTCGGCCAGGTAGGCCTCGAGGACCGGCTGCCAGAGGTTTTCGCGGAAGCGGAGCACCGCGACGCCGAGCGGAGGCTCCCCGGTGAGGAGCACGCTCGTGTCGCCCGCGGCGGAGAGGGCGGCGAGCCGGTCGGCGAGCCAGGCCGGCTCGGGAGCCGGATCGTCGTACTCGCGATTGAAGTCGACGAGCAGGTGGGCGGCTGCGGCGAAGTCGGCAGCGGTCGCGGCCAGGGCGGCGGGCACGTCAGGCTGCCGCGCCGGGCGCGACGCCGGCATTCGACGCGGTGGCGGCCTCGGCCTCCGCTTCCGCCTCGGCCCTCGCGAGCTCGGCCTTCCACTGGCGGAACCCCTCCTCGGTGCGGCCCCGCCGCCAGTAGCCCGAGATCGAGACCTGGCTGCGGCTGAGCCCGCGCTCCCTGAGCAGGTAGGGGCGGATGCCGTGCATGACCTCCTCCGCCTCCCCGTGCACGAAGGCGTGAACGCGGCCCTCGGGCCAGTCGAGGGCGCGCACCGCGATCTCGAGGGCGTCGGCAGGAGCATCCGTGCCGTCGGCGGCGTGCCGGTAGAGGTGCTCGACCGTGCCGTGCGCGGGCAGGTCGAGCTGCGGCTCGGCGCCCTCGCGGTTGACCAGCAGGATGACCCGGGCCACGGCGTCGCGGGGGAGCGCCTCCACGGCGGCGGCGATGGCGGGCACCGCCGACTCGTCGCCCGCGAGCAGGTGCCAGTCGGCAGCGGGGTCGGGGCGGTAGGCGCCGCCCGGCCCGTTCACGACCAGCGTATCGCCCGGGCGCGCGGCCGCTGCCCAGGGGCCGGCCACGCCGGTGTCGCCATGCACGACGAAGTCGATGGTGAGCGTTCCCGCCGCGGTGTCGGGGCGCAGTGCGGTGTAGGTGCGCACGTCGGGGAGCTGGTCGGGCGGCATGCTGCCGCGCAGTGCCCTCAGGTCGAGCGTCTCGGGGTAGTCGACCCCGGGCTTCGGGAACAGGAGCTTGACGTAGCGGTCGGTGAAGCGGCTCCCCTCGAACGCCGACAGGTCGTCGCTGTGGAACGTGACGCGGCGGATGGTCGGGGTGAACCATCCGGCCTCGGTGACGGTGAGCTGGGTCGACATGCCTTCAGTTTAGGGCATCCTAACCTAAGCTAAACCTATTCGGTGGAAGCGATGTCGCATCCCCGCGCTACGCTCGGCCCATGACCGAGAGCTTCGGACGCGAGCAGGTCCTCGAGCTGTGCGCCGGCCTTCCCGCCACCACCGACGAGCGCCCGTTCGGGCCCGAGACCGCCGTGGCGAAGGTGGTGGGCAAGGTGTTCGCCATCGTCCCGCTCGACGCCCCGGTGGGCTCCGAGACCGTGACGCTCAAGGTCGCGCCGCCGCACGGTGAGGCGCTCGTGCGCGACCACGCCTGGGTGCGCCCCGGCTACCACATGAACAAGCGGCACTGGGTGACCGTCGCCCTGAACGGCGACGAGGTCGACCACCAGCTGGTGATCGACCTCGTCATCAATTCCTACGACCTCGTCGTGGCCGGGTTGCCGCGCGCGCAGCGACCGTGAGCCCGGAGACGCCGAAAGGCCGGTTCGAAACCGCAAACGTGGCGTCGTCCGCAGCCCTCACGGGCTCGGGCGACGCCACGTTTGCGTTTCTGAACCGGCCCGACCCGGCGCTAGTTCGCGGGCACCTTGGCGGCGGCGTCGGCGAGCTGGGGCACCAGGCCCTCGAGCACCACGGGGATGCTCAGCACCGAGGCGGCGCTGTAGGCCATGGTGAGTTCGTCGTTCGGGTCGAGCACGACGGCGCGACCGTCCTTCACCACGGGAAGGGTCTGGATGAGCGGGTCGGCCGTGGTCTCGGCCGCGGTGAATCCGATCGGCAGCAGCACGGCGACCTGGGCGTCGAGGGAGGAGATCTGCTCGGCCGAGACGTTGGCGAAGAACCCGGCGGGCTCGAGCTCGAGCACGGCGGGGTTCTGCACGAAGCCGAGCTGGGCGAGCAGGTCGAAGCGGCCGTCGCCGGCGAGGTAGGCCCCGTAGGCGTCGCCGAACTTCGTGCCCGCCACCGTGGTGAGTCCGGCGAACTCCGGATGCGCGGCAGCCGCCTCGTCGATCGCCGCGTTGGTCTCGTCGACCAGGGCTGCCGCCTCGTCGCTCTTGCCGAGGGCGGCGCCCACCTGCTCGAGCTGCGCATCCCACGCGGTGGCGAACGCCGCGGTTCCCTGGGGGGCGTAGACCGTCGGCGCGATCTCGGAGAGACGCTGGAACTCCTTCTCGTCGCCGGCCGAGCGGGTGTTGAGGATGAGGTCGGGGTCGAGCGCCTGGATCTGCTCGAAGTTCACGCTGTCGCCCGTGCTCTCGATGAGCTCGGGGGTGACGTCGCCGAAGAGCTCGGTCGCCCAGGGGCCGACACCCTTCTCGCCGGCGGTGAAGCCCTGCCACGAGTAGACGCCGACGGGGGTGACGCCGAGCGCCAGTGCCATCTCGGCGTCGGACCAGCCGAGGGCGACGACCTTCAGGTCGTCGCTCGGGGCGGGGACGGCGATCTCGCCGAACAGCGTGTCGACGGTGCTCGACGAGCCGTCGGCGGCTGGCGTCTCGGTGGTGGCGGAGGTGGTGCCCGAGCATGCGGTGAGTGCGAGACCGGAGGCGGCGACGAGGGCGATGCCGGCGAGCGAGCGGCGAAGGGGGCGCATAGGAGTCTTTCGGGTGAGACGACGAGGGATGTAGGTAAGGCTACCCTGAGTAAGTCACGACGGGATAACGACGGACGACCCCGACTCAGTGCGCCCCGACTCAGTGCGCCCCGACCAGCGGCACCACGAGCGGCGTGTGCGACTCCGGGTCGTCGATGATGCGGCAGCGCAACCCGAACACC
This sequence comes from Herbiconiux sp. A18JL235, assembly GCF_040939305.1. Classification (NCBI taxonomy): domain Bacteria; kingdom Bacillati; phylum Actinomycetota; class Actinomycetes; order Micrococcales; family Microbacteriaceae; genus Herbiconiux; species Herbiconiux sp. A18JL235. The sequence goes on from NZ_CP162511.1 coordinate 1,263,777, forward strand.
TCCTCGACGAGCTCGGCGGTCACGATCTCACCGGGCGCGCCCTCCGCGACGATCGCCCCGTCGCGCATGGCGATGAGATGCGTGGCGTAACGAGCCGCCTGATTGAGGTCGTGGAGCACGGCGACCAAGGTGCGATCACCCGAGCGGTTGAGCCGGGTGAACAGCTCGAGCAGCTCCACCTGGTGGGTGATGTCGAGGTAGGTCGTCGGCTCGTCGAGCAGCAGCAGCGGGGTCTCCTGGGCCAGGGCCATGGCCACCCACACACGCTGCCGCTGACCGCCGGAGAGCTCGTCGACGGTGCGGCCCGAGAGCTCGGTGACGTTGGTGGCCTCCATCGCCCTGGCCACCGCATCCTCGTCGCTCTGCGACCAGCGCTTCAGGATGGTCTGGTGCGGGTAGCGCCCGCGGGAGACGAGGTCGATCACCGAGATGCCCTCCGGTGCGATCGAGGTCTGCGGCAGCAGACCGACCCGCTTCGCGACCTCCTTCGAAGGCAGCCTCGCGATGTCGCCCCCGTCGAGCAGCACCCGGCCGGCACTCGGTTTCAGCAGCCTCGCGAGCGAGCGCAGAAGCGTCGACTTGCCGCAGGCGTTCGGGCCCACGATGACGGTGAACGACCCGTCGGGAACGGCGACGTCGAGTTCGGGGATGATGGTGCGCTGGTCGTAGCCGACGCGGAGGGAGGTCGCCTCGAGACGAGAAGACACGGTCACCGCCTTCCTGCGGGAGAGATGAGCACTGCGATGAGATAGACGCCGCCGAGCGTGACGGTGACGGCGCCGACGGGGAGCTGGCCGGGGGCGATGATGCGCTGGGCGACGACGTCGCTGGCGAGCAGGAGAGCCGCGCCCATCGCCGCAGCGGGCACGAGCGGGAGCCCAGGGGCGCCGGTGATCCTGCGCGCGATCTGGGGCGCGGCGAGGGCGATGAAGATGATCGGGCCCGTGACTGCGGTGACCGTCGCGACCAGGGCGACGCCCAGCACGAGGAGCACGAGCCTGGTGCGCTCGAGCGGCACGCCGAGGGCGCGTGCGGCGTCGTCGCCCAGTTCGAGCATCCGGAGCCGGGCGGCGGTGAGGGCGACGAGCGGCACGATGACGGCGAGGGCGATGGCCACGGGAACCACCTCGCCCCAGCCGAGACCCGACAGGGAGCCCATGCTCCAGCTGGCGGCGGCGATGGAGACGTTGAGGTCGGCGCGGAGCTGGATGAAGTCGTTCAGGGCATTCAGCACGGCGCCCACCGCGATGCCGATGACGACGAGTCGGAAGCCCTGGAGTCCGCGGCGGAAGGCGAGGAGATAGACGACCAGCGCGGTGACGAGACCGCCGAGCAGGGCCCCGGTGACAGTGGCGAGGTAGCTGCCGCCTGCCGCCAGCCCCACGAGCAGGGCGCCGGAGAACGCGCCGGAGTTGAAACCGATGATGTCGGGGCTGCCGAGCGGGTTGCGGGTGAGTGACTGGAACAGCGCGCCGGAGAGGCCGAGCGCGACCCCGGCGAGCACCGCGAGGAGCACGCGCGGCAGGCGCCAGTCGAGCACGATGCGCAGCACCCCGTCGGAACCCGTGCCGCCGAGGGCGGCGAGCAGCTGGTCGAGCGGGATGGGGTACTCGCCCTGGGTGAGGGAGAACGCGCCCACGGCGGCGGTGACCACGACCAGCACGCCCACCACCACCAGGGTGCGCGGATGCAGCACACCGCTCACCGGGCCCAGCCGGTAGCTGCGGCGGGCGGTCACAGGCCCTGTGTCTTCGAACGGCGGATGAGCAGCACGAGCACGGGGGCGCCGACGAAGGCCGTGACGATGCCCACCGGCATCTCGCCCTGCACGATCACGCGGCCGACGACGTCGGCGGAGACGAACACGAGGGGAGCGAAGACCATGGTGAGGGGGAGCACCCAGCGCTGGTCGGGGCCCACGATGGCGCGGGCAATGAACGGCGCCATGAGGCCGAGGAAGGCGATGGGCCCGGCGGCGGCGGTCGCGGCGCCGCAGAGCAATGTGATGGCCACGACCGAGATGAGACGGGTGCGCACGATCTTAGCGCCGAGCGAGGTGGCGAGGTCGTCGCCGAGCGCGACGACGTTGAGCGAGCGGGCGACGAGCAGGGCGAGCAGCACGCCGACGACGAAGAACGGGAGGATGCCGAGCACCGTGTCGAGCTGCCGGTTCTGCAGCGAGCCCGCCTGCCAGAACCGGATCTTGTCGAAGATGTCGGGGTTGCGGATGGTGATGGAGAACGTGACGCCCTGCAGGGCCGCCGAGAGCGCCACACCGGCGAGCACCAGTCGCACCGGGGTGGCCCCGCCGCCGCGGGAGCCGATGAGGTACACCACGACGGCGGCGATGCCGGCGCCGGCGAACGACCACCAGATGTAGCTCGAGAGGTCGGCGGTGCCCAGCACCGCGACGGCGACCACCACGGCGAAGTAGGCGCCGGAGTTCACGCCGAGGATACCGGGGTCGGCGAGCGGGTTGCGAGTGACCGCCTGCATCACGGCCCCGGCGAGTCCCAAAGCGCAGCCCACCACGAGCCCGAGCAGCAGCCGCGGCACCCGGAAGTCGGTGATGAGCACGGAGGTGGTGTCGGTGCCGCCTTCGGTGAGGGCCCGCCACACCACCCCGGGGGAGAAGCCGCCCGAGCCGATGAACAGGCTCGCCACCGAGACCAGGGCGAGCAGCAGCAGGGCGGCCACGAGGATGCCGAGGCGGGACGCGGTACTGCGGGCGATGCCGGTGGATGCTGCCGCCTTCGCCCGCTCCGCGCCGGTGGGCAGGCGCAGGCTGTCGAGGTCGGCGCTCATCGGTGGGCCTCCTCGGGGCGTGGTGGTGCGGGGCGCGGGGTGTGGCGGGGCTGTCGGCCAGGGGTGTCGTTCAGGGCAGGTGAGGCTAGCCTAAGCCAGGACGGGTCGCGGTGGCCTGCCGACCGGCGAGACCGCCGGGCTGCGAGCGCGGAGGCGAGGCCGTCGAACTGCAGGTGGACTGCCCGGCACGGCCCGCCGGAATCCGCCCGGGTGCGATACTCGGGGAGTGTCGACAGCCCTCCGAACCCGCCGCGTGCATCCGGCCTGGATCGTCGCGGCGGTCGCCTTTCTCGCGCTGGTGGGCGCCGCGGGATTCAGGGCCGCGCCGAGCGTGCTCATGCTGCCGCTCGAGGAGCAGTTCGGCTGGTCGCGCACCGAGCTCTCGCTCGCGGTCACCGTGAACCTGCTGCTGTACGGGCTCATGGCGCCGTTCGCCGCCGCGCTCATGGCGAGGTTCGGGATGCGCGCGGTCACCACCGCCGCACTGCTGCTCGTGGGAGCGGGGGCGGCGCTCAGCATCTACGCGACCGCGCCCTGGGTGCTGGTGCTGACCTGGGGCGTCATGATCGGGCTCGGCACCGGATCGATGGCGCTCGTGTTCGCCGCCACCGTCGCCGACCAGTGGTTCGTGCGCCGGCGCGGGCTCGTCGTCGGCGTGCTCACGGCGGGGAGCGCCACCGGACAACTCGCCTTCCTGCCCTTCATCGCCGTGCTCGTCGAGCAGCAGGGGTGGCAGCAGGCCTCGCTCCTCGTGGCGGTGGGTGCGTTCGTGGTGGTGCCGCTCGTGCTGCTGTTCCTGCGCAACCGGCCCTCCGACCTCGGCATCACGCCGTTCGGTGCGGCTGCCGACTGGGCGCCTGCGCCCCGGGCGGTGGGCAACCCCGCGCGCATCGCGCTCGGCACGCTCGCGCGGGCGGCCCGGCGGCGCACCTTCTGGGCGCTGGTGGCGGGCTTCGCCATCTGCGGCGCGACGACGAACGGGCTGGTGGGAACGCACTTCATCCCGAGCGCCCACGATCACGGCATGCCCGAGACCACGGCCGCGGGGCTGCTCGCGGTGGTCGGCGTCTTCGACATCGTGGGAACCATCGCCTCGGGCTGGCTCACCGACCGCGTGAACCCGCGCATCCTGCTCGCCGTGTACTACGCGGGTCGGGGGCTGGGGTTGCTGGTGCTGCCGTTCCTGCTGTCGGAGGCCGTGCATCCGCCCATCATCGTGTTCGTCGTCATCTACGGGCTCGACTGGGTGGCCACCGTGCCGCCCACCGTCGCGCTCTGCCGGGAGGTGTTCGGGGCCGACGGCCCCGTGGTGTTCGGGTGGGTGTTCGCCGCCCACCAGGTGGGGGCGGCGATCGCCGCCACGGTCGCGGGAGTCGTGCGCGACTCGACGGGGGAGTACACGCTCGCCTGGTTCGGCGCTGCGGGGTTGTGCGCGGTGGCGGCAGTGGTGAGCGTGTCGATCGCGCGCGGGCGGCCCGCGGCGTCGGCGGGTGCGGCGCCCGCCGATGCACCTCGCGCTGACGCCCCGGGCTGACGGGCCGCGCTGACGGGCCGCGCTGACGTGCCGCGCTGAGGCCCCGCGCTGACGTGCCGCGCTGACGCGCGCTCCGGCCGCCGGAGCGGCTCAGGATGCGGGTCGGGATGGCGGGCCGCGGGCGCGGAACGCGCCTCAGCCTCGCGGTGGCGTTCGCACCCACGCCACGGTGGCCACGACGAGGTCGAAGAGCTCGGTGAGCTGCTCGGCGAGGGCGGGGAGGCCGCAGGCGAAGGAGAGCAGCAGCACGCGGTCGCCGGGGGTGGCGAGGTAGTAGGCGACCTCGAGGGTGGTGAGACCCGCCTCGGGTGAGTCGGCGGGTGCCGACACCTCGCGCACCCGCCGCACCGCGGGGCCGCACGGCAGCTCGAGGTCGGCGTCGGGCGCGACCTCGCCGCCCGGGTCGCCGCCCGGGTCGCCGCCCGGGTCGCGGCCCGGCTCGGACGGCCCCGACGGCTCGCGCACCGTTCCGAGCACGGCCCGCAGCGCGGCGGCCGGGGTCGGGGCGAGGCGCCTCAGCGTGAGCCGCGGGTGGTACACGGTGAGTGTCGCCGGGAGCGGCACCCCGGGCATCACCTCGCGGCACAGGTGCAGCTGCGTGGCGCCGGCGGCGCGGGCGCGATCGGCGGCGAACAGGAAGCGGCTGCGCAGTTCGGCGCGGGCCGTGGCGTCTTCGTCGCGGCGGCCCACCGTCTCACGCACCAGCGCGGCGACCGCGCGCTCGGTCTCGTCGGCGTGGACCACCGGCACCGCCCACCAGTCTCCCGGCAGCGCGAAGTCGAAGCCGCCCTCGCGGGTGCGTCGCGTTCGTGCTGCCGACTCGTCGCTCATGCGGGTGCCTCCTCGTGAAGACGCAGCGTGTTCGCGAACTCGACGCCGGAGCGCACGAAGTCGTCGAACACGAGCAGATCGGGGCTCGACAGCTCGAACCGCACGACGATCGCGGGGTCGTCGGGGAAGATCGTGGCGACGAGCCGCTGCTGCAACGCCCGAGCGGATGCTCCACCCGGCTCCACGACGTCGTGCACCACCACGCACGGCAGGCCGGCCAGCTCGACCTGCTCCGTTTCGCGGCGGTAGAACCGCGGCCCGGCCGACGGCGAGTCTGCCGCCGGGGAGGATGCCCCCGCCGCGGGGGTGGCGGCAGCCGCCGTGGCGAACTCCGCGATGCTCACCCCGCCTCTGGGCAGCAGCTCCAGAAAGGCCCACGCCCTCGCCCTCACCGGTTGCGACCCGCCGAGATACACGAAGTGGCGACGTGCCGGCCGGCCCTGCGCCGAGGCGAACCGGTGTGCGCGCGCGAGCACCGCATCCGCCTCCGCATCACCCGTCGAAGCCGGGCCTGTGGCCGCGAGAGCCGTGCGGGCCTCGCCCGCCCCGGCCGCGGGCACCTCGTGCCACCCCGTCGGCAGCCCCAGGCTGAACCCCCACTCACCCACGGGTCGCACCCCCCGTCGCGACGGCGGCGAGCTTCGGATCGACCGACGCATCGTGGAGCCGCTGTGCGAGCCCCCCGAAGCCGTCGCCCGCGGCGTGGGCCAGCTGGTCGCCCCCGGGCAGCCCGCCGAGCACGTCGCCGAGGGCGCCGCTCACCAGGTTGCCGACCCGGTCGCCGACGTCGGGCCCGCCCAGCACGCCTCCGAGATCGTGCTGCAGCCGCTCGGCGACGTGCTCGAAGCCGCTGCCCGCGAGAGGCGCGAGCGCGTCGCGCGCGCCCTGGTCGAGAGTCTGCTGCACCGAGCTCGCGGCACGGCCGACGGCGTCGGCGATGCTCGACCCCGTCGTGTACACGGAGTCGAACGTGGAGCCGAGCGCCGCGGCGGCCGGGCGGCCGAAGTCGGCGGCGGCAGTGATCGCCGAGCCGAGTCCGCTCGCGTCGACGCCCTCGGCGAAGTCGGCGCCGACCTTCTCGCCGAGCCCCTCCATCGTCGAGGTGAACGAGTCGACACCCTCGCCGAAGCTCGCGTCGAGGAAGTCGCCCGCGAGCGGGTCGAGCGAGTCGTAGATCGACCGCGCCTCGCTCCCGCCGAGCGAGAGCACGCCGTCGACCACCGTGTCCGTGACCGCCTCGACACCCTTCGTCACGGCCTGCTTCGCGATCTCGCCGATCGTCGAGCTCGCCGCCTCCCCGAGGATGCGGGTGGCCCCGGCCGCCGCCGACTTCGCCGCGGCACCGAGTGCGGTGCCGAGCGCCGCCCCGCCGAAGGCGGCGAGCACGGCGAGGCCCGCCACCACCAGGTCGAGCAGGTGGAACCCGTTCAGGGCGAACTGCAGCAGCGCCAGCAGGGCGATGGCGATGTTGACCAGCTGCGCGTAGCCGAATAGCGCCGCCGCGACAGCCGCGAACAGCGGCATCACCACCGCGAGCACGGCGAACACCACGGCGAGCACGGTGAGCACGAGCGACACGATCTTGAGCACGACCGAGAGGATATTCGCCACCAGTTGAACGATGTCGAACAGGTCGCCGAGGTCGTCCCAGAAGCTGTCGTTGAGGTCGCCGAACTCGTTGCCGCGATGGATGCGCGCCGCCGCCACCGCGGCCGCGTGCCTGAGCTGATCTCGAGCGGCGTTCCACTCCGACTCCGCCTGCGAGAGCTCGCGCTGAAGCTGCTCCCACTCCGAGCGCAGCTGCTCGGCGCGGGCGAGGGCGGCCGCCTGCTCGGGGCCGGGGAGCTGAGCCTGCTGGTCGGCATCGACGAAGAGGGATCGCACCTCGTCTGCGCGGGCGGTGAGGTCGTGGCTGGCCGCGGTGAGCATCCGGGCCCGGTCGTGGGCGTCGCGCATGGGCGTGACGTACTCCAGCAGCGCCTGGGAGGCCTCGTCGTAGCGCGCGTGCGCCTGCGTGATCGATGAGGCGGCGTCGCCGGCGCTCGAGACCAGCGCCGACACGGCGTGGCTGCGGAAGCCGTCACCCGAGAGCTGTCTGAGCTGCTCGGCGGCCCGGGCGATGGCCTCCGCGGTGCGCAGGTACTGGGTGGCGTCGCGCTGCACCACGTCGGGATCGCCCGGCAGCGGGCCGAGCTCAGCCATTCGCCAGGCCCGCCAGGGTGCGCACGAGTTCGCTGTCGAGCTTGTCGAAGCCGTCGGAGACGAGGTGAACGGCGTCGCTGATCGACCGCACCGCCTCGAGCATGTCCTCCCTGGTGTCCTCCCAGTCGTCGGCGAAGTCGATCAGCACGCCGGCCAGCTCCCCGTCGCCGCAGGCGTGGGCCGTCGACCGGCTCATGCCGCCCGCGGCGTCGAGGGTGTCGACGATGAGCTTCAGGGCGCTGTCGAGCTCCTGCAGCATGCCGGTGTCGACGAGCAGGTCGGCCATCGCTACTGCCTGATCGCCTTGGCGAGCTCTTCGTCGGTCTTCTGCATCGCCTCGGCCGCCGAGCGCAGGAACTGCGACAGGCCCTGCAGCCCTTCCACGGCCTGGGTGGTGCCGTTGGTGAACTTCTCGTAGGTGTCGTCGAAGGCGCCAGAGGCCATCTGGGTCTGGAAGCCGTTCGCCACGAGCTGGTCGATGAGGCGGCGGAGGTCGGTGAGGGTGGTGGTCATCTGGTCGCGCCCGGTGTCGAGCCGGCCGGCGGCCTCGGTCATCTCCTCGTACGTGACGTTGAGGTTGGCCATGGTGTTCTCCTAAGGGGTGGTCGATGAAGCGGTGGCGGATGCGGTGGTGGCCGCCGGGAGCGGCAGATGAACCCGCACGGCTCTGCCGGCGACGTAGTAGCCGCGGCCGGGCGGGAACTCGGAGCGGGCCACCCGCGGCAGCACGGTGCGCAGGATGCTCTCTCCTTCGGCGGGCTCCGGCTGCAGCAGGATTCCGCGACGGGTGTTCTTGATCTCGGCGAGCAGGGGCCAGGAGGAGATCCAGGCGCTCGACTCGGCCTCGGCGATCAGCAGGTGGTCGCTGCGCTTGATCGCACGGATGAGCTCGACGATGGGCGCATCGGCCGGCGTCGAGAGGAAGTCGCCGATGCCCTCGACCAGCACCGCGATGCGGCGGGCGGTGGCGTGGCCGGTGCCGGTCGCGGATGCGGCCGTCGGCGCGGGCGTGGCCGTCACCTCGGCGGCGAGGGCTCTCGCCAGCTCGGCCACCCGCTCGGTGTCGGTGGCCTGCGCCTCCCAGTCGAGGGCGGTTCCGAGCGGCGACCGTCGGTGACCGAGGTAGTGCAGCCGGATGCCCGGCTCGGCTCGCCGGAGCGACTGGGCGAGGGTGAGCAGCGCCGAGGTGCGGCCGCTCCCGGGAGGCCCGGCGAGGAGCATCGCCCCCGACGGCTCGAAGCCGATCGGCTGCAGGGTGTCGTCGGAGATGCCGAGCACCGGCCGCGAGGAGACGTGCTCGGGGAAGTCGCTGAGCGGCACCTCGGTGGGCAGGGAGCGGATCGCCGCCGCCTCCCCGCGCCCGCTCGCCCGGGCCGCCGCCCGCAGCTCCTCGGCGAGGCGATCGAGAGCGGCTGCCTGCTCGAGCACGTTGCGGGTGGCACCGAGCACGGCGACCTGCGTCTCGTGGCCGTCGAGCAGCGCCCGCCCGGCGGGGGAGCCCGGCCCGAGCACGTCGTCGGGAACGTCGAGCATGAGATAGGAGGAGTCGTCGGAGAGCCGGAGCACCACGCGGCGCGGCACCGAGGAGCTCACCGAGGTGGGCACGCTGCCCGGCCGGTCGGCGGTGAACGCGACGTGCACCCCGACCCGTCTGCCCTCCGAGAGCAGCCGGAGGAACTCGCTGTAGCGCGCCGATCTGCCGCTCGCCGCCTCCCATTCGGTGCGGAACGCCGGGAAGCCGTCGACGAGCAGGAGGAGACGGGGAGTGCGGAGCTCGCCGGAGATGCGCCGGTAGTCGTCGAGCGAGCCCGCGTCGACGGCGGCGAAGTCGCGGCCACGCTGGTCGAGCAGCTCGCCCAGCATGCGCAGCAGCCGGGCCACCCGCTCGGTGTCGTCGCCCGCGATGACGGAGCCGACGTGGGGGAGCCGTTCGAGCATCCGGAGCCCGCCGCCGGCGAAGTCGAGCGCGTAGACGTCGGTCGGGTCGCTCTCGGGCGCGAGCCCGGCCGAGGCGGCGAGGGTGCGCAGCAGCACGGTCTTGCCCGAGCCTCCCGTGCCGTACACGGCGAGGTGGCCGTCGACGTCGGGGAGGAATCGTGCGGTGCGCTGCTCCTGGGTCTCGGGGAGATCGGCGACGCCGAGCCGCAGCCCGGTCGCGTCACCGGATGCGGCGGCGTCGCCGGGTGCGCCGGGACCGGCGGGACCGCCGGGTTCGCTGCGCTCGTCCGATCCGCGGCGGTCGACGGTGACGAGCTCGCGCAGCTCGTACACCGGCGCGAGCTCGTCGAGCCAGGGCCGGCGCGGCGGTCGCACCTCGGCCGCGACGGCGGCAGTGCCGATGGTCGCGACGATCCGCGCCTCGTCGTTCGGCCCGGTCTCTTCCACGGGCGCGCTGATCCCCGCCCGTGCCTCCCACACGATCTCGGCACCGAAGCGCAGCTCGGCGACCTTCACCGCGGCCCGCTCCGGTTCGGAGCGGGTGCGACCACCGACGTACGCCGTCTGGAACGGCGTGACCTTGCCCGGCCCGGTCTTCGCGATGGCACGGCCGGGGAGCGACGGGTCGAAGGCGGCGGCGCTCTTCTCGCCGATGACGTCGGTGGAGTCGTGCTCGTCGGCCATGCGCAGCGCCACCCGCAGATTGGTGTTGGCCCTCAGGTTGTCTTTGATGACGCCGGCCGGCCGCTGCGTGGCCATGATGAGGTGGATGCCGAGCGACCTCCCGCGCTGGGCGACGTCGACGACGCCGTCGACGAAGTCGGGGACGTCGGTGGCGAGGGCCGCGAACTCGTCGATCACGATCACGAGCGCCGGAGGGCACTCCGGGTCGCCGCGCTTCTCGAGCTCGATCAGGTCTTTGGCCTTCTTGCGCCCGAGCAGCCGCTCGCGGTGCTGCAGCTCGGCACGGAGGCTGGTGAGCGCCCGGCGCACGAGGTGCGGGCTCAGGTCGGTGACGAGCCCCACCGCGTGCGGCAGCGCGACGCACTCGGCGAACGCCGAGCCGCCCTTGTAGTCGACGAAGAGGAAGGTCACCCGGTCGGGGCTGTACTCCAGCGCCATGCCGAGCACCCAGGCCTGGAGGAACTCCGACTTTCCCGAGCCGGTGGTGCCGCCGACAAGGGCGTGCGGGCCCTGGGCGCGCAGGTCGAGGTGCATCGAGTCGGGCCCCGCCACGCCCACCAGGGCACGCAGTCCGGATGCTCGCCGGGCCGGGCGCGCTGTTCCGGCCGAGGGGGCGGCGGCGTGGGCCGCGGTGCCCGCCGCCCCGGTGCGCAGCGAGTCGTTCTGCTGCCAGCGGTCGACCACGGAGGCCGCCGCCTCACCGAACTCGCCTCCGACGAGAGCGAGGAACGACACCGACGGAGGCAGGTCGCTCGAGTCGGCGACCCGGGCGCCGGAGTCGACGAGCGGCGCGAGCCTCCGCGCGAGAGCGGTCGCCTGCGCGAGGTCGACGCGCTCCGTGCGCACGGGCGAGACGGTGTCGCCGAGCCGCACCAGGCCGACCGCGGCCGCGTCGCTCCCGCCCGCCAGGTCGACCCAGCTGCGGCAGACGGCCGGCAGCTCGCGGGTCGACGCGGCCACCCACAGGATGTGCACGTCGGCGTCTGCAGCGCGTTCGGCCAGCTGCACCAATCGCGCCCGGTCGACCGGCGCATCGTCGGTGACGACGAGCAGCAGGGCTGGCCCGTGGCGGCCGGCGGGAGGTGCCGCCGCGCCGGGGCGACCGACTTTGGCGCCCTCGGTGACCACGGCATCCGCTTCGTCGATCGCTCCGCGACGGGCCGCCTCGGCCGAGGCCCTGGCGGCCACGAGGTCTTCGAGCGACGCGAGAAGGGCCTGGCCCGTCGCCGCGCTGTCGGCGAGGTGGAGCTGGGAGCCGAGTGGGGACTGCGGGGAGGAGGTGTGGGGCAGCCAGCCGAGCCAGGCGAACTCGGGCGACCAGGAGGCGCTGGTGAGCGCGGCGACCGCCACCTCGGCGGGGGAGTGCAGTCCTGCGGCCTGCACCAGGAGGCCACGCACGTAGTCGGCGGCGGTCGCGCGCTCGCCCGCTACGCCGATGGCCCCGGCCGAGTAGGCGCTCTCGACGAGCGGCACGTCGGCGATGGTCGCGAACGGGGCGACGGCGTCGCGAGCCCGGGTGCGCAGCTCGGGCACGGCGCGGGGGTCGTCCGGCCCCGGTTCGACGGTGTTGCGGCTGCTCAGGGTGCCGGTGCCGAGGCGGAAGGCGAGGAAGGCCCAGTGCTCGGCGCGCCTGGTCCAGAGCAGCGGGCCGAGCTGGAGAGCGTCGGCGGAGACCTCGGAGGTCGACGGGGTCTCGGCCGACCGCACCGCGCGCTCTCGCGGCACCTCCTCGGCGAGCTGCACGGTGAGGTCGTGCAGCTCGGCGTCGAAGCGCGTGGTCTCCTGGTCGAGGCGCCGGCGCCGGGTGAGGCCGTTGTCGACATAGCTGCCGAGCACCAGCACGGGGGCCAGCGCCACGAAGAGCAGGGCGAAGGGGCTCTGGAACAGGGCGAACATGGCCGCGCCGGTGACGAGGGGGGCGACCAGCGAGATCCACGGGAAGCGGCCCTTCTCAGGCGCCGCGGGGGCAGCAGGCGTGGGGAACGAGCGGCCCGGGTAGCGCGGCTCGACGCGTGGTGCACGATTGACCGGGAGCACGCCGCCGCGCTCGGCGACGCGCGGGGCGCTGGCGCGGTCGAGGCGCCTGAAGCCGAGCTCGGTGTCGCCGATCACCACGCTCTGGTGCTCGTCGACCGTGACCCGGGTGACGACGCCGCCGTCGATGAGCAGGCCGTTCGCCGAGTTGAGGTCGGCGACCTCGAGGGTGTCGGCGACGATCACCTTCGCGTGCACCTTCGATGCCAGCGGATCGGCGAGCACGACGGTGCACGACGGGTCGCGGCCGATCGTGCTCTCCCCGTACGGCAGGGGGAACTCGCGGCCCGCGTCGGGCCCGGCGAGCACCCGCGCGATGGCGCCGGGGGTCGCTCGGGCGAGCTCGGAGGGGTCGGCGGGCCTGGTGATGCGCACCGTGAAGCCCGAGCCGATCTCGGCCTCGCCGATCGGGGTGCCCGGCACGAGCACGGTCTCGCTCGAGAAGGCGGGCGGCGATACGACGAGGGTCACCGGGCCGGGGGCGGTCGGCTCGAGCGGGTCGGCTGCGGCGATCGCCGCAGCGATGTCGCCCACCGAGGCGGTGGCGTCGGTGGTCACGACGATGTCGGCGGGCCCGGCGTTCCGTCGCAGCAGCGTGAACTTCAGGCGCACCCGGTCAGCCCCCGATCAGGAGCACGGCGGCAGCTCCGGCCACCGCCACGACGAGCACGACGTCGAGCACGACCCCCGGCCAGCGCGGCCTGCGGCGCTCGGGCGCGGTGTACACGGGTGCCGCCTGGGTCGGCGCTGTCGCGGGCCGGCGCACCGTCGACTCGAGGGGGGAACCCCCGGCGGCGGGTGCCGGATGCGAGCGCATCAGGGTCTCGGCGCTCGCCGGCGCCCCCGGTGCCGTGGTGGCGTGCGGGAACGCCACGGTGGGGGCGGTGGGGGGAGCGGATGCGGGGGCTGCAGGCGCGGCCGGTGGTGCCGCCGCACCTGCCGCGGCTGCCGCACCTGCCGCAGTGCCCTCCGCGGGGAGCACGGTGGTGGGAGCGGTGGGGCTCGCCGGCGCGGTCGGGTAGAGCTGGGTGGGAGGTGGAGCGGGCGTGGTCTCCGCGGCGCCCGACGGCAGCGACGCGGTGGGCGCCGCGCCGGCGCTCGGTGCCGGCGGTGCGGTCGTCGCGGGGAAGGCCGCCGTCGGCGTGCCGGTGCCCCGGGCGAACGGATCGTCGAGCACGTCGAGCCCGGTCACCGCGAGGCCGAGCTGCTGCTGGGCCTGCTGCAGGGCGCGCCCGAACGAGAGCGCCGAGGTGTGGCGGGCGGTGGGCGACGCGGCGAGCGCGGTGGCGAGCAGTGCTTCGACGGCGACAGGAACATCCGCTCGGCCGGTGGCGGGCAGTGCTCCGGCGCTCGCCCGCGCGAGCAGTGCGTCGGGCGAGTTGTCGCCGCCCGCGATCTCGAACGGGGCCCTGCCCGCCAGCAACGTGTAGACCGTCGCGCCCAGGGAGTACACGTCGGAGGTGGGGCGGAGCACCGCTCCCTCGCCGAAGGTCTCGGGTGCGGCCCAGGGCACCGAGTAGGCGTCGGGGGCGTGGGAGGCCCCGACGGTCCCCGCGATGCCGAAGTCGGCGAGAGCCGGGCGGCGGTAGTCGGTGACGAGCACGTTGGCGGGCTTGATGTCGCGGTGCAGCACGCCCGCGCGGTGCGCCGTCTCGACGGCACCCGCGAGCTGCACCCCCACCGACAGCGCCTCCTCGACCGGGATGCTCTGCTGCCGGAACCGGCGGCCGTAGTCGGGCAGTGCGCAGTACTCCATGACGAGGTAGGCGCGGCCGTCGCCCGTGACCCCCGCCTGGTGGATGGTGACGATCGAGGGATGCGACGACAGCTGCGCCATCAGGTTCGCCTCGTCGCGGAACCGGGAGACCGCCTCGTCGTCGACGGCGTCGCCGTGCAGCACCTTCACCGCGACCCGCCGCCGGGGCAGATGCTGCTCGTAGAGGAAGACGTCGGCGAAGCCGCCCGAACCCAGGGTGTCGAGGTAGTCGAAGCCGTCGAGGATCGGTGGCAGCCCGGTCATCCGACATACCCCGTGTTCACGACGTCGACGGTCTGGGAGGTCTTGCCGCCGGGGCCGACCACCGTGATCGCGTAGGTCTCCATGGCGTTCGAGCACTGGTAGTCGAGGGCGATCGAGTCGTTGAGGCCCACTTGGCTGAAGGGCGCGGCCTGGGCGTCGGAGGTGCCGATGCCGAACCAGGCCTCCTCGCCGCCGCTACTGGTCCAGCTGAAACTCACGACGGGTGCGGGGGCTCGGCCGACGCCGCCGTCGGGTGCCTCGGAGGGGGGCGCGCAGGAGACCGCGCCCGACGAGGTGAACGACTCGATCACAGGGGCGGCCGTGCCGCCGGTGCCGCCGCCGTCGGTGCCGCCTCCGCCGCCGTCGCCCCCGCCGCCCGAGCCACCGTCTCCCGCGGAGGGCAGGGTGGGCGTCGGGGTCGGCGTGGGGGTCGGGGTCGGGGTCGGGGTGGGGGTGGGGGTCGCCGACTCCGTCGCCGCGGTGTCGGTGGCGACCGGATCGGCGACCGTGCTCGACGGGGCGCCGACGTAGCGGAGGGCGATGAGCACGAGGAGCACGAGGAGCGTCGCACCGAGAACGGCCCTGACGACGGTGTGCACCACGGCACCCGCACGCGATCGCCGGGCGGGTGGGGGAGGAGCCGGGGTCATCGGCGGGGACCTCTTCTGGTGGACGGCGTCACGGCACGGACAACATCACCGTAGCCGCCGCGACCCTCCCGGTCGAGGGGCAAATCGCGAGGCCGTCGCCGCCCCTCAGGAGTCGGGCTCGAGCGGGGTGGGATTCTCCTGACCGGTGAGCGAGCCGTCGGGCATCCACCGCACCTCGAGGTCGGAGGCCTGCGGTCCGGTGGGGAGGCTCCCCGTGTCGGGCCCCCTGACGGGAACCGGCGACGACACCCGCAGCAGCAGGCCGTCGGCGGGGAAGGCCCCTTGCCACACGCAGGAGGCGGCGTACGACCCCTGAGTGTCGACGTGCACGAGGCACACCCGGTCATCGACGTCACGCGCTGCATAGAGGGCGCCGGTCGCTGTCGGGCCGAGCGGCCGCAGCGTGGTCTCGCGCAGCCGCAGCGAGTGCAGCACCGGCGGGAGGTCGCTCGGCACCTGCTCGCGGTCGAAGATCTGCAGCGCCGCGGGCGTGTCGACTGTCGCCCCCGGGGAGGGCCGGCCCCCGGGGGTGAGTCCGTTGAAGCCGCCCTCGGCGTTCCCCGTCCAGCTCGCGGAGCCACCGGCGAGGGAGGCGTCGCCGAGGGTGCCGCTGCCGAGGGCGATCCCGCCGGCGACACCGGCGAGCAGTGCTGCGGCCGCGACCACCGCGAGGGTGAGGATCGAGCGGGGCCGGCGCGGGAAGGCGCCGGATGCGTGGCCAGGGTCTGCCTCGCCCTCGAGGTCGGGGTCGAGGCTGTCGGTGCGCGACGTGCCCGGAGTGCCCGACGTGCCCGCGATGCCGGTCATGCCGTCCCTGTCGACCGCGCCGGGTTCGTCCCGCCCGTCTCCTCCGGCGCGGGAGAGCGCGCCCTCGCCGTCGACCTCCCGTTCCGCCGCTCGCAGCGCCCGCTCGATGGCGAGCCGGTCGGCGGTGAGCTCGGCGAGCAGGCCCTCCAGGGCGGCGGGCGCCGCGGTGTCGCCGGGGCGCGCATCCGGCCCGTACACGGCGGCCTCGAGCTCCGCGAGCCCTGCGCGCGGCGACGGGGAGCCGTCGGGGGAGGGTCGGTCAGGTCGCCCGAGCCACCAGAGCGCGTCGAGGGCGTCGTGCCGGCCGTCGTAGGCCCGCACCAGCGCCTCGCGAAAGCGCTTGTCGCGCTGCGCCCTGCCGTAGGCGTCTGGCGAGCTCGGGGTGGCCATGATCGAGGCTATCCCTCGCCGCCCCTTCCGGCGAGGGGTGTCGACCCGCTCAGTTCCAGGGGCGAGCCGAACGCTCCCGCCAGTACGTCTCCGGATGCTCGGCGAGCGCGCCGAGCGCCTCCTCGGTGAACGCAGGGCCGGGAACCCGGGCGGCGAGGTTCCCGCGCAGCTGCGCGCGGGTGACGGCGCCGCTCAGCACGATGTCGGCCCAGGGATGCGCCGCCACTGCCCCCAGCGCGAAGCCGTCGACGCTCTGGCCGTCGGCCTCGGCGAGCGCGGCCACCGCGTCGGCCGCCGGGTCTGCGGCGTCGCCGCCGTCGGCACCGGCAGAAGGGGCGAGCCTGCCGTTGGCGAGCGCCTCCTTCACGACCACCAGCCAGCGGGCGTCGTTGGCGCGGGCCAAGGCGCCACCGGCCGACTGCTCCAGCAGGTTCCAGGTCGTCTGAACCGCCGAGAACGGGGACTCGGGGAGGGCGAGGGCGCTCTCGATCACCCTGCCCTGAGCCGGCCCGCTGGTGGAGAACCCCACCCGCACGCCGTCGGCGGCGAGTGCGCGCAAGCGGTCGAGCAGGGCGGCGTCGCCGAGCACGGGGCTGTCGGGGGTGAGCGAGTGCACGAGGTACACGTCGGGAGTGGTGCCGAGCGCCTCGAGGGTCTCGGGCCACTGGCGTTCGAAGTGGGCGAGGGAGTGGTCTTTGCGCTCGTGCACGTCGGCGTCCATCCGCCACCCGCCGACGTAGTCGTAGCCCCACTTCGAACCGATGGTGAGCTCGTCGCGGCGGCCCGGATGCGCGGCGAGCCACGACCCCAGGAACTCTTCGGCGTATCCGTACGAGCGCGCCGCATCGACGTAGCGCACCCCGAGCCACCAGGCCGCGTCGAGCATGCGGTGGGCGTTCTCCCGCAACGCCTCCACCGAGCGCTGCGACGGGTCGCCCAGATCGGTGCCGCGCCCCGAGGTGATGTAGGCGGGTCGGCCCAGAGCGGCGAGCCCGAGCCCGAGCCGCGACGCGATGGTCGGGCCCTGGTCTGCGGTCTCGTCGGCGGGGTAGGGGGCCGGGGTGCTGGTCATCGCGTGTCCTCGTCGTGCTGCGGGCGGTCGGTGTGGCCGGGTTCGTACTTCGCGCGGTCGGGGTGCGCCTGGTCGTGCTGCGCGCGGTCGGGGTGCGCCGGGTCGTGCTGCGCGCGGTCGGGGTGCGCCGGGTCGTGCTGCGCGCGGTCGGGGTGCCCGCGTTCGTGGTGCGCGCGTTCGCCGTCTGCGCGCTCGTCGCGCGCTGCAGGGTTGCCGAGCCGGCGGCGGCCCAGCCGGCGCAACCAGGCACCGAACCGAGCGGTCTGCCGGTCGGTGAACTCGTTCGACAGAGCGAGGGTCTCCGCCCCGAGGTCGCCGCCGCGACTGATCGAGCCGAGTGCCTCGAGGGCGCGCCGTTCCTGTTCGTCGGCGCGTCGCATCCGCTCGTCGTCTCGCATCGGTTCCAGCCTAGACTCGCTGTTCGTGAGCGAGAACGAGCCGCGGCCCGGCGTCTACGAGCACTTCAAGGGGGCGCGGTACGAGGTGATCGACGTCGTCACGCACAGCGAGACCGAGGAGAGGCTGGTGCTCTACCGCACGCTCTACGGCGACCACTCGCTGTGGGTGCGCCCGCTGGCCATGTTCGTCGAGCCGGTCGAGCGCGACGGGTACGCCGGGCCGCGCTTCCGCCGGGTGGAGTAGCTGAGCGCGGCGCTCAGCCGGCCGTGGTGGCGCCGGTGCCGCTGCGGTTGCTGGTCGCACGCACCATGCGCGGGCCGGCCCACAGGATGAGCGCGAGCACCAGCACGACGAAGCCGAGGAACGCAGGCACCAGCGGCACCCAGAGCAGCGCGATGCCCACCAGCAGCGGTGGCACGGTCATGCCGGCGAAGCCGAGCAGGAAGATGCCCGCGGTGGTCTCACTGCGGCTGCCCTCGAGGGCGAGGGCCCCCGCGGTCGCGAGCGCCCCGCGGAAGACGAGACCGACCCCGGCGCCCGCGACGATCCCGCCGAGCACGAACGGGGCGGCCGTGATCGTAAGGGCCGCGATGCCGAGCGACACGAGGCCCGCGACGATCAGGGTGACCCCGAGCACGATCTGGCGCCGGGTGCTCACCCTCGCGAACACGACCTGGGCGAGGGCGGCCGCGCCGAACACCGAGAACGAGACGGCGCCCGCGACGAAGCGGTCGCTCTGATGCAGCAGCTGGGCGAGGAACGTGGGCGCCACCGAACCGAACAGCCCCGTGATGGCGAAGGCCGCGAAGCCGCCGATGCCGGCCGCCCAGTACGCGGTGCGGGAGTCGCGGGGCACGCGCACCCGTTGCGGGCGGTACGGTGCGCGGGTGCGTACCCGCACCACGGTCTCGGGAACGAACGCGTAGGCGAAGCCGACGGCCACGAGCGCGGCGAGGAAGACGAGGTACGGGGTGATGAGCGGGGCCGGAATCCACTCGGCGAACACACCGCCGATCAGCGGGCCGAGCGCGAGCCCGCCCATGTTCGCCACGCCCGCGATGGTGGCGGCGAAGCCGAGGGTGGCCGTGGGGTGCGAGATACGACGCAGGTCGGCGAGGTGCGCGGTGGCGGTGGCGGTGAGGATGCCGATGCCGAGACCGGCGATGAATCGTGCAGCCACGAGGCCCTCGGCCGACGACCAGAGGAGGAACATCAGCGCTGCGACGACCTCGACCACCACCGCCGTGAGGATCATGCGGCGACGACCGAACCTGTCGCTGAGGTGGCCGGCGAGGAAGAGCGAGAGCATGACACCGAGGGAGTACGCGGCGAAGATCACTGTCACCATCACGGTGGGGAAGCCGTCGCGCTGCTGGTACAGGGCGTAGAGCGGGGTGGGCACCGTGTTGAAAGCCATCATCACGAGGAAGGCGACGGCCGTGACCCAGAAGCCCGCCCGGTGCGGCAGACGGATGCGGCGGCGGGTGAGCAGGCGCCCCTCGGCGGTGACGGAGACGGCCGGGGTGGAGGCGGTGGGCGGCAGGCTCAGGGAAGGGGTCGACATGCTTCGATGATGCGCCTCTTTTATCATCGAGTCCAACGAATTGTATCGCTGAGTGTGATCGGTTTGGTCTATGATGACGATATGGAGACGCGGCTTCTCGAGTACTTCGTGACGGTTGCCGACGAACTGAGCGTCACCCGCGCATCCGAACGCCTGTTCGCCGCACAGTCGACGGTGTCGGCGGGGCTGAAGAGCCTCGAGGGCGAGCTCGGCGTCGCTCTGTTCGAGCGCAGCACGAAGGCGGTACGGCTGCTCCCACCGGGCGAGGTGCTGCTTCCCCTCGCCCGCGCGCTGCTCGACGACGTCGAGGCGCTGCGGCAGACGGCGACCGAGTCGGGCTCGGGGCTCCGCGGGCGGGTGCGCATCGGAACCTTCGCGGCGATGCAGGTGCTCGACCTGCCGGCGGCCCTCAGGCGGTTCCGGCGTGAGCATCCGCTCGTCGACGTGCAGATCGCGGGCTCGCCCACCGGCTCGACGGGGCTCATCGACGACCTCGCCCACGGCAGGTTCGACCTCGCCTTCTCGGGGGTGGCAGTGCCACCCGACCTCGACTCGTGGGCGCTCGCGAGCTTCGAGTTCGTGGTGCTGCTGCCGCCCGGCCACCGTTTCGCGGTCGAGGGCCGCCGGTCGGTCGCGCTCGAGGAGCTCTCCGGCGACGACTGGGTCGACGTGCTGCCCGGGTTCGGCAACCGGGTGCAGCTCGACCGCATCCTCGCCGAGCACGGCATCAGGCGGCACGTCTCGGCGGAGCTCGCCGACCTGCCGAGCGTCGGGCCGTGCGTGGCGGCGGGGCTCGGGGTGGCGGTGGTGCCCGACATGGTCGACAGCTCCGGGTGCGTCAAGCTGCCGCTCGCCGTGCCCGTCGAGCCGTGGGTGTTCTCGATCGCGGCGCGGCACGGGGCCGTGCGCCGGCCGCAGATCAGGGCCCTCATCGACGCCATCCGCGCGACCGCCCGCTGAGCGGACCCGCCTCCCGCCTCCGCCCGCCCGCCCGCGGCCGCCCGCCGGCTTTCGCCTGCCCGAACCGGATGGGACTCTGTGGCGTGGGGCGCTCCAGACTCCATCCGGTTCCGCCCACGCCCGCGAAGTCCAACCGACTTCGGGCGGGCGTCGCACCGCTACCGCGAGGCGGCGCTACCGAGGGGCGGCATCGGCGGCGGGGGAGTAGGAGCCGGAGGCGAGGTCGTCGAGGAGGGTGGGGCCGGTCGGGGTCCAGGAGAGGCGCTCGCGGGTGAGGGTGCTCGAGGCGGGCATGTCGATGCCGAAGAAGCGAGCCATCCAGCCGAAGTGGGCTGCCGCGTCGTCGGGTGAGATCGACGTGACGGGGAGGTCGAGCGCGCTGCCGATCGCCGCGGCGATGTCGCTCGCGGCGATGCCCTCCTCGGCCACGGCGTGCACCACGCGGGGAGCAGGGGCATCGGCGGTGGCCGCAGCCGTCGCCTCCAGGGTGAGCCGCACGAGCCGCGCGGCATCGGAGCGGTGCACGGCGGCCCAGCGGTTCGAGCCGTCGCCGACGAACGCGGCGTTGCCCTTCTCGCGGGCGATCTGCGCGAGGGTCGACACGAAGCCGTGGTCGCCGTCGCCGTGCACGCTCGGTGCGAAGCGCAGTGCCACCGGCCTCACACCTCGCGACGCCGACGACAGCGCGAGCTCCTCTCCGCCCCCGCGCGGGGCCTCGGGCCCGACCGCGGGTGTCGCGTCGTCCTCGGTCACCGCTCGTCCGGGCGTGATGCCTGCGACCCCCGCGGCGAACAGGAGCGGTCGCCCGGAGCCGTCGAGGGCGTCGATGAACGTCTCGAGCACGGCGCGCTCGGTGGCGCCCGACTCGGCGAGGCGGGTGAAGTCGTGCTTGAACCCGAGGTGCACCACGGCATCGGCGGCGTCGGCGCCCGCGCGCATCGTGTCGAGGTCGTCGAGGTCTCCTCGGAGGGTCTCGGCTCCGAGCTCGTGCACTGCCGCTGCCGAGGTGTCGCTGCGGGCGAGGCCGGACACCCGGTGGCCGGCGGCGAGGAGTTCGGGGATGACGGCGGAACCGATCCACCCGGATGCTCCGGTGACGAAGACGCGCATGTTCTCTCTCCTTGCTGAAGCGGTGGGCAGCGTGTGATGTCAGTCGCTGTCATGCAGACGGTAGCACATCATGTCAGTGAATGACATGACTACACTGGACCCGTGGGACGTTGGGAACCGGATGCGGGTGGTCGCCTCGCCAGAGCCGCACTCGAGCTCTTCGCCGAGCGCGGCTTCGACGACACGACGGTGCTCGACATCGCCCAGCGCGCGGGGGTGACCGAGCGCACCTACTTCCGTCACTTCGCCGACAAGCGCGAGGTGCTCTTTCAGGGGTCGACCCTGCTGCAGGACGCCGTGGTCGCGGCGATCACGGCCGCCCCCGCCGACGCGGCGCCCATCGAGGTCGTCGGTGCGGGAATGCAGGCCGCGGGAGAGGTGCTCGACGACCGGCGGGACTACGCCCAGCTGCGGTACGCGGCGATCGTCGCGCATCCGAGTCTTCAGGAGCGCGAGCTGCTGAAGATGGCGACCCTCGCGGCGGCGGTGGCTGCGGCCCTCCGCGAGCGGGGCGTGCCTGAACCGGCGGCGGCCCTGCTCGGCGAGACCGGAGTCACCGTCTTCAAGCTCGGCTTCGAGCGCTGGATCGCCGACCCGTCGGCGCCCGGCCTCCCCGAGTGCATCGCCCGCGCCCTCGCCGAGTTACGCAGCCTCACGTCCTGACCCGCTGACCGGCTGTCCGCCTCCCGGCGCGCTCAGCCGAGCGCGGCGAAGCCGGCGCGCAATGCCGAGGCGACGAACGACGAGGGCCACAGCGCCGCGAGTGGCGCGGGAGCGGCCGCGGCCGCCGCCTCGACGTCGAGCCCGGCCGCACGGGACGAGCGGATGAACGCGGCCATCTCCCCGAAGGCGTCGCGCTGGCGCACCACGAAGTCGCGGTCGACGACCGCGCCGTGGCCCGGAACGATGACGTCGCCCGGCTCGATCAGGGCGAGCAGCGCGTCGAGGGCGGCCGGCCACTCGAGCGGGAAGGAGCCCGAGCCGAACATCGGTGGACCCGACTCCTCGATCACGTCGCCGACGAACCACACGCGGGAGTCGGGGACGAGCACCGCGAGATCGGTGTCGGTGTGGCCGCGCGGGAGGGGCTGCAGTCGCACGGGCCGGCCGCCCGGCTCGATCGTGACGGCACGTTCGACCTCCACCGTGGGTGGCGTGAGCATCACCTCGCCCCACGACTTGTCGGGCTCGCGCTGCGGGTCGCGCTGCACCGCCTCGAGGCGCGGCGCCTCGTGGTCGGCGTAGTGGCGCGCGATCATCGCGTGCCCGTAGATCGGGGGCCGCCCGTCGAGCGAGGCGAGGTGCTGGTTGCCGAAACTGTGGTCGTAGTGGGCGTGCGTGTTCACGACGGCGACGATCGGAGCTTCGAAACGCGCGCCGACGTCGGCGACGAGCTCGCGCGCCTCAGCGGGGTTGTTGCGCGTATCGATCACGGTGAGGCCGCCGGCAGCGACGACGACCCCGATCGACACGTCGAGCGGCTCGAACCGCCGCCGGAACACCCCGGCACCCACCTGCTCCCAGTCCCCGTGCCCGCTGCGCATCCCGACACCCTACTGCCGCTCACGTCCTGCCTGAACGGCCCGCTCGCCGGGAAGGGACTCGGAAGGGGTTGGGGATGCTCGGTGAGGGGCGTAGACACGAAGCAGATCCCCGGTGTCTCGGGGGCAGCCCGAGAAGGAGTACTCATGTCGAAGCCGCTCACCGTGCTCACCGTCGTCGCCGTGGGGGCGGCGGCCTACGTCGCCGGCACCAAGGCCGGACGGTCGCGCTACCGCGAGATCAGCAACACCGCGAAGAAGTTCTGGGACGACCCGGCCGTGAAGAAGGCCCGCACCCGCGCCTACAAGAGCGCCGAGAAGGCCGCCGAGAAGGCCGCGAAGCGCCTCGGCTGAGCGGCGCGCCCCGGCCGCCTCGCGCCTCGGCCGTGAGCGCGACGGCTAAGGCACTGCCGTCGGCAGCCGCCGGCCCCGGGTCGGCGGCAGCGGCGCCCGCGTCGTGACACCCGCGCGCCGCGCCCACCACCCGATGAACAGGGCCGCGCTGAGGCACAACGCCATCGGCAGCAGCATGAAGACGCTCCCCGCACCCTCGCCGCGCTCGAACACCTGATCGGTCTGACCCATCAGTGCGACCGGCACGAGCAGCAGCACGTTGTTCGTCGCGTGCACCAGCACGGGAGCCTCGAGCCCACCCGTGAGGCGTGCGGCAAACGAAGCCGAGGCGCCGAAGACGAAATAGTAGGCGACGAGCCAGGGGTCGGCGGCGGCGTGCGCGCTGGCGAAGAGTGCGCCCGAGACGAGGGTGCCCGCCGCGAACGCGACACCGGGGTGCCGGAACCACGATCCCACCGCGCGTTGCACCAGCCCGCGGGCCGCGAACTCCTCGCCGGCGGCCTGGAACGGCGTTGTCAGCACCACGACGAGCAGCATCGCGACCACCGAGCCGGTGAGCTCGATCGGGTCGAGCGGCCCGAGCAGCAGCGAGACCCCCACGTACACCACCCACACCGGCACGATGACGAGAGCGAGGCGCAGCATCCAGCGCCACCTCCAGACGCCGGCGACCGACGACATCCACCGCGGCCTCACCCCGAACACCGCCCACTGGGTGAGCACGGCGATCGGCCACAGCGACGCGAGCGCGAGGTTGTTGGCCAGCATGAGCACGGGTGTGAGCCGAGGGATGCCGTCGGCGAGGTCATCGACGGTGGAGGCGCCCGTCGTGAGGTCGACGACGACGGCGGCTGCGCTGAACACCACCGACGCGAGGAAGTACCCCGCGACGAGCATGACGATCGCCAGGGCGCCGCGCCACCAGGCCGGAGCCGCCCGCAGGGCGTGGTCGTAGGTGAAGAGCGGGGCGGAAGCCCGCGCCTCGAGAGCCTTCTCCATCGAGACCACCTCGGGGAAGTCGCGGTAGTACCCGTAGCCCTCGATCTCGGCCCAGCCGCTCGACCGGTAGAGCGCGAGCGACTCGGGCTGCCCGGTTCCCGTCTCGAGGCGCAGCGTGCTGTAGCCGAGCTCGTGAGCGAGCGCTTCGGCCGCCGCCATCAGCTGCCTCGCGACGCCACCGCGCCGGGCGGCGGGAGCGACGAAGAGGCGCCTGATCTCGCCGGTGCTCTCGTCGAGCCGAGCGACACCGACACACCCGACAGGCTCCCCGTCGATGCTGGCGAGCAGGGCCGGCGTGCCGGCGGCCAACGGCGGTCCGGGCTCTTCGGCGCCGTATCGGGCCATCACCTCCCGCTCCTGCTCGGTGACCAGGCGCACGAGCGCCGCATCGTCGGTACCCACCCGCTCGATGCGGAGGCCGTGGAGCGAGGACTGCATGTCCCGATCCTAAGATGCGCCTCCGACAGCCGCGGGGGAGGAGGTCGATGCAGCGAAAGTGTGCAAAGAACTTGTGCATAGTTTCCCTGCATGGCACCATCGAGGTATGGACGAGTACACCGGAGTCGAGCTCGACGCCCGCGCCGTGAAAGTGCTCGCGCATCCGCTGCGATCGCGCCTCCTCGGGCGCCTGCGGGTGGCGGGCCCCGCCACCGCTACCGAGCTGGCGGCCCTGCTCGACACCAACACCGGCGCCACGAGTTACCACCTCCGCGCCCTCGAGGAGGTGGGTCTCGTCGTCGACACGGGCGAGGGCACAGGCCGCCGGCGTCTCTGGCGGGCGGCGAGCGACTTCCACTCCTGGGTGAACTCCGGCTTCGCCGACGACGAGAACGCGCGCACGGCGCTCGGCTGGCTGCAGCGCGACTACGTGCGCCAGTTCGCCGCACGGGCCGAACGCTGGCTCGACGTCAGCGAGAGCTGGCCCGCCGAGTGGGTCGACGCGCTGGGCCTCAGCGACAGCTTCGTCGAGGTCACCCCGGCGCAGGCCGTCGAGCTGCGCGACGAGCTCGACGCGCTGCTCGCCCGGTTCAGGCAGGCCGGAGCCGGCCACCCGGATGCGCGGCGCATCCACGTGACGGTGCAGTCGAGCCCGCTCGACCTCACCCCGCCCGACGCCTGAGTGCCGGCCATGACGCGAACATCCGATCGAACCCCGGGCCGAGCTCCCGGCCCACCCGCAGCCCCCCGCACCGCCCCGGTACCCCTGGCCCGCAGTGTCGAGCGCCGCTTCCTCCTGCTCACCGCCACGCGCTGGCTGCCGGTCGGTCTCGTCTTCGGGCTCACCGTGCTGCTGCCCCTCGAGCGCGGGCTCTCGCTCGCCGAGGTGGGGGTGCTGCTCTCGGTACAGGGCTTCGTGGTGCTCGCGCTCGAGCTGCCGACGGGTGGACTGGCGGATGCGCTCGGTCGCCGGCCCGTGCTGGTCGCCTCGGGCGTGGTGGCGGTGTTGTCGAGCACCCTGTTCCTGGTCGCCGACTCGTTCTGGATGTTCGCGGTGGCGCTCGCCGGACAGGGGGTCTTCCGCGCCCTCGACTCGGGCCCGCTGGAGGCCTGGTACGTCGACGCGCTGCACGCCGCCGACCCCGCCGCGCCCGTCGAGCGCGGCCTCAGCCGCGCTGCGACCGTGCTCGGTGTCGCCATCGCCGGCAGCGCCCTGGCCGGCGGCGGTCTCGTGGCGTGGGCGCCGCTGGGGGCTGCCCTGTCGGCGCTGGTACTGCCCTATCTGGTGGCGACGACGCTCACGGCGGCGCACGCGGTGCTGATCGCGGTGCTGGTCTCCGAGCCGCGCCGCGGCGCCGGAACCCCCGCAGCCGCCGGAAGCCTCGCAGGCGCCGGAGATGCCGAAGGCCCCGGAAGCCCCGAGGGCCCCGCCGCGGGGGCCCGGCGGCCCGCCGCACTCGCCGCCCTCCGCTCCCTCGGCCGCGGCATGCGCGAGGTGCCCCGCTCGCTCGCCGCGGGAGGCCGCCTCCTGACCTCCTCGCCCGTGCTGCGAGCCCTCGTGCTCGTCGAGGTGTTCTGGAGCGTCGCGATGATCGCGTTCGAGACGTTCACGCCCGTCAGCCTCGCCGGGATGCTCGGCGGCGAATCCTCCGCCGGAGCCGTCTTCGGCCCGGCGGCCGCCGCCGCCTGGGCGCTCTTCGCCGCCGGCTCGACCCTCGCGGGATTCGCCGCCCGCCGCATCGGAGTGGCCTGGACGGCCATCGCCGCGCGCATCCTCAACGGAGCCTTCGTCGTGGTGATGGGGCTGGTCGCCGGCCCGCTCGGCCTCGTCGCCGCCTTCTGGCTCGCCTATCTCGCCCACGGCGCCGGCGGCCCCATGCACGCCACTCTCCTGCACCGCGAGGCAGGCCCGCAGAACCGCGCGGTCGTGCTGTCGATCAATTCGGTGGTCGCCGGTGGCGCCTACAGCCTCGGGCTGCTCGCGATGGCACCGCTCGCCGACGCCGTCGGCACCGCACCGGTGTTCGTGGCTGCCGGCCTCGTGAGCACCGTGGGCGCCCTGCTCTACCTCCCCGCCCTGCGCCGCGAACGCCGGATGCGCGGGGGCGAACGCTCCTGATCTGCACCGGCCTCGCTCGATGCGCATCCTGGTAGCATCGTGGGCATGGAGATCGAGGTCGACAGACACTAGGGCGCTCCTTCGCCCCTCCGGCCGCCGCAGTGCGCGCGCCGTGTCCGTCTCACCCATCCGCTCAGCGAGCGCGTCAGAACGCCAGCGCGTCGTCACGCCTCGCCGTCATCTTGGGAGCAGCTCCATGTCATCCTCCTCGCACACCTCTTCGTCGGCCGAGGCCGCCATCACCTTCCGCGGGCTCACTTTCGAGTGGCCCGACGGCTCGGTCGCACTCGACGGGCTCTCGGGCACCTTCGGCCCGGGTCGCACCGCCCTCATCGGCGACAACGGCACCGGAAAGTCGACCCTGCTGAAGCTCGTCGCCGGACTCCTGCAGCCGAGTTCCGGCACGATCGTCACCACCGGCGAGGTCGGTTATCTACCTCAGACCCTCACCCTCGACGCCGGGGCGAGCATCGCCGAGCTGCTCGGCATCGACAGCACCCTCACCGCTCTCCGGGCCATCGAGGCGGGCGACGTCGCACCGCACCACTTCGACGCCGTCGGCGACGACTGGGACGTCGAGGCGCGGGCCCTCGAAGCCCTGGCACGGCTCGAGCTCGGGTGGGGCGAAGGCGCCGGCCCGGGCGACGCCTCGCACCGCACCGGGGTCGGTGCCGGTGCCGCCGCCACGCCGAGCGCCACCGTGCTCGACCGCACCGTCGGCACCCTCTCCGGCGGTGAGGCGATGCTCGTCGCCATCGCGGGCCTGCGGCTGAGGAACCTCCCCATCACCCTGCTCGACGAGCCCACGAACAACCTCGACCGAGCAGGCAGGGCACGGGTGGGCGCCCTCGTCGACGACTGGCCGGGAGCCCTGGTCGTGGTCAGCCACGACCTCGAGCTGCTCGAGCGCGTCGACGCCACCGCCGAGCTGCACGCCGGCCGCCTCACCACCTTCGGCGGTGCCTACAGCGCCTGGCGCGAGAACCTCGAGCGCGAGCAGAGCGCCGCGGCGCAGGCGGCCCGTTCGGCCGAGCAGGCCCTCAAGGCCGAGAAGCGCCAGCGCATCGAGGCCGAGACGAAGCTCGCCCGCCGCGCCCGCACCGCTCGACAGGCCCAGTTGAGTGGCGGCATACCGCGCATCCTCGCCGGTGGTCTCGCGAACCGGGCCCAGGTCTCGGCGGGAGCGCTCCGTTCGGGTCACGACAGCCGGGTCGACTCTGCGCAGGCCGCCGTCGACGCAGCGGATGCGCGGGTGCGCGAGGTGCAGCACATCCGTCTCGATCTCCCCGACCCGGCTGTGCCCCGCGCTCGCCGTATCGCCGAACTGCGCGGCTCCGACGGCACCGTCGTGCACCTGCAGGGCCCGGAGCGCGTCGCCCTCGTCGGCGCGAACGGCGTCGGCAAGACCACCCTGCTCCTCGACCTCCTGAACAGCCGCACGGACGGCCGCTCAGCGAACGGCGGCTCGACGAACGGCAGCTCCGAACGCCGCGCCGACGGCAGTGCCGACGGCCGCGCCGACGGCAGTTCCGAAGGCCGCACCGACGGCCGCGCCGACGACCGCTCCGACGCCCGGGCGGTCGACCGCGCCGACGCCCAGGCGGTGGGCCGCACCGACGGGCCCACGGCCGGCGCCCCGCTCGACCCGCCCCGCGCATCCGGCGTTCTCGCCACCGATCGCGTCGGGTACCTGTCGCAGCGCCTCGACGACCTCGACCCCGAGGCCAGCGCCCTCGAGGAGGTGCGGCGTGCCGCTCCCGGGGTCGCGCCGGCGCGCATCCGAGACCAGCTCGCCCGCCTGCTGCTGCGCGGAGCGGCCGTCGACCGCCCGATCGCCTCGCTCTCGGGCGGGGAGCGCTTCAGGGTGGCGCTCGCGCGACTGCTGCTCGCCGACCCGCCCGTGCAGCTGCTCGTGCTCGACGAACCCACGAACAACCTCGACCTGTCGAGCGTCGAGCAGCTCGTCGAGGCGCTCGCGGCCTACCGGGGAGCGCTGCTCGTGGTGAGCCACGACGACGCCTTCCTCGACCGGCTCGCCCCCGACACCACCTTCGAGCTCACCCGAGACGGCCGCCTGGTGCGCCTCGACCGGGAGGCACCCATAGAGACGTCATAGGAGGGCCATAGGGTCGCGAAAGGGCCGCGACCGACGATGGAGCCTCCCGATCAAGGAGACCATCATCATGAGCCGCATCCCCGAACCCGACTCCACACCCGAGGGGCCCGCCTACGAGGGCCGTTTGCTCGACCGTGCCGACGAGGAGGTGGTCGACCAGGGCGCGCCCTTCGACATCCGCACCCTCCTCACCCGCCGCAATGTGCTCGGCCTGTTCGGCCTCGGGCTCGGCGCGGTGGCGCTCGCCGCCTGCACCACCGACTCGGGCACGCCCGCATCGAGTGCCCCCGGCACCGCCACCTCGTCGGCCGGGGGCTCGACGGGCTCGTCGACGGGCTCGGCGACCGGTTCGTCGAGCCTGCCGGCCGGTGAGATCCCCGACGAGACCGCGGGGCCCTACCCGGGCGACGGGTCGAACGGCGTCGACGTGCTCGAGCAGTCGGGCATCGTGCGCAGCGACATCCGGTCGAGCCTCGACGGCGGCACCACCGCGAGCGGGGTGCCGATGGCGCTCACGCTCACCGTGCTCGACCAGGCGAACGGCGACGTGCCGTTCGAGAACGTCGCCGTGTACGTCTGGCACTGCGACGCGGCCGGCGGGTACTCGATGTACTCCGACGGCATCGAGAACGAGACCTACCTCCGCGGTGTGCAGGTGGCGGATGCGGACGGCCGGGTGAGCTACAGCTCCATCTTCCCGGCCTGCTACTCCGGGCGGTGGCCGCACATCCACTTCGAGGTCTATCCCGATGTGGGGTCGATCACCGACTCGACGAACGCCATCGCGACCTCGCAGGTGGCGCTTCCGCAGAACGTCTGCGAGACGGTCTACGCGCTGAGCGGCTACGAGGGCTCGAGCGCCAACCTGGCGCAGGTGAGCCTCGACAGCGACAACGTGTTCGGCGACGACGGCGGTGCGCTGCAGCTGGCCACCGTGACGGGAGACGCGAGCGCGGGCTACCAGGTCGCGCTCACCGTGCGGGTCGACACCGGCACGGCGCCCACCTCGGGCTCTGCCCCGTCGGGCGGAGGCGCGGGAGGTGCGGGCGGCGGAGGCACCCCGCCGGCCGGCGGTACCGGCGGCGCACCCGGGCGGAGCTGAGCCGTGGGAGTGCTGCAGAACCTCACGGGCTGGCACGCCCTCATCCTGCTCGCCGTCGTGGCGCTGTTCTTCGGCGCGACCAGGCTGCCGGCGCTGGCGAAGAGCGCAGGGCGCTCACTGCACCTGTTCCGCAGCGAGCTCCGCGAACCCGAGGAACAGCGAGCGGAATCGGAGCAGTAGTCGCATACTGGGCAGGCGGAGAAGGGAGCGCGATGACCCTCCCTCCGCCTGCCCGCGCATCCGCCCGGCGCCGCGTCACCGGCGTCGCCCGGGTGCTCGCCGGTCTCGGCCTCGCCGTCACGATCGGCGTGCAGATCGGCGACCGCGTCGCCAACCGGGCCTTCGACCCGTGGGAGTACTTCAGCTACTTCACCATCCAGACCAGTCTCTTCGAGGTCGTGGTGCTGCTCGTCGGCGGTGTGCTCGCACTGCGACTCGCCCGCGACCCGGTGGGGTTCACGGCGGTGAGGATGGCGGTGCTCAGCTACGCGATCGTCACCGGCGGGGTCTACAACCTGCTGCTGCGCTCGATCCCCTCCACCGACTCCTTCGTCGTCCTGTCGTGGCCGAACGAGGTGGTGCACGTGTGGGTGCCGCTGCTGCTCGTCGTCGACTGGTTCCTCGCGCCCGGGCGACCGCCGCTGCCGTGGCGCTCGCTCTGGCTCGTGCCGATCTACCCCGTGGCCTGGGCGGGCTACACCTTCGTGCGGGCCGCGGCCAGCGGCGGCGAGATCTACCCGTACCCCTTCCTCGACCCCGCCACCGACGGGTGGCCGAGCGTCTTCGCGTACATCGTCGCCCTCACGCTCGTGCTGGTGGGGCTCGGGGCGCTCGCCGTGCTGACGTCGCGGGTGGGGCTCAGGCGGCGCGAGGCGCGGCAGGCGCGCTGAGCGCGGTCACCGGCCCTGGCGTTTCTTGTACGGCTTCGGCTCGCCCTTCACGATCGGCGCCCGCCCCTTGCCCTTCGAGGCCTTCGCTTTGCCCCCGGCCTTCTTCGCGGCCACCGGGTCGGGGGCCTTCGCCACGATCGCCCGAGCCCGGTTGCGGAGTGCCACGCCCTCCTCGGTCAGCGTGGTCTCGCCCTCGTCGTCGACGGCGACGAGCACCTCGTCGAGCTCCTCCTGCAATCGGGTGACGGATGCCTGCACCGTCGCCTTCGACACGTGCTGGGCGTTCGCGGCGCGGGAGTAGTGCCCCTCGTCGGCGACCGCGAGGAAGTGCCTGAGGTCGGTGATGTCCATGCTCCGAGGCTACCGGCCCGCCGTGCCGGGAACCGGGTGGGGGTGAGCGTGAGCCGCCGCAGGCTGTGAGATGCTGGACGGGCGCGTTCACAGGGGGGAGAAGCATGCCGTTCCGCACCAAGGAGCTGCTCGAGGAGTGGGTCGCCGAGTTCGAGCCAGAGACCGGTGGCACCATCGACATCGACGTGCTGCGGC
Source organism: Herbiconiux sp. A18JL235 (assembly GCF_040939305.1). Classification (NCBI taxonomy): domain Bacteria; kingdom Bacillati; phylum Actinomycetota; class Actinomycetes; order Micrococcales; family Microbacteriaceae; genus Herbiconiux; species Herbiconiux sp. A18JL235. The sequence continues at coordinate 1,294,882 of NZ_CP162511.1, forward strand.
ACGACGACGGGCCCGGCTCCGACACGGGGCTCATCGTGGTGCGTCTCGGGCGCGCCACCACCGACGTCTACCTCCAGCCCGTGCGGGCCGGCGAGGCCTGCTGGGAGGTGCACTTCAACGCGCGCGAAGAGCATCTCGTGCTCGACCCCGCGGGGGTCGCCGAGCTCGCCCGCGAGCTCGACAAAGCCGTGGCCCTGTGCGACTTCCTCGCCCGCAAGTCGGCCGACCACATCGCGAGCCACTGAGTGGGCGTGAGCACCACCGCGGCCGACGACGCCAGGCTCCAGCGGCGGCAGCCGGAGACGCTCGACGAGATCCAGCTCGCCGACCACAACCCCGACTACCGCATCGACCTCGAACGGGTGCGCTTCTCGCCGTACTTCTCGCGGCTCTCCGCGGTCACCCAGGTCATCTCGCAGGCCGGTGCGAGCCCCCTCATCCACAACCGCCTCACCCACTCCCTCAAGGTCACCGCCGTGGCCAGGGCGATCGCGGTCGCCGTCGACGACACTCTCGTCGGCAGCACCCCCGCGCTCTCGGCCGGCACGTCGCCCGGCGGATGCGACGCCGTCGTGGTGCAGGCGGCGGCGAGCGCGCACGACCTCGGGCATCCGCCGTTCGGTCACCTCGGCGAGAACGTGCTGAACCGCATCGCCCGCGAGACCCTGGGCCTGAAGGACGGCTTCGAGGGCAACGCGCAGACCTACCGCATCCTCGCGGTGCTCGACGTCTGCGACGGCGCGGAAGAGGGGCTCAACCTCACCGCCGCCGTGCGCAACGCCACCGCGAAGTACCCGTGGACCCCTGCCCTCGAGGGCCTCGGCCTCGACGGCGCCGACGCCACCACCGAGCTCCCGCGCGGCATCAGGCTGGTCGACGGCAGGCCGGTGGCGCGCAAGTACTCCGCCTACTTCCTCGAGCACGACGACCTGCTCGAGGCGAGGGCCGCCGCGCCGAACGTCGCGCCCTCCGAGCAGTCGCTGGAGTGCTCGGCCATGGACATCGCCGACGACATCGCCTACTCGATCCACGACGTCGACGACTTCTACCGGGCCGGCATCCTGAGCCAGGTCGCGGTGTCGCGCGAGTTCACCGGATGGCTGACCAACGCATCCGCTCTCCGGCGCCTCGACGCACCAGAGCTCGAGGTCGAGGGCATCCGCAACCACGCCGGCGAGGGGCTCGAGGCGCTGCGCCGGCGCATGCACCGCGACGACCCGTGGATCGCCGACGACGACGCCTTCGCCGCCGCGGTTCGTGTGGTCTCCGACGACCTGGTCGAGGGGCTGCTCTCGACCGTGTTCGACGGCTCGATCGCCGCCGAACGCCGCCTCTCCACCTTCACCAGCCGCTGGATCGCGCACTTCGAGCGCAGCATCGTCGCGGCCCCGCCCGACACGCCGCGCACGGGCATCATCACCCTCGACCGCCGTGCCTGGCACGAGGTGAAGGTGCTGAAGTTCGTGCACAAGCACTTCATTCTCAACCGGCCCGACATCGCGATGTATCAGCGCGGGCTCAGCCGGGTGCTGGTGTCGCTCGTCGAGGCGTTCACCGAGTGGCTCGGCGACGACCACGACAGCAAGCGGGTGCCGCGGCGGCTCGTCGAGATGGTCGAGCTCGCCACCCACGGCTACCAGCGGCTCGCCGCCGAGCGGCCCTACCTGCTCGACGACACGGCGGCGAGCGAGCTCAGGCGGCTCGGCCGGGGCCGCGGCGTGATCGACTACGTGGCGTCGCTCTCCGACGGCCAGGCCATCGCCGTCGCCGAGGCCCTGAACGGCCGCACCGATCGGCTCTGGGACATCGGGCAGAGCCTCTGAGCCCGCTCAGGACGAGCCCGCTCGGGGTGTGCCCGCTCGGGGTGTGCGCGCTCAGGATGCGCCTCCTCAGGATGCGCTGAGCCGCTCCCTGAGGAACTCCACCACCCGGGTGCGCGCCTCGAGGGCGGGGTGGCCGGGCGTCTCCCGCACCTCCGAGGTGAGCACCGAGTGCGCCGAGCGCGAGAAGCCGCCTGGGTTGCCCGGTGAGGAGTCGAGCTCGATCACCTCGAAGGCGTCGCCCAGCCGCGCCGCGATCGTCTCGAAGCGCTCGCGCGGCGAGTTGCGGTCGGCGGAGAAGCGCAGCCCGAGTGCGCAGAAGCCGTCGTTCGCGGCCCGCGCGGCCACCGCATCCATCTCCTCCTCCGAGAACCCCGGGTCGGCCCGCCGCGCCGCGCCGACGGGGAACGGAGCCGCCGGCTGACTCACCACCGAGGCGGCGACCGAGGGGTCGACCGCCGCCGCGAGCGCGAAGCCACCCGTGAAGCACATGCCGATCACCCCCACCGTGCCGGCCGGCGTGCGCGCGGCGAGGTCGGCGGCGACGGCCCGCAGGTAAGCGGTGACCGGACGCTTAGCGTTCACGGCGAAGGCCCGGAACTCGGCGCTCACGCAGATGCGCCCCACCGTGCGCAACAGGTAGCCGCCCGTCTGCTCGCGCTCGGGCGTGCCGAACGGGGAGGGCACGACGACGGTGAACCCCTCGGCCACCAGGTGCTCGGCGAGCCCGAGCACCTGCGGCGTCAGCCCGGGCAGCTCGGGAATGAGCACGACCCCGGGGCCCGACCCCTTCTCGTAGCGGTCGTGGGTGAGGCCGGCGGCGCTGAACGTCGAGCGCGCCCACCCGTCGAGGGTGGCGGTGGGGGCGGCGGATGCGGTGGTCACGCAGCAATTCTGCTCCCGGCCGTGCGGATCGCGGGCCTGCCACGTTCCCGGCTGCGCGCAACCCGGCCCAGCCACCCGCATCCACGCCCGTCACCCGGCTGACGGGCCGCCGCCTTCCCGAAACCCTCAGCCTCCACCGTCTACGCTTGCTCGCGTGACGAGCGACCTGCTGGCGCCACGACAGGCCCCGCCCTCCCGCCGCCTCGCCGGGCGCGGGCTCGTCGTGGGCGCCGTGCTCGCCGTCGCCCTGCTGGTGCTGCGCTCGGTCACCGCGGGGTGGGGGCCCGAGGCGCTGCCCGACCGGCTGCGCGACTTCGTCACCCTCTCGACCAGCGTGGTCATCGAGTCGCTGCCCTTCGTCTTCCTCGGCATCCTCATCTCGATCGTCGTGCGGTTCTGGGTGCCCGACCGCGTGATGCACCGCATCATGCCTCGCAATCCGGCTCTCCGCCGGGTCACGATCTCGCTCCTCGGCGTGCTGCTGCCCGTGTGCGAGTGCGGCAACGTGCCACTGGCCCGCGGCTTCATGATGAAGGGGTTCAGCGTTCCCGAGGCGATGACGTTCCTGCTCGCAGCGCCCATCCTCAACCCGGTCACCATCGTCACGACGTACCAGGCGTTCGGGTGGGACGACGGCATCCTCCTCGGGCGCATCCTGGGCGGCTTCGCCATCGCGAACCTCGTCGGCTGGCTGTTCAGCAGGCACCCGCAACCCGAGCTGCTGCTCACCCCCGCGTTCGACGCGGCCTGCCGGGTCGCCGACGGGCACGACCACGACCACGAGGCGACCGGCCGGCAGCGCTCTCGACTGCGGCGCGGTGTCGTCGCCTTCGCCGAAGAGACCTCCACCATGCTGCCCGCGCTCATCGTGGGCTCGGCGATCGCCGGGGCCATCCAGGTCGGGGTCTCGCGCGACGTGCTCACCGTGCTCGGAGGCAACCCCATCTGGTCGGTGCTCGCGCTCATGATCCTCGCCTTCGTCATCGCCATCTGCTCGAACGTCGACGCCTTCTTCATCCTCGCCTTCGGGTCGACCTTCCTCCCGGGCGGCATCGTCGCCTTCCTGGTGTTCGGCGCCATGGTCGACGTGAAGATGATCACGCTCATGCGCACCACCTTCACCACGGCGGCCCTGGTGCGGCTCGTCGCCGTGGTGGGCCTTGCCTCTCTCGCACTCGGATTCGGGGTGAACCTCCTTGCGTGACCGCCTGCTCTCGCGCTGGCGCGGCATCGCGCTCAGCCTCGTCGGCGTCGTGGCCATCGTCTGGCTCGCCGCGAGCGGCCAGCTCGGCCTCTACATCCACCCGCGCTACTTCGAGTTCACTGTGGTGATGGCGGTGCTCGCCGGGGTGGTGGTGGTCGCCGCGTTCGCCGTCGTGCCGACGGGGCGAGCGGATGCGAGCGGTCACGACGACGAAGACGCGCACGAGCACGAGCACGAGCATCCGCCGGCCGCACCCCGGCGCCGTGGCCTCGACCTCGTCTGGGCGGCGGCGGGGGTTCTCGTCATCGCGGGCACCGTGGTGGCCCTCCTCGTGGTGCCGCCCTCCACGCTCACCACGGCGACGGTCGACCAGCGCGACCTCAACGCCTCCGCCGCGGTCACCGACTCCGGGGCCACGGAGAACCTCGTCGGCAGCGACACCGCCTCTTTCACCGTGAAGGACTGGGCGTCTCTCCTGCGCCAGGGGGCCGGCGACGACTACTTCGCGGGCAAGAGCGCCACCCTCACAGGTTTCGTCACCCCCGATCAGAGCGACCCCGAGAACGTGTTCTACATCGCCCGGTTCATCGTCACCTGCTGCGCCGTCGACGCGCAGCCCGTGGGTGTTCCGGTCTACCTTCCCGACTGGCAGCAGAGCTATCCCGTCGACTCGTGGGTCACCGCGAGCGGCGGGTTCTCGTCGAACCCCAGCGCCTCGAGCACCCAGGCCATCGCCTTCGTGCCCGCCGAGATCGAGGCGGTCGACCAGCCCGCCCAGCCCTACCTGGGCTGAGGGGCGCAGACGAGATGACGATCGGTCGAACGCGAAGCACGAACAACGGGTACCGGCGGTTCCGGCGCTCCACGGTGGCGGTGCTGGGTGTGCTGGCGCTCGCCGCAGCGGGTCTCGGCGCGGCGGCGGTGCTCCGCGGCCCGAAGCTCGACGCCGGGTCGGTGAACGCGCAATCGGTCATCTCGCGCGCAGGGCAGAAGCTCGTGCTGCACGCCGACCAGGCGCTCGCGCCGGTCGACGCCTCTCAGGTGGAGGTGACCCCGGCGACGCCGTTCACCGTCGAGTCGACGGGGCCGGATGTGCAGGTCACCTTCACCGGCGTGCTCGACTACGCGACGGCGTACAGCATCCGGGTCGACGACGTCGAGGGGTCGGCGACGGGGTTGCGGGGCGCCCTCGACTTCGACTTCACGACGCCCGACGTCGACGTGACGACGCTGTTGCGCCGCGGTGGCTTCGCCGCGGGCGCCGACAAGCCGAGCGACCAGATCGTGCGGTCCGCGCTCACCGCGGGAGACGGGGCGGGGAGCGAGGTGGTGTTCGAGGCACCGCGCATCCAGCAGTTCCAGGTGGTTCCCGGTGCGCTCGCGGTGGTGGAGCTCGACGAGCAGGGGGCGAGCACCCTCGTGGTGTCGGTCGAGGGAGCCGACGGGGCGAGCACCGGCGGAACCGTGTTCACGCCGGCCGGCGGGCGCATCCAGAACCTCCACGCCTCCGTCTCGGCCGGACTGTTCGGGTACACGGTGAACGGGGGCGCGGATGCGGTCACCGGGCGCGAGTACCAGAACACGCTGTTCGTCTTCGACCCGCGGTCGGTGTCGGGCAAGGCCGAGGAGGTCGCCGGGTTCGGGGGAGAGCCGCTGCGGGTGGTCGACTGGCAGTTCGTGCCCGGCAGCTCGTCGATCGTGGCCCAGAGCACCGACCAGCAGCTCTACCTTCTCGATCCGATCGGCGGGGCCGAGCCGGTGCCGCTCGGGCAGCACGCCGAGATGCGCGACTTCCTCGCCGGGGGGCTGCAGCTCGTGGTGGCCGACCCGGCGGGCACCTCCACCATCGACCTCTCCACCGGGCAGGTGGCGCCGCTCGTGCAGAGCGCCCCCGAGGTCGACCCCGCGCTGTACCCGGGCACGATCGTGACGTTGGCGAGCGGGGCGACCGTGCGGCAGTACGACGAGGTCGACTACAGCTCCGCCGCGCCCGTGCAGCAGTCGCAGATCGTGTACGCCGACGACACGGGAACCCGCGAGCTGTACCGGCCCGCCTCGGCGGGGGCCCGCATCCGCGGCTTCTGCGTCTCGCCCAACGGGCAATACCTCGCCGTCGAGACCATCGCGTCGGGCGCCGTCACCGACGGGTACCCGCTTCCCGGCTACTCCGAGATGACGACGACCTTCGTGCAGATCGCCACCGGCACCGTCACCCGGAGCGTGCCGGGGTTCCTTCCCGACTGGTGTGCGTAGCGCGTGTCGCGCATCGTGGCCGGCGCTCTGCGGGGCGAGTGCGGGTCTTGATACGCTCACCGTAGCGGCTTGCCGACCCGAGGCCGGCCAGGGTGTGGGCAGTTCTCCTCAGGTGCATGAGCCGGTGGATCCGCCCGGGTGGTCGGGAGGCCAGACGACAGTGACGGCGCAACACGACCCGCTCGCCGACGCCGCCGGCATCGCCGCCGATCGCCGTGCCATGCTCACGACGGTCGGTGTCACGAGCGGCCTGTTCGGGGTGACCGTGAGCATCCAATCAGTGCTCGTGCTCGGAGCGTTCTCGTCGACGCTGCGTGCCCAAGACGCGTCGCCGCTCGCCGACGTCACCGTGCGGGTGCTCATCAACCTGCTCTCGGTGGGCGTCGTCGTGCTGCTGACTTCGGTGCTGCAGGTGGAACAGCACCGCGGGCCCGCCCTCGCCCTCCGCGGGCTCGCCGCCGTCGTCGGCGGCGCCGGGCTGCGCGGGGCGTTGCAACTGGCGGCCGGTGTGTATCCGATCGACCCGCCGAACGCTGTGCTCACCGATGCACTCATCGGCTCGGTGCTGTTCGCGGTGACGCTGGTGGCGGGCCTCGTGATCGTGGGTCTGCTCCGTCGCCTCCGCGACGAGGAGCGCCAGCGCTTCGCCCAGGAGCTCACCGCCCGCGAGGCCCTCGAGTCGCTGCAGCGCGAGGAGCTGCGGGTGCGCCGTGAGGTCGCGGAGAACATCCACGGATCGGTGCAGAACCGCTTCGTGCTCCTCGCGGCCGAGCTCGCCGCCGTCGCCGACGGTCTCGACGAATGCGACGGGCCCCACGGCCCGCCCGACGCACCCCGAACCCGCGGCGACCGCATCCGCGCGGTGGCGAACGAGCTCGACCGCTTGCGCGAGAGCGAACTGCGCGCTCTCAGCGAGATGCTCTACCCCATCGACCTCGACCGCGGCCTGCCGACGGCCTTGCGATCGCTGTTCGCGCGCATCCCGCCGAGCATCCGAACCGAGTTGACGATCGACCCCCGAGCGGATGCTGCTGCCGCCCGCCTCCCCGAACCCGCAGCGATCCTCGTGCTGCGAGTCGTCGAAGACGGCGTCTCGAACGCGCTGCGCCACGGCAAGGCGTCGGCGCTCGCACTCTCGATGGACGTAGACGGCGACACGATCGTGCTCGCCCTCCGCGACGACGGGGTCGGGCTGCCGCCCGATCCGCGCTGGAGCGGGTTGGCGCGGCTGCGCCGCCAGCTCGAGTCGGTCGGCGGCGCGCTCGCTCTCCGCGGCGGCAACGATGACGGCGGGCCCGGCCCTGGTGCCGTGCTCGAAGCCCGGCTCCCGCTCCCCACCTGAACGGCCGTCAGCTTCCGGCCTGACACCTCGGCGAGGCGGGTCAGGCGGGTCAGGCGGGTCAGGCGGTTTCGGTGAGGAATCGGCGCACGGCTTCGACGCGGGGGTTGCGTTCGCCGTCGGCGCTGATCTCGAGGGCCTGGTAGATGGTGGAGACGTGGTTGTCGACGGAACGGTCGGCGATGCCGAGGCGGTGGGCGATGGCCGTGTTGGTGAGCCCCTCGGCGACGAGTTCGAGCACCTCGTACTGGCGGGGGCTGAGGGCGTCGAGTCCGGTGCCTCTGCGGGGCGAGCGACGCTCGCTGAGTGCCGGGTCGAGCACCGTGCGACCCTGGGCCGTGGCCTCGAGCGCGGCCAGCAGCCCGCGGCTCGACAGCGATGACGTCTTCGAGAGGTAGCTCCAGCCGCGCAGCTCCGAGGCGGCGAGATCGAGCAGTGCGTTCATGTTGTCGGTGGCGGAGAGCAGCACGATGCCGAGACCGGGCTGCTCGGACCGCAGCCACCGCCCCAGCGTGATGCCGTCGCCGTCGGGGAGCCGGTAGTCGAGCAGGGCCACGTCGAGCCGGCGGCCGGTGAGTCCCTCGCGTGCCGAGGCCGCGTCGGGCCAGGCGCCGACGAGGTCGAACCTGCCCGCCGACGACAGCAGCGCAGCGATCATCTGCCGGAAGAGCGGCTGATCCTCGACCACAGCCACCCGGATCGGGCCCCGCGCGACACCCGGGTCGGGGGCGCTCATGCTGCACGTCCAGATGTCACGATCATCCAGCGTAGCGAAACCCGGATGCACGCCCACGTCACGAGCCGGCCCCGGCACCGCTCGGGTCGGCTGGCGACGCGGGCACAGCAGTCAGCGGTCGAAGAAGTTGCCGAGGGATCCGAGGTCGATCGAGGGGAGCTCGAACGCCGAGCCCGCCTCGCTCAGCTGCTCGCCGAACCCGGTCGCCTGCTCGCCGAGGGCGCCCGCCTGCTCGCTGAGCGCACCGGCCTGCTCGCCGAAACCCGAGACGGCCTCCTCGCCGAGAGCGCCCGCCTGCTCGCCGAGGCCCGAGACGGCCTCGCCCGCGCCGGCGGCGAGTTCGTCGAAGCCACCGGAGAACGCCTCGAAGTCGACACCGAGCCCGGCCGCCTGCTCGAGCAGCGGTGTGGCGACGCTGCTCACGATCGCTCCTCCCGCGACCGCGGCGAGCAGACCCCCTGCTGCGCCGAGCCCAAGGCCCGCCGCGGCTCCGGCGCCCGCCGCCGCGAACCCGCCGACACCTCGACGACCCGCGCCCGCATCCGCGTCGCCGCCCCGCGCACCCGCGCCCGGCATCTTCCCGAGCAGCCCGCGCAGGAACCCCGGGCTCCGCGCCTCCCCGCGCGTGGCGGCGAGGGCGAGGTCGTCTGCCGAGCCCGATCGGGGCTGCTCGTTCGCCGGCAGCTCGGCGCGAAGACGCGCCTCGACCTGCTCGCGCTGGGCGGGGGTGAGCGCCGCGAAAGCCTCACGGTGCACCTGCTCCAGCTGCGCGGGCTCCGCCGTCTGGAGGAGGTAGTCGTAGCGGGCGATCGCCGCCCGGTCACGAGGGTCGACGGGTGCCGTGAATGTGGCAGGACGAGCATCCGTCCTGCCATGCGAGCCCGCGCCCGCGCCCGGCGCCGCGCCCGCGCCGGTGACCGGCGTCGTCGAGCCGGGCCTCGAGGTCGCGCCCGCCCCGCCGTCGCCGGTGAGCCGGTCGGCGGCCGAGCGCACGAGCTCGCGCCAGTCAGTTCCGCCCTGCGTGCCGCGGGCGGATTCCCTGCCCGTCGTACCGCCGCTCGCGGAGCCCTTGTCGAGGGCTTTCGACGCCAGGTTCAGGATGCGCTGCAGACTGCTCATGTCGGCCTTCCGTTCGGGTGGCCTCCATCGTCACCCGGCGTTCTGAACGACCGCCCCGTCATCCCGGGAATTCCCCGACGAGGCCGTGTCTCCCAGCCCGTTCATACGAACGATCGCCTCAGTTGTGCGCCTGCAGCCAGGCGAACGGGTCGACCGGCGAGCCCCCCACGTGGATCTCGAGGTGCAGGTGCGCACCCGTCGAGGTTCCCGTGTTGCCCACCGATCCGAGCTGTTGCCCCACGACGACCGCCTGCCCCTCGCTCACGGTGGGCGAACCGGTGAGCATGTGGCCGTACCAGCTGCTCACCTCCTCGCCGTCGATGACGTGGTCGACCACGACGTACACGCCGAGGCCACCGCCGTCGCTGCGCACCACCTTGCTCACGACGCCCGAGGCGATGGCGCCGATCGGCGTGCCCTGGCCGGGCGTGAAGTCGACGCCCTTGTGGTTGGTGCTGCCGATGCCGCCGGGGGAGGAGCGCGGCCCGAAGCCGTCGCTGATGGGGACGCCCACGGGGAACGGCCACTGGATCTCGCTCAGCGTGTTGTTCGTGTAGGTCGAGGCGGTACGGATGCCGAAGGCCGCTGCCTTCGCCGCCGCCACCCGCGCCGCTTCGGCCGCCCGCGCTGCGGCGAGCTCTTCCGGGGTGGTGGCGCGGAACTCGTCGCGGGTGACCGAGAGCTCTCCGCCCGCGGCGGTGAGCAACTCCTGCGAGGCGGGGAGCTCGGTCGTGACGGGGGCTTCGGCGAAGCTGCTGGTGGTGGGGCCGCCGACGGCGGAGAGCGAGGTGGCGGCGGCGAGCAGCGCGGCGAAGGAGAACGCGGCGACGCCCTTCCAGTTGGGAAGAGACCGCTGCGGGCGGGTCGGAGAAGCCTGGGGTCGCGACCGCCGGACGAGCGCCTTGCGACCCGCTTCGTCGCGTTCTCGCTGTTCGCGCAGGGCGCGTCGGGTGAGCGGAGCGTTCGAAGACATCCGTTCCACCCTAAGCGGATTTCTTAGGCGCGACCTGGGAAACGCCAAGGATCTGCGCAGCCGGGCGCATCCGTGACAGGATCGGCTATGCCCGCACGCCTGATGCTGCTCGACACCGCGTCCCTCTACTTCCGCGCCTTCTACGGGGTGCCCGACAGCATCCGCCGCTCCGACGGCACGCCGGTGAACGCGGTGCGCGGGCTCCTCGACATGATCGCGCGGCTCACCGTCGACTTCGGTGCGACCCATCTCGTGGCCTGCTGGGACGACGACTGGCGGCCGCAGTGGCGGGTCGATCTCATTCCGAGCTACAAGGCGCACCGCGTCGCCGAGGAGGTCGAGGCGGCACCCGACGTCGAGGTCGTGCCCGACCCCCTCGAGGCGCAGATCCCGCTCATCCGCGAGACGCTCGCGCTCGCCGGCATCGCCGTGGTGGGGGCCGCCCGGCACGAGGCCGACGACGTCATCGGCAGCTACACCGCCCAAGCGGAACTGCCGGTCGACGTGGTGACCGGCGACCGCGACCTGTTCCAGCTCGTCGACGACTCCCGTGACGTGAGAGTGATCTATACCGCCAAGGGCATGAAGAACCTGGAGGTGCTCACCGACGCCGTCGTGGTGTCGAAGTACCGGGTGCTGCCGGAGCAGTACGCCGCGTTCGCCACCCTGCGTGGCGACACCAGCGACGGTCTTCCGGGTGTCGCAGGCATCGGCGAGAAGACCGCGGCCACGCTGCTCGGCCAGTACGGCACCCTCGAGGCCCTGCGGGCGGCGGTGACGGATGGGGGCAGCGGGCTCTCGGGGAGCGTTCGGCTGAAGCTCGAAGCCGCCGCCGATTACCTCGACGTGGCGCCGCGTGTGGTGAACGTGGTGCGCGACCTCGAGCTTCCGTCACTCGATGAGGCGGGTGCGCACCTGCAGCCGGTGACGGGGGAGAACCGGGCCGAGCTCGAGCGCCTGGCGACCGAGTGGAACCTGGGCGGCTCCGTCGGCCGCCTTCTCGCCGCGCTCGACCGCACCGGAGACTGACCTGCTCGTCCTCACTGCCCGGGCCCGCTGAGTACTGCCCGGGTCCACCGACTCCTCCACAGGAGGGATGCACTCCACACCAGCTGGGAGAAATCGGCAACCGGGTAGCCGGCCGGGAGGAGCGGTCGTACGGTTGCCCGCATGTCCACGATGTACACGCCCCAGGACCCGACCACCCTCTATCCGCGGCCGCCGTTCCCTCCGCAGCAGCAGGAGGGCCCCGGCGACATCCACGAGATGACGCCGAAGCCCGACCACGGCGAGGAGAGCTATGTCGGCAACGGCAGGCTCCCCGGCCGCAAGGCCATCGTCACCGGCGCCGACTCCGGCATCGGCCGCGCCGTCGCCATCGCCTACGCCCGCGAGGGCGCCGACGTCGCCCTGTCGTACCTGCCCGAAGAGCAGGCCCAGGCCGAAGAGGTCGCCGCCCTCATCGAGGCCGAAGGCCGTAAGGCGCTCCTGTTCCCCGGCGACCTGCAAGACGAGGCGACCAACGCGGCGCTCGTCGAGAAGACCGTCGAGGAGTTCGGCGGCCTCGACATCCTCGCCATCATCGCCGGCACCATGCCCACCGTCGACAGCATCGACGACTTCGAGACCGAGACCCTCGACCACGTGCTGAAGGCGAACATCTACCCCCTGTTCTGGCTCACCAAGGCTGCTTCGCCGCACCTGAAGCCGGGCGCTTCGATCGTGACCTGCTCCAGCATCCAGGGCTACGTGCCGTCGCCCCAGCTCGCGGAGTACGCCGTCTCGAAGGCCGGCATCGCCAACTGGACCCGTGCCATGGCCCAGCAGCTCGCCGAGCGCGGCATCCGTGTGAACGGCGTGGCGCCCGGTCCCATCTGGACCCCGCTCCAGCCCGCCTTCGTGCCGAACGAGAAGATCGAGTCGTTCGGCGAAGACACCCCGCTCGGGCGCCCCGGCCAGCCTGCCGAGCTCGCCCCGCCGTTCGTGCTGCTCGCCTCTCAGGAGGCCAGCTACATCAGCGGCGAGACCATCGCCGTCACCGGCGGCACCCCCACCCACTGACGAGAACCCAACACGAGACAGGAGCGATCATGACCGACCAGACGCCTCACCAGCCCGGAGACGACACCGACGACCTGCGTGGCGGTGACCGCCCCGACGCCGACGAGCTGCCCGACGGCTCGTCGTCAGACGGCAGCGAGTCGAGCGAGGGCGAAGACACCGCTTCCGGCGGCGGCGCCGACGAGTAGCTGCATAGCGCACCCGCCTCGCCCCAGACCCCGGCACCCCGACAGGAAGAGAACGAATGGATCTCGGCATCACCGGTAGAACGGCCCTCGTGACGGGCGGTGACTCGGGAATCGGGTGGCACACGGCGCGACTGCTGCTGGCCGAGGGGGCGACGGTCGTGGTCACCGACCGCGATCAGGCGGCCCTCGACGAGGCGGCCGCGCGGCTCGACGGAGCCGACGGCCGCCTCCACGCCTTCGCCGCCGACATCACCGACACCGCCCAGCTCGCGGCCCTCCACGACAGCGTGCGGGAGGCGGTCGGTGAGATCGACATCCTGGTGCAGGCAGCGGGGGTCACGGGTGCGCAGGGCCTGTTCCACGAGATCGACGACGAGGGCTGGGTGAGCACGGTCGAGACCGACCTGCTCGGTCCGGTGCGGGTGACCCGCGAGTTCCTCCCCGACCTCCGCACCGGTGGGTGGGGCAGGCTCGTCTTCCTCGCCTCTGAAGACGCCGTGCAGCCCTATGACGACGAGCTGCCGTATTGCGCGGCGAAGGCCGGGGTGCTCGCGCTGGCGAAGGGGTTGTCGCGCTCCTATGCCGCGGAGGGTCTTCTCGTGAACGCGGTCTCGCCGGCGTTCATCCACACCCCCATGACCGACGCGATGATGCAGAAGCGCAGTGAGCAGCTCGGGGTGCCGACCGAGGAAGCGATCGCCTCGTTCCTCGACGAGGAGCGCCCCTACATGGAGCTGAAGCGTCGCGGCGAACCCGAGGAGGTCGCGAACGTCGTGGTCTTCCTCTGCTCCGACGCAGCCTCCTTCGTCAACGGCTCCAACTACCGTGTCGATTCGGGCTCCGTTGCCACGATCTGACGCGCTCCGCGACGGGTCGCACCCCGGCTACGTCGAGCTCAGCGACTACGCGATGATCGGCGACGGGCGCACCGTCGCCGCCATCGCCCCCGACGGTCGTATCGATTGGTTCCCGGTGCCGGGGCTCGACGCGGCACCGGCCTTCGCCGCCCTGGTCGATGCCGAACGCGGCGGGTTCTTCGAGCTCCGGCCCACCGGCCCGTTCCGGTCGACCCGGGAGTACGTGCCCGGCACGAATGTGCTGCGCACCACCTTCATCACGCCCACGGGCGAGGCGACCGTCACCGATGCCCTCGTCACCGGGGTGGCCGGTCGCCTGCCCTGGACGGAGCTCGCCCGCCGCATCGACGGCGTGCGCGGCACCGTACCGTTCACCTGGCAGGTCGCGCCAGGCGGGCTGTTCGCCGAGGAGCCCGTGCGCCGGGTGGAGTCGTTGCACGGTCCGCTGCTGCGCATCGGCACGAACGATCTCGTGCTGGTCGGCTTCGGACACGGACGCACCGACCATGACGAGTCGACGACGCCGGCGGGTCGTGGCGACGACGGCGGAGCGTCGCCCGGTCGCGGCGCCGGGGCATCCGATGCCTCGCCCACCGGCGCGCCCACCGGCCCGACCTCCGGGCCCCCGCGCTTCGAGGGCGCCTTCACCGCCTCGGCGGGCTCGCGGCACCTGCTCGCGCTTTGCGGCACCGATGACGAGCCCATCCACCTGCCCGACCCCCACATCGTCGATCAGGGCGTCGACCGCAGCATCGACAACTGGGCCCACTGGTCGGAGGTGTTCAGCTACGACGGCCCCTGGTCAGACGCGGTGCACCGCAGCGCGCTCGCGCTCAAGCTGCTCATCTTCTCGCCCACCGGCGCCATCGCGGCCGCGGCCACCACCGGGCTCCCCGAGAACGACCGCGGCACCAAGAACTACGACTATCGCTTCGCCTGGGTGCGCGACCTCGCCTACACGGTGGGCGCGCTCACCCGCTTCGGGCTGCGCGAGGAGACGCACGCCGCGGTCTCCTGGGTGCTCTCGACGTTCAAGCGGCACCGCAACGCCCTCGGCATCTTCTACACGCTGGACGGCGACGAACCCGCGGGCCTCAGGCGCGTCGAAGCCGAAGGCTGGCAGGGCGTAGGCCCCGTCGACATCGGCAACCAGGCCGCTTCGCAACTGCAGCTCGGCGTCTACGCCGACGTCATCGGCATCATGCGCCAGTACGTCGAGGCCGGCAACATCCTCGACGGCAACACCGCGACGCTACTGGAGGAGTTCGCCGACAGCGCCTGCCGGCGGTGGCCCGAGAAGGACTCCGGCATGTGGGAGCTGCCTCGCAAGCGCCACTACGTGTCAAGCAAGATGGGCTGCTGGCGCGCGCTCGACGACGCCTGCCGGCTGGCGGAGCTGGGGGAGATCCACCCCACGCCCGAATCGCTCGGGCGCTGGGAGAAGAACCGCGACCTCCTCGCGCGCTGGATCGCGAAGCACGGGTGGTCGAAGAAGCACCGCGCCTACGTCATGTACCCCAAGGCCGATGCGCTCGATGCCTCGGTGCTGCTGCACTCCACAGCCGGTTTCGGCCCGGCCGAGCGGATGCACGCGACGGTCGACCGCATCCGTTCCGAGCTCGCGGTCGGCCCGCACCTCTACCGCTACAGCGGAGTGCACGAGGAGGAAGCGGCCTTCGTCGCGTGCGGCTTCTGGTTCGTGCAGGCGCTTGCCGGGTTCGGCGAACTCGACGAGGCGACGTCACGCATGGATGCCCTGGTCGCGGCAGCCAACGACGTGGGGCTGTACTCGGAGATGATCGAGCCGGAGACGGGGAGGTTCTTCGGGAACCTCCCGCAGGGGCTCAGCCACCTCGCGCTGGTCGATGCTGCTGAGGCGATTCGCGCGGCGCGGGAGCGGGCCGCGCACTGAACGCGGCGGGGCGGGGCCGGAGCGCGGAGTCGTGCCGCATCGCCCCCTCAGGCCGCCGTGTGCGTCGGCTCCTGCTCGTCGGCGGGTCGCGACGTGCGGCCCCCGACGGCGGGGGCGAGGAAGATCGCCACCGCCACGAGCACGAGCGGCACGATCATCGCCGCCCGCAGACCGAACTCCTCGCCGAGGAAGCCGAGCACGGGCGGCCCCACCAGGAACGCCACGTAGCCCACGGTCGCCACCAGGGCGACACGCCGGTTCGCGTCGGGGCCGGAATCGCCCGCCGCCGAGAGGGCGAGCGGGAAGCCGAGGGCGGCGCCGAGCCCCCAAAGGATGACGGCGAGGCCGGCGACGATCTGGTTGTCGACGAAGATGACGAGCACGAGTCCCACGACCCCGGCGATGGCGCTCGCGCGCAGCACCTGGGCGCGCCCGAAGCGCTCGATGAACCAGCCGCCGATGAAGCGACCCACCGTCATCGCGAGGGCGAACACGGCGAACACGGCAGACCCGTAGGCGGGGTCGAAGTCGTGCCCGTCGACCATGAGCAGCGGCAGCCAGTCGTTCGCGCTGCCCTCGGCCAAAGCCATGGCGAGCACGATGGCGCCGATGAGCAGCAGGCGCCGGTCGCGCCAGACGGGTTCGCGGCGAACCGGGGTGCTCGCGGTCGCCGTCGCGTGCGCGGCGCGGTCGACCTTGCCGACGCCGTACTCCAGCTGCCGGATGGCGACGACGAAGATGACGAGCCCGAGCACACCGACGATCAGGAGGTGGAGCACCACGGAGAAGTCGGTGGCGGTGAACACGATGCCGGCGACGGCGCCCACCACGGTGCCCAGGCTGAAGCACCCGTGCAGGGCGGGCAGCACAGGCCGGCCGATGCGCCGTTCGAGCTCGGCCCCCTCGACGTTCATCGCGACCTCGCCGCCGCCCATCGCGAGGCCGAACAGGAACAGTCCGAACGCCGCGAGCAGGCTTGAGTCGACGGCGGCGCCGAGCCCCACCGTCGGCATGCTGATGACGATGCCGACGAGCCCCACCGTGATGACCGGGCGAGCGCCGAACCTGGCGACCAGCGCCCCCGACGACAGGATGCCCACCATCGAGCCGATCGACAGCCCGAACAGCACGAGACCCATCTCGGCGGTGGAGGCGCCGAGAAGGTCGCGGATGGCGGGGGTGCGCGTCACCCACGACGCCAGCGAGACGCCCGGAACGAAGAACAGGGCGAACAGGGCGAGACGGCGTCGCGCGAGTGCGGCATCCACGGTGGCAGACCTCCAGATCAGTCCTTACCAACCTAGGGGCCCGAGACGGGCTCGATCGCTCGATGCGTCCACTACCGCGAATGGAATGCGCTGGCAAGGAGTGGAGCTGGAGTCCGTCTAGTTGCTAGTCTGTCTAACGGTTAGTTCAACTAGTGACACCGCATCCGATTGGAGCAGCTCATGGCCGACAGCATCCCCACCATCACCACCCTGGTGCACCCCGACATGCTCGAGTATGTGAAAACCCGCTTCGGCTACACCGAGCACGACCTCATCCTCGACAGCCTCGAAGACGCTGCGTGAGACGCTTCGCCTGCGAGGTCTGTGGCACGGAGGTCTTCTTCGACTCGTCGCAGTGCCTGCACTGCGGTACCGAGTCGGGCTACCGCTACGGTGACGACGAGGTCGTCGCGCTGACGACGGCGGGAGAGGCGGAAGGGGAAGGCGCGTCCGGCGCGAGCCGGCACCGTTGCTCGCAGGCCTCGCTGGCGGGGTGCACGTGGGTGGTCGATACTCCGGGGTCGGCGTGTGCGAGCTGCTCCCTCACCCGCACGCGTCCGTCCGACGACGACCTCGAGGGCCTCACGCTCTTCCCGGTGGCGGAGGCAGCCAAACGGCATCTGCTCCGAGATCTCCGCCGCGTCGGGCTGACCGTCAGCGGGAAGGCTGTCGACGAGCAGAGGGGTCTCGCTTTCGACCTGCTCTCGAGCGTCGACGACGACATCACCATCGGTCACGCCGACGGTGTGATCACCATGGATCTCGCCGAGGGTGACGACAGCCACCGTGAGAAGGTGCGTCAACGCCTCGCCGAGCCGTATCGCACCATGCTGGGCCACTTCCGGCATGAGGTTGGTCACTACGTGGAGTGGCTGCTGCTCGAGGGAACCGACCGGATGCATGAGGCGCGTGAGCTGTTCGGCGACGAACGCGAGGACTACCAGACGGCGATCGATCGGCACTACCAGGACGGGGCGCCCGTGGGCTGGCAGGAGACCTACATCAGCGAGTACGCGACGATGCATCCCTACGAGGACTTCGCTGAATCGTGGGCCCACGTTCTCCACATCGAGGACACCCTCGAGACCGCGCAGGCGTTCGACCTCGTCCCGCCCTCAGCGGCAGACTCGCCGTCGCACGGCTTCGCCGACGTGGTGCGGCACGACTGGTTGCCTTTCGCTACCGCCATGAACGTGGTGAACCGCTCCCTCGGGGCACGCGACCTGTATCCCTTCATCCTTGCCGACCGCGTCATCGAGAAGCTCGCGTTCGCGGCCTCCGTCGTGGGGATCGCCGCTACCCCGACACCGTCGCCGCCGCCGAAGACGCCCCCGACGCCCACGCTCGAGTCGGTGGATCGCACTCCCGAGGAGACCCGTGGTTGAGCCCACCCCCGTACCGGCATCGTCCGTGCCGGTGCTCGTGTACCTGCATGCCCTCGGGTCGAGCCATCGCGCCGCCGATGAGCTCGCCGCCCGGTTCGGCGACAGCTTCGAGACGCTCGCCGTCGACCTGCCGGGCTTCGGCTCGGCCGCGCACCTCGGCGCCGCCACCGTCGACGAGATGGCGGGCTTCGTCATCGACCGCATCGCCGACAGGGCACCCACGCGGTGGCTGCTGGTCGGGCACTCGATGGGCGGCAAGATCGCCACGATCGTCGCCTCCCGCGTGCTCGACGGCACGGCGCCGCTGTTCGGGTTGGCCGGTGTCGTGCTGCTCGCGGCCTCGCCGCCCGCGCCCGAGCCGATGGACGAGGAGCGCCGCGACGAGATGCTCGACTGGGTGACCGGTGCGGCCATCTCCCACGACGACGCGCGCACCTTCGTCGACGCGAACGTGGGGGCCGCGCTGCCGGCTCGCAGCGACGCGCTGGCGCTCGGTGACGTCACCGTCTCGTCGCCCGAGGCCTGGTCGGCCTGGCTCGAGCGCGGGAGTCTCGAGGACTGGTCGTCGAACGTCGGCACGCTCGACATGCCCGCTCTCATCGTGAGCGGCGGCGCTGACGGAGACCTCGGTGCCGAGGCGCAGCGCGAGCTCAACGGGCCCGTCTATCCCTCTGCCCGGTTCGAGACGCTGGCAGGTGCGGGACACCTGCTGCCCTGGGAGCGGCCGGCCGAGGTCGCGGCGCTCGTCACGACGTTCGCCGACTCCGTCGCACTCGCCGGCCCCGAGGTGCCGGCCGCGACCGCCGCCCTCATCGCGTCATCCCGCACCAGCAGCCGCACCCGGGGCATCCTGGCCCGGCGAGCCCTGGC
Organism: Herbiconiux sp. A18JL235; assembly: GCF_040939305.1. NCBI lineage: Bacteria > Bacillati > Actinomycetota > Actinomycetes > Micrococcales > Microbacteriaceae > Herbiconiux > Herbiconiux sp. A18JL235. The sequence continues at coordinate 1,313,752 of NZ_CP162511.1, forward strand.
CGACGACCCGGCCTACCAGCCGGCCGTGCTGACGCCCGGGGCCCTGCACACCCTCCGGGCGATCGCCGACCGCGTGGTGCCGCAGCAGCATCCCGCCATCGACCTCGCGGCGCGACTCGATGCGCAGCTGGACCGGGGCGACGGCGACGGTTGGCGCAACGCCGAGCTGCCCGCCGACCCCGAGGCCTACGCGCGTGCGCTCGAAGGCCTCGACGGCTTCGCCGACCTCGACGCCGACGAGCAGGATGCGCGGCTGCGCGAACTGGCGGAGGCGCGCTTCGCACCCGTCGGCGCGAGGCTCTCCGCGTCGCACCTGGCGAGCTGGTTCGAAGACGCCAGAGCCGATCTCGTCAGGCTGTGGCTCGCCCACCCGGCTTCGCTCGCGCGGGTCGGCTTCGACGGCTTCGCCACCGGCGGGGACGGCCCCCGCAAGACCGGCTTCCGCATCCTCTCGGCCGGTACACGGGAACCCTGGGAGCCGGGAGCAGGGCCCTCCCGCGTCGGCCTCGCCGCGCCCACCGCACGACACGCGCCCACCGCTCGAAACGCGCCCACCGCACCCCACCCCACCCCGACCCGGAGCATCACCCCATGAACCTCAGCGGCATGCGACTGCACTCGACCGAGGGTGTCGTCGACGCCGTCGTCATCGGCACCGGTGCGGGTGGTGCGCCCCTGCTCGCCGCTCTCGCCGCCCGCGGGCTGAGCGTCGTCGCGCTGGAGGCGGGCCCGAACTTCGAGCCCGACGACCACACTCCCGACGAGACCGAGGCGGTCGAGATCAACTGGATGTCGGAACGGCTGAGCGGGGGAGACGACCCCACCGCGTTTGGGCAGAACAACAGCGGGCGCGGGGTGGGCGGCTCGACCCTGCACTGGGGCGCCTTCGCGCCGCGGCCTAGTCGCACTGACATCAGGCTCCGCAGCGACTGCGGGGTGGGGGAGGACTGGCCCGTCGACCACGACGAGCTCACCTCCTACCTCGAGCGGGTCGAGCGCTTCATCGGCGTCTCCGGCCCCGCCCACTACCCGTGGGATCCGTCGCGCCGCTACGCCTACCCGCCGACCCGCCGCAACGCGTCCTCCGAGATGATGATGCGCGGGTGCGAGGCGGTCGGCATCCGGGCGACGGATGCTCCTGCCGCCGTCATCACCCGCGACCGGCACCAGGAGCACCACGGGCTGCGGCAGGCGTGCATCTCCTGCGGCGCCTGTCACCAGGGCTGCCGTACCCAGTCGAAGGCCAGCATGGACACGACGTACCTGCCGGCCGCTGTCGCCTCGGGCGCCGAGATCAGGGCGGGAGCCACCGTCCACGGTCTCGAGCGCGACGCCGCCGGGCGCATCACGGCCGTGGTGTACCGGCAGAACGGGCGCGACGTGCGTCAGCGCTGCAGCACCGTCTTCCTCTGCGCGGGCGGCGTCGAGAGCGCGCGGCTGCTGCTGAACACCGGGGTCGGCGTCGCGAACGGGCAGGTGGGTCGCCACTTCATGGTGCACGGCGCCACCCAGGTGTGGGGCCGGTTCGACGAGGAGATGCGGAGCTACCGCGGCTACCCCTCGTCGATCATCAGCGAGGACATGGTGCGCCCCGCGGGCGCCGACTTCGCGGGCGGCTACCTGATGCAGAGCCTCGGTGTGATGCCGCTCACCTTCGCGACCACGCTCACGCGGGGTGGCGGACTCTGGGGCCAGGATCTCCTCGAGGCGCTCGACGACTACCCCTTCATGGCAGGCGTGGGCATCAATGCTGAGTGCCTCCCCGCCGAGGGCAACCTGCTCGAGCTCGCCGACGAGGTCGACGAAGTGGGGATGCGCAAGGCGACGCTGAGCTTCACGGCCGGCGACAACGAGAAGGCGATCGACGAGCACGCGGTGGCCACGATGACCGCGATCGTCGAGGCGGCCGGCGCGCGCTCGACCACGGTGCTCGCGCGCACGGCGCACACGGTCGGCACCTGCCGAATGGGCACCGACCCCGAGCTCTCTGTGGTCGACCCGGAGGGGCGCTCGCACGAGGTGTCGAACCTGTACGTCTGCGACAACTCCGTCTTCCCGAGCTCCCTCATCGCCAACCCGGCGATCACCATCATGGCGCTCGCGCTGCGCACCGCCGACCGGTTCCTCGCGGCGCGCTGAGGCGCGGCGGGCCGCGCGAGCGCCCGGCACCGGCACCGGAACCAGCGTCGGTACCGGCGCAGGCGGAAGAGCCCACCCCGGCGTACGGTCGAGGGCATGAGCAGCAACGACCAGTTCGCCCCCGGAGACCCCGTCGCCCGCTACCAGCGGGTCGAGCCGCCCGTGCAGCACCAGCCCGAGCCGGGCGTGCAGTACGAGATGCAGCCGGTGCCCGATCTCGGCGAGTCGAGCTACCGGGGCCTCGGCCGCCTCACCGGCAGGCGCGCTCTCATCACGGGCGGCGACTCGGGCATCGGCGGGGCCGTCGCTATCGCGTTCGCGCGAGAGGGTGCCGATGTCGCCATCGCCCATCTGCCCGAGGAGGCCTCGGATGCGGAGCACGTGCTCGAGCAGGTGCGCGCCGCCGGGCGCACTGGTGTGAGCCTGCCGACCGACATCTCCGACCCGGCGGCCTGCCGCAAGCTGGTCGCCGACGCGGTCGAAGGTCTCGGCGGCCTCGACATCGTCGTCAACAACGCGGGCAGGCAGATCGCCGTCGAGAACGTCGAAGACCTCGACGACGAGCAGTTCGAGCAGACCTTTCGCGTGAACGTCTTCGCGAACTTCTGGATCACGAAGGCGGCGCTGCCGCACCTCGCTCCCGGCTCCGCCATCATCAGCACGGCCTCGCTCGAGGCCTATCAGCCCGCGCCCGACCGCCTCGACTACGCCGCGAGCAAAGCCGCGATCAACAACCTCTCGAAGGGGCTGGCGCAGCAGCTCGCCGACCGCGGCATCCGGGTCAACGTCGTCGCTCCCGGACCCACCTGGACGGCGTTGCAGGTCTCGGGCGGGGTCTCCGACGAGCAGATGCGCGCCTTCGACGACGAGTCGACCTACCAGCGCGCGGGCCAGCCCGCCGAGATCGCGCCCGCCTACGTCTTCCTCGCCTCAGCCGAGGCGAGCTACATCTCGGGGGAGACCCTCAACGTCAACGGCGCCATGGTCACCCCGTGAGCGAAAGCCTCTCGCACGACGACGAGGTGCCCCTCGAGCTGATCGTCGACCGGGTGCGGTCGCGGGGCGCCACCACCCGCGTCACCCGGGTGAGCATGACGGGCGGGAAGGATTCCGACGAACCCGCCGCCCGCAAGTCGTTCGTGCTCGTGGGCGGGGTCGGTGTCGCGGCCACCTACTTCGAGTTCCTGGCGCCGACGCTGGCCGAGCTCGGCGACGTGTACGCGCTCGACCTGCCGGGGTTCGCGGGCCTCCCGCGACCCCACGAGCAGCCGACCGCCGCGTTCTTCGCCGAGCAGGTGTCGGCGGTGCTCGACCACTACGGGCTCGACGACCCGGTACTCATCGGCCACTCCATGGGAACGCAGGTGGTGATCGAACTCCTCATCGACCGACCCGGCATCACCGAGGCCGTGCTCGTGAGCCCGGTCATCAACGACCAGGAGCGCGCCCTGCCGTTGCAGGCGCTGCGCTTCGCACAGTCGGCCTCGCGCGAGACGCTGCACCTCGCCCTCACCGCCTTCTCGGCGTACCTCCTGTGCGGCCTGGTGTACTTCCTCACCGTGCTGCCGCACATGATGCGCTACCGGGTCGTCGATCGCGTGGCGCTCGTGCAGGCCCGCCTGCTGCTCATCCGCGGGCAGCTCGACACCACCTCGCCGCGGCGGTTCCACGCGCGGCTCGCGAGAGCGGCGCGTTCGGCCTCGACCTGGGAGATCGAGGGGGCGGCTCACTCCGTGATCAACGCGCACGCGGTGGGAGTGGCGAAGCTCACGGTGGGTTTCGTCGACGGCCGCCTCGCCCGGCGTGGGGGTATGTCGTCGGAGGAGGCCGACCTGCCCGAGCCGGTGGGAGGCGGGGTGTCGCTCGTGCTGAAGGCGATGGGGAGCAGGGCTGCCGAGTGGGTCTCCGCCCTGCGCCGCGACGAACGCGGGGTGGCGAGGGCGAAGGCCGAGCACGCGAAGCTGCTCTGGCGAGCCTACGCACCCCGGCGCCGCTGACCATGCCTGAATCGGGGCGGATGTCAAGCCCGCGCCGCCAGACGTCACCCGGAGTTCACTCGAGAGCATCCGCGCAACGACGGCGGGTGAAAGGCGGATGGACAATGGTCGTTCAGATGGAGAAGACGAGCCTCACGGTCACCTGGCGGTGCGCCCAGCCCGGGCTGTGGATCGCGTCGCATCGCGCCGGCGCGGCCGGCATCGTGGTGGAGCGCTGGACGGAAGGATTCGAGGTGACCTCCGCCTCGGGACGGGCGCTCGGCACCTTCCCCCGGCTCGACGACGCGAAGACAGCTCTGGAGCGCGCCGTCGCGATGGAGCGGGCGCGTTCGGCGATGCGCTGAGCTCAGGCCGCACCGGCTCCCTCGGGCCATCGCCCCAGGGTGCGTGCGGCATCGTAGGTGGCCTCGAGGAACTCGAGCACGAGCCCGTCGGGGTCGGCGGAGGCCCGCACCACTTCGTACGGCAGCAGGAACTCGCCGAGCTCCCGGCTGAAGAACGCTCCCTCGGGCACCTCCCACTCGGCGAAGCCCGCCGGCCCCGGGTAGGCGTAGGAGTAGAACGCCCCCTCCGCTCCGCCGCCCGGCCAGAACCCGGCGCTGCTGATTTCGTGCGAGTACCCCTCCACCATCACGCGGTCGGGGCAGTTCGGCACGCCGCCCGGATGCTCGGGGGCCTCCCTGCCGGAGAAGCGCGTCACCGCGAGATCCATCGCACCCCAGAAGAAGTGAACCGGGCTGACCTTGCCGGTGAACCGTGAGCGGAACACCGTGAGCACACGCTCGGCCTGGATGAGCTGTCGCCAGAACGCCGTCACCGCCGGCGCGTCGTAGCTGCAGTTCTCGTGGTCGTCGGCGAACGGCACGGCGGGGTCGACCTCGTTCGGCCGCGCGTGGATGCTCACCTCGACGCCCAGCTCGGCCAGCGCGTCGAGCACCCGGCGGTAGAACTCCGACACCGGCATCGGCTCGAGCGCGAAGACGCTCTCCCGCCCGTCGCTGCGGCGGACCGACAGCCGGTGGGCGAGCAGGTCGAACTCGATGTCGAACACGTCGCCCTCGTAGGGCACAGCCCCGGTGCTGAGCCCCCGCGCCGTGACGTAGAGCGGCACCTGCCACCAGTGGTTCACCATCGGGGCGAACGCCAGGCGCACCTTCCCCACGATCTGGGTGAACATGTGGAAGGTCGCCCGGGTCGGGCCCCACGACTCCGTCGTGAGGGTGGGCCAGGCATGGTTCGGAGCAGCGGATGCGGCGGTCGCGTTCATGACCCCACGGTAGCGACCGGGGCCGGTGCGCTCCAGGCCGACCCCGTAGGCTGGTCGCCCGTGAGTCTCATCCGCCTGAACGACGTCGGCATCGAGTTCGAGGGGCGGCCGGTGCTGCGCGAGGCGTTCCTCAAGCTCAAGGCGGGCGACCGCGTGGGTCTCATCGGCAAGAACGGCACCGGCAAGAGCACCCTGCTCGAGCTGGTGCTCGGTCGGCGTGAGCCCACCACCGGCACCGTCGACGTGACGCTCGGCACCACGGTGGGCTACTTCTCGCAGTTCTCCGAGCTCGACGGCGAGCAGAGCATCCGCGAGATCCTGAGCGGTCACTTCGCCGCGGTGCACAAGACGCAGGCCAGGCTCGACGCGATCGGCGAGCAGCTCGCCGACCCGGAGACGCCCGACGCGATGGATGCGCTGCTCACCGAGCAGGCGGAGCTGTTCGAGCGCATGGACGCCCTCGACGGCTGGTCGTACGAGAACGCCATCGACACCGTGCTCACCAGCCTCGGCTTCGACGAGCACCGCCGCGACCTGCCCGTCGACCGCCTCTCAGGAGGCTGGCGCAACCGGGCGGCGCTCGCGCGCATCCTGATCGAGGCCCCCGACGTGCTGTTGCTCGACGAGCCGACGAACTTCCTCGACCTCGACGGGGTGCGCTGGATCGAGACCTGGCTCGGCCGCTACGCCGGCGCCGTGCTGGTGGTGAGCCACGACCGGCAGTTCCTCGACCAGGTGGTCGACCGCATCATCGAGATCGAGAACCACCGGCTGCAGGAGTACGACGGCGACTACTCGGCCTACGTGCACGCGAAGCAGTCGCGGCTGAAGATGCTCGAGAAGCAGTTCGCCCACGAGGAGGAGCTGCTCGCCTACGAGCAGGCGGCCTCCGCGGCCCGCCGCGAGGCCGCCCGCAACCCGAACGCGCTCGCCCGCCGGCTCGCCGACATCAAGAAGCGCCAGGCCCCGCGCCCGATCGATCAGATCATCACCGACATCTACGGCGGCCTCAGGGTGAGCAACGACCTGCTCGACGTGGCGCATCTCAGCAAGGGCTTCGACGGCACCGCGCTCTTCGACGACCTCAGCTTCAGCCTGCACCGCGGCGACCGCATCGCGGTGCTGGGCGCGAACGGCTCGGGCAAGTCGACGCTGCTCGACGTGCTCACGGGTGAGACCGAGGCCGATTCGGGGCAGATCCGCTGGGCCAAGGGGGTGCGCTTCGTCTCCTACAACCGCGTGTTCGCCGAACTCGACCTCACCGACACCGTCGGCCACGCCGTGAACGCCTACCCCGACTCGCTCGCCTTCAGCGCGACGAAGAAGAGCGTCGCCCGGTTCCTCGCCATGCTGCAGTTCTCCGAGGCCGACCTGCAGCAGCGCATCGGGAACCTCTCCGGCGGGCAGCGGGCCCGTGTCGCCATCGCGCAGTGCCTGCTCTCGGGGGCCGCGGTGATCATCCTCGACGAGCCCACCAACCACCTCGACATCACCAGCACGCAGGTGATGGAGCGCGCCCTCACCCACTTCCCGGGCGCCGTGCTGGTCGTCAGCCACGACCGCTTCTTCGTCGACAAGCTCGCCGACCGCCTGCTCGTGTTCGACGGCACTCCCACGATCGTGGAACGCGCGGCGACCGGCGCTCTCTGAGCCGCGGGCGGGTCGTCGTCTGCGGGTTTGCTGCGATCGACGTCGGGCCGCGGATGCGGGCGTAACGTGTAAGGAATGGCGCACCCGAACTCAGCAACGGTCGGAGAGCTCCGCGCGGCGGGGCATGTTCAGAAGAGCCTGCGGGCCGAGATCCGTGACAACCTGCTCGCAGCGCTCCGCGAGGGCCGCGACCCGTGGCCAGGCCTTCACGGCTTCGAGTCGACCGTCATCCCGCAGCTCGAGCGCGCTCTCATCGCCGGCCACGACGTCGTGCTGCTGGGGGAGCGCGGTCAGGGCAAGACCCGGCTGCTCCGCACCCTGTCAGGCCTGCTAGACGAGTGGTCGCCCGTCATCGAGGGGTCGGAGCTCGGGGAGCATCCGTTCGAGCCGATCACGGTGGCGAGCATCCGGCGGGCCGCCGAGCTCGGCGACGAGCTGCCGATCGCCTGGAAGCACCGCTCCGAGCGCTACGTCGAGAAGCTCGCCACCCCCGACACGAGCGTCGCCGACCTCATCGGCGACGTCGACCCGATGAAGGTGGTCGAGGGGCGGTCGCTCGGCGACCCCGAGACCATCCACTTCGGGCTCATCCCGCGCAGCCACCGCGGCATCGTCGCCATCAACGAGCTGCCCGATCTCGCCGAGCGCATCCAGGTGGCGATGCTCAACGTCATGGAGGAGCGCGACATCCAGATCCGCGGCTACGTGCTGCGACTGCCGCTCGACGTGCTCGTGGTGGCGAGCGCCAACCCCGAGGACTACACCAACCGCGGCCGCATCATCACCCCGCTGAAAGACCGCTTCGGCGCCGAGATCCGCACCCACTACCCGACCGAACTCGCCGACGAGGTGGCCGTCATCCGGCAGGAGGCCGAGCTCGTCGCCGAGGTGCCCGACCATCTCATCGAGGTGCTCGCCCGCTTCACCAGGGCGCTGCGGTCGTCGAGCTCGGTCGACCAGCGCAGCGGCGTGAGCGCGCGCTTCGCGATCGCGGGCGCCGAGACCATCGCCGCCGCAGCGCTGCACCGGGCCTCCCGTCAGGGCGAGGAGGTCGCCGTGGCCCGGCCCGTCGACCTCGAGACGGCGGTCGACGTGCTGGGCGGCAAGATCGAGTTCGAGACCGGCGAGGAGGGGCGGGAGGACGACATCCTCGAGCACCTCCTCCGCACCGCCACCGCAGAGACGGTGCGCGAGCACTTCCGTGGCATCGACTTCTCGGTGCTCGTCGACGCCCTCGAGTCGGGTGCGCTCGTCACCACGGGCGAGCAGGTGACGGCGCGCGACGTGCTGGCGGGGCTGCCCGCGCTCGGCGAGTCGGAGCTCTATGACCAGATCTGCGAGCGGCTCGGCGCCCGGAACGACGGCGAGCGCGCGGGTGCGATCGAGCTCGCGCTCGAAGGGCTCTACCTCGCGCGGCGGGTGAGCAAGGAGACCGGCGGCGGCGAGACGGTCTATGGCTAGGCAGAACCGCAGGCTCGGCAGGGGCGCCCGGTACGGCAGGTACGACGGCGGTCCCGATCCGCTGGCGCCGCCGGTCGACCTGAGCGAAGCGCTCGACGCCATCGGCGACGAGGTCATGGCGGGCTACTCGCCCGAGCAGGCGCTGCGCGAGTACCTGCGCCGCAGCGGGCGGGATGCCACGGGCCGCGACCGCGCCGGGCTCGACGAGCTCGCCCGCCGCGTCGCCGAGCGCCGAGAGCAGCTCACCCGCGACAACAAGCTCGACGGCACCCTGCAGGAGGTGAAGCGCCTGCTCGAGAAGGCGGTGCTCGCCGAGCGCAAGCAGCTCGCCCGGGACGTCGACATGGACGAGGGCGACCGCGCCCTCGCCGAGCTGCAGATCGGCGCGTTGCCACCCTCGCCCGCCGCGGCGGTGAACGAGCTCAACGGGTACTCGTGGCGGAGCGCCGAGGCGCGGGCCGACTTCGAGGCCATCAAAGACCTGCTCGGCCGCGAGCTGCTCGACCAGCGCTTCGCCGGCTTCAAGGAGGCGCTCGAGAACGCCACCGCCGACGACCGCTCGGCCGTGAACGCCATGCTCGCCGACCTGAACGAGCTGCTCACGGCACACCGGCGCGGCGACGACACGGAAGAGATGTTCGAGCAGTTCATGGCCCACCACGGTGCGTTCTTCCCCGAGAACCCGTCGACGGTCGACGAGCTGCTCGACACCCTCGCGGCCCGGGCCGCGGCGGGGCAGCGGATGCGCAACTCGATGACCCCGGAACAGCGCGCCGAGCTCGACGCACTCGCGCAGCAGGCCTTCGGCTCTCCCGAGCTCATGGCGTCGCTGGCCGAGCTCGACGGCAACCTGCGCGCGCTCCGCCCGGGCGAGGACTGGAACGGCGCCGAGTCGATGGAGGGCGAGCAGGGCCTCGGCCTCGGCGACGGCACCGGGGTCTTCCAAGACCTGGCCGAGCTCGACGCCCTCTCGGAGCAGCTGGCGCAGGGCTACGAGGGCTCGCGCATCGACGACCTCGACCTCGAGGCGCTCGCGCGGCAGCTCGGCGAGGAGTCGGCTGTCGACGCCCGCACCCTGCAGCAGCTCGAGCGGGCGCTCCGCGACTCCGGCGCGATGAAGCGCGGCTCCGACGGGCGGCTCAAGCTCACTCCCAAGGCGATGCGGCAGCTCGGCAAAGCTCTGCTGCGCGACGTCGCCGACCGCATGTCGGGCCGCACCGGAGCCCGCGACCTGCGGCAGGCGGGTGCGGCGGGCGACCTCTCGGGTGCCACGCGGCCCTGGGTGTTCGGCGACACCGAGCCGTGGGAGGTCACCCGCACCATCACCAACGCGGTGGTGAGCTCGGCGGGGGAGCGGCCTGTCGACGGAGACGGCTTCGGGCGCGTGCGCATCCGTATCGACGACGTCGAGGTGCAGGAGACCGAGGCCCGCACGCAGGCGGCGGTCGCCCTGCTCGTCGACACCTCGTTCTCGATGGCGATGGACGGGCGGTGGGTGCCGATGAAGCGCACGGCGCTCGCGTTGCACACGCTCATCTCCAGCCGCTTCCGTGGCGACGACCTGCAGCTCATCGGTTTCGGGCGGCACGCCGCCGCGATGGAGATCGAGGAGCTCGTGGGCCTCGACGCCAAGTGGGACAAGGGCACCAACCTGCACCACGCCCTGCTGCTGGCGAACCGGCACTTCCGCAAGCATCCGAACGCCCAGCCCGTGCTCCTCATCGTCACCGACGGCGAACCGACCTCGCACCTGGAGGCGAACGGCGAGGTGTTCTTCGACTACCCGCCGCATCCGATCACCATCGCCTACGCGGTGCGCGAGCTCGACAACGCCGGCCGGCTCGGCGCCCGGGTCACCTTCTTCAGGCTGGGGGAGGATGCTGGGCTCGCCCGCTTCATCGACTCGATGGCCCGCCGCGTCGGCGGCTCGGTCTTGGCTCCCGAAGCCGACGACCTGGGCGTCGCGGTCGTGGGCTCCTACCTCGGCTCCCGCGGCTCCTGGCGCTCCTCCTTCGGCGGCTCCGACCCCTTCGGCTTCTGAGCAGCGGACTCCGGCATCTCGGGGGGTTGTGTACGCTGTCCACATGAGTGCTGCCGCCGACGACGCACCCGCCCGTACCTTCGACTGGGTCGCCGAGCCCGAGACGCCCGACTGGGCGGTGCACCAGGCGACCGGGCGCCACTGGGAGGAGTGGGTGGCGCTCATCGACGCCGGCCCCGGCCGCGACGCCGGGCATCCCGCGATCGCCGCGTGGGTGCACGAGCAGAATCCGCAGCTCAGTGGCTGGTGGGCGCAGGGGGTGGCAGTCGGCTATGAGCGCATCGTGGGGTTGCGCCTGCCCGGGCAGATGCCCGACGGCAGCTTCACGGTGAGCCGTTCGAGGCTGCTCGAGATCGACCCCGGTCACCTGAGGGAGCAGTTGCTCGACGACGAGCGACGCGCCCGGCTGCTCTCCGGTTTCACCACCGTGCTGCGGTCGAAGCCGGCGTCGAAGTCCCTGCGGGCTGGGGGGAGTGGCTCGCCGCACTCTGAGTTCGGTGCGCGGTCGGGTCAGACCTCGATCGCCTTGGCGATGCGGGCGAGGTGGGTGCGCAGGGTGAGGGTGGGGTCGGTGCGCTGCGCCTCACGGAAGGCGGAGAAGTCGAGCTGGGTGCGCAGGGTCTCGCCGGCGCGCATCCGTTCGGCCTGGGAGCCCTCGAGCTGCTGCAGCGCGAGGGCTGCAGCCACCAGCTCGTGGGAGCGGTCGGCAGGGGCGAACACGACGCCGTCGTCGTCGGCGACCACGAGGTCACCCGGGCGCACGACGGCTGCCGCGATCGAGACGGGGGTGCCGGGTGCCCCGGGAGCGCGGGCGAAGCGGGGACCGAACGGATGCGCACCCAGGCTGAACACGGGAAGACCGATCTCGCGCAGCTGAGCGGTGTCGCGGTGGCGGCCCCAGATGACGATGCCGGCGAGGCCCGCCGTCGACGCCTCCAGGGTGAGCAGGTCGCCGACGCAGGCCTCGTCGTCGCGGCCGCCGTTGTCGACGACGAGCACCGAGCCGCGTGCGGCGTCGTCGATGGCCATGAGGATGACGTCGACGCTGCCGACGTGGGCGACCGGCACGGCCGGGCCTGAGAAGGCGGCCTCGGCGGTGACGGGCCGGAGCGCCGTCGGCGCGACGCCGAGTGCGACGTCGAGGCGGAGGGAGACATCGGCCAGCGCGGCCGTGGCGACGGAGTCTGACATGGCTCCACTGTGCCCTGCCCAGCATTCCGCCTCGGGCATGAGCCGATTTCCAGGAAACCGGGATACGATGATGGCACACAAGGGGAGTACTCCCGACTGCGGTAGGTCCGCCAATACGGACTCGACGATGCGTCCCGGGCCACCGGTACCCGCTGCGGCAGGTATGGAGGAGACCTTGGCAGACCGCAGTCAGCCGACCCTTGGAGCACGCCGTGCAGATCACTCCCCTCGTCTGGATCATCACGATCGCCGTGACGATCGCCTTCTTCGTCTACGAGTTCTTCGCCCACGTGCGGAAGCCCCACGAGCCCTCGATCGGTGAGTCCGCCCGCTGGTCGGCCTTCTACATCGGGCTCGCCGTGCTGTTCGGTGTGGGTGTCGGCATCTTCTCGGGCTGGGCGTACGGCGGAGAGTACTTCGCCGGCTACCTCACCGAGAAGGCGCTGTCGATCGACAACCTGTTCGTCTTCCTCATCGTCATGAGCGGCTTCGCGGTGCCGAAGGCCTACCAGCAGAAGGTGCTGATGATCGGCATCGTCATCGCACTCATCCTCCGCGGCGGCTTCATCGCCATCGGCGCCACCCTCATCGAGAACCTCTCCTGGATCTTCTACGTCTTCGGCGCCCTGCTGTTGTTCCTGGCCTGGCGCCAGGCCTTCGCGAACCACGAGTCGAACCCCGCCGACGGCCGCTTCATGAAGCTGGTGCGCCGCATCCTCCCCGTTACCGACGAATACCACGACGACAAGCTCACCGTGGTGAAGAGCGGCAAGCGCTTCGTCACCCCGATGCTGCTCACGATCGTCGCCATCGGGTTCATCGACCTCGTGTTCGCCGTCGACTCCATCCCGGCCATCTACGGGCTCACCGAGGAGGCGTACCTCGTGTTCACCGCGAACGCCTTCGCACTGATGGGCCTCCGCCAGCTGTTCTTCCTCATCGGCGGGCTGCTCGAGCGCCTGGTGTACCTCTCCCAGGGGCTCGCCGTCATCCTCGCCTTCATCGGCGTGAAGCTCGTCTTCCACGCTCTCCACGTCAACGAGCTGCCGTTCGTCAACGGCGGCGAGCCGCTCCTGTGGGTGCCCGAGATCCCGATCTGGTTCTCGTTGCTGTTCATCGGCGCCACCATCACCGTCGCCACGGTGGCGAGTCTGCTGAAGACCCGCAACGACAAGAAGACCCTCACCGGTTCGCATCCCGGCGCCGACCGGCCGGAGCGCGTGTCCGGATCGTGACCCGCGGTGGCCGCGGCGACTGGGATACTGTCGGCATGACTCTCACCCGAATCCTCGCCGCGGCCGCCATCGTCGTCGCAGCGGCCGGCCTCAGCGCCTGCACGTCACCCTCGTCGAACACCCCTGAGACGCCCATCGGCGGCGACGTCATCACTCCCGTCACGATGGAGGCGAACGACCTCCAGGGCGCGACCGTCGACCTCATCGTCGGCCAGGTGCTCAACATCAACACCGGCGACCTCGCCACCGACAGCTACACCGGAGAGGTCGCCGACACCGACGTCGCCACCTTCTCGAAGGGCAGCTCGGGGTCGGGCGCCGAGCTCAACCCGGGCGTCGAGGCCGTCGGCGTGGGTGAGACCGAGGTCACCATGACCAACTCCGACGGCGGCATCCAGCCGCTCACCTTCACCGTGGTGGTCACCGAGAAGAAGTAGTCCGTCGGCGGGCCCAGCCCCCGCCACCCCCTGTGCGCCGGCCGGCGTCACGTCAAGGGGGGAGGCGGGGAACGTCATTCGTTCTAGCGTGAGGTGATGGGCGCGACCGAGATCTGGCTGGTGAGGCACGGCGAGAGCGAGGCGAACCCGATCGCCACGGCGGCGCAGCGAAGCGGTGCCGAGACGATCGACGTCGAGTGGCGAGACGCCGACGTGCCGCTCTCGCCCACCGGCGAGGAGCAGGCTGCGGCGTTCGGCACCTGGCTCGCCGAGCAGGCCCGCCCCGGCGTTCCCGCCACCGTCTGGAGCTCGCCCTACCTGAGGGCGCGGCAGACCGCCGACATCGCGCTCGCGGCGGCGGGCCTCGACCTGCATCCTCTCGTCGACGAGCGGCTGCGCGATCGCGAGCTCGGCGTGCTCGACCGGCTCACCGCCCTCGGCGTCGAGCGGCGCCACCCCGAGGAGGCGGCGCGGCGGCGGCACCTGGGCAAGTTCTACCATCGCCCCCCGGGCGGTGAGTCGTGGGCCGACGTCGCGCTGCGCATCCGCTCCTTCCTCGGCGACGTCGACCGGGCCGACGACGCAGGCACGATGCTCGTCGTCGCCCACGACGCCGTCGTGATGCTGTTCCTCTCCGTCTGCACCGGGCTCGGCGAGCAGGAGCTGCTCGACTTCGCCCGAGACCACGTCGTGACGAATGCATCGGTCACCCGGCTCGAGCGGGCGAGCGGGAGGGGCGGGTGGACGCTTGCCGAGTTCGCGGCCGACGAGCACCTCGAGCGACAGGGCGTCGAGACCACCGAGCACAAGGGAGACACGGATGAACGGGCACGCTGAGAATTCCCGCACCGAGACCGCCCCCGTCGTCGTGACGCCGGCGGTGCTGCGCGAATGGGAGCTGCCCTCGGCGGGTGCTTCCAAGTACGACCGCGGACAGGTGGTGGTGGTCGGGGGTGACCGGCGGTCGCCCGGTGCCGCACTGCTCGCCGCCGAGGCGTCGCTCCGGGTCGGCGCCGGGCGTCTGACCATCGCGCTCGCCGAGGGGGCGGCCATCATGGCTGCGGTCGCGCTCCGGGAGAGCGGGGTCGTCGCGCTCCCCGAACGCGACGGGCAGATCGTGGGCTCGTCGATCGAGGCGGCCCGCGACGATCTGGAGCCGGCGGACGCGGTGCTCGTCGGCCCGGGGCTCGACGACGCCGAGCAGACCCTCGCACTCCTCGACCGGCTGCCCGCGCTGGTCGGCGACGAGACCACCGTCGTGCTCGATGCCTATGCCCTGGGGGTGCTGCCCCGATCGAAGGCGCGTGATGCCTTCGCGGGCAGGCTCGTGCTCACGCCCAACCCGGGCGAGGCGACGATGCTGCTCGAGGCGATGGACGACGGCGCCGGCTCGGACGACGAGGGTGCCGGTTCGGGCGATGACGGCGACGGCTCCGCCGACGACGACATCGAGCGCACGGTGCGGGCCCTCGCTCGTGCCTACGACGCCGTCGTCTCGTGTCAGAGCCGGGTCGCGCATCCCGACGGGAGGCTCTGGCTCGTCGGCACCGGCCACGGCGGACTCGGCACCTCCGGCAGCGGTGACGTGCTCTCGGGAGCCATCGCCGGCCTCTGCGCCCGGGGTGTCGCCCGCGAGGAGGCAGCGGTCTGGGCCACCTACGCCCACGCCGCCGCGGGCGACCGTCTCGCCGTCGAGGTGGGCCCCCTCGGCTTCCTCGCCAGCGAACTGCTTCTCGAACTGCCGAGGGTGCTGGTCGAGGTGGGCTGAGCCGGCCGTTACAACGTTGTATCATCGAGTCGCGGCATTCCGACGAAGGGCAGGCGATGGCGGCGACTCTCCATGACGTGGCTCAGCTCGCCGGGGTGTCGATCAAGACCGTGTCGAACGTGGTCAACAACTTCGCGCACATCAGGCCCGAGACCAGGCGCCGCGTGCAGGCGGCGATCGACGAACTCGGCTACCAGCCCAATCTCTCGGCCCGGAGTCTCCGGTCAGGCCGCAGCGGTGTCATCGGCCTGGTGCTTCCCGAGCTCAGCCTGAGCTACTTCGCCGAGCTCGCCGACGCCGTGATCGCGCGGGCCGCAGCGCACGATCTCGTGGTGCTCGTCGAGCAGACCGGTGCCGATCGCGAGCGCGAGATCGCCGTGCTGACGAGCCCGCGCATGCGCCTCACCGACGGCCTCATCTTCAGCCCCCTGGGCATGGGGCAGGACGACGCCTCCCATCTCGAGGTCGACTACCCGATGGTGCTTCTCGGCGAGCGGATCTTCGGCGGCCCCGTCGACCACGTGACGATGCGCAACGTCGAGGCCGCTCGCGCGGCGACGGAGTTCCTCATCGCCTCGGGCCGGCGTCGCATCGCGGTGATCGGGGCTCACGAGAACGAGGTGCTGGGCTCGGCGGCTCTGCGCCTGCAGGGCTACGCCGAGGCGCTCGCGGGGGCCGGCATCCCGTTCGACCCGGAGCTCGTGACCTTCACCACGCTCTGGCACCGCGCGAACGGTGCGGCGTCGATGCGCGCGCTGATCGAGGCGGGCACCGGGTTCGACGCGGTGTTCGGCCTGAACGACGCACTGACCCTCGGCGCGCTGCGGGTGCTGCAAGAGGCGGGTATGAGGGTTCCCGACGACGTCGCCGTGATCGGTTTCGACAACATCGACGAGGCCCAATACACCGTGCCGAGCCTCACCACCATCGACCCGGGGCGCGAGCAGATCGCACAGCGCGCGGTCGAACTGCTGGTGCAGAGGATGGCCGCGGGCGGCGGTCGTCCCGCGAACCCGGAGCAGGTGCTCGTCGACTTCGACGTCGTCGTGCGCGAGTCGGCGACGCTCGCGGGCTGAGGTCGTTGACAGTCTCGCCGGCGGCAGCTACATTATCTTTACAACGTTTACTTACAACGTTGTAAAAACGCTGAAGCACCACACCCGACCCCTGACGACGATGTCCCGCCGGCCGACACAGCAGTCGCCGAGCAGAAAGGCCTCCCATGAAAAAGCTCCTCGCCGCGGCAGCCGTACTGGCCGCCGCCTCCCTCGGCCTCGCGGCCTGTTCCTCCGGCGACGCCGGCACCGCAGCAGACGGCCCCGTGCAGCTGACCTTCTGGCACGGCTACACCGAGGCCGACGGCGACGTGCTGCAGAGCATCATCGACGACTTCAACGCTTCGCAGGACGAGGTCGAGGTCAGCACCGAGGTGAAGACCTGGGCCGTCATCGACGACACGCTGCTCACCGCACTCTCGGCCGACCAGGGTCCGGATGTGGTGGCCATGCCCGCCGAGCGACTCCCGGTCTACGCCGCGAAGGGTGCGTTCGCCGACCTCACCGACTTCTACGCCTCCGCCGACAGCAACACCGCCGAGCTCAACCCGCAGGCGGTCGAGATGGAGACCGTCGACGGCACCGCCTACGGCGTTCCCACCGGCTTCGTGCCGCTCGCGGTCTACTACAACAAGGCGCTGTTCGACGCCGCCGGCATCACCGCCTTCCCCACCACCTGGGACGAGTGGGTCGACACCGCCAAGAAGCTCACCGTCGACGAGAACGGCGACGGCACCCCCGAGCAGTACGGCATGGTGCTGCCCGACCACGCCACCGTGGCCAACGGCGTATGGCCCAGCCTGTTCTACGGCAACGGCGGCGACATCGTCGAAGACGGCACCACCGCCGTGCTCGACTCGCCCGAGAACGCCGAGACGTTGAAGTACTGGGCCGATGCGGTGGCGAACGACAAGATCTCGCCCACCGGCGTCGACGGTGTCGGTGCCGACGGCCTGTTCTCCTCGGGCAAGGTCGCGATGACCATCGGCGGCCCCTGGATGTCGTCGATCGCCACCGAGAACAGCATCGACTACGGCATCGCCGCCATCCCGGCCGGTCCCGTCGACCAGGCCGCCTCCGCGATCGGGGTCTCGATGGGCATCACGGCCCAGGCCGACGACGCGAAGGTCGCCGCCGCCGAGAAGTTCTTCTCCTACTTCTTCTCGGAAGACGTCGCCACCGAGTGGTCGCTCGGCTCCGGCTGGCCGCCGCTGCGCACCGACATCCCCGCCTCGGCCGTCGAGTCGAACCCGACGGTCGCCGCCCTCACCGAGATCTCCGGCACCAGCCGGGCGCTGCTCCCGGGCGTCGTCAACAGCTCCGACGTGCTCACCGAGATGGACGTGGTGACGCAGAAGGCACTCGCGGGTGGCGACATCCCGAGCCTGCTCTCCGACGGACAGAAGGCCATCCAGGCCACCCTCGACGACCAGTGACCACGCACACCACTCGCCCCGCGCGCCGATACCGCCCCCCGGGGCAGCTCGGCGGGCGGGGCCCCCTCGGGGGTCAGGCCAAGCGCCGCCTCACCATCGTCGGCTTCCTGCTGCCGGCCCTCGCCATCCTCGTCCTGTTCGTGTTCTGGCCGATGATCTCCGCCCTCCGGCTGTCCTTCACCGACGCCTCGGGGTTCGGCCGGGAGAAGTACATCGGGTTCGACAACTACGTGCAGGTGTTCACCGACCCCGACATCCTCCGGGCGATGGGCAACACCGTGCTCTACACGGTGATGTTCACCCCGGCAGCGGTCATCCTGGCGCTCCTGCTGGCCATGGCCCTGAACAGCCCGAAGCTGCCGCTGCGCGGAGTCTTCCGCACCTGGCTCTTCCTGCCCTTCATCGTCTCGCTCGCGGTCGCCGCGTTCGCCTGGCAATACCTGCTCGACCCGCAGGTGGGGCTACTCAACTACTGGCTGTCGACCTTCGGCATCCGCATCGGCAACGTGCTCCAAGACCCGGTGCTCGCGATGCCGACCGTGGTGCTGGTCGCGGTGTGGAAGAACTTCGCGTTCTACATGATCGTCTTCCTCGCCGGCCTCCAGGAGATCCCCGGAAGCCTCTACGAGGCGGCGAAGATGGACGGCGCCGGCCCGTGGTCGAGGTTCAGGAACATCACGCTGCCGCTGCTCAACAACACCACCGGCTTCGTGCTCATCATCGCCACCATCGCCGCCCTCCAGGCCTTCGATCAGATCTACGTGCTCACGGGCGGCGGCCCGTACCGCAGCACCCAGACGGTGGTCATGCAGATCTACCAGTCCGGCTTCAAAGACCTCGACCTCGGTTTCGCCTCGGCACTGTCGTACGTGCTGCTGGTCGCCACCCTCATCCTCAGCCTGGTGCAGTTCTTCATCACCGGCCGCCGTGAGAAAGACACCGTCTGATGCGCAGAGTAGGCCCCTGGCTGTTCTTCGCGGCCATGCTCGTGGTGGCACTCGTCGTGCTGCTGCCGATCATCATCATCGTCTTCACCGCCTTCAAGCCGGTGGCCGAGGTGAACGCCTTCCCGCCCTCGCTCGTACCCACGGCGTGGACGCTCGACAACTTCACCCGCATCTTCACCGAACTGCCCTTCGCGAGGCTCATCCTCAACAGCTTCGTGTTCGCGGGAGGGGTGACGCTGTGCGCCCTCGTCTTCGACTCGCTGGCCGCCTACGTGCTGGCCCGCATCGACTTCAGGGGCAGCCGCATCCTGCTGCTGGTCATCGTGGCGAGCCTAATGATCCCGTTCCAGGCCACGCTCATCCCGATCTACCAGCTGGTCGCCGACTTCGGCTGGGTGAACACCTTCTGGGGGCTCATCATCCCCAGGGCTGCCGACGCCTTCGGCATCTTCTTCCTCCGTCAGTTCTTCCTGTCGCTGCCGCGCGACCTCGACAACGCCGCGCGCATCGACGGGGCGAGCGAGTTCCGCATCTTCAGGAGCGTCGTGCTGCCGAACGCGGTTCCCGCGCTGCTGACCCTCGGCATCTACACCTTCGTGAACAACTGGAACGACCTGCTCTGGCCGCTGGTGTTCACGACGCAGCAGGAGATGGGCACCATCACCTCGGGGCTCACCCTCCTCACCGGGCCGAGCGGCATCGTGCCGTACGGCGTGATGATGGCGGGTTCGCTCATCGCGGTGGTGCCGCTGGCCGTCATGTTCCTCTTCGTGCAACGGCGCTTCATCGAGAGCGTCGCCACCTCCGGACTCAAGTAGGAGATCACCGTGACCACCGACACACCGGGCCGCGCGCCGCGCTGGTTCGACGACGGCCGCCTGCACTTCGGCCTCGGCGTCGAAGACACCTTCGTGCCCCAGGAGCGCGCCGGCGAGCGCGCCGTCGACGAGTACGAGCTCACCGAGCACTACGAGCAGGTGGAGGGCGACTTCGCCCTCGCCCGGGAGGTGGGTGCCGAGTTCCTGCGGTGGGGCGTCCCGTGGCATCGGGTGAACCCGGCGCCGGGGGAGTGGGAGTGGTCGTGGCTCGATCGCGCCATGGCCGCGTTCGGCGAGAACGGCATCCGGCCCGTCGTCGACCTCCTGCACTACGGCACGCCACTCTGGCTCGAGCGCGAGTTCGCCCACCCCGACTACCCGCAGCGGGTCGCCGAGTACGCGGTCGCCGTGGCCGAGCGCTACGGCGACGTCGCCACCGACTACACGCCCGTGAACGAGCCGATGATCCACGCGCTGTTCAGCGGCGAGTACGCCTACTGGCCGCCGTACCTCGGCGGGGTCGCGGGGCTCGTCACCAGCTCCGACGCGCTGGCGCGGGGATTCGTGCTCACCCAGCGCGGCATCGCGGAGGTGCTGGGCGACCGGGCCGCGTTCGTCCACGTCGACGCCACCCTCCGCTACGCGGGCGACACGGATGCTGCGGAGCATCGCGAGACGGCGGAACGATTGCGCCACCAGGCCTTCCTCGTCGAAGACCTGGTGACCGGGATGGTCGATGCCGAGCATCCGCTCGTCGCCCTGCTCGGCGAGCACGGCGTGAGCGACGACAGCCTCGCCTGGTACGCCGCGAACGCCGTGCAGCCCGACGTGATGGGCGTGAACTACTACCCGCGGCACTCCACGGAGCTGTTCGAGGCCGGTGTGCACCACGGGGGCGGCTTCGCCGACCCGAGGCCCACCGCAGACCACGGCACCGACGGCCTCATCGCCTCGCTGCAGACCTACGCCGCGCGTTACGGCGCGCCGGTCATGGTGACCGAGACCTGCGTCACCGACACGCCCGCCGCGCGCATCGACTGGCTCGACAGCTCGGTCGCCGCCGTCGAGGCGGCCCGCGCCGACGGGCTGCCCGTCGTCGGGTACACCTGGTGGCCGCTGTTCGACATGTACGAGTGGACCTACCGCCACAGCGATGCCCCACGATCGGAGCACCTGCTCAGCATGGGGTTGTTCGACCTCGTCGAGAACGATGCCCCGGGTGGGCCACTGCTCCGCCGGGAGAACCCCGTGGCGGAGAGATTCCGTCAGCACGCGCTCGGCGCCCGCGCCGCATCCGCGTCTTCCTCCTCCGCACCCGCGACCACCACCCCGAAAGGCTGAGATGGCCACCGCACGACTGATCTTCGACACCCTTCTCCCGGTCGGCGAGGTGAACCGGCGCGTGTTCGGTTCCTTCGTCGAGCACCTCGGCCGCAGCGTCTACGACGGCATCTACGAGCCGGGGCACCCGACCGCCGACGAGCGCGGGTTCCGCACCGACGTGGTCGAGCTCGTGAAGGGCCTCGGGGTGAGCGCCATCCGCTACCCCGGCGGCAACTTCGTCTCGGGCTTCCGCTGGGAGGACAGCGTGGGCCCCGTCGCCGACCGGCCCACCCGGCTCGACCTCGCCTGGCACTCCACCGAGACCAACGAGGTGGGCCTTCACGAGTTCTCGTCGTGGCTCGAGACCGTGGGGAGCGAGCTCATGCTCGCCGTGAACCTCGGTACGCGCGGCACCCTCGAGGCGCTCGACCTGCTCGAGTACAGCAACCTCGGCGGCGGGTCGGCGCTTGCCGAGCGGCGGGCGGCGAACGGGCATCCCGCCCCCTTCGACGTGCGGATGTGGTGCCTCGGCAATGAGATGGACGGCCCGTGGCAGCTCGGTCACCGCTCGGCCGACGACTACGGCAAGCTCGCCGCGCAGACGGCGCGGGCCATGCGCGCCTTCGACCCGGAGCTCGAGCTCGTCGTGTGCGGCTCGTCGAGCGCGCACATGCCCACCTTCGGCGAGTGGGAGCGCGTCGTGCTGACGCACAGCTACGACGACGTCGACTACATCTCCTGCCACGCCTACTACGAGGAGAAGGACGGCGACCTCGGCAGCTTCCTCGCTTCGGCCGTCGACATGGACTCGTTCATCGAGTCGGTGGTCGCCACCATCGATCATGTCAAGGCGGTGAAGGGCAGCGACCACGTCGTCAACATCTCCTTCGACGAGTGGAACGTCTGGTACAACGAGCGCTTCGAGAAGGTCGACAAGATCACGGGGGTCGACAACTGGCCGGTCGCCCCGCGACTGCTCGAAGACGCGTACACCGTCGCCGACGCGGTGGTGGTCGGGAACCTGCTCATCTCGCTGCTGCGGCGGGCCGACCGGGTCACCAGCGCATCCCTCGCGCAGCTGGTGAACGTGATCGCGCCCATCATGACCGAGCCGGGCGGCATCGCGTGGAAGCAGACCACCTACTTCCCGTTCGCCCTCACCTCGGCGCTCGCCACCGGGTCGACCGTCACGACGCGCATCGAGAGCGACAGCTACGACACCGCCGCCTACGGCCGGGTGCCCCTCGTCGACGCGGTCACCACGCACGATGCCGCCACCGGGCGCACCAGCATCTTCGTGGTCAACCGCTCGCGGGGCGACGAGGTGATGCTCGAGTTCCCCCTCGACGGCCTCGGCGCGGTGACGGATGCGTCGGCCCAGACCCTCTCCGACGCCGACCCCTACGCGGTCAACACCCTGCAGGAGCCGACGCGCGTGGGTGTCGCGCCGAACGAGACGCTGCGGGTGTCGGAGGACGGGGGATCGATCGTGCTTCCCCCGGTCTCCTGGACGGTGATCACGCTGCAGAGCGCGGCGGGGTAGGCCGGCCCGACGCCGCGCTGCGGTGACGCCCGCTCTACTTCAGCGGGTCGTTGCCCCAGTTCATGAGGGAGTGCCGCCACGCGGTGTCCTCGATGTCGCCCTTCGGCCGCTGAGCCGAGTGCCGGGCGACGTACCCGACGACCTTGCGCATGTGCGCGTAGTCGCCGGCGGTGTAGTCGGCCTGCTTCTTCTCGAGGATCCGCACGATGTGGCGCCCGCTCTCGTGCCCCGTCGACTCGCCCCCGCCCGCCGGCTTCTGGCCGACGGCCTTCGACTCGTCGCTGTCGAGCCACTCCCGCAGCTGCTTCGCCGTCATGTTCACCGCATCGGCGAACTCCTCGCGCGTCTTCTTGTCGTCGTCCTTGCCCTCGTCGCTCATGCTGGTCACCCTAGGCCGGTCCCGGTCATCCGCGTAGGGTCTGGTCATGGGCGATGAGACGGATGCTGCCGAGATCTGGCTGGTGACCGGTGCGAACCGAGGGTTCGGGCGGGCGATCGCGGAGGCGGCTCTCGGCGCGGGGCATCGCGTCGTCGCGACGATGCGCGACCCCTCGACCGGCTCGTTGGAGGGCGGTTCGGCGGGTGGCACCCTGCTCGTGGAGGAGCTCGATGTGCGCGACCGGGCTGCGGCTTCGCGCGTCGTGTCGGCCGCAGTCGAACGCTTCGGCCGTCTGGACGTCGTGGTGAACAACGCCGGCTTCGGGCTCGTCGGCGCGGTGGAGGAGGTGTCGGAGGCGCAGGCGCGCGAGATCATCGACACCGATCTCCTCGGGGCGCTCTGGGTCACGCAGGCCGCCCTTCCCGTGATGCGCGAACAGGGCTCCGGTCACGTCGTGCAGATCTCGACGACCGGTGCCGTGGGCACCATGCCCACGCTGGGCCTCTACAACGCGGCCAAGTGGGCGCTGGAGGGGTTCACGGAGGCGTTGGCTGCCGAGGTGAAGGGCCTCGGCATCCGTGTGACCATCGTCGAACCGGGCGCGCTCGACACCGCCTGGGCGACCGGGAACATGCGGTTCAGCGAGCCCCTTGCCGCCTACGACTCCCTGCGGACCGAGGTGTTCGGGTCGCCCGACGTGCCGTGGCCCTGGGCCGCCGAGCAGGCGACAGCGGGCGGCACCGCCCCAGCGGCTGCCGCCGCCGAGCTGCTGCGCTTCGTCGCCGACCCCGACGATCGTCTCCGTCTGCTCATCGGCGACGACGCGCCCCCGCAGGTGCAGGCAGCCCTCGACTCGCGACTCTCCGACTACCGCCGCGACCCCCGCTTCACCCTCTGATCCGGCCCTTGGGCCCGCTACCTCATGGTGGTGGTGATGATCTTCATCACCTGGGTGTCGGCGAGGGTGGTGGTGTCGCCGATCTCGCGGCCCTCGGCGACGTCGCGGAGGAGGCGGCGCATGATTTTGCCGGAGCGGGTCTTCGGCAGCTCGGTGACGATGAACACCTGCCGCGGCCGCGCGATCGCCCCGATCTGCTGGGCGACGTGGCCCCGCAGCGTCTCGGCGGCGTCGGCGGCGCCCGCAGCATCCGCGTGGCTGGCCTTCGTGATGACGAAGGCCACCACGGCCTGCCCCGTGGTCTCGTCGGACGCGCCCACCACGGCGGCCTCGGCGACCATCGGATGCGCGACCAGGCTCGACTCGATCTCCGCCGTCGAGAGACGGTGACCCGAGACGTTCATCACGTCGTCGACCCGGCCGAGCAGCCAGATGTGCCCGTCCTTGTCGTAGCGCGCGCCGTCACCCGCGAAGTAGACATCGCCGAACTTCTCCCAGTAGGTCTCCTTGTAGCGCTCAGGGTCGCCCCAGATGCCGCGCAGCATCGACGGCCACGGCGACGCGACGACGAGCAGCCCGCCCTGGTCGGGCCCCACCGGCACGCCCTTCTCGGTGACGATCTTCGCGTCGATACCCGGGATCGGCACCTGGGCCGACCCGGGCTTCAGGGTCGTGACCCCGGGCAGCGCGCTGATCATGATGGCGCCGGTCTCGGTCTGCCACCAGGTGTCGACGATGGGGGTGGTGCCGCCCCCGATGACGTCGCGGTACCAGACCCACGCCTCCGGGTTGATCGGCTCGCCCACCGAGCCCAGCAGTCTGAGCGATGACAGGTCGAACTGCTGCGGGATCTGCCGCCCCAGCTTCATGAAGGTACGGATCGCCGTCGGCGCCGCGTACAGGATGCTCACCCTGTGCTTCTGGATGATCTCCCACCACCGGCCCGGGTGGGGCGTGTCGGGTGTGCCCTCGTAGATCACCTGCGTGGTGCCGTTCGCGAGCGGCCCGTAGACGACGTAGGAGTGCCCCGTGATCCACCCGACGTCGGCGGTCGACCAGTACACGTCGGTCTCGGGCTTCAGGTCGAACACGTTCTTGTGCGTGAACGCGGTCTGCGTGAGGTATCCGCCCGAGGTGTGCAGGATGCCCTTCGGCTTCCCGGTCGTGCCCGAGGTGTAGAGGATGAACAGGGGGTTCTCGGCCGGGAACGCCCGCGCCTCGTGCTCGGCGTCGACCTGGGCGAGCTCCTCGCCCCACCACAGGTCGCGTCCCTCGACCCAGTCGATCTCGCCCCCGGTGCGGTTCACCACGAGCACGTGCTCCACGCCCGTTGCCTCGCCCGCCTCGTTCGGCGCGAGTGCCGCGTCGACGGTCGGCTTGAGGGGGAACGCCTTGCCCTTGCGGTAGCCGCCGTCTGCGGTGATGACGAGCTTCGCATCCGCGTCGTCGATGCGCGCCCGCAGGCTGTCGGCGCTGAAACCTCCGAACACCACCGAGTGGATGGCGCCGAGGCGGGCCACCGCGAGCATCGAGACGACCGCCTCGGGAATCATGGGCAGGTAGATGGCGACCCGGTCGCCCTGCCCCACGCCGAGCGCCGTGAGCAGGTTCGCCGCCTTCTTCACCTCCGCGGTGAGCTCGGCGTAGCTGAACGATCGGGAGTCGCCCGGCTCACCCTCCCAGTGCAGGGCGATGCGGTCGCCGTTGCCGGCCAGCACGTGCCGGTCGAGGCAGTTGTACGCGACGTTCAGCTCGCCGTCGTCGAACCAGGTGGCGAACGGCGGGTTCGACCAGTCGAGCACCTTCGTGAACGGCTTGTGCCAGTGCAGCAGCTCGCGTGCCTGGTCGGCCCAGAACCCTGCGCGGTCGGCATCGGCCCGGTCGTAGAGCTCGGCGGTGGCCACGGCGTCGCGGGCGAACTCCTCGGTCGGGGGGAACCGCCTGGTCTCGTGCAGGAGGTTGTCGATGTTCTGCTCGGTGGTATGCATCCGTGACTCCTTCGTCAATTCCCGGGGCGCGTCTAGACTGTCGAACCTGGGTTCCACGCACAGCATGAAACGCGAGACGCATGCTCCACTAGGTTCCAAAGGCGGTAACCATGACCACGAACACGATGCGACCCGACGATCGCGAGCTGGTGCGCCAGGCCACGCGCTCGCTGTGGCGCGGCATGGATGCTGCGGTCGCGTTCGGCGGGCTGCGCACCGAGCACAGCGTGCCCATCACCACGAGCTTCGGCGCTCAGACCGATCGGCTTCAGAGCATCGTGGTGCGGAATTCCCGTGGTCTCGGCGGGCTCTCCTGGCAGACCCGGGCGCCCCGGGTGGTGAGCGACTACGCGCTCGCGGGTGACATCACCCACGACTTCGACTCGCAGATCCTCGGCGAGGGCATCACCGCGCTCGCCGTGGCCCCCATCGTCGTCGGCACGCAGGTGCGGGGCCTGCTCTACGCGGGTCGCCGGGGCAGCGACGACGACAGGTCGGGCGAGTTCGACACGACGCGTCTGGCCGGAGTCGCGTCGGCGGTGGCTCAGGAGCTGCGGCTGCGCGACCTGGTCGACGAGCGCGTGGCGATGCAGCAGGCGCAGGCGGCGCAGGCCGAGCTCGCGGCGCGAGCTGCGGAGGCCGAGCGGCCCTCGGCGCAGCTGCGCGAACGACTGGCCCGCGTCGCCGACCGGACGAGCGACCCGAACACGGCTCGAGAACTCCGCGCCATCCTCGCGCCGCGCCCGGCGGTGGCCGCCGAAGGCGCCCTCACCGAGCGCCAGCGCGACGTGCTCGAACTCGTCGCGTGTGGCCTCACCAACCCTCAGATCGCCACGCGCCTCGGCCTCTCGGAGCTCACGGTGAAGAGCTACCTGCGGGCGCTGATGGCCCGCCTCGGTGCGGGCACACGGATGCAGGCCGTGCTGTTCGCCCAGCAACGCGGCCTGCTCTGAGCGCCGGTCAGCTCTTCTTCTTGCGCAGCGACTCCGGCTTGTGCACGGCGTCCTTGCCCGACTTGTCGCTCTCGACGAGGTATTGGGGCTCGTCCTTCGACGCTTTGACGGTACGGCCCGCCGCCTTCGTGTCGGAGGTGATCTTCTTCTTCACCTCACCGGAGGTGGTGGTTCCGTGGGTCGACCACGAGACCTTGTCGCCCTTGTGCAGATCGTCAGCCATGCGGGTCACCGTACTCCCGCGGGGCGGCGGGCGCTCAGAACAGGGTGTCGTCGGGCGTGGTGACGGGGGCCGGCTCGACGAGCGGCGCCGAGCCTCCCGGGAACCCGGGGCCGGTGTCGGGGGTGCGGCCCTTCTGGTAGGCCTCCGCGGCGGCGCGGGCACGAGCATCCGCTGCTTCGTTGAGGGTGTGGCCGACGTGGCCCTTCACCCACTCGAAGGTGTAGCGGCGGCCGGCGACGGCGGCGTCGATCTCCTTGATGAGGTCGAGGTTCATCACCGGCTTGCCGTCGCCCTTGCGCCAGCCCTTGCGCTTCCAGCCGGGCATCCACTTCGTGACCGTGTTGATCACGTACTGGCTGTCGCAGAGCACGTGCAGGTGGTCGTCGACGTGCGCCGTGGCACGGAACAGCTCGAGCACGGCCTTCAGCTCACCCATGTTGTTCGTGCCGTGCGGCCAGCCGCCGGCCGCCCAGGTGTCGTCGTCGATGTACCAGGCCCAGCCCGCGGGGCCGGGGTTGCCGAGCGCGGAGCCGTCGGCGGAAGCGGTGATCGTCATCGTGCTCCAGGGTACAGGTTCGGGCCGCAGGCACGTCCGGTGTGCACCGCCGCCGAGCGGCCGGCTCAGGCGGAGGGCTTCACTGCCTGGAGGGTGTAGCTGAGCGGCACGACCCCGGCGCGCTCGCCGAGGGCGTGCTCGCCGTCGGGGCGCTCCACCATCTGCCCGGGCAACGCCTCCCAGGGAACGCTGTCGTGCTCGACCAGCATCGTCAGCACGAGGCCCGCATCCAGCAGTGCCGTCACGATCTCGCCCAGCCCGTGATTCCACTCGTAGGTCTTGGTGGCCGTGAGCGGGCGGTCGGTGGGCACGTAGCTTGCATCGTCGTCCCACTCGAGCGGTGTCGCGTGCTCCCAGTAGGGGTAGCGCAGGTGGAGGTCGTCGTCGAGGCTCTCGTCCATCGCCCACAGGATGGGGTGGCCCTCGCGGACGAACAGCCGCCCGCCGGGCTTCAACAGGCCCGCCACCACGCCCGCCCACTCCGCGACGGAAGGCAGCCAGCACAGGGCTCCGATGCCCGTGTAGACGAGATCGAACGACCCGGGGGCGAGCGCGGAGAGAGCGGATGCGACATCCGATTCCACGAATTCGACCGTGTCGCCCGTCTCCGCCACCAGCCTGCGGGCCTCCGCGATCGCGGTGGGAGAGAAGTCGAGCCCGGTGACCTGCGCGCCGAGGCGCGCCAGGGAGAGGGTGTCGGTGCCGATGTGGCACTGGAGGTGCACGGTGCGCAGGCCCACGATGTCGCCGAGTCGCTCGCGGTCGAACTCCACGACCTGGGAGATCAGGGCGCGGTCGTCGACGAAGCGCTGCACGCCGTAGCCGAGTCCGGTGCGGGTGGAGTGCACGGTGGCGCGGTCGTCCCAGTTGGCGCGATTGGCCGCGAGGTGGTCGGTCAGGGTGAGGGCATCGGCGGTGGCGGGGCTGTGGGGGCGGGCGTCGTCGGTCACGCGAGGAAGGATACCCGGTGCGGATCCAGTGGCCCACCGCATCCGGGTCCCCGGTCCGGTCCCTCCGTGGTCGGCAGACCGGGTCAGCTGCGCGTGACGAGGAGCACGCCGTCGTCGAGCTCGATCTCGCCGTCGGGCCCGCTCTGGGTGCGCGCCCGCACCTCGCTCACCGCGACGCTCCAGTCGCCATCGGGGAGGGCGAGAGACGCGAGCAGTTCGTCGGGCGTCGGCAGGTAGGGTCGTTCCTCCTCGGGCAGCGCCGCCGACGAAGGGAAGCTCAGGTGCCCGACGACGAGGAGCGAGCCGCCCGGCGCGACTGCGGTGGCGGCCCTCCGCAGCACCTCCTCGCGCGGGAAGCCGACCGGCGAGTGCAGGAAGCACGCCGACACCAGGTCGTAGCTGCCGGCCGGTCGCCAGTCGGTGAGGTCGGCCTGCTGCCACTCGATGCGGTGGGCGGGAATGCCGCGACGGCTCGCCTCGGCCGCTGAGCGCTCGAGCGCCGTGGGGGAGATGTCGATCGCCGTCACCTGCCAGCCTCGTTCGGCGAGCCAGAGCGAGTCGCCGCCCTCGCCGCTGCCCAGGTCGAGCGCGGTGCCGGGGTGGAGGCCTGCGGCCAGGTCGGCGAGCACCTTGTTCGGCCGTCCGCTCCAGATCTGGGGGGTCTGCCGGTAGAGCTCCTCCCAGAAGGTGATGGCGTCCTTGCCCTCGGTCGAGGGCATGGTGCGCCCGGCGCCGTGGGAGTGGCCGCCGTGCGTGTGGCCGGCGGTCGGGTGCTCGTCGTGATCGCTCATGAGATCAGGATGCACGGGCCTCCGGGAAGCTCACAACCCTGTGCCGAAGCGGCAAGTCGCGCGCCTACGCCGGTGCGCCGCCGGTCGCACCGGGCAGCGGGGCGATCCGCTCGATGATCGCGCTCAGGCGGGAGTGCAGCTCGGTCAACTCGTCGAGGTCGACTCCGAGCGCCGCGACGACTTGGGGCGGCACCTCCTCGGCCTGGACGCGTAACGCCCGTCCCGCGTCCGTCAGCATCACCGCCAGCTGGCGTTCGTCGTCGGCGGAGCGTCGACGGGTGACCAGACCTGCCGCCTCGAGGCGCTTCACGAGCGGAGACAGCGTGGCGGGTTCCAGGCGCAGCACCTCGGCGAGAGCGGAGAGCGAGCGCGGCTCGCGCTCCCAGAGCGCGAGCATCACGAGGTACTGCGGGTGGGTCAAGCCCATCGGTTCGAGGATGGGCTTGTAGGCGCCGATGACGGTGCGGGAGGCGACGGCAAGCGCGAAGCAGAGCTGCCGGTCGAGCTGGAGCAGGTCGGCGTCGGTAGTCCTCGTCATGGATAGTTAGTATACTAAGGGTTATGGCACGAAAGAAGCCTCGCACCCCCGACCCGATGAACCCGTTCGACGGCAGGCCGGGTCTCGTCAACGCGATCAACCGCGTGGTCTACCGCTATGCCGGCCCGGCGCAGGTGGGAATCGGGCGGGCCGAGGCGCCGTACGTGCCGCCGGCCGATCCGCGCTGTCCGCTGTGCGGTGAGCCCATGGCCCGCCACGAGATCGACCGCTCGGGGGAGCGCACGCAGCTGCACTGCCCGAGCGTCTGAGCGTGCCGTCCGTCACCTCGTCATTTGGGATGAAAGACGGTCGCGCACGCGCATCCGCAGCGCTGCTGCGCCTAGCGTGAGGTCATGCCATCGACCCTGAAGGCCCTGCTGTCCCTCCGGCGCCTGCGGCCCCTGCTCGAGCCCTCGATCGCGGTGGTGTACGCGTTGCTCTGGGTGAACGCCGAGATCGGCAGATCTCCCGAACCCGGGTTCTACCTCGCCCTCGGCGCCTACGCCGTGGCCATCGCGGTGTCGCGGCGGCTCACGACGGTGTCGATCGTCATCGTGGTGCTCGTGCCGCTGCTGCAACTGGTGGGGCTGCTCACGGCGCCCACCTCGACCGCGTGGCCGCTCTATCAGGCTGTGATCGTCGTCGCTTTCGCTGCCGGATGCTCGCCCGATCCGCGCATCCGATGGTCGGGACTCGCCGGTGGCCTGGTGCAGGCGCTCGTCGCCGCGGTCGTCCTGGTGTTCGACGGCGACTGGCTGAGCTGGACAGGGGGCACCTCGGTGTTCGAAGGCGGCGCCTTGACGAGGATCGAGAATCCGCGCGCGATCTGGGTGTTCGTGCTCTTCGTGCTGGCGGCGCTCGTCTTCCTCACAGCCTGGGGCGCGGGAGTCTTTCTCCACATCTCGCGCCGGCGCCGAGCCGAACAGAACCTCCTCGCCGAGACTGAGGCCGAACTCGCCGTCGCCGACGTGGAGTTGCGGAGTGTGAAGGAGCGCGATGAGATCGCCCAGGAAGTGCATGACGTTCTCGCCCATTCGCTCGCGGTGGTCATCGCCGTGGCCGACGGAACGAGATTCCTGCGGGCCGCCGGGCTGGTCGAGAGCGCCCCGCCGGTCGGCCGCGTCGGGGACGGCGACGGGCGCGGTGGGGACGGCGACGGGCGTGGTGGGGATGGCGACGTGACGTCGGCGATGGCGCGCGAGCGAAGCACCGACGACGCTCTCGGTGAGATCGCCGCCGCGGCTCGCACTGCACTTCTCGATCTGCGGGGCCTGCTCGAGGGTCTCCACGACCAGACGCGGCGCCCCCAGCCCCGGCTCGTCGACCTCGGAGCGCTCGTCGACCGCATGTCGTCGACGGGCATGGAGGTGAGGTTCGAGCAGTTCGGAGAGCCCCGGCGGCTCACCCCGTCGCAGGAAGCGGCCGTCTACCGCATCGTGCAGGAGAGCCTCACGAACGCCTTGAAGCACGGAGGGGAGAGCCCGTGTGCGGCGGTGTCGCTCGCCTGGGGCGACGACGGTCTCGTCGTCGGTGTCGTGAGCGGATCACTGTCGGGCGGAGGTGCCCCCGCCCGACCCGAGCCGGCGCTGGGGGTGGCCGGTGCCGGTGCCGGTGCCGGTGCCGGCGCGGAGCCGGTGAGGTCGTTCGGCATCACGGGCATGAGAGACCGGGCGCGGCTGGCGGGCGGGTGGCTCACGGCGTCAGCCGAGGGGGAGGAGTTCGTCGTCACCGCGTTCATTCCGGTTCACCTCGCTTCTGCCCGGGCCACTCCGTCCCGCGAGCTCGTCGAGACGGGGGAGCGGCCGTGACGGGGTGCGGCGAAGACCCGGCGGCGGCGCCCTTCGACGACTCCGCCCCTGCAGGGGCCTCGTCGGCCGGTGAGCGCATCCGTGTCGCCGTCGTAGACGACCAGGAGCTGTTCGTCTACGGGTTGCGCATGCTCATCGAGTCGCAGCCCGACCTCGAGCTCGTGGGCACCGGCGGCGACGGCGCGGCCGCCGTCGAGATCGCCCGGCGCGAACGACCAGACGTGCTGCTCCTCGACATACGTATGCCGGAAATGAACGGCATCGAGGCCACGCATCGCATCGTCACGGCCGGTGGCGGCACCGCGTGCGCCGGCGGCGGGGCTGACCGTTCGGGCGCGGGAAAGAGCGGCGATGGGACGAGGCGCGACGGGGCGAGTGGCGAAGGGATGTGCCGGGTGGTGGTGCTCACCACGTTCCAGCAGGAGGAGGCCGTCTTCCAGGCGATGAAGCACGGTGCGAGTGCTTTCGTCACCAAAGACGTCGCGCCGGAGGTGCTCCTCGACACCATCAGGTCGGTGCACGCCGGCGACGCGCCGCCCACCCTGATCGGCACGGTCGTGCGCGGCCACCTCGGGCAGGCCGGAGCCGTCGGCGCGCCCACCGGGTCGTCCGGCGGCGGCGTGTCGCCGTCCACGGCCGGCGCCCCGCGCAGTTCGGGCACCGGGCGGGCCGATCCCGACGCCCCCGACGGCCCCATCGCCGAGCTCTCGCCGCGCGAGCGCGAGATCTACCTGCTCACCGCCCGCGGACTCCGCAATGCCGACATCGCGAAGGCCGCGTTCGTCACGGAGTCGACGGTGAAGTCGCACGTCCGCAGCATCCTGGCCAAGCTGTCGCTGACGAGCCGCGCCCAGATCGTCGTTCACGCGTACGAGAACCGCCTGCTGATCTTCTGAGATCCGAGATCGGCCCGCGGGGCGGGCGGGTTCGGGTTAGCATGAGGTCACCTCCGAGGTGTTGGGAACTCGTGCGGGGGTTGCAGTTCACCCAGGGCCAGACATGCAACTCGGAGGATCGATGCGCGCTCGAAGCGACGACGGCGAACCGATGCCCGCTTCCGCGCCCCGCCGGCGGCGCCGCCTCGCGGCCGGGCTCGCCGCCCTCGCGCTCGTGGTGGCGGGGCTCGTCGTCCCGGCGACCGCCGGGTCGGGGGCGTCAACGGCGTCCGCGGCGACGCAGCCGGGCTGGCTGCACACGAGCGGCGCGAGCATCAAGACCGCGTCGGGCTCCGACTACGTCATCAAGGCAGTCGCGTGGTTCGGCATGGAGACCTCGAACTGCGCCCCTCACGGGCTGTGGAGCATCTCGCTCGACTCCGGCCTCGCGCAGATCGCCTCGATGGGGTTCAACACGATCCGGCTGCCGTTCTCGAACGAGTGCCTCGCCCAGGCGAAGCCGAACTCCATCAACGAGCAGGTCAACCCGGGGCTCGGGGCGCTCAGTCCGCTCCAGCTGATGGATCGCGTCATCGCCCGGGCCAAGGCCTACGGCCTGAGCGTCATCCTCGACAGGCACCGGCCCGACTCCGGTGGTCAGTCCGAGCTCTGGTACACCGGGCAGTACAGCGAGGCGAAGTGGATCGCCGACTGGAAGATGCTCGCCTCCCGCTACAAGACCGACCCCACGGTCATCGGCGTCGACCTGCACAACGAGCCGCACGGCAGCGCCTGCTGGGGCTGCGGCACCCCGTCTCTCGACTGGCAGGCCGCTGCGACCCGTGCGGGCAACGCCGTGCTCGCCGTGAACCCGAAGCTGCTGATCGTCGTGGAGGGCGTCGAACGCCAGCCCGACGGCAGTTCCACCTGGTGGGGTGGCGGGCTCTCTGGCGTCGCCGGCAAGCCGGTCACACTCAGGGTGGCGAACCAGGTCGTCTACTCGCCCCACGACTACCCGTCGACGGTGTTCAACCAGTCGTGGTTCCAGGCGGCGAACTACCCCGCGAACCTCGCCGGGGTCTGGGAGAAGAATTGGGGCTTCATCTCGACGAAGAAGATCGCACCGGTTCTGCTGGGCGAGTTCGGCACGAAGTACGAGACCGAGAGCGACAAGAAGTGGCTCGCGAGCCTGGTGAGCTACCTCGGCTCGAAGAAGATGAGCTTCGCCTACTGGTCGTTCAACCCGAACAGCGGCGACACCGGCGGACTCGTGAAAGACGACTGGACGACCCCGCAGACCGCGAAGGTGCAGGCCCTCCGCCCGATCCTCGGCGCCGGCGGAACGGTGACGCCCACGCCTGCACCCACGACCACCCCCAAACCCACGGTGACGGCGACCCCGAGACCCACGGTCACCCCCGTCCCCACGGTGACCGCGTCGCCACCCACGGCCACCCCGAAGCCCTCCACGACCCCCACCCCGAAGCCGACCACGACCCCCACCCCGAAGCCGACCACGACCCCCACCCCGAAGCCGACCACGACCCCCACCCCGAAGCCGACGCCGACTCCCACGGCCACCCCGAAGCCCACGGCGACGGCGACCCCGAAACCCACCCCCGCTCCCACCGCGGCTCCTGCCGGGGTGCAGGCCAGCTGGCAGCTGCAGAGCTCGTGGGGCGACGGCTACGTCGCCGACCTCGTCGTGAGGTCGAC
The DNA here is from genome assembly GCF_040939305.1 of Herbiconiux sp. A18JL235. Lineage (NCBI taxonomy): Bacteria > Bacillati > Actinomycetota > Actinomycetes > Micrococcales > Microbacteriaceae > Herbiconiux > Herbiconiux sp. A18JL235. Next base: position 1,347,735 of record NZ_CP162511.1, read on the forward strand.
CGGCACGACCTCCTCGTGGACGGCCACCTGGAGCGACCCCGCCGCCACCTCCGTGGTGAACGCCTGGGGCATGAGCTGCACCGTCAAGCCGAAGGTCTCCATCACCTGCACCGGTAGCGACTGGGCCGCCGCCCTCGCCCCCGGCCAGGAGGTGCGGGTCGGCCTGCAGGTCGCCTCCGCCACGGCACCGGCGTCGCCCACGCTGACGGTCACGGCGACGTAGGAGACCGGCGGATGGTGCGCCTCGGCGACCCGACATCGAGGCGCGACACTCCTTCCGGGAGTTCACGCGGTGTTCACGCGGGCACAGCATCCTCGGCTCATGTCTTCTTCTGAGCCGTTCCTCCCGGCGGGGCAGCCCGCGCCCGAGCCCGACCCGCGCGACCACGACCTCGACGGCGAGATCGACTCCGAACTCGCCGACGCCTCCCACGCGGGCGAAGCCGACGCCGACGCCGACGCCGCAGCGGCACGGGAGCGCGAGCACGCCGAGCACACGTCGTTCCGCCGTCCGACCGCCGGCGACCGCCTCACCGCCGAGCAGCTCGAGGAGGAGCTCGGCGCCGAGTGACGAGTCCGCGGGGCGTGGCGGGGCGGGGCATGGGCGAGGCCGAGCACGATGAGTCCGGCGAGTCCGGCGTCGTCCAGCCCGACGCCGAGCAGCACGACGTGAACCGCCACCACAAGGGCAACGGCGAGCGAGAGCCAACGCCTGCGCCCTCGGCGCCCGAGCTCGAGGCAGGCGACCGCGGCCGAGACCACCTCGACGAGCACGAGCCTGCCCCGGTCGATCCCGCACCTCGTGGTGCGGCACCCCGCCCGCGCTCACGCCGCGAGGTACCGCCCCCGTTCCTCGATCAGCCGTCGCAGATACCGCCGCAGCACCACCCGTTCGGCGATCAGCCCGAGCGGCCCGAACGGAGCCCGGAACTCCACCCGGTCGATCATCATCGAGCCGCCGCCCGTGCCGCCCATCGCCGCCGGGTCGAGCATCGCCGCCGGGTCGAGCACCGGCGAGTCCGCCGTCGCCGAGTCGTCCGAGGCGGAGCTCACCGGCGCAGGCGAGAACTCGTGCTCGTGCCGGAACGCCCCGAACGGCCCCGCCACCTGCTCGTCGACGAACCGCGTCGGGTACGCGAACTCGGTCACCCGGCTCGACAACCGCATCCGCAGTCCGAAGTGCCGAGCCTCCCAGGTCACCTCTCCGCCCTCGCCGATGAGCCCGCTCGTCACCCCGGCGACCGCGCGCTCGCGGGTGCCCGACATCGACCCCACGTGCTCGTCGATGCTCCGGGCACGGTCGAAGAGCACCTCGACGGGATGCTGCGACATCGTCACGACCTCGAAACGGGCGGTCAACGGGGAATCACCCAGCGCATCCCTCGACGATACCCGTCGGCGCTACTGTGAGCGGTGACACGGCACCGAACGGATGCCATCACCCGGCTCCCGGCCCGCCGGAGCCCACCGCCCTCGAGGAGAGACCATGACCGACGCCGGCACCCCCGAGCACCTCAGCCAGCACCACCGCACCACCTTGCAGCGCATCGAGGCGCACCCGACCACGCGCAACCTGGAGTGGAACGACGTGATCGGTCTGCTGAACGAGGTGGCCGAGGTCACCGAGGAGCACGACGGCAAGTTCGTCGTGAAGCTCGGAGAGGGCCGGATCGTCATCACCAAGCCTCGTCACAAGGATGTGGACGAGCAGCTCGTCGTCGATCTGCGCAAGCTCTTCCGCGACGCCGGCATCTCGGCCTGACGCGCATCCGGCCCCGGCAGGCGCCCGCCACCGGCCCCGTCCGACGCCCGGCACCGGCCCCGGCCGCGCCGCAGCCCCGGCCCCTCATAGACGTTTCACATGAGGGGCCGGTAGTCTGCCGTGACTATGGACGACCCTCCTCATCACAGATCGACGCCCCTTGACACTCTGACCACCGGTCCGACTCTCAGGGGGCTGCCCCTTGTATGAATGGATCATGGTGGGCGTGGGCCTCGTGCTCACCGTCGGCACCGGCCTCTTCGTGGCCAGCGAGTTCTCGCTGGTCAACCTCGACCGGCATGAGCTCGAGCAGCGCCAGGCGCGCGGCGAGAGGCGCCTCGGCCCCACCATCAAGGCCCTGCGCATCACCTCGACGCACCTCTCCGGTGCGCAGCTCGGCATCACGCTGACCACCCTCCTCACCGGCTACACCTTCGAGCCGGCGATCTCGTCGATGCTGCGCGACCCGCTCATCGGCATCGGCGTGCCCGAGACGATCGTGCCCGGCGTGGGCGCCGTCGTCGGCATCCTGCTCGCGACGCTGTTCTCGATGGTGATCGGCGAGCTCGTGCCTAAGAACTTCGCGCTCGCGCTGCCGCTCGCGACCGCGAAGCTCGTGGTGCCCTTCCAGACGCTGTTCACCACCGTCTTCAAGCCCGTCATCCTGCTGTTCAACAACACGGCGAACGCGCTCATCCGTGCCATGGGCATCGAGCCCAAGGAGGAGCTCTCGGGCGCCCGCACCGCCGAGGAGCTCAGCTCGCTCGTGCGCCGCTCGGCGACCGAGGGCATGCTCGACAGCGATCACGCCACCCTGCTCGACCGCACGCTGCGCTTCGCCGAGCGCGACGCCTCCGACGTCATGACCCCGCGCGTGCGCATGGCGAGCGTCACTCCGGCCACGACGGCGGCCGAGGTCGTCGCGCTCGCCCTGGCGACGGGCTACTCGCGCTTCCCGGTGACGGGCGACGGCGGCGTCGACGATATCGTCGGCGTGGTGCACGTGAAGCAGGCCTTCGCCGTGCCGCTCGACCGGCAGGCGGATGCGCGGGTCGGCGACCTCATGGTCGAACCCCTCCGCATCCCCGAGTCGATGGGCATCGACACCCTGCTGGGCCTCCTGCGGGGCAGCGGCTTCCAGATCGCCGTCGTCACCGACGAGTACGGCGGAACCGCCGGTGTCGTCACCCTCGAAGACCTCGTGGAGGAGCTCGTGGGCGAGCTGGAGGACGAGCACGACCGGGCTCACGCCGGCGTGGTGCGCACGGGCCGTTCGGTCGTGTTCGACGCCGGGCTCCGGCCCGACGAGCTGCTCGAGCGCACGGGCATCCGTGTTCCCGACGACGACGAGGGCCACGAGACCGTCGCCGGTTTCGTGATCGACGAGCTCGACCGCCTGCCCGAGCTCGGCGACGAGGTCGCCATCGACGGCGGTGTGCTGCGGGTCGAGCGCGTCGACGGGGTGCGACTCGACCGCATCCGCTTCATCCCGCTCGCCGAGTCGGAGGATGCGGCCCACGCCGCGCTGACCGCACCCCTCGCCGAGGCCGCCCGCAGAACCGAAGACGCCGAGAAGGAGGACGCCCGATGAGCGACATCATCCCCGGAATCGTGTGGCTCGTGGTGCTGCTCGTCGTGAACGCCTTCTTCGTCGGCGCCGAGTTCGCCGTCATCTCAGCCCGCCGCTCGCAGATCGAGCCGCGCGCCGAGGCCGGCAGCAAGGCCGCGAAGACGACGCTCTGGGCGATGGAGCACGCCACGCTCATGCTGGCCACCAGCCAGCTCGGCATCACGGTGTGCTCGCTGCTCATCCTGAACGTCTCCGAACCCGCCATCCACCACCTGCTCGAGTACCCGCTCGCGCTCACCCCGCTCAGCCCCGAGCTCATCGGCGGAGTGGCGTTCGTCATCGCACTGGTGCTGGTGACCTTCCTGCACGTCGTGTTCGGCGAGATGGTGCCGAAGAACCTCAGCTTCTCGGTGCCCGATCGGGCAGCGCTGCTGCTCGCGCCGCCGCTGGTGTTCGTGTCGAAGGTGGTGCGGCCGGTGATCTGGTCGCTCAACGGCATCGCGAACCTCATCCTGCGCGCGTTCCGGGTGCAGCCGAAAGACGAGGCGACGAGCACGTACACGCTCGACGAGGTGGCGACCATCGTGAAGCAGTCGACCCGCGAGGGTGTGCTGACCGATGCCTCCGGCACCCTCTCGGCGGCATTCGAGTTCACGGCGAAGAAGGTCAGCGACGTCGAGGTGCCGATCGCCGAGATGGTGCTGCTGGCGCCCGACTCGTCGCCGCGGGCCATCCAGGCGGCGGTGGCCGAGCACGGCTATTCGCGGTACATCCTCACGAACGGGTCGGGGGAGCCCACGGGTTACCTGCACCTGAAGGACGTGATGGACCTCACCGCGGGGTCGACGTTCGATGAGGCGGTGCCGGGCAAGCGCATCCGTCGCCTCACCTCGGTGGCACGTGACGCCGACCTCGAAGACGCGCTCGCCGTGATGCGCCGCTCGGGCTCGCACGTGGCGCGCTCGCAGACGGCCGACGGCACGGTGACGGGAGTGCTCTTCCTCGAAGACATCATCGAGGAGCTCGTCGGCGAGGTCGACGACGCCACCCGGCGCTGACGCGCGGGACCTGTTCGAAACCGCAAACGTCGCGGCATCCGGCCTCGTATGGGGCTCGGATGCCGCGACGTTTGCGTTTTCGAACGCTACGCGCTGAGCGTCCAGCCGTCGGCGGTGCGCTCGAGCACGGTGACGCTGGCGTTCGCGAGCGGCGGTCCCGAGTAGGCCGCGACGCGGGCGATGAGGGTCTGGATGGTGCCGCCGTGGCTCACCACGAGCACCTCGCCCTCCGGATGCGCGGCGACGATGTCGTCGAAGGCCTGCGTGATGCGTGCGACGAAGTCGCGGGAGTGCTCCCCGCCGCCGAAACCCTCGAAGGTACCGGCCGTGATGCCGGCGCCGATGGTGGCGAAGTCGCCGACCTCGAGCAGCGACAGGGTCGGGCGCGACTCGTAGCTGCCGAAGTGCAGCTCTTTGAGCCGGTCGTCGAGCACGGGCTTCACGAGCGGGTGATGGGAGAGGATCTCGTCTGCGGTCGCCATCGTGCGCCCGAGCGGCGACACGTAGGCGGCGACGAACGCGACCTCGCGGAGCGCCTCGGCCGTCTCGCGCACCCCGGCGAGCCCGGCGGCGGTGAGCGCGGAGTCGTCCCAGCCCTGCACGCGCTCCTCGGCGTTCAGGGTGGTCTGGCCGTGGCGCACGAGGTGGAGACGAAGGGTCATGCCCCCATCATCTCAACCCCGCGCGCCGCCCGGCGCCCGCCGCTACGCGTGCACGACAGCCGGCGCGCCGCGCTCGGGCAGCAGCTCCTCCTTGCGACCGCGGATGACGAACACGGCGATCGCCGCAGCCGCCACCATCGCGCCCGCCGCGGCGAGGAAGATCGCCGAGTAGCCGCTCGTGAACGCTGCGAGCTGCGACGCCGCATCCGTCACCGTCGCTCCGCCGACCACACCGGCGTAGAGCGCGGTGAACACCGAGAGACCGATTGACCCGCCGATCTGCATCGCCGAGTTCGCCGTCGCCGAGGCGGCACCGGCGTCGTGCGGTGCGACGCCCGTGAGCGCGAGGTTCTGCAGCGGCACGAACACCAGCGCCATGCCGATGCCCATGATGACGAGCCCGGGCAGTACCTGCGCGAAGTAGTCGCCGCCCGCCGTGATGAAGCTGAGGTACCCGAGCCCGATCGCGACGATCAGCGGCCCGGCGATGAGCAGCGCTCGCGGGCCCACGACGGGCAGGAACCGGGTGGCCACCGGCGCCACCGACATGATGGCGATGGTGAGCGGGAGGTTGGCGAGCCCCGATTCGAGCGGGGCCATGCCGAGCACGATCTGCAGGTGGAAGGTGAGGTACAGCGTCACCCCGATCATGACGCTGCCCACCACCGCCTGGATGAGGAAGGCCCCGCCACGCACCCGGTTCAGCACGACGCGGAGGGGCAGCAGGGGTTGTGCGACCCTGCGCTCGATGAGCACGAACACGACGAGCAGCACCACCCCGAGCGCGAGGAACCCCAGGGTGTCGACCTCGCCCCAGCCGTGCTCGGCGAGGCTGAAGCCGTAGACGAGCGAGCCGAGTCCGAGGGTGACGGTCACAGCACCCCACACGTCGTAGCGGTTGTCGCCGTCGGCCTTCGACTCGGTGACGAGCAGGAGGCCGCCCACGAACCCGACCGCCACGAAGACGATGTTGACGAGCAGGCACCAGCGCCAGTCGGCGAACTCGGTGAGCACGCCGCCGAGCACAAGCCCGACGGCGGCCCCCGCGCCGGCGATGGTGCCGAACACGGCGAACGCCGTGGCACGTTCGCGGCCCGCGGTGAAGGTGACCGTGAGCAGCGCGAGCGCGGCGGGCGCGAGCATCGCCGCGAACAGCCCCTGGAAGCCTCGGGCCACGATGAGCTCGATGCCGTTCTGCGCCAGGCCGCCGACCGCCGAGGCGATTCCGAAGCCGACCATTCCGACGAGGAAGGTGCGCTTGCGCCCCCAGTAGTCGGCGATGCGCCCCCCGAGCAGCAGAAGGGCGCCGAAGGCGAGCGCGTAGGCGGTGACGACCCACTGGCGCTGGCCGTCGGTGAGGTCGAGCTCCTGCTGCGCCTGCGGCAGTGCGATGTTGACGATGGTGCTGTCGAGCACCACGACGAGCTGGGTGAGGGCGAGCACGGCGAGCGCCCACCACTTGTTGGGCGCGCGGCGGGCTGACGAGCGGCCGGCGGATGCGCGGCCGGCGGATGCGGGAAGGGACACGGACGAGACCTCCAGGTGGGAAGTGCGGATGCCGGAGGTTTCCAGCCTCGGATCTGCAGAACTCCTCGCCCGCACGACCACACCGGCGCACGTGGCCGGTCAGGGCTCCAGTCTAGCCGCGGCCGACGACATCGAACGGGGCGCCGACCTCAGCGATCGCCCTCCGCGGTCGCCTCGCCCCACGCGCGCAGGTACGCCGTGCGCACGGCGGGCTCGAACCGTTCCTGCAACGCCCTCCACCGCGGTAGCTGCTCCTCGAGGTAGCGTGCCGACTCCTCGCGGAACTCGGCGAGCAGCGCATCCGCATCGATCAGCAGACAGCGCCCGTTCTCGACCACGAGGCGCCCGTCGACCCACACCTGACTGATCGAGCTGCCGTTCTCGGCGAGCACGAGCTGCCGGGCCGCGTCGTGGAGGGGCGTGAACGCGGTGCCCGCGGTGAGGTCGTACACCACGAGATCGGCGGCGAGCCCGGGCAGGAGCGACCCCACCCGATCGCCCCATCCGGCGGCGCGCGCCCCGTTCACCGTCGCCGCCCGCAGCACCTCGCCGACCACGGGCCAGCGCCGGTAGTCGGGGTCGTCGAGCGTGTGCAGCAGCGCGGCGGCCTTCATCACCTCGTGCAGGCTGAGCGAGTCGTTGCTAGAAGCGCCGTCGGTGCCGAGCGCCACGCGCACGCCGGCATCGTGGAGGTCGCGCCAGCGCAGCATCCCCGAGCCGAGCCTGAGGTTCGACAGCGGATTGTGCACGACGCTCGTGCCCGAGGCCGCGAGCAGCTCGAGGTCGCCGTCGCTGAGCCACACCCCGTGCGCCGCCGTGAGGTTCGGCCCGAGCACCCCGAGCCGGTCGAGGTGCTCCACGATCGTGCTGCCGTCGTAGCGGGTGCGGGCGAGCTCGCGTTGCAGCACCGTCTCGAGCAGGTGGGTGTGCAGCACCTCACCCGCCCCACGCGCGCGGCGCGCGCAGTCGACGAGGTAGTCGTCGGTGACCCGCATCGGGGCGCTCGGCGAGAGGGCGACACGGATGCGCGCGAAGCCCGCCGCCATCGCCCGCGCGGTCTCGGTGAGGGTGACGTAGTCGTCGTGGAGCCCGTCGAGGTCGGTGATCGCCGCGCGTGACGCCTCGATGACGGATGCGGGCAGCACCTCCTCGGCGAACGCCAGCCGGTCGACGAGCGGCACGTCGACGGTGCTGGCGGCGCAGGTGGCTCGGAGTCCCGCGTCGTCATAGGCGCGGAACAGCGCTTCGGTGCTCTCCGGGGTCTGCATCGGCAGCTCGCCGGTGTCGTCGAGCACCGTCGTCACGCCGCCGAGGAGCGCCTCGACCGCCGCCACGATGGTGCGGAGGTAGACCAGGCGCTCGGAGGCGGGTTCGACCCCCTCCGGCGGGTAGCTCAGCAGCGTCCAGATCTCGAGCGGCAGGGGTTCGCTCGTGCCGCGCAGGAGCACCTCCCAGGAGTGGGTGTGGGCGTTCACGAGACCCGGGGTGATGAAGAGGTCGGTGGCATCGACGACGGTGGTGTCGTCCTCTGTCACGTCGTCGACGCGGGCCGGACGCGCATCCGTCACCGAGACGATGTCGCTGCCGTCGACGAGGAGGTCGCCGCGGAACGGGGTGGTGCCGTGCTCGTCGTCGCAGGCGAGCAGGAGGGCGTTTCGCCAGAGGGTGCGCACGGTTCAGCGTAGCCGGGCGAGGCGGGTGGTGAGCTCGGCGTAGAACGGATCGGCGTCGACGTCACGGGCGTAGAACACGTTCTGCGGCAGCCCGGTGATCTGCCAGTAGTCGGCCACGAGCATGCCCATCGTGAGCTCGCTGCCGGTCTCGACGCGGGCGTTGATCGTGCGGCCGTGGAAGAGCTCCGGCCTCAGCAGGTAGAGCGGTACCACGGGGCCGTGCAGCGGCGCGCCGTCCCAGCCGTACTTGGCGAGGTCGAAGGTCTCCGAGAAGGTGAGCAGAGCATCCGCTGCCCTGCCGCACTCGGTGCCGGTCGCCGAGAAGGCGTCGAGTCGGGCGCGGGTGTTGCGCAGCTGATGGGTGATGTCGAGCGGGAGCATGACGATCGGCACGCCGGAGCCCAGCACGATCGCCGCCGCGTGCGGGTCGACGTAGACGTTGAACTCGGCGGCCGGGGTGATGTTGCCCACCTCGAAGTAGGCGCCCGCCATCATGACGATCTCGGCGATGCCCCGGGCGATGTCGGGTGCCTCGGTGAGCGCGACGGCGAGCGTCGTCATGCTCGAGAACTGGGCGATGGTGACCGAGTGGGGTGGGGCGCCCCGCAGCAGTCGGATGAGGGCGGCGACCCCCGACTCCTCCTCGGCCCGGCCGCGCACGGGTGGGAAGTCGTAGCCGTCGAGCCCGGTCTCGCCGTGCACGTGCGCGGCGGTGACGAGGGGGCGCACGAGCGGCCTGGGCACGCCCTTGTAGACGGGCACGTCGTCGACGCCGACCAGCTCGAGCACCTTGAACACGTTCTCGACGGTGTTCTCGAGCGTGGTGTTGCCGGCGCTCGCGATGATGCCGAGCACGCGGAAGTCGTCGGGCGAGGCGAAGATCGTCATCAGGGCGACGGCCTGCTCCTGCCCCGGGTCGGTGATGCAGATGAGCTCGCGCATGCGTGCCTTTCGGGTGCGGGCCCCCCACCGAGCCGTCACGATCCGCCCCTCGGATGCGCGGGAAGGGCGGATGGCGACGGCTCGGTGAGCGGGCGGGTGGGTTACGGGGCGGAGGGCGTCTCGATGGTGATGTCGCCCGCGACGATCGCGGCCTCGATGTCGTCGAGCTCGCCCTGCAGCTCGGGGGCGACCTTCGACTCGAAGTCGTGGAACGGGCTCATCAGCACGCCGCCGTTCTCGAGGGTGCCGACGTAGGTCTCGTTGTCGAACTCGCCCGAGGCGGAGGCCTGGATGACCTCGGAGATCGACTTCGGCATGTCCCGGGCGATCGAGGTGAACCAGATGTCGTCGTACTCCGGGTCGGAGAGGTACATGTCGGTGTCGACCCCCACGAGCGCGACAGGCTTCGACGACTCGCGGATGGCCTGGGCGGCGCCCTGGTAGATCGGCCCGCCGACGGGAGTGATCACGTCGACGCCCTGGTCGAGGATGCCCTGCGACAGCACTTTCGCCGCGTTGATGTCGCTGAAGTTGCCGGTGAACTGGCCCTCTTGGGTGTCGGGGTTCCAGCCGATCACCTGCACGTCGGTGCCCTTCTGCTCGTTGTGGTACTGCACGCCACGCGCGAAGCCGTCCATGTAGAGCGTCACCGGCGGGATCTGCGCGCCGCCGTAGGTGCCGACCTTGCCCGTCGTCGAGTAGCTCGCCGCGGCGTAGCCCACGAGGAAGCCGGCCTGCGAGGTGTCCCACACCACGCCCTTCACGTTGTCGGCGGAGATGGTGGCGTCGTCGACCATGATGAAGTGCACGTCGGGGTTGGCGGTCGCCGCCTCCCCGGTCGCGGCGGCCAGCAGGTAGCCCATGGTGACGATCGTGGTGCAGCCCTGGTCGACGAGGCTCTGGATGTTCGGTGCGTAGTCGCTCTCGGTCTGCGACTGAACGTCGATGTGCTTCGTGCCGAGCGCATCCGCCGCCATCGTCACGCCCTCGAGGCCGAGCTGGTTGAACGACTGGTCGTCGAAGCCGCCCTCGTCGGAGACGATGCAGGGCAGGAAGTCACCGGATGCGGTGCTCGCGCCGGCAGCGCCCGTCGCGTCGGTGGCATCGCTCGGCGCCGAGGCGCAGCCGGTGAAGGCGAGCGCGCCGGCCGTGGCGAGTGCCGCCGCGGCGAGCAGGCGACGGGTGGGAGTGGGGAGGGACATGAGGTGCTCCTTGTCGTGGAGGGTCGGGTGGTGCGGGATGGGGTGGTGGTGCGGGAAAGGTGGTGTTGGAGCGGGTGAAGCGGGGAGCGGAGGATCAGCGCGGGGTCTCTACCCAGGCATAGATCTCCCATATGTACCCGTCAGGGTCGACGAAGTACGACGAGCGAGCGCCCCACTCGTAGACCGCGGGCGGCCCCGAGTCGACGAGCCCGCGAGCCTTGAGCTCGGCGTGGAGCTCGTCGACGCGCTCGCCGGAGTCGAGTTCGACCGCGAGCATGACGTGGCCGCCCGAGCGGGTGAAGGTGTCGGGTTCACCGACCGCCTCTGGCGTGACGGTCGAGGCTGCCAGCACGGTCAGCGTCACGTCACCGCCGTCGAACTCGACCCGGGCGTCCGACGCGACTCCCCGGCGCACGAAGCCCATGCGCTCGAGGAAGTCGGCGGTGCGCCCGACATCGGAGACGGCGAGCTCGACCGAGGTGATGCCCGGGCCCGTCGACGCGGCGGGTGCGGTGAGCACCGTCACGAAACCGTCGGGGTCGGTCACCACCGCCCCCGTGCCGGGCAGCCGCGCCGCACCGGGGATGCGGCGGGCCGCCGCCTCCACCGCCGCCGCATCGGGGAGTGCCAGCGTGACCCGGAAGGGCAGACCCTGGGCCGTGGGGTAGCTCGGCCCGACGGTCTCGGCGATGCTCGGCCGCAGCCACATCGCCAGCCGGGGGCCGCTTCCCGGGAGGAAATCGGCGAAGCGCACGTTGCGCATCCGCCGTTCGAGTCCGACGCCTTCACGGTAGAAGTCGTCGCTCGCGGTGACATCGCTGTTGACGATGCAGACGTCGTCGAGACGCATGGGGGAATCTCCTCGTTCCGCGCCCGCTCCCGGAGGAGGGAGACGAGCGGATGCTCACGTCAGACACGCGAACCGGCTCGCCTCAGAGGGGAGAGGGGTTCGCGCAGCGGCCCGTCGCGCGGGGCCGTCCGCCGGAAGGCAGACGGGTGCCCCGACGCGGGGCGCGGTCAGGAGTTGAAGGAGAAGACAGAGGTGTTGTGGTGGCCGCTCTGGCGACGCAGGCAGAACCAGGGGCAGAAGCCCTCCGATTCGTGCGCGATCCTCATGGCATCGACGCTAGAGCAGGCGTGTGTCGCGCGTGTTTCGTGGCGCGTACAGTTCGGTTTCGTCACATGGCCGTTCGAAATCGCAAACGTCGCTGCATCCGGCCCCGTGGGAGGCTCGGCTGCCGCGACGTTTGCGATTTCGAACGGGCCAACCCGGCGACGCGGCCGGCGCGTGCGACCGCATGCCGGGTGTGGCGCCCGCACGTCCACAGGCCGTCGACGCCGCGCGAGGAGCGGCGTCGCGAGGAACTCAGTACCAGACCTTCAGCTTGCCGGCGGCGGCGTAGAGGGCCGAGAGCAGGGCGATGAAGGGCACGAACATGCGCAGGAAGTAGCTGAGCACCGTGATCTCGAGGAAGTCGCCGAGGGCGAACAGGCCGAGCGCCAGGAAGGCGGCGGCGAGCACGGCGCCGAAGGCGCGGCGCGAGAACATCTGCGGGGCGGCGAAGCCCACGGAGGCGAGTACCAGGCCGGTGTCGATGACGTACGCGCCGAGGCGCGGGTCGGCGATGTTCGGAGCGATGATCCACAGCGCGAGAGCGGTCAGCCAGAACAGTACGAAGACGCCTCCGGCGACCTTCTTGTTCAGCTCTTTCACCGGCGTTTCGGGCCACAGCACAGCAGTCACGTCGATCGCTCCTTCGTCGTCAGGCGTGCCGGGCGGCAGCACACGAGTCACTCAGAACTTTAGCGGATGCGGGCGCCACCGCCCGCCGTCTCGTCGCGTCGCGTCGCCCGCGGCCCGCTCACGCGTCGAACCGCTCACGGCTGCGCTCGATCTCGTCCCGGTGCGCGTGAGCCCACTCCACGAAGGCGCTCACCGGCTCGTCGAAGGAGCGGCCCAGCTCGGTGAGCCGGTACTCCACCCGCGGAGGCGACTCGGGGTAGCTCGTGCGGGCGACCAGGCCGTCGCGTTCGAGGCCTCGAAGAGTTCTCGTGAGCATCCGGTGCGACACGCCCTCGACCTCCGCCATGAGACGGGTGAAGCGCAACGGGCCTCCGGAGAGCGCACGCACCACCGCCATCGACCAGCGGTCGCTCGTGAGACCGAACAGGTCGCGCACGATGACGCGCACGGAGGGGGTCGCCTCGCAGAGGTCGGTCATGGCGCGTTACGTCCTTCCGTGTGCCTGAGGCACTTCAAAGTGCGTGGCCGCGGGCGGGATTTTTCCCGTCGCGACGGCGTTCAACGAGGGGCAACGCGCCGCGGGCGCGAGACGTTCCCAACCCACGACAGTGAAGGACACCATGACCAAGATCGGCATCATCCTCGGCAGCACCCGACCCGGACGCAACGGCGAAGCCGTCGCGAAGTGGGTGCTCGAGATCGCCCAGCGCCGCAGCGACGCCCAGTTCGAGCTCGTCGACCTCGCCGACTACCCGCTGCCCCACCTCGACGAGCCCGGGTCGGCGGCCTGGGGCGTCTACCAGAACGACCACACGAAAGCCTGGTCGGCGAGGATCGACGAGTTCGACGGATTCGTGTTCGTCACCCCCGAGTACAACCACTCCACCTCGGGTGTGCTGAAGAACGCCCTCGACTACCTCTACAAGGAGTGGAACAACAAGGCGGCGGCGTTCGTGAGCTACGGCGGCGTGGGCGGTGCCCGCGCGGTGGAGCACCTCCGCCTCATCGCCTCCGAGCTCCAGCTGGCGACCGTGCGCGCCCAGGTCGCCATCTCGCTCATCACCGAGTTCGAGAACTTCTCCGTCTTCACCCCGGGGGAGCACCTGCTGCCGCAGGTCGACACCATGCTCGACCAGCTCGTGGCGTGGTCGAAGGCGCTCGAGCCGCTGCACGCGCCGGCCGCCACGGCCGCTTCGGCCGCCTCCGTCGTCGAAGAGGCCTCCGCCGAGGTCGCTGCCTGACGCGCATCCGTCGACCCGGCGCCTTCGCCGCCTCCTGAACCGGCCCTCCGACATCGCGGTGTTCTCCGCGACGCCGGAGGGTCGGCTTGTCCCAGACGGATGCGGCAGGCAGGGTGGAGGGGGCCGCGTCACGCATCCGTGCCGCCAGGCCGCACTCGGAACACGACACGTGAGGGGACGCGCATGTCCGATCAACCCGCCCTGCAGCTGACGGGGCTGCGCAAGGTCTTCGGGCAGAAGGTGGCGGTCGACGACCTCAGCCTCACCGTGCCGGTGGGCTCGTTCTACGGGCTCGTCGGCCCGAACGGCGCCGGCAAGACCACCACCCTGTCGATGGCGACGGGGCTGCTGCACCCCGATGCCGGGCAGTCGCTCATCCACGGCGTCGACATGTGGCGCGAGCCGCTGAAGGCCAAGGCGCTCGTCGGCAACCTCTCCGACGGCGTGAAGCTGTTCGACCGGCTCACCGGTGAGCAGCTCGTGACCTACAACGGCCTGCTGTTCGGTCTCGACCGCGCCGAGGTGGCGGAGCGCACCGGCGACCTGCTGAAGCTGCTCGACCTCGAGTCGGCGGCGGGAACCCTCGTCGTCGACTACTCCGCGGGCATGACGAAGAAGATCGCGCTCGCCTGCGCACTGGTGCACGCGCCGAAACTGCTGGTGCTCGACGAGCCGTTCGAGTCGGTCGACCCGGTGTCGGCCGCGAACATCCGCGACATCCTCACCGGCTATGTGCAAGGTGGGGGCACGGTCATCGTGTCGAGCCACGTGATGGACCTGGTGCAGCGGATGTGCGACCACGTCGCCGTCGTCGCCCACGGCACCGTGCTGGTCGCCGGCACGGTCGACGAGGTGCGGGCGGGCTCCACGCTCGAAGACCGCTTCGTCGACCTCGTCGGAGGCCGCACCCACGCGGAGGGGCCGGAATGGTTGCGTCGCTGATCAAGCTCCGCTTCCTGGTGCTGCGCAACTCCCTGAAGCGCAGCCCCTGGCAGCTGGTCGCCGTCATCATCGGGGGACTCTACGGCCTCGGCGTGCTCTTCGCCGCGGTGGCCGGGCTGTTCGCCCTCAACTTCGCGCCGGTCGAGCTCATCTCGACGGTGCTCGTGCTGGCCGGCTCCGCCCTCGTGCTCGGGTGGATCGTCGTCCCGCTCGTCGCCTTCGGGATCGAGCAGACCCTCGACCCGGCCCGGCTCGTCGTGTTCCCCCTGTCGATGAAGCAGTTGCTCGTCGGTCTCACCCTCGCCGGCGTGCTCGGTGTGCCGGGAATGGTGACGGGAGTCGTCGCGATCGCGACCTTCCTGCCCTGGATCACCCACGCACCGGTCGCCGCGATCGTCGCCGTGCCCGCGGGCATCCTGGGGCTCGTCATCTGCGTGGTGGGCTCCCGCACGGTCGCCGCGCTGTCGTCGAGCCTGCAGGCGAACCGGCGCTTCCGCGAGCTCGGCGGAGTGCTCATCTTCATCCCCATCGTGCTCATCGGCCCCATCATCATCGGGATCACGCGGGGGCTCGCGACCTCGGCCGACGTGCTGCCCGAGCTCGCGCGCGGGCTCGCCTGGTCGCCGCTCGGCGCGGCGTGGGCGGTGCCGGTCGATGTGGCGGCGGGCGACTGGCTCGCCGCCGGTGCCAAGCTGCTCATCGCCCTGGCGACGCTGGCTCTCCTCGTGGTGATCTGGCGGCGGGCGCTCGCCGTCGCGCTCGTGACGCCGCCCGCATCCGCTTCCCGCCGGGTCGCGCGCGGCAAGACAGGGCTGTTCCAGCTGTTCCCGGCGACGCCGACGGGGGCCGTGGCGGCCCGCTGCCTCACCTACTGGCGGCGCGACCCGCGCTACGCGCGGCAGCTCATCATGGTGCCGCTCATCCCCGTGTTCCTCTGGTTCTACGGAACCAACATGGGCAACCCCGTGCTGCTCAACCTGTGCGGGCCGCTCATCGCGTTCTTCCTCTCTCTGGCGCTCTACACCGACATCTCCTACGACGGCA
This sequence comes from Herbiconiux sp. A18JL235, assembly GCF_040939305.1. Classification (NCBI taxonomy): domain Bacteria; kingdom Bacillati; phylum Actinomycetota; class Actinomycetes; order Micrococcales; family Microbacteriaceae; genus Herbiconiux; species Herbiconiux sp. A18JL235. The sequence goes on from NZ_CP162511.1 coordinate 1,363,102, forward strand.
CGGCATTCGCCACCCACCTCGCCGACGGGGTGCGGGGGAGCGCCGACCGGCTCGGGCGGCTGCTCGCCGTCTCGGTGATCGCGGTGCCCGTCGTGCTGGTGGCGACCCTCGTCACGGCCGGGGTCACCTCGTCGTGGGGGTCGCTGCCGATGCTGCTCGGGCTCGACGCGGCGGCCCTCCTCGGCGGCTACGCCGTGGTGAGCGTCTCCTCGGCGCTCATCGTGGTGCCGGTGCCGCAGGCGGGCGACAACCCGTTCAAGTCGGCCCCCGGCGCCGGGTTCACCACCATGCTCAGCGGGTTCGCGACCTGGGGGGTCTCGCTGGCCCTGCTGCTGCCCGCCGTGGTGCTCGCCGTGCTGAGCCTGGTGTTCTCGTCGGCGCTGTTCGGGTGGCTGACGCTCGCCGTCGGGGTGGTGCTCGGGGCCGTCTTCCTCGCCATCGGCCTGCGGGTGGGTGGCCGGTTGCTGGACCGGCGCGGCCCCGCGCTGCTCGCCCGCCTGAAGATGCTGCGGAGCGCTTAGGGTCGGCGGGCGCGCGCGTGCGCGGGCGTGCTGGTCGCTGGCGGGCCCGCGCGGGCGTGCGCGGGCGTGCCGGTCGCCGGTGGGCCCCCGCGGGGCGCGCGCGGGCGTGCCGGTCGCCGGTGGGCCCCCGCGGGCTCAGAAGCGGGCCAGACGGGTGCGGGCGATGAGGTAGAGGCCGTAGGCGATGAGGCCGATGCCCACGGCGATGAGGATGGCGACGCCGAAGGGGAGAGCGACGAGCGACTTGAGGGCGCCGTCGAGCCCAGTCGCCCGTTCTGCGTCGAGGGCCAGTGCGGCGACCACGAGCAGCACGCCCACCACTCCGAGCGCGATCCCCTTGGCGATGTAGCCGACGAGCCCGAGCACCGTCACCGCAGCGCCCCACGCCCCTTCGGGAACGACGATCAGCTTGCGGAAGGTGCGCCGCACGCCGATCGAGATGAATCCGATCCCGGCGCCGGCGAACGCGAGCCCGATGGCCACGAGCACGAACACGCCGCCCGGTGAGGCGAGCAGCTGCGCGCTGAGATCGGTGGCCGACTCCGACGAACTGGCCCTGCTGCCGAGTGCCACGGCGAGTGTCGTGGCGCCGAGCGCGAAGTACACCAGCGATTTGCCGGCCTCGGTCACCCGCCTGCCCCACCGCCGCATCCGGTCTCGCGGCTCGTCGCCGCCGCGGGGAACGAGCACGGCCGCCGCCACCTGCCAGAGCCCGAGCGCGAACAGGCACACCAGGGCCACCCAGAGCACGACGAAGCCGCCGGGTGTCTGCGCGATGCCCTTGAGTGCGCCGGTCGGGTCGGCTTCGCCGCCTCTGCCGCCGCTCACCGCGACTCCGATCGCGATGCCGCCGACGATGAGGTGGATGAGCCCGTTCACGGCGAATCCCGACCGTGCGACGACCTGGAACACGGGGCTGTCGCTGGCCTCGCGCACCGCCGTCCTCGCGTTCGCCATCCCCTCAGCGTGCCACCCTTCTGCACAGGCGGCATTCTCTCCACAGGCAGCGACCCTCCCGGCGGGCACCCGCCTCGCCCCTCTAGAATTGGCGGGTCATGAGCGCAACTTCACCGCATCCGTTCTCCACCGCCACCGGCACCGACGTGCGCGTCCGGTTCTGCCCGTCGCCCACCGGCACCCCCCACGTGGGTCTCGTGCGCACCGCCCTGTTCAACTGGGCCTACGCCCGGCACACGGGCGGCAAGCTGATCTTCCGCATCGAAGACACGGATGCCGCGCGCGACTCCGAAGAGAGCTTCGAGCAGATCGTCGACGCGCTCACCTGGCTCGGCCTCGACTGGGACGAAGGGGTGAACAAGGGCGGCCCGCACGCCCCCTACCGCCAGTCGCAGCGCTATGACATCTATCGCGACGTGATCGACCGGCTGCTCGAGTCGGGCCACGTCTACGAGAGCTTCTCGACCGCCGAGGAGATCGACGCGCGCAACGAGGCCGCCGGCCGGGCGAAGCAGCTCGGCTACGACAACGTCGACCGCGACCTCACCGAGGAGCAGAAGGCGGCCTTCCGCGCCGAGGGCCGCGAGCCCGCGCTGCGGCTGCGCGTGCCCGACACCGACCTCTCCTTCGACGACCTGGTGCGGGGCGAGATCACCTTCCCGGCCGGTTCGTTCACCGACTTCGTCATCGTGAGGCCCAACGGGCATCCGCTCTACACCCTGGTGAACCCGGTCGACGACGCCCTCATGGGCATCACCCACGTGCTGCGCGGCGAAGACCTGCTCTCCTCCACACCCCGGCAGATCGCGCTCTACCACGCCCTCATCGAGATCGGCGTCACCACATTCGTGCCACGCTTCGGCCACCTGCCCTACGTCATGGGCGAGGGCAACAAGAAGCTCTCCAAGCGCGACCCCGAGTCGAACCTGTTCCACCACCGCGACCGCGGCTTCATCCCCGAGGGGCTCGTCAACTACCTGGCGCTGCTCGGCTGGTCGCTTGCGGCCGATCGCGACGTCTTCACGCTCGACGAGATGGTCGCCGCGTTCGACGTCGTCGACGTGCTGCCGAACCCGGCCCGCTTCGACCTCAAGAAGGCCGAGTCGATCGACGGCGACCACATCCGCCTGCTCTCGGTCGACGACTTCACGTCGCGGCTGGTTCCCTACCTCGAGGCGGCGGGAGTCGTCACCACTCCGCTCACGCCGCAGCAGTCGGAGGTGCTCGCCGCGGTGGCGCCCCTCGTGCAGACGCGCATGGCACTGCTCGGAGAGGCACCCGAGCTGCTCGCCTCCTTCTTCGTCTCGAGCGAGCAGCTCGACTACGCTCCGGATGCGCTGAGCTCGCTCCCCGAGAACGCCGGAGTCGTGCTGGCGGCCGCCATCGGCGCGCTGCAGGAGGTGCCGGTGTCGGAGTGGACGGCGGAGTCCATCCAGGCCGCGCTGTCGGCCGGGCTGATCGAAGGGCTGGGGCTCAAGCCGCGGGTCGCCTACGGGCCGCTTCGGGTGGCGCTGTCGGGGCGGCGGATCTCGCCACCGCTGTTCGAGTCGATGGAGATCCTCGGCAAGGAGGAGACCGTGGCCCGGCTCGTGCGTCTGGCGAACGCGCGGTGAGCGGCGTGGAGGCGGCGGGTGGCGTGGGTGCTGCGGGTGCTGCCGCAGGCGTTGAGGTCGACGGGGTCGCGGGCGGCGAGCACTACGACGTCGTCGTCATCGGCGGTGGCCCTGCCGGGCTGTCGGTCGGCCTGAACCTGGTGCGGGCGAGGCGACGGGTGCTCATCCTCGACAGCAACCGCCCCAGGCACTCCGCAACGCTCGTCTCGCACGGGTTCATCACCCGCGACGGCGTCTCGCCGCTCGAGCTGCGCGCGCTGGGCCGAGAGGAGTTCGCGGGGTACCCCACTGCCGAGTTCCACCAGGGACTCGTCGGCTCCCTGCGGCGCGACGCCGAGACGGGTGTCTTCAGCATCTCCTCACGCGGGGTGCGCGGCTCCGCCGATCGTGAGGTCTCCGCATCGGTGGTGGTGCTCGCCAGCGGGCTCGCCGAGACTCTGCCGGCGTTGCCGAGCATCCGTGCCTACTACGGCACCAGCCTTCACAGCTGCATCGAGTGCGACGGGTTCGAGAAGGGCGACGAGCCGCTCGCCCTCATCGGCTCGACCCCCGATCTCGCCGAGCGCGCGGTGCTGGTCTCGCAGGTGAGCGACGATCTCATCGTCTTCACGGGCGGCGCCCACGTCGTCACCGAGGCAGAGGAGGCGGCTCTGGCCGCGCGCGGCGTCGTCGTGGAGCGTCGTGAGCTCTCCGACGTGGTGGGCGACCGCTCGGGGCTCACCGGCGTCGTGCTGGCCGACGGCACCACGATCGCGCGCTCGGGCGGCTTCGTGCGCCCGCTGTGGTCGGTACCGCTGCCGTTCGCCCAGACGCTCGAGTCCGAGCTCGAGAGAGACCCCGACGGCTACGTCGTCGTCGACTCCCGAGGTGCCACCTCGGTCGAGGGCCTCTTCGCGGCCGGCGACATCACGCCGCCCGGCCCCCAGCAGCTCATCGTCGCCGCCGGCGCAGGCGCCCGCGTCGCCGCCGCCGTCAACCGCCACCTCCTCGGCCCCCTCTAGGGCCGCCCCGCATGCCGGATTCTCCTCTCATCCATCGGGGCGCGCGTTCGCTGAGTAGCGCGGCGTGCGTGAGCGCAAGACCGGCGTAGGGTCGCGGGTATGGCTCCTGCGGATCTGTTCGGTGTCGAGGCGGCCATCCAGGGCGCGGGGGTGTGGGGGCTCCTCATCGTCTGCGCGATCGTGTTCGCCGAGACGGGTCTGTTGATCGGGTTCTTCCTGCCGGGAGACACCCTTTTGTTCTTCACCGGACTGCTCACCTACACCGGCGCCGTCCCCGTCCCCATCGCGCTCGTGGTCGCGGCGGTCGCGTTCGCCGCCTTCTCAGGCGACCAGCTCGGTTTCGTCATCGGCCGGCGCGCCGGGCCCTCCGTCTTCGAACGCCGCGACTCCGGGTTCTTCAGCCGCAAGAACGTCGACCGCACCCAGCGCTTCTTCGACCGCTTCGGCGGCTGGGCGGTGACGATCGCGCGCTTCGTCGCCGTCGTGCGCACCTTCGCTCCGGTCGCCGCCGGTGTCGGCAAGATGAAGTACTCGCACTTCATCGGCTACAACGCGCTCGGTGCCGTTCTCTGGTCGACGCTCGTCATCGGAGTCGGATACGCGCTCGGCTCCATCCCGGAGGTCGCAGCGATCGTCGAGCGCTACATGGAGTGGGTGCTCATCGGTCTCGTCGTGGTGACCGTCGGCTCCGCCGTCATCGCCTATCTCCGTCAGCGCTCCCGCGCCCGCCGCTCCGCCACCCCCGACGACTGACGCCACCCGACGTCGCCCTACCCGCGGGCAGAAGCCGTCTCCCCGAGAGCCGCACCATCAACGCCCACCCGCGGGCCGCCGCCCCGCACCCCCTCTCGCGAGCCGCCGCCTGCGCTCGCACCCTCACCCGCCGCCCGCCGGTGCCCCACCCGCGCCCCCGCACCACCTCACCCGCGGTCGTGGAGCGTGACGTGGTAACCGTCGGGGTCGGCAAACGTGAAGGTGCGCCCGAACGGACCGTCGAGAGGCTCAGCCACGATGCTCACGCCCCCGGCGACGAGGCCGGCGTGGATGTCGTCGACACCGGTGGCGAGCATCCACAACGCCACTCCCACCCCGGGCTGGGGCATGGAGTCGAGGTCGGTTCCCGCGACCACCTCGCGCAGCGCGAAGGCGATCGGCGAGGTCTCGAACACCACGGCGTGCGGCGGGCCGGCCTGTGAGCGCACGAGCCCGAGGTGCTTCTCGTAGAAGTACTGGGAGGCATCGAGGTCGCGCACCTGCAGCGAGACGAAATCGGGTCCGATGACGGGCATGGGCTTCTCCACTTCGATCCGGCGTGTCAGTTATTTGACATCGCTCCCTGCAAGTATGTCAGACTACTGACATGAGTCAAGACCCGGCACGCATCGACCTCGACACGTCGCTCGGCTACCTCCTCAAGGAGGCCTCGAGCGCCCTCCGCGCCGCCATGGATGAGGTGCTGCGCCCCCTCGGTATGACGATCACCCACTACTCCTGCCTCGAACTGCTCGCCCAGCGGCCTGGCCTGTCGAACTCCGAGCTCGCGCGCGGCGCCTTCGTCACCCGGCAATCGATGAACGTGCTCCTCCAGGCGCTGGAGCGCGAAGGGTCCGTCAGCCGGCCCGACTCCGATCGTGTCGGCAAAGTCCTCCCCGCCCGCCTCACGCCGCACGGCCGCCGGCAGCTGGAGACGGCGAGTGCCGCGGTGCGCGAGGTCGAACGACGGATGCTCGCCGGTCTCGGCCCCGACGACCAGCGCACCGCGTTCCGCATCCTGCAATCGATGACCACGTCGCTGCGCGGGGCGTAGGCGCCGCCGGGGACGGCACCCGCGCGTCCCTTCTGCCACGGCGAGCTTCTCCCGACCACCGCGGAGGTGGAGTAGGTTCCTACACGCACACCGTCCGCAGGAGAGGAGCCCGCCCCACATGCACAACCGAGCACGCGGTCTCACCTGGCTCGACGCATCCGGAACCGGGCACGACGACGTCGCCGTCACGATCGACGCGAACGGATGCACGGCCATCGGTCACGTCGTCGCCCACGCACCCGAGCGCTTCGAGATCTTCTACCGTGTCGAGTGCGATGCCCGGTGGCGTACGCGTTCCGTGAGCGTCGCCGACACCCTCACCCAGCGCAGCCTCGAGCTCCACGTCACCCCCGACTCGCGGTGGGTCGGTGACGACGGCGACCCGATCGCCGACCTCGACGGCGCGGTCGACGTCGACATCAGCGCCACGCCGTTCAGCAACACCCTCCCGGTGCGCCGGCTCGACCTCCAGGTGGGGGAGTCGCGCGACATCGTGACCGCGTACATCGACGTGCCCTCGTTGCACGTCACCCCCGATCCGCAGCGCTACACCCGCGTCGAGCCGAACGTGTACCGCTACGAGTCGCTCGACAGCGACTTCGTGCGCGACCTGGAGGTCGACGACGACGGCTTCGTGCTCGAGTACCCGGGCCTGTTCCGCCGCCTCGGCTTCGACCCGCGGAGGCGAACGGATGCGCGGACGACGGCACGTGAACACGGTTCGGATGCGGTTCCCACGCTTGGCCGCGGGCGTGACGAGGCGCACGCGCCCGCTCGTCTCACCGTGGTGGGCGGCACGGCGACCGGGATCGATCCGGTTCCCGACCCCGGCGTCAGCGCGGAGGGCGACACCGCCCGGGTCGTCGCGCAGCGTGCGACGGTGCGCAGGGCGCTCCGCGCCGTCTCCGATCCGTCGTCGACGAGCGGCGAGGAGCGCGGCTGAGCCACTTCGCTCCCACGGGAGGGTGTGGCGGTTCGAAACCGCAAATATTTCGACGACCGAGCTGCATACGGCCCTGGTCTCACGAATCCTTGCGGTTTCGAACGTGACCCGTCCCGGGCCGTCGGGCACAAGGGGTCGCGCCCGAGTCCCGTGGGCTCTACTCTGAGCGGTGCATCGCGACGACGATGCGACCAGTAGGGGGATGCGCGATGAAGCGATCGAAGGCCGGAATCACCGGGGCGGCCGTGCTCGCCTCTCTCGTTCTCGCCGCGGCGCCCGGGGCAGGGTCGGCCTCGGCAGCCGCCGCCGCACCCGCGACCGTCGCCGCGCCGGCGACCGCCCCGGCTGCCGCCCCACCGCCCCCGCAACCCGACCTGGTCGCCCTGCTCGACGGCGTCACCGACTTCTGGGTGCCCGACCCCGACTACCCCCTCCACGGTGAGGTCGTCGACCCCGTCGTGCTGGCGACCAACGACCGGCAGGTCTCCTGGATCAACACCCACGCCACACCCGCCCAGCAGTTCGCCGCCCTGCAGGATGCGCAGTACGGCGTGAGCCCCGACGGCTACGACCAGTCGATCACCATCTCCACGGGGCTCGGGTCGGTGCTCGGTCCGCTCTACGTCGAGGGTCGCCAGAGCGGGGCGCTGCCCCTCACGAGCGCGCTGCTGTCGAGCACCGACGGTTCGGCCGGGGCATTCGTCTCGACGGAGGCGGCCAAGGAGGCCTACAGCTTTCCGCGACCGTTCCTGCCGAGCCAGCAGGGAGCATCCGAACCGGGCCCGTGCGACCCGGCGACAGTGAACGCGTCGTCGTTGCAGGCGAACCGCGTGGGGAAGCCCTACGCGAACGCGGAGGGCGATCTCGACATCGTCCAGGTCGCACCGCAGCTCGACGACACTCATGAGTTCACCTCCGACGACGTCGAGCTCGACGGCGACTACGAGGGGCTGTGCACCTCGGGCAGCTTCCCGAGCGGGCACACCACCACCGCCTACCAGGCCGGCGTGACGCTGGCGACGATGCTGCCAGAACTCGCGCCCGAGATCCTCGCCCGCGCCTCCGAGAACGGCAACGACAGGCTCGTGCTCGGCGTGCACTCGCCGCTCGACATCATGGGAGGGCGCATCAGCGGGCACGCCGCCATCGCCGCACTCTGGTCGAGCCCCGACTTCGTGGCGAACGAGATCCTGCCCGCCACCGTCGAACTGCGCAGCTACCTCGAGCAGCGGTGCGGCGGCACCATCGCGGCCTGCGCGGCCGAGGGCTCGCCCTACACGAACGACCCGTACGACGGCGCCGTCATGCCCGGTGGCACCGCGCAGATCGTGACCGACCGGGCCTCCGGGGTCGCCGTCTACGAGGAGCGCATGACCTACGCCTTCGCGCCCCCGGGCGAGACCGGGCTGGCACCCGCCGTGCCCGCCGGCGCCGAGAACCTGCTGCTCACCACGTTCCCCGGGCTCACCGACGAGCAGCGTGCCTCGGTGATCGCGCAGACCGAGATCGACTCCGGCTACGCCCTCGACACGACACCGACGGGGGAGGGCTCGTGGCAGCGCGTCGACCTCGCCGCGGCCACGAGCGCCACCGTGCAGCTGAACGCCGACGGCGGCGTCTCGGTGGTCTCGGTCGGCGGCGCGGCGACGGTCCTGCCCGTGCCGGCTCCCACGCCCACCCCGACCCCGGTGCCGACGGGTGGGCCGCAGCCGACGACGCCCGGCGGGCCCTCCCTCGCCGACACCGGACTCGACACCGGCGCGCCCGTCGGCTGGGCCGCAGGCGCTCTCGCCGCGGGCGTCGCTGCCGCCGTCGTCGCAGCCCTCGGCTCGCGCCGACGTCGCGCGGGTGCGGCGGCGAGCGGGCCCGCGGCCGACCCCTCCGATCGTCAGGGGCGCTGACGCGCATACGCGAGCGTCGACGGATGCGCGACGCACATCCCCGGACCGAACCGCATCACAGGCGCCGAGAGCCCGTCCGGCACCGTGACTGTCCCGCCGCATGGTGGCACTGTGATTCGCCTGCGCGGCCCCGCCGATCGGCCGTCAGAGCAGCCGCAGCTTCTTCACGATCGAGTCGATCGTCGCGCGGGGTCCCACGAGACTGAGCGCCGACACCTCGAGCGACTCCGCCTCGGTCGTGCCGAGGGCGGCGAGGTAGTCGTCGTACACCCGCGTAGTCTGCGCGGCCAGCGGCATGTCGGCGACCCACACCCCCTCGGCGGCCACCGCCTTCTCGCGCACGGTGCGCATCCGCTCGGCCGAAGCGCCGAGCACCGTGCAGCCGGCCCAGGGGAGCCCCGGGTGGTGAACTCCGGCCGCGTCGTCGCCGCCCGGCCCGAGCAGTCCGACGATGGCGTCGCCGGTCGCCGCCGCCACGCACGCGACGGCGTTCGCGAGGCGCCCCGGAGGCAGCTCGGAGTCGACGACGACCACCCACTTCAGCCGCGAGGCCCGAGTCGACTCGCCGGTGACGATCTCGTCGGGGCTGTAGGCGGGAACATCGATCGACACGCGATCTCCTTGTCTGTCGTGCGGGAACTGGGCACGAGACTAGGCATAGTGTCGAACCGACCACAAACAGCCCGTACTTAATGCGCGACAGGAGGCGAACCGCGGATGCTCGACGAACTTGATACGGCAATCCTCCGCGAATTGCAGGCGGATGCACGGCGAACCAATCGCGACATCGCCGCCGCCGTGGGAGTGTCGCCCACGACCGCGCTCGACCGCACGCGGGCACTGCGGGACCGGGGTGTCATCAGGGGTGCGAGCCTCGACGTCGACCTCGCTGCGATCGGCCGCCCGGTGCAGGCGATGATCGCGGTGCGCATCCGGCCGCCGTCGAGACGCAACATCGAGGGGTTCCGCAACTGGGTGGCCGCGCTGCCCGACACGATCGGGGTGTTCGTGACCTCCGGCACCGAGGACTTCCTCATCCATGTCGCTGTCGCCGACAACGACAGCCTCTACGCCTTCGTCATCGATCGCCTCACCGAGCGCCCCGAGGTGGCCGACGTGCGCACCTCGGTGGTCTACGAACACCTGCGCAAGCGCCGCGTCGAGCCCGCCCGCCCCTGAGGCCCGCGCCGACCCCCACGCCGCCGGCACCTCGGTCGCGCGAACCGCTCTCATTCCCGCTCTTTGAAGCGCTTCGCGCGACCAACAGCCCGGACTGTCGCCAGCTTTTGGCGGGAGCGCCAGGATGAGCTAGAGTAATCGTCGGCCCGCGCTGCGGCAGAGGCCAGTGGGGTATGGTGTAATTGGCAACACGGCGGTTTCTGGTACCGTTGTTCTTGGTTCGAGTCCAGGTACCCCAGCACATGAAGGCCCTCTCCGGAGGGCCTTTTTCGTTGCCCGCGCACACGCGACCGGGATGCGTGACCCCGCGCGAGACGGGGTCGTGCGCTAGGTCGTGTGGGGGAGCGTGATGGTCATCGTGGTGCCCGTGTCGGGGGCGCTCTGCACCGAGATGCTGCCGTCGTGGGAGGCGACGATGCTGCGGGCCAGGGTGAGGCCGAGGCCGAAGCCCTGCACCGCCTGACGGCGGGCGTAGGGAGTGCGGTAGAAGCGGTCGAAGATGCGGCTCTGCTCGGCTCGGCCCATGCCGACGCCCTGGTCGCTCACCGAGATCGTGGCGCGGCCGTCGGAGCAGTCGTGGGAGATGCCGATGGTGGTGCCGGGAGCACTGAACTTCACGGCGTTGTCGACGACCTCGCGGAGCGCACGGCCGATGCGGTCGGGGTCGAGCTCGACGACGCACTCCTCCTCCGTGTGCTGCCGCAGCTCGACCGTCTGGTTCTTCCCGTCGGCGACGCGTCGCGCCGCCGTTGCCGCGCCCCGCAGCAGCTCGGTGAGATCGGTGGGGCGCTTCACCGGCGGCAAGGTCGTCTCGGTGGCGGCGAGCAGCTCGTCGATCCTGGTGCGCAGCAGCTCGGCGTTGCGCGCCACCACGTCGAGGTAGCCGCGTGCGACCGGGTCGACAGCTCCGGGCGTCGCGGGCGGCCCGGGCTCCTCGAGGGCGTCAACGAGCAACTCCAGGTACCCCGTCACATTCGTCAGCGGCGTGCGCAGCTCGTGGCTCACCGTGCTGAGGAACTCCTCCCGGATCTCGATCGCGTGCGCGAGCTCGGTGATGTCGTAGGCGACGATCACGGTGCCGAGCAGTTCGCCGTCGGCGCGATGCACCCGCGACGACGCGGCGACCATCGCCCGCTGCCGGTCGGGCGGCCCCACCCACTCCACGTGCTCGAGCAGCGTCTCGCCGCGGAGCGCGCGCGGAACGATCTGCTCCTCGGGCGGGATCGGCGAGGTGCGGTCGGCGCTCAGCACCCGGTCGCCCGAATACTCGGCGGCGCCGAGATCGAAGCCGGCGAGCTCCGCGAAGTCCCGCGCCTGCTGATTCGAGAGCGTCAGCCGGTTGGAGCCGTCGAAGAACGCCACGGCCGTGCTGACCGTGTCGAGGATGGCCCGCGACAGCAGCGTCTCGTCCTGCGACCGTGCGAGCGCCTCGGTGAGCGCTTCGTTGGCCTCGACCAGGCGACCGCGATTGCGCCGCAGTTGAGCGGCTGCGAAGTTCACCACGAGCGCGACACCCACGATCAGCACGGGTAGCGTGACGACGTTCGCCCAGTCGACCAGGTCGGCGGGCCAGCTCTGCCGGTACACGAAGAAGAAGCTCGAGATGAACACCGTCGACAGCACCGCGACCGCGATACCGCGCCGGCCGAAGGCGAACGCCAGCCACAGCACCGGGAAGATCGTCAGCATGCCCGACGACGGCAGGACGGGGAAGAGTTCGGCACGGATGAAGGCCACACCGACGACATCGACGAGCGGAATGCCGATCATCGCGATGGGAGGCAGCCGCTCCCACGGCACGACCAGCACGAGAAGCGACGCGAGCAGGACGATCGCCAGACCACCGAGCAGCAGGGGCGATCCGAACTCCACCGGGGTGGGCAGCGCGGCGACCCCCGCGACGAAGAGGGTGCCGACGAGCAGCGGCAGCTGAGCCCGCACGAAGACCTTCAGCCGCCCTCGCGGTCTCGTCCCCACCTCGAGCAGCGGCACGGTTCCCCCTCGCTGCCGTGTCCGCCTTCGCACGACGGCATCACCCCATCATCGACCCGAGGGCGGCCGGCTGCCAAACCGCACTCGACCGGACGGGGTCTCAGCTGCGCGGCGCACGCCGGCGCAGCAGGACGAGGGCCGCGCCGAGGAGGGAGGCGAGCACCGCCACCGAGGCACCGGCACCGAAGGCGCCGAAAGGCGCTCCGGTCGCCGCGAGCGACCCGCCCGACCCGGCACCCGGCTCGCCGGGAGCCGGCGCGGGCGTCGTGGTGGGTGCGGGCGCCGGGGTCGCCGTCGGCGTGGGCACGACCGCTGCCGTCACCTCGAGGTCGAGCGACGAGACGCTGCCGTCCTCCGCCGTGGCGGTCAGCGTCAGGATGCCCGGCTCCAGACCGGCGGGTACGGTGACGGATGCGCGGAACGCGCCCTGCGCATCCGCCACCGCGCCGTCGACCTCACCCGCGACCCAGGAGAGCCCCACCGGTGCACCGGGGTCGTACCCCGCACCGACGATCTCGACGGTGCCGCCGGCGACGACCGACGCGGCACTCGTGCCGATCGACCCGGTCGAGGCCGAGAGCGTGAACGAGGGCGCGGTGACGGGCAGAGGGTCGTCCCAGGTGAAGCGCTTGATGTACTCGTCGAGGAAGGGGGCACGGTCGCCCTCGGTGGGGACGTCGGTGGCGGTGGGTTCGACGTCGACATCGAGTGTCGCCCGAGTGACGACCACCTCGGCGTTGCTCGGCGTGGGGCTCCAGTAGCCCCAGTCGATGGTGTCGTAGCTGACGGCGAGGGTGTGACCGGCGAGGAGCGTCCAGTCCATGCCGAGCAGCGTGAAACGGGTGGCCCCGTCGGTGGAGAGCTTCGCGACGTTCTGGTTGATCGTGACCGCTGTGCGGTCGGGCGCGACGTCCCACAGCTGCACCGCGACGTTGCCGGTGCCCTCGGTGCGCAGCTCGATCGAGGGGGTTCCGGTGAGGCGCACGTCGGTGCGCAGCGCCTGCGACTCGGTGATGACGCCGAGCTTCTGGTCGTTCGTCGCCGGGGCGTCGTCGATGCCGCCGCCGGCATCCGCTCCGTCGGCACGGGTACCGGGCGCGCCGGGGCTGTCGCCCGCGGCCAGTGCCGCCGTCTGCACGAGCGGGTTCGGGTTGGTCGGGTCGGGTTCGTCGTCGACGACGGTGCCCCGGCCGGTGTCGAGATAGGAGCCCGGCCGCAGCTCGATCGCGACCGACTTCGGGGTCGTGCCCCACGCATCCTGCACTCTCCAGTGCCCGAAGTTGTCCTGCACGAAGAAGCGCGACAGGATGCTGTCGCTGTGCTGTACGAGGTGCCGGTCGTAGAAGTCCATCACCTCGTCGAACCATCCGGCCCTCCCCATCTGGAGACGGCCCTCTGCGTCCTTCTCGTTGCCGCGCACGTGGTCCCACGGGCCGAGCCAGCCGCGCTGCTCGCCACCGTGGTTCGTGAGGAACTCCTGCATGCTCTCGGGCTTGGTGTTCTGCTCGGTGAGCCCCTGCGTGAACAGGAGGGGAACCGTCGAGCCGTTCACGTTCGCGGGGAAGTCACGGATGCTCCAGAACTCACCGGAACGGTCGGTCGCCTTCGTGCCGGCGAGCACGGTCTCGGCGCACTCGGGGTGCGTTTTCTCGTAGGCGGCTGCCGTCAGGTAGGTGTCGGTGTCGGGTGCGATGTCGTACCCGTCCTGCTGGTAGGCGCGGTCGACGCCGGGGAGGTTCGCGATGCCGAGGTACGACTGGGGGCTGAGGATCTGCTGCGGGCGGGGGACGTCGTTCGTGACGAGATAGTCGTAGGCGCTCCAGCTGGGCTCCTGGGCCACGACGGCCTCGAGGCCCTCGGGCTGCCGGTCGATGCCGACGAGGCCCGTGGAGGCGTCGTACGACTTGCCGTAGAGGCCGACGGCGCCGGTCGACCAGGGTTGGCTCGCCGCCCACTCCACCGCCGCCACAACATCGCCCTGCTCGCCCGGGCCCTGCCAGTCGATGCAGCCGGTGCTGCCGCCGAAGCCGCGCAGGTCGACGTAGACGAAGGTATAGCCCTTCGCCGGCAGCCCGGCACCCACGATGAGGTCGGTGAAGCGCGCGGAGGGGCCGGTGTGCTCGGGGTGGGTGTCTTCGTTCATGCCCGAGTGCGAGAAGTACGGGCCGACCGACATGATGACCGGGGTGCGGGCGTCGAGGGCGAGGCCCTCGGGGCGCAGCACGTCGGCGTGCAGGGTGACGGCGTCTCCGTTCGAGGAGGCGACGGGGGAGGGGAAGTAGTGCTCCGTCCAGGCCGTGCCCTCGGGCACGGAGGGGTTCTGGGCGTGGGTGGTGCCGCGGGAGAGGGCGGATGCCGCCTCGGACAGGGTGACGGCGGATGCGGCAGGCGCGGGCGCAGGTGCCGGGTTCGTCCCCTCCGCGAACGCCGGGCCGGCGGTGAGCATCACCGCGCCCAGGGCGATCGCCGTACCCAGTGTCGCCGCGCGTCGGATCGCGTTCATGTGTCCCCCAGTCCCCGGCCGCGGGCATCGTCGCCCTCGGCTCCGTCTTCGTCGTCGAGCCGACACTATCGGTGCGGGCGCAGGGGAGTGGGGCATTCGTGAGTTTCTACCGGTTCGGCGGGGTGCGACCGGCGCCATCGCGCCAGCTGGCGGGGTGCCGGCCCGGGAAGTCGCGCACCCGGCGGTGGTGCCGCGCGGCGGCGGGCGCGAGGATCGGAGGGAGCCGCAGCGTCGCGGCCCGTTCGACCGAGGGAGTTCGAGATGACCATCGAGACCGACACATCCACCGCATCCGGAGCATCCGCTGCGCCCGGCGGCTCGGCCGGCTCGCACCACCCGGCGCCACCGCCGTTCGACGCCGAGCTGGCCGCCGCGCTGGAGTTCGTGGGGCAGATGATCCCGCCGACCCTGCTTCCCGAGCACATCCCGCTGTTCCGGCAGGGGATGGCCGACCCGACGCTCGACGAGCAGATCGCGGCGGTGGGGGCGGTGCACGAGGAACGCACCATCGCGGGGCACGAGGGCGACGAGATCGTGGTGTCGATCTTCCGGCCCGCGGTGCCCACGGCGGCGGGGCCCGGGATCTACCATCTGCACGGCGGGGGCATGATCATCGGCGACCGTTTCGGGGGCGTGCAGAGCTTTCTGCCCTACGTGGCGAGCCACGGTGCCGTCATCGTGTCGGTCGAGTACCGGCTCGCGCCCGAGTTCCCCGACCCGTACCCGGTGGAGGACTGCTACGCCGGCCTCGTCTGGACGGCCGAGCACGCCGACGAGCTGGGCATCGATCCCTCGCGCCTCGTCGTGGCGGGAGCGAGCGCCGGTGGCGGACTCGCCGCGGGAGTCACGCTGATGGCCCGGGATCGTCGCGGCCCCGGACTGCGGGCGTCGCTTCTCATCTACCCCATGCTCGACGACCGCAACCAGACGGTCTCCTCGCACCAGCTGCAGGGCATCGGCGTGTGGGACCGCACCAGCAACGACACCGGGTGGGACGCCCTGCTCGGCGACCGCCGACACACCGACGCCGTCTCGAGCTACGCCGCGCCGGCGCGCGCCACCGACCTCTCGGGGCTGCCGCCGACCTTCATCGACGTGGGCAGCGCCGAGGTGTTCCGCGACGAGGACGTCGACTACGCCAGCCGCATCTGGCAGGCAGGCGGGGTGTGCGAGCTGCACGTCTGGCCCGGCGGGTTCCACGGCTTCGACGCGCTCGCTCCGCAGGCGCAGCTGTCGATCGCCATGGTCGCCGCCCGCAACGCCTGGCTGACGCGGATGATCGAGGGGTGAGGGCGCGGAGCGTTCGAGCGTAGGGTGGAGGCCTCGACGAAGGAGTGCCGATGAGGGAGCTCGCAGGCAGGCTCGCCGCACTCGACCCGGCGGCGAGCGAGACCCTCAGGGTGATCGCGTACTTCGATCGGCTCGTCGACGGTCGGGTCGGCGCCGAAGGGATGCTCCGCGGGGCCGCGGTGCTGAGCGGCGCGCCGGTCGGGCGACTCACCGCCGGCCGGGCGGAAGGCCGTCGCTTCGGTGCCGACGGGGCTGCCCTCGCCGACGGCGGCCCGGGCGACTGGCCGGGCGTGGCCATCGGCGACGGCGACGTCGTGTGGCTCGAGCGGGCCGGGGAGCCGCACGCGAACGACGCGATGATCCTCGAGCGGCTCGCGATCTCGCTGTCGGTGCTCTCGCAGCGGCTCGACACCGCGGCACCCACGCGGCGCGCCGTCGAGGTGCTGCTGCTCGGCGACTCGACCGAGGCCGCGCGCCAGGAGGCGGCCGACCGCCTCGGGCTGGCGCTTCACGCCGCGGTGCGGGCGGTCGCGGTGCCGGCGGTGATGCGTGTCACCCGGCCGGCGGCACAGGCGGTGGTGGGGAGCCGGTTCGGGGTCGTGCGGGCCGTCATCACCACCCTCGACGACCCCGCCACGGCCGAGCGGGCCGGGGTGGGGGTGCCCGCGCGGACGCCCGAGGAGGTGCGGCAGTCGTGGCGCTCGGCTCTGGTGGCGTTGCGGCTCGCGGAGGAGGAGCGTCCGGTGGTCTGGGCCGAGTCGCTCGGCCCGCTGCTCGGCCTCGCCGAGGCGGAGGATCAGCGTGCCGCCCCGCACCCCGACGTCGCCGCGCTCGACCGCGCGCTCGCCACCCACTGGAGCGAGCCGCTGCTGCGCGATCTCGCCGCGGGGGCGAGCCGCCGTGCGCTGGCGGCGCGGGCCGGGGTGCATCACTCCACGATGGGCGCGCGGGTGCACGAACTGCCGGCCCTGCTCGGCTTCGACCCGCTGACACCTCTCGGCCGCACCCGACTCGACGTCGCGCTGCTGCTGCACCGGCTCGCCTCGACGCGATTCGACGGGGAGGGCTGACGGTGGCGGTTCAGAAGCGCACGTTTGGCGAGAACCGACGCCCTCTACGGCTCGGTCACCCGGAATGGTGTCGTTCTGAACCATCTCGGCCGGGCGGGGAGGGCTGAGGTGCCCGAGCGGAGCGCGGGCATCCTGCCGTATCGCCGGCGTGGGGGCGGCGACGGGGACGGGATCGGTGGGATCGGTGGGATCGGCGTCGAGGTGTTCCTCGGGCACATGGGTGGGCCGTACTGGGCGAAGAAGGATGCGCGCGGCTGGTCGGTGGTGAAGGGGCTCGTCGAGGAGGGGGAGTCTGAGCTCGACGCGGCGCTGCGGGAGTTCGAGGAGGAGACCGGGCACCCTCTGCCCGGGGCCGGGGCCGGGGCCGGGGCAAGCGCAGGCGCCGGTTCGGTGGCCGGCGCCGGTTCGGTGGCCGGGGCCGACGCCTGGTCCGGGGCGGGCGCGGGGCTCCAGCGGCTGGGCGAGTTCCGGCAGCCGTCGGGCAAGCGGGTGACGGTGTTCGTCGTCGAGATCGATGAGCTGCCTCCGCTCGAGGGCGGAAGTGTCTTCGAGCTCGAGTGGCCACCGCGCTCGGGCCGGATGCAGAGCTTCCCCGAGATCGACCGCCTCGAGTGGTTCACCCTCGAGGTCGCTGCCGAGAAGCTCGTCGCGGGTCAGCTGCCGGTGCTCGACGCGCTGCGCGAGCACCTGGCCGCGGGCGGATGACGGGGCCGCTAGTCTGACGGCGTGACCGAGACGACACAGCCCACTGCCGCATCCGTTCGCCGTCTGCGCGCAGTCGCGCCCGCGGCGGTGCTCGTGCTGGCGGCGCTCGCGGGCTGCACGCCCACCGGCCCGAGCCCGGCGACGAGTGCGTCGACCCCCGCTCCCACCACCGCCCCGACCCCTACGGCCGACGCCATCCCCTCCGCCGCCTTCGACCCCGTGCTCACGCTCCTCGTCGAGCGCCTCAACGCCGCCCCCGACGTGGCGGCGTCGAAGTTCTTCAGCGGTCAGCCCGTCACCGACGAAGCCCGCGAGCAGGCCGTGCTGCAGGCGGCGGGAGACGCGGCGACCGCGGCGGGGGCCGACCCCGCGTACGTGCGCGACGTCTTCGCCGACCAGATCGCCGCGAGCAAGGCAGTGCAGGAGGCGCTGCTCGCCGAGTGGCGTTCGGGCGAGACACCGGCGCCCACCGAGGCGCCCGACCTGGCCACCCAGGTACGCCCTGTGCTCGACCGCATCACCACCGAACTGGTGCCGGCGCTCGCCGCCGCCGAGGACTACCGCGGAGCGGACGGATGCGGCGCCGCCGTCGGCGAGGCCGTCGCCACCGCCTCGCCCCAGCTGGCCCCCTCGGCGAACGGCGCCCTGGCCATCGCCACCGCGAGCCTCTGCGACTGAGGGCACGGCTGCGGCAGCCGTCAGGGAACGCACCACGGCCCGGTCGCCCCGTCGTGTGACGGGGCCGAACCGGGCCGCGACTGAATCGTGAAGCCGAAGGGCGCCTAGTGGCTGTGCCCCGCGTCCTCCTTGAGGTACTGGTAGGGGTTCGAGAGGATCTCGACCTCGGGGATCTCGGGGTTCATCCCCGCCTTCCAGGTGGCGTCGCCGAGCTCCGACTGCAGGTACGAGACCGTGTCCTCGAGCTTCGCGCGCACGTCGGGCAGGTGCCCGCCGGTCAGCTTGCCGTCGAACTTCACGGCCTCGCCGCCCACCAGCACCGTGTGCACGTCGCCGCGGCCGGCCTGGTACACGACGTGGCCGTAGGGGTTCACGATCGGCGTCATGGTGGGGGAGTCGTCGTTCTTGATGAGCACGATGTCGGCGAGCTTGCCCGCCTCGAGGCTGCCCACCTGGTCGAACTTGCCGAGCGCCTTGGCGCCGCCGCGGGTCGCCCAGTCGACGACGTCCTCCACGCGCAGCATGGCGTGGGTGATGGTCTCGTTCTTCTCGTGCGCGTGCAGGTGCTCGAGCGAACGGTCGGCACCGATGGTGGAGCGCATCGCCGAGAACATGTCGGCGCTGAACCACACGCTGGTGTCGACCGACAGCGAGCCCTGGATGCCGAAGCGGCGGAGCGCGTGCGCGGGCGGGTAGCCCTGGCCGCAGGTCTGCTCGCTCTCGGTCGAGAGCGACACCGTGCCGCCGGTGCCGGCGATCATCTGGTACGACTCGTCGTTCAGGGTGGCGGCGTGCACGTAGACGGTGCCCGGGTCCATCACCTTGTTCTCGTACATACGACGGATGCCGGTGTCGTTCGTCGCACCCCACACACCCGCGTGGGTGGTGACACCCACACCGAGCTCGCGCGCTGCCTCGAAGGCGGCGCGCTCGGGGAATGACTCCTCGGCGGCCGGCACGTCGAAGGCGAGCTGTGCGCCGAACAGACGCGAGTCGTCGCGGGCGCGCTCGACCAGGCGGCGCACCTCGGGGTCTTGCGTCCACTCCCACGGGGCGGCGGCGAGGTTGCCGTAGGCGAGCACGAACCGGCCGGGCGAGGAGGCGAGCGCCTCGAGGGCCGCCTCGCCGTGCTCGGGGGTGCGGAGGCCGTGCGACCAGTCCACGCTCGTGGTGACGCCCGACTCCACGGCGTCGAGCGCCGAGATGAGGTTGCCCGCCGCGACGTCCTGCGGGCGGAACTTCATGCCGTGCTCGAGGTAGTACCAGACGAAGTACTGGGTGAGGGTCCAGTCTGCGCCGTAGCCGCGCATGGCGGTCTGCCACATGTGGCGGTGCGTGTCGATCATGCCGGGCATGAGGATGCCTCCGGACGCGTCGATCTCGAAGGCGCCCTCCGGCGCGCTGAGGTCGACGCCCACCTCGGCGATCTTCCCGTCGACGACGAGAACGTCGCCCTTCGGGATCACCGTGTGCGCGTCGTCCATCGTCAAGACGATGCCGTTGCGGAACACGATGGGCTGGCCGGGTTGCGGCTTCAGGGTGTCGGACATTGTGGTCGCTCATCCTCCTTGACTTGCGTTTCACTCGTGCGCTCAGATTAAGCGGCGCTTCACACATTGTCCAGTATTACTGGCTGTATTGTCGGACAATGTCGAGGCCAGAAATGGTTATACTATCTAAAACCACCGGGCGTGAAGATGCGCCGAGAAGGGCTGGGAAGCAGTGAGCGAAAAGACCATCGTCGTCGTCGGAGGCACCTCCGGTATCGGCTTGGAGATCGCCAAGGACAGCATCGAGCGCGGAGACCGTGTCGTCATCACGGGCCGCGACCAGGCGCGCACCGAGGAGATCGCCGCCTCGCTCGGCCCGGCGGCCTCAGGCGTCGCCCTCGACATCTCGGAACCCCGCACCATCGCCGGCCAGCTCGAGTCGATCGGCCAGGTGCACGGGCTGGTGCTCGCCGCGATTGAGCGCGACGCGAACACCATCCGCGACTACGACATCGAGCGGGCCATCCGACTGGTGACCCTCAAGCTCGTCGGCTACGCCGAGACCGTGCACGCTCTGCTCGACCGGCTCGACCCGAGCGTCGACACCGGCATCGTGCTGTTCGGCGGCCGCGCGAAAGACCTCCCGTACCCGGGCTCAACCACCGTCTCGTCGATCAACGGCGGCGTGACCGGCCTCATCAACACCCTCGCCCTCGAGCTCGCGCCCATCCGCGTGAACGCCCTCCACCCGGGCATCATCGGCGACAGCCCGTTCTGGGCGAACAAGCCCGAGGGCGTTCTCGACGGCTACGAGAGCCGCACCCCGGGCGGGAAGCTCGCCACCATGGCCGACGTCGTCGACGCGACGCAGTTCCTGCTGCGCAACCGCGGCGTCTCGGCCGTGAACCTCTACGTCGACCGTGGTTGGTCGATCACCTGACCCGACACCCCCCTCCCGGGTGCCCCTTGCAACAACCTCTCAACGACGAAAGGAACGCACGATGACTTCGACCCAGGTGGCCGGTGTTGCCCCCGCGCCGTCGCCGGCGCACAGCCACGACGAATTGCTGGCCCTCGATCCGCAGGCTCTCGAGGAGAGACTGGTCTCCGCCGCCCGCGGGATGCGGGACGAGATCATCTCCTACTCGGCCGAGGGGCAGCGCATCACCCACATCCCCGAGGCGCTTCACCACCGCTTCGAGGAGGAGGGTTTCTACCTGATGTACATCCCTCGCGCCCACGGCGGCCTCGAGGTGCCCCCGGTGACGTTCTTCAAGGTCGTGCAGGAGATCGCTCGGGCCGACATGGGCATCGGCTGGAGCTTCTGCCTGTCGGCGAACCACGCGCTGATGTTCGCCAACTGGTTCCCGGCGGAGATCCACGAAGAGGTGTACGACGGCGGCAACTTCCGCGCCGCGTCGATGTACGCGCCGACCGTGAAGGCGACCCCGGTCGACGGCGGCTACCAGCTCGACGGGGTGGTCAACTACTGCTCGGGCATCCCGTGGTCGACCTACTTCCTCGGCCAGTGCATGCTGCCGGGCAAGGCTGAGAACGGCGGCCCGCGGGTGGGCCTCTACATCGCGCCGAAGGAGACCTTCGAGATCCTCGACGACTGGGGCACCACCATCGGTCTCAACTCCTCTGGCTCGAACAGCATCCGCTTCGACGGCACCTTCCTGCCCGAGCGCTTCATGGTCGAGGACGCCAACCTCATCGACTACGGCTTCGACGGCGACAGCCCCGGATCGGCCGCCTACGGCAACTCGATGTACTCGGCGCGCCACATGAGCTCGTTCGGCCTGGCGCTCGCGGTGCTCACCCTCGGCGGCGCGTACGCGGCGCTCGACGAGTACGAGTCGCTCATGACCACCCGCAAGACGACGATCCCGCCCTTCGTCTCCCGCAGTCAAGACCCCGACTTCCTGCGCTACTTCGGCGGCGCCATCGCGAAGCTCGCCACCGCGGAGGCCGCCACCTACAAGGCGCTCGAGATGTGGCAGGACGCCGCGCGCGACAACGTCGCGGGCGTCGCCCCGTTCAGCGACCGCACCGACGCGTTGCTCGGCGCCATCGGGCGCGAGGTCATCATCCAGACCTGGGAGGTCGTCGAGCGCGACCTCTACCGCACCATCGGCTCCACCGCGTCGAAGAAGGGCGAGCGCTTCGAGCTCATCTTCCGCGACATGGCTCAAGCTGCCGGTCACCGCAACCCGCAGCTGCGCGACGCGACGTTCCAGATGATCGCGCGCCAGACGCTCGCCGCCGCGGCCGACGCATGAGCGCCGAGACGGCGACCGGCACGGCGACCACGGTGACGGATGCTCCTGCCGCGGCAGGCGTATTCGTCACCCCCGCCGCGCTGCCCACCGAGTTCGAGCGCTACCCGCTGCGCACCACGCGTCGCGGCCACTTCTGGGTGGCGGGCGAGCGGGTGCCCGGCGAGCGCGGCACCGTGCAGCGCGCCCCGCTGTTCGTGGAGTGGGAGGCGCCCGAGGAGATCACGCGCCCCTACCCGCTGGTGCTGGTGCACGGCGGCGGCGGGCAGATCACCGACTGGCGCGGCACCCCCGACGGGCGGCCCGGCTGGGCCGACAAGTTCGTCGACGCCGGCTACCTGGTGTATCTCGTCGACCGGCCGGCGCACGGGCGTTCGTGGGCGCATCCGGATGTGGTGGGTGCTCCCGGTGCCCAGTTCAGCTACGAGATGGCGATGGGCCTGTTCGACACCGACATCCCGGGTCACGACCAGTCGCTGTGGAGCGGCGGCATCGGCGACCCCGGTCTCGACCAGCTCACGGCGGGCATGGGGTTCCTGCTCGCCGACCTCGCCGAGTCGCACCGCATGGACCAGGACCGCATCAGCCGTCTGCTCGACCGCATCGGCCCGGCCGTGCTGGTCACGCACTCGGCTGGCGGCCCGACCGGCTGGCTCGTCGCGGATGCGCGGCCCGAGCTGGTGAAGGCCCACGTGGCGATCGAGCCGATGGGCCCGCCGTTCCACGAGTTCGGCCCCGGCGCTCGCCTCGACTGGGGGCTCGCCGCGGCCCCGCTGCGCTACGAGCCCGAGGTCACCGACCCGGCCGAGCTCGAGGCGTCGCCCGGCTCGCACCGGCTGCCCGCCCTCGACGGGCTGCCCGTGGTGGTGGTGGTGGGGGAGACTTCGCCGTTCACCGCGTGGGCTCCGCTCATGGTGGAGTACGTGAACGCCGCGGGCGGCTCGGCCGAGTTCCTCAACCTCGGCGACGCCGGCGTGCACGGCAACGGCCACGCGATGATGCTCGAGAAGAACTCCGACGCTGCGGTCGTGCCGATCCTCGACTGGATCGCGCGCATCCGGTAACCCTCCGACCTTCGTCGACAACGCGCAAAGTGCCCCTTCACCTCGCGGGAAGGGGCACTTCGCGTTCTCTCGCGGCGCCTCTCACATGGTGAGGGGCTGGCCGAGGAGTACGCGGCCGAGGGAGGCGAGCAGCACGTCGTGCTGGGCGCCGATGTGGGTGCGGTACATGGCGGCGTCGAGGTAGTACTTGCCCATCTGCGTGCCGGCGAGGGCCGCCGAGCTGGTGCCGGCGGTGGTGAAGGCGACGTCGATGGCCTCCTGGGCGAGGCGTGCCGCCTGCACGATCTGGCCGCGCACACGAACGTCTTCGCGCGTCGTGAACTCGGGCCCGCCGTCGACCCAGGCCTGGTTGAGCTCCTCGAACTCGCGCACGGCGGCGAGCAGCAGCGCCGCCGACGCCTCGGCGAGCGACACCACCTTGCCGTACCAGAGCTGGTACTCGGGCGACTGACTGCGCGGCACGCGGGGCGGGAAGCTCGAGCCACGCGCCATGAGGCGCTCGTACTCGTCCATGCAGGCCAGCGCGCAGCCCACCATCGTCTGGGTGAGACCGGCGATGAAGATGGAGGAGGTGCGGCCGAGGTAGAGCGGGTTGCCGTGCAGCTGGTACCCGGGCGTGCCTTCGGCGCCCCACTCGATGTCTTTGAAGTTGAACGGCACGGCGTTGTACGAGGCGACGAAGGCGTTGTCGATCTCGATCGAGTTCGAGCTCGAGGCGTGGAGACCGATGGTGCGGCCCTCGCCCCAGTCGTCGATGATGGTGAAGTCCTCGCGGGGGAGGATGAACATGTACGGCACCTTCGAACCGTCGGGCTGGTCGATGAACGCGACCGGCATGAAATGGGTGCTGAACGTGCATCCGCTGTTGTAGTCCCAGCGACCGGTGAGCCGGTACCCGCCGTCGACCTTCGTGACGCTCGCCTTCTGCGGGAAGGCGCGTGACGCCGAGATGAAGGGCTCGGCGGCGAAGGCCTCCTCCTGGGCGCGCTCGGGGAAGTGCGAGGCGAACTGGTAGGCGTGGCTCGAGCCGAGCTCCCACGACCAGCCCACGCCGGGGTCGCCGCGCGAGATCTCGATCGCGACCCTGAAGTAGGTCTCGAGACCGAGCTCGAGACCGCCGAAGCGCTTCGGGCGAAGGATGTCGTAGAGGCGGCCGGCGATGAAGGCCTGGTGGATCTCCTCGGAGTAGGTGCCGAGCTTCGCGTGCTCGCCCTGCAGTTCGCGCAGGCGCGGGCGGAGGCTCCGCGCGTACTCGACGAGTTCGTCGGCGGTGGGGTTCTTCGTGATCGGGGGGTCGTGCAGGAGTGACATGCGGGGCTTCTCCGATTCGCGTCGTTGCGGTACCGGCTGCTCGCCGGACTCGGTAATTATAGTAACTATAACTATATGTATCGCTCGGCGAGGCTGCAAGCCATCGCGGCGGAGCCGGGGATATGCTCGTCGGATGACCGGCACACCGCCCCGTTCGGAGCTCCTCGGTGAGCTCGGCCAGCGCGTCATCGACTCGTTCCGCTACCTGCAGCGCGAAGTCACCGTGCCGCACGCGGGACTCATCCACATCACGCGCTCCGAGGCCGACATCATGCGCATCATCATGGAGGAGCCGGGCATCACGGTGACCGAGATCGCCCGCGCCTTCGGTCAGCACAAGAGCAACACGAGCGCGCGCATCGCCGCCCTGGTCGAGAAGGGCCTCGCCGAGAAGGCCTCGGCGGCGGGCGACGGCCGCGAGGTGCGGGTGCACCCCACCGACGAGGCGGTGCAGAACCTCGCCGGGTACCGCCGGGTGTGGGCCGAGCATCTCGCCCCGCTCTCCACCGCCGACGACGAGCGCCTCGCCATCGCGGTCGACGTGCTCTCCGAGATCGCCGAGGCCCTCGCCGCGGAGTCGCGCGCCCAGTAGGCGCTCGCCGCGCAGCTCGCTACGGGAGACGACCGGTATGAGAATCACGCCGTGAAGCCTCCGGGGGGCTCTAGCGCGCGATTCTCATACCGTTCGGTAGCTGGTCAGCCGGCGGCGCGGACGGTGGCGATGACCTCGGCGGTGAAGGCGGGGAGGGATGCGGTGTCGCCGGAGGGGGTGCGCACGGAGAACCAGGCGTTGTCGACGAGCACGCTCACCTGCTCGCCCGAGTCGGAGAGGTACGCCTCGCCCGGGTAGCCCGAGACGGGGTGCCAGGTGCCGCCGCCGATGGGCGTGGACCGGGGGAAGTAGCCCGCGCCGCCGGGGAGCACCGTGGCGGAGTACTGGTCGGTGCCGGTCGTCCAGGAGCAGCCGAAGCCGCCGACCTGGGCGTTGCTGCGGAAGGAGGCGAGGGAGTACTCCCACTCAAAGGTGCGGAACTCTCGCACGCCGGGGTCGCCGATGATCTCGCCGAGTCGGCTCTCGGTGATGAGCCCGTCGCACTCGGTGGCACCCGCCAGCGTGGCACCCTCGGGCTGCCACAGCGGCCCCGGTGCGCCCGCGCCCGCGACAGCATCGACCGCGACCCTGAAGGCAGCTCGGGTGGCGGCTAGGGCCTCGTCGCTCACCGCCGCCGCGACGGGTGTGACGATGAGACGCACGCCGTAGCCTCCGACGGTCTCGACCATTCCGCAGGTGGGTGAGCTGGTGTTCCCCACCCGGCAGTACTCGCGGGACAGTTCGCTGAAGCCGGGTATCACGGGTGACCCGCCGAAGAATTCCCCATTCGCCGTCGCGTCGTAGTCGTCGCTCGATACCTCAGGGACGATCGTCAGCGTCGCCGCTGCCGGGAACGACGTCGTCGGCGACGCCGCACCCTCCCACCGGCAGGTCAGCGCACCGGCGCGGTCGTCGGCGAAGTTCAGCGGGTTGACGACGGAGCGTGGACCGTCCTTCTGTTCCACCGTGCCACCCACGAGACGCTCTGCCGTGGCCTGGTCGAGCACCGCGGCGCACGACACGGGCACGCGCACGGGTGCGGTCTGAGGTGCGGGCTCGCACGGGGTGAGCGCCGCGACACCCTCGCCGAGGGTCGCGACTCCGCCGATCAGTGTCACCCGGGTCACACCCTGCTCGCCCAGCGCGGTCAGCGTCGCACGCGGCACGCAGTCGCCGTGCACGGCGTAGAGGGGTGCGGCGAGGTGACCGGCCCAGGCGGAGCCGGCCAGAGCATCCGGGTAGCCGGCGCCCGTGACGAGGAACGCGCTCTCGCTGCTCTCGAACGCCTCGGCGTTGATCGCCGCCGATGCCTCGTAGCGGTCGGCGCCGCCGAGTCGGGCAACGGGCGCGAGGGCGCCGAGCGACTCCTCCACGGCGGGGGAGACGGATGCGGGCCCACCCGCCACGAGAAGACGTTCAGCCCCGAGGCTGGTGAGCACGTCGCGCGTCGCCTCATCGACGGCGGGGGCCAGGCCGTCGAGCAGCACGACCGGCGCCTCGCGCGACCCCGCCGCTGCACCCGCGCTCAACGCGTCGGGGAAGTCACGGCCGGTGGCGAGATAGGCGACCGACGATCCGCCGGCGAACACCGGCGATGCCGCGACCGCGCGCGAGGTGGCGTAGCGATCGGGGCCGACGACCCGGCTGACCTCAGCGGTGATGTCGCGCAGCGACGCGAGCACGCCGTCGGAGACCGACGCGGGCCCGCCCACCGCGACGATACGCTGCACGTCGAGGCGGTCGAGCTCGTCGGCGACCTCGGCCGGCAGCGAGCCCGAACGGGTGAGCAGCAGCGGGCCGCCGGCGACTGCGGCGGCCGGACCGGCCGACAGTGCGTCGGGCGCCGATTCCCCGGTGACGACGTAGGCGACCTCGGCGCCGTCAGGGTAGGCGGCGCGGGAGATCTCGACGGCAGTGGCGTAGCGGTCGGCTCCCGAGATCCGGCCGACGGTCGGCTCGGGCACCTCGGCAGCCGCCGGCGCAGCCGCCCCCGGCACCGCTGCCCCCGGCACCGCTGCCCCCGGCACTGCTGCCATCGGCGCTGCTGCCGTCGGCCCAGACGCTGCCGCCGCCGGCACGGCCAGCGTCACCGCCAGCGCACTCGCCACCACCCACGCCCCGGCTCCCGCCACGACTCGCGTAACCCCTCGACGGCCCATGCTGCCCCCTTGCTCGATGTACCCCACATCGACGAGTGTGGCCCAGAACGGGCCTCACGGCACAAGCACTCCCGTGATGTCGTCGAGCGCGAGCGAGCGCCGCACCACGGTGTCGATCTCGTCGAGGGAGTAACGGCGGGTGACGAAGGGGGAGGCGTCGAGCTCGCCGGAGGCGAGCATCCCCGTCCAGCGCGGGAGATCGACGGAGGGCGTGATCTGCCCGTTCTGGCAGCCGACCACCTTCTTGCCGTGCACCGTGAGCTGCAGCTGGGGCAGCTCGACCTCGGTCGCCGAGTGCGCCACCCCGGTGAGCACCACCGTGCCCGCCCGCCGCGCCATGAGCACGGCCTGGCGGCTGGCGAGCGCCGGGCCCGCCGCCTCGATCACCACGTCGGCTCCCCGGCCCTCGGTGAGCGCCTGCACCGCCGCCACCGGGTCACCCCGGTGCGCGTCGACGAGGTCGGTGGCGCCGAGGGACTCGGCGATCGCGCGCCGCCCCGGGTGCCCGTCGATCGCGACGATGCGACCCGCACCGGCGAGCCGGGCGCCCTGCACCGCCCACAGCCCGAGATGCCCGAGCCCGAGCACCGCGACGGACTGCCGGGGCTGCACGTCGGCGATCGTGAACACGGCGCCGAGCGCGGTCGACACCCCGCAGCCGAGCAGGCAGGCGAGGGAGTCGGGGAGCTCGTCGGGAAGCGGATGCACCTGGATGCGCTCCACGAGCATCCGGTCGGCGTACGCCCCCACTCGGCCGGCCGCCCGCACGTCGAGTCGCCCGCCGCCCGAGTCGAGGCTCGCCACGACGGGGTCGCTGCCGTCGAGCAGCACCGAGCACTGGTCGGGCCGCCCGATGCCGCAGTAGAAGCACGAGCCGCACTGCGGTGTGCCGGCGACGAGCACGCGGGTGCCCGGCGTGAGCCCCTCGACCCCCGGCCCGAGGTGCTCCACCACGCCGACGGCCGTGTGCCCGAGCACGACGGGCGGGGTCTTGCGGCGCATGCCGCGCCACCCCATCCAGTCGGTGGAGCAGAACGGCGCCTCGGTGGTGCGCACGACGAGCTGCCCGGGGCCGGGCTCCCGCAGCTCGATCTGCCCGACGAAGAACGGGCTCTCGAACTCCGTGAGCACGGCGGCCCGGGCGGCGAGTGTGTTCACGCCGCTGGTCCGCCGTGGATGAGGCGGGCCACGTGCCCGCGCAGCTGGATGAACTCGGGGTTCTCCCGCGTCGTGATCTGGTCGCGCGGCTCCGGCAGCTCGATGCGGATGTCCTCCACCAGCGTCGCCGGCGGTCGCGACAGCACGAGCACGCGGTCGGCGAGGTACACGCTCTCGTCGATGTCGTGAGTGACGAACAGGATGGTCATGTGGTACCGGTCGCGGATCTGCAGCACCAGGTCTTCGAGCCCCTCACGGGTCTGCGCGTCGACCGAGGCGAACGGCTCGTCCATGAGCAGCAGTTTCGGCCGGTACGCCAGCGCCCGGGCGATCGCCACGCGCTGCTGCATGCCGCCCGACAGCTGCCACGGGTAGCGCTTCTCGAAGCCCCGCAGCCCCACAGCCTCGAGCGACTCGGCGACGAGCTGCCGTCGCTCGTCCTTCGAGATCGACGAACCCTGGAGCGGGAACGCCACGTTGCGCTCGACGGAGAGCCAGGGCAGCAGGGAACGGCTGTAGTCCTGGAACACCATGGCCATGCCGTCGGGCACGCCGGTGCTGCGCACCCCGTTCACCCACACGGCGCCCTCGCTGGGCTGCAGCAGCCCGGCCAGGGTGCGCAGGAGCGTCGTCTTGCCGGCGCCCGAGGGGCCGACGATCGAGACGAACTCCTTCGGCTGCACCGAGAAGGCGAGGTCGCGGATGGCCTGGTGGGCGCTCTCGCCGCGACCGTAGGTGTGCGAGACGTGGTCGACCACCACGGCTGCACCCGGCGTGCCGGGGGCGGGTGGGGCAGAGGCGGATGTGGTGGCCGGTGAGGGGGCAGCCGCGGTCGTCTGGTCGGTCATGGGAGCACCGTCTTTCAGATCTTCTGGCGGGAGAGCCGGTGCCAGGAGAGCACCCGGCCCTCGACCAGGTCGAGGAGGGAGTTGAGGAGCAGCCCGAGGAGGGCGAGGGCGAGCATCCACGACCACATGTCGAGGAGTTGGAACCGCCCCTGCGCCTGGATGAGCTGGAAGCCGATGCCGTTCGTGGCGAGGATGAACTCCGACACGATGGCCAGCAGCAGCGCCGCCGTCGACGCGATGCGGAGACCGGCGAAGATCTTCGGGCTCGCGGCGGGGAGGATGATGCTGAACAGCCGGCGCACCGGCGAGACCTTGAACACCTTGCCGAGGTCGAGCATGGTGCGGTGGATCGACCCGACGCCCGCGGCCGTGTTGATGAGCACGAACCAGGAGACCCCGTAGGCGATGAAGATGACGCGCATGTCGTCGCCTCCGCCGAGCAGGATGATGAACAGCGGCAGCGTCGCCGTGGCCGGGATGGAGCGGAGGAACTCCACGATCGGCGTCACCGTCTCGCGCGAGGCGCGGCTGAGGCCCATCGCGGTGCCGATCACGATGCCCCAGGCGGCTCCGAGGGCGTAGCCGGCGAGCATCCGCCCCACCGTGGTGAGGAAGTCTCCCGTGAACACCGGGGTGACGAGCTGCTCGCCGCCGAAGAGCAGCCGCACGAGGTTCTGGCCGATGGCCGAGGGCTGCGGGAAGAACGGCGAGGGCCAGAGCGCGGTCGCGAGCTGCCAGAGCGCGACGAGCACGGCGAGCGGGACGATGAAGTACGCGATGCTCACGAGGATGCTGCGGCCGTGCCGCGGCCGGTCGCGACGGGCCGCGGCGGTGGAGGGCGAACCCTGGGTGCGGTCGATGACGGCCATCAGCTTCCCTGCCTCGTCGTGGAGTCCCAGCCGAAGTAGCGGCGTTCGAGCCACCCGATGCCGAGGTTGATGACGAGCCCGAGCAGGCCCGCGGTGACGGTTGCCGCCAGCACGGCGAGGTACGACTCGGCGTCGCCGTAGGCGCGCTCGCGCGAGATGAAGGCGCCGATGCCCTGGGCGCCGCCGGCGATGAGCTCGACGGTGATCACGACGATGAGCGCGATCGAGGAGGCGATGCGGATTCCTGTCACGATGAACGGGGCTGCAGACGGGAGCACGATGCGACGCACCACGCCGAAGCGGCCGACGCCGAAGCTGCGTGCCATCTCCTTGGCGTAGGGATCGACGTCGTGAACGCCGTACAGCGTGTTGAACATGATCGGCCAGACGGCGGCGAAGACGACGATGACGAGCTTCATCTCGAGCCCGGCGCCGAGGATGAGGAGAACGAGCGGCACGAGCGCCACCGGCGGGATGGGGCGCATCAGCTCGACGATGGCGCGCGCGCTGCGGTAGGCGGGCTTGAACAGTCCCAGCGCGATGCCGAGCGGCACGGCGACGGCGCAGGCGATGAGCATGCCGTAGACGTAGGTGAGAAGGGTGGCCAGCACATCGGCCCGGAAGTCGGCCTCTGTCCAGAGCAGCACCGACTTGGTGAGCACGCTCGAGAACGGGGGGAGGAAGTCGGGGTTGACGAGGCCTGCGCGCGAGACGATCTCGAGCAGCAGGGCCAGCCCCACCGCGCCGGCGAGCCCGCGCCAGAGCGCGGTGCGGCGGGGGGCCCGCCCCCGCGCGCGAGTGCGGCGCGGGGGCGGGGACGTGGCGGCGGCAGTGCCGCCGGGGGGGCTCGTGGACGTCACGGCGATGGCCACGATCAGCAGCTCTCCGGCGCGGGCAGCACGTGTGCGGCAAGGTCGTACTCTTCGGTGAGCCGGCCGCTGGAGAAGTAGACGTCGGCGTTGCGCTGGATCTCGTCGAGACGGTTCGAGGTCTGGTACTCGAGCATCACTTCCTTGGCGGCCACCTCGGCGGGAGCACCGAGGAACGCCGAGAACTGCTCCTCGAAGTAGGCGCGGTCATCGACCAGGGCGCCCTGCGCGTCGAAGATCGCGCACTGGATCGCCGCGATGGTGTTCGGGTTCTTCTCCGCGAACTGACGCGAGGCCACCCAGCCCGACTCGGCCATGCCCTCATAGTCGTCGGCTCCGTAGTCGAACACGCTCACGCTGCCGAGACCGCGAACGGCGGCGAGCGTCGGGCCGACCGCGCTCGAGGCGTCGACGGTGCCCTGCTCGAGGGCGGCGGCGACCTCGCCGTAGGGCAGCTCGACCCAGTTCACGGCGTCGGGGTCGAGGTCTTGCTTCAGCATCGCGTCGCGCAGCTTGATGGCGTGGCTCGACGAGAGCGAGATGACGTTCACGGTCTTGCCCTCGAGGTCGGCGAGCGACGTGATCCCCGACGATTCGAGCGCTTCGAGGGAGCTCGTGCCGGGCGACGACGCCCACCCCTCAGCGATGACGACGAGGTCGAGGCCCTGCTTGATGGCGTCGATGACGCCGAAGTAGCTGGTGTTCGCCGCTGCGGCGTCGCCCGAGATCACCGAGGTGACCGCCACACCGGAGTTGTCGACGAAGTACGGCTCGATGGTGAGGCCGTACTCGCTGCCGAACTCGTCGGCGGCGAGCTGCAACGGGATGGTGCCCGGCCCCTTGATGCCGGTGAGCGAGACGTCGGTCACCTCAGGGGCGTTCGGGTCGCCGGCCGCAAGGGTGTCGGCTGCGCCGCCCGATCCGGAATCGGCGCCGGGAGCGCAGGCTGCGAGCGAGGCTGCGAGACCCAGTGCGAGCGCCCCTCCCAGGGTGCCTCTCGCGATGCGGTGTCGGCCCCGGCTGTGCTGTGAGCGTGCAGGCATGATGACGTCCTCTCCATTGAGTTCAGATCACGTGTGTTTGTCAGACAATATGATGATCTGGCTGAATGGTCAACCCGTCTGCCCGCCCGCACCGCGGGCCGGAGCTCAGTTCTGG
Organism: Herbiconiux sp. A18JL235; assembly: GCF_040939305.1. Classification (NCBI taxonomy): domain Bacteria; kingdom Bacillati; phylum Actinomycetota; class Actinomycetes; order Micrococcales; family Microbacteriaceae; genus Herbiconiux; species Herbiconiux sp. A18JL235. The sequence continues at coordinate 1,395,059 of NZ_CP162511.1, forward strand.
TCGGAGCCGTTGTCGGCCTGCCGCAGGTGCAGCAGGGCGGTCTTCGAGGCGTTGCGCACGTGCGTGGCGCAGAGTTCTGCGGCCTCCTTCGCGTGCCGCTTCTTGGCCGCCGAGGCCATGGCCCGCAGCTCCGTTGCGGCCTCGACGGCGCGCCCGGGCTCGGCCATCGAGGTCGCCCGCAGGATGCGCACCCTGGCCTGGATGCCCTCGATGATGTTCTGCAGAGTGGGGCTCGCCGCGCCCTTGATGAGCACGTCGTAGATGCCGTCCTTGGCGTCGAGCACGAGCTTGATCTCCTGCTCGCCGGTGGAGAACTCCGCGAAGTTCTCGACGGCGTCGTCGAGGCGGGCGAGCTGTTCGTCGGTGGCGCGCTCGACGAATCGTTCCACCAGGATCGATTCGAGCACGGCGCGGATCTCATAGAGGTCTTCGGCCTCCGCGAGCGAAGGGGCGCTCACGATCGCCCCGCGCTGCGGCACGACGGTGACGAGGCCTTCGCTGGTGAGCTCGCGCAACGCCTCGCGGATGGTGGTGCGCGAGACCCCGAGCTGCTCGATGAGCTCGCGCTCGACGAGGCGCTGGCCGGGGCGCAGGGTGAAGTCGAGGATCGCCGAGCGGAGGGCCGAGATGACCTGTTCGCGCAACGGGGCCGCGACGCGGTCGACGTGTGCGCTCGACCAGGCTTGAGAGAGGGTGTTGGGAGCGGTCATCGTGCCTCCTTCGCGGCGGGATGGTGTGCCGATCATACAGCGGGCACGCATCCTGTCTGTCAGCCGCGCGGCGGGCCGGGTTGCGCCGGATGCACGGGGGGCGAGAATATATTACTGTCAGACAATCCGAGGTGAGACTCAGGGCGCGAGGGAGCGCCCGGCGCCCGGAGCGGCCCTGGGCCGTAGAGGAAAGGCGGCACGATGACGTACGCAGGGCTCGAGGGCAAGGTCGCGATCGTGACGGGAGGGACCGGCGGGATCGGGTCTGCGGTCGTCGACAGGCTTTCCGCCGCAGGTGCGAAGCTCGTGATCGTCGATCTCGACGGCGATCGCGCGAAGGCCGCCGCCGACGCTCTCGACGGCGAGGCCATCGGGGTGCAGGCCGACGTGTCGACCGAGGCCGGGGTCGACTCCTACATCGAGGCGGCGATCTCCACCTTCGGGTCGGCCGACCTGCACCACCTGAACGCCGGCATCGCCGGCAAGCCCGGCGTGCAGCTCACCGACGCCGCGGTCGACGAGTGGGACGCCGTGATGGCGGTGAACCTCCGCGGCCCGTTCCTCGGCACCCGGGCGGCGCTGCGTCATTTCGTGAAGACCGGCACGACGGGTTCCATCGTCGTGACCGCCTCGATCGCGAGCCTCCGCGGCGCCGCCGACCTGCTCGCCTACACCACCTCCAAGCACGGCGTGATCGGTCTGGTGCACGGCGCTGCGGTCTACGCGGGCCCGATCGGAGTGCGCGTGAACGGCGTGGCCCCGGGCATCGTGCCCACCCCGATCTTCGGTGAGGCGGGCATCCAGGACATGAAGAAGCGTGCGAGCACCTCGCCCCTCCGGCGGGCCGGGGAGCCCGACGAGGTGGCGGCGGCGGTGGCGTTCCTCTTGAGCGACGACTCCTCCTACGTGACCGGCGCCGTGCTCTCGGTCGACGGCGGAGCGAGCGTGCAGAACACCAACCGCTACGGCGGCGGTGCGGGACTCTGGGACCCGGCGGGCATCGACGACGACCTCGTCTCCGCCTGGCGCGCCGGGGTCGAGGGCTGACCGTCCGACGCCCGTCGACACAGATTGTCAGACGATATTGACATCATACAATCCGTGCGACAGCATGGAGCCACGGGGCGCATCGATGCGACCCGGCAGTTTCGAAGGGGAAACCGCATGAACATCGTCACCGGCGTAGGAGGCTACGTCTCCGCATCCGTCGCCGAACGGCTGCTCGAGGCGCAGGGCGCCGACCAGCTCGTGGTCACCAGCCGCGACCAGAAGACCCTCGAGGCCTGGCGTGGCCGCGGAGTCGACGCCCGGTACGCCGACTACAACGACAAGGCCTCGCTCCTCGAGGCCTTCCGCGGGGGCGACCGCCTGTTCCTCGTCTCGGCGATGGAGGCCGGGCCGAGCCGCCAGGGGCAGCACCGCAACGCCGTCGAGGCGGCGGCGGAAGCCGGGGTGCAGCACATCGTCTACACCTCCTTCATCGGCACCGAGCGCGACGAGGTGAACTCCGTCGAGGTCGCCGACCACAAGTTCACGGAGGCCCTCATCCGGGAGAGCGGACTCACCTGGAACGTGCTGCGCAACAACCAGTACGCGGATGCGATGGCCGAGAACCAGGCGGCGATCGCCATCACCTCGGGGCAGAGCATCGGCAACACCGGCGACGGGCTCGTCGGCTTCGTCGCGCGCTCCGACGTGGCCGCGGTCGCCGCCGAGATCATGCTCGGCGCCGGAGAACCCGACACCGGCTACGACGTCACCGGGCCGGAGCTGCTGAGCTACCGACAGGTGGGCGAGATGATCGCCGAGCTGAGCGGTGCGCCCATCACGATCGTCGACCTGAGCGACGACGAGATGTATGCGATGTGGGACGCCCTCGGCGTGCCGCGCGACGCCACAGGCGACTTCTCGAAGTCGCCCGTGCCGTGGGGGAGCGACGGGATGGTGACCTTCGGCCGGATGATCAGGGCGGGCCACCTGGCCAGGCTCACCGACGTGGTGGAGCGTTTCACGGGCCGTCAGCCGAGGGCGCTCCGCGACCTCATGCTCGAGCGCCGCGGCGGCTGGCCTCCCGCGCCCGCCGGCACGGCCAGCGAGGCCGACACCGAGGGAGCTGACGTCGCATGAGCGACCAGTACGAGTTCACCATCGTCAAGTACGGCACCCGCCACGGGCACCGGGCCGAGGTCTACCTCAACTACCACGTGCACGGGCAGCCCGACGGGCCGATCGACATGGACTACTTCGTCTGGGTCGCCCGCAACGCCGAGCGCACCATCCTCTTCGACACCGGCTTCTCGGTGCAGGGCGGGGCGAACCGCAACCGCACCTTCGTCGCCGAGATCCCCGACATCTACGCGGCGCTCGGGATCGACATGGACGCCGAGCAGACCCTCGTCGTCACCCATGCGCACTACGACCACATCGGCAACCTCGCCGCCTTCCCGA